>NZ_JBVJMU010000013.1:0-225930 GCF_055584045.1 Streptomyces sp. NPDC104307
CGGGGTGGTCTGGCCGGTGGTGATGGCGACGGTGGGGAAGCCGTCGCAGTGGCCGCAGATCGGCCGGGGCAGGGTGTGCTGGTGCATGATGGGATCTCCCTTTCGGGTCTGCGTGATCTGGAAGGTGTTGAGGCGCCCGGGGCGGCGGAAGTTTGGCGACCGAGGCCGCCCCGGGGGCTGTCAAGGGCGCGGGGTGTTGGTGCGTCGGCTGCGGCCCTTGACCGCGTACATGGCGGTGTCGGCGGCGGACAGTGCGTCGGTGAGGGTGTGTGCGGGCAAGTCGGCCAGGTGGCAGATGCCGACCGAGGCGGCGACGGGGATCAGTCGCCCGCGGTGGTTGACCGGTTGGTGCAGGGCTTCGTGCAGAGCGGTGGCGCCGGGGGTGTGGGCCGGGTCGGTGATGATGGCGGCGAATTCGTCGCCCCCGAGCCGGGCTGCGATGCCGTGCCCGGACACCCATGCGGCCAGTCGAGCGGCGGTGGCCGTGATAACCGTGTCGCCGGCCGGGTGGCCGTGGGTGTCGTTGATGGCCTTGAAGTCGTCCAGGTCCACGAGCAGGGCCATAGCCCGGGGCGAGCGGGTGGCGATGCGTTCGGCGCGCGTCGTCCAGCCGGCCCGGGTGTGCAGGCCGGTCAGCGGGTCGCGCCGAGCGGTGGAGAGGCGGCGGGTGAGCAGGCTGCTGTGCAGGGCCCAGCCGAAGGCGGGTAATGCTGCGGCGATGACGGGCAGCTCCACGACGTTCACCGGCCCTTGTGCTGGCTGTTGAGGAGCGAGCGCAGGACGACGGTGCAGACGGCGACGGATACGGCGGTGATGGCGGTCGCGAGGAGCATGGAGACCAGGACCGCGCCCACGACCAGGACCACGGCGGTTCCGCCGGCGATGGCGACGACGAGGGTTCCGGGGGTGAGCTGCACCGCGGACCTGGCGGCCGGAGCAGGCGCCGGTGCCGGGGCCGCAGCGGGGGCGGCGGGGGTGTGGTGGCAGGTGCAGGCCGGCGGGTGGATGAGGCCGGTGAGCGGGCGGACGAGGGAGGTGTCCGGGGTGGGTGCGGTGTCGGGTGCCGGGTATTTCGGGGTGAACACGGGTGAGCCTCCTGTCAGGGGTTGCAGCGGTGGGTACGGGCGGCGAGTTCGGCGGCGGCCCGGCCGTGGTAATCGGCGGAGAAGTTGCAGCCGGGGGCGGTGCACGCGGTGGTGTGCTTGGTGCGGCCGCGGCCGTCGTAATGCGTGCCGACCTGGACGGGGCCGATACGGATCACGTCGGTGAAGCGGTTCGGGCGCGGCATGATCAGCCCTCCTGACGGAGGCTGTTGCCGGGGAACTCGGCGCGGATGCGGGCCGCTTCGGTCGGGTCGGTGGTCCGGTCGGCAGCCTCCTCGGCAAGGAGCCGGGCGAGCGTGGGGCGGCCGGAGTCGGCCATCTCCCGAGCGGCGTCGATGTAGTCCGCGGGACGGTTGAAGTTGAACAAGGCCATGAGCTGAGTTCCTTTCTGATCAGGCGAGTTGGGCGGTGATCGCGGCGGCCAGCGGTGCGGGAACACCAAGCCGGGCGCGCAAGGTCGCGGTATCGATCCGGGTCCCGGTCGTGGCGTGGTGGGTGTCAGCAACCTTCCGAGCGTGATCCAGCAGCGCCGGAGGAACCGATACCGCCGGGACAGCCGAGGGAGCCGGGGCCGGATTGGGTACCGGGGCCGGGGCGAGCGGCAGTTCGGGGGCCGGGTCGGCAACCCGCTCGACCGTGACGTCCGGGACCGGCTCAGGCTCCGGAGCAGTCAACGGTGCAGCGACCGGAACCTGTTCGGGCTCGGCCGGTGCCGCGGCGGGGGCATGGGCGAGGAGTGTTCCGCCGAGGAAGGCCAGAGCAGGCCAGCCCGCGACGAGGATGCGCAGCCACGGCGGCACGTCACCCAGGTTGAGCATTCCGGCGGTCGCGATGTTCGCGCCCAGGGATGCGGTGAGGGCGATGACGAACCAGACCCAGGCCGGGCCGGTGTCAGCGGTCGTGCGCATCCGGCGCCAGGCGGCGACGAGCAGCAGATCGACGCTGATCGGGTAGGCCCAGGCCTTCCAGCCGTCTTGCCCGGCAGCTTCGGCCAGGTCATGCAGATGCGAGAAGGACAGGGCGCCGGCGATGACAGCCTGGATCAGTACGGCGTCCGGGCGGATGGTGCGGGACATCGGGGTTCACCTCCAATCTGGTTTGGTGCCGGGGCCGGGCGGGATGTGGTGGTCACCGCCCAGTACCCGGGGCGAAGGGGTCAGGCGTCCGGGTCGGTACCGGTGCCGAGGCAGTTGAGGCAGAGCCCGTCCTGCTGGCCGACCGGGCGACGCTTGCGACCGACGCGGACTGTGGTCGGGACGTTTCCGGTCCCCCCACAGGGCTTGCAGTCGTCGGTCTCGGCCGCGGGCGGGGGCTTGGTGGTGGTCCGTTTCGTGGTGGCCATGGCGGTGGTTCCTTCCGGTTCCGGGCATGGGCGGGGTAGGGACCAGGCGCGAGACGGTCACGCCAACCGGGAAGCAGGGGGTGTTACTCGGTGACCGGGACCGGCTTGACCAGCGGCGCAGCCGGGGCCGGGGTGGTGAGGACGACCGGGCGGAACGGGGCCAGCACCTCGATGTCCGGGGTCATGTGTGCGTACTCGCGGCAGATCGCCACGGCGTCGGCGGCGCTCAGTTCGGGGGTGCGGATACGCGACCAGCCGCCGGAGGAGTCGCCGGCCACCGCCACACCGGGACGGTCCGGGGCAATCGTGGTCACGGCGAAGACCGCGTCCGGGGCGATATCGCCCAGGCCCATGTCGGCGGTCTGTTTGTCGTTGACGCGGTGCACCACACGGCCGGTGAGCTGGGCGCGGAGCATGGTGGCGCCCTTGCCGAGCTCGGAGCCGAAGCGCTGCCCGCAGATCTCCAGATAGATGCCGACCGCGCGGGCCATCTGCGCGAGCCGCACCAGATGCATCACCATCCGGTCCCGGCGTTCCTCATCCTTTTTCGCCGCGGCCAGGAACAGTTCCGCGACCTCATCCACCAGGACCACAAGCGGCACCGGTCGCACCTTGACGGGCAGGTCCCACAGGTCGGAGACCCCGTGGGCGCTGAGGGTGTCGAAGCGCTCTTCCATCTCGCGGACGAGGACTTCCAGGAGGCTGGAGGCTTCATCCGGGGTGGTGGCCAGGGCGGAGAGGCGGGGTGCGTAGCCGCGCTGTTCGACACCGCGCTTGCAGTCGATCCCGACCAGGCCCACCGGCAGCTTCGCCAGTCTCGTGATCAGGTTGCGCTGATACATCGACTTGCCCGACTGATTCGCACCCAGGATCAGGCCGTGCGGGATCTTCTTGTAGTCCCGAACGAACGCCGTTCCGTCCTCCCGCAACGCCACCGGCACCACCAGCGATCCCGTCAGCTTGCGGGGCAGTCGGCGCGGCATCTTCACCCGGCGCAGCACGTCGTACCCGGTCATGCGGAGTTCGACGAAGCCGGGCCTGACCTCCACCACGTGGACGGAGTGGACACCCCAGGCGTGCCGCAACCGCTCCGAGGCCACAGCCACATCCGCAGGCTCCAGGCCGGCCGGGAGACGCAGCGTTGCCCGCATCCCGGTCGAGGAACCACGAACCCGGCGCACACTCGGCGGAACCGGCTGCACATCCTGCCGGCGCCCCACGTTGCGGACCATGAACGCCCGCAGGCGGGACGGCTGAACCGTCAGCCCGCACACATCCATCGTCGAGCGGTACGTGGCCGCGAACCGGACCCGGGCGATCGGCAGACCCACCAGCGACCAGAACACGCGAGGTGCGCGAGCCTTTGCGTATCCGAGGCCGCCGGCAGCCGATAAGGCCCCGGCCGTCTCGATCATCATGGACAGGTCCGGCATGATCAGGCACCCGCCGTGATGGCCACCGCGCGGAAGCTGATCCCGTGCCGGGTCTGCCCGTTGAAGGTGTTCTCCCAGTCCCGGGCCTTGAGGCCGATCACCGTGACCGGCGTTCCCGGGGTCAGGCTCTCGGGGACACCCGTGCTCGGGACGGTCACCTGGTAGAGGTTGCCCTCCCCGTCGTCCGAGATCAGCAGGCCCACCGTGGCCAGCGGGGCACCGGTCTCCCGGTCCATCGCGATCTCGCCGGTCTGCTTGCTCACGAGCTTCGGAGTCGGAGGCGTCGCAACGAACACGACAGCGGTCGAAACATCGATCTTGAACGACGGCATAGCAGTCTCCTCGGTCATACAGCCCAAGCCTCTTGGACCACTTGCTCAACTTGTTGGTACAAGCTGATACCTAGAGATTGCATCACCGAGGTTGGGGCGTCAAGCACTTCGGCCGCACATGTACCAACAAGTTGACCGAGTGCGTCATGATGGGGCCATGAGCAAGCAGCCGAAGTACCGACAGGTGGCCGACGCATTGCGTCGCGAGATCGACAGCGGCGCCTACGGACCCGGCGCGCGTCTCCCCTCAGAGAGCGAACTTTCGACACGGTTCGAAGCGTCCAGAAACACTGTCCGATCGGGCCTAAGCCTGCTGGTCAGCGAGGGCTTGATCACGTCAAGCCAGGGACTTGGCTACGAGGTTCGTAAGCATGAGGTATTCGAGCTCAACGCCTCCCGATTCGAGAACCTGACCTTCCCGCAGACGGGCGACGCCTATTCGACGGACGTGACGAACGCCGGCCGCAGGCCGCACCAGACCTTTCGTGTCGAGCTCACCACCGCCCCCGAGTACGTGGCCCAGCGCCTGAGGGTCGACACCGGATCCCGAGCCGTCCTCAGGTTCTGCCATCGGTTCGTTGACGATGTCCCATGGTCCACCCAGGCCACTCACTACCCCGATTGGTTGGTAGAGACGGCTCCCCGCCTGACTGAACCGGGGGATATCGCCGAGGGAACGACCCGCTACCTCACGAGCCACGGCATCGAGCAGGTCGGATACGCCGACGAAGTCGCCACCCGGATGCCTACGCCAGAGGAGGCCCGGCTTCTGGACATAGGAGCGGGTGTCCCGGTCCTGCTCTGGACCCGAACCGGCTACTCCCCCGAGCGCCCCATTCGCTGCACGATCACGACGTTCCGCGGCGACCTGAACCGGATGAACTACGAGATCGGCGACCTGTCCGCCCGAAGCGAGAACGACACCCAGTGAAGATCACAACCGCAGTACCGGGCGACCTGGACCAGCTTCTGGCGTTCCGGGAAGAAGCCGCATCCTGGATCAGCGAACTTGGCAGCGACCAGTGGAGCCGGCCATACCCTGCCGATCGCCTGTTGTTGACCATCGAGGCTGGCACCGTCTTCATGCTTCGCGACGGCAGCCGGACCGCTGGGACCATCACTCTCACGCCCGAGGCGGAAGAAGGGTTGTGGACGCCCGAGGAGTTGGGGGAGGCGTCCATCTTCGTCAACAAGCTGACGGTGTCTCGCAACTACGCGGGAAAGGATCTTGGAGGCAGGCTCCTCGATTGGGCGGGAGATCGCGCCTACCAATCGTCAGCCATGTGGCTCCGCCTTGACGCGTGGACCAACAACGCTGCACTTCAGCGCTACTACCTGCGCCATGGCTTCGAGCACGTTCGGACTGTCCGGGGAGGCGGCGCCATCAACGGCGGCCCACGCGTCTCAGGCTGGATTGCCCAGCGTCCCGCTTCCCCCGCCCAGCACGGGTTCGAGGACCAGACGCCTAGCCCCAAGCCCATTGGCAGCTGAGCTGTTACAGGTTTCTCTACCTCATCAAGGCACCCGGCTGCGCTCCGCTCCGCCGGGCGCGCTTCCCGGCTCTGGCTGCGCCCGCGCTCCTGCCTTCGGCCCGCTCGGCGCTGCCGCCGCCGACGCGCGCCCGCAGTGGATAGGCCCGAGGGGCATGAGGCGAGAACCAAGCCCGCGGCTCAAGGACATGCCTCCGGCGGGGGCGCTCAGACTCCGGGATGGGAGGGGCGCCGTTCGCGAGTGCCGGCGGATTCGTGGTGAGCGTCGTGGGGCTCCCATCCCGACCACCTTCGACCCAGGCGGAGCCGAGCAGTCGCGGCCCAGGGCGTCAAGGTCGTTCGTACAGTGGCGCGCTCCACCTTGACGCCCTGAACCACGACCGCTCCACGACGTGTGGGTCGAAGGCGGACGGGATGGGAGCCGGGGCGAGTGGTGGGTTGGCGATAGTGCGTACCGTTGACCCGACGCGCATCAAGCCCTATCCGGATCACCCTTTGAGGCATGACCATTGAACTCGCTCCAGAAATCGAATAGCGAAGTTCTCCCCTCCGCCTCGAACAGCGGGTACTGGGGGAAATGCAGCTCACCGGCTTCAACCGTGGGCGATTTGTACGAGGTCTGAATATTTATTCCGTGAAGCTCGATGACGATCGTATTCAGTTCAAGGT
Organism: Streptomyces sp. NPDC104307; assembly: GCF_055584045.1. NCBI lineage: Bacteria > Bacillati > Actinomycetota > Actinomycetes > Kitasatosporales > Streptomycetaceae > Streptomyces > Streptomyces sp. NPDC104307. The sequence goes on from NZ_JBVJMU010000013.1 coordinate 6,370, forward strand.
CCAGGCACTCAGATAGCGAAACGTGTTTCGGGTCAGGAAAATTGTCTCGGAAGATTTTGTTGTACTTAGGCTGGAAGTATCGAATAAGACCGGCTTCTGCCAGTGCGACACCCTCATGGCCATTGAAATGCTCGTTCTGTATGACGCGCTGATAGACCCTGAGAGCGTGATCTTTATCCTCCTCGTCGGTAACACTTCCTGCGTCGGTGGGGTGCATTGTTGAGAGGGTCGCAACATCGGTGATGGCGCAGAGCGACAACCAAATCTCCCGATCCGGCCTCTGCTCGGAGTAGATCCTCTGGAGAGTGTCATGCTTCCGTAGTCTGTCGAACGCCTGTCTTTCTCCCGAACTACCGAAGGCCTGCCCGACGTAGAGAACGTCCTGGACACGCCAGGAGGCGTCAGTATCTAGCTGCGAAACCAGTATCGATGCACTTCCAGAGACCAGCACTTCCCCACTATCACTAGCTGCCAGCGAGAAGTCTTCGTATGGGTATTCGGAGATCCAGGACAGCTCTTCAACCCCGTTGCTGAGTTGATAGGACATCTGGAAATCGAAATACTCGTAGTCACTTTCAATCTGCCGCCGCGCTCTACCGGAGATCACCCCATCCTCGATTGTTACATCATCAGGCAGGATCGATACCCGAGGAGCTTGGGTGACGATATAAATGTGGCAAGGTGGATCTCTGGGGACGTCGGATTTTTCGAGATCACGCTGACGGCCCATAATCATTGGCGAAACGACGATGCTAAGGCCGATCTCAACGCCATACTTTCGCATATACCACCCACGGTGCATTCGTTGGAGGCTGAAGCCTACCGGTCAACACTGACAGCATGTGTCTAACTGGCGGTGAAGGCACCGGCAGTGCTACGAGAGGTACCTCTCTGGGCCGTCTCGGGGCCGTGTGAAGGCGCTAAACGATGACCACTGTTCACAACCACTGACCGGTCAACCGCAGGTCATGGCACTGATCGGAGGTGTAACCGCACGTCGGAGAAGGAACGTCTCACTTCTTCGGCTACTGATCGAGCAGGGGTTCGTGGTCGGCTCGGCGGCTGCAAAGGCCCTTGATCGTGGCGCGGTGCGCCATGCTGTCGCTTCCAGACGAAGATGCCGTACGCCACGACGATGCACCTGTCGGACGCCGAGGGTGTTGTCAGTGCCCGGCCCTACGATCCTCCTATGCGAAGAGGAGCGATCACGCGAGAGTCCGTGCTCAAGGTCCTGGCGGAGCATGACCAATTGGGGCGTGAAGCCTTCCTGGCGAAGTACGGCTTCGGGGAGGCGCGGTCGTACGTCCTGGTTCATGAGGGCCAGGAGTACGACTCCAAGGCCGTTGCCGGGGTGGCCCACAAGTGGGATCAGGGGCGGGCCCTCACGCGGGACGAGTTCAGCGGCGGCAAGGATCATGCCGCGGCGTGGCTCAAGCGGGTTGGCTTCCAGGTCAAGGCCATCAAGAACCCGGACTGGGCTCGCGACGAGATCATCCTTGCCTGCCACCTAGTGATGGAGAACGGTTGGAAGGGGCTGGACGCGGAGGACGGCCGGGTGGTGGAGCTGTCTGCCCTCCTCCAGTTGCTTCCCATCCACGCGGAGGCGGACCGCAACGAGAAGTTCCGCAACTCCAACGGCGTCGCGCGCAAGACGTTCGACATCGCCACTCGCCACCCGGACTACCGGGGGAAGCCCACAAACGGCGGCGCGCTGGATGTCGCTGTGTTGCACGAGTTCCTTGCCCGGCCCCAGGAGATGACCGAGGCCGCGCGGCTTATCCGTCAGGGCATCGCGACCGGCGAATTGCAGTCCTTCGCACCGACTGAGGACGAGGAGTTCGACGACGACTTCAGCGCGCCGGAGGGGCGACTGCTCATGCGGCGACACCGGGCGCGTGAACGGAACAAGAGCCTGCGCAAGAAGAAGATCGCTTCTGTCCTCCAGCGTGGCGGGCAGCTCGCTTGCGAGGCGTGCGGCTTTGACTTCGAGAAGGTCTACGGGGACCGCGGTGCCGGGTACATCGAGTGCCACCACGTGCTTCCGCTTCACATCGCAGGAGAAGGCCGCACCAAGCTCAGCGATCTCGCCCTCATCTGCGCCAACTGTCACCGCATGATCCACCGGCGTGCGCCATGGCCGACCCCTGAGGATCTGCGAGCCTCAATAGAGCAGAAGCATGCAAACGACAGGCGCGCCGCGACGACGTTGACGCGCCCCCGTAGGGCGGCCGACGAGCAGATGCCGAACCCCTGAGCTGACATCCACTGCCGACATCAACGTCGGTGTACACCGGCAGCTCCGGAGAACCTTGGACGGCAGCCGCGGCCGGTCCCGCCAGAGTGCTCAACCGCCTCCGGCCGAACTCCTAAAGCGGGTGTCGCAGGTTCGAATCCTGCCGGGGGCACAGTCTCCACCAGCACATATCTGGGAAAGGGCCAGGCCAGGGCAGATGCCCGACCTGGCCCTTCTTCGTGAGCTCCCGTTCCTTGAACGGTCTCAGACGTACTGCCACGCACTGAGCGCGTGACCTGGCTCCCCAAAAACTCCCCAGTGGATCTACGCGTCTTCGCAGTGGAGCCCAAAACGAAAGGTGGCGGCCCCCGCCTAAGCGAGGGCCCGCCGTGTGCCGGGGGCGAGGGTGGCGCCCTTGCATGCCCGGCACGTTTGCTGCGCGATCTCGTGGTGGGTGTAGGCCCGCCCGCACCCCGGCCGCCGTCGGCCTCGGGTACGAGCGGGAGATCAGCGGGACGGGCGCTGCGGATACGAATGGGGGTGAGCCCGCGACTTGGCGCACAGCACCCTGTGAACGCAGACCGTGGTCCCGGCGCCAGAGGCTGCGTCGATGTAGATGTGCTCGGCCTCGTCCGGCCGTATCAGCTGGTCGCAGCGGTCGCAGATCACCGGGCCTCCTTCGGGGTGGCGACGAGGCGGCAGCGGGCGACCTCTTCGTGCTCGGTGTGATGGGTCCGGCCCGCGTGCTTCAGTGCCCACAGGTCCGGGTCGATGTGCGAGGCGCTCGGCTCGGACGCCTCGGCACATCTGGGGGCTAGGCAGCGGACCACGATGGTGGTTTTCGGCGCCTCGCCGCGGGGAGCGCCGATCGTCCAGTCCACGAACCGCATGATCGACCGGGTCATCGTCGGGCCTCCGCGGTCCGGGTCGAGCACGTCTCCGTGTCCGCGCAGGCCCGGGGGAACCAGGAGTACGCAGCTCCGTCGGCCGGCCGTGCACGCTGCTCGCCCAGGTCTACGTCCAGCCCGGCCGCGAGAGGGTAGTCGCACCAGACACAGCGCCACCCCCGCTGTTGCTGCTCCGTCAACATGCTGGCTGGTGGTAAGGCCTTCATGGTCATAGCGTCCCCGGCTCGTCGGCGGCTTGGTGCAACGAGCGTGCAGGGCGAAAGAGTGCTCAACGCTCACAGATCTGTGAGCACGTGAGCGGACCTACATCCCGATCCAGGCGGCCATGTGGCCGAGGCTGTCTGGGGTGCGGCGGGCTGAGTGGAGCAGGCCCGTCACGGTCTCGCGGGTGCGGGGGTGGTAGCGGGTCTGCTCCGGTGCTGCCCGACGCGCCTCGACGAGGTGGCGCAGGGCGGCGTCCGTGTGTCCGGTCTCCATCTCGACAGTCGCGCGGTCGATGAGGAACCGGGCGCGCCTGGACGTCAGCGTTGCCGTCGGCAGTTTCATCGTGCGCGCCTGTCGTAGCGCGTCGTCGTACTGCCGCATGGTGATTGCGGCGCCCATCTCGTGCAGGGATACGTTCATCTGGCCGAACGACAGCCAGTGCACCTCACGTGCCTCGCCGCCGACGCGGCCCGCCAGCTCCCGCGCCGCAGCGATGTGCTGTTCCACCGCGCTGCTGTCCCCAGCTCGGGCCGCCACAGCTGACGCGCCGAGGTGCAGTTGTCCGGCCACCGCCAGAGCCTCCCGCGACGACTCGCCGACGACGAGTGCATGGCCGGCCTGGACGAGACGCCTCCCGAGATCCTGCGCGGACTCGGCGTGGCCAAGCGCCCGCTTGTACTGGCGGATCGCAGCGAGACAGGGATCCGAGGCGCGCTCTGCCGCCCAGCCCATCCGGTCCAGGGCGACGATCGCAAGGTCGGGGTATCCGACCTTCAGGGCGATGTCGTGGGCGGTCCGGTACGTGGAGGCAAGGGCCCGCCACGTTGTGATGTTCGGAGCCGCGCGGGCTGCTTGCGTCAGGCCGGAGATGACTGCGGGGAGATCTCGCGCGGCCGCCCGGAGGCGCGTGGCCCGGACCTGTTGGCAGATTCGGTCAGCGTCGGCCACAAGCTCAGTGACCAGCATGCCGGTTGAAGGCTCGTGATCGAGGTCGTACAGGTCGAGGACCTGGCGGATGGGGCTCATCAGGGCGGTGAGGCGGCCCTGCTGCATGTCCGTCACGTGGGTTGGTCCCTGAAGGTGGGCGATGTCGATGCCGAGCGCTGCCGCGACTGCGGCCACGAAGGCGTCCGTGGCCGGGCGGGCTCCGCACTCCACCTGATTGAGCAGGCTGTAGGAGTAGGGGAGGCGCGCGGCCAGCTCTCGCTGGCTGAGGTGTGCGAGTTTCCGCTGCTCTCTGATGCGGGCACCCGTGCGGTCATCGTCCAGTGTGGGCATACCGGCCTCCGTTCCTGACTCGCCATCTGGAACGGTACCCGCGCGCCCGCGCGCTGGACCCTGCATCGCCCCGATTCCATCCGTTTCGGGGGCGGTTGCGTGCCCGGGGCTCGGCGGGTGGGATGGTGGCATGACGACTCTCTACCTGCTCGGCTCCGCCGCCCCGCCCGTCCTTGAGATCGCGCCGGTGATCGAGGACGTGCAGGCACGCGGCTACGACGTGTGCCTGGGCCTCACTCCGTCGGCCGCCCGCTGGCTGGCTCCGCAGGTGGAACAGCTGGAGCAACTGACTGGGCATCCGGTGCGCTCCGAGTACAAAGCGCCGGCAGTGTTGGACGCGTGGCCTCACGCAGACGTGGTCCTGTTCGCACCAGCCACATTCAACAGCCTGAACTCGTGGGCCCTGGGGCTCACGTCGAGCTTCGTCGTGGGCTTCGCGGCCGAAGCGATCGGGAAAGGGATCCCGCTCGTCACGATGCCCTGTGTGAACTCCGCATACGCCCAGCATCGTGCGCTGGACCGGAGCGTGGCCGAGCTCCGAGGGATGGGGGTCACGGTGCTGTACGGGCCCGGTGGGTTCGAGCCGAATCAGTCGGGCGACCGCGTCCCCTATCCGTGGCACCTCGCCCTTGACGCGGTTGACGACACACGAAAGCGCCCCCTGCCTCGGCCGTAGCCGGGAGCAGGGGGCGTGGTGGTTCAGTGGCGGCGCCGGTCGAGCAGCGCGTACGCAGCCGGGGACATCGTCGGTTCCGGTGCGTCGTTGCTCCGTCGCGCCGGCAGACCAGCGCGCATCCGGGTCGCCGGGCGGTGGCTGGAGGCTGTACCCGGCCGGGCAGGCCCGTCCGGACCAACGGGCCCGACCACCTTCGACCCAGGCAGAGCCGAGCGGTCGCGGCCCAGGGCGTCAAGGTCGTTCGTACTGTGGTGGGTAGAGGTGGTGGGTGCGAACGTCCTGCCATAGGTATTGAGTCAAACACTCTTGGGATCACTGCCCTGATTACCCCTTTTAGCCAGTGCTCACCAGGAGGCGTGTGCGCGTCGGGGGGAGCCCATGCGCGTGCCCCCAAGGGTCATGCGCGTGGGCCGAGGAGCCCTGCTCATGCCGCGGCATATGCCGCGTCCAGAGAACGCCAGGTCAGACGACTGAGCGTCAAGATCGATCGCAAACCGAAATGGCCCGACTTGTGGGCACAGCAGACAGCTGAATAACGCTTCCAGCGCTTCGTGCGCAGGTCAGCCGCTGATACGTTCCGTGGCCATAAAAGGGCCCCGCCCCTTTCGTCTCGCCGGACCAGGACGGGGCCACACCACGCCTCGCGTAGAGGTAGGCAAGGAAGGAACGGCATGAGTGACATCCCTCCCCCCTCTGAGCCCAACGGAGAGGGAATCAGCGGCACCGCCTCGTGGACCGCCGTTCTCACCGGCATCGGCACCCTGCTCGCCGGAGTCGGCGCCGTCATTGCAGCGCTGCGATGACAGCGCAATACGGCAACAGGGCTCGAAGGTCTGTCGTCCAGCGGGCGGCAGGGCCTTCGGTTCGCTCAGGCCCGTCGCCCGTCCGGTGAATCTCACACCCCGCGCCTGCGGTCGCCCACCAGCCCGGTCTCGTAGGCGACGATCACGAGCTGGGCGCGGTCGCGCGAACTCAGCTTGGCGAGCAGCCGCCCGATATGGGTCTTGACCGTGGCGAGGCTCAGATGGAGTTGCTCTGCGATCTCCGTGTTGGACAGCCCCCGCGCGATCAGACCGAGCACCTCCAACTCCCGGTCGGTGGTCCCGTCCAGGGAGCGGCTGGGCGGGCGCGCGGGTTCGGGGCGGCGGGCGAACTCCGCGATCAGGCGACGGGTCACCGAGGGGGCGAGCAGTGCCTCGCCCGCGGCGACGACTCCGATGGCGGTGAGGACCTCGGTCGGCGGGGTGTCCTTGAGCAGGAATCCCGCGGCACCGGCGCGCAGGGCGGCGTAGACGTACTCGTCCAGGTCGAAGGTGGTGAGGATGAGGACGCGGACGCCGGACAGGGCCGGGTCCGAGCAGATCTGCCGGGTCGCCTCGATGCCGTCGAGGCCCGGCATGCGTACGTCCATCAGCACGACGTCCGGCCTCTCGCGGCGGGCGAGTTCGACGGCCTCCGCTCCGTTCGCGGCCTCGCCCACGGCCGTCATACCGGGCGTGTGGTCGACGAGGACCCGGAAGCTGCCGCGCACCATCGCCTGGTCGTCGACGATCAGTACCCGGACCGGGGTCACGTCGCTCATCGTCATCGGTTCCCTTCGGCCGGCAGGCGGACGGAGACGGCGAAGCCGCCTTCCGGCCGGGGCCCCGCCTCGCAGCTTCCGCCGTACATCATCGCCCGCTCCCGCATCCCCAAGAGCCCATGTCCGCCCGACAGTTCGCGGTCGGCCTGCTCACGTGCGGACGGTGGCCCCTCGTCCGCGATGTCGATGCGGATCTCTCGCGCGTCCGCCTCGACCGTGACCTGGCAGCGGGTCGGGGCAGCGTGCCGGACCGCGTTGGTGAGGGCCTCCTGGACGATCCGGTAGGTGGTCAGCCGCATCCCCTCGGACAGGCCCTTTGTGGCGTGCACCGTCAGGTCGACGTCCACCCCGGCCCGGTGCGCCTGTGCGGCGAGCGAGCCGAGGTCGTCGAGATCCGGTACGGGTCCCAGAGGCGCGCCCTCGATACGCAGCACACCGAGCGTGCGCCGCATCTCGGCCAGCGCGCGGCGACTTGTCTCCTCTATGACCTTGAGGGCGGCCCGCGCCTCCCGTGGGTCGGCCTCCGCCACATGCCCGGCGACACCCGCCTTGACTGCGATCAGGCTCAGGTTGTGCGAGACGATGTCGTGCAGCTCACGGGCGATCCGCAGACGCTCCTCGTCCAGGGCGTGTTCCGACCGGCGCCGCTGCTCCCGGGCAGCCTCGGACCGGTGGCCGCGCACGGTGAACCCCGCGCCCCAGGCCCCGCCGATCACCAGGAGCACGAGCCCGGCCACCCCGCCGGCGCCCCGCCAGTCCTCGGCGGGAGTCACCACCGCCTCGCCGAGGTAGACGGCACCGCACGCCACCGGCAGCGTCACCGCGAGCGCGAGCACGGAGCTGCGGGCGGGCTCGGCCAGTCCGACGAGGTAGGCCGCAAGCCCGGCGGCGACGTAGGGCTCACGGGTGATGTCGAGCAGCGATGCCGCGGCCAGGGCGGCCAGCACTGCGGCCAGAACCGCGAGCGGCCAACGGCGGCGTACGGCGATCGGCAGGCCGACCGCGGCGGCGATCAAACAGCCCAGCCAGACCGGTCCGGTGTAGGCGGGCTGGCCGTCGTCTGCGGTCAGCCCGGCGAAGCCGACGTACACGGTGGTCAGGGCCAGGGCCGCGCTGAGGTCGAGGGCGTAGAGAGTGCGCCGCCCCTTGGGCTTCATGACCCGACCGTATCTGTACGCGTCCACTCAGCCGGCCTGTCCCAGCAGCACCATCAGCCCGAGCGTCACCAGGGTCAGCGGCACCCAGCGCAGCACCGCCGCCCAGCTGGGACGGGGCGCTTCACGCAGCAGCGCCACGCCCAGCGGCACCAGTGCCGCGCACAGTCCGGTCAGGGCCACCAGCGACACGGGGGTGGTTCCCTTCAGCACCCCGAGGGGCAGTGCCGAGGTGAGGGCCAGTGCGGCGGCGCGGACCGGGCCGAGCACCCGGGTGCGCCAGGCGCCCAGGGCAAGGACCGTCCACCCGGCGAGAATGGCGAGGTTCAGCGTGGCGAAGACATGAAAGGCGCCGTAGCCGGCGGAGACCGCTTCGGTGGCGGGCCCGACTCCCTGGGAACGCACCAGCTGAAAGGCCAGATGGTCCACCCCCGCGTGGAAGGCGCGGGCGAACAGTCCGAACATGGCCAGCACCCCGCCCCACAGTCCCCATCCGGCACTGCGGGACCCGATCCGCGCGGCCAGCACGGCCACGGCGGGCCAGAGCAGCAGACTGCCCGCGGCGAAGAGACTGTACGCGGTGGCCATCAGGGTGGGGTGCCGCTCGTACGCCGCGAGTTGATCGGGGTAGAAGAAGGAGAAGCGGGCCCGCGACAACGCGCCGGCCAGCATCAGGAGCGGACCGAGCACCATGGCGGTGCCGCCCGCCCAACGCCCGGGGAAGCCGGTCCCCTCCGGCCACTCCACAGGCAGTGCGGCGCGCAGTCGGGCGCCGATCGTGGTGGCCGGGGCGGCCATGGGTGTCGTCGGGTTCGTCATGTCGACGACCATGCCCGCCCCGTCCTCGCAGGGCGTCGGACCAGGAGCTGAACCGCGGGGTCAGACCTGGGTATGACCCGTCGGGCCGTCCGACATGACCGCCTCGGACGCCGGCATCCTGGTCGCGCTGCGGCCTGGGCTGCCGGTCGGGGTCACGGCCCCGGGCTCGCCCCCGCCTACGCGACCGTGCGGATGAGCTTCTTGTTGACGAACTCCTCGATCCCCGGGCGGCCGAGCTCGCGGCCGAAGCCGGAGCGCTTGATGCCGCCGAAGGGCAGTTCGGCGCCCTCGGCTCCGACGCCGTTGATGAACACCATGCCTGCCTCGATGCCGTCAGCGACGCGGGCGGCCTGTGCGGGGTCGGTGGTGAAGACGTACGAGCCGAGGCCGTACGGGGTGTCGTTGGCGATCCGCAGCGCGTCCTCCTCGTCGGCCGCCCGGAAGACCATGGCGACCGGGCCGAACAGCTCCTGGCGTGCGGTGGTGTGCTCGGTGGTGAGGCCGGTGAGGACCCCGGCCGGGAAGTGGGCGCCGCTGCGTTCGCCCTCGGTGTGCAGCGTCGCGCCCTCCGCGACGGCGGCGGCCACCTGGCGCTCCAGGGTGTCGGCCGCGGCGACCGAGGACAGGGGGGCTCCGGACTGGCGGGCGAGGAGCGCGGCGGTGAACTTCTCGACGAACGTGTCGTAGACGCCGGAGGTGACGATGAACCGCTTGGCCGCGTTGCAGGCCTGGCCGGTGTTGTCGAGTCGGGCGGACACGGCGGCGTCCACGACGGAGTCGAGGTCGTCGGCGGACAGCACGATGAACGGGTCGGAGCCGCCGAGTTCGAGGACGACCTTCTTCAGGTGCCGCCCGGCGATCTCGGCGACGGCGGCGCCGGCCCGTTCCGATCCGGTCAGGGACACGCCGTGGACACGCGGGTCCGCGATCACGTCGGCGATCTGCTCGTTGGTGGCGTACACGTTGACGTACGCGCCGACGGGGAAGCCCGCCTCGGTCACCAGCCGCTCCAGCAGTGCCGCGGTGGCAGGGCACTGCGGGGCGTGCTTGAGGACGATGGTGTTGCCCAGGGCGAGGTTCGGGGCGGCGAACCTCGCTACCTGGTAGGCGGGGAAGTTCCACGGCATGATGCCGAGCAGGACACCCACCGAGCCCCGCCGGATGACGGCGCGACCGGGGCCGGAGGTGACGGAGAGCTCCTCGTCGGCGAGGAACTCCTCGGCGTGGTCGGCGTAGTAGTGGTAGATGTCGACGCAGAAGTCGATCTCGCCCTCCGCCTCTTCGAGCGGCTTGCCCATCTCGCGCACGATGCCCGCCGCCAGTTCGGCCCGGTGCTCCGCGTGCAGATCCCCGAGCCGGCGCAGCAGCGCGGCACGCTCGGCCGCGGAGGTGCTCCGTCCCCAGGCGGTGGCCGCGTGGGCGGCGTCGACGGCCCCGGTCACCTCGGCGTCGGTGGCGGTCGGGTAGGTCTGCGTGGTCGTGCCGGTGGACGGGTCGGTGACGGCGTACATCAGGTCTCCAGGAAGTGTGGGGGCGGGGAGCGGTTGCAGGGGTTGGGTCGCGGCGTCGGCCTCGCTCGCTGGTATGCCGCGGGGCCTGCGTCGCGGAGTCCTGCGTTCGAGCCGCGGGGCCTGCGTCGCGGAATCCTACGGTTCGAGCCGCGAGCCGCGAGGACGGCGTCGCGGAATCCTACGGTTCCAGAATGGTGCGGGCCCCCACGGCGGACTTGAGGTCCTCGAAGGCGGCAGCCGCTTCGTGGAGGGGGCGCACCTTGCCGATCAGCTCGTCCAGCGGCAGCCGGCCGGCCAGGTAGAGGCGGGCCAGCTTCGGGATGTCGATCGCGCCGACGCTGGAGCCGTAATTGCAGCCGAGGATGCGCTTTCCCTGGTCGGCGAGGTCGAAGAGGTTGAACGCGCCCGTCGCCCCGTCGGCGGCCATGCCGACCAGTACGGCCGCCCCGCCGGAGGTAAGCATGCTCGGGAGGGTCTCGATGACCTTGGGGCTGCCGATGGCCTCGAAGGCGTAGTCGACCCCGCCGAGTTCCTCCTGGCACCAGGCGGCCACGTCGGTCGTGGCGGCGTCGAGCGTGTGGGTCGCCCCGAACCGTTCGGCGGCGGCCAGCCGCTCGGGCGAGAGGTCGACGGCGATGATGGGATCGGCCCCCACCAGGCGCAGCCCCATCACCACGGACAGGCCCACCCCTCCGGCGCCGACGACGACCGCGGACTCGCCGGCCCGCACCCCTGCGGTGTTCAGGACCGCGCCGATGCCGGTGGAGATGGAGCAGCCCAGGAGGGCCCCGATGCCGAACGGCAGTTCGTCGGGGACCTTGACCACGGCTGATTCGGGCACGACGACCCGGCTCGTGAACGCGCCGAGGCCCAGGAAGGGCCAGACCTCTTCCCCCCGGGCATCGGTGATCGGTGTCGTGCCGTCGGGCAGGGTGTTCGCCACGGCCTGGGTGCCGGTGCACAGCCAGGCCATCCCGGCCAGGCACTTACGGCAGCGGCGGCAGGGCGCGAACCAGGAAAGGACGACGTGGTCGCCCGCCTGCACCGCGCCGACGCCGTCACCTGTGCTCGTGACCACGCCGGCGGCCTCGTGGCCCATGACGAGGGGGCGGTCGCTGGGCCAGTCCCCCGTCAGGATGTGCAGATCGGAGTGGCACACCCCGGCAGCGCGGATGTCGATCTCGACCTCGCCCGGTCCGGCGGGCCGGTGGGAGACCTCGCGGGTGTGCAGTCCCGCGACGGGGTCGTAGACCAGGGCGGGAGCGGTGGTGGGAGTGGGAGCGGTGGCGGGGGCGGGCGCAGTGGTGGGGGTGTCGGTGGCAATGGAGGTGGAGAGGTGCGCGGACATCAGAGAGCCTTGACTTCCTCGGTCGACTTGTTGGGGGAGAGCCGGGTGTGGGGTTTGGCGACGGCGACGTAGACCAGTCCGACGACGAGCAGCGCGGAGAAGACCAGGACCACGGCCCACACCTGGACCCAGCTGCCCGACGGCGGGGCGAGTTCGGCGCGCGGCCAGGCGATGTTGACCGCCTCGAACAGCAGCCACACCACAGCGGACACGTTGATCACCAGACCGGCCCGGCCCAGGCGGAACTGTCCCTCCGCCGGATTCCAGCGGCCGCGGAGGCGGGCGAAGAGCGCGACGAGTGCGACCGCCAGGAAGATGAAGTAGAAGCCACCGGAACCGAAGGAGATCAGCGTGGCCGCCGCGTTGCCGTTGAGACCGAGCAGGAGGCCGAGCCCGGCGAGGACGGCCGTCACGGTGAGCGAGACCCAGGGGATCTGGCGCTCCCCGACCTTGGCGAGCTGGGCGGAGCAGGGCAGCTGCCGGTCCCGCGCGAAGGCGTAGACGGCCCGCCCGATGTAGGTCTGGATCGAGATGGCGCAGGCGAAGAACGCGATCAGGACGACGACGATGAACGGCTTCCCGCTCCAGCTGCCCAGGCCCTGCGTCACCGCGTCGAAGACGGGGTCCACGGTCTTCCCGGAGACGGCGTCCTCGGGACGGCGCAGCGCGAACGTCACCGCGATCGAGGTCAGCAGCACCGTGAACGCCACGAACACGTAGGAGCGCAGCAGAGCCCGGGGCACGCTGCGCCTCGGCTGCTCGGTCTCCTCGGCGACCTGGGTGGTCGCGTCGAACCCGAGGAAGGCCCAGCCGGCCACGGCCAGACACGTCACGAACCCGGCCACGACGGACCCGCCGGAGGCGGACTCCGCGCCCAGGGTGTCGAAGAGGATGCTGAAGCCGTGGTGGCGTGCGAAGAGCAGCAGGAACACGCTGACGGCGATGGAGACAACGCCTTCGGCGACGATGCCCGCGTTGAGGAAGTGCTTGACCGGGTTGACGCCGAGCAGATTGATGCCCAGGGCCACCGCGATGAAGACCACTCCGAGCAGCACATGGGTCACCGGTGACAGTTCCGCGTCGCTGAAGAGCATGTGCAGCCAGCTGGAACCGAGGTAGGCCACGGTGGTCAGGGAGGCGATGGCCGAGGCGAGATAGATCCAGCCCACCAGCCAGCCCAGCCGGGGCCCGCCCAGCCGGCGGACCCACTGGTAGACGCCGCCGGTGATCGGGAACTGCGAGGAGAGCTCGGCGTAGACCGTGGCGACCAGCAGCTGCCCCAGGAAGGCGACGACGACCGCCCAGATCCAGGTGGGGCCGGCGAAGACGAATCCCAGCTGGGCGACGGCGTAGATGCCGACCACCGGGGAGATCGTCGCGAAACCGAGAGCGAACACGGCCCACGCGGACAGGGTGCGTCTGAGCTCCTGTTCGTAGCCGTATTCCGCCAGATCACCGGCATCGGCGCGGTTGTGGTCCACGTTCGTCTCCTGGCATTGCTTGGCGCGCGTTCGGCGGCGCCCACACGGTGGAGGCCGCCGCCGGCCTGCCGTTCTCACCCCGCTACGGGCTGGTACGACGGCAGCCGTTCGAGCGGCGATCCATTTATTGGCTGTAGAGCCAATTGTTATTTGGCTGCACAGCCAATAGCATCCTCGCCATGACGTCAAGGGGTCCTGAGAGGCAAGTCCGCAAAGCGGCGGCCGAACGCCGGCGCGAGATCGTGGCAGCTGCCGCGCAGGTCGGGCTCGAAGACGGCCTGGAGTGCGTCACCCGTCAGCGGATCGCCGACGGCCTCGGAGTGCAGTCCGGACTCATCCACCACTACTTCCCCGTGGTCGAGGAACTCGTGGCCGAGGCGTTCACCAGCGCCACCACCGCGGAGCTGGATGGCCTGCTGCCCGAGGCGGCGGCCGCCGAGGCCGGGAGCGGTGACCCCCTGGGCACCCTCCAGCGCTTCTTCACCCTGATCTCGGACACCGAGTTCGACAACGTGAGCAAGCTCTGGATCAACGCCCGGCACCTGTCCCGCTACCGTCCCGTGCTGCGCGACCAGGTCGTCAGCCAGGAGCTGCGCTGGTGCCACCGGATCGAACAGATCATCACGCGAGGCGTGCGGGAGCAGGCGTTCCGCTGCGAGGATCCGTGGGCCGCCGCCGTACGCGTCCTCGCCGTCGTGGACGGAGCCAGCGCGTACATCAACACCAGCGCCGACCGGCGCATGGCACCCCTCGCCAACCTTGGCCGCACACTCGCGGAAGCGGAACTGGGCCTGCCGGCCGGTGGCCTGCGCATGCCCTGACGGGCCCCGCCAGAGACACCCCAGAGACACCCCGGAGACACCCCGGAGCCGCATCGCGTGACTCGCCCGGCCCAATGGGGGCGCGGACGGGTGGCGGCTCAGTGGGCCAGGACCCGGCCCGACCGGCCGATGGCTGTCAGAGGGCGGTCGTACGATCCGTCCCATGGCAGCCGGGCCGGGTGATGAACCGCGACCGCCTTCCCGTGACGGGCCACCACGCCCAACAGCCGGGCCGGAACTGCCTTTGGTTTGACGCCTCTTGTTCTTGGTGTGACGCCTCTTGGTGTGACGATCCGCGCCTCGCGGACGCTGAACTCTAAGACTCACAAGAACACTTGCGGCACTCGTGACCACAAACGTAACCAATGGGGTGGGGAATTGAACACGCGCAAGAAGCACATGGACAGACCGCTGAGCCTGAGGAGACGGGCGCTCCTGACCGTCGGCATCGTCGTCCTGAGCGGAGCGGGCTCGGCGGCCTACGCGACCGCCGGTCCGGCCGGGAGCGGAACGGCGGTTGACCACAAGGTGCGGGACGCGGCCGTGCGTACCGTCGAGCTCGCCGGCCAGGGGGCCGGGCGCAAGGGGCTGCCGAAGCAGGACACCAAGGAGTACAGCGCCGCCCTGCTGACCTGGTCGGACCCGGGCGCCAAGCTCAAGGGGACGGCCCAGATACGGTCGAAGGCGGCCGGGACCGGTAAGTGGTCGGGCTGGCAGGCGCTGCCGGACGACCCCTTCTCCGCAGACGGCAAGGAGGCCCAGGACGCGGCGACCCGCGGCGGCACCTCCGCGGTGTGGACCGGACCCTCGGACGGCGTCGAGGTGCGGGTGGTCGCCGCCGACGGCTCCGCCTCCGCGCTCCCGTCCGGTATGGACGTGAAACTCCTCGATCCCGGCACCGACCCGGCCGGCGCCCCGAAGCCCGTCGCGTCCGCGCGAGACGTCACGCCGGCCCCGTCGGACGCAGGCACCGACGCACCCGCACCCGCACCCGCGGGCACCACCTCTTCGCCCACCGCCCCCGCGACCCCGACGGACTCACCCACCGACCCACCGATCCCGACGGCCTCCCCGTCGCCGGCCGCTCCGGCTCCCCTGCCCTCGACCGTCGTCAAGCCGCCGGTCATCACCCAGGCCCAGTGGGGCGCCTCCACGGACTACGACGGCACCCCCGAATACGGTCAGGAGATCAAGGCCGCCGTCATCCATCACACCGGCGTCGACCAGGACAACGGCGTCCCGTGCAGCCAGTCGAAGGCCCGGCTGCGGACCATCCAGCAGGAGCACTTCGCCCGCGGTTACTACGACATCGGCTACAACTTCGTCGTCGACCGCTGCGGCCAGATCTTCGAGGGCCGCAGCGGCGGCATGGACCTCCCGGTGACCGGCGCCCACGACGTCGGCTTCAACACCAACACGCTCGGCATCTCGTACATCGGCAACACGATGACGATGAAGCCGACCCGGGCCGGTCTGGAGGCCATTTCCCGGGTCGTCGCCTGGAAGTTCGGCATGTACGGCATCAGCCCGAGCTCCAACGTGACCCTGGTGTCCGGTTCACCGCTCGGCCAGGACGGCAACAAGGTCCCGCAGGGCGACTCGATCACGCTGCCCCGGGTCTTCGGCCATCGCGACACCAACTCCACGCTGTGCCCCGGCGACGCCCTGTACGGCAAGCTGCCGCTGATCCGTACCCTCGCCGCCTCGCCCGGCGTCTCGCACGCCCTCACCCGCTCGGACTTCGACGGTGACGGCGTGACCGACCTGGTCGCGGGCACTCCGCAGACGGGCAGCGGCGCCGGTTCGCTCACGGTCGTCCCGGGCGGCGACGACGGCCCGGTCGCCTCCGCGGGGAGGATCATCGACCAGAACAGCCCCGGCGTCCCCGGCAGCAGCGAGTCCGGTGACCAGTTCGGCGCGTCCAACGCGTACGGCGATGTCAACGGTGACGGATACGGCGACCTGGTGATCGGCTCGCCCGGCGAGGACGACACCAGCGGCCACCCCGACTCGGGCCTGATCTCCGTGCTGTACGGCCCCGCGCTCAACACCGGCACGTCGTACGGAACCGCGACCGCGACCCGCGACGCCGGTGAGAAGCTCGGCACCTCCGTCGCCGCCGGTGACTTCAACGCGGACGGCAAGTCGGACATCCTCTCCGTCGCGCCCGGCAAGCCCGGCCGCTGGTGGTCGTACGACTCCGGCACCGGCGCGGCCACGTCCGGGTACCTGAACACCACCGCCTACACCGCGGACGTCTCCTACGCGGCCGTCGCCACGGGCGACTTCAACCGGGACGGTTACGCGGACGCCGCCGTCAACTTCCGTGACCCGAGCGGCATTTCCCGCATCCTGTGGCTGAAGGGCTCGTCCGGCGGGCTGCAGCGCGTCGGGATCCTCTCCGCGAAGGGCGGCCGTTCCCTGGCCGCCGGCGACGTCACCGGCGACGGCATCGACGACCTGGTCGTCGGCCAGCCGGGCACGACCGAGTCCGGTACGACCGTCAAGGGCGGCACGGTCACCCTGCTCAAGGGCACGACGACCGGCCTCACCGCGACCGGCGCGATCACTCTCGGACAGGATTCCCCCGATGTGCCGGGCGGCGGCGAGACGGGCGACGACCTCGGCGCCTCCGTCGCGGTCGGTGACTACGACCTCGACGGGTACGCGGACGTCATGGCCGGGTCCCCGAACGAGGACATCACCCGGGCCGGTGTGAGCCGGGTGGACGCCGGCGCGGTGATCCTCTTCAAGGGCACCTCCACCGGCATCTCCGGTACCGGCTCGGTCACCTACAGCCAGGACACGGCCGACGTCTCCGGTGACACGGAGTCCGGTGACCGCATGGGGTCCTCCGTCCTCCTCCAGGACCTGTCCGGCTACGGCCGCGCGGACCTGGCGATCGGCGCGGACGGCGAGAACGCCGGCGACGGCGTCTTCCTCCAGCTGGACAGCGGCAGCGCGGGCATCTCCGCCAAGAGCACCGTCTACTACGGCCGCTCCAACCTCGGCACCCCGGCGGCGGCCCACGTCGGCCAGACGCTGGCGCCGTGACGCCGAGGCCGTCACGGATGCCGGAGCTGTCACGGATACCGGAGCCGTCACGCTGAGGCCCTGAGAACACGGACGGCTGACGTGACGGAGGGGCCGGTGCCCGGCGGACAACCGCCGGGCACCGGCCCCTCCACGTACCGCCTACCGCGTACCGCGTACCGCCGCTGCCGTCAGCGCAGCTCTTCCGGGCACGGGGTCCCCGGCGACAACTGGTAGGGCGCGCCCAGCCGGTACACGCCGGCGCGCGGTGCCAGCAGTTCCGTCCACTCGTCGCCGTACTGGTCCTCGTCCAGCTTGATCAGGCAGCCGTTCGCGTTGACGAAGTCCCTCGGGATCTCCTTGTCCTCGCGGCGCCTGGACTCCTCCGTCTCCTGGGGCCGCTCCACACTGCGGCCCTCCTCGTCGAGCACGGCGAGCCAGCGCGAGTACGGGATGCGGATCAGCACCCGGCCCGCCTTCTTCACATGGATGGTCAGCTCCCCCGCACCGGCCTCGTCCACCGTCGCCGGCGGATCGGCCAGCGGCACCGGGCTGTCCACCGAGTAGAGCCGCCAGTTGGAGTTGGACCAGATCGGTTTCAGGTACGGCAGCCCCTTGCTCACCAGTTCCGTCTCCCGCACCGCGCCGCTGGAGTCGGGCTCGCCCTGCGGCAGCACCACGTAGTGCACGGCCCAGCGGTCGAGCCACTGCCGGTAGTTCACGGAGTTCAGGGTGTCGTCGTAGAAGAGCGGGTTGCGCTCCATGTCGGCCTGCCGGTTCCAGCCGCGGGCCAGGTTCACCACCGGGGCCAGCGCGGACGCCTCCCGGTGGCTGTTCGGCGGGACCACCTCGACCCGGCCCCGTTCGGCGCCGACCGTCTGGAGCTGGTTGACCAGCGGAGCCAGCGACCGCGCCCAGGACGCGTCGGGGGCGGTGCGGACTATGTCGTCCACGCCCTTGAACCCGATCCAGAAGTTCAGCCCGGCGAACACGAGGACCAGCGCGTACCACCGCCGGGAGCGGGGCTGCGCGTACGGCAGCGCGGCCAGCAGCACCACCCCGGCGAACAGCATCGCCATCCGCGACACGTTCGAGCCGATCTGCGAGTCCACGACGTACGTCAGCAGCGTTCCGATGCCGTAGACCGCGGCCGCCGTCCGTACCGTCTTCCAGTCGCGGGGCACCAGGAAGAAGACCAGGGCCGCGAAGACGAACGGCAGCGACAGCGTCGCGATCGACATCGGCTGCGTGCCGGAGAACGGGAACAGCCACGCGGAGAGCGCCACCACCACGACCGGCGCCAGCCCCAGCGCGTACGCACCGGGGCGCCGCTTGTTCAGGAACAGGGCCGCCGCGACCACACCGAGGAAGAGCCCGGCCACCGGGCTGCCGGCGGTCGCGAGCCCGGCCAGCGGCGCGGCGACAGCCGCCTTCGCCCACCGCTTGTACCGCCATCGGTACGGCCAGCAGAAGACCGCCGCCACCGCACCGACCGCGAACATCATGCCGAGGCCGAACGTCACCCGGCCCGACATCGCGTTGCACAGGTACGCGAAGACACCGGCCATCGAGCACGCGATCGGATTGCGGACGGCCCGCACCCTGACCAGGATCAGCGCGGTCAGCCCCGCCGAGACCGTACCGACGATCATCATCGTCGTGCGGACGCCGAGCACCGACATCAGGTACGGCGACACGACGCTGTACGAGACGGGGTGCATCCCCCCGTACCAGGCCAGGTTGTACGCGGTACCGGGGTGCCGGCCGACGAACTCGGCCCAGGCGTCCTGGGCCGCGATGTCGCCGCCGCTGTTCGCGAAGAAGAAGAACCAGAGGATGTGCGCCACCGCGGCCACCGCGGTCGTCAGGAGGACCGGATGGCGTACGCACCACCGCTTGAAACCGTCGAACCGGCCGGCGCCCTCCGGCACGGTTTCCCCGCCCGGACCCCGCCACCGGCCTTCGCTGCTCTTCGCCCGTGTCGGCTCAGCAGTGGTCACTGCGACTCTCCCCGTCCTCCCCCGGACGCGGTGGAACCGCCGGCCTGCTTGCAGCGCGGGCGTCAGTGCCGGAAAACGCGTTCCGGGATACACGCGTTGCCCCTGGGACGCTAGCACGCAGCCTCTGACGTCGGCCGGAAAGGTTCCGGACCCCCTGCGCCCACATGAACCGCGTCACGTGAACACAGGGGGCCGCGCCTTCAGGGCCTCGGCCTTTCGGCCGCCCCGCCCGCCGAGTCAGCTGACGCGGATCAGCTGACGGGGGTCAGCTGACTCGGGTCAGCTTCTGGCCGAAGCCCGGTTCCGTCAGATCCTGCTGGAGGGCGACGGGTGCGCTCACCCGGCCGCTGCCCGTTCCCACCGTCACCACGCCGACCTTCGTGCCCGCCTTCATGGTGCGCGAGATCTCCTTGCCGTTGCCCGTCACGGAGAGCTCCACCTTGAGCCCCTGCCAGCCCATCGCCTTGAGGTCCGCGGTCGCGACCAGCGGGGTGTGACCGCCGAACCCATCGTCCACATATCCGACGACATCGCCCTTGTGGACCGCCTTGGCCGAGGTCACGGCCTCCTGCGCGCCCTTGATCAGCTTGAGGCTGTTGGAGATCGACATCACCAGGCTGTCGTACGGCTGGCCGGTTCCCGCCTGCTGCCCCATGACGGCGCCGTAGATCCACAGCTTCTTGCCGTCGACGACGGTGTTGGCCGACCAGATCAGGTTGCCGCCGGCCGGGGTGGAGGAACCGGTCTTGATGCCGCTCACACCCGGCTCCAGCAGGATGGTGTTGTTGTTGTAGATCGTCGTGTCGATGCCGTCGATCTTGATCTGCGGTGTGTCGACGATCCCCTGGAACACCTCGCTCTTCATCACGGCGGCCGCCAGCTTGAGCTGGTCGTCGGCGGTGGAGACGGTCGTCTTCTTCAAACCGCTCGGGTCCGTGTACGTGCTGTGGCTCATGCCGAGCTTCTTGGCCGCGTCGTTCATCTTGGTGACGAAGGCGTCCTCGGAGGAGGCATCCCAGCGGGCGAGGAGCCGGGCCACGTTGTTGCCCGAGGGGATCATCAGGAGCTGCAGCATCTGCCGCTCCGTGAACTGCTGCCCCTTGTTGATCGGCACCTTGGACTCGTCCTCCGCCTTGGACTCGTCCTCCGCCTGCTGATCAACAGTGATCTTCTCGCCCTGTTCCTTGCCGGCGAGGGGGTGGCCCTGGAGTATCACGTACGCCGTCATGATCTTGGCGACGCTGGCGATCGGCGCCGGCTTCTGCGCTCCCGCGGAGCCGAGCGAACCGACACCGTCCACGCTGACCGCCGACTGCCCCTGCGAGGGCCATTCGAGCTTGAGCTCGTCGCCCTTGAACGCGTACGTGGACTCCGCCGACATCACGAGCGCGGGCTCGGGCAGCGGACGCACCATCTGCACGATTGCAAACGCGATCAGCAGCAGGAGCACCAGCGGTGTCCAGATCTTGACCCTCCGCACGGCCGTGCGGACCGGGGTCTCCGGCGGCGGCGGGGTGTTCGTCAGCTCGGCCAGCAGGTCGAGCGGCGGCCTGGGCGGCATCGGCTGCTGCCTGGTCCGCTCGGCGCCACCGAGTGACGCGTCACCGGGCAGCCGGGCGCCCCACGCGGGAGTGGTCCCCGGCCGGTCCGGACCGGCCTCAGGGCCTGACTCCGGGGCGGGCGCCTCCGGGCCGCGCGGCGCGGGAGCCGGCCGTACGTCGTCGGCGCGCAGCGGTACGAACTTGCTGGTCCGCTCTGCGGGGGACTCGGGCTCGGACTTCCCGGCGGAGTCCGGCCCGGACCCGGACCCGGACTTCGGCTTCCCGGCTGACGGCGGGTTGATCTTCAGAGCGGTCGTCGGCTGGTCGACGCGGGGCAGCTTGGGCGCCTTGAAAACGGCGGTCGCCTGGTCGATACCGGGCTCCGCGTCGGGCCCTTCGTCGGGCTTTCCGTCGGCCTTTCCGGCGTGCTCTTCCTCGGACTTCGCGCCGGGCTTTACCTCGGGCTTCGCGTCGAGCTTTTCCTCCGACTTCGCGCCGGACTTGGGCTCTGCGGCGGAGTCTTCGTCGAGGTCGGGCCCTGTTTCGGGCTCCGTTTCGGACTTCTTGTCGGACTCCGATTCAGGCCTCTTGTCGGACTCCGATTCGGGCTTCTCGTCGGATTTCGCGTCGGATTCCACGTCGGGCTCCCGCTCGGAGTCCCCGCCGTCCTCATCGGACTCGTCGTCCTCGTCGTCCTCGTCGTCCTCGTCGGACTCTGAGCTGGGGTCCTCGGCCTCCGCCACAGGCTCCTCGTCGGACGGGCCGCCATCAGCCCGGCCCTCGTCAGCCTCGTCGTCCCGCGCCTCGCCGTCCGTCGACACCCAGGCGGCAACCGCCGCACGCAGCCGCGCATCGCCCTCCTCGGGCTCGGGCTCGGGTTCCGACTCGGGCTCGGACTCCGAATCCGCCGCATCGGCCTCCGCCGCGTCGGCCGCCCCAGCCGGCTCCTCGCCCTCCGCGGGCCCTGCGGGCTCCTCAGGCTCCCCGGGCTCCTCCGGGGCGCGCGAAGCGGCCTCAGGGGCCTCTGCCGGGCTCCCAGGGCCTTCAGGGGTCTCCGCCACGACCGCGCCGGACTCGGCAGCAGACTCGGCCGCGGACTCGCCGTCGGCCGGTGACTCTGACCGCTGCGTGCCGAAAACGGCCGTCGCCGTGTCCGTCCTGCCGCCGGACTCCGCCGGTGCGGCGGGTTCGCGGAACACCGAGAGCCGCGGATCGTGCTCGCTCCGAGCCGTTCCCGACGACTTCCGCTGCTCCGACTTGTCGGGGGACTCGCCCGCCACCGATGCCTCCTCCATGCGGCACGGGGACATCCCCGCGCTGTCCGAACCATCTACCAGTGTCCCGTGTGAACCCTTGGCTGGGCTGCTAGACGAGAACGACATACCTACTGGTTCCAGTACAAAGCACCCAGGCACCCTCGACAGACAGATGTGAGAGGGGTCACCCTGTCACTCATCCACGCGGGGAGGCATGGATGGGCAGGAGCCGCAGAACAATTCCGGAGGAGCTTCTGTTGCTCGCTCTGGACCCGACCACGGGTACCACAGCGCAGCCGCAGTCGCTCGACCTCGGCCTCGCCGGGGCCCAGCTAGTAGAGCTGGCCCTGGCAGGACGGATAGCCCCTGACGGGGATCGTATCGCCGTGGTGATGCCACGGCCGACAGGAGATCCGACTCTGGACTCCGCACTGGAACTGCTGCGCAGACGCGGCAGCCCGGTCCGGGCCGTCCACTGGATCGGCGGACCCCGACTGGGGCTTCGCCAGATTTACCTCGCTCATCTGGAGCGGTGCGGCATGGTGCATGCCGTGGCGGGCCAGATGTGCGGAGTGCTGCCGACAACTCGCTACCAGGCGACGGACACGGCAATCAGCCGGGACATCAAGGCCCGGCTGGACAGCGCGATCCGCACCGGCGTACCGCCGGACCCGCGGACCGCGGCGCTCGCCGCACTGGCCCACGCGGTCGGACTCGGCAAGCACCTGTACCCCGGGAACGAGGGGCGCTCTTCGCGCTCCCGGCTCCGGGATCTGATCAGACACGACCCGATGGGCGGTCTCGTGGCGCACGCCGTCATGGACGTCCAGAACGGGGCGGTCGCACAGCCGCGCCGCAACCAGGCGGCCGGTGTTCCGTTGCAACCGCAAGCACAGTCGCAGTCACGTCGCGACAGCATGGCGCACACCGCGGCCCACTAGGGCGGCACGAGCGCCGGCGCAGCACCCGCACGGCAGCACACCGCAGCACCGCAACACACGGCATCAACGCAACACAATGCATCACCGCATCACCGCATCACCGCGACAACCGAATACCGCCGCACCGACGTCCCCAAAAGACCCGGTCCGGGAGCCGCACCAAGCGCGGGGCAGCCGGTACCACCGGCTGCCCCGCGCCGCTGCGTGTGTGCGTTTTCCAGCGCGGCCGGGGCCAAGGGTGGCAATCTGCTAAGCAGTAGGTACGCACAGCTACATAGCCGGAGGTGCCGTTTCCGTGCCGTCCAACGTCAATCCCACCGTCAGACGACGCCGGTTGGGTCAGGAATTGCGCCGCCTGCGCGAGATCAAGGGCATGACCGCAGAAGAGGTGGCAGAGCGACTGCTGGTCTCGCAGTCGAAGATCAGCCGCCTGGAGAACGGCCGCCGTTCCATCAGCCAGCGCGATGTCCGCGACCTCTGCGGCGTGTACGAGGTCGAGGACGTCCGGGTCGTCGACTCACTCATGCAGATGGCCAAGGACTCCCGCCAGCAGGGCTGGTGGCATGCCTTCGGGGACATCCCGTACAGCGTCTACATCGGTCTGGAGACCGATGCCGAATCGCTGCGGGTGTACGAACCCCAGGTGATCCCGGGCCTGCTGCAGACCCGGCAGTACGCCGAGGCGCTGATCAGGGGCGCGTTGCCGGAGGCGCCGCAGAGCGATATCGACAAGCGCGTGAGTGTCCGCCTGCGCCGCCAGGACCGGATCAGCTCTCCCGAGCACCCGCTGCGACTGTGGGCGGTGATCGACGAGTCCGCGCTGCGCCGGCTGGTCGGAGACAAGCAGGTGATGATCGAGCAGCTGGAACACCTGGTAGAGCTGTCGCACCTGCCGCACGTGACCGTCCAGGTGCTGCCGTTCGACATGGGCGCCCACCCCGGGATCAACGGGCAGTACGCCATCCTGGAATTCCCGGACGCCGCGGATTCCAGCGTCGTCTACATCGAGGGAGTCACCAGCGATCTCTATCTGGAGAAGGCGAATGACGTCCAGCTGTACAGCGTCATGTACGAGCACCTGCGGGCGCAGGCCCTGAATGTGGAGCAGACCCGGATCTTCATCGACGAGATCGCGAAGAGCTACACCCGGCTGGACCCGTCCTGAACTCCGGAACGAGAGAAATGAAGTGATGTGACGAGTGGGGCGGCGGCACGGTACACCGCCGCCACCTCGCAATGGAAGACCCGCACGGCATATACCATCCGGTCGAGTGAATGGCCACTTCACACAAGGAATTTGGCGAGTAGCGTCGATCACGCCAACTGGACATCGTTGGCGCCACTCACACAACTCTCTGAACCGGAGTGAACATGGCCATTCGTCAGGGTGCTACGGATAAGTGGACGAAGTCGTCGTATTCCGGGGGCAACGGCGCCTGCGTCGAAGTCAGGTCCCCTCTCGTGCGCGCTATTGCCGTACGTGACTCGAAGGTTCCCGAGGGCCCTTCGATCGGTTTCGTCCCCGGTGCCTGGAACGCGTTCGTGCGCGATGTCGCCAAGGGCGCGCTCGACGCCTGACCGATGAGTTCCCACGCTGTGTCGCCGCACCGACCCCGGTGCTGCGGGTAGCCCTCTCGCCCGGTTCGCCGTCCTGGCCGAGGGGGCTCACCGCGAGGCCGTGGGAAGCGCTGCCGATGGACGTCAGCGCAGCTGATCGACGTAGCGGTCCGTGCCCGGCACGGTCGGGATGAACGGGGCCACCAACTCCACCCGCCCCAGGCCCGATTCCGCGACCGCCGCGTCGAGCCCCATGAAGTGTTCGTCCCAGCACTGCCGCGGCTCCTCCTGGAGGAACCAGAGCAGGGTCAGCCGGGTGTCGACGCCCTCGACCTGCTTCACGTACGTCATCCGGTCGCCCGGCAACGGCGTCGGCCGGAACACCGTCACCATCGCCGCGGGTGACCCGCTCAGCCGCTTCGGCAGATGCCGTGAGCGCAGCCACTCCAGCAACTCGGCCCGCCGCTCGGGACCTTCGGCGTCGATCACCTCCAGGACCAGTCCGCGGTAGGGGTGGTCGAGGGCGTGGAAGTCGCGGGGGCCCGCAGCCCCGTCCCGGTAGACCGTCGCCTCGTGGTCCTGGAACGCCGTGAAGACATGGGTGCGGTCCTGGTAGACCCGGCCGTCCCGGTTCAGCCGCTTGTTGATCCCGACGGTCCACTTCATGTGGTCGTCGTAGCGCCCC
Source organism: Streptomyces sp. NPDC104307 (assembly GCF_055584045.1). NCBI lineage: Bacteria > Bacillati > Actinomycetota > Actinomycetes > Kitasatosporales > Streptomycetaceae > Streptomyces > Streptomyces sp. NPDC104307. The sequence goes on from NZ_JBVJMU010000013.1 coordinate 31,398, forward strand.
TCCGTCACCCAGTACGTGGACAGGTAGCAGCCGGCGCCGACCGGTGTCGCGATCGCGGACTTCTCCGGGTACCGCAGCTCCTGGAGTTCCCGGGTGGCCACCCAGCGCCGCCCGGCCGCCATCCAGGGCATCGCCATCGCGCCCGCGTAGTAGTGGTCGTCCTCGTACCAGCGGTTGTACGCGTACTCGTGGCCCGGGTGCGGTTCCACCATGGTGATCAGCGCGTGGCCGGGGCGGACCCCGTACGGTCCCAGCGCGGCCAGTTCGGCGTAGGTGTCGCTCCGGGTCCCGCTGTCCCGCGGCGCCCCGCCCGCCGCCTCGTCCCGTGTTTCCTCGCTCATGCCGTTCCCCTTCCGTACTCCGCCGGAGCCACCTACTCTGACGCCCCGTCAGAAGAACTGCCAGGGCCGGGAGGCGCCGATGTTGCTCGCGGGGAAGACCGTCATCGTTTCCGGGGTGGGCGCCGGGCTCGGCCATCAGATCGCGGCCACGGTCGTACGGGACGGGGGCAACGCCGTGCTCGGGGCGCGCACCGCCGCCAATCTCGCCAAGTCGGCCGCCGAGATCGATCCCGAGGGGCTCCACACCGCGCACCTGCCCACCGACATCACCGAAGAGGCACAGTGCGAGGCGCTCGCGGCGCTGGCCGTCGAGCGGTTCGGGCGGATCGACGCGGTCGTCCATGTCGCCGCCTGGGACAGCTACTTCGGCGGCATCGAGGACGCGGACCTGGACACCTGGAAGTCGGTCATCGACGTCAATCTGCTCGGCACCCTGCGGATGACGCGCGCCTGCCTGCCCGCCCTGAAGGAGCGCGGCGGCTCGGTCGTCGTCATCGGCACGCAGTCCGCGGTGGCCGCGCCGTCCCAGGTGCGGCAGGCGGCGTACGCGGCCTCCAAGGGCGCGCTGACCTCCGCGATGTACTCCATGGCCCGGGAGTTCGGGCCGCACCGGATCCGGGTGAACACGGTGCTGCCGGGCTGGATGTGGGGGCCGCCGGTGCAGGCCTACGTACAGTTCACCGCCCACACCGAGGGGGTGTCCGAGGCCGAGGTGCTGGGAAGGCTCTCCGAGCGCATGGCTCTTCCGGAGCTGGCCACGGACGGCGATGTGGCGGAGGCCGCGGTGTTCCTGGCCTCCGACCGGGCGCGGGCGATCACCGGGCAGTCCCTGCTGGTCAACGCCGGTGAGCTGATGCGCTGAGACTCTCGTACAGAGTTCCCCTCCTTCTCGGCCGCACGGGACCCGCATCCCGTGCGGTCTCTCTGCGTTCTTCGGCGTTCCTGGACGTGTCCTCGTTCTCTGCACAGCCTGACGAAGTGCCTGCTCATGGTGTGGCCGCCGTCACGTTCGCGACAACGCCCCCGCGAGTCAAGAACCCGTAAAATCGTTCGGCTTACTGATCTGCGTTCACATCTCTGACCGTAAGAGACCTTGACCGGGGCACCGCACAGGCGGTTCAATCCCCGAAGTCCCCGCTCCCGCACGGGGGCCCCGCTGAGCGGCCGTGCTGACGAAGTGCGTACCCGTTCACAAGGCGGACCCCAGGAGGGGGCACATGAACAGTCTCGACTGGGTCGTGCTCATCGGCTACTTCGGCGTGATGATCGCGATCGGACTCTGGTCCCACAAGCGTGTCGACAACGTCAGCGACTTCTTCACGGCCGGCGGCAAGATGCCGTGGTGGCTGTCCGGCATCTCGCACCACATGTCCGGCTACAGCGCCGTGATGTTCACCGGCTACGCCGGAATCGCGTACCAGTACGGCGTCACGTCCTTCGTGACGTGGTCGCTGCCGATCGCCATCGGCATCGGGATCGGCGCCAAGCTCTTCGCGCCCCGGCTCAACCGGCTGCGCTCACGGCTGCACGTCGCCTCGCCGCTCGAATACCTCAAGAACCGCTACAACATTCAGACCCAGCAGGCGCTCGCCTGGTCCGGTCTGCTGCTGAAGATCGTGGACGTCGGCGCCAAGTGGGCGGCCATCGCCACCCTGCTCTCCGTCTTCACCGGCATCACGCTGACCCAGGGCATCTTCATCACCGGCATCATCACGGCCGTCTACTGCACGGTCGGCGGCCTGTGGGCCGACGCGCTCACCGAGCTGGGGCAGTTCGTCATCCAGCTGTTCGCCGGTGTCGCGATGCTCGTCACCGCGATGAGCAAGCTGGACGGGTTCAGCACGCTGTGGACGGTCTGGGACAAGCTCCCCGAGGGCCACACGGACCCGACGGCCGGCCCGTACACCGTGACCTTCCTGCTGGCGTACCTCTTCATCAAGACCTTCGAGTACAACGGCGGCATGTGGAACCAGGCCCAGCGCTACATGGCCACGGACTCCGCCGCCTCCGCGACCCGTTCGGCCCGGCTGTCCGCCATCCTGTGGCTGGTCTGGCCGACGGTCCTGTTCTTCCCGATGTGGTGCGCCCCGCTGCTGGTCCACGCGGAGAAGCCGGACGCCTCGGACAGCTACGCGCTGATGACCGAGCAGCTGCTGCCGCACGGTCTGCTGGGCCTGGTCGTCGTCGGCTTCTTCTCGCACACGATGGCCATGTGCTCCTCGGACGCCAACGCCATCGCGGCCGTCTTCACGCGTGACATCGCCCCGGTCTTCTCCAAGGCCGCCCGCAACTGGAGCGCCCGCGCCGGGCTGCTGGCCGCGCGCCTCTCCACGCTCGGCTTCCTGGGTCTGTCGATGGCGCTGGCGACCCAGATCAACTCGCCGACGTTCAAGGACATCATCTCCGTCGTCATCAAGTGGGTCGCCGGTCTGATGGGTCCGATCGCGATCCCGTTCATGCTGGGTCTGCTGCGCCGGTTCCGTAAGTCGGGACCGACGGCGGCGCTCGTCAGCTGGGCGGCCGGTCTGCTGGCGTTCTACTTCACCAACTACAACTTCGACGGTTCGACGAAGACGAACGTGGCGTTGCAGTACCAGGTGGCGCTGCCGCTGGCGATCTCGCTGGTGCTCTTCATCGCCATCGGCTTCATCAAGCCGGAGGACACCCCGGAGCGCGACGCGGTCATCGAGCGGATCAACACGGACGGCGACGGTCCGGGCGTCGGCGCGACCGTACCGGCGCAGGCCGGCCCGGGGGACGTGACGCTCCCCGACGAGACGGAGAACGTGCGGGGCGGGAAGGACGCGAAGGACTGACCCACCCGGTTGTCCCGGTTGTACGGACGGGTGCGGGGTGGGTTACGGGACGCGGAGGCTTCCCGTAACCCACCCCGCACCCCTCTTCGCGCTCTGCTCGCCCCCTTCGGCAGTCAGCCGCGCGGGTAGCGCGCCAGCCAGCCCGCCGCGGCGGCGGCCGGGCTGTGCAGGGCGGGGCCCTGGGTCATCTCCATGGCGAAGTCGTCCGCGATTTCGAGCAGCGTCGCCCGGCCCTCCAGTTCGGCGAGCCAGGCCGGCGGCAGCGCGGTCTCCCCGTGCAGCGCGCCGAGCAGCGCCCCGCACAGGGCCCCGGTCGCGGCCGACGGCCCGCCGTGGTTCACGGCCAGCCGCAGACCGTGCCGGACGTCCTCGCCCACCAGCGCGCAGTACACGGCCACGGCGAGCACCTCCTCCGCGGAGTCCGTGGCACCCAGGGACTCGATGAGCGCGGGCCCCGGTATGCCCTGCCGTACGGTGCCGAGGGCCTGCTGGAGCGCCTCGGTGACGGGTTCGTGGCCCGGCCGCTCCGCGAGCAGGGCGAGGGCGTGCTGCACGGAACCGTCCAGCGTCTCGCCGCGCGCCAGCCCGTGCACCATCACGGCGAGCGCGCCTGCGGAGAGCAGGGCGGTGGGGTGGCCGTGGGTCTGGGCGGCACACTCGACGGCGAGTTGGAGGACGAGCTGCGGCTCCCAGCCGACCAGCAGCCCGAACGGGGCGGAGCGGGTGAGCGCCGCCGCATCGTGGGCGGCGGGATTCTTGGGCCGGTCGAGGGTGCCCATGACGGTGTCACCAAGGCCGTTGAGGCATTCCCGGGTGGGGGCGCGGCGCGCGTAGAGCCATTCCTGACCGGCCAGCCAGCCGTTGTCCTTGCGGCGTTCGTCGGGCCCCCAGTCGTGCTGGGTGGCGGCCCATCGCAGGTACGCCTGGTGCAGATCGGTGGGCGGGTGCCAGGCGCCGATGTCGCGGCGGACCTGGGCGCGGATCAGCCCGTCCACGGTGAACAGGTTGAGCTGGGTGGCGGCGGTGACGAGGCCGCGTCCGCCGTGCGCGGGGACGAGATCGGTGACGGCGTCGGCGCCGTGGGCCTCGCGGATCTCCTCCAGCGAGAGCCCGCTGACGGCCGCGCCGAGCGCGTCCCCGATGGCGCCGCCGAGCAGCGCGCCACGTACCCGGCTGCGGAAGTCCTGCTGTTCGGCACGGCCCCAGACAGCCGTGGTTCCTGTGCTCACCGTGCCCCTCCCCTGTCGGTTCGCCCCTGTGCGACTGCGCGGTAACTCGCAGCACTGTAATCGAACGACCACCCGGTTCCTGGGGCGGAACCGTATGTACGAAGTGCTGGTTCGGTTCAGTTTTGCGCGGCATTCTCCGGGGATTGACCTTGCGTCCGCAGCCCCCGGCTGTGCGCGATCCGCAGGACGTCCCCGAGCGACTCCACACACCGGGCGAGCGCGGTCCGCACCGCCCACTCCCCTGCCGGAATCCACCGCGTTCATCGTTCGTCCCGTTCGCGTCCAATCGCTGAGAGCAACCCGCACGACGGCCCCGCAGCGTGCTCGCTGCGGGGCCGTCGTGTCGGCGGGGCCGGCGCCGGGCCGGGAGCCGCCTACTCGCCGGACTCCGCGGACTCCCCGGACTCCCCGGACTCCCCGGCGAAGACGTCCTCGGCCGACTCCGCGGTGGGGGCACGCAGAAGCCAGCGGTTCAGGGTGTCCGGATCACCGCAGGTGGTGATCCGCTCGCGCACCTCGTCCGGTACGTCGATGCCCGCCCGCGCGAGGAAGAGAAGGATGCCCTGAGCGATGCCCTCCGTCCGGCCTTCTGTCCGTCCCTCTGTTCGGCCTTCCGTCCGGCCTTCTGTCCGGCCCTCGTCACGGATTTCCTCTGCCATGAAGGACTTGTAGAAAGAGAGGTCCACGGCCACCAGGTTCCTCCACTGTTGTGCGGCCGGGCGGTTGCCCAGGCCTTGTGCGGTGAGTTCCACAAGGGGATCAGCGATGGTTTCCGGTACGTCCCGGAGAGCGGTGCACAGCGTTTTCAGTATGGCACCGATGTCCGGATCGGCGGCATGTGTGATGGCCGCCAGCGTGGTGAGCGCCAGGTCCTTGCGGGCCTCGGCGACACTGGTGATCACCGGCATGTTGTGGGGGCCCGCGACGAGCGGACGCAGGGTGAGCGCGGGCCACTGGCGGGGTCCGATGGGGACCGGGCAGGAGGCCCATTCCGCGGTCGCACGGTCCTGGCAGACGACCAGCAGCAGCGGCGGGAGCCGGTATTTCGTGAACAGGTAGGACAGGTAGTAGGCCCAGCTCGCCGGCTTGTCGGTGTCCTTCCTCCCCTGGGCCTCGATGGCCAGGAGAATCGGCTCGTCGTCCTCCGTGTCCAGACGCAGCAGCGTGTCCACGCGCCGTTCGACGGGGCGGTTCTCGGTCAGGTCGGTGGGCATCACGGTGACCGAGACGGGTGGGGAGATCGTGATCCCCAGCACCTCCGAGACGCGGGAGAACAGGCCCGGGTGCTCCTGGAAGATGCGGTGCATCGCCTCATGAGGCGAACTGACCATGCGGAACTCCTGCGGGTGCGGTGATGTGTGACGCGGTGCCGAAGTGCCCCAGAACGCGGGGAAGTTCTTGCCAGCAGCATATGTCCGAAGATGTTGCTCAAATCCGTCAGAAGTACTACTTCACCCATGTGAGTGACTTTCGCACCAGGGGAGTTGAAAGCCGTCGCCTACTACGCACCTGAGCCGGCCGCGCTCCCGGAAGTGACTCATGATCTTCGGCCGCGCCCCTGCACCGGGCCCGTGCGGAACGTTCGGTGGCCCTCACGAAGGCGGCTCCGGCGTGCCGCCGATATCTCGTTGCGCGGCCCGGACACCGGCGCGATGATCGCCGGATGGCTTCCCCCCACCCCGATGGCCGCGCCGGAATCGACGCCGCGCTCGTAATACGCCTGATCGACGCCCAGTTCCCGCATTGGAGCGGTCTTCCGGTGACCCCGGTGGCGGTGGACGGCTGGGACAACCGGACGTACCGCCTGGGCGATGCGATGACCGTGCGGCTGCCCACTGCGGCCGGTTACGTCCCCGCTGTGGAGAAGGAGCACCACTGGCTGCCGCGTCTCGCCCCTTCGCTGCCGGTCGCCGTTCCCCCGGTGCTGGCCCTGGGCGCTCCGGGCGAGGGCTATCCGTATCCGTGGTCGGTCCGCCGCTGGCTACGCGGTGAGACGGCTGCCCTCGACCGTATCGACGACGTCCCCCGGTTCGCGCGCTCCGTGGCGGACTTCCTCCTCGCCCTCCAGCGGTGCGACGCGACCGACGGACCGGCCGCCGGGGAGCACAGCTGGTACCGAGGTGCCTCGCCCGCCCACTACGACGCGGAGACCCGGCGCTGCCTGACCGCGCTGGAGGGCCAGGTGGACACCGACAGGGCCCGCACCGTCTGGGAGGCGGCGCTCGCCGCGCCCTGGCAGGGGGAACCTGTCTGGTTCCACGGCGACATCGCCTCCGGCAACCTGCTCGTGGAGGGCGGCGAGCTGACGGCCGTCATCGACTTCGGTACGTCGGGGGTCGGTGACCCCGCCTGCGACCTGGTGATCGCGTGGGGGCTGTTCTCCGGCGAGAGCCGGGAGGCGTTCCGGCGGGCCGTCGGCCAGGACGCCGGTACCTGGGCGCGGGCCCGGGGGTGGTCGCTGTGGAAGTCGCTGCTGAACCTGACGGGGTACGCCGGTACGGACCCCGTGGGCGCCGCGCAGGAACTCCGGGTGATCGACGCGGTGCTGGAGGATCACGAGCGGTTCGGCTGAGGCTCTCCAAGGCAGCCCGTGCCGGCCCCGGCAGCCCCGGAAGCCCCGGCAGCCCGTCGGTGAAGTTCCTTTCGTTCAACGACTGTCAGCGGCCGTTCATATGCATGACAGCTTCTGGGTAGCGGGTTCCCGCCACCGCTTCCGGAGGCAGCGCCTCGTCCAGCCGCTGGTGGTCCTCGGCGTCGAGCGCCACGTCCACGGCCGCGAGGTTCTCCTCCAGGGTGACCCTGCGCTTGGTCCCGGGAATAGGCACGATGTCTTCGCCCCGGTGGAGCAGCCACGCGAGGGCGATCTGGGCGGGCGTCGCCCCGTGCTTCGTGGCCACTTCGCGCACCACCGATGCCGCCGCCGAGTTGGCGGTGAAGTTGTCCCCCTGGAACCGGGGGTCGTAGCGGCGGTAGTCCGACTCCGGATATTCCTCCGCCGGCAGCGCCGTGCCGGTCAGGAACCCCCGCCCCAGAGGCGAGTAGGCCACGAGCCCGATTCCCCGCTCCCTGACCGCCGGCAGAATCTCCTGCTCGATGTGGCGCTCCCAGAGCGAGTACTCCGTCTGGAGCAGGGCCACGGGACAGACCTCGTGGGCGCGGGCGATCGTTCCCGCACCGGCCTCCGACAGGCCGAAGTGGAGCACCTTTCCCTCTTGGATGAGCCCGCCGACCGTGCCGGCTACCTCCTCGATCGGGACTTCCAGGTCCACGCGGTGCTGATAGAGGACGTCAATCCGGTCGGTTTCCAGCCGCCCGAGGCATTCGTCGACCACTTTGCGAATGTGCTCGGGCTTGCTGTTCAGCTCTCCGCGTCGTGTTCCCTCGTATTCCCAACCGAACTTCGTCGCGATGACCGCATCGTCCCGGCGGCCACGGAGCGCGCGGCCCAGAAGCTCTTCATTGACGAAAGGGCCGTACGACTCCGCGGTGTCGAAGAAGAAGCAGCCTCGTTCGAGTGCCCGATGGATCGTCGCGATCGACTCCTTGTCGTCCGGAGCTCCATAAGTCTGGCTCATTCCCATGCAGCCGAGCCCCAACGCGGAGACTTCAAGGCCGACGCTTCCCGGCCGACGCCGCGGAATCAGTGACGAGTTCAAATCCAGGGCCCTTCTCTCAGGTTCCCGTGGTTGTCTTCCCGGCCCTCGGATCCGTCTTCCTTCTACGCATCCTGGAATCCGGACATTCGATCCGGGCCGAACGTACGGATTCAACTCCCCATTTGTCAAAGGGAATTATCATGGGTGGCACGCATGAGCAGGAGAGCACGCATGAGCAGGGAGGCACTGTCCGAAACGATTGTCCGTCGGCCGTCTGACCGACCCACGCCACCAGCGCCTCGCGCACCTCGGCCGCCTGCCCCCCTCCCGCTGCCGTACGAGCGAGGCCTTGCCGACGCCGGCGCGGCCGTGCACAGGGAGCACGAAGCGGTGCCGGGCGTTCTGCGGCGGTACGTCGAAGTTCGCCCGCCGGCCCGTGCCGGTCGATCACCGCTTGTCGTGCCCCGCGCGCAGGCTCGCCAGCAGGCTCAGCGCGAGGGCGCCCGTCAGGGCCAGCAGTGGCACGGTCCACGCCCCGGTCGCGGTGTGCAGCACGGATGCGGCGACCGGTCCGGTGGCGGCGAGGAGGTAGCCCCCGGTCTGCGCCACCGCCGAGAGGGACGCCACGTGTTCGTGGTCCCGTCCGCGCTTCACGTAGAGGACACCGGCCACCGCCTGGCCGCCGCCCAGCCCGGCTCCGAGGACGATCGCCCAGAGCGCGGGGGCGGCTCCCGGCGCGGCCAGCAGACCGGCGTAGCCGAGCGCGCAGACCAGGACGACCGCGACGAGGTGCGGGCGCTGGTCCGTACGGGCGGCGGCCAGGACCGGCAGCAGGAAGCCTCCGAGGGCGACGCCGAGGATGAACAGGGACTGCATGCCGCCCGCGACCGTCCTGGCGACGCCCGCGTCCACCAGGATCGCGGGCAGCCAGGCCAGCGTGGTGTAGAAGAGCAACGTCTGGAACCCGAAGAACGCCGTCAGGCTCCACACGAGCCCGCGCCCACCGGCATCCACCGCGACCGGCACGACCACCGCGACCCGCGCACTCTTCCCGCCGCCCGCACCCGTATCCGCACCCGTACTCGTATCCGTCCCTGTCCCCGTCCCCGTACGGGGTTCCGCCGGCCGTCGGACGCGCGCGTGACCCAGCTGCGGCGCGATTCCGGCCGCCGCCAGGGCCGCAGGGATCACCGCGAGGCCGATGGCGAGCTGCCAGGAGTGCCCGCCCGCCTGCCACACCGGCACCGTCAACGCCGCGACGAGCGCAGACCCGGCGCCCATCGACAGCGCGTAGACGCCCATCATCACGCCGACCCTGCGGTGCTCGAACCGGCTGCGCACGAACACCGGAACCAGCACGTTCACGACGGCCGTCGCGATGCTGACGAGCACGGTGCCGGCGAACAGACCGGGCAGGCCCAGCATGCGCACGACCGCCCCGGCGAGCAGCAGCACGCTGGCCCCGAACAGTCCGCGCTCCTCGCCGAACCGGCGTCGTACCACCGAGGCGAGCGGGGCGAAGAGGCCCATGCAGAGCGGCGGTATCAGGCCGAGCAGCGTCACGGCCCCGGTGGAGAAACCCGCGACCGGCGCGAGCGGGCCGAGCTGGCCGAACGCCACCCGGGTGTTGAGGCTGAGCAGCACGAATCCGGTGACGAGCACCGCAGCCGAGAGCGTCGTGCGGGAGGGCGCACCTGCGGTACGCGGTGCGGGCGGATCGGCGGGGCGGACTGCCGGGGTGGGAGCGGACACGGGAACCTTCCGGTGGCGGGCGATCCCACCAGGGTTCACGCTCAAGTAAACTTGAGCGCAACCGGAGGTGTGCGAAATGTCCGAGGAGAGGCTGTACTCGATCACTGAGGTCGCGGAGGCGTTCGGCCTCACGGTCGCGACCCTGCGGTTCTACGAGGACAGAGGGCTGATCCGGCACAGTGAACGCCGGGGCAGGGTGCGCCAGTACAGCCGCGAGGACCTGGCCGGGCTCGCCTACGCGCAGCTCTGGCACGAGGACGGCATGCTCACGCTCACGGAGACGAGCGCGATCGTCGGCAGCGATCGGGTCGGTGACCGGCTGGAGCTGATCGCGGCCCAGCGGGACGCGATGCTGGAGAAGATCCAGAAGATGCGGGGCGCGGTCGCGGTGCTCGACCACATGCTCGGCTGCCGTACCGACAGGGCACTGGACTGCCCGATGACCGGCGACTACATCCGGGGCCGGGTCGACGCCACGCTCGACGGGACCCCGCACACCACGGACTTCTGGCCGCCGTCCGCGTGAGAGGCCGATGCCTCGGGCGAGAGGCCGATGCCGGCCGGTTGACCGGCTGGCCGGCTGCCCCGTCGTTCGACTAGTGCTCTGAAGGCGATCCGCGCCGCCCGACCCGACGGCGCACCCGTCTACGTGATCCTGGACAACCTGTCCGTCCACAACAGCAGTTCACCATCGTCAACTCCCACTACCCCAACCACACCGTGCAGTCACAGACCCTGCACGTCTACCTGCGCCGGCCCCGAACGGGGCCGGTTCAGGAGCAGGACGGCGCGGGAGGAGAATGACTCAGGAGGCGGACGGCTCGATCTTCCCCGCGAAGACGATGATCTGGTCGATGAGGCTCCGCCGCAGATGGACGACGTCCGTTCCCGCCAGGCGGGGGCCTCCATCCGGCGTCGTGAAGACCCACTGGTACCGGGCCCACTCGTCCGGCATGTCCACCGCCGAACAGCGCACCATCGTGCCGGTCCCCGCGGGGTGGCGCCGGATGTCCAGCACGAACCGCTCGACCGCCTCGATCCCCTCACTGCGGCCCAACGGTCCCCAGAAGACCACGTCCGAGGTCAGGGCCTGGGAGAGCAGCGCAGTCACATAGCTGTCGTCCGAGGCGTTGAACGCGGAGATGAACGTGTCGATCGCGGATTGCGCCGTCTCTTCCTGCATGCATCAGTAATACCAGTCGCCTTGCGGACCGCACTCGTCCCGTGAGCCGTCTCCCGACCACGGTGAACCATCCCGGTCACAGCACTAGCTGGTCATCCCGCGGGCCGAGGAGTACACGTCCAGTACGGCCAGGCACAGCGGGACCAGCGCGAGGAGGAGGACCACCTCGGCCAGGTCGGAGAGGCGGCCCCAGAAGGGCGAGAGCCCCTTCTTCGGGATGATCAGCGCGATGCCGACCATCAGCGCGGCACCGGCCGTGACGGCGGCGGCGAGCCACAGGGTGCGGATGTCGAGCGGTCCCCGGTCCTGTTCGGTCAGGAGCTTGATGACCGCGTCGGTCGGCGGGTTGAGCGACAGCCCGAGCACCAGCAGGCCCAGGGCGGCGAGGCCCGCGCCCAGTACGGCGACGACCTGTGCGGTGTAGCGGAAGAGCCGGGCCCGCAGCAGCATGGCCAGTCCGGCGACCAGCGCGAGGGTCTGGCCCCAGACGTTGCTGGAGAAGCCCAGGACGGCGGCGGACGCGACGACCACGACGCAGCAGCCTCCGACGAGACCCAGCAGCAGCTCGTGCCCGCGCCGGGCCTGCGTGGCGATGCGTTCGGCGTCCACGGGGTCGGGGTCCCCGACGGCACCCGGCTCGTTGTCGAGGTCGGCGTCCGTCGTGGGACGCGGGGCGGCGTAACCGATCGGCAGGTGGGCCACCCGCGCGGAGAGGCCGGGCAGGAAGGCTATGGCGCCGATCGCGACGACCGCGCAGACACTGGCGGTCTCGCTGGGGCTGGAATCGGTGAGGATCGCGCAGAACGTCGCGAGGGTGCCGACCGCGGAGGCGAAGACGATGGCGACGAAGGGTGCGTCCCCGGTCGGCATCGCGGCGACGAGCCCGGCGGAGACGAGGAGCACCGCGGCGCAGCCCAGCATGAACTGGAGACGTCCGATACCCGTGCCCGGGTCGAGCGCGAGCAGCCCGGACCCGGCGATCATCAGATGCGGCAGGGCGGCGAGGCCGAGCGCGACGGCGGAGGCCCGGTCCCCGTAACTCCGTGCCCTGATACCGGCGAGCGTGACCAGCAGCACGCCGACGGCGGCGGCGACGATGCCCGGCAGGCCGTGCATGTCGTGTGTGACCGGGTCCGCGAACCAGAGCACGAAGCCCATCAGTACGAGAAGGAGCGCGCCGCCGAAGAGGCCGGAGACGCCGAACAGCTGATCGCTCCAGAGCGCGCGGTCGCGGCGGACGGCGGACGCGACGGCGTCGGACACATCGTCGAAGACGGCCGGGGGGAGCGATTCCGCGAAGGGCCTCAGCCGCAGGACGTCACCGTCCAGGACCCGCTGGACGGACAGCGGGTGGGTGACGTCCAGGAGGGTGCCGTCGCGACGGGCCAGGTGGTAGCCGGGGGGCGCCCCCGGCGCTGTGACCTGGCCGGTCAGCCGCAGAACCTCCGGAAGGAGGTCGGCGACGGCGACGTCGTCCGGCAGAGCGACATCGATACGGCTGTCCGGCGCCACGACCGTTACACGGCAGAAACCGGTTGTCAGGGTCGAACTCACCTGATGCATCCCCCTCGTTCGCTGTACACCACGCTCCAGGCCCAGGGCCTGTCGTCACACTGCCGTCGTCGCCCGAAGGGCGGCCGCGCGGAGTCAGGCGCTTCCCCAAGCTCTCGGCTTCGCTTGAGCAGGGGAGGCCCCATTTCTCGGCGTGCCGGCCCCAGTCCCCTGTACTGGAACGTACCGGGTCTGGGGCCGGTGCGGCGAGAGTGCGTGCATGGCGTCGCGCGGCAGACGGCAGTGTGACGACAGGCTCTGGGGCGCCACCCTATCGGGGTCCCTCTCATGGTCTACACGTAGGATTGTCGGCGCGCGGAGGTAGGTCGCTGCCACGGGGGTGCCGGCCCGCAACTCTCCGGGCCGCACTGAGGGATTGATTCGCCGGTGACCCAGATTGTCGTCAAGCGCCAGCCGCGGGCCATGCCGCCTGAGACGTCCACGGCTGAGCTGCGGCTCGAATCGCCTCCTGAGCTGCCGCGCGGGCAGCAGGAGGGCATGGCGATGCAGCTGCTGCCGATGCTCGGCATGGGCTCCTCCGTGGTGTTCTTCTTCATGCCGGGCTCGCAGCCCTTCATGAAGATCATGGGCGTCATGATGCTGCTGTCGACCGTGGCCATGGCGATCGCGCAGGTGATGCGGGCCCGCAAGGGCAGCCAGGGCGAGGCCTCCGAGGGCCGCCGGGACTACCTGAAGTACCTAGCGCAGACCCGGCGCAAGGTGCGCCGCACCGCGCGGGCCCAGCGGGACGCGCAGTTCTACCTGCACCCGGACCCCGACCAGCTCTGGTCGCTGGTCGCCGAGGGCAGCCGGCTGTGGGAGCGGCGGATCGCTGACAAGGACTTCGGCCAGGTCCGCATCGGTCTGGGACCGCAGCAGCTGTGGACCCCTCTGGTGGCTCCGAGCACCGCGCCGCTCGATGAGCTGGAGCCGCTGTCGGCCGGTGCGATGCACCAGTTCCTGGCCGCGCACGGTTCGCTCGACCGGCTCCCCATGGCGGTGTCGCTGCGCGCCTTCTACCACGTCGTGGTCTCTGGCGAGCCCGGCTCTGTACGCGATTCCGCCCGCGCGATGGTGGCCGGGCTGGTCGCGCTGCACTCGCCCGACGACCTCCTGGTCGCGGTCGCGGCGTCCCGGGATGTGACGGACCAGTGGGACTGGACGAAGTGGCTTCCGCACACCCAGGTCCCGGGATCCTCCGACGGGGCCGGCACGAAGCGGCTGTTCGGCGACAACCTGATGGAGGTCGAGGCCCTGCTCGAAGACCGCCTGTCGGGCCGGTCGAGGTTCAACCGCGAGGGGGCCCCGCTGCTGGACCAGCCGCACGTCGTCGTCGTACTGGACGGCACCTTCGTACCGGCGGAGTCGCTGCTCGCCTCCCCGGAGGGGCTCCAGGGCGTGACCGTCGTGGAGATCGTCCCGGAGGAGCTGGACGAGCCCCGCGGCGGGCTGCACATAGCGGTACGGCCGGGCCGGCTGCGGCTGGAGTCGGCGGCGGCCACCTACCACGGCACGCCCGACCTGCTGCCGGTCGAGACCGCGGAGGCGCTCGGCCGCCAGCTCGCCCCGCTGCGGATGGGAATCGGCGCGGAGGACGACGAACCGCTGCTCGCCAACCTGGACTTCACGGATCTGCTGGGCATCGGTGACCCGGCCGCCGTCGACACCGCGACCGTCTGGCGGCCGCGTTCGACGGCCGACCGGCTGCGGGTACCGATCGGGATCGGTGAGGACGGCTCGCCCGTCATGCTCGACCTCAAGGAGGCCGCGCAGGAGGGCATGGGGCCGCACGGGCTGTGTGTCGGAGCGACCGGTTCCGGCAAGTCCGAACTGCTGCGGACCCTGGTGCTGGGTCTGGCCGTCACCCACTCCTCCGAGACGCTCAACTTCGTCCTGGCCGACTTCAAGGGCGGCGCGACGTTCGCCGGGATGTCCGAGCTCCCGCACGTCGCCGCGGTCATCACCAACCTGTCGGACGACCTCACCCTGGTCGACCGCATGCGGGACTCCATCACGGGTGAGCTGCAACGCCGCCAGGAGCTCCTGCGCTCCTCGGGCAACTACGCGAACCTCACCGACTACGAGAAGGCGCGCGCCGCGGGTGCCCCGCTGGAGCCGCTGGCGTCCCTGGTCCTGGTGATCGACGAGTTCAGCGAGCTCCTCACCGCGAAGCCCGACTTCATCGACATGTTCATCCAGATCGGCCGCATCGGCCGGTCCCTGGGCGTGCACCTGCTGCTGGCCTCGCAGCGCCTGGAGGAGGGCCGGCTGCGCGGCCTGGACACCTACCTGTCGTACCGGATCGGTCTGCGTACGTTCTCGGCCGCCGAGTCCCGTACCGCCCTGGGTGTGCCCGACGCGTACCACCTGCCGTCGGTCCCCGGTTCCGGGTTCCTGAAGTTCGGCACGGAGGGGATGACCCGCTTCAAGGCCGCCTATGTGTCGGGGACCTACCGGCCGGGTGTCGCCCCGACCACCGGTTCCGGGGAACTCCCCATCGACCGTCGCCCGGTGCTGTTCACCGCAACCCCGGTGGCGGTCCACTACCCGGAGCCAGAGCCGGACGTCTCCCTCGCCCCCGGACAGCGGACCGCCGACGCGCTGGCGGACACCGTTCTCGACGTCATCGCCCGCCGGCTGGAGGGCCAGGGGCCCCTCGCCCACCAGGTGTGGCTGCCGCCGCTCACCGACGCGCCGTCCCTCGACCAGATGCTGCCGCCGCTGGCGGCGACGCCCGAACGCGGACTCCACGCCCCGCAGTACGGGAAGAACGGCTCCCTGGTCGTTCCCTTCGGCCTGGTCGACAAGCCCTTCGAGCAGCGGCGCGACCCCCTGGTGCGGGACTTCTCCGGTGCGGCCGGTCACATGCTGATCGTCGGCGGGCCCCGCTCCGGCAAGTCCACCCTGCTCCGCGCCCTCATCGGCTCCTTCGCCCTCACGCACACCCCGCACGAGGTGCAGTTCTACGGAATGGACTTCGGCGGCGGCGGCATGATCGCGGTCGAGGGCCTGCCCCACGTCGGCGGGGTGGCCTCCCGGCTCGACCCGGAGAAGATCCGCCGTACGGTCGCCGAGGTCTCCGGGATCCTCAACCGGCGCGAGGAGTTCTTCCGGGACAACAACATCGACTCGATCACCACGTACCGCCAGCTCCGCGCGGCCGGCCGGCTGCCGGGCGAGCCGTGGGGCGACGTCTTCCTGGTCATCGACGGCTGGCAGTCCTTCAAGACGGACTACGAGTTCCTGGAGCCGGTCGTCGCGGACATCGCCGCCCGGGGCCTGGGCCTCGGCATCCACCTGGTCGCCACCGTCGCCCGGTACATGGAGATGCGGGCCGCGCTCAAGGACCAGCTGCTCAACCGGCTGGAGCTGCGCCTCGGTGACCCGACCGACTCCGAACTGGACCGCAAGGTCGCGGTGAACGTCCCCGTGGGCGCACCCGGCCGGGGCTTGACCGCGGAGAAGCTGCACTTCATGGGGGCGCTGCCGCGCATCGACGACTCCGCGGGCGCCGGCGAGGACCTGTCCGAGGGGACCGCCGCCTTCGTCCGTGCCTCGGTCGACAACTGGCCGGGCCCGCACGCCCCGCAGGTCCGCATGCTGCCCCGGAAGCTGTCCGCGCGCGAACTGCCGAGCGGCCCGGAGCGGTCCAGCGGTGGCATCGCGATCGGCATCGACGAGATGAACCTCGCCCCGGTCATCGTCGACTTCGACACCGACCCGCTGTTCGCGGTCTTCGGTGAGTCGGAGTCCGGGAAGACCGCCCTGCTGCGGCTGCTCATCAAGCAGATCACCGAGCGGTACACCCCGGAGGAGGCGCTGATCTGCGTCGGTGACTACCGGCGCAGCCTGCTGGAGTGCGTGCCGGAGCCGTACCTGGTCGGCTACGCGACGACGCACAACGCGTTCGAGACGTACCTCAACGACATGAACACCCTCATCACCAGCCGCATCCCCGGCACGGACGTGACCCCGCAGCAGCTGCGCAACCGCAGCTGGTGGCGGGGGCCGAGGGCGTTCATCATCGTCGACGACTACGACCTGGTCGCCACGTCCTCCAACAACCCGATGGCGATGCTGGTTGACAACCTGCCGTACGCCCGCGACGCCGGGGTGAACTTCATCATCGCCCGCAACAGCGCGGGAGCCGGCCGCTCCTCGTACGAGCAGTTCATCCAGCGCTTCAAGGAGCTGGGCGCCCAGGGCGTCGTCCTGTCCGGCCACCCCGGCGAGGGCGAACTCCTCGGCGACGTGAAGGCCCGCCCGCTACCCCCGGGCCGCGGCCTGTTCGTCTCCCGCCGCAGCGCGCCCTCCCTGATCCAGACGGGCTGGCTGCCTACGGAACTGGACTGAGCGGATCACTGTCGGATACGGAGGAGGGGGCCGGCCCCCTCCTCCGTATCCGCACCTACAATGGACTACCTGGTCCATTACGTTCGTGGAGGTGGCTCGTGCCCGGGAAGCTGACGGCGAAGGGGAAGGCGACGCGGAGCCGGATCGTCGAGGGGGCCGCGGCGGTGCTGCGCGAGCGAGGCGTCGCCTGGGCGACCCTGGACGACGTCATGGCGCGGACCGGCACCAGCAAGAGCCAGCTGTTCCACTACTTCCCGGCGGGCAAGGACGAACTGCTCGTCGCCGTCGCCCAGTTCGAGGCGGACCAGGTCCTGGAGGACCAGCAGCCCTATCTGGGCCGCCTCGACTCGTGGGAGTCCTGGGAGCAGTGGCGGGACGCGGTGATCAAGCGCTACGAGGCGCAGGGCGACCAGTGTCCGCTCGGCTCGCTGTTCCACCAGATCGGGCGCTCGACCCCCGGGGCGCGGGCGATCGTCATCGAGCTGCTGCGCCGCTGGCAGGAGAGCCTCGCGGCGGGCGTCCGGGCGCTGCAGGCAGCCGGCGCACTGCCAGCCGACGTCGATGCCGAGGCGAGGGCCGCGGCGCTGCTGGCCGGGATCCAGGGAGGCGTGTCGATCCTGCTGTCGACGGGCCGGTCCACGCACCTGCGCGCCGCGCTCGACCAGGGGATCGCGGACCTGCGCCGCGCGGGCGGGCCTGCGGTGTGACCGGGGCGGGCGGCGCCCTGGGCCGGTGCGGTGCGTGCTGTACGTGCCGTTCGCGTCAGGCGCTCAGTCGGCGGCGATGACGGCGACAGTGGTGCGGCCGCCGTCGACGTCGAGCACGATGCCGTGCACGAACGAGGACTCGTCGCTGGCGAGGTATACGGCGGCGTTCGCGATGTCGCCGGGGGCGCCCATCCCCCCGGCCGGGGTGCCCTTCATCATGATCTCGCCGGGGTGGACCTCACCAGGTGCGGGCGTCTGGACGACGCCCGGGGAGATCGCGTTGACCCTGACCCCCTGCGGCCCGAACTCGGCGGCCCAGGCCCGGGTCAACGTCTCCACCGCCCCCTTGGTGGAGCTGTAAAGGGCCCCGGGAATGCCCAGCCGCGCGATCCAGGAACCCAGGTTGACGATGACCCCGCCACCGGCCTCCACCATGGCGGGCGCGACGGCGGCGGTCAGGAAGAACGGGGCCTTCACGTTGACCCCGTAGACCTGGTCGAAGGTCTCCTCGTCGACGGTCACCGTGGTGTTGCGGGGGTAGATGCCCGCATTGTTGACGAGGACGTCGATACGTCCACCGAGGGCCCGCGCGGCGTCCTTCGCGAGCGCCCGCGAGGCCGCGGCGCTGCCGTCCAGATCGGCCCGCACGAACTCCGCACGGCCACCACGTACACGGATCCCGTCGACGACCTCCGCGCCGCGCTCGGCGCTGCGGCCCGAGACGGCGACGTACGCCCCCTCGGCGGCGAAGGCCTCCGCGATCGCGCGCCCGAGGTTGCTGGTCGCTCCGGTGACAAGGGCTGTCTTGCCCGCAAGCCGCACAGACATGGTTCTCTCCATTGTTTGGTTCGCCGCTGCGACACCGCACGGCCGGACCGCCGGCAGCGTTCGACCGGACGGGGCGCCCCCTGGCTGTCGGGGCGCTCTGCCACTGTGCGACGACAAAAATGGACCTGCAAGTCCAAAAGTGCGGTGACCCGGGCTGCGCTCATCTCGGCTACGCCGAGGCGCCCGCACCACTCGCGCGGCCCTTGCCCGGGTTCCAGGGCTCGGTGAACCTTCCCGGGGCGAACCGCTCGACTGCGTCAACGATCAAGTCGGGGTGCATCGGCCTCCGGCGGCTCCAAAGGGCGTGTCCGAGCGAGTGGATCAGAATCACCCGCTCCCCGACAACACCGTTCGGCGCCGCCGGGTACCCACCCGGCTTCAGCACCAGCAGCAAGTAGCTCCGCCTGCTGTTGAACCGGACCTTGTCGATATCAGCCCACGGGACGGTCTGAGTGCGGTCACTCCACACTTTGCTGACCCCTGCCCCATCGATGCGCAGCGCCGAGCGCCGGCTTACCAGCACGGCCAGCCACACCACGGCCACCACTGCCGCGAACCCAGGTATGGCCGCATACCCGAAGACCCCCACCAAGCCCACCGTTTCCATGGCGTCATCCGCCATCAGCAAGGCGATCACAACTGTCGTCAGCACTTCCAGGAGAATCAGACAGAGCATCCCGGCGAGGACCAGGCCAACGTAGAACCAACCCCGCCGTGCCCGCTCGGCGGGGATCCATAGCCCTTCGGTGGCATCCCTGAACGGTGTGGACATGACGCTCTCCTTCTTGAGTCTCGATTACCTGGCGCGCGGCGCACAACTCGCCGACGGCGAGGCGCTATCGAACGTCACCTAGCGTTGCTGCACGAGAACAGGGCCACCCTACGAGGCGGACCTGCCGCCAGCGGGCTCACGACTCCGTGACCAAGGTCGTGGTTACGTCGATCGGTTCCCTGGATGCTGGCGCCTGATCTCGCGCACAGCGCCAGCGGCCCGCCCTCATCACGCATACGCCGACGCCCTTGCCAGCGACGGCCTGCCTCAGCTCGTCAACCGATCCGAGCAATCCGCATGGCTGGTGCCTAAATGCAGGAAGGCGCAGTGCAAGTCGTCGGCAGCCGACGCCAAGCGAGAGGATCGGTCACAGCAACTCGACCAGCTTTACGGATTCAGCGATCGGGCAGAGAGGAAACTGACGCCTGAGCTGCCGGGCAGCCTTCAGTACCCCCTTTTCGTCACGGAATCGGCGAAGCGCCGCCTCGTCCGCCACCATCATCCGCAACTCGTCGATGGATGCGAACCTCGCCGCATACCAGTCTCGCCGCCGCCGCCAGTCCGCGTATGCCTCACCGCAGCCCGGGAGAACAACACCCAGAACGAACAGGAGAAACACCAACGGCTCGTTATCGGGCTTAAGGATGAACATCACGTAGAAACAGGCCAGAGCGACGCACCACAACGCTACTCGAATCCAGTACACACGAAACCCCGCCTGTCGCCGTCGAGAACTGTGAATACCGCGTGCGCTGCCCCGCCTCCCCGCTCGATGCATCTCTGCATTCGTGGGGAGAAAGACCTTCAGCACTCATCACTACTTCAGGAATAGAAGTCAACGACCTAGCAGGAACGTCAGACGGTTCCGACCGGCCAATGGCCACCGTTCGGGAAGGCACTCTTGTCGGATCCCTCGCCCGCGAGCTGAGCCATCGTCGTGCCCTCGGCACCGAGCACGGTCAGCACGGCGAGCACAGCGCCCCCAATGACGACGGGACCGAGAGTCGCTTCCGCCGCGGCAGCAGCTCCGGCAGCGGGAGCAGCAACCACGGAAGCAGCCGCAACAGCCGAGGCGGCCATGACAGGGATCAGCTGAGCGACAAAGACCGCCACTGCGACGTAGAACGCGAATCCCGCCGCTCCGCAGGCTGTGAGGCAACCCGCCACCGTGCTCGAACTGGACGCGATCTGAGCGGACGCGGCAGACTGAGGGAAAATCGCGTTTGTGTATGCGGTTGCCCCTTCCCCCTCCCAGTACCTGAGAGACGTGAGGTTGAATTTCTGCGTAGAAGACGCAGCACCAGACGCCTTCCCTCGAATCTCCTCACCCTGCCATTGCAGGGCGTTGTAGAACATGATGACGGGGGCAGCGGCACCTTGCAGAATATCCACAAGCTTACCAAGAACCCAGTTACCCGCTTCAATAACTTTATTAATTATCCAGATACACCCCCGCGCGATAGCCTCCGGAACATACCAGTGATCCACTGCCGCCTCTATCCTCGGCCCCATTTCATTCATATGTGTCGTGAGAGTCGTAAGCCCAGCGTTCAGCTTATCGATAATCGCCTGAAATTGCTCGGGATTGAATGCCATGAGAAGCTCCGCTCTTTTTGAATCGATACCTAGTAGGCGCCTTCAACAGACTTCTCCGTACCTACTTCCTGATCATCGTAGGCCTTCGCATTCTTGACCAACTCGTCGGCTATCTTTGACATCTCGACCTTCCCTTCGGCACACAGGCCAGAGAGATGCCCGATGACAGTTGTGTACTGCACGAAAATCGGGGCGAAGATCCCGAGTTCGGTTCCATTTTGCTGCATCCCCTTAATGGAAGCAGCCACTTCACCTATGGATTTGGACTGCTCGTCCCACGTGCCCACATCGGTACGTATCGCATCAGTGATGACTTTGAGGTCTTTTCCCAAAGCTCTCAACCCTTTCAGGATTTCTCTACATAAAGTTTCGCGGGTTTTTCATGATGGCCATAGCTTCATCCAGCAGGCCTCCCAGGTTCAGGTCTGCGATGGCGTCCTGGCCACCGCTTTCTGCACTACTGGACCTGGCGCGCGCATCGGCCAATGCGTCATCAAGCGCTTGATTCAGTCGCACAACTGACTGCTGGACAGCCCATTCAGGCTCCACCTCGCACGAGACGAGGCCCTGCGAGCCGAGAGTGATCACGACCCGGCGCGCGGCAGAGTCCCCCATCACCTCGGGTTGCGGGGACGACTCCGGGTCTTGCCGCTCGACCACGTCGAAGGCTGTCAGCACATCCTCGGCCACTTCGTCGAGGGGCCGCGGAACGACGTACCGCACATCCCGCTCGAAGGACTCCGGAGACACCGGGGGCGTCCCTGCCGACGCAGATTGGTCGAGACTACCGTCGAGCTGATGAGCCCGAGCTTCCCAGTCCGCCTGCTCAAGGCCGCCCGACCAGCGCTCCATCCACTCGCTCAGGGCGGACCCGTACGCCTCGACAACAGCCGCACCGAGATTTTCCGGGGGCTGCCTGCGCTGCCAGTCGGATGCGACCTTGATCGATTCCGGAATCCCACCGGCTATCATCCGGACTCTGACGGCCCCCTGAGCGTCCTCGCCGTCGGCGTACTCAGGCATCTGATCGCGTACCTCAGACATCAGCTGCTGCATCTTGTTCGCATATTCTTGGAACTGCTTCAGTTCCTGAAATATGTCGCCGCTCACGTATATCCCCTCTCGTAATTCCAGATGTTCACGTCAGCGCCTGGCACCAGCGGTTCTCCGGCGTAGCAGGAGCACCGCGCCGACAACGACCACCACACCGATTCCGACGATGATCCAGACCATCGCGCCTACGCCCTTGCCGTCTTCCGACTTCTCGGAGGCCGCGGACGACGCCGGCTGCTTCGAAGCGTTCGAGGAGCCGGAATCGCCGGTCTTCGACGCAGACGCCGAGGGCGACGGGGACTTCTTCGGGGTCCGGGCGGCCACCAGCGGGTTCACGTCGGCGGGGCCCGGGTCGCCGGGGTCCCCGAGGACGGCCAGCCGGGGGCGGACCGTGCCGTAGCCGATGTAGCGGCTGGGGACCTTGCCCTTGGTCGGCTTGCCCGCAGTGTTCATCAGGACGCGGAGGACCTGGTTGCCGGTCCAGGACGGGTGCTTGGACCAGATCAGGGCTGCGGAGGCGGAGGCGATGGCTGTTGCCTGGCTGGTGCCCCAGCTGCTGCAGTATCCGGGCGTGCCTCCGCCACAAAGGATCGGGATGTCCGTACCAGGGGCGGCAAGCGCTACCTGGGGTCCTGACACCGAAAACTTCGTGACCGAGGACGTCTTGTCGATGGCTCCAACGCCCGCGACGCCGATGCTCGCCGCCGGGTACGCGAAGGTATTCTCCTTATCACCCCTGTTGCCAGTTCCGGCAAAAAGAAGCTTTCCACGCTGAATCGCGTAATCTACTGCCTGTTGGATCTGGTTCAACTCGCCATCTTCGGGCGTGAAGTACTCGTAGGCCAACGACATGTTGATGATCTTGGCTTCGCTGTCGGCGGCATATCGAATGGCCTCGACCAAAGCAGGGATGCTATTGGTGCCTGATTCCTTGGAGGAACCGAAAACAGTCAGGGGGAGAATGTGCGCATCTGGCGAAAGCCCCTTCACTCCCTGACCATTCGCCCCGTTCCCAGCGATAAGCATCGCCATGGCGGTTCCATGCCCATCCTTGTCCTTGTGCGCACCCCGCTCCGGCTCGACGAAATTCTTTCCGGTGAGCACTTTTCCCGTCAGCTCGGGAACCGAGGGGATCACACCGGTATCGAGAACAGCGACAGTGATCCCCTTACCGGTGCTGACCTTCCACATCTCGGCGGCCTGCATCCGGTCCAGGTACCACTCGCGGTCGCGCATGGTGTCCGCCGACGCGGCCGGGGCGATGGCGCCACCGAGGAGGAGCAGGGAACCCAGCGCGGACACCACCGCCGACGCTCGCCTGCGGTGACGCCTGACCGTTGACCTCATGCCACCCACTCGTTCTCTGTCCGCCGTCCGGCTTCGCTGCTCCGGAACCGGCTCTAGCCGATCACGGGGGGAACAATGCCGTCGTCCCCCGTGCCCCAGGTCTCTTCGTCCTCGGCAAGATAGTCCGGGATCTCGCCGTCACGCCGCTGAGGACGTCGCCGTTTGGCCTGGGACCCGCCCATCGCACCACCCATCGAGCCCATCGCTCCGCCTGATCGCGGCGATTCGCGGACGAGCCCGGTGCCGCCCGGGGTGAATTCTCCGCCGGCCCCCGACTGCGTGCCGCGTGGTGCCCTCACGATGCCGCCCGGCTCGTTGACCAGGCGCTGCGCGTTGCCACCGGGACGTGTGGCCCCGGCCCGGCCCCCGGCGATTCCGGGCGCGCCACCGGCGTGGCCCTGCATCATTCCGCGGCCGGTCGAGGTCGACGGCTTCTCCCCACCGATGATCGTCCCGCGTGAGGTGCCTCGGGCCGGGCCGACCCCGCCCCGGCCACCTTGAGCGGGCGTACCGCCGTGGATACCGGTGTCGGTCCGGGTGTTCATGGGGGGTCGGACACCTTCGACGCCGCCCCTGCCGGGCGTGCCCATGGGGGGCCGGGCACCTTCGACGCCACCCCTGCCGGGGGTGCCCGTCGGAGACACGGTGCTCCTGTCGGGGTTGGCCGTCGGAGGCCGGACGCGTCCGACATCACTCCTGCCACCCGGCCCCGTGGGCAAAGTACGCCCCGGGCCGCCTCCGGGACCGAACGGTCCCGTGCGCGGGGGGATCACTGGAGGAAGCGGCGACTGGTGCCCGCCGCCCCCCGGGCCCTGCGGCACGGGACCGCCCGTGGGCGGGACCGTGGTGGGGTTCGGGGTCTGCGGCATCGTCACCGTGTCGATGTTCGTGCCCGTGTTGTCCGGGGCCCCCGGCACCGCGCTGACATGCTGCGGCGTGTGGACGACAGGGGTGCCGTCCGGGGAGGACGGGCTGACGCCATCGGGACTCACGGTGGAGTAATGGTGGTCGGCCCTCGACGCGTTGCCGGTCTGCGGACTGGTCACGGAATCCGTGCTACCGGAATAGCTTCCCGGAGAGCCGTACCTCGTTTTCCCACCGTCGACCGGGCTGTTCGGCAACGCCGCCTTCGGCAGCGGCTTGAAGTTCGGCTCCTCCTGGGAGGAGATCGACTGCTCGGCCATCATGTAATACGAGGCGAGCTTGTTCATCTGCGGAATGGCTTCGTTCCGCGCCGTCTCGACGGCCTTGAGCCGGGCCTTTTCCTTCGCCTCGTCCGCGTAGCACATGGCCACGGCGTCAGGGTGCCCCGCAACCACCTTGGCCACCTCGCTGAGGGCCTGGCCGGCCGTCTGCAGCGAGGTGCCCGCGGTGCCGGCGTAGTCGGCCAGCTTCAGGGTCTCCTTGGCGAATCCGTCGCCCCACTCGCGGAAGGCATCACCGCCCGCGCCCTTCCACGTGGTACGGCCGACGTGCTCCTTGAGCTCGGTGCCGATCTTCTCGATCTCGGTCTGCGCGTCGACGAGAGCCGTGCCGCGAGCCATGATCGCCGTGGCGTCGACGCCACGGACCATGTTGAGCATCTCCTGGTACGACGCGTTCTCGAAGTTGGTGGTGTTGTAGCAGGCGTTGAGTGGTGGCAGCTTCTCGCCCATGGTTATCCCTGTCCCCCGTTCACTTCTACGTGTTACAAGCCGTCGTTACCGCTGGACGAGCCGTCGCCGGGCTTGTTCTTGTCGCCTCCGTGCGCTCCGGGATCCTGGCCGGTGTCCGGCTTCTTGTAGTAGACCTCGGTGCGCTGCTGGATGGCGTGCAGACGCTCGGAGTGTTCCTGGTCGACGTTCTCGTAGCCGCGGTCGGCCAGGTCGACGGTGATGCCCATCGCTTCGAGCTGATCGCTGAGCGTCTTGGACAGCAGCGTCAAGCGCTCGTGCACCTTTGTGTAGGCCATGTCCAGCCCCATGGCCTCCGGGAAGTCGGCGCTGCCGTAGGCAGTTGCGTCGACCTTCTGTTCGGTGATGCGGCCGTGCGCGGCCGGTGACGCGTCGAGCTTCGTCAGCAGCTTGTCCACGCGGATCTTGAACTTCTGCAGAGACTCACTGGGCGCCGCCAGATCGGACGAAGGTGATCCGTCGCCCGGAAGTTCAGGTCTCATGCAAGCACCTCCCCTAAAGTGCCGCGGAACCGCAGGCGTGGATGTGGGATGCGCCGGGCGCATCCCACATCCACATCGTGCCGGTTCCGTCGTGATTCATCTGAGCTTGGGTCAGCCCTGGAAGCGCCGGGCCTGGGCGAGGTCGTTCGCCCGGTAGCCCTCGGTGGCTTCCATCAGCCTCGTCGAGATCGTCAGCAGCGTCTCGTGCATGTGGTTGACCTTGATGTCCCAGCCCTTGTGGCGGTCGTAGAACGCGCGCTGCGTCTCGCCGTCCCAGGTGGCGACGACGGCCTTGACCTTGGTGTTCAGGTCGTCGAGCTGACCCTTGATGGTGTTGGCGGTCGACTTGACCTGGTTCGAGGCTTCTACGACCCCTGAGTACGTAATCTCCATGGAACGGTCTCCTGATGCGACTGGTGCGAGGCGAAGTGAGGGCGGGCTGCGAAGGCGGGTTGCTAGGAGACCTGGAACCGGTCCAGGACTCCGTTGCTGCCCGTGTTGCCGACGCCGTCGATGCCCTTGAACTTGTTGAGCTGCTCGACTTCCTCCGCGTCGAATCCGTCCTTGCTCATCCGGACGGCTTCCTGGGTGAAGTCGAGGAGATCCTTCAGGTCGCGCACGTCGAGGTTGACCTGCGTCTGGAGGCCGTTGTACGCGTTGGCCGCGACACCCTTCCAGTGACCTTCCACGGCGTCGATGACCCCGTTGAGGTGCGTGATCCTGCCCTGGAGTGTGTCGTGCATGTGGCCGAGCTCGCGGATGAGACTGTCAATCTGATCAGCTGAGTGCTTGAGCTTGTCTGTCATAACGCACCTTCCCCCATGAATCGGATGTCGCGGGCTGCTTGCCTGTCGCTACCACGCGTACATCGGACCAAAGTTGTCAATTATCAGTTTAGCTGCGGCCGCCACTCAATCCAACAGCCTTAGTCTTGCCTTGCGTTGTTGGATATTCACCTAATTACGCGGCTGCGACGGTCCCGCAACACGATCGCGGCGCCCGCGATCACTGCCACGAGAAGGCCTGTGGTAGCCAGCACGTAGATCGAGATCCGGGCGATGCGTTCCTTCCTTGTTTCACCCATCTGGAGCGCGATTGGTTCCGGCCCGGCGGGACCATTCGATACCGCGCGGTCAGGGGTGGGGGCGTTCACCGGATGTTCGTCGTCGTTGAGGGCGCGCACCGGGTCGACCACCCCCCAGCCGACGAACTTGTCACGTCCGTTGACCGCGCGTTCCGCGGTCTGCTCGATCTGGGCCACCACCTGGTTCTGTTTCCAGCCCGGGTGCTTCGCCCGCAGGAGCGCGGCGACTCCGGCGACGTAGGGGGCGGAGAAGCTGGTGCCGTTGTCGACGCACTGGCCGCCCTTGGGGACGGTGGACACCATGTCGACGCCCGGCGCCGCGACCCCCACGAAGTCGCCGGTCTGGGAGAACGGCGCCCGCTCGTCGTTGCGGTCGGAGGCGGCCACCGCCAGGACGCCCTTGTACGCCGCCGGGTACGTCACCTTGACCGCGCCGGCGAGTCCGTCGTTACCGGCCGACGCGACCACGACGATGTCCTTGTTCAGCGCCTCGGTCACCGCGAGTGCCAGGTCGGAGTCGGCTCGCAGGGGCTTGGCGGTGTCCTGGGAGATGTTGATGACCCGGGCGTGCTGCGCGATGGCGTGGCGGATGGCCGCGGCCATCGTCGTGGCGGTGCCGGTGCCCTTGTCGTCGTTCTGCCGGATGGGGATGATCGTCGCTTCCGGGGCGAGACCGACGAACCCGGTGCCCGAGCGCGGGCGGGCCGCGATGATGCCGGCGACCTTGGTGCCGTGGCCGACCGGGTCGAAGGTGCCGTCGCCGCCGCTCGGCTTGCCCTTGCCCTTGCTCTTCGGGGCGTCCGGGTCCTGGGACCCGTCCTTCGGCACCGGCAGCAGATCCTTCCCGGCCGACCGGTCGACGGCGGACTTCAGCTGCGGGTTCGTGTCGTCGACGCCCGTGTCGATCACCGCGACCCGGACGCCCTTGCCCTTGGTGTCCTGCCAGAGCTGGTCGAAGACCAGCCGCTGGAGCGCCCAGGGACGGCCCTGGATCTGCTTCTTCATGGGAAAGGTGCACTCACCGCTGGCCTCGGAGCCCGATTGCGGGGCGTCATCGTCCGCGGCCGCGAGTCCGGGCAGGGCGGCACCCGCCGCGATCGTCAGGAGCAGCACGACGGCCGAGGAACGGAATCCGCTGCGAGTGGCGCCAGTGTTACGAGCAGTGCGAGTGGTGCGAGTGGTGCGGGTGGTCATCACGCTTCCTCCTCCCCGTCCTCAGGAGCTCTGCGGCTGTTTGGCGCTGTTCGTATCGAGCCGGGGGCCCTTGGGCAGCAGGTTGGACCAGTTGTCCGGTACCGGCAGCGGCTTGACGTCCTTGTAGCCGAGCCTGGTCTGGGCCTGGTTGACCTCGGCGGCCTGCTCCTCCGGGGTCGTCGGCTTCCCGGTGGCCCCGATCTTCGAGGGGTCCGCGCTGCTGTCGTTGTTCGTCTGTACGGCGTACCGCAGTCCGGTGTCCGTCACCAGGAAGAGTGAGCCGGTGGTGGGGGACGCTCCGTTGAACTGCCGGTACAGGACACCGCTGCCCGGTGTGACGTACGCGCTGGTGGCACCGTCCAGGAAGCGGACGGGGTATCCGGAACCGGCCCACGTGGTCAGTTTCGGGTCACCCTTCCCGGTGACGCCGTGCAGCACGTTGCAGACGGTCCCGGTCGGGGACGCGGTGTCGTTGGCCTGCGTCGGTACGTTCCCCGGCCAGCCGTACTTCGCGTAGAACTCGTCCGGGGAAGAGGTGAAGGACTGCGGTCCGACCTCGGCGGCCTGCGCCTTCTGGCCCAGCACCGCCGCCTCCGGGCTCGTCAGGAGCAGCCTGGCGACCAGGTCGGAGACGGGGGCGACCGATCCCGGCAGGACGACGTACTGCTGCATGCCGGTACCGGCCACGGCCTTGAGTACCGTGCCCACCTTGTCCAGGCGGGCGTCCAGTCCGTTGACGCCGGCCGGGGTGCCGGCCTTGGCGGGCAGCTTCGGGAAGTCGATGGGTGCGCCGGTGTGCAGGGTGCCGAGCCAGTCCTTGGTGACCTTCTGGGGCTGGGCGCCCTCGCTGAACAGGGAGCGGCGCAGTACCTCGTCGCGGGCGGAGGGCTTGTCGCCGCCGCTGGTCCCGATGGCGTGCTGCGTGCCGTCCGCGTCCACCAGGTACCTGGTGCCGTTGCCGCCGTCCGCCTCGACGTAGAGGGCCTGGCCGCCGTGGAGCTGCTTCTTGCCGCCGACCTTGTCCGCGTCCCGGTCCGCGAGCAGGAAGACCGCCTTCTGCACGGCCCCGCCCGAACCGGCGCCGGGCTGTTCGCAGACGACCCAGAGCTTGTTCCGGCCGGCGTCCTCCTCGCTGGGCAGCCGGTCGGGTGCGTACGGTATGCCGAGCATCGGCCCGCGCTGCAGCTTCCCGCTGTCCAGCTCGGACTCCTTCACCTGGAGCACCGAGGAGTCGCCCGGGTCCAGGAGGAGTTTCGCGGAGGAGAAGTTCAGCACCGGGTGCAGGCGCTTGACGCCCTTGGTCTCCAGGACGACATAGCGGGTCGTCGAGTCGCTGCCGACGATGACATGGGCGCCGGGCTTGTCCCAGCCCTCGGGCACCTTGGGCTTGAAGATCCCCCAGGCCCCGAAGCCCGCCAGCAGCAGGGCACCCACCACCACTCCCGGCACCATGGCGCGCAGCGGGCGCGGCGCCGCTTCGTCCGTACCGGCTGCGGACGGCTGCAGAAAGGCGGCGACCAGCCGCTTTTTCGCGAAGGTGTAGGCGTTGAGTTCGTCCCGCCGTGATGCCATCTGCCCGACTTCTCCCCGTGGTTGTAGATGCCTCGCGAACCGCCACCACTATGCCCGCCGACGCTCGTCCGCCGCCGTGCGGGTACATGATTCAGCTTGATCTAGCGAGGAACCCCGGGGCTTCAGCCCCGGGAGGAATCGCTTCTCTGGAATGCTCTGACGTGCGGGTTACGTCGGACGTTTTGCTGCTCGGCGCACTCCTTGATGACGGATAACGGTGCGCCGCCGCAGGAGGCTGAGAAATGCGAGGGCCCGCGCCGGCACTTCGGGGTGAAGACCAAGTGTGCGTGGAGGGTGTAGACGACTGTACGACACACACGAATGTTCGAGTCCGGTTCCCCTTGCGGCGCCATAGGTCCATTGGATTAGCGTGACCGTGTGAAGATCGTTGTGCAGGTCAAACTGATACCGGACGCCGCACAGGCCCCGGCCATCAGTGCGACCCTGCATACCGTCAACGACCGGGCCAACTGGGTTTCCGGTGTGGCGTTCGAGCACGGTGTGCCACGCGAGTACGAACTACGTAAACACACCTACGCCCAGCTGAAAGCAGCCGGCCTCGGCGCGCAGGCAGCCCAGCACACGATCAAGAAAGTGCGCGACGCCTACACCGCACTGGCGGCCAACATCCGGGCCGGAAACCTGGGCAAACCCGGATCGAAGCGCCGGGCCACGGCCGAGTCCAAGCCCATCGTCTTCCGCCCCCGGGCCGCGCACCCGTTCGACGACCGGTGCCTGTCCTGGCAGTACTACGCACAAACCGTGAGTATCTGGACCACGGCGGGACGGCTCAGGAACGTGCGGTTCGCCTGCTCCGCCGGCGCGCTCAAGACGCTCCGTGAGTACCGCAAGGGCGAGTCGGACCTGATCGAACGCAACGGCGTGTTCTACCTGATCGCGGTGTGCGAAATTCCCGAGGCCCCGCTCAACGAGGACCCGTCCGGGTTCATCGGCGTGGACCTCGGAATCGTCAACATCGCCACCACCTCCACCGGCTACCCGGCCGGCGGGCGCGGCCTGAACCAGCACCGCAAACGACAACTCGAACTGCGCCGCAAGCTCCAGGCCAAGGGCACCAAGTCCGCCAAACGCCGCTTGAAACAGCGCGCCCGAAAAGAACAGCGGCACGCCAGAAACATCAACCACATCATCTCGAAGAAGATCGTCACCACCGCTGAACGCACCGGCCGCGGGATCGCCCTGGAAGACCTCACGGGCATCCGCGACCGGGTACGGCTCCGCAAGGACCAGCGGGCACCACTGCATTCATGGAGCTTCCACCAGCTCGGCTCCTTCATCGAGTACAAGGCACGCCGGGCCGGGGTGCCTTTGGTGTACGTCGATCCGGCGTACACCAGCCGCCAATGCTCCCAGTGCGGGTACACCGACCGGAAGAACCGGGTCGATCAAGCAACGTTCGCGTGCCGCGCCTGCGGCGTCACCCTGCACGCGGACGATAACGCGTCCCACAACATCAACCGCAAGGGCGAAATCGTGTGGAGAGCGGGGCGTGAGTCACGCGTCCCAGCCACCCCATAGGTGGCCGGACGGAGGAGACAACCCAGCAGCCAGCTGGGCCCTACCTCCAAGCCCGGTCCTTCAGGACCGGGTCAAGTTGACGGAGTCTGCCAAACGCTCCTGTCCGGCTGTGCGCCCCTGGGGCCTTTCGTCCGGATCAGGCCCGAGCCCCCATTCGAACGCCTCGGCGCCGGTCGTGGGACAGTTGGCGGTCGCGGGCCGGTGTGCGAAGCGCGTCGGTCCACGCACACACGCCGTAGTGCCGTGACACGGAGGGACATACCGGGGGATGAGCAGCGCGACGACCGCAGTGATGAGTGTGCACCCGAAGCCAGGACGCATCGGCGGGGTTCGGCTGCACCAGGTGGTGTTGATAGAGGTCGCCGGCGCGCTGATGCTGATCGCGTGGGTGACGAACAGGGTCATGCTGGTGCCGCTGGGCCTGGTCGCGGCGGTGCTGGTGCTGCTGGCGGTCCTGCGGCGGCGGGGACGGCCGGTGGTGGAGTGGCTCAACGCGGTCATGGCGCTGCGCGGGCGGCTGCGGGCCGCCCGGCAGCCGTGGTCCGCAGACGGGATCGATCCCGGGCTGGCGCCGGTCATCGAGTGCGACGCGGCGCTGCGGACGTACACCTACACCGACCGGCAGCGTGAGCGCTCGATCGGGATGGTGGGTGACGGGACGTTCCTGACGGCCCTGGTGCTCGTGCAGCCGCGCGACGAACCGCTGCGGTCGGCCCGGGACGCCCGGCCGCTGGAGCTCGGCCTGCTGCACGACGCCCTTGAGGTGGACGACATCCGGCTGGAGTCCGTCCAGGTCGTCCAGCACACGCAGCCCGCGCCCGGACCGCACCTGCCGGAACAGGCGGCGGCCGCCCGCTCCTACGCGCCGCTCCAGGCCCAGGCCGGCACCCCCGCGATCCGGCTGACCTGGATCGCGCTGAAGCTCGCCCCCGAGCTGTGCCCGGAGGCGGTGCGGGCCCGCGGTGGCGGGATCGGCGGGGCGCAGCGCGCGCTGCTGCGGGCCACGGACCAGCTGGCGAGCCGGCTGGCGGGGGCGGGGTTCGACGCCTCGGTCATGACCGAGGCGCAGGTGACGTCCGCCCTGGCGACCTCGGCCGGTGTCAGCCCACAGGCCAGCGCCCTGGCGGTACGGGCGGACGCCCCGCTGCGGCGTACCACGGAGTCCACCCGCGCCTGGCGCTGCGACGACCGCTGGCACACGACGTACTGGGTCGGCCGCTGGCCGCACCTGGGCGCGGGGGCCGCGCCCACCGCGCAACTGGTGGCGCTGCTCACCTCGATGCCGGCGCTGGCCAGCACGTTCAGCCTGGCGGTCTCTCGCGGGACCGGCGGCGCACCGGCCGTCAGCGGACATGTCCGTCTCACCGCGCGCGGCAGCAACGAACTGGTCTCGGTAAGGCGGCAGTTGGAGCGCGCGGCGCGCGGGGTGAAGGTCAGCCTCGTCCGGCTGGACCGCGAACAGCTGCCCGGTGTGCTGGCCACCCTGCCCCTCGGAGGTACCCGTTGAGCACGTACCGTACGACGCCCGCCGGGACCGGCGGTCCGGCTCCCGCCGCCCCTCGGGCGGCCGGGCGGAGCAGGCCCGGGTTCGGGCTGCTCGGCCCGCGCCGCGACCGGCACGTACTGCCCGTGGAGCAGCTCGCCGCGCTACGGCTGCCGCTCGGTGACGACGGGGTCGTGGCCGGTGTCGACGCCAAGGGGCAGCCCGCGGTGCTCGGCCTGTTCCGCCCCACCCAGCTCGATGTCGTGGTCATCGGCAGTGTGTGGACGGCGCAGGTGCTGGCGCTGCGCACGGCAGGTACCGGTGCGCGCGTCGCCGTCGAGACGGCCAGGCCGCACGCGTGGACGGGGCTCGCTCAGGCGGCGGGCGGCGGTCAGCAGTGCATGACGGTGCACGACGTCAAGCAGGTGGGCCCGCAGGGCGCTTCGGTCACCAGCCCCGTGCTGGTCGTACGGGACTGCGGTATGCGCCCGCCGCGCAGCCGGCTGGCGACGGGGCCGTGGCAGTCCGTGCTGACGCTGATGCCGTTCCTGGGTCCGTCGGCGCCGAAGCTGATCGAGAACGCGGGGCTGGTCGGTATCCAGCGGGTCTCCCCGGAGGAGGCGGCGGTCCTCGGCCGGATCCTGCGGCTGCCACGGGTGCAGGCGGAGGCGCTGCCCTCGCTCGGTGACGACATGGTGCTGTGGTGCACGACCCAGCACCGCAAGCTCGTCAAGCTCCAGCCGACCGACATCGAGGCCGGACTGCTCGGCGTCCCGCGCCGCCTGGACTGACCCGGCCGGTTCCCCGCGTGACCCCCCTCGTGCATTGGTCTTGACCAATGCGCGAGGATGCGGAGATCATGTGCGACGCCTTCACCAGGCCTTCGCATTCACTCTTCGCATCCGACCCGCAGGAGAACCACGCACCATGCGCATATCCGCAGTCACCGCGGCCACCGTGCTCGGCGGGAGCCTCGCCCTGGGCCTCATATCCGTCCCGGCTGCCCAGGCCACGCCTGCCGGCCCGTCGGAATGCACCACCGACGCGTTCGGAGTCGCCGGGAAGTACGGCGAGTTCGTCCTCGGTGACGATGTCCACTCCCCCGACGCGGAGGGCGCGGTGGCCGTGGGCGGCAACGCCGACTTCCGCGGCGGGTTCAGCGTCGCCAACGAGCTGACGGCGGCGGAGGTCGCCGCGCTGCCCGGACAGGCGTCACTCGTCGTGCGCGGCGATCTCCTCAACGGCGGCTCGGTCACCGCCGTGATGAAGGGCAACGCGGTCGTCGGCGGCAAGGTCAGCGACCGTGCCGTCGAACTGCACTCCGGGTCCTTCCGCAAGGAAGCCGGGCTGATCGACTTCGACGCCGAGTTCACCAAGCTCCGCGGCTACTCCGCCGCGCTGGCCGGGGAAGCGGCGACCGACGGCACCCAGGTGAAGGCCGACGGCAGCCGGCTCACCCTGACG
This sequence comes from Streptomyces sp. NPDC104307, assembly GCF_055584045.1. NCBI lineage: Bacteria > Bacillati > Actinomycetota > Actinomycetes > Kitasatosporales > Streptomycetaceae > Streptomyces > Streptomyces sp. NPDC104307. The sequence continues at coordinate 65,013 of NZ_JBVJMU010000013.1, forward strand.
GGCGACAACACCACCCGCAACGTCTTCCGGGTGACCGCCGGTCAGCTGGAGCAGGCCAAGGAGGTGTTCCTCAAGGTCCCGGCCGGTGCGACCTCGCTCGTCAACGTCAGCGGCGACAGCTACGACATGGCCACGGCCGGCACCACCGGGTTCTTCCTGTCCGGCGGGCAGGACTTCGTCCTTGACGACAAGCTCCAGAGCGCCTCCGACGGCAAGGTCCGCGCCCGCCTGCTGTGGAACTTCCCGGACGCCCGCACCATCACCAAGAACAGCCAGGCGGCCTGGCCCGGCAGCGTGCTGGCACCTCGGGCCCACCTCGAACTGGGCACCGCCGCGCCGGTCAACGGCTCGGTGTGGGTGGCCTCCCTGCACGGCTCCGGCGGTGCGGAGACGCATCACTTCCCGTTCAGCGGCTGCCTGCCCGGGACCGGGGAGACCCCGTCGCCGAGTGAGACCCCGGGCACCACCCCGCCGGTCGTCAGCACCCCGTCCGGTTCCACGACGCCCTCCCCGAGCGACACCCCGGCGGGCTCCGCCTCCCCGTCCAGCTCGCCCTCCGACTCCGCCTCGCAGCCTGCGGAGGCGGGCACGCCGACCCCGTCGCAGAGCAGCACGGCCCCCGCCGGGGGCGACCTGGCCACGACCGGCAGCAGCGGCACCCTCCCGCTGATCGTCGGCACCGCGGTGGTGCTCGCCGCGGGCGCCGGACTGGTGGTGGCGTCCCGCCGCCGCTCGAAGCGCGCCTGATCCCGCGAAGCCGCCGGTCCGTCAGCGGACCGGCGGCTTCGGTGCCGCGATTCCTACCCGGGCAGCACCGGCAGCAGCTGCGGCAGGTGGCCGTCCGACGCGGCGGCCGCCGCCACCCGCTCCTCCGCCACCTCCCCATACAGCGTCGTACGCGGCTTCGCCGGCCGTCCGGCGGCCTCGGCCACCGCGACCAGGTCCTGCACGGACTTGTACGAGCCGTAACTCGACCCCGCCATCCGGGAGATGGTCTCCTCCATCAGCGTGCCGCCCAGGTCGTTCGCGCCCGAGCGGAGCATCTCGGCCGCGCCCTCCGTGCCCAGCTTCACCCAGCTGGTCTGGATGTTGGTGATGTGCGGGTGGAGGAGGAGGCGGGCCATGGCCGTCACCGCGCGGTTGTCCCGGTCGGTCGGCCCGGGGCGGGCGATGCCGGCCAGGTAGACGGGCGCGTTGGTGTGGATGAACGGCAGCGTCACGAACTCGGTGAGGCCGCCGGTCTCCTGCTGGAGGTTGGCCAGTGTCCGCAGGTGGCCGAGCCAGTGGCGGGGCTGGTCGACATGGCCGTACATCATGGTCGAGGACGAGCGCAGGCCCACCTCATGGGCGGTCCTGATGACCTCCAGCCAGGTCGCCGTGGGCAGCTTGCCCTTGGTGAGCACCCAGCGGACCTCGTCGTCCAGGATCTCGGCCGCCGTGCCGGGGATCGAGTCGAGACCGGCCTCCTTCGCGGCGGTCAGCCAGTCGCGGATGGACATTCCGGTGCGGGTCGCGCCGTTGACGACCTCCATGGGCGAGAAGGCATGGACGTGCATACCGGGGACGCGCTCCTTCACCGCCCGCGCGATGTCGAAGTACGCGGTGCCGGGCAGGTCCGGGTGGATGCCGCCCTGCATGCAGACCTCGACGGCGCCGACGTCCCAGGCCTGCGCGGCCCGGTCCGCGACCTGGTCGAGGGAGAGGGTGTACGCGTCGGCGTCGGTGCGCCGCTGCGCGAATGCGCAGAAGCGGCAGCCGGTGTAGCAGACGTTGGTGAAGTTGATGTTGCGCGTGACGATGTACGTGACGTCGTCACCGACCACGTCCCGGCGCAGGGCGTCCGCGATCCGGCACAGCTCGTCCAGCGCGGGCCCGTCCGCGTGCAGCAGGGCGAGCGCCTGCTCGTCGGTGAGCTTCGTCGGGTCGTCGGCGGCCTGGCTGAGCGCCCCGCGGACATCGCCGTCGATGCGGGACGGCACCATGCCGGGGGCGGCGGCCTCGCGGAGCGCCTCCCAGTCCCCGTACACCTCGTCGAAGTCGTCGCGGCGGTCGGCGGTGCGGCCCTCGGTGTCGATGGTGTGGTGCAGATCGGTACGGCCGGAGGCGTTGAAGCCCTCGTCGGGCTCCTGCCAGGGCAGCCCGGCGGGGATCGCCCCCTCCTTCGCGAGCCCGGTCTCCGGGTCCGCGAGCGCCCGGACGTGCGGGAGCAGGCGCGGGTCCAGCCAGGGTTCGCCGCGCTGGATGAACTCCGGGTAGATGGTGAGCCGTTCACGCAGCGTGAAGCCGCTCTGCGCGGTCTTCGCGGCCAGCTCGTCGATGTGCGGCCAGGGGCGCTCGGGGTTCACGTGGTCGGGCGTGAGCGGCGAGACGCCGCCCCAGTCGTCGATCCCGGCGCCGATGAGCAGCGCGTACTCGGCGTCCACCAGGTTCGGCGGGGCCTGGATGCGGGCCGACGGGCCGAGGATGTGGCGGGCGACGGCGACGGCGGCGGCCAGCTCCTCCAGCTCCGCGTCCGGCATGCCGCGCATCGCGGTGTCCGGCTTGGCGCGGAAGTTCTGGACGATGACCTCCTGGATGCCGTGGTAGGCGCGGGCGGTCTTGCGCAGCTCGAAGAGGGAGTCGGCGCGCTCCTCGTACGACTCCCCGATGCCGATGAGGATGCCGGTGGTGAACGGGACGTTGGAGCGGCCCGCGTCCTCCAGTACGCGCAGCCGGACGGCCGGTTCCTTGTCCGGTGAGCCGTGGTGCGGGCCGCCCGGCTCCGACCACAGGCGGGTCGCGGTGGTCTCCAGCATCATGCCCATCGACGGGGCGGCGGGCTTGAGCCGCTGGAGGTCCGTCCAGGTCATGACGCCGGGGTTGAGGTGGGGCAGCAGCCCGGTCTCCTCAAGGACCCGGATCGCCATGGCGCGTACGTACGCGAGGGTGTCGTCGTACCCCTCGGCCTCCAGCCACTCCCGCGCCTCGGGCCAGCGGTCCTCGGGCCGGTCGCCCAGGGTGAACAGCGCCTCCTTGCAGCCCAGCTCCGCGCCCTTGCGGGCGATGTCGAGGACCTCGTCGGGCGACAGGAACATGCCGTGGCCCTCGCGCCGGAGCTTGCCGGGCACGGTGACGAAGGTGCAGTAGTGGCACTTGTCGCGGCAGAGCCGGGTGAGCGGGATGAAGACCTTGCGGGAGTACGTGATGACACCCGGCCGGCCCGCGGCCTCCAGCCCGGCGTCCCGGACCCGGGCGGCCGAGGCGGCGAGATCCGTCAGATCCTCGCCGCGTGCCTGGAGGAGGACGGCGGCCTCCGCCACGTCGAGGGCGACACCGTCGCGGGCCCGCCTGAGGGCACGGCGCATGGAATTGGTGGTGGGGCGTCCGCTCTGAGCATCGGTCATGAAACGAGCATACGAGCGGGTAGCCGGCCGGTGACCGGCTGGATCTCCCGCAGGCCACACCCGCCCCCGGCGTCCCGTCCGCCGCGCGGAGCGCCCGCCCCCGGAGTCCCTGGGCCCTCGCCCCTGGCGCCTCGGACGCGCGGCGGTCCGCGCCCCGTAGGGTCGGCACGGTGATGGAAACGATCGTCTTCGACATCGGTGAGACACTCGTCCGCGACGACCGCTACTGGGCCTCCTGGGCCAACTGGCTCGGCGTCCCGCCGCACACGCTGAGCGCGCTGGTCGGTGCCTCGGTCGCCCAGGGGCGGGACAGCGCGGACGCGCTGAGCCTGCTGCGCCCCGACATGGACATCAACGAGGCCTCGCTCGCCCGGACCGCCGCCGGTCGCGGCGAGCACCTGGCGGAGCCGGACCTGTACCCGGACGTACGGCCGGTGCTGGCGGAACTGCGCGCGCTGGGCGTACGGGTGGTGATCGCGGGCAACGGGACGGTGCTGGCGGGGGAACTCCTGCGGGCGCTGGACCTGCCCGCGGACCTCGTCGTCACCTCGGACGAGTGGGGCGTCGCCAAGCCGGACCCGGAGTTCTTCGCCCGGGTGCTGGAGGTGTCGGGTGCGGAGCCGGGGGCGACGCTGTACGTGGGTGACCACCCTGCCGGTGATCTGTTCCCGGCCAAGTCGTGCGGGCTGCTCGCCGCGCACCTGCGGCGGGGGGCGTGCGGGTACTGGTGGGCGGACCATCCCGATGTCGTCGCCGCCGCGGACTTCCGCATCGACGCCCTGACGGACCTTCCGGCGCTGCTGGACAGGGTGCCGGAACCGCCCCGGCCGAGGGCCCTGCGGGCGCTGTAGACCGCCGGGAGTCAGCCGGCCCCTCCGCGCGATCCCGCCCGCTCCGCCATGAACGGCGCTCCGGACGACGACGCCTGCCCGGGCCGGGGCATGGCCGGTGCGGCGGCCCGTCAGCCCTCGTAGCCGTTGGCGGCGAGGATCTTGTCGATCCGGGCGCGGTGCGCGGCCTCCCACGCGTCGAGGGTCTCGGCCGCTTCCCCGGCCGCCTTCGCCCGCGCGTCGAGCAGCACCTGCTCCTGCCGGGCCCCCGGCGTGACGACGACGCCCTCCTCGTCCGCGACGACGATGTCCCCCGCGTGCACGGTCACCCCGCCGCACCGCACGGGTTCGTTGAGGGGCGTCACGGCCTTCTTGGTGCCGGGAAAGGGGACGACGCCCCGGGCGAAGACGGGGAAGCCCATCTCCCGGACCTCCGCGAGGTCCCTGATCACCCCGTCCGTCACGAAGGCCGCGATCCCCCGCCGCCGCGCCACCGCGCACACGTTCCCGCCGGCCAGCGCGTAGTCCACGTCCCCCGCCTCGACGACGATGACGGAGCCGGGTTCGGCGCGGTGGATGGCGGCGTGCAGCATGAGGTTGTCGCCCGGAGGGCACCGCACGGTGAACGCCGGACCGGCGACCCGCCGCTTCGACGGCCACAGCGGACGGATACCCGCGTCCATGACCTGCCCGCGCCCCAGGAGGTCGGCGAGCGTGGTCGGGGAGATGTCCTTGTAGCCGCTGACGTCGTACATGCGCGTCCTCCGTTCGATGCCGCCCCGGGAGCCGGGGCGGCATCGGTATTCCACGCCCCAAGGGCTTTTCCGGTCAACCGGAAACAGCCGCAGAACGCTCAGCCGGAACGCACCTGCCCGATGCGCCGGACCAACGCCTCGTTCATCGCACGGAACTGCGGGAGGGTGTCGGACCTGAGCCGCGACGCGACGAACGGCACCGCGACTCCGGTGAAGCTCTCGCTCTGTGTCAGGCGGACGCGATGGACGCCGGTCTTCTCGATCAGGAACCGGTGCTCGCCGTCCGCGATCCAGCCCGGCCCCATCTTGCCGAGCCATCTGAGCTCCCGGCCCGGGTCGACCGCCAGGAGTTCCGGCTCGAAGACGGTGTCGCCGGTCCTGTCGTGCATCACGTTGCGCAGAGTCGCGCCCTCTTCGAGGCGGCCGCCGTCCGAGGTCACCTTCGTCGAGGTGATGAACGGATTCCACTGCGGATAGGCGGGGAGGTCGGTCAGTACCTGCCAGACCTCGTCGGGCGACGCCTCGATCTCGATGGAGGCTTCCAGGCGGACCGGGTGGGTGTTGGTCCACCCCGTATAGCGACCAGGTCCCGCCGGCGCCGTCACCGTGATTCGCCCGGTGCGGGTGCCGGCCGGCCCTGCTGCCTCAGGGCGGCGAGGAGGCCGTCCAGGGCCTTCGTGAGGGCTTCGGAGTTGGCCGGGTCGAACCAAGTGGTGCGGATGCGTTCGTTGTTTCCGTTCGGGGTCTCGTGGTCGGCGGCGAGTTGGCGCAGGGTGCGGGTCCCGTCACTCAGGGAGCGGCCGACGCCCTGGAAGAGGCTGCGGACATAGCGGTCCGCGTCGTCGGTCGCGATGCCTTGGGCGCCGGCCCACGAGGTGAGCGCGGCGAGGTACGCGTAGTGCGAGGTCAGCGTCCCCGTCAGCGCGGAGAAGGCGTCGAAGGCGGCCTCCTCCGCGACGGGGAGCACTCCGCCCATCTCCTCGAAGAGGGCGTCCACCTCCGGGTGCGAGGGGTAGGTGACCGTGAGGGAGCGGCGTTCGCGGATGGCCGGCAGGGGGATCGCGCGGACGATCGCGGCGCCGGTGCCGAGTGTCTGCCGTACGTCGTCGTTGCTGACGCCGGCCATCACGTTGACCACGATCCTGTCGTCGCCCACCGACAGCCCCGCGAGCGCTTCGTGCCGGTCCTGGCGCCGGACCGCGATGATCACCAACTCCGAGCGGTCCACCACCTCCTGGTTTCCGGCGCAGACCCGTACGCCCTCGTGGCGCGAGGACAGTTCGGCGGCGAAGCGGGCTCCCCGCGGGGAGAGCCAGATCTCCGGCACGGCACCGTCCCCGCCCCGGTGGCGCAGGCCCGTGGCGATGGCCCGGCCGATCTCGCCCACTCCGATGATGCCGATGCGCTTCACAGTGCTTCCTCCGTGGTGTGCGGTGCTCGTGACTTCTCAGGGGCCGAGCCGGCGTCACGTCAGCCGCGGCCTCCTCCACAGCAGTGCGACTGCCACGACGCCCGCCAGGGCGGGAAGCATTCCTGCCCAGCCCAGCGCCGGCGGCAGGCCGGTCGCGCCCGAGGTGTCCTTGACGAGGAGCCCGGTCAGCCCGAAGCAGATGCCGAGCAGCAGCATCCCCGTCGCGGCCGGACGGGCCCACCGCTTCCCCGACCCGACCGCCCGGGCGGTCACCGTCCAGGCGAGCGCGCCGAGCGCTCCGATGACGGACAGCAGGACCAGGTAGGTGGTGGCGGCGGAGTCGATCCGTGCCGGGGAGTACGTGGGGTAGCCGGCCCGGATGTGGTCGGCCAGCAGATGGGTGGTGGCACGGTCGGCGTACGGGGCGATCGTCGTGAGAACGGTGAGCGCGAGGCCCGCGTACATCGCTCCGAGCGCTCCTCGTACCTGGTGTGGCCGCATCGTGAGGGTTCCTCTCTCCGTGGGGTTTTCACAGGTCGGTGCTGGTCAGCCCGTCGGTTCGCGGATCGCCCGTTCGCGTGCTTGAGGATCTCCGCCTTCGAGGTGCGGTGGCCGGGGTGCGGTGCCCAGCTCCCCTCCCTGGCCGGATACCGGGAAGGCCATTGCCTCCGGACAGCACCCATCCTCATTATGCACGCGGTGCGTGCATCATCAAGCGCATAACTAGGGCAATCGCTGACGGGGGTTCAGCCGTCAACGGGTCAACTCGGCTGATCAGCGACTCAGCCCAGGAACAGGGGGAACCTCAGGGCGAGTTCGCCCAGCTCCGCCTTCTCCGACTCCGTCGGGGCGCGGCGTCCGGTGACGATGAGCAGGGCATCCCGGTCGGAGAACGACGGCGGAATCGCGGTCCCGGCGATCGCCTCCAGAAGCTCGCGCGACCGGGCCAGCCCCTCGGTGGGCGGCGCCGGGGCCTCCGCGAGGTGCGCAATGAGGTCGAGGTGGTGCAGCGTGCTCTCCAGTACGTACACGGAGAGGTAGTCGGCCACCGCGAACACCTCGTCCCGGGTGCCGACCCGCAGCCCGGGGGCGGCGAGTGCGGCGGCACGGCCCGCCGCGGAGCCGACGTCGTCGAGGTGGAACTTCAGCAGCCACGGCTCCCCGTACGCGGCGGCCAGCCGGACGGTCAGCGCGTCGAGCGGGTCCTCGCCGGTCGGCGGCGCGTCCGCGACCTCCCAGTACGTCACCGCGTCCCGGGTCGGTTCGGTGGTGGCGGGGGTGGCGAGGGTGATCAGGATGTCCTGGGCGTCGATGACCAGGTGGCACACCAGATCCCGCACGAGCCATCCGGTGCAGCCGGACGGCCGCGCGAAGTCCGCGTCGTCGAGTCCGGCCACCGCTGCGAGCAGTGCTGTCCAGGAGCGTGAGAAGTCGTCCATGGCCGCAAGCTAGTGCATGTTTCCGGGTCAGCCGCTCGGGGCGTCGTCCACCTTGAAGTTCATCTTCACCTGGCCGTCGACGACCGATGTCGCGGTGGCCGTCACGCCGTACTGCTTCCCGTCCGCGCCCAGTTGGCAGCGGACCACGGCGTTCACCCGGGCCGGAAGGTCCTCGGGGCAGGTGAAGGTGTCGGGCTCCTGGCCCACCTGCGCCGTCAGCGCGGCCTTGCCCTGGCGGGCGACCTCCGCCTTGTCCACCGCCTTCGCCCCGCCGCCACCGCTGCCGCCACCGCCGTCGGGAGCGTCGTCCACCTTGAAGTCCATGTGCACGTTGTCGCCGTCGACGGACTTCGCGGTGACCGTCATGCCCTGCTTCTTGCCGTCCGCGGTCAGCGTGCAGCGGACGGTCTCGCCCACCTTGGCCTTGAGGTCGTGCTCGCAGGTGACGTCGTCGGGCTCCCGGCCGGCCTCCTTGGCGAGGCCCGCCTTGGCCTGCTTCGCGACCTCTTTCCTGCTCACCGCCTTCGTGCTCCCCACGCTCGCGGAACAGCCGGCGGCGCACAGCACCGCCAGCGCCCCGGCCGCTATTCGCACCGCTGTCCGGCTCCGCCCCGACTGCCGCATGGGCCCCCCTGTATCAAATGTGCACGTCAAAATCTCGGCGCGCCAAGCTACCACCGCGCCCATATCCGGCCCCGATCTCCGCCCACACCGTCTTTCCGACCACCCGCTCCGACACGCCCCACCTCTCCGCCAGCGCCTCGACCAGACGCAGCCCGCGCCCCGCCTCCGTGACGGCCTCCCCCACGTACAGCTGCGGCCGCCGCTCCCCCCGCGCGTCCGAGACCTCGACACGGACCCCGGCACCGACCACCAGCAGCCGCACCTCGAAGTCCCGCCCCGGTACATACCCGTGCAGGACCGCGTTCGCCGCCAGCTCGTTCACGGTCAGCGCCACGTCGTCGGACAGCTCACTGCCGTACGGGACGCCCCACTCGTACAGCTGCTGCACCGCGAGCCGACGGGCGAGCCGCACACCGCGGCGGGTCGCACTGAGGCGTTGGGCGAACTCGGCGCCCACAAGAGTGATTTCGGCGTTCATGTGACTCAGAGTGTCCGAGCGCTCGTACGCTGACCAGGAGTGACACCACGACACCGTGAAGCTGTACGGGCTCACCCGCCCCGCTGTACGGCTGTCGGGCCGTGACCGGACGGACGAAGGCGGTACGGGGCAGATGGCGAACATCGAACGAGAAGAACGACCGGAGCGACCCACCGAGTCGGACGGGACCGCGCACCTGTTCAGGGCGCTGGGGAGACAGATCAAGGTGCTGCGCGAGCGCGCGGGCATGAGCCAGAAGGACTTGGGCACGGCGACTCACTGCGGCGAGGATCTGATCTCCGCAATGGAGCGAGGTGTACGGACACCTCAGCCCGAGTTCCTGAACCGCGCCGACAAGGTTCTGAACGCGGGCGGAGTGCTGGTGGCAGCGATCGAGGAGGTCCGTGAGGCTCTGACCCGATCCCGTACGCGGCACCCGGACTGGTTCCGGGACTACGCGCGAACGGAGGCCGAGGCAGTTGCGCTGCACGACTACAGCAACCAGGCGGTGCCGGGGCTGCTTCAGACCGAGGAGTACGCGCGAGCCCTCTTCACCCAACGACGACCCTTGCTGGACGAGGCCACGATCGAGAAGCGGGTGGCCGACCGACTGGACCGACAGAAGATCTTCGAGCGCTGGCCGCCTCCAACGATGACCTATGTGCTGGAGGAAGTCGTTCTGCAGCGCCCGGTTGGTGGTCGCGACGCCCATGAGCGCCAGTTACGGCGTTTGTTGCACGTGGGTCGTATGCGAACAGTGACGCTCCAGATCATGCCGACGGATCGCGCAGAACACCCCAGCCTGGATGCCTCGTTCATCATGCTTACGCCCAAGGGGCGCCAACAGGTCGCATACACCGAGGCTTACGGACATGCGCGCCTGATCACCGACCCGGAGGAAGTCCGTGTCTTCAGCGAGCTCTATGGAATCATCCGATCAGTGGCTCTCACCCCCAAGGAGTCCCTGATGCTGATCGAGAAGATGCTGGGAGACCGATGAAGACCGAGCAACTGCACTGGTTCAAGAGCAGGTACAGCAGCGGCGAGGGGGGCGCCTGCATCGAGGTGGCCACCTCCCCCGCCGCCGTCCACGTCCGCGACTCCAAGCACGTTCAGGGCCCCCGGCTCGACGTCGCCCCGACGGCCTGGTCCGCCTTCGTCACGTACGCCCGCCAGGGCTGATCCGCACCCGGAGCGGAAACCGCGACCCGGTGGAGCCACGGGCCGCGACCCGGTCCCCCGCGACGCGGTAACCCACGACGTAAAAGGCTTTAAAGCACTTGGGGAAAGAAATTTCACCCACCCGACCCCACCCGGCGGGCCCGTCACTCTCCCGGGTGAGGTTTCCCAACTGAGCTGGATTTTGCCCGGGTTGCCTGGCATATGCTCGCCGCACCAAACTTCAGACATGAGTCGGCCCCCGGCGGGACAGCAATCCCGAACGAGGGCCTGACCAGCGAGGAAGAAGAGCTTCCCGATGGATACCTGCCAGAATATCGTGCCCTCCCCTGCCCCGTCCGTGGGTGTGGTGCATGTCAACATCCGCCACACGTCCGGCTTCACGATCGTGGGCAATCACCTCAGCCAGCACGACGAGATGTCCCTCGCCGCCAGGGGCCTGGCCGTACACATCCAGTCGCTGCCGCCCGGTGCCAGGGTCGGCATCAAGACCCTCGTCGAGCGACTGCCGGACAGCGAGCACCGCATCGCCTCCGCCCTGCGTGAGCTGGAGGAGTTCGGCTACCTGAAGCGGACCCGGGTGCGTGGGCGGGACGGCCGGGTCCACACCCGCACGGTGTCCTACAACCACCCGGACGCCGCCTCCCTCGGCGGCGAGGAGCAGCCGCGCAGGCGCCCGGCCGCAGTCCCGGCACCGGCACCGGCACCCGCCCCCGCCCCCGCCCCCGCAGTACAGGCCCCCTCACCGGCACCGGTCCCCCAGCCCCAGCTCATGCACGCCGCTGCGGCCCTGCTCGCCGGGCTCCGGCAACAGGCGGTCCAACTCAGCCTGACGGAAGCGGACATCGCTCTGCTGGCACCCGCAGTGGCGGCCTGGTTCGAGCGGGACGCCTCGCCCGCCGCCGTACGTCACGCCCTCACGGCGGATCTGCCGCATCCACTGAGGTTCCCCGCGAAGCTGCTGCGACACCGGCTCACCGCGCTGCTCCCGGCGGGGCGCACGCTCCCCGCCACGTTCCGGGCTGAGCCGCTCCAGAACTGCGACGACTGCGACCGCGCGTTCAGGGCACCCGAACCGGGCCGCTGCGGTGAATGCGTCCATGAACGCGCCCTGCCCGTCGGTGACCTGTAGTCACCGACGGGCAGGAAGCACACTCACTGGGCGCGGAGTCCGCCCGTCAACGCGTGATCAGATGCGCACCGCGCCGTAGATGGAGCCGATGGTGCCCATCGACTCGTAGCGGACGCTGGCGCCCGGGTACGGGGCGTGGAGCACGTTGCCGCCGCCCGCGTAGAGCCCCACGTGCGAGTTGCCGTTGAAGAAGACCAGGTCGCCCGGGGCCAGCTGGCTCGTCGAGATGCGGGTGCCCTGGTTGATCTGGCTGTACGTGGTGCGGGTGATCTCGGCACCGGCCTGGTGGTAGGCCCACTGGGTCAGGCCCGAGCAGTCGAAGGAGCCGGGGCCGGTGGCGCGCGCCTGGTACGGCATCCCGATCCGCGACGCGGCGGCCTGGAGGGCGGCGCCGCCGAGGCCGGACGCGGGGGCCTCGTGGCCGAGTTCGACCCGGTCTCCGGCGCCCCGGCTCGCGCGCACCTTCTCGGCGGCGGCGTTGCTGGCGCGCGCGTCGTCCTCGCGCATCTTCGCGCGCTCGGCGGCGGTCAGGGTGTTGAGCACCTTCTGGGCCTGGGCGAGCTTGCCCTGCTGCTGCTTCTTCTTCGCACCGAGCGTCTTGCGCACGTCGGCCAGGTCGCTGAGCTTGTCCTGGGCCTCCTTGCGCTCCTGCGCGAGGGTCCGCTGCTTGCCCTGGATCTTCGTCAGCGACTCGGTCTGCTTGGCCGTCAACTGGTCCAGCGCGGAGGCCTGGTCGAGGAAGCTGTCCGGGTCGGAGGCGAGGAAGAGCTGAACCGAGGGGTCGATGCCGCCGGAGCGGTACTGCGCGGCGGCGAGCGAACCGAGTCCGGCCCGCATCGTGTTGAGCTCCTGCTGGCCGCGGGCCACCTTGTCCTGAAGCGCGCCGACCTGCTTTTCGAGCTTCTCCTGCTTCTCCTTGGCCGCGTTGTAGTGCTCGTTGGCGACCTCAGCCTCGTGGTAGAGCTTGTCGACCTCCGCCTTGACCTCGCTCTTGGTCGGCTTGGGGTCGGCGTGAGCGGCCTGAGAGGTCAGGGCCACGGCCGCAGCGGCGGTCGCGGTGAGCACGGTCACACGGGCGCGGCTCGGGTTCTTGGGACGACGGTGGGACGCCACGAAGGCGAGCTCCTTCTTCCTGGAGCCGCCTACCGGGCTATGGGGGGACGGGAAGCCCCGGCTCCGCACACGTCACGGAATCGGCGGTTCCTTCGCTGCCACCCCGGATGGGTGACCAACCGTGCGAAGGTTCGAGGGCCAACCATAGTGACCATCTCGTAATCAGTTCAATCGACGCAGGTGGATTCTCTCCACAAGGGGTACTTATTTTGGTCACACCGCACAACCCGTAGCCGCGAACTGACGGCGCGTACCGTAACTTCGGGCAAGTCGCCACAAGGGCCACCAGGCATATGGAATGCCTCATTCCATCCGTCCGTCCATGATCCGCCGGACAGCCCTTAGGGTCGCTCCTCATGAGCGAATCCCCCTCCTCCTACCTCCGGGCGACGGCGGACGCCTACGACGCCATGGCGGCCGTCTACGCCGACTTCGCCCGTGACAGCCTCGGCGCCCTCCCGCTGGACCGCGCGATGCTCGCCGCCTTCGCCGACCTCGTACGGGCGCGGGCCACCGGCCCGGTCGCCGAGCTGGGCTGCGGCCCCGGGTACCTCACGGCGCACCTGCGGGACCTGGGACTGGACGCGTTCGGGATCGACCTGTCGCCGGTGATGGTCGGCCTTGCCCGCGAGGCGTACCCGGACCTGCGGTTCGAGGTCGGCTCGATGGACGCGCTGGACCTGGCTGACGGCGAGCTGGGCGGCATCGTGTCCTGGTACTCGGTCATCCACACCCCGCCGAAGGAACTCCCGCCGTACTTCGACGAGTTCCGCCGCCTACTGCCCCCGGGCGGCGTTCTCCTGTTCGCCTTCTTCGAGGCCGAGGGCGGGCCGGTGGCGGCCTTCGACCACAAGGTGACGACGGCCTACCGGTGGCCGATCGACGAACTCGCCGGGCTGGCGCGCGAGGCCGGGTTCGTCGAGATCGGCCGGCTGCTGCGCGAGCCGCTCGAAGGAGAGCGGTTCCGCCGGGGACACCTGCTGATGCGCGCGGAGCACGGGGAGCAGGAGGAGTAAGGAGCGCAGGGAGGCCCCCTCGGCACTGTGACAGAACGAAGACGCCGTCGCAGACCGCCTGTAACTCGGTGCGCGATACAAATATTTACGACAACATGCACCGCGTCATTTCTGGAGGGCACACCGTGAAGTACACCCGCATCGCAGCTATCGCCGCCGTCGGGCTCGCCGCCACCCTCTCGCTCACCGCCTGTGGCAATGACGGCTCCGGAAAGGCCTCGGCCGCCAAGGACTCGTCGGCCTCTTCCTCGTCGTCTTCCTCCTCCGGCTCCTCGTCCTCCTCTTCGGACTCCTCTGACTCCTCCGGCGACAGCTCGAAGTCGGGGAGCGGCTCGCAGGCCGGCGACGTGAAGCCGGACTCCGGCGGCGGCGCCGCGACCCAGTCCGACGCCGCGAGCGGCACGTCGGGGGCCGGCGGCAAGACCACGTTCTGCAAGACCGAGGACCTGGCCATCGATGCCGTGAACGCCGCGCCCGACGAGAGCTCCGGAAGGATCAACGTCACGATGATCAACCGGGGCCCGACCACCTGCTCGGCGACGGGCTTCCCGGGCGTCGACATCAAGGACACCGACAACACGTCGAGCCCCATCGAGCGCGGCCACGCCCAGCCTCGCGTCACCACGCTGAAGCCCGGCGACGCCGCTGTCTTCGACATCGCCTACGACATCGACAACAGCGACGACAGCCTCACCAACCCGACCGACATCCTGGTGACGCCCCCGAACGAGACCCACACCGTGGACCTGAAGTGGCCCGAGGGCGCGGGCAAGGTCAAGGGCTCGTACGTCGACGTTCAGGTCTTCCCCACGCACACGACCAAGTAGCCGTACCGCGGGGCGGGTTCGTACGGCCTTTAGGCGGTTTCGTCAAATGCCACGTCCGCATCAGAGGCAGCAACTACGAGCTGCCCGCGCACGCGGTGCGTTCGGTAGCCATCGGCATTGTCATAGCCACCTGGCACTGTGATCGGCATGAGTGAGACGACTGAGCCTGAACAGACTGAAGTTGACGGCGTCCTGGTCACGCCGGAGGAGTGGCGTGTCTTTCTGGAGCGATACGGCGAGCTGTACGTGAAGGTCCGTGCCGACGCTGACGACTTGGTCGATCTGCTGGATGACGATCAGCTGGAGCTCCTGGATCAAGGGGGGCGCGTTGAGCTGTGGTTGGGTGAAGCCCCTGCTCGGGAGGAATCTCTGGTGGCATCCGAGGAGCGGCTCGGAGTGCGGTTCCCACCGAGTCTGCGGGGATTCTTCCTGGCGAGCGACGGATGGACGCGCCTGGATGCCTGGGTGGACGGTGTCCATTCCTGCGGTCGCGTCTTGTGGATGCGGGACAGCGAGGCCGGCAGGCGCGTGACTGATACCTACGACTCGATACCCGGCAACGAGGACGATGTTCAGTTGTTTCGCCGGTCCATCGAGATCGCCCGGGGAGAGGACTTCTGGTTGCTCGATCCGACCGACGTCGGGCCGGACGGCGAGTGGGCCGCCTACGAGTTCGCACCGAAGTACGGCAACCCGACGAAGTACCCCAGCTTCTCCGCGTTGATCCGCTCCGGGTACGAGAGTATGGAGGAGGACGAGGACTGAGTTGGTTCGTCAGCCTTCACGCCCACATCAGGAGTGATGCGAGGGAGGCGGCCGCTTCGTAGGACTGGCCGGTCTTGTCATAGCGGGTAGCGAGGCCGCTCCACTGCTACAGGCGGTTGAGCTGTATCCCCTTGTCGCCCAGTACATGATCGGGCCGGGTGCGGAGGCGTCCCGGTCCGATCCGGGGCTCCCTGATCGCGTCCGTCATGGTGGTGAACCTGGTGCAGTCATTGGTGTCGCCGCCCGTGATGACGAAAGCAAGCGGCCGGCCCCGGCCGTCACGGGCCAGGTGAATCTTGCTGGGCAGACCACCTCGGGACCGACCGAGGGCCGGCTCACGGAGCCCCTTTTCGGGCATCCGCCGCATGCTGGTGGGCCGGACGAACTCCCGCTCAGCGTCGGACAGTTCATGGTGGCGTATCACGACACCATGAACCACCAGCGACGATCATTTGACGACACTGCCCAGCCGTATCCGCAAAGTCCCGCCTGCCCGGCGGGCGGACGACGATACTTCGCGGACCCGACCTAGAGGAACTCGGCGTACGCGTCCAGCGTGCGCAGCACCTCCGCCTCACCCGCCGGGGGCAGTTGGAGCACGACCTCCTCGATGCCCAGGTCCGCGTAGTGCGCCAGTTTGCCCGCGTCCGGCTGGACCGCGTACGGGACCACCCGCAGGTCCTTCGGGTCGCGGCCCGCCGACTCCCAGGCGGTACGGAGCCGGGGCATCGACTCCGTGAGGCCCCCGCCGCCGATCGGCATCCAGCCGTCCGCGTACTCCGCGATGCTCGCGAACAGCTTCGGTCCGGCCGCACCGCCGACCAGGGTGCGTGGGCCGACCACCGGGCCCCGGGGCTGCTGGAACGGCTTCGGGTACGCGTAGCTGGCCTGGACTGAGCCGAACTCACCTTCGTACGCGGTCGGTTCCTCGGACCACAGCGCCCGCATCAGGGCCATGCGGTCACGGCCGAGGTCGCGGCGGGTGCGCCAGTCCACGCCGTGATCGGCGGCCTCCTCGACGTTCCAGCCGAAGCCGAGCCCCAGGGTGAAGCGGCCGCCGGAGAGATGGTCGAGGGTGGCGATCTGCTTGGCCAGGTCGATCGGGTCGTGCTGGGCGATCAGGGTGATGCCGGTGCCGAGCGTCAGCCGTTCGGTGACGGCGGCGGCCTGCCCGAGCGCCACGAAGGGGTCCAGGGTTCGGCCGTACTCGGGCGGCAGCTCGCCGCCCTGCGGGTACGGGGTCTTCCTGCTCACCGGGATGTGGGTGTGCTCCGGGAGGTAGAGCCCGGCGAACCCGCGCTGTTCGAGCTGGCGCGCGAGCCGTACCGGTGTGATCGTCTCGTCGGTGAGGAAGATCGTTGTGCCGATCCGCATGCGAGGACACCTCCGTCGTCGTCGAGTGACGGCCCAAAGGTATGCCGTCCGGCCCGCGAATCCGAGCCTTCGGCACCCACGGAGGACGCCCGCCGTTACCCGGTGTGCCGTGGCTGGTACCGGTAGAGATCGCGGAGCAGGGCGATCTCGGCGCCGTGGTGCAGGAGTTCCTGGTTCACCCACCAGATGACGGTGACGAACGGCTCCTCCGGGTCGCTGCCGTGCGGGTACGTGCAGTGGCCGACCCGGTCGAGCGTGGCGTCGTCGGCGGCGAGCAGCGCCTCGCGCCAGGCCCCTGCGGCGGCCGAGAAGCCCGCGATCGCCCCGGCGGCGTCGGGGGCGGCCCGGTAGTCGCCCTTGGTGAGGGTGCGGGTGCCGTTGGTGTGGTCGGCGCGGACGGCCAGCATCTCCGCGAGGTGGGTCAGCCGCCAGGCGATCGTGGTGAAGGGCGGCGGCACGGGGTGCGGCTGGTCCGCCGAGTCCCGGCCCCAGTCCCCCGCCCCGACCAACTGGGTGGCGCGCGCGCCCGGCCCGTCCGCCCGGCGGCGGACCGACCAGCAGTCGGGGACCGGTTCCCAGAGGTACTCCGCGTCGGTCATCGGTGCGGCCTCCACATCCACCCCGTTGCCGCTGTCCACCACCGGGCCGCCGATGCGGCCGAGCAGGCGTTCGCAGCCGAAGTCGAACTGGTCCAGGAGCGGCACCAGACGGACGGGGACGGCGAGCTGTCTGCTCATCACTCTTCTCCTTCACCCCGCGCGGGAGCGGGTACCGGCGCGCTCTGCGGCCACCGTACCGAGCGGGTGGTGATCGGGTGGTGATGCCGGGCGCGGCGGACCGGTCCCCGGACCGACGCCGGTCCGTCCCCACCCTCCCCGAACTCACCGCGTTCATCGGGCATTCACCGCTCTCCCCCACGATGCACCGGTACGCAGACCTCGTCTCGTCCACCACCTCCCGGGGAGCGCCCATGCCCGAACCGACGCCGGTACCGATAACCGCACCACTTCCCGCGGACCGCCCGATCGCCAGGCGTGGCCTTCTCGTCGGAACGGCCGCCACCGCCCTAACGTTGGGGACCGTGAGCTTCGCCGCCGCCGACGAGGGCGGCACCCGGGCCGGCACCGTGCGCGGCGTCCTGCCGCCCGGGGCCCCCGACTATGTGTACCTGCCGGTCGACGTCCCGCGCGGGGTCGCGGAGATCGCCGTCTCGTACACGTACGAGAAGACGCCCGTCCCGGCCGGGACGCAGGGCAACGCCCTGGACATCGGCGTCTTCGACGAGCGCGGTACGGAGCTGGGCGGGCCCGGGTTCCGGGGGTGGTCCGGCGGGGCGCGCTCCAGCTTCTTCATCCGGGGCGACGAGGCGAGCCCCGGCTATCTCGCGGGGCCGGTGCGGGCCGGGACCTGGCACATCGCCCTCGGCCCGTACACCGTCGCACCCGAGGGGCTGCCGTACGAGGTGACGGTCACCCTGCGTTCCGGGCCCACGGCACCCACACCGCGCCCCGGGTATCCGCCGCAGCGCGCGAAGGGGCGTGGGCGGGCCTGGTACCGGGGGGACTGCCACCTGCACTCCGTGCACTCGGACGGCGGGCGGACCCCGGCCGAGATCGCCGCCGGGGCCCGCACCGCCGGGCTCGACTTCATCAACAGCAGCGAGCACAACACCACGTCCGCGCACGGTGCTTGGGGCGGACTGTGGGGTGACGATCTGCTCATCCTGACGGGCGAGGAGGTCACCACCCGCAACGGCCATGTGCTCGCGCTCGCCACCGAGCCGGGCACGTTCATCGACTGGCGCTACCGGGCCAGGGACAACCGCTTCGGGCGCTACGCGAAGGCCGTCCGCCGGGCCGGCGGTCTGGTCGTGCCCGCCCATCCGCACGCCACCTGCATCGGCTGCCACTGGAAGTTCGGCCTCGGTGAGGCGGACGCGGTGGAGGTCTGGAACGGGGCCTACACCCCGGAGGACGAGATCGCCCTGGCGGAGTGGGACAACTCCCTGGTGGCAGCCTCCCGTTCGTCCACGCCGTGGGTTCCGGCGATGGGCAACAGCGACGCGCACCGGGAGCCGGACCGGATCGGGCTCCCGCAGACCGTCGTCCTGGCCGAGGAGCTGTCCCGCGAGGCGATCGTGGCGGGCATCAGGGCCGGGCATTCCTACATCGCGGAGTCGTCCGCCGTCAGCCTCTCCTTCGGCGTCTCGGACGGGCGCGGGCAGCACGCCGGGATCGGTGAGCGGCTGCGCGCCCCGGGGGACGACACCCCGGTCGCCGTACGGCTGGAGGTGATCGGCGCCCCGGACTGCACCGCGCACTTCGTCACCGACCAGGGCACGCTGTTCACCTCGACGCTCCCGAAGTCGGGTACGGGGACGGCGGAATGGCGCACGACGCCCGCGAA
The DNA here is from genome assembly GCF_055584045.1 of Streptomyces sp. NPDC104307. NCBI lineage: Bacteria > Bacillati > Actinomycetota > Actinomycetes > Kitasatosporales > Streptomycetaceae > Streptomyces > Streptomyces sp. NPDC104307. Next base: position 83,745 of record NZ_JBVJMU010000013.1, read on the forward strand.
CGCCGCCTACGTACGGGCCGAGGTCCGGCACCCGGCGACGGTACCCGGGCTGCCCGGGGCGTTGGCGGCGCTGACCAATCCGGTGTTCCTGGAGGGCTGAGGCGTTGGGGTCAGGTGGCGCTCTCCTGCACCCTGCTGAGCGCCGCCCTCGGTTCGTACACGCTGGTCCTGGGCTTGGCCGCGGCCGCGGCGGTCCGCTTGTCCGAGCTGTCCCAGGTGGACTGAACGGTGTAGCGGAGCGGTCCGGCCGCCGGGGTCAGGCCGAGGGCGGCCAGCTCCGACTGCGGATCGGTGGTGCGGCTGTACAGGCCGCCCGCCGAGACCGACCCGCCGCGCTGGAAGCCCATGGCCGTCGGAGCCTGGTTCGTGGCGAAGAAGTGCGCCTCGCCGCTGATCGTGAAGGATCCCCGGGTGGTGTTGTGGATCTGTCCCGCGTTCTGGATCAGCGAGGTCATGCCGAAGGTGTCGTCGCCTCCGTCGCTGATCGTGCCGTCCGCGTTGACCACCCACAGCTCCCAGTACCGGAGTTCGCTCCCGTTGGCCGTCCCGCCGGTGGCCGACACATAGGTGTCCAGCCCGGGGCCGTCGATCGGGGCCCAGCCCTGGCCGGTGTGCCGCTCCACCGCGAAGCGCCTGTTCACCTCCTGGATGATCACCCCTTGCTGCGGGTTGGCGAGCTGCCATTCGCGCACCCGGGAGAAGTTGCCGCAGAGGCCTTCCTCGTTGTAGGCGCCCAGGACAGGGGCGTCGAGAACCGGTGCGGCCCCGCCGGTGGTCGGGGCCCGCTGCACGGCGTGGTCATGCAACGCGGTCGCCCTGCTGCGCTGCACCCCGGCCTCGGCGGCGTCGTGCGCGTGCGGTGCGGCCATGACGCGGTGCGCGTTGGCCTCCGCCGCCCGCTCGAAGCGGTCGGAGGGGTCGGAGACCTTCAGCCCGGTGCCGTCGTCCGTGCCCGCCACCGGGCCCGAGCGCTGCTGGACCACATGGGTCAGTTCGTGGGCGAGGGTGTGCGCGTCGGTCGTCGCGCCGCCCAGCACGATGTGGCTGCCGGACGTGTACGCGCGGGCGCCGATCTCGGCGGCGGAGCGCTGGGCGGTGGCGTCCGTGTGCAGCCGGACATCGGAGAAGTCCGTGCCGAACCTGGCCTCCATGTCCTGGCGCACCGGCTGGTCCAGCGGCCGGCCGGTCGTGCCCAGCACCTCGCGCACCGCGGAGCGCTGCACGGGCTGATCCCGGTCCCGGCCACCGTCCGGGTCGCGGTCCCGTTCCCGGTCCGCGAGCATCCGTGCGACGGCCGCGTTGCCCACCGTCCGCTGGAGCACCGACAGCTCCGCCGGGGACCCCGGCGCCACGACCGGCCCCGACGGGCGGTCCGACTCCTGGTCCCGCGCCCGTGGACGCCCGGCGCGGGTGGTGCGGCGTTCCTGCTCGTGCACGGTGCCTCCAGCCATCGGTCCCCGCCATTGATACCGCGTCGCACCCGGCCGGCCAAGGGGCCCCTGGGGTGGTCACGGGGCACTGCCGCTGCACTCCTCGGACACCGCCCGTCCGCCCGGCCGCCCGCTACTCCGGCGCGACCGGCGCGACCGGCGCGGCGGTCAGCGCGTAGTCCGGGGCGGGCGGTGTGAGGGTACGGAACCGCTGGGCGCAGGAGTGCCGTTGCGCCACCGCCAGTCCGGCGATCACCGTGCCGAGCACCAGCCACCCCGCCGGCCCGGCGGCCATCACCACACCGGTCAGCAGCGGGGGCCCGGCGGACTTCTGGACGGACTGCGACATACCCGCCACCCCGAGGTAGGCGGCTCGCGCCTCCGGGGGCGCCAGCAGGACGGCCAGCTCCCACGAGCTTACCGAGCGCATCAGCTCCGCCAGCGTGACCAACACCGCCGCGCCGAGCAGGACCGCCGCGGCCGTCCACGTCCCGCACCGGACGGCCCCGGCCAGGAGCGCGCAGCACACGGACATCAGGCCGCCGTACAGCAGCAGTGTCCGGACCGTCCGGCGCGGGCCCTCGGACCGTCTGGACACGGCCAGTTGGAGCACGACGACCAGCACGGTGTTGATGACCAGGAAGGCCGGTACCAGGGCGTGCGGCGCGGAGGTGCGGTTGACCAGCCACAGCGGCAGCCCGACGCCGAGGACGGAGTCGTCGAGGTTCATCGGGATGTCGAGCAGGACGAACCTGAGGTAACCACGGTCCCGCCAGGGGCTCTTCGGCCGGTCGGGGGTGCGTCCGGCGACGGACGCCGACGCGGCTCCGGGCGCCGCCGTCGACCGCGCCACCTCGACCGACGCCTCCCGCAGCTCGCGGGTGCGCCACACCAGCACGGCCGCCACGACGAAGGAGAGCGCGTTGCCGAGGATCAGGGCGCGATAGGCGCCCGTGGTGCCCACGGCCAGCCCGACGGCCGCGATCCCGGCGCCGACCCCGTACCCCGCGTTGGCCGCGCTGCGCGACAACGCCTGGTACGCGGAGCGCCGTTCGCCCGCCGCGCGGGTGGCGAACAGCATCTCCAGCGTCTTGGCCGCCCTGTCCCCCAGGTAGGTCGCGGCGACGACGGGCAGCAGCGCCTCGAACCCCGGACACAGCAGCACCAGGGTCAGGGTCACCAGCCGCAGCAGATGACAGCCGATCAGCAGCGGACGCAGCGGAAAGCGCCCGGCCAGCCGTCCGGCCAGCGGTGAACCGGCGATACCCGCCACTCCGGCCACGCCCAGCAGCACCCCGATCTGCTGGGCGCTCAGATGCGTCACGAAGGTGAGGTACAGGACCGAGGACGCCGCCCACAGGCCGGAACCGGTGCGGTCGACAGAGAGGGCGAGCAGCATGATCCGGGCGTTACGTCCGCCCGGCGGATTACGCAGCTGCGCCAGCAGCCCCGGCCCGCGCGCCGGAACCCGGCCACCCCTGTTCTCGCCCTTGCCCTTGCCCTTCGTGGCGCGTCGCACCGCCCCACCCCCGAATCTCTTCACGGCTCAGCAGACCGGGGAAGCCTGTCGCGAATCTATCTCGATGTCAAGATACTTGATTACGAGATACTCTCGCGCCGCGTCGTCTCCGGCCGGTGGGGGGCGGCCGACGCCCGCCTCACCCCGGCCAGACGATCGCCTGGAGTTCGCTGTACGCGTGCAGGGCGTACGAGCCGACGTCGCGGCCCACCCCGCTGCGCTTGAATCCGCCGAACGGTGCCTCCATGTTCCGGCCGATGGTGTTCACGCCGACCCCGCCGGCCCGCAGCCTGCGGGCGACGCGGAAGGCGCGGGCCACGTCGCCGGACCAGACGTAGTCGATCAGCCCGTAGTCGCTGTCGTTGGCCAGTGCGATGCCCTCCTCCTCGTCGTCGAAGGGGACGACCACCACGACCGGGCCGAAGATCTCCTCCCGCACGACCCGCATGTCGGGTGTGCAGTCGGCCAGCAGCGTGGGCGCCACGTAGAAGCCGCTGCCGGTCGGGTTGGGGCGTTCGCCGCCTGCGAGGATCCGGGCGCCCTCCTTGCGGCCCAGTTCGACGTACGACTCGACGCGGTCCCGGTGGGCGGCGGAGATGACCGGGCCGACGACCGTGCCCTTCGCCGTCGGGTCCCCGACCGGCAGGTGTCCGGCGTACGCCGTGAGCTTCTCGACCAGGGCGTCGTGCGCCGCCCGCTGGACCAGGACGCGGGTCGGAGCCGTACAGATCTGTCCGCTGTAGAACGAGAACGTGGTGCCGATGCCCGCCACCGCGGAGTCGAGGTCGGCGTCGTCGAGGACCACGGCGGCGCCCTTGCCGCCCAGCTCCATCAGCTGCCGTTTCATGGACCGGCCGCAGACCTCCGCGATGCGCTGCCCGACCGAGGTGGAGCCGGTGAAGCTGACCATGTCGACGTCGGGCGAGTCCACGGCGGCCTCGCCCGCCTCCGCCCCAGAACCGCTGACCACGTTGACGACGCCCGGTGGCACACCGGCCTCCGCGAGGGCCTCCGCCATCCGGTAGACGGAGAGCGGGTCCTGCGGCGCGGGTTTCACGAGGACCGTGTTGCCCATCGCGAGCGCCGGGGCGATCTTGCCCGCCGGGTTGGCCCAGGGGTTGTTGTACGAGGTGATACAGGTGACGACGCCCACCGGCTGGCGGACCGCGAGCGCCCCGAAGATCCCGGCCCGGCCCATCGGACCGGCCTCGTTGATCTGCGGCGGGACCGCCTCCTCCGCCGGTTCCAGGGCGCCCTTCGCGTACCGCCGGAACCGGGCGGCGCCGACCGCCACCTGCATCCCGCGCGCGGTGCCGGTGGTGGCGCCGCTCTCCGCCTGCGCGAGCGCGGCGTGGGCGGTGAAGTCGCGCTGCATCAGGTCTGCGGCGCGGTCGAGGATCGCGGCGCGCTCCTCCGGGCGGCTCCGGGACCAGCTCGCGAAGGCCTCGCGGGCAGCGGCGGCCGCCTCGTACACCTGCGCCCGGCTCGCCTCGGGGGCGAGGCCGACGACGTCCTCCGTGGCCGGGTTGATCACCTCGTAGTGCCCGTTCGCGGGCTCGGTCCACTCGCCGCCGATGAAGAGGCGCTGGGGAGTCGCGGTCACTGCGTGCTCACCGTCCGGGTGTCGCGTCCGGAGCGCAGCACCGTGCCGGGGACCGCGCCGGTCACCTTGTCGTCCCGCAGCGTCTCCACCCCGTTGACCCGGACCGAGACGATGCCGAGGGCCTTGGAGTCGAGCCGGGGGCTGTCGCCGGGCAGGTCGTGGACGAGGGTGGCCGGGCCCGCGTCGATGCGTTCGGGATCGAAGAGCACGAGGTCGGCGTGGTAGCCCTCCGCGATCCTGCCCCGGTCGCGCAGGCCGAAGAGGCGCGCGGGGTCGTCGGTGAGCATCCTGACGGCCGCTTCGAGGGGGACGAGCTTGCGGCCGCGCAGGCAGTCACCGATGAACCGGGTGGTGTACGGGGCTCCGCACATCCGGTCCAGGTGGGCGCCCGCGTCGGAGCCGCCGAGCATGACGTCCTCGTGCTCCCAGGTCCGCTGCCGCAGCGCCCAGGAGTCGGGGTCGTTGTCGGTGGGCATCGGCCACAGGACCGTGCGCAGTTCGTCGGCGGCGCAGATCTCGACGAGGGCTTCGAAGGGGTCTTGGCCGCGTTCGGCGGCGATGTCGTTGACGACCCGGCCGCTGAGGCCCTCGTTGGCCGCGCTGTAGGTGTCCCCGATGACGTACCGGCCGAAGTTCGCGAGGCGGCGGAAGACACCGGCCTCCTTGCTGCCCGCGCGGCGCAGCATCTCGGTGCGGGTGTCCGCGTCCCGGAGCCGCTCGATGCGCTCGGGGACGGGCAGGGACAGGATGTCGCCCCAGCCGGGGATCAGGTTGAGGGCGCAGAAGGTGCCGAGCGACATGTTCATCGGGGTCAGGATCGGCATCGTGAGCGCGACGATCCGGCCGCCCGCGCGGCGGGCGCGTTCGCTGGGGACCAGCTGGCGCGGCACGCGCTCGGGGACGGCGGCGTCGATGGTCAGGACGTTCCAGTTGAGCGGGCGTCCGGCGGCCGCCGTCATGTCGACGAACAGCTCGATCTCCTCGTCGGAGAACTGGTCGAGGCAGCCCGCCACGATCGCCTCGATCTGGGTGCCCTCGTGCTCACCGACCGCGCGGGAGAGCGCGAGGAGTTCCTCGGGCAGCGCGTGCCTGGAGGCGACCGGCTGTCCGTCGCCGTCGGCGTGGGTGGAGGACTGGGTGGTGGACAGGCCCCACGCCCCGGCGTCCATCGCGTCGTGGAACAGGGCCAGCATGGCGTCCAGTTGGGCGGGCGTGGGCTGTCCGCCGACCGCGTCCGCGCCCATGACGTGCCGGCGCAGCGCGCAGTGCCCGACCATGAACCCGGCGTTGACGGCGATCCGCCCGTCGAGCGCGTCGAGGTACTCGCGGAAGCTGGACCAGGTCCAGTCCACGCCCTCCTCCAAGGCCTTGAGCGCCATGCCCTCGACCCGCGACATCATGCGCCGGGTGTAGTCGGCGTCCTCCGGCCGGTCCGGGTGGAGCGGGGCGAGGGTGAATCCGCAATTGCCCCCGGCGACGGTGGTCACGCCGTGGTTCATCGACGGGGTGGCGTACGGGTCCCAGAAGAGCTGGGCGTCGTAGTGGGTGTGCGGGTCGACGAACCCGGGCGCGAGGACGAGGCCGGTGGCGTCCTCGGTGGTCGCGGCGGGTCCGGGGGCATTGCCGGGCTCCGCGATGACGGCGATCCGGCCGTCACGGATGCCGATGTCCGCGAGGTAGGAGGGCCCGCCGGTGCCGTCCACGACGGTCGCTCCGCGGATGAGGTGGTCGAGCATGAGGGGTCCCTTCCGTGTGTGCAGAACCGAATGTGTGCCGGGGTGCGTACGGCCGCGGCACGCACCCCGGCCCGCGGAGCGGCGGTCCGGGAAGACGCCGCCCGTGTGTGGAGCCGGGGTTCACAACCGGGCAGAATCAGCCCCTCCGGCAATTGAGGAGCGGGGGCACGGAGGCAGCGCCCCCGCGACGCCCCGCGCCCGGTCTCACGCCGCGTCGCGGAACCGCGTCGTCCGGTGGACCGGGTCCGTGTCGATCTTCGGGATCACGTGCTCACCGATCAGCTTGATCGAGTTCAGCGTGTCCTCGGGGCTGATCCCGATCGGCAGTCCGAAGCTCAGCTGGTCCGCCCCCGCCCGCTCCCACCGCCGGCACTGCGCCAGCACCTCGTCCGGATCGCCGCAGATCATCAGCTCCTCCGCGATGAGGAGTTCGATGATCTCCTCCGAGTACTCCGGCAGCAGCTCCGGCCACTCCGGGATGCCCTCCGGGCGCGGGAACGTGTCGTGGTAGCGGAACAGCAGCGACTGGAGGTAGTTCAGCCCGCCGCCCACCGCGATCTCGACGGCCTTCTTGTGGGTCTCGGCGCAGATCGCCGTGGAGGTGACCATCACGTTGTCGTTGACGAAGTCACCGATCGGCTCGGCGTCCTTGACGGCCGTCTTGTAGGACTCGACGACCCATTCCATGTCGGAGACCTTCTGCACGCTGAAGCCCAGCACGCCGAGCCCCTTCTTGCCCGCCATGGCGTACGAGGAGGGCGAGCCGGCCGCGTACCACATCGCCGGGTGCGACTTCCCGTACGGCTTGGGCAGGATCTTGCGCGGCGGCAGCGACCAGCTCTTGCCCTGGAAGCCGACGTACTCGTCCTGGAGCCACATCTTGGGGAACTCCGAGATGGTCTCCTCCCAGAGGTCCTTGGTGTGGTTCATGTCGGTGATGCCCGGCATGAACCCGAGGATCTCGTGGCTGCCCGCCCCCCGCCCGGAGCCGAATTCGAAGCGCCCCTCGGAGAGGTGGTCCATCATGGCGACCTTCTCGGCCACCTTCACCGGGTGGTTGACCGGGGCGAGCGGGTTGAAGATGCCGGATCCGAGGTGGATGCGGTCCGTGGCGTGGGCGAGGTAGCCCAGGTACACGTCGTTGGCCGAGATGTGCGAGTACTCCTCCAGGAAGTGGTGCTCGGAGGCCCAGGCGTACTTGAAGCCGGACTTATCCGCCTGGATGACGTACTCGGTCTCCTCGATCAGCGCCTTGTGCTCTGCCCCGGGGTCCGTCTTGGCCCGCGCGGCGGGCACATACCCCTGTACAAAGAGCCCGAATTCCAAGGGGGTTCACCGTCCTCAATCGTTTCTGACACTCCGTCAGATTCTGATGCGTCCGACTGTTTCACCGACACCACGACCCGTCAATACCTGACACATCGTCAGGCACTTCGGGCGGCAGCGGTCAGAAGAGGCTGACCCCGGCCAGCCACCCGCCGTCGATGACGAACGGCTGCCCGGTGATGTACGAGGAGTCGTCAGAGGTCAGGAACAGCGCCAGGGCGGCCACCTCCTCCGGACGACCGATCCGGCCGAGCGGGACGAGCTTGCGGTAAAGCGCGTCCACGGCCTCCTTCGACCCCTCCTGGTCCGCGTCCGGGTCCAGCACCGACGGATTGGACATCGCGGTGTCCACGGCTCCGGGGCAGACGGCGTTGACCCTGACCCCCTTCGCCGCCAGCTCCACCGCCGCCACCTTGGTCAGTCCCAGCACGGCGTGCTTGGTCGCGGCGTACGCGCCGACGAACGCCATGCCGGTGAGCCCGGTGTACGAGGAGGTGTTGACGATGGTCCCGCCGCCCGCCGCCACGATCTCGGGCGCGACGGTCCTGATCCCCAGGAAGGCGCCCACCTGGTTGACCTGCACCACCTGCTGGAACTCCTCCAGCGGCGTGGTCACCAGCTCGTTGAACCGCAGGATCCCCGCGTTGTTGACCAGCCCGTCGATCCGCCCGAAGGCGCCCTTCGCCGCGGCGACCGCCGCCTGCCAGTCCGCCTCCCGGCTCACGTCGAGGTGGACGAAGAGCGCGTTCTCCTCCCCCAGCTCCTTCGCGAGCGCCTCGCCCTGCTCGTCGAGCACATCGGCGATCACCACCCGGGCCCCCTCGGCCGCGAAGAGCCGCGCCTCCTGCTCGCCCTGCCCGCGCGCCGCGCCGCTGATCAGTACCGTCCGCCCGTCCAGCTTCCCCATGACCTGACTCCTACCTGTCGAGGTGAGGTGCGACATCGGCGGCGAACGCCGCCATCTGATCGGTGAGTTCGGCCCGGCTGCGGCTGCGGAACCGCACCTGGATCTGGTGCACGCCCATCGCCGCGTACTCCCGCAGCGACTCGGCCAGCGCCTCCGGCTTCCCGCTGAGGGTGCGCCGCCCCACGGACCAGTCCGGCTCGCCCACGTACAGCGGCTCCGTGATGGCCCCGACGACGATCGGCTCCGCCACCCCGGCGGCCTCCCGCAGCGCGTACAGCCGGGCGATCTGCTCCGGCAGCTTCCCGCGCGGATCACCCTGCGGCAGCCAGCCGTCCCCCCGTACGGCCGCCCTGCGCACCGCGGCGGGCGAGGAGCCGCCCACCCAGAGCGGGACCCGCTCCTGGGCGGGCCTGGGCAGCTGGCCGAGCCCACTGAAGGAGAACCGCTCCCCCGCGAACTCCGGGTACTCCTCAGGGCCGAGCGCGGCCTTGAGTGCGTCGATGGTCTCGTCGAGCACTCCGCCGCGCCCGTCGAAGTCCGCCCCGAGCGCCTCGAACTCCTCGCGCACGTGCCCGGCCCCGACCCCGAGGACCAGCCGGCCGCCGCTGAGGTGGTCGAGGGTCGCGTACTGCTTGGCGGTGGCCAGCGGATGCCGCAGTCCGACGACCGCGACATGGCTCATCAGCAGCACCCGCTCGGTGACCCCGGCGAGGAACCCGAGCGTGGCCACCGGGTCGTACCAGACGGTGCTCATCCCCTCCGCGAGCCGGCGCGGGATGGCGACGTGGTCGCAGCTCGCGAGGTACGCGAACCCGGTACGGTCGGCGGTGCGGGCGATCTCGGCGAGGTCGGCCGGGGTGGCCCCGGCCTCCCACGGCTCCGCGTAGATGGCGCTCTGAGACTGGATCGGGAGCTGCATCCCGTACGACAGCGGCCCGGCGGGCGATATCGGCACCGTCCGGCCTCCTTCCCCTGGACCAGATCTGACGCTCCGTCACATAACGATGCGCGGGGCCATCGTCGTACCTGACGCTTAATCAGACAAGGGGAAGAGAGGGCTCATTCGAGTAGGTGAAGGGGGTGTCGGCCGAGTTGTCGACGTCCACTTCGCTCACGCTCCACACCCGGAAGCGGGGCTTCTCGTAGCCCTTCCCCTGGTCCACTGGCACCTTCACCTCGGCGGTGAAACCCCCGTCCGGACCACGGCCGGGGCGATGAGCGCGGCGGCGATCGTCGCCGCCGCGGTGATCACGGCCGCGACGATCGCCCCCCGGTGGCCGCCGCCCTGCGGAGCCGGTGGGCCGGGAGGCGGCGCCGGTATGGGGCGGGGCTGACCGTCGGGCTCGGACACTCTGTGGCCTCCAGCTGATTCACGACGTGGGGTGGAGCCCGTCAGGATATCGACGGCCGCAGCGTCATGTCATAACCAATTACGCCTGGCAGCAGGCGTTTTGCGCTCAGGCCAGCGGCCGGGCCCGCCGCGCCGCCGACACCGCCGCCGCCAGGAGCACCAGGGCGCCCGTCGCGAACACCGCGTTGCCGATGAGACCGGTGGCGCGGGACACATCGAGGTACCGCACCTGCTCGAACCCCACCCAGGCATAGGTGAGCAGCGCGCCCCCGGCGAGCCCGAGCCGGTGCGCCCCGGTCCACCCCTCGCTGCGCGCCCAGCGGACGCACGGCACCAGGACCGCCGCCACGAGCAGCGCCCAGCCGAGGACGGGCACCGCCGCGGGCACCTCGTCCGGCAGGTACTCCCGGCCCCAGTACACACTGGTAACGGCGAACGAGAGCGCACCGACCACCCAGGGCGCGGGCGGCGTGCGCCGCACCTCCAGTCCCTGCCCCGTCGTGCGCCTCGCTCCCGTCGGGCGGCACAGGAAGGCCGCGGCGATCAGTAGGGCGATGAGCACGCCCGCAGCGGCGAACTGCGCGGGCGTGGCCACGAAGTCCTCGGACTCCACCTGGGCCAGGGCGAGGAATCCCGAACCGGCGGTGAACACGAGGACGGTCGCCGAGAGGCCGGGGAGACCGAGCCAGGGGCGGGTGCGGTCACCGTCGCGGGCGAAGGCCTCGACGAGGGCGATGGGCACGCAGACGCTCCACACGGTGTGCAGCGTCAGCACGTCCTGGAGCAGCTGGACGCTGGTGTCCAGCAGCGGCACCCGGGCCCCCGCGTACGCGGCCCCCAGGTCGAAGCCGCCGTAGTGCGGGTTCCACAGCATCTGGTCGACCGGGCCCTCCTCGATCAGCGCGTACGCCGCGCCGAGCAGGATCATGGTCGGCCAGCCGCGCCCGGCACGGCGGGCCACCTCCCGGACCAGCAGCGCGCCGCCCCCGTACAGGGGCGCGAGCAGGAACACCGAGGGCAGCGCCGTGATCGGCTGGTTGCCGAGCAGGAACTCCCCGATCAGCGGTGCCAGCAGGAAGAGGCCGAGCGCGGAGCGGAGGCGGTGGTGGTGTGCGCGTGCCGGGGCCATGGATCCGATGCTGGTCCGGACACCCGGCGGCGGGCATCGGCCGATGGGCCAGGACCACCGGACGAAAGTATCCGGACGGCAGCCGAAGGTCGCGACCGTCCCCGCCCCACGACTGCCGCAGACGCGCGACGGGCCGGGTTCGGGGGCGTGCAGGGGAGTCCCCGCAGAACGACGAACACAGACCCGGGCACCCTCGCGGACCCGCCGCACGTTCGTCGTTTGAGGAGACGCCCCGGAGGGCCCCCGAACCCCCACCCACCGGACCAGGCGGCCCGCACCCGGCGGAGCACCCGCACCACCCAAGCCCGTCCGGCGATTGAGGACGGAACCCCGCACCCCGAAGACCCCGCACCACAGCGCCCCGCACCGCACCCCGCACCCCGCACCCCGCACCAAGGCCGCCTACTTCCGGTACAGCTCCTCGATCTCCGCCGCGAAGTCCCGGCTGACCGCGTCCCGTTTCAGCTTCAGTGACGGGGTCAGATGGCCGCGCTCCTCGGTGAAGTCCACCGGCAGCACGGTGAACTTCCGGATCGACTCGGCGCGGGAAACGAGCCGGTTGGCCTCGTCGACCGCGCGTTGCAGCGTGGTGTGCAGTTCCTCGTCGTGGATCAGTTCGCGCACCGGGACGCCCTCCTTCTTCCGCATCCGGCGCCAGTGGGAGAGCCCGTCCGGCTCCAGGGTGATCAGGGCGGTGATGAACGAGCGGTTGTCGCCGACCACCATGCACTGGCTGACCAGCGGATGGGCGCGCAGCCAGTCCTCCAGCGGGGCCGGGGTGACGTTCTTGCCGCCCGAGGTGATGATGATGTCCTTCTTGCGGCCGGTGATCGTGAGGTAGCCGTCCCCGTCGAGCGCGCCCAGGTCCCCGGTGGCGAACCAGCCGCCGTCGAGCGCGGGAACGGCCTCGCCGCGCTCCCCGTCCCAGTACCCCTGGAACACCTGGCCGCCGCTGAGCAGCACCTCGCCGTCCTCGGCTATGCGGACGGCGGTGCCCGGCAGCGGCCAGCCGACCGTGCCCAGCCGCGGTCTCAGCGGCGGGGTCACGGTGGCGGCCGCGGTGGTCTCCGTCAGCCCGTAGCCCTCGAAGATCTCGATGCCGGCGCCCGCGTAGAAGGCGGCGAGCCGGCTGCCGAGCGGGGAGCCGCCGCAGATCGCGTACCGGACCTGGCCGCCGAGCGCGGCCCTGATACGGCGGTAGACCAGCGGGTCGTAGAGCGCGCGGGCCGCCCGCAGACCGAGCCCGGGGCCCGGTCCGGTGCCGTGTTCCGCGGCTTCGACGGCCTGGCCGTAGCGCTGGGCGATCCGGGCGGCCCGGTCGAAGGACGAGGCGCGGCCCATCTTCTCCGCGGTGGCCCGGCCGGTGTTGTAGACCTTCTCCAGGACGTACGGGATGGCCAGCAGGAACGACGGCCGGAAACCGGCCAGGTCCGCGAGCAGGTCCTCGGTCTGGATGGACGGGGCGTGGCCCAGCCGGACCCTCGCGCGCAGGCAGCCGATCGCGACCATCCGGCCGAAGACGTGTGACAGCGGAAGGAACAGCAGGGTGGACGCGGGGTACTTGCTGACCGACTTGAACACCGGGTGCAGCAGCTCGATGGCGTTGTCGACCTCGGCGTAGAAGTTGCCGTGGGTCAGCACGCATCCCTTGGGGCGGCCGGTGGTGCCGGAGGTGTAGATGAGGGTGGCGGGGGTCTCGGGTTCCAGGGTGGCTCGGCGGGCCGCGACGGCGTCGTCGGGGACGTCCCGGCCGGCCGCCTTCAGCCGCCCCAGCACGCCCGTGTCGAACTGCCAGAGATGGGTGAGGCCGCCGAGCTGCTTGCGTTCCTGGCTGATGAGGCGGCCCTGCTCCGCCGTCTCGACCGCGCAGGCGGCGGCGCCCGAGTCCTGGAGTATCCAGCGGGCCTGGAAGGCGGAGGAGGTCGGATAGATGGGGACGGTGACCAGGCCGGCGGCCCACGCCGCGAAGTCCAGCAGCGTCCACTCGTACGTCGTACGGGCCATGATCGCGATGCGGTCGCCGCCCCGCAGCCCTTCCGCGATCAGGCCCTTGGCGACGGCGAGCACCTCGGCCGCGAACTCCGCCGCCGTCACGTCCTGCCAGCTGCCGTCCGGCTGCTTGCGGCTGAGGACGGCGTCGGCCGGGGCCTCGCGGGCGTTGTCGAAGGGGATCTCCGCGAGCGAGCCGCGCCGGACGGGCGGGGCGAACGCCGGTACGGAGACCTGCTGGACGGTGCCGTCGGCGGCCCTGACCTTGGTGGGCTCGACCAGGACGGGCGCGGTGGTGGTGGCGGGTGGCGTGGACACGTGCGGCTCCTCGGGCATCGGGGTCGGGCGGGGTCTGAACGGGTCGGAACAGGTCAGAACAGGTCAGAACAGGTCAGAACAGGTCCAAACTGATCGGAACGGGTCGAGACGTGCCTACGTGCACGGGGTTACGGGTCAGGCGCGTTCGAGGATCGCCGTCACGCCCTGGCCGCCGGCCGCGCAGATCGAGATCAGCCCGCGTCCCGGGGCGTCCCGCTCCGCGAGGAGCTTCGCGAGGGTGGCGACGATCCGGGCGCCCGTCGCGGCGAACGGGTGGCCGGTGGCGAGCGAGGAGCCGGCCACGTTGAGCTTCTCCCGGTCGACGGGGGCCAGGCCCGCCTTCTCCCAAGCGGCCAGCGTGGCGAGCACCTGGGAGGCGAAGGCCTCATGGACCTCGAAGAGGTCGAAGTCCTGGATACCGAGACCGGCCCGCTCCAGCAGCCTCGGCACGGCGTACGCGGGCGCCATCAGCAGACCGTCCTCGCCGCCCACGTAGTCCACCGCGGCGGTCTCGTACAGCGAGAGGTAGGCCAGCGGTTCGTGCCCGTGCCGCTCGGCCCACTCCTCGCTCGCCAGCAGCACCGTCGCGGCGCCGTCCGTGAGCGGGGTGGAGTTGCCCGCGGTCATCGTCGCGTCCGGGTGGTCCGCGCCGAACACCGGCTTCAGGGTGGCGAGTTTCTCCACCGTGGAGCCGGGGCGCAGGTTCTGGTCCCGCTCCAGACCGAGGTACGGGACGACGAGGTCGTCCAGGAATCCCCGCTCGTAGGCGGCGGCGAGTCGCTGGTGGCTGGTGGCAGCGAGCAGGTCCTGGTCCGCGCGGGCGATGTCCCACTGCCGGGCGGTGACCGCCGCGTGCTCGCCCATCGAGAGACCGGTGCGGGGTTCCGCGTTGCGCGGGATGTCCGGGACGAGATGGCGGGGGCGTACGCCCGCGAGGGCCTTCGCCCGGCCGCCCGTCGACTTCGCGCGGCGCGCCGACAACAGCAGCCTGCGCAGCTCGTCGTTGACGCCGAGCGGCGCATCGCTCGTGGTGTCCGCGCCGCCCGCAACGGCCGAGTCGACCGCCCCGAGCATGATCTTGTTGGCGGCGGCGATGACGGCCTGGAGGCCGGTGCCGCAGGCCTGCTGGATGTCGTACGCGGGGGTGCGCGGGTCGAGTTGGGAGCCGAGCACGGTCTCCCGGGCCAGGTTGAAGTCCCGGCTGTGCTTGAGGACCGCACCGGCGGCGAACTCCCCGACCCGCTGCCCCTGGAGCCCGAACCGCTCGACCAGTCCGTCCAGCGCGGCGGTGAGCATCTGCTGGTTGGAGGCCTGCGCGTACGACCCGTCGGAGCGGGCGAAGGGGATACGGCTGCCGCCGATGACCGCGACCCTGCGGGGCTGCGGGAGTGCGAGGGGGATCAATTCGACCAACTCATCTCGACCAGCTCCTGACTCTTGAGTAACCTTACTCTGGAGTAAATCTAAGACCGAGCAGGGAGTCTGGACAATGGCCGACCGCTATCTGCACTTCACCGGCACAGCGACCGGCCGGTTCCTGACCCGGCGGATCGGCCTGCCGCAGCCCGCACCGCTGCGCCGCTGGTCCCTGGAGACCCCGGCACTGACCGGCCCCGTCCGCCACCTCACGGCAGGGGACTCCACCGTGACAGAGGAGCTCGGCGCGGTCCTCGCCGCGACCGGCCTGGAGGTGAGGACGGACGCGGAACGGCCCGCGACCGGAACGGATGTGAACGCGAGCGCGGAACGGCCCGCGGCCGGACCGGCATCCAGGACGGGCACCGAACGACCCGCCGCGCTCGTCCTGGACGCCACGGCCGTCGACACCGCCGCCGGGCTCGGGGCCGTGCACGGCGCGCTGCACCCCGTCGTCCGCTCCCTCGCACCGGGCGGCCGCGTCGTCGTCCTCGGCGTGCGGCCCTCCCCGGACGACCACCACCAGGCCGCCGCCCAGCAGGCCCTCGAAGGCTTCGTGCGCTCCCTCGGCAAGGAGATCGGGAAGGGCTCGACCGCGCAGCTGGTCCGCGTCGTGCCCGGCGCGCTCTCCGGCGCCGAATCCACCCTGCGCTTCCTGCTGTCGCCCCGGTCCGCGTACATCAGCGGCCAGGTCATCGAGTTGACCTCGGCCGCCCCCGACCCGGTCGACGACTGGGCCGCCCCGCTCGCCGGCCGCACCGCGCTGGTCACCGGGGCGGCGCGCGGCATCGGCGCCTCGGTCGCCTCCGTGCTCGCCCGGGACGGCGCCCACGTCATCTGCCTGGACGTCCCGCAGGCGCGGGAGGACCTGGAGCGCACCGCCGCCCGGCTCGGCGCGACCGCCCTGCCGCTGGACATCACCGCGGCCGACGCGGCGGCCCGGATCACCGCCGCCGCCCCGGACGGCCTCGACATCCTCGTCCACAACGCCGGCATCACCCGCGACCGGCGGCTCGCCAACATGGCCGCCGACCGCTGGGCCCCGGTCATCGACGTCAACCTCGACAGCGTCCTGCGCACCACGGACGCGCTGCTGAAGACCGGCACCGTCAACCGGGGCGGCCGGATCGTCGCCACCGCCTCCATCGCGGGCATCGCCGGCAACAACGGCCAGACCAACTACGCGGCGAGCAAGGCCGGAATCATCGGCCTGGTCCGCTCACTGGCCCCACGCGCCGCCGCCGACCACGGCGTCACGGTCAACGCGGTCGCCCCCGGCTTCATCGAGACGAAGATGACCGCCGCCGTGCCGCTCTTCATCCGCGAGGCGGGCCGCCGGATGAACTCCCTCTCGCAGGGCGGGCTCCCGGTCGACGTCGCCGAGACGACCGCCTGGTTCGCCCAGCCCGCCTCCAGCGCCGTCAACGGCCAGGTCGTCCGGGTGTGCGGCCAGAGCCTGCTGGGGGCGTGACCGGTGCCGAGCCTGCTCCTCTCGCTGGCGCGCGGCGCCGCCACGTCCCCGTTCAAACGGCCCGGCCGCCCGGACGCCGCACTGCCGCCCGACCGCGCGACCGCCCCCGCCGCACGCCCCGCGGCCGGCCCGCTGGCCGCGTACCGCAGGATCTGCGGCTTCACGGAGCCGGACGCCCTGCCGGTCACCTACCCCCACGTCCTGGCCTTCCCGCTCGCGATGCGGCTGATGACCCGGCACCGCTTCCCGCTGCCGGTCACCGGACTCGTCCACACCTGGATCGAGATCACCGCACACCGGCCCCTGCACCCCACGGACGCACTCGAACTGACGGTTTACGCGACCGAGTTGACGCCGCACCGGCGCGGCACCGAGGTCACCGTGGTCACCGAGGCCCGGCTCTCGGGCGAGCTGGTGTGGGAGTCCCGCAGCGGCTACCTGTCCCGGCACGCGCCCCGCACGGGCACGGCCCCGGCCACCCCCGGACCTGCGCTCCCCGCCACCCCCGGACCGGCACTCCCCGCCGTCGCCGAGTGGCAGCTCCCCGCAGACCTGGGACGGCGCTACGGAGCAGCCTCCGGCGACCGCAACCCCATCCACCTGTATCCGGTGACGGCACGGCTGTTCGGCTTCCCGCGCGCCATCGCGCACGGCATGTGGACCGTGGCCCACTGCCTCGCGCAGACCCCGCGACCACACCTGATCCACACGCTACGGGCCGACTTCAGGGCGCCCGTCCTCCTCCCCGGCACCGTCACCTACGCGTCCGACGGCACCGGCTTCCAGCTCCGCGACGGCACGGGCGACGCCGCCCGCGTCCACCTCACCGGGACGGCGGCTGCAGTGAGCGAAGAGACCGGGTAGGGGCCATGCCATCCCTGGCCGTGTTGCCGGGTGGGGTTGGGTTGCCAGCTCGATGGCCTCACCAACTGGCGGCACTACTGGAACGACCACTTCGCCCAGCACGGGACCAGGCCCGGCACCGAACCGGTGGGCATACGCTCTCCTTCCGGGGACTCCCCTCTGGGTGCGAGCGACATGGCGGGAAACGTGTCGCAGTGGACGTCCAGCGCCTATGAGCTCTACGACCCCGCCCGCACCTACGACCGGATGTACCACGCAGCCGCCGGACGGTACATGGCCGTCCGCGGAGGGGGCTGGATGCACCTGCGCTTCCAGGTCCGCACCACAGAACGGTTCGCGGCAGCTCCCGGCTACTCCAACCACGCCCTCGGGTTCCGCTGCGCCCGCACTGCACCTCAAGGCACCTCTGCGGGCTGAAACAGCCCCGGAGATGCGCATGCAACCAGCCACTAGGCTCTGCGCATGAAGGTACTCATCACCGGCGGAGCCGGGTATATCGGCAGCACCATCGCCTCCGCTTGCCTCGACTCCGGGATCGAACCAGTAATCCTCGACAACCTCTCCACCGGCCGCCGGGAGTTCACCACCGACCGGATCTTCTACGAGGGCGACATCGCGGACGGCCCCCTCATCGACCGCGTCTTTGCCGAGCACCCCGACATTCACGCAGTCGTCCACTGTGCCGCGCTGATCGTCGTGCCGGACTCCGTGGCCGACCCCGTCGGCTACTACCGCAACAACGTCACGGCCGGCCTCGACTTCGTCGGCCACCTCCTGCGCAACCGGTGCACCCGCATGATCTTCAGCTCGTCGGCGTCGATCTACGAGACCGGCGCCGACTCCACTGTCGGCGAGGACTCCGCCCACGCCCCGCAGAGCCCCTACGCCCGGACCAAGACGGTCTGCGAAGGCATGTTCACCGACATCGCGGCGACCCAGCCGATCCGCGTCCTGTCGCTGCGCTACTTCAATCCGATCGGCGCGGACCCCAAGATGCGGACCGGCCTGCAACTGCGGCGTCCCAGCCACGCCCTCGGCAAGCTGATCTCGGCACACGAAGAAGGTGCGTGCTTCGAGATCACCGGCACCGACTGGCCCACCCGCGACGGATCCGGCATCCGTGACTACGTCCACGTCTGGGACCTGGCCGCCGCGCACGTAGCCTCGATCGAGCGCTTCGACACCATCCTGAGCGCCGATCAGCGCTCAGTTGCCATCAACCTGGGCACCGGGACGGGCACCACCGTGCGGGAACTCATCGCGGCATTCAACGAAATCGTGGACACCCCCGTCGCGGCGACGGAAACCGGTCCGCGCGCCGGCGACGTCGCCGGCGCCTACACCCGCAGCGACCGCGCCAACCGCCTCCTGGACTGGCACCCGCAGTACACGGTCACGGACGGCATCCGCGACTCCCTGCACTGGGCCGCCGTCCGCGACGAACGACTCACGGGTTCCTGACCCCTCCCCCGACCTGCGGCAACTCGCTGGTGGGGTCCACCTGTGGGCCTGGCCGCCGTGGTCCCGGCGGAAACCGCCGTACGCATGGCCCTGACCGCCGTAGCTCTCGTCCGAGCCCGCGGTCTTAAGCCCGGATCGAGCCGGGCCCGGCCGGACGCTACACATGCCCGGACTGCCCCCGCGGCTGCCAGGAGCGCCCGTTCATGAGGTTCTCCAGCCCCGCCCAGGAGAAGTTCATCAGGGTGGACGCCGCCTCCTTCGCCGAGACGCCCGGGGTCTCGTTCGCCCAGCCGGCGAGCGACTCCGCGGCGCCCACCAGCGCCTGCGCGAGGCCCGCCACGTCGCGGTCGGGGAGCGCCGGGTCGTGATGGGCCTCGCGGGCCGCCGCCCCGATCAGACCCGTCACGAACGCGACGATCTCGTCGCGCATCACGCTCACCTCGGTGGCGAAGGGCTCCCCGTGCGTACGCGCCTGCCGGTACAGCACCGCCCAGCCGTCCGGGTTCTGCGCGGTGTGCGTGAAGAACGCCCGCAGCCCGGACCACAGTTGCCGGTCGGCGGGCAGTCCCGGTTCCGCCCCGGCCTGTACGGCCGCGAGCAGCTCCCGGGCCTCGCGCCGGATGCACGCGGTGAACAGCTCGTCCTTTGAATTCAGGTACAGGTACACCAGCGGCTTGGACACCCCGGCCAGCTCGGCGATCTCGTCCATGGAGGCGGCCCGGTAGCCGCGCCGCCCGAACGTCCGCACCGCGGCGTCCATCATCTGCTGCTCGCGCACGGCGCGCGGCATCCGCTTGCCCTTCACAGCACCCATGCCGGACTCCTCCCGCCCCGCTGCACCACTCCCCGGTAAGAGTACGGCGCGTTCGCGAAACGGCTGCGCCCCGTACCCAGGTGCGGAGGGTACGGGGCGCAGCCGTTGGGGACCGCGTGGATCAGGCGGGGACGGGCACCTTCGCCGGCTCGCTGTCCTGGACCTCGACGTCGTCCACCGGGGAGGCGGAGGCCGAGTTGTACAGGTCGTGGTCGAGGATCTTCTCGCGCGCCGAGACGAGGACCGGGACCAGCGCCTGGCCCGCCACGTTGGTCGCCGTCCTCATCATGTCCAGGATCGGGTCGATGGCCATCAGCAGGCCGACGCCCTCCAGCGGGAGGCCCAGCGTCGACAGCGTCAGGGTCAGCATGACCGTGGCGCCGGTGAGACCGGCGGTGGCGGCGGAGCCGATCACCGAGACGAACGCGATCAGGATGTAGTCACCGACACCCAGCTGAACGTCGAAGATCTGCGCGATGAAGATCGCGGCCAGCGCCGGGTAGATCGCGGCGCAGCCGTCCATCTTGGTCGTCGCACCGAACGGGACCGAGAAGGAGGCGTACTCCTTCGGGACGCCGAGGCGCTCGGTGACCTGCTGGGTGACCGGCATGGTGCCGACCGAGGAGCGCGAGACGAAGGCGAGCTGGATCGCGGGCCAGGCGCCCTTGAAGAACTGGAGCGGGCTGACCTTGGCGACGGTGGCCAGGAGCAGCGGGTAGACGCCGAACATCACCAGGGCGCAGCCGATGTAGACGTCGGCGGTGAAGGTCGCGTACTTGCCGATCAGGTCCCAGCCGTAGTCCGCGATCGCGTAGCCGATGAGGCCGATGGTGCCGATCGGGGCGAGCCGGATGACCCACCACAGGGCCTTCTGGAGGAGCTCCAGGACGGCTTCGCTGAGGGTGAGGATCGGCTGGGCCTTCTCGCCGAGCTGCAGGGCGGCGATACCGGCGACGGCGGCCATGAAGACGATCTGGAGGACGTTCAGCTCGGTGAACGGTGTGATCACGTTCTCCGGGATGATGCCGGTCAGGAAGTCGAGCCAGGAGCCGGCGTGCTCGGGGGCCTTGCCGTCCTTCGGCGTGAGGCCGGTGCCGGAGCCCGGGTTGGTGATCAGGCCGATCGCGAGGCCGATGGCGACCGCGATCAGTGAGGTGATCATGAACCAGAGGACGGTGCGGCCCGCCAGCCTGGCGGCGTTGTTGACCTTGCGCAGGTTGGTGATCGACACCAGGATCGCGAAGAAGACGAGGGGCGCGACGGCCAGCTTCAGCAGCTGGACGAAGATGTGGCCGACCTTGTCGAGCGTGGTGTAGAGCCAGTCGATGTCCTGGCTGCGGGCGAGCCAGCCGAGCAGTACGCCGAGGACGAGACCGGCGACGATCTGGGCCCAGAACGGGACCTTGGGTATGCGGAAACCGGAGCCGGAGGGCTCATCGGTGGTGGCGGACGCGGGGTTCGCGGACACGGACACACTCCAGATGTGACGCATCGGGACGCACGGGGACGGTGTGCGGAGGGGACGG
Organism: Streptomyces sp. NPDC104307; assembly: GCF_055584045.1. Lineage (NCBI taxonomy): Bacteria > Bacillati > Actinomycetota > Actinomycetes > Kitasatosporales > Streptomycetaceae > Streptomyces > Streptomyces sp. NPDC104307. Next base: position 104,605 of record NZ_JBVJMU010000013.1, read on the forward strand.
GGGTGCGGCGCCCGCGTCAGAGGCGGCGCCGCTGCATGATGCCGTTCAGACGTTGCGGCAACAGACCGCGGACATACAGCGGCAGAGATCGACATGCAGGCGCGCCACGAGCGGGATGCTCGCGGCAGGTCGGAGGCGCACAGCTGTCTTCATGCCGAACACGTTAACACTTGAACTTTGAGAACCTCAAAGGTCTTCTTTGGTATGACACTGCGTCCGCACACCCGTCAGCACCCGGCAGCACTCCTCAACTGGCCCCGGAGGAACGCGAAAACCCCAGTACAGGAGCGTTGACTCCGGCGCTGGGGTTTCGGGAAGAATTGGTATGAGTGTGAGGCAGCTTACATTTCCCCTACTGGGTGACGCTGTCCTCGCGGGTGCGGTTCGCCTCAAGGCGGGCCTTGGTCCGGTCGACCTTGGAGATGATCTGCTCGGACATCTCGTCGCGCTGCTTGCGCAGCAGCACGTAGCTGAGCGGTGCGGAGAGCACCAGGGCGAGCAGGATGACCCAGATGATGTTCGAGCCCCCCGCTCCGGAGGGCAGCAGCCCGTAGTTGACCGCCACGGCGGCGAGCGCGAAGCAGCCGACGAAGATACTGAGACGCATCGCGGTGTACCGGATCATTGCGCTCGGCTTTGCAGCGGACACAGCTCGCCTTCTCTCTACGTGACAGTCCTGCCCGTCCAGTGAAGCATGCCCCGTAATCGCGCGGTTCGGAGGGCTCCGCCAAGGGTCCGCGCGGCGGTCCTGGACCACCGCTCTCAGCCGAGCGGCAGCAGCATGATGATGTCGTCGCGGTCGTCCCCGTCGGCCACCCGGATCGCCCCCGGCACCCGTCCGACCTCCTTGTAGCCGCAGGCTGCGTAGAAGCGGTCGGCGCCCGTGCCGCCCCGGCAGGTGAGCCGGATGGCCTCGATGCCCTCGATGGAGCGCGCGGCGTCGGCGGCCGCGGCCATCAGGTCGCGCCCGAAGCCCCGGCCCTGGTGGCGGGGGTGGACCATCACCGTGTAGAGCCAGACCCAGTGCGACATCAGCCGGTGCGTGTTGCGGGTCAGGAAGGCCGTGGCGGCGACGGCGCCCTCCTCGTCGTAGCCGACGAGGAGCCGGGTGCGCTCCTCCGTGATGGCGGTGAGGTGCTTGACCAGTTCGGGCCGGACGTCCTCCGCCGTGACGGGCGGCACAAACCCCACCGCGCCGCCCGCGTTGGACACATCGGCCCAGAGCGCGGTGACGCCGTCCCGCAGGGGCCTGTCGAAGGGAGGGTCCAGCTCAAAGGTAAGTGTCATAGATGCAGATTAACCATTACGAGCGCTGCGCTCAATCCCGTCGGGAAACCCCGCCAGAAACGCGGGAAAGCTCCGGCCGGGGACGGCGGCCGGAGCTTTCGTGGAGCAGTCTTTCGTGGAGCAGTACAGCACTGCGCGCGCCCGGGGGCGCGCGCCGGGTCAGACCCGCATCGGCTGCGGCGACTCGCGCCGGTCCGCGTCGGGGCCCGGGTACTCGCGGAGGATCTCGTACCGGGTGTTGCGCTCGACGGGCCGGAAGCCGGCGTCGCGGATCAGGTCAAGGAGGTCCTCACGGCCGAGCTTGTTGGGCGTGCCGTAGTTGTCCGCGTCGTGCGTGATCTTGTACTCGACGACCGAGCCGTCCATGTCGTCCGCGCCGTGCTGGAGCGCGAGCTGGGCGGTCTGCACGCCGTGCATCACCCAGAAGACCTTGACGTGCGGGACGTTGTCGAAGAGCAGCCGGGAGACCGCGAAGGTCTTGAGCGCCTCCGCGCCGGTCGCCATCGTCGTGCGCGCCTGGAGCTTGTTGCGGACCTTGCCGTCCTTCATGTCCACGAAGTCGTGCTGGTAGCGCAGCGGGATGAAGACCTGGAAGCCGCCGGTCTCGTCCTGGAGCTCACGCAGCCGCAGCACGTGGTCGACGCGGTGGCGGGGCTCCTCGATGTGCCCGTACAGCATCGTCGCCGGGGTCTTGAGCCCCTTCTCGTGCGCGAGCCGGTGGATGCGCGACCAGTCCTCCCAGTGGGTGGCGTGGTCCACGATGTGCTGGCGGACCTCCCAGTCGAAGATCTCCGCGCCGCCGCCGGTCAGCGATTCCAGACCGGCGTCGATCAGCTCGTCGAGGATCTCGGAGGCGGAGAGCCCGGAGATGGTCTCGAAGTGGTGGATCTCGGTGGCGGTGAACGCCTTGAGGGAGACCTCCGGCAGCGCTTCCTTGAGCGCGCTCAGCGAACGCGGGTAGTAGCGCCACGGCAGGGTGGGGTGCAGCCCGTTGACGATGTGCAGCTCGGTGAGGTTCTCGCCCTGCATCGCCTTCGCGAGGCGGACGGCCTCCTCGATGCGCATCGTGTACGCGTCCTTCTCGCCCGGCTTGCGCTGGAACGAGCAGTACGCGCAGGACGCGGTGCACACGTTCGTCATGTTGAGGTGGCGGTTGACGTTGAAGTGGACGACGTCGCCGTTCTTACGCGTACGCACCTCATGGGCCAGACCGCCGAGCCAGGCCAGGTCGTCGGACTCGTAGAGCGCGATCCCGTCCTCGCGGGTCAGCCGCTCGCCGGCCCGGACCTTCTGCTCCAGCTCGCGCTTGAGTCCCGCGTCCACTAGGGCGCCTCCCATTTCTCTACGTAACAGACTTCGCTCACCGTACTCCTCCGCCGGGCGCGCCCCACGAACCCCCCGTCGGCCCTTCCGTCAGCCCTCTTCGGGCAGCTCGCCGACCCGGTTCTCCCACTTGGTGGACAGCACGATCGTGGTGCGGGTGCGCGAGACGCCCCGGGTGCCGCTGAGCCGGCGGATGGTCTTCTCCAGGCCGTCCACGTCACCGACGCGCACCTTGAGCATGTAGGAGTCGTCCCCCGCGATGAACCAGGCGTCCTCGATCTCCGCGAGGTCTTTCAGCCGGTGCGCGACGTCCTCGTGGTCCGCGGCGTCGGAGAGCGAGATGCCGATCAGGGCCGTGACGCCGAGCCCGAGCGAGGCCGCGTCGACGGTGGCGCGGTAGCCGGTGATGACTCCGGCGGACTCCAGCCGGTTGATGCGGTCGGTGACGCTGGGCCCGGAGAGCCCGACGAGCCGGCCCAGCTCGGCGTACGAGGCCCTGCCGTTCTCCCTGAGGGCCTGGATGAGCTGCCTGTCCACCGCGTCCATGTGAATGGAACCTTCCATTAATCAGCAGTATCGCGAGTCTATGTGTAGAATCTAAGGCATGCAGGCCTCACGACCTGTAAATCTTCCCGAACATCCAAAAAATGCTTTCGAATCTTCGAATCCTCAGGAGTGACAACACCGTGTACACGATCGAGATGGCCTACGCCCGGATGCGCGAGCTGCAGGACCTGGCCAACCGCTCGCGTGCCCACCAGCCCGCCGCCGCGCACCGGGTCGACCGGACCCGCACCCCGCGCGCGCCCAAGAAGCGCTGACTCCGCCCGGATCAGCCACGGGAGCCGCCACCGAGCTCTCCCTCCCAGCGGCGGTACAGCTGGTGCGGCACCCCTGCCGCGTCCAGCACCCGCCCCGCGACGAAATCCACCAGATCCTGGATGTGCGTCGCACCCGCGTAGAACGCCGGAGAGGCGGGCAGCACGACCGCGCCCGCCTCGTCCAGGGCCACCAGCGCCTTGAGCGTCTGCCCGCTGAGCGGGGTCTCGCGGACCGCGACGACCAGCTTCCGCCGCTCCTTGAGCGTCACGCTCGCGGCCCGCTGCAACAGGTCCTTCGAGAGCCCGAGCGCCACTCCGGCCACACACGCCGTCGAGGCCGGGACGATCAGCATCCCCTTCGCCGGGTAGGACCCCGAGGACGGCCCGGCCGCCAGATCGCCCGCCGCCCAGTGCCGTACCCCGGACACGTCCACGTCGAAGGTGTGCGGCTTGCCGTCCGCGCCCCGCGCCAGCCAGCAGCGCAGGTCCTCCTGCCAGTGCGCGTCACGGAAGGCGATCCCGGTCTCGTCCAGCAGGGTGAGGCGGGACGCCCGGCTCACCACCAGATCGACGCTCTCGCCCGCGGCCAGCAGACCGCGCAGCACCGCGGCGGCGAATGGTGTGCCCGAAGCGCCCGAAACCCCGACAATCCAAGGCTGTCGCTGCTGCTGACTCACTGAAATCCCGGAATCCACAGAACCGAGCCTATCCGGCACGCACCACCCGGAACCGAGCCAGGGGCTCCGTGCGTTGCGAGGTGTGAATACGTCGCGACGTATGAGACGTATGAAGGGGGGCGTTCCATGAACGGCATGCGCATGACGACCGGATCCCGAGCCCTCGCGGCGGGCGCGGTCATGCTGGGCTGGGTCGGGCTGCTCTGGGTGCTGGAGGGCATCGACCTCGCGACCGGCCACAGCCTGGACGGTCACGGGATCAGCCCGCGCGAACCGGGCGAGCTGCTCGACATCGTGCCCGCCGCCTTCCTGCACAGCGGCTGGGCGCACGTCGCGTCGAACAGCGTCCCGCTGCTGGTCCTCGGCTTCATAGCCGCGCTGGGCGGCCTGCGCCGCTTCGCGGGCGTGGTGCTCACGGTGATCCTGGTCGGCGGCCTGGGCGTCTGGCTCACCGCCCCGGCGCACACGGTCACGCTCGGCGCGTCGGGCGTGGTCTTCGGCCTCTTCGGCTACCTGCTGGTCCGCGGCTTCGTGGACCGCCGTCCGCTGGACGTGGTCATCGGCGTGATCGTCGCCGCGGTGTACGGCTCGCTGCTCCAGGGCGTCCTGCCGACCGATCCGGGCGTCAGCTGGCAGGGTCACCTCTTCGGCCTGCTCGGGGGCGCGCTCGCCGCGTTCGTCCTGCGCCGGGGCGCCCGGCCGCTCAGACCGTCAGGCCCCGCACCAGCAGATCCAGCAGGGCACACGCGAACAGGGCGATTCCGATGAACCCGTTCACCGAGAAGAACGCCCGGTTCAGCCGCGACAGATCGTGCGGCCGCACCACCCGGTGCTCGTACACGAAGGCGACGGCGACGATCACCATGCCGATCCAGTAGAAGAGCCCCGCCTCGGTGGCCAGTCCGAACCAGACCAGCAGCCCGGTCGTCACCACGTGACAGACCCGCGCGCCCCACAGCGCGGCAGGCACGCCGAACCGGGCCGGGACGGAGAACACCCCGTGGGCCCGGTCCGCCTGCACGTCCTGGCAGGCGAAGATCAGGTCGAAGCCGCCGATCCAGATACCGACGGCGAGACCCAGGATCACCGCGTCCCACGACCAGCTCCCGGTCACCGCCAGCCAGGCACCGACCGGCCCCATGGCCTGGGCGATGCCCAGGATCGCGTGCGGGTAGTTCGTGAACCGCTTGCCGTACGGGTAGACGACCATCGGGATCACCGCGAGCGGCGCCAGCGCCAGGCAGAGCGGGTTGAGCAGCGCCGCCGCACCGAGGAAGACGACGACGGCGATGAGCGCCCCCGTCCACGCCGACCTCACCGACACGGCACCCGTCACCAGCTCGCGGCCGGCGGTACGCGGATTGCGGGCGTCGATCTCCCGGTCGATGATCCGGTTCGCGGCCATCGCGAAGGTGCGCAGCCCGACCATAGCGACGGTGACGAGCAGCAGGGTGACCCAGTGGATCGACTCGTCGTCGTGGAACATCGCGGTCAGGGCGGCGATGTAGGCGAAGGGCAGCGCGAAGACGGAGTGCTCGATCATGACGAGCCGCAGGAACGCGCGGGGTTTGCTGCGGGGCTGCGGCACGGCAGCGGCAGAGGCACTCACAGTCCGTATTCCTTCCACCGGCGGTCGACCTTCGCCGCCGTGTCCGGGTCGGACTCGACCATGTCGGGCCAGCCCCCGTCCCGGGTGTAGCCCTCCTCGGGCCACTTCTTCGTCGCGTCGATCCCAGCCTTGCCGCCCCAGAACTGCTGGTAGGAGGCGTGGTCGAGATGGTCGACGGGACCTTCGGCGACGGTCAGGTCCCGCGCGTAGTCGGTGTTCCCGAGCGCCCGCCAGGACACCTCGTGCAGATCGTGGACGTCACAGTCGGAGTCCACGACGACGATCAGCTTGGTCAGCGACATCATGTGCGCGCCCCAGATGGCGCTCATCACCTTCTGGGCGTGCTTCGGGTACTTCTTGTCGATCGAGACGATCGCACAGTTGTGGAAGCCACCGGACTCGGGCAGGTGGTAGTCCACGATGTCCGGCACGATGATCTTGAGCAGCGGCAGGAAGAACCGCTCGGTGGCACGGGCCAGCGGCCCGTCCTCGGTCGGCGGCCGGCCCACCACGATCGACTGGAGCAGCGGGCGCTTCCGCATGGTCACGCAGTCGATGGTCAGCGCGGGGAACGGTTCCTGCGGCGTGTAGAAGCCGGTGTGGTCACCGAACGGCCCCTCGGGCAGCGTCTCGCCGGGCTCCAGCCACCCTTCGATGACGACCTCGGCGTTGGCCGGGACCTGGAGCGGGACGGTCTTGCAGTCGACCATCTCGATGCGCTTGCCCTGGATGAACCCGGCGAACAGGTACTCGTCGATGTCCCCCGGCAGCGGCGCGGTGGAGGCGTACGTCACCGCGGGCGGCGCCCCGAACGCGATGGCGACCGGCAGCCGCTCCCCACGTCTGGCGGCGACCTGGTAGTGGTTGCGGCTGTCCTTGTGGATCTGCCAGTGCATCCCGATGGTGCGGCGGTCGTGGCGCTGGAGCCGGTAGAGCCCCAGGTTCCGCACGCCGGTCTCGGGGTGCTTGGTATGGGTGAGCCCGAGGTTGAAGAACGAGCCGCCGTCCTTGGGCCAGGTGAAGAGCGCGGGCAGCCGGTCCAGGTCCACGTCGTCGCCGGTGAGGACGACCTCCTGGACCGGTGCGTTCTCCGCCTTCACCTTCTTCGGCGGCACGTGGACCATCGTCCCGAGCTTGCCGAAGGCCTCCCGGACGCCGACGAAGCCGTGCGGCAGCTCCGGCTTGAGCAGCCCGCCGATCTTGTCGCTGATCTCCGAGTAGGACTTCAGCCCGAGCGCCTTGAGGAGCCGCTTGTCGGTGCCGAACACGTTCATGGCCAGGGGCATCGAGGAGCCCTTGACGTTCTCGAAGAGCAGCGCGGGCCCGCCGGCCTTGTTCACCCGGTCGACGATCTCACCGACCTCCAGGTAGGGGTCGACCTCGGCCTTGATGCGCTTGAGCTCGCCCTCGCGCTCCAGAGCCCGGAGGAGGGATCGAAGATCGTCGTAAGCCATGCTGTCCAGTTTGACATCCTCCCCTCCGCCGCCCGCCACGGCTCCCCCACCTCGCGCCCCGACGATGGCCCGGCTGCCGGATCGGCCCGGCACTCACGCCCCGCGCACGTCGGGGAGCTCCGCGCGGCATCCGTCGCCATGGTCGTGCCGAAGCCGTCCACCCCTGCTCTCGGCGATCCGCAAGGCATCGGTCAGGCACTCGGCCAATCGTGCCGCGGCGAAACGGAGCTCCGTCACGGCCGCACCGGGTGCGGCGATGATCGGCCGGGCGCAGTCGAGGACCTCCGCCCCCATTCCCAACTGCACGGTCTCCATCTGGTCCGCCACGCGCGATACGTACCCATGGCCGTCGGTACGCAGATAGCAAGGTCCACCGTCGGGACGGGTCCAGGGCAGTAACCGGGCGTGGAGGGCGTCGTGTTGCTCTGAGGGGCTCATGAAACCGAGATTGGACCGGTGGACCGGTCCAATCAAGCTATTCGCCGCTTCTTCCACCCATCGGGTAGCTGTCCACCTGTTCCCAGAGGTGCGCCGGGGTCACCCCCTCCTCGCACACCAGGACCTCACCGGTGCTGTCGCTCGCCGTATGGAGGACGACCACGACCGCGGCCGGCATTCCGAGGCCCAGGCATTCGGCCTCACCGGCGGACGCGAGGCGTACTGAGGTCACGTCCGTTCCGTGAGCCGGGGACCTGCCGAGCGTCCGCGCGACGTAGTGGGTCGTCCCTTCCGGAATCGGCCCCTTCTGGGAGAGCTTCGGACAGGCGTCCGCGACCTCTTCCGGAAACCACGCCGTGACCAGCGACAGCGGAGACCCGTCGTCGAGCAGCATCAGCCGGTCGCGGCGGAGAGCGACCGTTCCGGCGCCGACCCCCATGGCATCGGCCACCCGACTGGACGGCACCTCCTTCTCGGGCGCTCCCAGCCGCCGGAACGGACCCCCGCCGGAGACGCGAGGCGACCCGGCGGACCGCCGCCCGGCCGGTCGGGCCACGGGAACCTCCACGACCGTGAAACCCGACCCTTGCCGGGCGACGACAAGCCCGTCCCCGCGCAGTACATCCATCGCCTTGATGACGGTGGCACGCGACACCGACCACTGCTCGCACAGATCCCGCCCGGAGGGAAGCAGGTCTCCCGGCCCGAAGTCGCCGTCCGAGATCCTGACGCGCAGGGACTCGGCGATCTGCTCGTACTTCAACTGCGGCACAGCGGCCTCCTGGTGACTGGACAGGTCAACCGGCTAGGTTAGTCGAGGGATGCACGCGCCACGTTCTTCTGCCGGAACAGGACGGTCTCATGACGGCTCACCAAGTCCCGCCGGGAATCATCGAGTTCTACACCTCCACCATCAACGAGGCCGACCGGCTCTCCGTCCCGGCCGACGGCGTACTGGAAATGGTCCGGACCCAGGAACTCCTGCGCCGCCATCTCCCGCCCGCTCCGGCATCCGTGCTCGACGTCGGCGGTGGTCCCGGGGCCCATGCACGATGGCTCTCGGAGGACGGCTACCGCGTGCACCTCGTGGACCCCGTTCAGCGCCACGTCACCGAGGCCGTGGACTCCGGTTGCAGCGTCGAACTGGGTGACGCCCGTGCTCTGAGCGCGGCCGACGACTCGTACGACGTGGTCCTTCTCCTCGGCCCCCTCTACCACCTGGTCGAAGCGGCCGACCGCAGGACCGCCCTCACCGAGGCCCGTCGTGTGGTGCGGCCGGGCGGTCTCGTCGCCGCGGCCGGTATCAACCGCTACGCCTCGCTGTTCGAGCACACCGCGCTCGCCCACCTCGACGGCGCCTCGCTCCAGGAGGGCATCGCCAAGATCCTCGCGACCGGCTCGCACGACGGGAAGAAGGGCTTCACGGAGGCCCACTTCCACACGGGCCAGGAGCTGGAGTCGGAGCTGAGCGACGCCGGTTTCACCGATACCCGGGTGTACGGGATCGAGGGCCCCACCTGGGCGCTGCTGAAAGCAACCGAGCGGCACACCCGGGAATCCCTCACCGGATCGCGCATGTTCGCCTCCGCGCTGGCGGCCGCCCGCATGGCAGAGCCGTACCCGGATCTGCTCGCAGCCAGTTCCCACCTGCTCGCCGTGGGGCGTAACTGACACCCGTTACCCTGGGCCCGTCACCGGGGCGGGGCTTTGCCCCGCCAACTCTCCTCGGGGGGAAACTTCCACCATGCTCCGGGCCCTGATCTATCTCCTGCCGCTGGCGCTGACGATCTTTGCGTTCATCGACTGCCTGAACACCCCGGAGGACGAGGCCAAGCACCTGCCGAAGATCGCCTGGGTCTTCATCATCCTGTTGTTCTGGATCGTCGGCCCGATCGTGTGGCTGGCCGCGGGCAAGGTGCGCGAGGTGCCGGCCGACGGCCGTACGCCCTCCGAGTGGCACCGCAACGGGCGTTCCCGGTGGGTGGCGCCGGACGACAATCCTGACTTCCTGAAGTCCCTGAAGGAAGAGAACAAGCAGGACGAGGCGGTCCTCAAGGACTGGGAGGCGGACCTGCGCCGCCGCGAGGACGAGCTCAAGCGGCGGGAGAGCGGGGCGGGTCCGGAGGAGTCGGCGCCGCCCGCTCCGTAACGCGCTCCGGGAACATCAGGCGTACAGCAGCTGCCCCAGCCGGTTGAGCAGGGGCAGCAGCGCTGTGCGCTCCTGCGGCGTGAGCGCTTCGAGCGCGCCGTGCACGGCGCGCATCTCGGCGCGGATGGTGTGGGCGAGCGCGGTGCCCTCCGGGGTGCGGCTCGCGACCTTGGAGCGCCGGTCGCCGGGGGCGGGGGCGCGGACGACCAGGCCTCGGGTCTCCATGCGGCTGATCAGGCCGGTGGCGTTGGACGCGTCGCAGACGAGGTGGGCGGCCAGGGCGCTCATCGGCATGGGCTCGTTGAGCGCGATCAGCGCGCGGGCCTGCGAGGTGGACAGTGCGTGACGGGCGGCGACGGCGGTGAGGTCGTCGTGGTGGCCGCGCACGACGAGGGCCAGCGGCTCCAGGAGGTCTTCCGGGGCGGGGGCGGCCCGATCGTCCGGAGCAGTGTCGGCGCGGGGCGTCGGTTCGGTGGTCATGGTCGGCCATTCTTCGATCGGCATCCGCCGACATTTATTTGACATGCTCAATGGTTGGCAGTTACATGAAAGTAATTGCTTGAGCATATCAAGCTCCACCCCGTCTCCCCCGCCCCCGTCCCCGCAGAAAGCGTCCTCCATGCCCTCCGTACCCGAGACCGTCGACCGCCTCCGCACCACCTTCCGTACCGGCAGCACCAAGAGCCTCGACTGGCGCACCGGCCGGCTCCGGCAGCTGCGCACGCTGCTCACCGAACGCGGTGACGAACTGGCCGACGCGCTCCACGCCGACCTCGGCAAGAGCCGCAAGGAGGCCTACCGCACCGAGATCGACTTCACGGTCCGCGAGATCGACCACACCCTGGAGCACCTGGCCGACTGGCTGCGGCCAGAGCCCGCCCCCGTACCGGCCCGGCTCGGCGGGGCGACGGCCCGCACCGTGCAGGACCCGCTCGGCGTCGTCCTGGTCATCGCGCCCTGGAACTACCCGGTGCAGCTGCTGCTCGCCCCGCTCGCCGGCGCGCTCGCCGCCGGGAACACCGTGCTGGTCAAGCCGAGCGAACTGGCGCCCGCGACCTCCGCGGCCGTCGCGCGGCTGCTGCCCCGCTATCTGGACGAGGACGCCGTCGCCGTCGTCGAGGGCGCTGTTCCCGAGACCACCGCGCTGCTCGCCGAGCGCTTCGACCACATCTTCTACACCGGCAACGGCACGGTGGGCCGGATCGTGATGGCGGCGGCGGCCAAGCACCTCACCCCGGTGACCCTCGAACTGGGAGGGAAGTCGCCGGTCTTCGTCGACCGGGACACGGACCTGAAGGCGGTCGCGGGACGGCTGGCGGCCGGGAAGTTCCTGAACGCGGGCCAGACCTGCGTCGCCCCCGACTACGTACTGACCGACCCGGAGACCGCCCCCGCCCTCGCCGACGCGCTCGCCGCCGCCGTCGAGGGGCTCTACGGGGCGGACGCCTCGACGCACCCGGAGTACGGCCGGATCGTGAACCGGCGCCACTTCGACCGGCTGACCGGACTCCTGGGCTCGGGCCGCACCGTGACCGGCGGCACCTACGACCGGGACGCCAAGTACATCGCCCCGACCGTGCTTGCCGACGTGGCACCGGACGCGCCCGTGATGCGCGAGGAGATCTTCGGGCCGGTACTGCCGATCGTCACCGTGGACGGCCTCGACGAGGCCATCGCGTTCATCAACGAGCGGGACAAGCCGCTGGCGCTGTACGCGTTCACCGAATCGGACACCGTACGCGAACGGCTGGTCGCGGAGACGTCCTCCGGCGCCGTCGGCATCGGGCTGCCGCTCGCCCATCTGACCGTCTCCGACCTGCCGTTCGGCGGGGTCGGTGAGAGCGGCATGGGCAGCTACCACGGCCGCTACTCGCTGGAGACGTTCAGCCACCGCAAGGCGGTCCTGGACACACCTCTCACCTGACGAGCACCCGTCGGCGCACCCAGTCCGCCCCCGCGCCTACGCGGCGGTCCGGGCGCCCGCGACCGCGTCCCGGTACGTGTCCAGCGCCGAGCGGGGCTCCCGGCCGAGGAGGGTGCGCAGGGCGTTGTCCTGTATCCCGGTGCCGTCCAGGAAGCCCCCCGCGATCGCTGAGTACGCGCCCACCAGCATCGGAACCTGGTAGGACAGTGCCTGCCCGGCTTCGGTGATCGCCGAGCGGGCCGCGCCCAGCGAGCCGGGTTCGTACGAACCCCCGACCGCCTCCGCCAGCTCGGCGCCGCCCAGCGCCCGCTCGCCGACGAGTTCGTACACCCGGCCCGCGTGCCGCTCCGGATCGGCCACCACCTGTGCCGCCACCGCCGCGAGGTCGGCGCGGGCCACCGCCGCCAGGCGGCCCGCGCCCAGTGGCGCCGCTATCGTCCCGTCGGGGGCCGGAGCGGCGATGTCGGCGAGGAACTCCGCGTAGAGCCCGTTGCGCAGGATCGTCCACGCCGATGTGGAGCGCCGGAGGCGGCGTTCGGTCCAGCGGTGGGCCAGCGAGAACGTCAGGTGGTCGCCGTCGCCGCTGACGCTGGTGTAGACGATGTGCCGCACACCCGCCTCCTCGGCCGCCCGGATCGCTCCGTCGTGACGGGCGATGACCGTGTCGTCCTCTCCGTACCCGGCGGAGATCAGCAGCAGCGTGTCCACGCCGGTGAGATCGAGTGAGGTCGGGTCATCGAAGTCGACGCGCCGTTCGGCGGTGGAGCGGGGGGTACGGGTGCCGAGTACGACGTCGTCCCGCCCGTCGAGTTCGCCTGCGACGAGCCGCCCGAGCGCGCCGTTGGCGCCGGTGACCAGAATCATGGGATGTCCCTCCTGAGCTGTGTGGTTCCATCATCAGGAACCGGCCCCGGCCGGGTAAGGAGGCACATTGATGTCAGCAGGGCACACCGAGGTAACCACCTCCGCGCCGGACACCCCCGTCATCGTCTGCGAGACGCCGCAGGACGAGTGCGGGGTGCGGGACGTGCTGGACCGGCTGGGCGACAAGTGGTCCGTCTACGTGGTCGTCGAACTCGCCTCCGGCATGCGGCGCTTCAAGGAGCTCCAGCGCGCCGTCCCCGGCGACATCTCGCAGCGCATGCTCACCCTCACCGTCCGCCGCCTGGAGCGCGACGGGCTGGTCGAGCGGACCGTACACCCCACCGTCCCGCCGCAGGTCGAGTACGAGCTGACGGAGACGGGCCACAGCCTCACCCACCTCGTGAAGGCCCTGGCGGACTGGTCGATCGCTCACCGCCCGGTCATCGCCGCCTCCCACGCGGCCTGGGACGCCGCCCACGCACAGCCGGACGGCCGGGCACGCACAGCGGCCGCCCCACCCGTGGAACGGGTGCGACGGCCGAGGGTGTGAGGGCTCAGACTCCGGCGTAGGAGTGCTTGCCGGTCACGAAGATGTTCACGCCGTAGTAGTTGAAGATCCAGCAGGCGAAGGCGATCAGCGCCAGGTAGGCGGCCTTGCGGCCCTTCCAGCCGGCGGTGGCGCGGGCGTGCAGGTAGCAGGCGTACGCCACCCAGGTGATGAAGGACCAGACCTCCTTGGGGTCCCAGCCCCAGTAGCGGCCCCAGGCGTCGCCCGCCCAGATCGCGCCCGCGATGATCGTGAACGTCCACAGCGGGAAGACGGCCGCGTTGATCCGGTACGAGAACTTGTCCAGGGACGACGCGGCGGGCAGCCGGGAGAGCACGGACTCGGCGAACGCGCCCGGCCGGCCCCCGTTGGCGAGCTTGCTCTCGTAGCTGTCGCGGAAGAGGTACATCAGCGTGCCGGCCCCGCCGATGAAGAACACCGCACCGCAGATGATCGCGGTGGAGACGTGGATCCAGAGCCAGTACGAGTGCAGCGCGGGCACCAGCTGGTCGCTGGAGGTGTACAGCAGGGTGGTCGCGATACCGAGGTCCAGCAGCACGGCCGTGACCAGCAGCAGGCCCATCCAGCGGACGTTCTTCTTGAGCGCGAGCAGCACCAGGTACGCGGCCACCACCACCACGGAGAACGTGATGGAGAACTCGTACATGTTGCCCCAGGGGGCACGCTGCACGGACATCGCGCGGGCGACGACCCCGCCGGCCTGGACGAGGAACGCCAGCACGGTCAGGGAGACCGCGATCCGGCCGTACAGGTCGCCCTTGAACGTGCCGCCGGCCGCGCCGGGCCCGTCCGGGACGTCACGGGACCCGGCTGCGGAACGGGTGACGATCTTCGGCCGTTCCAGTACGGCGGTACCGCCGGACTTCTGCGCGACCTCGACCTTCACCGTCGCGGCGGCAGCCTCCTCCGAGGTCAGTGCGGCGGCGGTACGGCCCACCTTGCTGCGGCTGCCGAACACCCACTCCGCGATGTGCGCGAAGAAGGCCAGCGTGTAGACGGCCATCGACGAGTAGATCAGCACATTGCTGGTGTGTGCCAGATTCTCGTTGGTTGCGGCGGCGAGATTCACTTCTCAGCCCCTTCGGAAGGTTCTGCGGAGGACGCGTCGACGACGTCGGGGTCCGGATCGGTGTCGGAGTCGTTGTCGGGGCCGGGCGCCATCGGCGCCGCGGCGTTGAGCGTGACCGCGAGATCGGCCAGCTCCTCTGGAAGCTTCGCGGACTCGCTGCGGCCGAGCCCCGCCATCTCGACGACGGTGACGCCGTCGGCGCCGCGCACGGCACGGACCCAGATCCGGCGCCGCTGGATGAACAGCGAGCCCGCCAGACCGGCGATCGCGCCGATGGCTCCCACGAGCGCCCAGCCGCTGGCGGGCTGCTCCGAGATCTGGAAGCTGGCCCACTCCTGGATGCCCTCGAACTTGATGGAGCCGGCCCCGTCGGGCAGCTTCATCGTCTCGCCCACCAGGAGGCGCTGCTTGAGCTGCTTGCCCTTGGAGTCCTTGAACTCCTTCATCTTCGACTTGTTGAGCTGGTACACGTTCTGTGCCAGGCCCGAGTCGACGCCGAGGGAGCCGTGGTAGCCGTTGAGCGCGAGAACCGGCATGTCGGCGGCCGGGAACTGCGAGAACATCGTGCCCTTGCCGTTGCCCGCGAAGGTCGGCACGAAGAAGGCCTGAAAGCCCAGCTGGTCCTTCTTGCCGTTCTTGTCCCGGTAGCCGTCCATCACCTTGATCGCACCGGACGAGGTGACGTTGTTGTCCAGGGGCAGCAGCGGCACGGCGGCCTTGTAGACCTCCTTGCCCCGGCCGTCCCTGACGGAGACGACGGGCGCGTAGCCGTGGGCGTTGAGGTAGACCTTCGTACCGTCGACGACAAGGGGATCGTTGACCTTGATCACGGACTTCTTCGGCTTGCCGTAGGCGCCGTCGGCGTACGTCACGTGCGCCTCGTACGTGCGGGGGGTGCCGATCTGCGGGCCGCTGCGCTCGTACGTGCCGACGAAGTTGTCGAGGGTGAAGCTGAAGGGGGCCAGCGAGTCCTGGTCGAAGAGGGAGCCGGACTTGAAGTCGTCGTACTGGGTGATCGTGTTGGAGAACCCGTCGCCCTCGACGACCAGCTTGGCGCCCTCCGACTTGAAGAGCTGCCCCCAGGCGAAGGCCACCAGCATCACGATCAGCGCGATGTGGAACATCAGGTTCCCGGCCTCGCGCAGATAGCCCTTCTCGGCGGCGACCGCGTCCCCGTCGACATGGGCCCGGTAGCGGCGCTTGCGCATCATCGCGCGCGCGGCCTCGCGGACGTCCTCGGGTGCGGCCTCGGTGCGCCAGGTGGTGTACGCGGGCAGCCGGGTCAGCCGCTTGGGCGCGCCCGGCGCGCGGCTGCGCAGCTGGCCGATGAAGGTGCCGGTGCGCGGCACGATGCAGCCGATGAGCGAGACGAACAGCAGGATGTAGATCGCGGAGAACCACACCGAGCTGTAGACGTCGAAGAACTGGAGCTTCTCGTAGATCGGCGTGACGGTGGGGTGGAGGCCCTTGAAGGTCTGCACCTTGAGTTCGTCGACGCTGTTCTGCGGGATCAGCGAGCCGGGGATGGCGCCGAGCGACAGCAGGAAGAGCAGGATCAGGGCGACCCGCATGGAGGTCAGCTGCCGCCAGAACCAGCGGATCCAGCCGATGATCCCCATGGCGGGAAGGCTCGACAGGGCCTCCTCGCGCGGGGCGGTGGAGAGCTGGGAGCCGGCGGCGCCGAGCTCACGGGCGGTCTCCCGGTCCTGCTCCGCGCGCACCTCCCGCTCGTCGGGGCGCTCGCGCTCCTGGGACGGGTTGGACTTGGTGTTGCTCATTCGGTACTCAGATCCCCACCTGGAAGCCGGCGGACCAGCCCTGCAGTTCCTGCATCATGTTGCCCCACACTCCGGTCAGCAGGAGCAGCCCGGTCACGATCATCATCCCGCCGCCGATGCGCATCACCCAGACGTAGTGGCGCTTGACCCAGCCGAACGCGCCGAGTGCCCTGCGGAAGGCGACGGCGGCGAGCACGAACGGGATGCCGAGGCCGAGGCAGTAGGCGACGGTCAGTATCGCCCCGCGCCCGGCGGTGCCCTCGTTCATCGCCAGGATGCTCACCGAGCTCAGTGTCGGGCCGAGGCAGGGCGTCCAGCCGATCCCGAAGAGCGCGCCGAGCAGCGGGGCACCCACCAGGCCGGTCACCGGCTTCTTGTGGATGCGGAACTCGCGCTGGGTCATCCACGGCATCAGGCCCATGAAGAAGACCCCCATGAGGATCATCAGGACGCCGAGGACCTTGGTGAGCGGGCCGCTGTTCGCCTGGAGCGTGTCGCCGAAGTAGCCGAAGAGCGCGCCGCCGGAGACGAACACGGCAGTGAAGCCGACGACGAAGAGCGAGGCGCCCGCGACCATCCGGCCCCGTCTGGCCTCGGCCAGATCGGCGCCGCTGACCCCGGTGACGTAACTGAGGTAGCCGGGGACGAGCGGCAGGACGCACGGGGAGAAGAAGGAGACGAGCCCGCCGAGCAGGGCGATGGGCAGGGAGACCAGAAGGGCTCCGCTCATGACCGTCTCGTTCTGTGTGGCGGCGAGGGCGATCACCTGATCACTTCTCCGCGATCAGCGGGTCGAGCATCTTGCGCAGCTGGGTGTCGTCGAGCGGGCCCACGTAGCGGGCGGCCAGCTTGCCCTCCCGGTCGATGACGACGGTCGACGGGATGGACTGGAGCTTGAACGTGCCCTTGGGGAACCTCAGCAGGAGCTTGCCGGTCGGGTCGTAGAAGCTCGGGTAGGTGACGCCGAAG
Source organism: Streptomyces sp. NPDC104307 (assembly GCF_055584045.1). NCBI lineage: Bacteria > Bacillati > Actinomycetota > Actinomycetes > Kitasatosporales > Streptomycetaceae > Streptomyces > Streptomyces sp. NPDC104307. Next base: position 121,535 of record NZ_JBVJMU010000013.1, read on the forward strand.
TCCTTCTCGAAGCTGACCGCCTGGGCCGGTTGCGGGTCGCGGGTGTTGACCCCGACGAACTGGACGCCCTGCTCCTTGGTGGCCTTGGCCACCTTGGTGAAGTACTTCGCTTCGAGCCGGCAGGGGGCGCACCAGGAGCCCCAGGCGTTGAGGACGACGATCTTGCCCTTGTAGTCCGCGAGGTCGAGCTGCTTGCCGTCCAGGCTCTTGCCGTCGAGCTTCGGGGCGTCGGCGCGCTCGCCCTTGGCCGCGGTGGAGATTCCGCTGTTGCCCGTGACGAAGTTCGTGTCGCCGCCGCCACTGGTCTTGTTGCCGGAATCGCACGCGCTCAGCGTCAGTGCGAGCGCGGCGGCCACCGCGGGGGCGGCGAGCAGGGTGAAGCGGCGTCGGGGTGCGCGGCCATGGCTCATGTGAAAAGTTTCGCATGGCGGTTTCGGGGATCTTGGGCACCCCCCTCGGTGCCCGTAAAGCCCGTTGTCAGGCTTGTTTAAAGAAGGTGTTCCAGCCGCCTTCCGGCGCCTGTCCGACCTCAAGCGTGCGGAGCTTCGCGAGCACCGCCGGGTCCTGGGCATCGAGCCAGTCGACGAACTGCCGGAATGAGACGAGGCGCACATCCGGCTTCCCCGCGATGTGCTTGAGGGTCTCCTCCACGGCGTCCATGTAGATGCCGCCGTTCCACTCCTCGAAGTGGTTGCCGATGTAGAACGGGGCGCGGTTCGTCTCGTACGCGCGCTTGAATCCGCTGAGATACGACTGGGTGGCCTGTTCGCGCCAGCCCGGATAGCGGGACGGCATTCCCTTGGTCGAATTCTGCGACTGGTTGGCCAGGATGTTGTAGTCCATCGAGAGGACCTCGAAGGTGTGGCCGGGGAACGGCATGCCCTGGAGCGGCAGGTCCCAGACGTCCATGCGCTTCTTGGGCCAGACCTGGGTGCCGCCCGGCGAACTGGCGTCGTAGCGCCAGCCGAGCTTCTTCGCCGTCGGAAGCAGATTCTCCTGTCCGAGCAGACAGGGGGCGCGGCCGCCGATGAGTTCCTTGCGGTAGTCGAAGGGCAGTGGATCCTCGTCGGTCCAGCCGGTGTTGGTGCGCCATTCGGTGACGAAGGAGATCGCCTGGTCGATTTCGCTCTGCCACTGGGAGGAGGACCAGTTCTGGACGGATCCGGAGCCGCTGCAGAAATGCCCGTTGAAATGGGTGCCGATCTCGTGGCCGTCGTACCAGGCCTGGCGGACGTTCGTCAGCGTCGCCTTGAGGTGTTCGTCGGTGAGATATCCGATGTCGGAGGCGCCGACGGGGTTGTTGGGCGGGCGGTAGAGCGATTTCTTCGATTCGGGCAGCAGATAGAGCCCGGAGAGGAAGAAGGTCATCGCCGCGTCGTGTTCCTTGGCGAGTTTCAGAAAGCGCGGGAAGAGCCCGTTGCCGACCTCGCCCGCACCGTCCCAGGAGAAGATCACGAACTGCGGCGGCTTCTGGCCCGGTTCGAGCGGGACCGGCGCGGCCGGCTGGTGCGGCTGCTTTCCGGTGTCGGCGGTGGAACCGTCCCCGATGGACCTCACGTCCTTCTTCGCGGGCCCGGTCCCCTTGGCGGTCCCGTCGGCACCCTTCTCGCCCTTGCCCGGCCCCGCCCGGCCGGTGTCGGGGGAGTCGGACGAACTGCAGCCCGCCACCCCGATGGCGGCCGCGGCCCCAAGCCCGGCTCCGAGCAAACCCCTTCGGCTGATGTCACGCATGCGGTTCCCATCTGCGGTCGTTTTGCCTTAAGTCCATACAAACTGCCGAAGGCTTAGATGGACGAAGCAACACGAGGGTTCCCCGAAATAGCACACAATTCTTTACGGATCCAGACCCCGACCTTGACCGAACACAAGACCGATTGGACCAAACCCCACCACAACGGCAAAATCCGGGCCCACCGCCGGCCGTAACCGGAGCGGACCCGGACCGAAAACCTCCGGACCGGTGGCCGGCTACGCGCCGAACCCCTTGGACGCCCCCTTCACCGGCTTCGCACCCGCGAGGAGGTGCGCCGGTACGAGATCCCGCGCCGGCTCCGAGTACCCGACCGACACGATCTTGTCGCCCTGGTAGGTGAAGCTGGTCAGCGAGGCGAGCGTGCACTGCCGCTTGCGCGGGTCGTGCCAGAGCCGCCGCCGCTCCACGAAGCTCCGCACGATCCAGATCGGCAGCTGGTGGCTGACACAGACCGCCTCGTGCCCGCGGGCCGCGTCACGCGCCGCGTCCAGGGCGCCCATCATCCGGACGACCTGCTCGATGTACGGCTCACCCCACGACGGCCGGAACGGGTTCGTCAGGTGCTTCCAGTTGTCCGGCTTGCGCAGCGCCCCGTCACCGACGCCGAAGGTCTTGCCCTCGAAGACGTTGGCGGCCTCGATGAGCCGCCCGTCGGTGGCGAGGTCCAGTCCGTGGGTCTTGGCGATCGGCGTCGCCGTCTCCTGGGCGCGCTCCAGCGGGGAGGCGACGACATGGGTGATGTCGCGCTTCTCCAGGTGCTCGGCGACCCGGTCGGCCATCTGCCGGCCGAGCTCGGAGAGGTGGTAGCCGGGGCGGCGTCCGTACAGCACGCCGTCCGGGTTGTGCACCTCTCCGTGGCGCATCAGGTGGACGACGGTGATGTCCTTGCGTCCGGTGTCGCGGCCGGTCTCGCTGTTCGTCTCGCTGTTCATCTCGCTGTTCGTCTCACTGCTGGTCTCGCTCATGCGGTGGCCTCCGATGCGGCGCGGGCTGCGGCGGGCAGCGCGGCGGCGATCCGCTCGACGGCCCGGGTGTCGTGGGCGGTGGAGACGAACCACGACTCGAACGCCGACGGCGGCAGATAGACGCCCTGCGCCAGCATCGAGTGGAAGAACGGGGTGAAGCGGAACGCTTCCTGCCGCTTGGCGTCCTCGTAGTCACGGACCGGCCGGTCCGTGAAGAAGACGGAGAACATGTTGCCCGCCACCTGCACGGTGTGCGCGACGCCCTCCTTGGCGAGGGCCTCGCTCACCAGCCCCCGGATCTCCGCGGAGACCGCGTCGACCTTCGCGTAGGCGGCGTCGTCCAGCAGTCGCAGCTGGGCGAGCCCGGCGGCGGTCGCGACCGGGTTCCCGGAGAGCGTGCCCGCCTGGTAGACCGGGCCGGCAGGGGCCAGGTGCGCCATCACGTCGGCGCGCCCGCCGAAGGCCGCGGCCGGGAAGCCGCCGCCCATCACCTTGCCGAAGGTCATCAGGTCGGGCCGCACCCCGTCGATGCCGAACCAGCCGGCCTTCGACGTACGGAAACCGGTCATGACCTCGTCGGAGATGTACAGCGCGCCGTCGGCCGCGCAGATCTGCTTGAGCCCGGCGTTGAAACCGTCCAGCGGCGGCACGACGCCCATGTTGCCCGGGGAGGCCTCGGTGATCACACAGGCGATCTCGCCGGGGTGCGCGGCGAACGCGGCCCGCACGGCCTCCAGGTCGTTGTACGGCACCACGATCGTGTCGCCTGCCTGGGCGCCGGTGACCCCGGGCGTGTCCGGCAGCCCGAAGGTCGCGACCCCGGACCCGGCGGCGGCGAGCAGCGCGTCGACATGGCCGTGGTAGCAGCCGGCGAACTTCACGATCTTGGCCCGGCCGGTGAAACCGCGGGCGAGGCGGATCGCGGACATGGTCGCCTCTGTGCCGGACGACACGAGCCGCACCTGCTCCACCGGTTCGACCCGGGCGACGATCTCCTCCGCGAGCGCGACCTCGCCCTCACCGGGCGTACCGAACGAGGTGCCGCGGGCGACGGCCTCCTGGACTGCGGCGATGACCTCCGGGTGGGAGTGGCCGAGAATCATCGGCCCCCACGAGCACACGAGGTCGACGTACTCACGGCCGTCGGCATCGGTGAGGTACGGGCCGGTGCCGGACACCATGAAGCGAGGTGTACCGCCCACGGCCCGGAAGGCACGTACCGGAGAGTTCACGCCGCCGGGCGTCACGAGGGACGCGCGGTCGAAAAGCGTCTGCGAAACTGGGGCGTCATAGGGAAAGCTCACACATGCCATGGTGTCAGAGCCACGGATGGTATTTGCGGACAGGTGTTTCACCGCACGCCCGTGGGGGAGGTCACTGACACGATGATCGGGTTGCGCGGCGGGGGCTGTGTCTCCTAGTTAGTAGTCGGGTGGATGAAATATGCATCGCGGTGGCGGAGTGGGCGAAGGGACCGACGACCTGGGGCCCGAGCCTGCCCGGCGGGGTCGGCACCGGCGCGAGGCTGAGCGCAGACAGGGCATACAGGCCGGTGGCGCGCAGGTGGGAGACGGAGCCGGAAGCAGGAGTAGTGGCCGGGTGGGGGTGACCTACAAGTACTTCGGGGCCCCCGACGGCGCGACTGCCGCACGCGTGCCCATTTCCATGCGCCCGGAGGAGCTCGGCGGCGATGAGCTGGGCATGGGCGGCATGTTCAGCAAGATCAAGCCGGAGACGGTGGCCGCGATGGTCCTGACCGGCATACAGGGCATACCCCTGCACAAGGTCCCGCCGCTGGAGCTGGTCGTCCTGCACCCCGACTACGCGGTGGTCAGGCTCCCGATGACGGTCGTGGACCCGCTGCGCGGAGTCGGCGAGGAGTCGGTGGGTGCCGCTGCCTTCATCTGGTCCACGGTCCCGGACCGGGGCGGCCCGCGCGACGCGTACAACGTCTACCAACTGCTGCACGAGTGGCAGGACTTCTCACACCGGCTGCACGACGCGGGGCACCAGGCGTACTGCCTGGTGTGGCCCTGACCCGAGGTTTCCGGGAGCGGACTGGATCTCCCGGGAGCCGGGCCGGGGCGCCCCACGCGCACGTGGCGGGTACGGCTCCTGGGAGCAGGTCGTCGAAGCCGCCACGCGTTCGAGCGCGGCCGTGGACCACGAGCTCGGTCTGGAGTTCCGCCACTGCTCCTGCGAGATCCTCCAGGCGGCGTGAACCGCCCGCCCCCGCGTTTGCGGCGTGCCCGGCGGACCAATCCGGCGGACCAATCCGGCGGGCCGTCCGCGCCGAACCATTCACGTGGGCCGACGCACTCCCGCGACGGCACATCACCACGACAGTCACTCCCTCGCGGGCACTCCCCGCACAGCAGGTGAGCACGATGACACCGACCCGGCAGCTGCTCGGCCCAGATCTTCCCCCGCTCTTCGCGACCCCGGATCTGCCGGGCGCGCGGACCCCGGTCACCCAGGGCCACTGGTGCCAGGAAGCCGTGGAGGCCACGGCCGCGAGGCGGGTGGGCGCCGCCGCTGAACACCTGCCCGCCGAACGCGCGCCCCGCCCGCCGGCCGCCGCCGAACACACGGCCCAGCCCGTTCACTCCCGGACGCCCACCTGCACGGCGGACGTCCGTCGGCCAGCCGTATCCGGCCATTCATTGGCCGAAGAATGATCTTCAGCTGACCTGCCGAACCTGCCGATGCAGGAGGCACAGAAACTGAGGGAGGCCTGCCATGGGCGACATTCTGCTGGCCCTGTCCATCCCCGTGCTGGTCTTCGCCTCCGGCATCTACGCCGCAGCTGAGAGCTGGTGGCGGCGTCGGCATCCGGCGCCGCCGTCCCCGTACACCCACCAGGCGGCGCGGCTGGCCGAGCGCGCGATACTGGTGGACGCCGAGAGGATCGTGGACAGCGCGTACGGATGCGTCGGGGCGCTCTACGACGGGCCGAGTGCGCCGGGCGCACATATTTCGGCCACGGATGTCACCCCCGGGCCGGCCGCCAGTCCGGGTCACGGCCGGTCAGCGCCAGCACCCGCGCGAAGGGGCTAGCCCCTTCCGGTACGGGGAAGGGGTCACCGAACACCTTCGCCTCCCTGGCCTTCGGTGCCATCGCGGCCATCGCCGGGGCCAGCTCGTCCACCACGTCCGCGTCCGGCACGAATTCCTGGCCGGTCGCACGGGCCAGGTCCCACGCGTGGACGGTCAGGTCACCGAGCACCATGTGGCCGACGGTCCGGGCCGGGAACCCCATGGCACCCGCGGTCCCGTCCTCCGCGCCGGGCCTCGCCCACGCGTCGACCAGCGCGGCCGTCCGCTCCCCGAACCGGTTGCGCCAGTCGCCGGTGACCGCGTCCGGCGTCTCACCGAACTCCGCCTCCTCCCGGGCCGCCAGGGCCGTGAAGTTGACGACCACCTGGCTGAGGTGGCTGATCAGGGCGTGGATGTCGTACTCCGCGCAGGGAGTGGGATCGCCCAGCCGGCTGTCGTCGATGCCCCGGACCACGGGCAGCGCGCCGGCCGCCGCCGATTCCAGCAATTCGCTGATCTTCTTCATGCTTCGACCCTGCACGCGGCGGCGGCCCAGGTCTTGAAGAAACACGACAGCCGGGCACGACAACCGGGACACGGGACCCGCCCCGGTCATAGGATCGGCCGTCATGGCTGGCCCCACAGGTCCCCGGCGCGACACCCGCGGCATCGTCGACGCCCCCGAACTCTTCACGCACGTGACGTTCCGGCGCCGCGAACCCGCACCCGCGCTGCGCCCGTACCTGGAGCACTACTGGCTGATCGACTGGGATCTGCCGGAGCCCTACCTCTCCCACCTGGTCCCGCACCCCAGCGTCAACCTGGTCTTCGAGCGGTACCCGGGCTGCGGCGAAGAGGAGGCCGGCTTCGCGGAGGTCTCCGGCATCGGCCTGGAGCTGTTCACGCAGAAGCTGGAGGGGCGGGGCCGGGTCTGCGGGGTGCAGTTCCGGCCCGGCGGCTTCCACCCGTTCGCACCGGACCGGCCGGTGTCCGAGTGGACGGGACGCCGGGTCCCGGCGCCCGAGGTGTTCGCGCCGCCCGCCGCACCGGCCTCGGTCCTGGACCCCGCCGGGGAGGACGAGCGGATCGCGGCGCTCGACGCGTACCTGATGGCGCTCGGCCCCGAACCCGATCCGCAGGCCGACCGGGCGATGGCCCTGGCCGAGCTGGTGCGCACCGACCGCACGGTCCGCCGGGTCGACGGACTCGCCCGCGCCGAGGGGGTGTCGGTCCGCTCGCTCCAGCGGCTGTTCGCCACCTACGTCGGCGTCGGCCCGAAGTGGGTCATCCTCCGCTACCGCATCCACGAGGCGCTGGAACGCGCCGAATCGGAGCCGGAGGTGGACTGGGCGGCGCTCGCGGCGGACCTCGGCTACAGCGACCAGGCGCACCTGGTCAGGGACTTCACCGCGACGGTGGGCGTGCCGCCGACGGCCCTGACCGCCCGTTGACTCTCAGTGCCCCGTTGGCTGTCAGTGCCCCATTGACTGTCAGTGCCTCGTCCTAGAGTTTCGGCATGGAGCACACCGAAGCATCTTCCGTACGGATCGAGCCCTGGTCGGACAGCGATCTGGGGCTGCTCCGCCGTGCCAACGCACCGGAGCTGATGGACCATCTGGGCGGCCCCGAGTCCGAGGAGCAGCTCGTCGGGCGCCACGCCCGCTACGTGGCACTGAGCGCGGACCGCACCGGCCGGGGCCGGATGTTCCGCATCGCGCTGACCGGCGAGGACGAGGCCGTGGGCACCATCGGATTCTGGGTGCGCAGCTGGCGGGGCCAGGAGGTGTACGAGACGGGGTGGGCCGTTCTCGCGGGGTTCCAGGGGCGCGGCATCGCGTCGGCCGCGACGGCGGCGGTGGCCGGGCAGGCGCGCGCCGAGCGCAAGCACCGCTATCTGCACGCCTACCCGTCCGTGGCCAACGGCGCGTCGAACGCGGTGTGCCGCAAGGCGGGGTTCACCCTGCTCGGTGAGTGCGAGATCGAGTACCCGCCCGGCCATCCGCTGCTGACGAACGACTGGCGGCTCGATCTGCACCCGGAGCGCTGACAGGCCCCAGGGCCGGGTTCCGCAGAACTCGTTTGACGATCGGGGCGGCCTCCTGGATATTTATCTGCGTTGCGCAGCTTATGCGTGACGCATTCAACGACTCCGGACAGCCCCGACGCCCCGAGGAGACCCACCCGCCATGCTCACTCTCGTCACCGGAAGCCGCGGCCGCGTCGGCTCCACGCTCGCCGCGCTCCTGCACGACCGCGGCCACCCCGTCCGCGCCGCCTCCCGCAACCCCGCCGAGCTCGCACTGCCGGCCGGCGTCCCGGCCGCGGCCTGCGACCTCGGTAACCCCGGGACCTTCCCGGCCGCGCTGGACGGCGTCGACTCCGTGTTCCTGTACGCGGAGCCGTCCCACATCGACGACTTCCTGGCCGCCGCGCGGGCCGCCGGGGTCGGGCACATCGTGCTGCTCTCCTCCAGTTCGGTGCTGGCCCCGGACCCCGCCGCCAACCCCGTCGCCGCCTCCCACCACGCGGTCGAGGAGGCCCTGACCGCCTCGCCCCTCCGCTCGTCGCTCCTGCGCCCCGGCGACTTCGCGAGCAACGCCTACCAGTGGGCGGGCGCCTTCCGCGGCGGGCGCCCCGTCGACCTGCCCTACCCCCTCAGCCAGACCAGCCCGATCGACGAGACCTCCATCGCGGAGGCAGCCCTCGCCGTGCTCACCGACACCCGGCTCCAGGGCGCCTCGTATCACCTGACCGGCCCCGAATCCCTCACCGCGACCGAGCAGGTCGAGCTGCTGGCCGCGGCCTCCGGCAGCGCCACGACCGTCAACGCCGTGAGCCGGCAGGCCTGGAAGGAGTCCGTCTCCCCCTTCCTGCCCGCGGAGTTCGCCGAGGGGCTGCTCAGCCACTGGGCCGCCACCGACGGTTCACCGGCCGAGGTCACCCGCGATACGGAGAGGCTCATCGGGCGCCCGGCGCGCACGTTCGCCTCCTGGGCCGCCGAGCACGCCGCCGCCTTCCGCCCCTGAGCCCGCGCCACCCCCCACCGCCCCCGCGCCGCCCGAATTCCCTGGCAGGCGCACCCGGACCGGTGACATCCTGACCAAGTGAACGGACCGGAGATCCACCTCGAAGTCGCCCCCGAACTCAGGCTCTTCGTGGCGCACCACCGCCGCGGGGCACGTACGGCCGTGACCACCGACGGCTCGTCCACCCTCGGCCATGTCGTCGAATCGCTCGGGGTCCCGCTCACCGAGGCCGGACAACTCCTGGTGGACGGCCGCCCCGTCCCGTTCTCGCACATCCCCGCCGCGGGCGAGGTGGTCGACGTCCAGGCCGTACGGCGCCCGCAGCAGGTGCCGGGCGCGCCCCTGCGCTTCCTCCTCGACGTCCACCTCGGCACCCTCGCGCGGCGGCTGCGACTGCTCGGCGTCGACGCCGCCTACGAGTACGAGGACATCGGCGACCCGGCCCTGGCCACCCGCTCCGCGCGGGAGCGGCGCGTCCTGCTCTCCCGGGACCGGGGGCTGCTCCACCGGCGGGAGATCTGGGCGGGGGCGTACGTCTACAGCGACCGGCCGGAGGAACAGCTGCGGGACGTACTGGGGCGGTTCGCGCCCGAGCTCGATCCGTGGAGCCGGTGCACCGCGTGCAACGGACGGCTGGCGGCGGCCGACAAGGACAGCGTGGGCACCCGGCTGGAGAGCGGAACGCAACGCTCGTACGACGTCTTCGCGCAGTGCACGGAGTGCGAGCGGGTCTACTGGCGCGGCGCCCACCACGCCAGGCTGGAGGCGATCGTCACCGAGGCGGTCCGCGACTTCGGCGGTGCCGCCGCCCGGCCGGACCGCTCGGGCGCCTGAGCGCGGCACGGCGCCACCGGCCCCAGGCTCACCGCGACCCCGGCCCCGGCCCCGGTCCCGGGCTCACCGGGGCCCGTCGCCGCCCTCCCGCAACCCCGCGACCTGGGCCGCGCTCAGCTCCACCGTCCGCCGCATATGGGCGATGAGCAGCGCGACCTCGTCGTCGCCGTAGCTCTCGAACATGGCCGCCCAGCCGCCGTTCAGCTGCTCCCAGACCGCCCCGAACTCCGCCATCCGTCCCGGCACCGTCGTGACGAGGACCCGCCGCCGGTCCACCGTGTCCCGTGCGCGGGTGACGTAGCCGGCCCGCTCCAGCCGGTCGACCAGCCGGGTCGCGGAGCCCGTGGTGAGCCCGGTCAGTTCCGCGATCCGCCCCGTGGTGACGGGAGCCGCCTCCAGGCTGAGCAGGTTGAGGCACTGGAGGTCGGTCGGGTGGAGCCGCAGCCGGTCCGCGACGGCCTGGTTGAACAGGGCGTACGCGGCCATGTAGCGGCGCGATACGACGGACAGCTCGGCGAGCATCGCGGCACGGCGGGGCGGGACGGACTTCTGCGGCATACAGAGAGTGTACGAAGCAGAGATCGCTCATCCGCCCGCTCGGGCGGCCCGGGGCGACCGGCCGAGGCGGGCGGCCTCAGAAGACGTACTCGTCACCGGTGGCCGGGGCCAGCACCTCGTGCTCGCTGTTCTTCGCGTTCCGGTCCGTCGCACCGCCGTTCCACCCGGTGTCGATCCGGACGACCACCTCCGTCGGCCGCCCCTGGAGCTGGAGTTCGAGGGCGAGCTGCCGCTGCCGCGAGCCGTCCGCGGGCAGCGGGCCCGTGCGGCACAGCACGGTCTGCGCGTCGGCCTGGAGGCACTGCGCGGGCAGCACCTGGCGGCCGGCGAGCGGCACGGACACCCGTAGCCGGACGGTGGCGCCCGTGAGGTCGGAGGGGCCGCTGTTCCGGCTGGTCAGCCAGACGCCGAGCCCGGTGCCCCACAGCGAGACGTGCCCGTGGTGCGACACATCCGCCTCGGGCGCGGTGCCCCGCGCACCCGGCGCGACCGTCGGCGGGCCCGCCGTGGCCGTCCCGCCCGCGCCCAGCGCCAGAGTCGATGCCACGGCCGCCGCGGCGGACACCCTCAGCAGGGCCTTGCACGTCACTACCATGTCCCGAAGATACAGATCTGCACGAAATATCCATATATTCGGACCGGTTCGGCGCGTCCCGGTGTCCCGCTCCCTCCCGCACTCCGCCGCCCTGGTCATGACACGCTGATCACATGTCCGTGGTCCGCTCCATCGCCCTGTTCGTCGTCGCCGCGCTCTTCGAGATCGGCGGTGCCTGGCTGGTCTGGCAAGGCGTCCGGGAACACCGCGGCTGGGCCTGGATCGGTGCGGGGATCGTCGCGCTGGCCACGTACGGCTTCGTCGCCACGCTCCAGCCGGACGGCGAGTTCGGGCGCGTGCTCGCGGCGTACGGCGGGGTCTTCGTCGCGGGCTCGATCGTCTGGGGCATGGTCGCGGACGGCTACCGGCCCGACCGCTGGGACGTCACCGGCGCACTGGTCTGCCTGGCCGGCATGGCCGTGATCATGTACGCCCCCCGCAACCACTGACCGCGCCCCTGCCTATCCTGGCCCCGTACCGATCAGCTGTCCGAGGAGCCCGCCATGGCCGCATCCCCCATCGCCGTCATCACCGGAGCGAGCAGCGGCATCGGCGCCGCGACCGCCCGGCAGCTGGCGGCCGCCGGTTACCGCGTCGTGGTGACCGCCCGCCGCAAGGACCGCATCGAGGCGCTCGCCGCCGAGATCACCGCGGCGGGCCACGAGGCCACGGCCTACGCCCTGGACGTCACGGACCGGGCCGCGGTCGACGAGTTCGCCACCGCGTTCCGCTCCCTCGCGGTCCTGGTGAACAACGCGGGCGGTGCGCTCGGGGCCGACCCCGTCGCCACCGGCGACCCGGCCGACTGGCGCCAGATGTACGAGACCAACGTCATCGGCACCCTCAACGTGACCCAGGCCCTGCTCCCCGCGCTCACCGCGAGCGGCGACGGCACGGTGGTCATCCTCTCCTCGACCGCGGGCCTCTCCGCCTACGAGGGCGGCGGCGGGTACGTGGCCGCCAAGCACGGCGAACACGTACTGGCCGAGACCCTCCGGCTGGAGATCGTCGGCACCCCGGTCCGCGTCATCGAGGTCGCCCCCGGCATGGTCAAGACCGAGGAGTTCGCGACCACCCGCTTCCGCGGCGACACCGAGAAGGCCGCCAAGGTCTACGCGGGCGTCGACGCCCCCCTCAGCGCGGACGACGTGGCCGACACCATCACCTGGGCCGTCACCCGCCCCAGCCACGTCAACATCGACCTCCTGGTCGTCCGCCCCCGCGCCCAGGCCTCCAACTCCAAGGTCCACCGCACAGGCTGACGGGGTCCGCCCGGCGGACTCCTGGGCCCCGGGGCGGATCCCCGTAGCGCCTGTCGTCACCCGTCCGAGGGAACCCGCCCCGGTCATCGAGCCGCCGCGTGCGTCTTCGACCTACGTTTGATCACAACTTCACACAGAACGGCTCTCGGCCGGATGACAGTCCTGCCGAGAGCCTCACCACCGAGGAAGTGGAGCTTCCCGTGGCTGAGCACGACCCTAACGCGCCCGCGCTTTTCGAAGTCGACGATCTCGCTCCCCGCCCAACCGGGTTCCTGGACCTCTCCGATCCCCGCTACGCCTACATGTTCGGCTTCGTCCAGGCGGACGGGCACCTCGCAGCGGGGGCAGGCAGAAAGGGCCGCCTGAGTGTCGAGATCAACGTGCGGGACATCGCGATCCTTCGCGAGTTCCAGCGGCTGACTCCGTACAACAGCAGCATCACGGAGCGCATCCGCTCCACCAATTTCGCCGAGCGCCATCATTCGGCGATCTGGACCGTCTGCGCCCTCGAAGCCCGTTCCTTGATCAACGACTTGGGAGTCCCCTACGGGCGCAAGTCACGACGCATCACGCCGCCCCGGGTCGACTTCTCGGCCCGCGACTACCTTCGCGGAGTCATCGACGCCGACGGCTCGGTGGGCATCACCAGCCAGGGATTCCCGTTCATCTCCCTGACCACGGCCAGCACAGCCGTGGGGGCTTACCTCTGCTTCTACGCGAAGAAGGTGACCGGGGCCCAGCGTTACATCAGCCGCAACACCCGCGACGGCATCTACAACATCATGTACACGATGGAGGCCGCCGTGCGGCTGGCCGAGCACCTCTACTACCCCGGCTGCCTTGCGCTGAGCCGCAAACGGGACGCCGCAGCAACCGTCTTCACCTGGGAGCGCCCTCCGGGGCTGAAACCCCGTGCGAAGAACCGGCGGTGGAAGCCCTGGGAGGACGAGATCCTCCTCCGGCTCGACGATGCGGGCAGCGCGGCGCCCGAACTCGACCGGAGTGTGGCCAGCTGCTCGGTCCGTCTGTGGCGACTGAAGTCCGGGCAGATCGCACCGGCCGACGGCACGGCACCCGGCAGGTGAGGAGAGCGCGGGCGGAGGTCTCCGCCCGCGCTTCAGCCCTTCACGCAGATGATCTGCTTCACCTTCGCGACGACCTCGACCAGGTCGCGCTGCTGCTGCATGACCTGCTCGATCGGCTTGTACGCCCCCGGGATCTCGTCCACCACTCCGGAGTCCTTGCGGCACTCCACCCCTTGGGTCTGCTCCGCCAGATCACGCGTCGTGAACCGCTTCTTGGCCGCGTTGCGGCTCATTCGGCGGCCCGCTCCGTGCGAGGCCGAGTTGAATGCCTTCTCGTTGCCGAGGCCCTTGACGATGTAGGTGGCCGTGCCCATCGAACCCGGAATGATCCCCAGCTCACCACTGCCCGCTCGGATCGCGCCCTTGCGGGTGATCAACAGGTCCATTCCGTCGTACCGTTCCTCCGCCACGTAGTTGTGGTGGCAGCTGACTTCCTGGCCGAAGGTCACGTTCGCCTTCTTGAACTCCTTGCGGACCACGCCCTTCACAAGCGCCATCATCGTCGCGCGGTTGTGCTTCGCGTACTCCTGCGCCCAGAAGAGGTCGCTACGGTAGGCCGCCATCTGAGGGGTCTCCGCAAGGAAGACCGCCAGGTCGCGGTCGACCAGACCCTGGTTGTGCGACAGCTGCTGCGCCTGACCGATGTGGAAGTCGGCGAGCTCCTTCCCGATGGCCCGCGAACCGGAGTGCAGTGTCAGCCACACGGAACCGGATTCATCCAGCGAGACCTCGATGTGGTGATTTCCCCCTCCGAGCGTTCCCATCTGCTTTGTGGCACGTTCCTGACGGAATTTGACCGCTTCGGCCACTCCGTCGAACCGCCCCCAGAAGTCGTCCCAGTCGGTCGACGGGAGCCCGCGCAGCCGGCCCGGGTCCACCGGCTCGTCGTGCATCCCGCGGCCCACCGGGATGGCCTGCTCGATCTTCGACCGGAGCCCGGTCAGGTCCCCGGGCAGGTCGTTGGCGGTCAGCGAGGTCTTGACCGCGGACATCCCGCAGCCGATGTCCACGCCCACCGCCGCCGGGCAGACCGCACCGTGCATCGCGATGACCGAGCCGACCGTGGCGCCCTTGCCGAAGTGGACGTCCGGCATGGCGGCCAGGCCCTTGATCCACGGCAGGGTGGCGACGTTGCGCAGCTGCTGCATCGCGACGTCCTCGACCTTGGCCGGGTCGGTCCACATGCGGATGGGTACCTTCGCACCCGGCACCTCTACGTACGACATAGCTCCTCGATTCCCCCGAAAAGTCTGAAAGCGCAAAACCGGTACCAAGGTCGGCAAAAGTATCGGCCGATCGGCAACCACGGCGGCGCGTGCGATACACATTGTGTCCACCGGCCGCCGACGAGCGGCAACCGTTTTTCGCACGAAGGGAGCCCAGGAACGTGCGACGAATGGCGTACGCGCCCGGCGCCGTGCTCATTGCAGCGCTCGCGGTCGGCTGCAGCAGCGGCACCGGATCCGGCGATTCCGCCACCGACAGCAAACCCGGTGCCGTGGCTTCCTCCACCGCGCCTCCGGGCAAGTACCGCACGCTTCCCGAGGCCTGCCGTTCGGTCTCGCCCGCCACCCTGAAGGACCTGCTGCCCGGCTCCGCCGAGCTGCCGGAGGCCCAGCAGGAGAAGGTGTTCGACGGTTCGCCCGCCGTCACGTACGACACCGACCGCCGGGTCGGCTGCCGCTGGAAGACCGAGGCGCCCGACGGTGCCCACAGCCTCTTCGTCGACTTCGAACGGGTCGTCTCGTACGACCCGGCCGTGAGCGACGACGACCGCGCCCGCGAGGTGTACGCGAAGAAGGAGGCCGCCGCGGACTTGCCCTCCGCGCTGCCCGGCAGCACGGACAGCGGCGCCCCGGACGCCTCCGGCTCCCCGTCCGCGACCGCGAGCGCGACCGCAAGCGGGAAGCCGGGCAAGGACGGCGGCAAGGCCGCGGGCAAGAGCTCGGGCAAGAGCGCGGATCCGGACGCGGAGGAGACCGCGGACACGGATGGCTCCGGGGACGGCGGCGCCGCCGAGAACCTCCAGCCCCGGGTCCTCGATTCGCTCGGCGACAGCGCATTTCTGGACGATCTGCTCACCCGGGCAGGTTCTACCGCACAGCACCGCACGGTGAGCGTGGTATTCCGCACATCGAATGTCATCGTGACCATCCAGTACACCGCGCAGCCGACCCTCTCCACGGAGATCCCCGACAGCAAGGAACTGCAGGAGAAGGCCCAGGCACTGGGCCGGAAACTGGTCGACGGCTTCAGCGAGTGACCCCGTCCCCGGCCGGTCCGCCCCGGCCCGCGGCAGGTCCGTGAGCCGTCCGGCCGAGGCGGCATCCGGCCGCCGTCCGTCGTACCGTGGCCCTCCGGAACCACCGACCGCGTCCCTGTCCACCGATCGTCCGGCCGCCCGAACGCCGCGCCACCCGAGTGAAGGAACCATGCACCGATCAGCCCCGCGACTCACCCGCATACTCGCCTGCGCCGCCGTTCCGGTGATGCTCGTCGTCGCCGGCTGCTCGTCGGACTCCGACAGCGGGAAGGACAAGGCCTCGGCCTCGTCCGCCGCGCCGGACGCCACGAAGACGGAGCCCGAGGTGGCGGCCGCGAAGTTCGCCGCGCTGCCCGACCCGTGCAAGGCGGTCACCGCGAAGACGGTCAAGTCCCTGGTCCCCGCGGCCAAGGACAAGAAGGGCACGCAGGGCAAGTCCAGCGACACCGCCGCCCGCGGCAGCTGCTCCTGGAACGGCCTGGACGACAACGGCGTCAAGGGCTCCCAGTACCGCTGGCTCGACACCGGCTTCACCCGCTTCGCCTCCGACCAGGCCCTGGGCAGCGGCGCGGACCGGGCCGGTGACGACCTGGCGAAGCAGATCGACAAGGTCAAGGCGACCGAGGGTGCCAAGAAGCTGGTCACGGCCCCCGTCAGCGGGATCGGCGAGCAGGCCACCCTGATCACCTACGACCTCGAAAAGACGAGCGAGGACTTCCGCTACGCGACGATCCTCGCCCGTACCGGGAACGTCGTCGTGACCCTCACCTACAACGGCGCGGGTTACGCGGGAGCGAAGGCCCCCTCGGCCGAGAAGATCACCGCGGGCGCCAAGACGGGCGCGCGCGACGCCGTCGCCTCGGTCGCCACCGCCAACGAGAGCCCGAAGACGAGCGCGTCGCCCGACGCCCCCAAGTCGTCCGGCAAGCCCTCGGCCAAGGCATCGGGCAAGACGACGGACAAGGCATCGGACAAGGCTGCCGAGTAGCGTCCTTCCCGGCGCCCTCCCAGACGCCCGGGAGCCCCAACTCCCCACCCCATAAGCGGATTTGCGAAGCCCGGCTCTCCTCCGGGAACCGGGCTTCGCCCCTCCCCGCGCAACACTGCTCGCACACATGTGCCAGGCTGTGCCCGCCAGAACTCACATCGTTCCTCCGGACCGGGCGTCGGAGACGAAGAAGCGGGAAGGGGATCGCGGGTGGCCGCGATGCAGCTCACACGCACGCACCGCATACTCATCGGGCTCGTGGTGGCCGGTGCGGTGCTCATCGCGGCGATCGGCTTCGCGGGCTCGTACGCCGCGGTACGCGAACTCGCCCTGGAGAAGGGCTTCGGGGACTTCTCGCTGGTCTTCCCGATCGGCATCGACGCGGGCATCTGCGTCCTGCTCTCGCTGGACCTGCTGCTGACCTGGCTGCGCATCCCGTTCCCGCTGCTGCGTCAGACGGCCTGGATGCTGACCGCCGCGACGATCGCGTTCAACGGCGCGGCCGCGTGGCCGGACCCGCTGGGCGTCGGCATGCACGCCGTGATCCCGGTGCTGTTCGTGGTCGCCGTGGAGGCCGCCCGGCACGCCGTGGGCCGGATCGCCGACATCACGGCCGACAAGCACATGGAGGGGGTCCGCCTCACCCGGTGGCTGCTCTCCCCGGTGCCGACGTTCCGGCTGTGGCGGCGGATGAAGCTGTGGGAGCTGCGCAGTTACGAGCAGGTCATCAAGCTCGAACAGGACCGGCTGATCTATCAGGCCCGCCTCCAGGCCCGGTTCGGCCGCGGCTGGCGCCGCAAGGCCCCCGTCGAGTCCCTGATGCCGCTGCGCCTCGCGAAGTTCGGCGTTCCGCTGGCCGAGACCGGCCCGGCCGGGCTCGCCGCCGCGGGAATCGAGCCCGTCCTGCTGCCGCCGGCCCCCGCCGCCGCCGGGGCTGTCGCCGCCGTCGACACCGCCCGTTCCCAGCAGCAGCCCGAACTCGTCGGCGCCCCGGGCCAGGAGCAGTTCGCCGGGCCGCAGCACCAGCAGCAGGACCACCCGCAGCAGGGCCACCAGCAGCCCCAGCAGAACCAGCCCCAGTCCAAGTCCCAGAGCGCCTTCCAGCCTCAGTCGCAGCCCCAGCCCCAGCCCCAGAGCGCCTTCCAGCCGCACGCCCCGATCCTCACCCCCGCCCCCGACTCGCACGAGAGCCCCTGGTTCGCGGCGCAGTCGCCGGACGGCGCGTACGAGGGCTCGTACAACCCGACGTACCTCGACGTCCAGGAGCCCGGCCCGGTCATGATCCCGACGGGGCCCGGCCGCACCCGCCCGCTGGGCAACGTCGGCACCATCGGCGGCGTGCCCGGCCCCGGCGCCGAGCAGCAGCCGCCGCAGCCGCAGCAGCCCCACGAGGCGGCCGAGGCTCCCCTCGCGACCGCGCCCGCAGCCGACGCCGGCCAGCTCCCGGAGGAGCAGAAGCCCGTCGCGGAGGCGGCCGAGGAATGGGCCGAGGAGTGGGCGCAGGAGGACGCGGAGTTCAGCGAGATCGCCTACGAGGTCTTCGCCGCCTTCGTGACGCAGCACAGCACGTACCCCAGCATCGAGGTCCTCGACATACACCTGTCGGACGGCCACAACGTGCGGCACCCGCGCAGCGCGGCGCTGCTCCGCCAGCTGATCCAGGGCTTCAAGAACCGCTACCACGCGGAGCTGGAGGCCGACCACATCGCGTGAGCCACTGAGCCCCTGAGGGCTCCCCGGGACTACGCGCGCAGCGCCGAGGGCCGTCACCCGCACCACCGGGTGACGGCCCTCTGTGCTGTGCGCGCCCGCGTATGTCACCGGCGCCGCCCCCGCCGCCGCGCTCCCGGATGTCTCGAAGGAGACAGTCCCGGTACGCCCTAGGTCGTCTACATATCGCGCTGCCAGCGGCCTAGATTCATTCGTGTACCGCAAGTGAATCGCGTCATCGAATACACAGACGCCCGTTGAACCATTCGTCGAACCGACCATTCGCATGACCCATCGCGAAGCCGGAATCCGTAGTTCTCCGTGCCCGTATTCCCGCATTTCCGCAGTCCCGCATTCCCGTACTCCCCTCACCGCACGCGTACTCCGGATTCCAGCCGACCCACCATGAGAGGAACACCGTGTCCCGCGCAATTCCGCTAAGAGCCGTGCTCGCCTCCGCGGCCGTCCTCACGGCGATCGCGCCGATAGCCCTCCCGGCCCCCGCCATGGCGAATTCGTCCTCCCACACCGCGGCTGCCGCCGGCCGTCACACCGGGCCGGACGTGATCAACACCCGGGCGGCCGACGTCTACCCGGAGGGCGTCGCCTGGGACCCCACCCGCCGCGCCTTCCTGGTCGGCTCCGCCCTGAAGGGCACCCTCTCGGTGGTCCGGCTGGACGGCACCGTCACCGAGCTGGCACCCAGCATCGGCATGGTGTCCACACTCGGGGTCCGGGTGGACACCGCGCGCAACCGCATCCTGGTCGCCTACAGCGACTTCTGGATCCGCCAGCGTCTGGACGTCGGTGACCAGCCGCCCACCTCGGGCGTGGCGATCTTCGCCCTGGACACCGGCAAGCTGCAGCGCCGTATCGACGTCGCCAAGGGGCTCTCGCGCACCTTCGCCAACGACCTGACCTTCGACCCCCGGGGCAACATCTACGTCACGGACTCCGTGTCGGCCACGCTCCAGCGGATCGACCTGGCCGGTCACGTCCACCCGGTGGTCACCGACCCCCGCTTCGCCGCGGACATCGTCGGCCTGAACGGGATCACCTGGCACCCGGACGGCTACCTGCTGGCGCTTCGCTACGACAACGGCGCCATGTTCAAGATCAGCCCGAACGCCCCGGCCCACCGCAAGGTGGCCGAGGTCAAGCTGGACCGGCCGCTGGTGGGCACGGACGGGCTGGCGCTGCGTCCGGACGGCTCCCTGGTCGTGGTGACCAACTCCATCGGTGAGGCCGTCGGCGCGCCGGGCGGCGTGGACGCCGTCACGGTCGTGGGCTCGAAGGACGGCTGGCGCAGCGCCAGCGTCCGCTCGCGCGAGGAGCCGTGGCCGGTCTCCGGCCCCACGACGGTGGCCGTCACGCCGTACGGCGACTACGTGCTCAGCGGTGAGGTGGGTGTGGTGCTGGCCGGGGAGACCTCGGACCGGATCACGCTGCGCCGTGTTGCCCGCGCCGGCACGAAGCACCACGCCACCGGCCACCACTCCGTGAACCGCCACTCCACGAGCAACAGGGGGCACAACCGATGACCGCAGCCAAGCGCAACGGCGTTCTCTGGGCGCTGATCGCCACCTCGCTGCCCATGTTCATGGTCTCGCTGGACAACCTCGTCGTCACCAACGCGCTGGCGGAGATCGGCAAGGACTTCGAGGTCAAGCAGTCCGAACTGCAGTGGGTGATGAACGGCTACGTGCTGGCCTTCGCGGGTCTGCTGCTGGCCGGCGCGGCACTGGGTGACCGCTTCGGCCGCCGTCGGGTGTTCCTCGGCGGCATCGCCCTGTTCACCGTGTCGTCCGTGGCCTGTGCGATGGCCGGTTCGGTCGTCACGCTGGTCATCGCCCGGGTGTTCCAGGGCGCGGGTGCGGCCGCCATCCTTCCGGTCTCGCTCACGCTGGCCGTCGGCGCCGTCTCCCGGGCGCAGCGGAATCTGGCGGTCGGGGTCTGGGGCGGGGTCAACGGCCTCGGCATCGCGGCCGGTCCGCTCGCCGGCGGCCTGGTCACCGAGAAGATCTCGTGGAGCTGGATCTTCTGGATCAACGTGCCCGTCGGCCTCATCGCACTCCCGCTGGCCCTCTGGGCGGTCAAGGAGAGCCGGGGCCGGGAGCGCAGCCTGAACGTCCCGAGCATGGTCCTGGTGACCGGTTCCGTCGTGTCGGCCGTCTGGGGCATCGTCTCCGCCGCCGACCACGGCTGGACCAGCACCAGCACGATCATCGGGCTGTCCCTCACGGCGGTCCTCGCCGTGGCGTTCATCGTGTCCGAGCGTTCCAGCAGCCAGCCGCTGATTCCCTCGCACCTGTACCGGGCGCGGGCGTTCGTGCTGAGCAACGTGGTGTCGATCACGATGTACTTCGGTGTCTTCGGGTCGATCTTCTACCTCACCCAGTTCCTCCAGGGCCCGATGGGCTACACCCCCTTCGAGGCGGGTCTGCGCACCATCCCGTGGACCCTGGCGCCGATGTTCGTGGTGCCGGTCGCCAGCCAGTTCGTGGACCGGATCGGCGGCGGTGTGCTGCAGGCCGCGGGCTGCGCCCTCCAGGGCATCGGCCTCGGCTGGATCGCCCTGGTCATCACCCCGGACGTCGGTTACGGCGCCATGGTGCCCGCGCTGGCCCTGGCCGGTATCGGGATGGGGCTGGTCTTCGCGGGCAACCCCGCCACGGTGATCTCGGCGGTGCCGGAGAACGAGCAGAACAAGGCGTCCGGTGCCAACAACACCAGCCGTGAGTTCGGTGGCGCGCTCGGTGTGGCCGCGCTCACCACCGTGTTCAGCCGCCAGTTCGCCGCGAACACCTCGGGCGACCAGGCCTCGGCGTTCACCGACGGCCTGGAGGCCGCGCTGTGGGTCGGCGTGATCGTGGTGATGCTCGGCGCGGTGAGCGGCCTGTGCATCCGGCGGAGTTCGGAGCGGGCCGGCGACAAGGCGTCGGCGGACGCCGATGCCGCCGAGGACAGCTCGGTGGCGGTCACGGTCGCCTGACCGGAGCCGCCCCCGGGTGGGGCGGGGCCGGCCGACCGGTCCCGCCCCGCCCCACCGCCCCGCAGATCACCCCGAGAACAGGTCTGGAGGAATCCCGATGACCACCCAGGTGCTGGAAGACGCCGCGCAGAGCGTGTTGCCCGCCCTCGAATACGGGCGCACCATCGAGCGCTCCCTCGCGCACCGGTCCGCGATATCCGAGGTCTTCGTCACGGACGTCCAGAACGTACGTCCGATGGCGGTGACCGCGGGCATCCATCTGCCGCTGACCCACCTCTACTACAGCGACCACCGGCCGAGGCCGAAGCTGCACGACTCCCTGCTGTTGCTGGAGGCCGGGCGGCAGGCCTCGATCGCGGGTGGCCACACCAACGCCGGGGTGCCGGCCGGAACCGTCGCCATCGTGCACGCCTTCCAGTTCTCGCTGCGGAACCTGTCCGCGCTGCGGGTGGGCGGCGAGCCGGGGCCGCCCCGGATCGACACCGACTTCTTCGGCAAGACCGCCCGGCACAGCGGCCGGTTCCGCAAGGGCCGTCTTGAGCAGCGGATCTTCATGGGTGACGTGCACGTGGGCGACCACTCGATGGACGTGCTCTTCCTCAAGGGGGACGAGAACGAGATCCTGCGGCACGCCCAGCGCGGCACCCCCGCGCCGCTCAGTACGGAGTTCACCGAGTGGCCGGGCGTGGTCCGGCGGGTGGCTCCGGAGCTGGTGGGCCGCGACAACCCGCTGAACGTGGTGCTCACGGAGCCGGAGTTCACCGAGGGGTCGGTGTCGGCCCAGGTCGTACCGCGCTTCGATAACCCGGCGCTGTTCGACCACTCCTACGACCATCTGCCGGCCATGGCGCTGGTCGAGGCGGCCCGCCAGCTGGCGCTGCTGACGGCCTCCGCGTCCGGCTCCGGCTCCGCGTCCGGCTCCGGGGACTTCTTCGCCGCCGGTTACGAGGGCGGGTTCCAGCGGTTCGCGGAACTGGACGTCCCCCTGACCGCGACCGCCGAGCGGACTCCCGCGAGCGACGGCCGGCACACGGTACGGGTCGGCTTCCGCCAGGACGGCCAGGAGATCGCGGAACTCACCGTCACCGTCGTCGACGTCTCCCACCTCAAAGGATCCTGAGGACCCGTCATGTCTGACACCACATCGCCCCCACTGGCCGTCTGGTCGGACTTCGGCGGGGTCCTCACTCCTCCGCTCGGCCACACGATGAAGACGTTCTGCGCCTCGATGGGCCTCGACCAGGTGGTCCTGGGCCGGGCGCTGGCCACGGTCACCGCCCGGTACGGCACCACCGACATCATGCTGCCGATCGACACCCCGCTGGTGACAGAGGAGGAGTGGCTCCAGGAGATCGGTGACGTGCTGGAGGCCGAGCACGGCGTCCACCTCCGGCTCACCACGATGGCGGACGCCTGGTTCGACGGGCGGGAGACCAACCACGCCTGGCTGGCCCAGCTGCGCAAGATGCGGGAGCGGGGCGCGTTCGTCGGGATGCTCTCCAACATGGTGCCCGCCTGGGACCCGTACTGGCGCCGGATGATCGAGCCCGACGGGCTCTGGGACGACGTGCTCCTCTCCTTCGAGGTGGGTCACCGCAAACCGTCCCCCGGCATGTTCGAACTCGCCGCGCGGCGGGCGGGCGTACCCCCGGAGCGCTGTGTGCTCGTGGACGACCTCCCGCAGAACTGTGCCGGTGCGGAGGCGCTCGGCTGGCAGGCGGTGCTCTTCACCGACGCCGAGAGCGCCGGCGACCAGCTCGCGTCCCTGTGGGACGAGACCAGGAGGAAGTCCATATGAGCCGCTCCGTACTCGTCACCGGCGGAAACCGGGGCATCGGCCTCGCCACCGCCCGAGCCCTGGCGGCCGAGGGCCACAAGGTCGCCATCACCTACCGCAACGGTGAGCCCCCGCCCGGCTTCTTCGCCGTACGGTGCGACGTGACAGACCCGGCCCAGATCGAGGCCGCGGTCGAGGCGGTGTCGATCCAGCAGGGTGACATCGAGATCCTGGTCTCCAACGCGGGCATCACCCGGGACCAGTTGCTGATCGGCATGCCGGAGGACGACTTCCGCGCCGTGATGGAGACCAACTTCCAGGGGGCCGTCAGCGTCACCCGGGCGGTCGTCCCCGCGATGATCAAGGCCCGCTGGGGCCGGCTGATCTACATGTCGTCCATCAACAGCATGTCCGGCGCCCCGGGGCAGACCAACTACGCGTCCTCCAAAGCGGCGTTGATCGGATTCGCCAGGTCGCTCGCGATCGAGCTGGGCCGGCGCAACATCACCGTCAACGTGGTGGCTCCCGGAATGATCGAGACCGACATGGTCGAGGACGTCACCGACGCGCGCCGGAAGGCCGCGCTCGCCAGGACGGCACTGGCCCGTACCGGGACCCCCGAGGAAGTCGCCGCCGCCGCGCGCTTCCTGGCCGGCGAGGACGCCTCGTACGTGACCGCCGGAGTCATCCCGGTCACCGGCGGCCTGGGCGCCGGCCACTGAGGCGCGGGCCCCGTGCGGGCCCCGCCACCCACAGACCTCCGGGGGCGAATCCCAATCCCCGGACCTTTCCCCACCATTGAGGAGCAAGCAGATGAGCAGCGAAGCACTCGACCTCTCCATCAACATGGGCCTGATCTTCAACGACCTGAACGAGGAGGCCGCCCTCAAGTACGTCGCCGACTCCTTCGTCGACCACGAGGCGCAGCCCGGCGTCCCGGGTGGCCCGTACGGCTACCTCGGGACCGCCCGTTGGGTTCACAGCGCCTTCGCGGGCGCCAAGTGGGAGGAGCTGGACAGCTTCACCGAGGGCGACCGCGCGGTCCTGCGGCTGCGCTTCACCGGCAAGCACACCGGTGACTTCCTCGGCTTCGAGCCGTCCGGCGCCGCCGTGGACGTCGAGCAGACCCACATCTACCGGATCGAGGACGGCAAGGTCGTCGAGCACTGGGGCTTCCGCCAGGACCTCCTGCTGCTGACCCAGATCGGCGCGATCACCCTCAAGCCGCCGACCCCGGCCGCCGTCTGACCCGTCACACCCCGATCCCCTCACACCCCGATCCCCCTCACTCCCCCACTCCCCCACTCCCCCCTCAGCCCCACGCCCCCACAACAGCCGCGCCCCCACCCGCACCCCCCACCACCAGTGGACGCGAACCACTCACGTTTTCTCTTCACGAAAGGACCCATCATGACCGTGCAGACCGTGGAACTGGATGCCGAGCTGCGGATCCGTGTCATCGACATCGTCAACGAGGAACTGGAGCTGGACGACGACGAGCTCACCGAGGACGGTCACTTCATCGAGGACTACGACAGTGACTCGCTCACGTTGATAACCGTCGTCTCCCGGATCGAGAAGGAGCTCGGCTTCGTCCTTCCCAAGGCGGACCTGGAGTCGCTCACCACGCTCAGGGCGCTGCTGCTCGCCGTCGAGGGATGCGCACGGAATGCCTGAGTCGACCTTGCGCCGAGTCGTCATCACGGGACTCGGAGCGGTCAGCCCGGTGGGAATCGGCGTCGAGCTCTTCGCTGATTCTCTCCGGGCGGGCCGGGTCGGCATCGGGCCGGCCCGCAGCTTCGACGCCACCCCGTTCCCCAGCCGAAAGGCCGCAGAGGTCGAGGACTTCGAACCGGCCGCCCTCCTGAACCACCTCGACCCCGAGCGATGGGGCCGCAGCGCCCTCCTCGCGGCCGCCGCCTCCCGGCTGGCGGTCGAGGACTCCGGCATCGACCCCGACCTGCTCTCCGCAGCCCGGTCCGGCTCGATCATGGGCACCACCAGCGGCGAGTCCGCCGTCGCCCAGAGCCTGGGCGGCCAGTGGGTCACCCAGGGCCTCAAGGGTCTGGAGCCCCGGCTGGTCGGCCAGTTGCCGGCCGGTCAGATCGCCGGCGCCGTCAACGCCGAACTCGGCCTGAGCGGCGACGCCCAGACCATCCCGACCGCCTGCTCGGCCAGCAACTACGCGCTGGGGTACGCCTTCGACATGGTGCGCCTGGGCGAGGCCGACTTCATGCTGGCCGGCGGCGCCGACTCGGTGAACCGGCTGACCCATGCCGGGTTCTACGCGCTGGGTGCCATGGCGGAGGACCTGCCGCAGCCGTTCGACGCCAACCGCTCGGGCATCATCACCGGCGAGGGCGGGGCGGCGCTGCTGCTCGAACCGCTCGACCACGCGCTGGAGCGCGGCGCCCGGATCTACGCGGAGGTGCTCGGGTACGCCGCCAACTGCGACGCGTCCCACATGGTGCACCCAGACGCCACCAGCATCGCGGACTGCATCAGGGCCGCACACCTCAACGCCGGGGTCGTACCGGAGCAGATCGACTACATCTGCGCCCACGGCACCGGCACCCCGACCAACGACGCGACCGAGGTCCGGGCGGTCCGCCAGGTCTTCGGGGACCGGCTGCCGCCGATCAGCTCGATCAAGTCGATGCTCGGCCACACCATGGGCGCGGCCAGCGGCTTCGGCGCGATCGCCTGCTGCGCCGCCCTGGAGCAGGGGTTCCTGCCGCCCACCGCGAACCTGGTCGAGACCGACCCGGAGCTGGGGCCCGGCGTGGACTGCGTGCCGGGGGTGGGCCGGGACGCCCGGGTGGAGATCGTCCAGAACCACGGTTTCGCCTTCGGCGGGAACAACGTCATCACCATCCTCGGGAGGTACCTGTGACCACGGCCGCGCCCGTGCAGCCCCTGCCGGTCGTCGGCGCCGGAGTGGTCTCCAGCGCGGGCTACGGACTGGCGTCCCTGGCCGGAGCGCTGAACCGGGGCTCCGTGCCGCAGGAGGCCGGGGAACCGGACGCGGCCGGGCGGGACGCGGCCTACCCGCCGCGTCCGGTCCGGTCCGTGCCCGGCTTCCGGGCCGCCGACCACCTGGGGCGCAAGGGCACCAAGATCCTCGACCGGCTCGCCGGTCTCAGCCTGGTCGCCTGCAAGCAGGCGCTCGAAGAGGCGGGCCCGGCCGCCGCCGGTACCGAGCCGGCCAGGACCGGCGTGGTGCTGGCCACCAACACCGGCAGCATCGCGGGCTACTCCGACCTGCTGTACGACACCCTCACCCTGGAGAAGCCCTACCTGATCAACCCGGGCAAGTTCGCGGGCAGCGTCATGAACTGCAGCGCCGGGCAGATGGCCATCCGGCACGGGCTCAAGGGCCTGAACGCCACCGTGGCCGGCGGCCGCAGCGCCAGCCTGTACGCCTTCCGGCACGCCCGGCTGGCCATGGCGGCGGGGCGCGCCGGGAAGCTGCTCGTCGGCGGTGCGGAGGAGCTGAGCGCCCCGGTGGCCTGGGCCTGGCACCACGCCGGAACGCTGCGGGAGGCCGCACCGGTCGGCGAGGGCAGCGCCGTGTTCGTCGTCCGGGCCGAGGAGACCCCCGGCGAACCGGTCCTCGCGGAGCTGCTGGCCTGCGAGGTCGGCTTCCACGGGTGGACCGGGGTCAGCCGCCGGGCCGGCCTCCACCGCGGCCTGACGAACGGGCTGGCCGACGCCATCACCCGGGCCCTGGAGCGCAGCCAGGTGACGGCACAGGACGTGGCCGCCGTCTCGCTGGGCGCCGGTGACCACATCGGGCTGGACCGGCTGGAGGAGCGCGCGGTGCGGCTCGCCCTGGGCCGGCTGCCGGAGCCGGTGCGGGTGACCGAGGTGCTGGGCGAGACGTACAGCGCGGGCGGCGCCCTGCAGCTCGCGGCGCTGCTCGCCCGCTGGAAGAGCGCGCCGGGCGGCAAGGGCCCCCGCGTCGGCCTGATCACCTCGGTCGGCCACGACGGCAACGCCGGTGCGCTGGTCGTACGCGAGCGGGTCTGAGTCCCGCCTACAGGAACAGGACGGTTGAGCGCCATGGTGAAGCGGGATGAGTGGGACGCGATAGTCGTCGGCAGCGGCATGGGCGGCCTGGTGTGCGCGTCGTACCTGGCCGTGAGCGGGCGCCGCGTCCTCGTACTGGAGCAGCACGACGTGGCGGGGGGAAACAGTCATGTCTTCCGCCGCCGCCGGGCCTACGAGTTCGACGTGGGCGTCCACTACCTGGGCGACTGCGGGCCGGACGGAGTGCTGCCGGCGATCTTCTCCGGGCTGGGGCTCGACGGCCGGGTCTCCTACCGGGAGATGGACCGGGACGGCTTCGACCGGATCGAGATGCCGGGTCTCACGGTGGACGTGCCGGTCGGCTGGGAGGCCTATACGAAGCGGCTGACGGCGGCGCTGCCGGACCAGAGCGCGGGCATCGTGCGGTTCACCGGGATCTGCCGCTCCGTGGCCGCGGAGACCCGTTCGATGATGTTGTCGGACGGCGGATCCTCGCTGGCGGACCTGCTGGCGCGCACGCCGGTGACCGCCGAGTGGGGACGCCGCACGCTCACCGAGCTCTTCGACCACTGCGGTCTGTCGCCCCGGGCCCGTACCGTGCTGGCCGCCCAGTCGCCCAACTACGGGATGGGGCCGCGCCAGGCCACCGTCTCCACGCACGCGGCCGTCACCGACCACTACCTGCGGGGCGCCTACTACCCCGAGGGCGGCGGCCAGGTGCTCGCGGCCGCGCTGGTCGAGGGTCTGGAGGCGCACGGCGGGGAGCTGCGGACCAGGAGCCGGGTGGAGCGCATCCTCGTCGAGGACGGCAGGGTCACCGGGGTGGGGATGAAGGACGGCGACGTCCTGCGCGCCCCGCTCGTGGTGTCGAACGCGGACTACTCGCGCACGGTGCTGGACCTGGTGGGCGAGGAGCACTTCGGCCGCCGGGTGGTCTCCCGTACCCGGCAGGCGAAGATGGCGCTGCCGCTGGCCACCCTCTACGTCGCGCTCGACAAGGAGCTGCCGGCCCGGCCGAACGCCAATCTGTGGTGGTACCGGGACGCCGACATCGAGGGCTACTACGAGCAGTTGGAGAAGGAGAGCATCAGTCCGGTGCCGTTCCTGTTCGCGTCGTTCGCCTCGCTGAAGGACCCGGACACGCCGGCCGTCTGCCCGCCGGGGCACAGCAACTTCCAGGTGATGACGCTGTGTCCGCCCGGCTACGAGTACTGGGGGGTGAACGAGGGGCCCGCGGCCGGTGAGCGCTACCGGCGCAACGGGGGCTACCAGCAGCGCAAGGCCGAGCTGACCGCGTCGATGCTGAGTACGGCGGAGGAGGTGCTCGGCCCGTTCCGCGACCACATCGTGCACCTGGAGACGGCGACCCCGATCACCCACGAGCGCTACACGCTGGCCACCGGCGGGACGCCGTACGGGCTGGCCGAGTGGGGCGGTACGGGCAGCCGCCCCGACACCCGCACCACCATCGAGGGGCTGCACATGGTGGGCACCAACACCCGGCACGGCACCGGGATCACCGGCTCCGCGGTCGGCGGCATGGTGCTGGCCGGGCAGATCCTGGGCCGCGCCCTGATGGCCGAGGTCCACGGGGGCGCGCTCCTGGGCGACCCCGACCTGCTCCCGGAGCGCGCGGACGGCTGGGACCCGCTGGCCGTCTCGCGCGGCTCGCAGCGCCGTAACGCCCGCGGCCTGGCCCGGATCGGCTGAATGCCGCAGACCGGCACCAGGAAGGCCCCGTAACCGCTTGTCGGTTACGGGGCCTGCCGCGTGGGGCGGGGGCGCTACTTGGCCCGTCCCAGGCCGAGCTGGCCCGCCCAGCCGCCGTCCACGCGCAGCAGCTCGCCGGTGATGTACGAGGAGTCCTCGCCGGCCAGGAAGGACACCGCGCCGGCCACCTGCTCGGGCGTGGCGAACGCGCGCAGCGGCAGCTGGCGCTTGATGCTCCGGCCGCCGTCCTTCTCCAGCAGTCCGCCGATCAGCTCCGTCTCGGTGAACCCGGCGAGGACCGCGTTGACCCGGACCTCGAAGCGGGCCAGCTCGACGGCGGCGACCCGGGTGAAGGAGTTGACGGCCCCCTTGGAGGCGGAGTAGTTGGACTGGCCGACCCAGCCGCCCTCGCCCATGACGGAGGAGATGTTGATGATGTTGCCTTCGCGCTGGGACATGAAGTGCCCGGCGGCCGCCCGGGTGCAGTGGTAGACGCCGCCGATGTTGACCCGGAGCACCTCCCACCAGTCCTCGGGCGACTGGTCGAAGATGAGCCCGTCGCGGGCCACTCCGGCGTTGTTCACCAGGATGTGCAGCCCGCCGAGGCCGGCCGTCGTCTCGTCCACCAGCCGCTGGGCGGCCTCGGGGTCCGCCACGTCGGCCTGGAGGGCGATGGCCCGCCCGCCGAGTGCGGTGATCTCCTCCACCGTTCGTTCGGCCTCGTCCTTTCGGGAGCGGTAGTTCACGGCGACGGCGGCCCCGTCGGCGGCGAGACGGAGCGCGATGGCCCGCCCGATGCCGCGGGAACCACCGGTGACCAGAGCTGCCCGGCCTTCGAGGGTCATCGACTGTCTCCTTCTCCAGATGAATGGAACGGACGCGGTAATTCCGTGAGCGGAATATGACGTTCAGTGAATTCCGCGCAGGGAAAAGCGAATACCGAATATCCGAACAAGCGTATCCAGCGGCCGTGCGGGCGAGGCCGTTCCACCGATGCCACCTCGGCGCCCCACCGTGTTCCTTTCGGCGTACCACCGTGCCTGGACGAACCATTACCAAGTGGTCCGGCCCGGGTCACGGGAATTGGCCTGGCTGCATCTGCCGAACCGCTGCGACGCTCTTTTCACTACGACAGCGAAGGGCGGTAAACAGATGAGGAAGAAAGGCAATTCACCTTCCGTCATCGTCGGATACGGGCATGCGGGCCGCGATCTCCACCATCGGGCGCTGCGGGACATCACCGGCGGCCGGTCCTTGGTGATCGCCGTCGACCCGCGTCCCGCCGAGGTGCTCGGAGGGGAGTGGGTGCCGGACATCCGTGGCGCGGTGGCCGAGCTGTGGGCGGCGGGGCACCGGGTGGCCGACGCCGTCTTCCACGTGGCCGTGCCGCCGAACGCGCACCGGGACTGCATGGAGCAGCTCCTGCGCGTCGGGGCCCAGCGCTTCATCCTGGAGAAACCGATCGCCAACACCATCGAGGACGCCGCCTACTTGGTGGACCTGGCGGAGGCGACCGGCTCCGTGGTGCTGCCGATGAGCGTCTGGCCCTCCAGCCGGGTCACCGAGGCCGCGGAGGAGCTGGTGGCCTCCGGGGCGATCGGTGAGCCGGTCTCGTACCACATGGAGCAGAGCAAGCCGCGCTTCCGCCGTTCGCTGCAGACCCAGGGCCACGGCAGCGCCTTCGAGGTGGAGCTGCCGCACCAGTTGCTGCTCGCCCTGCACCTCGCGGGGTCCGTCGCGGAGGTCACCGAGTCGCGCGGCTGGGACCTGCCGCTGCCGTTCGGCCGGCTCGACCGGATGGGCGGCGCCGAGGTCGAACTGCTGCACACCTCCGGTGTCCGGACCACGCTGTACACCGATCTCGCCTCGCCCGTACGCCGCCGCCGGCTGCACATCCACGGCTCGGAGGGCACCCTCGTGGCCGACTACCCCGTCTCCGGGGACGACGACTTCGGCCAGGTCCGCATCGCCGGACGCCCGGTCCGCACGGTCGTCCAGGACGCCCCGCTGACCCGGTTCATCGAGCAGGCCTACGAGCACTTCCGCGGCGAGCGCCCGGCACCGCGCAGCGGTCTCGCCCTGCACCTGGAGTCCATGGAACTCCTGGACACCGCCCGCACCGCGGCGTTCGCGGCCTCCGGCACCACCGTCCCGCAGGAAGCGGCATGAGCACCGTTCTGATCATCGAGCCCCGCTCCTCCGGGCGGGAGCTGGTGACCCGGGCGCACGAACTCGGGCACACCGTCATCGTCCTGAGCTCCGCCACCGGGCCCGGCCAGGACCCGGGGAAGGCAGACCGGGTGATCCACGCGGACACCCACGACCGGGCCGCCGTGCTCGGCCTGATCCGCGCCCTGCACGCCGAGACCCCGATCGACGCGGTCCTGCCCGGCTTCGAGCACTTCGTCTCGCTCGCCGCCCACGCCGCCGCCGCCCTCGGCCTGCCCGGCATCCCCCCGGACGGGGTGGCACCGCTGCGCCAGAAGAACCGGATGCGCCGGGCCGTGGAGGCGGCGGGCCTCGACCAGCCCCGCTACCGGACCGTCTCCGGCTCCCGGTCCGCCGCCGCCGCGTACGCGGAGCTCGGCCCGGTGTGCGTGGTCAAGCCGGTCGACCAGTCGGGGAGCCTCGACGTGCGCCGGGTGTCCTCGGAGCGGGAGGCCGTCGGCGCGTTCCGCCGGGCGCTGCGCTCCGGCCGGTCCACCGGGTCCGGCGGCCCCGGGCTGGTGCTGGTCGAGGAGTACGTCCAGGGGCCGGAGTACAGCGTCGAGGGGTACGTCGAGGACGGCCGGGTGCACGTACTCGCCATCACGGAGAAGATCCTCGGGAAGGAACCGCACTTCGTCGAGGTCGGGCACATCGTGCCGGCCCAGCTGGAGGCGCGGACGGCCGACCGG
The DNA here is from genome assembly GCF_055584045.1 of Streptomyces sp. NPDC104307. Taxonomy (NCBI): domain Bacteria; kingdom Bacillati; phylum Actinomycetota; class Actinomycetes; order Kitasatosporales; family Streptomycetaceae; genus Streptomyces; species Streptomyces sp. NPDC104307. Next base: position 153,015 of record NZ_JBVJMU010000013.1, read on the forward strand.
ATCCGCTCCTACGTCGTCCGGGTCCTGGAGGCCGTCGCCCTGGGCATCGGACCGTTCCACGCCGAGCTGCGGATGTCCGCGCGCGGACCGCTGCTGATGGAGGTCGCGGCCCGGCTGCCCGGCGACCGCATCCCGGAGCTGCTGCGCCTGGCCTGCGGCCACGACCTGTACGAGATCATGCTGCGCTGCTACCTGGGCCTGCCCAACCCCGCACCGGCCAGGGCCCGTTCCGGCGTCCGGGCCGGCATCCGCTACTTCCTGCGGCCCGGCCTGGACAGCTACCGCGAGTTCCGCGTCGACCCGGTGATCGAGTCCGATCCCCGGGTGCGGGAGATAGCCGTCCTGCTGCCGCCGGGCAGTGCGCTCCGTGAACCCGGCAGCTCCTCGGGGCGGCTCGGCTACGTGCTCGCCGCGGGCGCCTCGTACCGGGAGACCGCGGGGGTACTGCGGCGTGCCGAGCGCGCCGTGACCTTCAGCTGAACGACCCGCACGTCTGTACCGACCATCCGGAGAACCGATGAACCGCCACGTCCTGATCCTCAACCGCTGGGCCAACTCCTTCGCGGAGTACCACCGTTACCTCGACCACACCACCGACCGCATCGCCTACCTCACCACCGCCGCGGGCCGGCAGCCGCTCGACGAGGAACTGGCCGAGTCCGTCCGGGTGGTCTCCGATCTCACCGACACCGCGGAGGTCCTGGCCCAGACAGCCCGGCTCATCGGCCTCTACGGACCGTTCACCCACGTCCTGGCGCTCTCCGAGTTCGACCTGGAGGCGGCGGGCGAGATCCGCCGGCACTTCGGTATCCCGGGGCGCGGCCCCGCGGAGGTCGCCGCCGTGCGGGACAAGGTCGTGATGAAGGGCCTGGTCGCGGCGGCCGGGCTGCGGGTGCCCGCGTTCCGGGAGACGCCGGACGCCGGTTCGGTACGGGAGTTCGCCGACCGGCACGGCTACCCGTTCGTCCTCAAGCCGCGCGCGGGCGCCGACAGCCAGGGCGTGCACGTGGTGCGCTCCGAGGACCGGCTGGACGCCCTGCTGGACGGCGCGGAGCTGTCCGACGCCCAGTGCGAGGAGTTCATCGACGGGGTGCTCTACCAGATCGACGGAGTGGTGAGGGGCGGCGAACTGCTCACCTCGCGCGCCTGGCGCTGCGGCGCCAGCTGCCTGGACTTCGCCACCGGTACGGCCTTCAGCTCGGTCGCCAACGATGACCCGGAGTTCGAACGGCGGGTGACCGCCTTCGCGGAGCGGGTCTGCGCCGCCCTCGCGCTCACCGACGACGTCTTCCACCTGGAGGTGTTCCGCACCGGACCGGATGACGGTGACGACCTGGTGTTCCTGGAGATCGGGGCGCGGGCGGGCGGCGGTCAGGTCCGCTACGTCTGGGAGGAGGTGTACGGGGTCGACCTGGTCGCCGCCTCCGCGCTGGTGCAGCTCGGCGAGGAGCTCCGCGTCGCGCCGATGGACCTGGCCGGACCGGTCGCCGGATACCTGATGATGCCCGAACCGCCCGTCCGCCCGGCCGTGGTGGAATCGGTGACCTCACTGGTGGACCGGGTGCCCGAGCTGTACGCCGAGACGCTGCCGCCCCCCGGCACCGTGCTCAGCGGCAACGGCGGCGCCGTGCACACCGCCGGCACGTTCCGCTACCGAGGCGCCACCTCCGAGCAGGTCGAAGCGGCGATCCGGCGGACGATGGCCGCCTACCGGCTCGACTGGCACCCGCTCGACGAGCACTCCACCGGCACCAGAGGTCCGGCAGTCCGGGAGGCGGCCCATGTCGTCCTCTGAGCTCCTGGACCGGTCCGGACAGCAGGCTCCCGAGCCGCCGCGCGGACTCTGGCACCACCGGGACTTCCGCAGGCTGTGGGCCGGCCAGACGGTCTCGCTGCTCGGCTCCCGGGTCACCGAACTGGCCCTGCCGGTCACCGCGATCGTGCTGCTCGACGCGGGCCCGGCCCAGCTGGGGCTGCTGAACAGCGCCCAGTACCTGCCGGTGCTCTGCGTCACCCTGTTCGCCGGAGTGCTGGCCGACCGGGTGCGCCGCCGCCCGCTCATGATCGCCGCCAACCTCGGGCGGGCCTCGATCCTCACCGCGGTGCCGCTGCTCGCCTGGCTGGGCGGGCTCGGCGTCTGGGCCCTGTGCGCGGTGGCGTTCGCCACCGGGGTGCTCACCGCCCTGTTCGACGTGGCGTACCAGGCGTACGTCCCCTCGCTGGTGGCCAAGGAGCGGCTGGTCGAGGGCAACAGCAAGCTCCAGGCCAGCCGTTCGGTCGCGGAGACCGCCGGTCAGGGGCTCGGCGGCACCCTGATCCAGGCGCTCACCGCACCCGTGGCCATCCTCGTCGACTGCGCGGGCTACCTCTTCTCGGCCGTCATGCTGCTGCGCATCCGTACCCCGGAGACCCCGCCGGTCCGCCCGGACGGTGCCCGCCCCTCCATCCGCAAGGAGATCGCCGCCGGGCTGCGCATGACGCTGCACAGCAGGCTGCTGCGGGTGATCATGCTGCACGCGTCCTGGTACAACCTGCTCTGGGACGTCGTCCTGGTCGTCTTCCCGCTCTACGGCATCCGCGAGCTGCACCTCGGACCGGCCGGTCTCGGCGTGATCATCGCGGTCGGCAGCCTCGGCGCGTTCGGCGGCGCGCTGTCGGCGGGCCCGCTCGGGGCGCGGCTCGGGGTGGGCCGCACGATGGTCCTCGGCATGGTGGTGGCCTCCGCCGCGACCCTGCTGCTGCCGCTGGCGCCCGGCTCCGGCAGCGCCACCGGGCAGCTGCTGCTGGGGGCCGGCTACGTCCTCAACGGCTTCGGCATCGCGGTCTTCAACATCCACTCGATCACGCTGCGCCAGGCGACCGTGCCCGCCGAACTCATCGGCCGGGTCAGCGCCACCTTCCGGTTCCTGACCTGGGCGGTGATCCCGCTGGGCGGGCTGCTCGGCGGACTGCTCGCGGCGGCGGTCGGCCCACGGGCCGCGCTGGCCGTGACGGCGGGCGGACTGACCGCGGGCGCGCTGGTGTTCCTGTGCTCCCGTACGGCCGTACGGTCATGAGCCGCCGTCGTACGGTCATGAGCCGCCGTACGGTGATCAACCGTGTCCCGTTCCGATTCCCGTTCCGCTTCCAGGAGGCAGATGTGTACGTCAAGGTGTGCGGCCTGAGCCGCCCGCAGGATGTGGCGGCCGCCGTCGGGGCCGGGGCCGACGCGATCGGCTTCGTCCTCACGCCGAGCCCCCGCCAGGTCACCCCGGCCGCCGTCCGCGCGCTGGTCGCGGAGGTACCGGAGGGCACCGCCACGGTCGCCGTGTTCCGGGGCGAGCCGCTCGAAGAGGTGCGCAGGGCCGCCGCGGCGGCGGGCGTCGACACCGTGCAGCTGCACGGCTCCGAGCCGCCCGAGGCCTTCGCCGCGCTGCGCGCCGACGGGTTCCGGCTGATCCGGGCCGCGTCGCCGGGGAGCGGGGCGCCGCTGGAGAGCGGTGCGTACGGGGAGGACCTGCTGATCATCGACTCGCCAAGACCCGGTTCCGGCGAGCGCTGGGACCCGGCGGCGCTCGGCGGCTCCCCCGCCGGTCCGTGGCTGCTGGCCGGCGGGCTGACCCCGGACAACGTCGCCGGGGCGGTGGCGGGGCTGCGGCCCTGGGGTGTGGACGTCTCCAGCGGGGTCGAGAGCTCCCGGGGGGTGAAGGACCCGGCGCTCATCGAGCGCTTCGTGAGGGAGGCGGCGGCGCTCAAGTAAGCACCCCGCCACACCCACCACCGCACTGCCTCCAAGTGCGAACGGACTGCCTCATAAGGCGGATTGAGGATGGGCCGACGCGGCCCGCACTATCGGATGGCCGCTTCCCGGACCCGTATGGGAGCACCCGGGCACCCACCTGGTGCACGGCACTTCGTCCACCTCAACCGCCGATCCACCTGGGGGATCCATGTGGCTGCCCGCTTCCGGGAAGCACCACGACTTCGTCGAGCGCTATCTCGCCCTGCACGACCGGTACACCTCGGGTGAACTCGGTGAGGACGAGTGGCGGGCGTGGGCGCAGCGGCAGTTGCGCGAGGTCGTCGCGCTCGCCCGGAGCGGCTCGCCCTTCTACGCCCGGCACCTGGCCGGACTGCGTACGCAGGAGCTGACCCTCGACGGGCTGAGCGAGCTGCCCTTCACCACGAAGGACGATCTGCGCACGGCCATGTCCGACATCCTCAGCCGGGATCTCGACGAGGCGTGCTTCTACTACGAGACCACCGGCACCACCGGGCCGGCCACCCCCTGCCCGCGTGACCCGCGCGAGGTGATCGCCTCCAACGCCCATGTGACGGAGAGCTGGCGCAACATCTTCGCGGACGTCTTCGGTGACCGGGCCCCGCGCGTCGGCGTGATGGGCCCGACCGAGGTGCACTCGCTCGGTGACACCCTCGGGGACGTGGCCCGCAACGTGGGCTCCGCCGTCGCCAAGATCTGGCCGTACTCCCCCGTCATCGGCTTCCCCAAGGCACTCCAGCTGATCCGGGACCTGGCCCTCGACGTGGTCTTCTGCACCCCGAACGTGGCGCTCTCGCTGGCGAAGGCGGCCCGCGCCCAAGGGCTCGACCCGCGCCGGGACTTCGGCGTGAAGGTCTTCCTGGTCACCGGGGAGATGTGCACGCCCGACCTGGCCCGGCAGATCGACCAGGCCTGGGGCGCCCGTACCTACAACGCGCTCTACGGCTCCCAGGAGACCCTGGTCGTCGCCTCGGCCTGCGCCCGCGGCCGGCTGCACCTGGCCCGGCCCAACTACATCGCAGAGCTGGTCGATCCGGACACCGGCGCCGCCCTCGGTGACCGGGGCACCGGCGAACTCGTCGTCACCATGCTCATCGACGGCATCAAGCCGCTGATCCGCTACCGCACCGGCGACCTCGTCGAACTCGCCGCCAACGACTGCGGCTGCGGCATCCGGGGCCCGGTGGTGCGGGTCGTCGGCCGCACCCGCGACCGGATCGTGCTCGGCGGCCGGAGCTTCCAGGCCTGGCAGGTCGAGCGGGCCGTGCTCCAGCGGATCGACCACAGCTACGGCTACCAGGTGGTCATCGACCGGGACGCGGACGGCGAAGACCTGATCACCGTGCGGCTCGACCTGCCGGACGGGCCGGAACCCGGCCTCGCGGCCGCGCACGCGGCGCGGGTCGCGGACTCCCTCGGGGTGCGCTGCCGGGTGGAGCTGCCCGAGGAGCTGGACCCGGTCACCACGACCGGCGCCTTCGTCAGCTGGAAGGCCGCACGCATCCACGACCGGCGGACCGCCGTCGATCACGAGACGGCCGCCGCCCGCCGGCTGGCCGGGGCACGGGGGCACCGCGCATGACAGAGCCGATGCTGCATCCTCACGGCTACACCCTCGACACCGGGGACCGGTCCGATCCGACCCCGTTCCCCATCCTGTGGGAGCCGGCCCGGATACCCCACTCGCCGCTGCTGCGGTCCGGCACCCTGCGGATCGGCACCCTCGGCCCGGCCGGCACCACCTCGATGGTCGCCCTCGGCCGCCTCGGCTACCGGCTCGCCCACCTCGGCGGACCCGAGGTGGAGGCCGTGCCGTACGACTCCTTCGAAGAGCTGCTCGCGGCCGTCGGCAGCCGGGGCGGGCCCGCCTACGCCCTGGTGCCGGGGGCCGCCGAGTGCGCGACCCGGTTCTTCTGGTCGCCCCGGCTGCGGCTGGACGCCACGTTCTCCACCCCGACCCCCGAGTACGGCATCGCCTCCTACGGGACCGGGCTGCGCGAGGGTGTCCTGCGGCTGGCGACCCTGCACGAGACCCGGCGCCTGGTGGAGCTCCTGGACGGGGCGGAGGGCGGGCGGGGCGGCTACGAGATCGCCTGGGTGCCCGCCGAGTCCACCATCCACGCCGCCCAGCTGGTCGCGGAGGGACGCGCGGACGCCGCCGTCACCAACGAGCCCGGACGGGCCGCGCACCGGCTGCGGTTCCAGGTCTCGCGGCCGGGCGTCCCGATGGTCTGGATGGTGTTCGGGCCCGCGGTACTCGCCCGGCCCGAGTCCACCCTCCGACAGACCCTGGAGCGTTGATCATGACGACTGACCGCCGACTGCTGCTGCACGACGTCACCGTCCAGGAGGGCCTGGGCCGCGCCTCGCTGCCCGCCCGCTCCGTACTGCTGGACGGCGAGCGGATCGAGGCCGTCCTGCCCGCCGGACAGGCGCCCGAGGAGGGCGACTTCGTCCGCTGGGACCTGGCCGGCGCCACCGTGCTGCCCGGCATGACGCTGGGCCACACCCACATCGCGTACGTCAATGTCACCAACGGCCGCGAGACCCTGTTCAAGTACCGGGTGCCGGAGGTCGCGATGCACGCCGCCCGGCATGCGGCGGACCTGCTGACCTGCGGGTACACCGCGTTCGTCGGGGCTGGTTCGGTCGCCGGGATCGACATGGCGCTGAAGAACGCCATCGCGGCCGGCGCCATCCGGGGCCCGCGCATCACCCCGTGCAGCCGCGACCTGATGGTGTCGGGCCCGCCGGGACGGCGCTCGCCCGAGCTCAAGGAGCGGATGCCCCGGGAGCTGATGCCGGTGGTGGACGTCCTCGGGGACCTGGTGAAGTACACCGAGGAGGAGATCGACGAGGGCGCCGAGATCATCAAGGTGTTCTCGTCCGGCGACGACACCTTCCCCAACGCCCGCTCCGAGGAACTGCTCTTCACCCGTGAGGAGTTGACCACGGTGGTGGAGACCGCGCACCGGCGCGGCGCCCGGGTACGGGCCCATTCCCGCGGGCTGGCCGGCATCCGCAACGCGCTGGCCGCCGGGGTCGACGTCATCGACCACGCCACCTACGCGGACGACCGGGCGCTCGACGAGATCGCGGAGCGGGGCGTGTTCGTGGTGCCGAGCCTGTTCCAGCCCGACCGGCTGCTCGCCCTGGGCGAACGGTTCGGCAAGGCCCCGGACTACCTGGAGTCCCTGGACTTCAAGGACGAGATCGAGAACACCCTGCGCTTCCTGCCCCGGGCGGAGGAGCTCGGCCTGAAGATCGTGCCGGGTGACGACTTCGGTTTCGCCTGGACCCCGCACGGCACGTACGCGGACGAGCTGGTGATGTACGTCGAGCGGGCCGGCATCGCACCGGAGACCGTCATCAAGTGGGCCTGCGCCCACGGCGCGGAGCTGGCCGGGCGGGGCGCGGACGCCGGAGTGGTGGCACCGGGCCGCCTCGCGGACCTGGTGGTCCGGGACCGTGACCCGGCGGCCGACCTGACGGTGCTCCAGGACAAGGAGTCGCTGCGGTCCGTGCTGATCGGCGGGGAACACGTGGCGGGTCCGGTGGCGCCTCCTGTGTCCTGATTCCCCGTAGGAGCCGGGCTGTTCACCCCGTGGGGCTGAGCAGCCCGGTCCTCTCGTTGCGGGGCAGCGACAGCAGCCGGGCGGTGTCGCCCCGGCCGGCGTGCGGGAGGAGCAGGATGCGCAGCAGGTCGATCATGCGGTCCATCAGCCCGCGCGCCGCCGCCAGGCCCTCCTCGTCCTCGCCCGGTGCGAACTGGTCCTGGACGAAGGCGGGGAAGCCGCTGCCCGGCACGATCATCCGGTTGAGCAGGACGTTGTCGATGAGCTGCCCGTAGACCCGGTCGTGGCTGTAGCGGCGTCCGGTGACCACGACCCCGGCCACCTTGTTGGCGAGCGGGCGGTCGAAGCGCAGGTGTCCGACCCCGGCGCGCTCGATGAAGTTCTGCATCACACCGGCCAGTCCGAAGCCGTGGACGGGCGCCGCGTACAGCACTCCGTCGGCCCGGATCATCCGGTCCACCAGGGCCGGGACGTCGTCGTCCTGGGCGCAGGGCAGCGGCCGTATGTTGCAGTCGCCGCAGGGCCCGCAGGGCGTGATGTCGTACTCGGCGAGCGGGATCACATCGAGGTGCACGCCGTGCTCCGCGGCCTGTGCGGCCAGCATGCGCAGGACGCGTCCGGTGAGGCCGTCGGGCCGCTCGGAGCCGTTCAGGGCGGCTATCGACGCCCAGGGACCGTGGTCTGCCATGGCTGTATCCCTTCGAGGAAGTTGGTGAGGAACGCCTGTCCGGTCTGTGTGGTGATGCTCTCGGGGTGGAACTGCACTCCCTGGACGGGTAGTTCGCGGTGGCTCAGTCCCATCACACAGCCGTCCTCCCGGGCCCGCGCGGTCACGGTGAGCGCGGCGGGCGGCGGGTCCGCGACGGCCAGTGAGTGGTAGCGGGTGACCTCGGTGCCGTCCGCGAGTCCGGCGAAGACCCCGGAGCCGTCGTGGTCGAGGCGGCTGGTCTTGCCGTGCACGGTGCGCGCGGCGCGCTCGATCCGGCCGCCGAAGGCGAGCCCGATGGCCTGGTGGCCCAGGCAGATCCCGAGCAGCGGGACCTTGCCCGCGAAGTGGCGCACCAGCTCCGGGTGGCCGGAGTCGGCGGGGTGTCCGGGGCCGGGGCCGAGGACCACCGCGTCCGGGCGGCGGGCGGCGAGCTCGGCCGGGGTGTGCGCGTGGGCGGTGACGAGGTCGGTGCGGACGCCGAGCTGCCGCAGGTAGTGGTCGATGATGTGGACGAAACTGTCGCGTGCGTCGACGAGCAGGATTCTCATGCGGTGAGCACCTCGCCGGTCAGGGCGGCGTACACGGCGCTCATCTTGATCAGCGTCTCGCGCCATTCGCCGTCGGCCGTGGAGTCCGCGACCACCCCGGCGGACGCCTGGAGCGCGTAGCTGCCGGTGGCGGGGTCGTGGACGGCGGTACGGATGCACAGGGCGAGCGTCGCCGCCTGTCCGCGTACGTCGATCAGGCCCAGCGCGCCCGCGTAGGCGCCGCGTGGCCGGCCCTCGATCTCCTGGATCAGCTCCATGGCCCGGACCTTGGGCGCCCCGGTCATGGTGCCGGCCGGGAAGGTGGCGCGCAGTGCGGAGAACACGTCGGCGTCGGGGGCCAGTTGGCCGCTCACCGTGGAAACGAGGTGGTGCACCTGGGCGAAGTGCTCGACCACCATCATCCGTTCGACGGCGAGGGTGCCCGGTACGGAGACCCTGGCGACGTCGTTGCGGCACAGGTCGACGAGCATGATGTGCTCGGCGCGTTCCTTCTCGTCGGCGTGCAGCGCGGCCACCCGGCGGGCGTCCTCCGCGGGGTCCGCGGCCCGCGCGGTGGTGCCGGCGATGGGGCGCATGGCCAGGGTGCGGCCCTCGATCCGCAGCAGCAGTTCGGGGCTGGCACCGACCAGGGTGCGGCCCGCCCACGGCACCAGGTACATGTACGGCGAGGGGTTGCTCCGGCGCAGCCGCCGGTAGGCGTCGAGGGGGGCCAGGGGCGTCGTCACCTCGACGCGGTGGCCGATCTGGATCTGGTAGACGTCGCCCGCCCTGATGTGTTCCAGGCAGCGCTCCACCCGCTCCGCGAACTCCTCGCGGTGGACGGTGCGGCGGACCGCGTACGGCCGGGGCGCGTCCGGCGGCGGGGTTTCCGCGCCGTCCGGCAGGGCCCGTACCAGCGCCGCGAGACCGTCGCCGAGCACACCGGACCCACCGAACTCAGGCGCCCGTGCGTGCAGTTGATGACTCTCGCCGGTGTCCAAGCGGTAGCTGACGACGTGCCGGAAGAGGGTGAGGGTGATCTCCGGGTACTGCCCGGGTCCGAGCGGCGGCAGCTGCTCCAGGTGCCAGGCGGCCTCGTAACCGAGCACGGTGAGGAAGCCGAAGGCGTAGCTGTCGGGCGGTACGTCGGTCTCCACGGCGAAGGCCCCGTGCAGGGTCTCCACCAGCCGCTGGACGTTCCCTGCGGCGCGGTCCACCAGGGGGCGCAGCCGGTCCACCAGTTCCGGCGCCCCGTCCAGCACGGCCTGTCCGTCCCGCACGGTGATCCGGGCGAGCGCCTCGGCGCCGACGGCCGCGAAGCGGCAGTCCTCCTCGGGCCCTGCCAGGCTCTCGAAGAGGAAGACCTGGTCCTCACCGAGCAGCCGGCGCAGCTCGGTGGCCAGGGCGAGCGGTGCGTGCGGCGGCAGCGGGGTCCGCGCCACGCTCACCCGCACGGGTGCGGGGTGCGCCCCGGGCGGTGCTGCGGCGGGCTCGACTGCGGTGATGGTCATCGTGGGCGGTCTCTTTCCGGTACGCGGGCGGCGGTGGCTTGGCACCAGCCAACCAACTGCGCGTACCGGCGGAGCAGTCCACTGACCCGGGGTGGCGGCGGACCACTCGCCGCCGGTCCTCAGTCCACCGTCCCGCGCAGCAGCGCGGCGGCCTCCAGCAGCGCGTCCCGGCAGCTGTCCTCGCTGACGCCGGGGACCGCGCAGGCCAGCAGCAGCACCCGGCGGGTGGCACCGGTCACCGCCTGGTGCACGCCGTCGCGGTGCGCGAACTGCGACAGCACGCGCTCCTCGTCGGCGAGGACCAGCCCGCCGGCCTCCAGCGTCACCGGGCCGTCCGCGCCGAGTGCGGTGAACTCCTCCGTACCGTCGGTCAGCCGCAGCCCCACCTCGCCCACGAGCGCGTCCCGGTCGAACAGGCCGAGCGCGACCAGGGTGCGGACCGCCACCGCGTTGACCGCGTCGACGGCCGGGTTGATCCGGGGCCAGGCGCCGAGCGGCTTGGCCCGCAGCCCCCGGTCGACCAGGGCCTGGACAGAGGGCGGGCGCTTGTCGGGGTGGGTGCCGAGCAGCCGGCTCAGCTCCCGGTAGGCGGCGACGTGGGGGGCCGCGCGCACCTCGGCGCGGCTCTTGCCGTTCCACCGGTCGTGGGCCTCGGTCCAGACCGCCTCCGCCGCTGCCGGGCCGGTGACGCCAATGTCCGCCTCCAGGGTCAGTACGTGCACCCCGGGCACCCGCTCGCGGGCCTCCGGCGTCACGTCGACCCTGCGGAAGGTGGGGGTGCCCTGTGCGGTGGCGGTCATCGGGTTCCTCCGGAGAAGGTGAGGGTGTCCAGGGTATGCAGGTTCAAGTCCTCCGCCGTGAGGACGCGTTCGGTGTCGATGAGAATGTTGTAGTGGTTCGGCGCGTGGCACTCGTCAAATCCGGCCACCCGTCCGATCGGCCCGTGCGGGCCCGTCACCACGTCGCCCCGCTCGACCACCGTGCCCGCCCCGAACTCCGCGAAGCCCAGGAACCCCACGTGGTCGACCCGGTCCCCGGTGGTGGTGGGCCGGTCGGTGGTGGTGACCAGTTCGTGTACGTCCCCGGCACGCACGCAGCGCGACTGCCAGGGCGACAGCCGCATGCCCCGGTCGGTGCGCCGGTGGAACAGCAGCTTCACCAGATGGGCCGGTACCGGCTCCTTGGCGGTCATCCGCAGCCGATCCTCCCGGGTGCGGCCGATGGCGTACGCCTCCTCGACCAGGTCGACGATGTGCGGGCCCCGGTCCGGCCCGTCGCGGCCGTCGCGGACCGTGCGGTGGAAGTCGGCCATGATCCCGGCGTACTCGTGGTCGAGGGAGGACTTGAACGCCTGGAATCCGTCCAGCATGTCGGCGTACAGCTGCCGGCCGTCCTTGAGGTGCACGGTGATGTCCTTGCGCTCACCGGTCTCCAGCGCCCAGTCCAGGTCGACCAGGACGGGGATGGAGTCGGCGGTGGCGAGGTGGAGTTCGGCGCAGAACTCGACGCCGGAGCGGACGTCCCCGATCGTGGCGTCCGTCAGGGTGAGCGGGCCGAGGACGGTCTCCAGGGCGTCCAGCGCGTTGGGTCCGTTGTCGATGACGCAGCCCCCGCCGCAGCGGTCGAGGTCCTGGTACCAGCCCTCGCTGCCGCTGTGCTCCTCGATCTTCTCCTGGTAGCGGCTGGTGACGTGCGAGATCTGCGAACGGTCGGCCAACTGGGCGGCCAGTTCCTGTACATGGGTGTTGTAGCGGCGGTGGAAGGCGGTGAACAGGGTGGTGGCGTGCTCCTCGGCCAGCCGCACCAGGTGGTGGGCGTCCTCGGCGCGGACGGTCAGCGGCTTCTCGCAGCAGACGTGCACACCGGCCCGCAGCGCGTCGGCCACGACCGGGGCGTGCGCGTGGTTGGGCAGGGTGACGACCACGCCGTCCACCAGTCCGGATGCGAGGAGTTCGCGGTGGTCGGCGAAGACCTCGGTCCCCGGGGCGAATCCGTCCAGTTTCCGGCGGTCCAGATCGCAGACGGCGGTCAGCCGCAGCTCCGGATCGTCCTCGATGGCCTGAAGGAAGAAGGGGGCGATGACGCCCAGGCCGATCACTCCGATACGCATGACGTTCGGTCCTTTCCGTTTCCCGGGTCGTTGGAGGGGGGCTCAGGCGGCGGGCGCGAGGGCCCGGACGGCCAGCGCGTCGGGCGCCGCCACGGACAGCTGGTCCGCGAGCGCGACCAGTCCGTCGGCCACCGGTCCCGGCAGCTCGACGCCCTCGCGCCGCGACTGCTCGTACCGCGCGGCCTCGGGGGCTCCCGGGTAGGTGACGCCCCGCGTCGCGTATCCGGCGGCCGGGGAGTTCACGACCGTGTCGAGCAGGCGGCGGTTCTCCGCGGCGATGGCGTGCGCCGAGCCGAACGCCGAGGGGTCGATCACGATCGCGGTGTGGCCCACGTTGTCGTCGCCGGCCGGCTCGCCCTTCAGCACGCCGGGCCGGGGGCCGTAGGCGGCGCCGGACAGCGGGCCGCACAACAGGTCCACCAGCAGGGCGAGGCCGAAGCCCTTGGCGCCGCCGGTCGAGGCGGGCCCGCCGAGCCAGGCCACGTCCGCCTCCTCCGCCATGAAGTCGGCCGGGTCGGAGGTCGGGGTGCCGTCGTGCCGGATCAGCCACTCCTGCGGGACCTGCCGCCCCTCCCGGTGGGCGGCCTTGATCTTTCCGGTGGCGACCACCGTGGTGCTCATGTCGAGGACGAACGGCGCGCCCTCGGTCACCGGCACGGCCGCGCTCAGCGGGTTGGTGCCGAGCATCCGCACGGTGCCGCCCAGCGGCGGGGCGACGCCCTGGGCGCCGCAGTTCGTCATCGCCAGGCCGATCAGCCCGGCGGCCGCCGCCTTCTGCGTGTAGTAGCCGGCGCTGCCGAAGTGGGTGCTGTTGCGGACGGCGACCATGCCGATGCCGGTCTGCCGCGCCTTGGCCATGGCGATGTCCATGGCCAGGTCCATGGTGACGAGGCCGAGCCCCCGGTCTCCGTCGAGCAGGGCGGCCCCGGCGGTCTCCTGGACGACGCGCGGTGTCGCGTCGGCGGCTATCCGGCCGTCGAGCAGCCGGGGCGCGTAGATGTTCACGAGCCCGTTGGTGCCGTGGGTGGTGAAGCCGTTCGCGTCGGCGTACGTGATGACGTCGGCGGCGGTGCGCGCCGACTCGGTGTCCAGTCCGCACTCCGTGAGGACGTCGTTGACGAAGGTGGTGAGCTCGGCGAGGGGGACACGGACGGTCATGGCAGTTCCTTTGCGGGTTCGGAGGGGTTGAGGGGGGTGGGTCAGGCGGCGTGGGCGGCGAAGGCGTGCACCAGCTCCTTGATCCGCCGGGCGTAGGTGTCCAGGTCGTCCAGGTGCACGAACTCGTCTGCGGTGTGAGCCCCGTTGGCGTCGAGCCGGCCCGGTCCGCAGGCCACCACGTAGCGGCCGGGGCCCGGCGCCCAGATCGCGTCACAGGTGAACGCGGAGCCGTCGGCCAGTCCGTCGTGCCGGTGGAACCCGGCCTGGTTCAGGACGAGTTCGGCGTCCGCGTCCCGGTTGTTCAGGGTGGGCAGGCCCTGCTTCAGCCAGTCCAGGCGGACGATGCGGCGCCAGTCCTTGACCGTGCGGCGGCTGAACGGGTCATGGGCGTGCAGATGCGCGAACTCGGTCCTGGCCTCCTCGATCAGCACTTCGAGTGAGGCGGCGAGCAGTTCGGCCTGCTCGGTCGTCGGGTAGGCGATGTTGAGCAGCAACTGCCCGCCTCCGTAGACCCGGTTGTGCGCGGTGCCGGTGTGCAGTCCGGAGACGCAGAGCTTGGCTCCCATGCCGTGGGCGAGCGGGCCGAGCCGGCGGGCGAGGAAGTCCGCGAGGAAGCCCAGCAGCACGGTGGCGTTGTGGCCGTCCGCGGGGTGGTCGTCGGTGGAGTCCTGGCCGTCCACCGTGATCCTGGGGGTCATCGCGGCGGTGCAGCCGTCCATGAAGGTGTTGCCGGTGGGCTCCGCGAACACCATCAGTCGCCCGGTGAACCCGGCGTCGACCAGGGCGCGGGTGCCGTACGTGCCCATCGCGCCGCCCTCCTCGCCGGGCACGGAGGCGATCTGGACCTCGATCCGGCCGTCGAGGCCCGGGTCCTCCGCGAAGGCGGCGGCGACCCCGGCCGCGGCGGCGACCCCCGGGCCCTTGTCGTCGACGGCGCCCCGGCCGTACAGGATCCGCCCGTCCAGCCGGGGCGGGACGTGCGGGCCGACCGTGTCCACGTGGAAGTTGACGACCAGGCGGCGCTCCTGCGGCTGCGGCGCCCCGTGGGCGACGACCACCGAGGGCTGCCCGGCCAGGAACGCGGGCAGGTCGCGGGCGGCCGCCTCCCGGACCGGCGCCGGCACCTCGGGGCGCTCCAGGAGTCCGGGCGCGGGTGCCCGGTGCAGTGCGGTGCGGAATCCGCGCTCGGCGGCACCGGCCAGGAAGACCCGCTGTGCGCGGGCCGCCCCGTCCATGGGGCCGCCCTCCAGCGGCGAGACCGAGTCGACGGCCATCAGCTCGGTCAGCCACTCCAGGTCACCGGCGCCGAGGCCGCCGTGGGTGCGGGTCGTGCGGGCCGTCTCAGCCATGGTGGCTGCCCTCCCAGTACATGGGGCTGTCCGTGGATTCGATGAACGCGCGGCTGTCCGTGGTGTCGATGCCGAGCAGCGCGGTGCAGCGCCGGGTGTACTCCCGGTAGCCGTCGGCCAGTGCGGCCGGGTCACCGGCCAGACCGAGGTGCGGGATGCGGGCCAGGTGGGGTTCCAGGCTGTAGAAGCCCCGGTAGCCGTGGCGCTCCAACAGGGCCACGCACTCCGCGACGTGGGCGGTGCCCTCGCCGGGCATCGTGAACTCGGCGTCCGGGCCGGTGCGGACGCCGTCCTTGATGTGCACGTGCTCCACCCACGGCAGCACGCCGCGCAGGAAGTCGAGCGAGTCGTAGCCGTAAGCGAGGCCGTTGCCGGTGTCGAACACCAGCCGCAGCCGGGGGCTCGCGACCTCCTCCAGCATCCGCACCGTGTGCGCGGCGCTCTGCCCGCCCCAGCCCTGGCAGTTCTCGTGCAGCAGGGTCACGCCGAGCTGTTCGGCCTCCCGGGCCAGCGTCTTCATCCGGCGCAGCGACTCGGTGCGCCATTCGCGCTCGGGGCGGCCGTCGTTGGGGTACGACATGACCCGCAGCCGGTCGCTGCCGAGCAGCGCGGCCACCTTGGCGGAGCGCTCCAGGGCCGCCAGTTCGTCGTCCATGGGGGTGGCGACAGTGGTGGACCAGGAGCCCACCGGGGTGTCGACGACGGGCACCCGCAGACCGGCGACGATGGTGCGCCTGGCCAGGTCGGCGGCGTCCCCCGGCTCCAGCTCGTGCAGGCCGAGTCCGTCGACGGTGCGCAACTCGATCGCTTCCATGCCCAGTTCGTGGTGGATGGCCAGCTGCCCCGCCAGGTCGGGGGCGGCCTCGTCCCCGATCCCGCACAGCCGGTCCGCCGTGATGACCAGGTCCTTCGCTACCCGCATCCCGTTCACCTCCCCGCGGTGCAGAAGCGGTTGACGGCGGCCACGACCCGCTCGGCCGCGCCCGGCGCCATGTCCGGGTGCAGCGGCAGCGCGAGCGACTCCCGGGACAGCTGCTCGGCGACGGGGAAGTCACCGGGCCCGTGGCCGAGATACGCGAACGCGGGCTGGAGGTGGAGGGGGCGCGGGTAGTAGACGGCGGTCTCGATGCCCTCCCGCGCCAGCTGGTCACGGAGCTCGTCGCGCTGCTGGGCGCGTACGACGTACGTGTAGACGGAGCGCTCCTCGGATCCGGCGGGCGGCGGCAGCAGGGCCGGGCCGAGCGGGCGCAGCCCCTCCTCGTAGATCGCGGCGATCTCGCGGCGGCGTTCCAGCAGCCGGTCCAGGTGGGGGAGTTTGCGGAGCAGGAAGCCGGCGGTGAGCTCGTCCATCCGGCAGTTGAAGCCGAGCAGCTCGTGGTAGAAGCGCTTGCCGGCGGGCTGGCCGTGGTTGCGCAGCATGCGTGCGGTGCGGGCGAGTTCGTCGTCGTCGGTGACGATCATCCCGGCGTCCCCGATGCCGCCTGCGGGCTTGGCCGGGAAGAAGGAGTACACCCCGGCGTGCCCGTGCCGGCCTGCGGGCCGGCCGTCGACCGTGGCGCCGAGTGCGATCGCGCTGTCCTCGATCAGGTGCAGTCCGCGCCGGGCGGCGAGTTCCGCGAAGGCGCCCATCTTCGGGGAGTTCGAGAACAGGTAGGCCGGGAGCAGCGCCCTGGTGCGTGCGGTGACGGCGGCCTCTGCGGCGGCCGGGTCGAGCAGTCCGGTCTCGTACTCGACGTCCGCGAAGACCGGGCGGGCGGCGCGCAGGGCGACGGTGGAGGCGGTGGAGACGAAGGAGAACGCGGGGGTGACCACCTCGTCGCCGTCCCCGAGGCCGAGCGCGGCCAGGATCACGCTGAGCGCGCCGGTGCCGCTGGCCACCGCGATGGCGTGGGCGGCCCCGGTGCGCGCGGCGATCTCCGACTCCAGGCGCTCGACGCGGGACTTCAGGATGAACTCGTCGCTCTCCGCGACCTCTCGGAAGACCTCCACGATGTCGTCGGCCCAGTCGGCCGAGCGGGCGGGCCAGTCGAAGTAGGGGATGGCAGTGGTCACGAGGCGGCTCCGTAGAAGGCGAGGATCAGGGCGGCGACGCGGTCGGCCTGCTCGTCGGTGAGGTCGGGGTACATCGGCAGCCCCAGGGCCCGGTTCGCGGCGGCGGCCGCGACCGGGACGGGGTGGCGGGAGCCCGGCAGCGGGGCCAGCAGCGGCTGGTCCGTGAGCGGGCGGGGGTAGTACGCCTCGGTGCCGACGCCGTTCGCTTCGAGGTGGGCGGCCAGCTCGTCCCGGCGGTCGCACTCGATGAGGTAGACGTAGTAGACCTGGTTGCTCGGGGTCTTGGCGGGCGCCATCCAGGGGGTCTCCACGGTGCCGGCCAGCGGCGCCAGCAGCCGGTCGTAGCGGGCGGCGAGTTCGGCGCGCCGCTCCGTCTCCTCGCTGAGGCGCTCCAGGCGGTGCAGCAGGAACGCCGCGTGCAGTTCGTCGCAGCGGCTGTTGTAGCCGAGCTCCTGGTAGACGTACGCGCCGTCCGTGGCGTACGCGCCGTCCGTGCCCTGGCCGTGCAGGCGCAGCCGCCGGGCGGCGGCGGCGATCTCGTCGTCGTCGGTGAGCAGCATCCCCGCGTCGCCGAGCGACCCCAGCGTCTTGGTGGGGAAGAAGGAGAGGACGCCACCGCTGCCCCACAGGCCCGCGTGCACCCCGCCGGCCCACATGTCGATGCCCTCGGCGCTGTCCTCCAGCAGGATCAGTCCGTGCCGGTCCGCCAGGTCCTTGAGCACCTCCATGTCGGCCATCTGCGAGAACAGGTGGACCGGCATGATCGCCCTGGTCCGCTCGGTGATCGCGGCCTCGGCGCGCCTCGGGTCCATGGCGTAGCTGCCGGGCAGCACGTCCACCAACACCGGCTGGGCGCCCACGTGCAGGACGGCGGAGGCGGTCGCGAAGAAGGTGTACGCGGGGACGATGACCTCGTCGCCGGGGCCGATGCCCGCCGCCCGGAGCAGGATCACCAGGGCGTCGGTCCCGTTGGCGACGGCCACCGCGTGCCGGGCGCCGGTGCGGGCGGCGATGGCCGCCTCCAGTTCGGCGGTGACCGGGCCCGAGGTGAACCGGCCGGAGGCGGCGACCTCGCGGATGCGGGCCTCAAGGCGGGGCCAGTCGCGGCGGACGGAGGCGGCGCCGCTGAAGAAGGGGACGGCGAGGGGGGCGGCGGTGGCGTCGCTCATCGGGTGGCCGCCTTCAGGGAGGAGATCAGCCCGGTGACGGCCTGGCGGCGGCCGGCCGCGTCCGTGGCCGCGCCGATCGCCTGGAGCAGCGCGCTGCCCACGATCACGCCGTCCGTCTTGCCGTGCAGGGAGGCGACGTGTTCCGGCCGTGAGATGCCGAACCCGACGGCCATCGGGGTGTCCCCGGCCGCCCGCACCCGCTCCAGGTAGGCGTCGATGCCGGGGTCGAGCTCGGAGCGGACCCCGGTGACGCCGTTCGCCGCGAGGACGTAGAGGAAGCCACGGGAGGCGGCGGCGGAGGCCGCCATCCGCTCCGGCGAGCTGCCGGGGGCGGTGAAGAAGGTCTGGCCGAGCTCGGTGGCCTCGGCCTGCGCCAGCCACTCGGCGCCCTCACCGACCGGCAGGTCCGGGACGACGAATCCGTCGGCACCGGCCGACCTGGCGTCGTCGTACAGCTGGGTCAGCCCGTAGCGCAGGAACGGGTTGCAGTACCCCATCAGCACGATCGGCGCCTCCACCCCGGCGGCCCGCGCCTCCGCGACCACGTCGAGGGTGGCGGCGGTGGTGGTGCCGGTGTCCAGGGCGGCCTGTCCGGTGGCCTGGATGACCGGGCCGTCGCCGAGCGGGTCGGAGAACGGGACCCCGAGCTCGATCACGTCGGCGCCCGCGTCCACCGCGGCGGAGATCAGGCCGACGGTCTCGCCGAGGTGCGGGTAGCCGGAGGTGAGGTAGGCGACGAGGGTGGTCTCGTCCTTGGCCCGGTTGTCGGTGAAGGTCTGTTCGAGGCGTTTCATCGGGTGGTCTCCTCACGCTGCTTCAGGGCGGCCATGGCGGAGGTGAGGTCCTTGTCGCCGCGGCCGGAGAGGTTGACGAGGATGGTGCTGCCGGGTGCGGACTCGCGGGCCACCTTCAGGGCGCCGGCCACCGCGTGCGCGGACTCCAGGGCGGGGAGGATGCCCTCCTGCGAGCTGAGCGCGGCGAACGCGTCCAGCGCCTCGTTGTCGGAGGCGGAGATGTACTCGACCTTGCCGGTGTCCTTGTAGTGCGAGTGCTCGGGGCCGACGCCCGCGTAGTCGAGGCCGGGCGCGATGGAGTGGGTGAGCTGGATCTGCCCGTCGTCGTCCTGGAGCAGGTAGGTGCGGGTGCCCTGGAGGACGCCGGGGTCGCCGTAGAGCAGCGGAGCCGCGTGCCCGCCCTCGCCGCCCTTGCCCTCGCCCGCCGCCTGTACGCCGACGAGCCGGACCGGGTCGTCCAGGAAGGCGCTGAACATCCCGGCCGCGTTGGAGCCGCCGCCGACGCAGGCGACGACCGCGTCGGGCAGCCGGTCGTTCTCCGCCAGGAACTGGGCGCGGGCCTCGCGGCCGATGACCGACTGGAAGTTGCGCACGATGGTCGGGAAGGGGTGCGGGCCGACGACCGAGCCGAGCAGGTAGTGCGTGGTGTCGGGGCGGGCGATCCACTCGCGGATCGCCGCGTTGATGGCGTCCTTGAGGGTCGCCGTGCCGAGGTCGACCAGCTCGACGCGGGCGCCGAGCAGCTCCATCCGCTGCACGTTGGGTGCCTGCCGCTCCGCGTCGACCCGGCCCATGTAGATGGTGGCCTCAAGGCCGAGGTAGGCGCAGGCGGCGGCCACGGCGACGCCGTGCTGGCCCGCGCCGGTCTCCGCGATGATCTGCTTCCTGCCCAGGCGGCGGGCGAGCAGCGCCTGCCCGACCGAGTTGTTGATCTTGTGGGCGCCGGTGTGCGTCAGGTCCTCCCGCTTGAGCCACAGCTTGACGCCGTTCTCGGTGACGCCGAGCCGGTGCAGCTCGGTGATCGGGGTGGGCCGTCCGACGAACATCTTGAGCAGCCGGTCGAGCTCCGCGTTGAACTCCGGGTCGACCAGGGCCTTGTGGTACTCCTCCTCCAGTTCCTGGAGCGGGCCCACCAGGGTCTCCGCGACGAACTGTCCGCCGTACTCACCGAATCGGCCGTTCACGAGGCCACCTCCAGAATCGGGACCCCGGTGAAGGACCGCAGCTGGGCGGCGGGGTCGGGGCTGCTGAGCAGGGATTCACCGATCAGCGCGGCGTCGAAGCCGTGCGCCGCGATGCGTTCGATGTCGGGGCGGCCGCCGAGGCCGCTCTCGCTGACGGTCAGTACGCCGCGCGGGATGTCGCGGCGCAGCCTGGCCGAGTTGTCCAGGTCCACCGAGAAGGTCTGCAGGTCCCGGTTGTTGATGCCGATGATGCGGGCCCCGGAGAGCAGCGCCCGGTCCACCTCGTCCTGGGTGAAGGTCTCCACCAGTGCGTCGAGGCCGAGGCCGTGGGCGGTCTGCACCAGGTCGGTCAGCAGGGCGTCACCGACGGCGCGGGCGATGATCAGGACGCCGTCGGCGCCGCTGTCGTGGGCCAGCCGCATCTGCCGGATGTCGACCATGAAGTCCTTGAACAGGACCGGGACGGTGACGTCCGGGTGCTCCGCGACGGTACGGACCAGCTCCGGCGAGCCGCCGAAGAAGGGCGTGTCACCGAGTACGGAGATGGCCGAGGCGCCTCCGTCGATGTACTTCCTGGCGGTGGGGACCGCCTGCGCGGGGTCGAGCAGCTGCCCCTTGGAGGGGGACTTCGGCTTGATCTCGGCGATGACCGAGACCTCGGGACCGCTCAGCGCGGCGGCGAACCGGCCGGGTACGGCGGCCGTCCGGCGGCCCCGGGCCGCCGCGTCGGCTGCCGCCGGGCCGCTCCAGGCGGCGCGTTTGGCGGCGACTATCTCGTCGAGGTGCGTGGCCATCAGAGGCTCTCCCGGGTGATCGTGGTGGCGGGGCCGGCGGGCCCTGCCGAAGTGGGCTGCGCGGCGAGCCGGGCGGCCAGTTCGGCCGGTGCTCCGCGCTGTACGGCGTGGCGGGCGAGGTCGAGCGCGGACGGCAGGTCTGGTGCCTGTCCGGCGAGGTGGAGCACGGCCGCCGCGTTCAGCAGCACCGTGTCGATCAGCGGGCGGGGCGCCGTGCCGGCCAGGACCTGGCGGGCGAGGTCCGCGTTGTGTGCCGGGCCGCCGCCCGCCAGTTCGGCGCGGCCCGCAGGGCGCAGCGGCAGCCCGGCCGGGTCCACGGTGGACTCGGTGACGTCGCCGCCGTCCACCTGGAGCACCCGTGCGGGGCCGGAGGTGGTCAGTTCGTCCATTCCGTCGTAGCCCTGGATGACCCAGGTCCGCCGGTAGCCGAGGAGTGCCGCGGCCTGCGCCATGACCTCCTGGTCCTGCCGGGTCGCGGTGCCGATGAGCCGGCCGGTCAGGGGTACGGGGTTGGCGAGCGGGCCCGACAGGTTGAACAGGGTGCGGAAGCCGAGCCGGCGGCGGACCGGGGCCAGCCGGCGCAGCGCCGGGTGGAGCGCCGGGGAGAAGAGGAACGCGAACCGGTGTCCGGCCAGCAGCTCCCCGATGCGCTCCCCTGCGTCGAGCTCGATGCCCAGGGCCTCCAGCAGGTCGGCGCTCCCGCACTGCGAGGTCGCCGCCCGGTTGCCGGCCTTGGCGACGGTCGCCCCGGCGGAGGCCGCGACCAGCGCGGCCAGCGTGGAGATGTTGACCGAGCCGCTGCCGTCACCACCGGTGCCGACCACATCGACCGCCGGGCCCGTCCAGCCGACCGGCCTGGCCACCGCGAGCACCGCCCGCACCGTTGCCGCCACCAGGACCGGGGTGGCCCCGCCCACCGCGACGGCGGTCAGGAAGGCGGCGGCCTCCACCTCGTCCGTCGTCTCGTCCAGCAGCTCCCGGGCCGCGTCCCCGGCCGCCTGCGCGGAGACCGTCCGGCCCGCGACCGCGTCCCTGGTGACGGCCGGGAGCGCACGGCCGCCGAGCAGGGTGGCCGCCATCAGAGCACCGCCACATTGCGGGCCGCCTCAAGCTTGTTGTGGGTGTCCAGGACGACCGGCGGGATGCCCCACAGCAGGTCCTGCTCCAGCCCGGGGACGGCGGTGACCATGACCGCGGCGTCCAGCTGCGCCAGCTCCGTGACGGCCCACTCGGCGGCGGTGACCGGCTCCCCGTCCACGACGAGGTCCGGGACCAGCGGGTCGTAGTAGGAGACGGTGGCCCCGGCGGCGCGCAGACCGCGGATGACGTCCAGGGCGGGGGCGTTGCGCAGGTCCGCGACGCCGGACTTGTAACTGACCCCGACGACAAGGACCTTGGCGCCGCTCAGCGCGGAGCCGCGGGCCCCGATCAGCTCCGCCAGCCGCTCCACGACCTGGCCGGGCCGCTTCTCGACCCGCTCGAAGGCGGCGGCCACCAGCTTCATGTCGGTGCCGAGGCGGTCGGCGGCCTCGCGCAGGAACAGCGGGTCGACCGGGATGCACTCGCCGCCCACGCCGGGCCCGGGGTAGTGCGGGAGGAACCCGTAGGGCTTGGTGGAGGCGGCGTCGATCACCTCGCGGACCGGTATGTCCAGCTGGCGGCAGAGGTCGGAAAGCTCAAGCGTGAGGCTGATGTTGACCAGTCGGAAGGTGTTCTCGAAGACCTTGGAGAGCTCCGCGACCTCGGTGCGCGAGACCGGCACCACCGTCTCGCAGACCAGCGAGAACAGGGCGGCGGCGCGGCGGGTGCACTCCTCGGTGAGACCGCCCACCACCTTGGGGGTGTTGGTGAGGTTCCAGCCGTTGGTGTTGGCGGGGTCGACCCGCTCCGGGGCCATCGCCATGTGGAAGTCGGTGCCCGGCTCCAGGCCTGTGGCGTCCGCGAGGGCGGCCGCTGCGGCGGCGGTGGTGCCCGGCGGGACGGTGGACTGGAGGATCAGCAGCGTCCCCCGGCGCAGCAGCGGCGCCACCGAGTCCATCGCGGAGTTGACGTAATCCAGGTTGGCCTGCTGGTCTCCGGTGACCGGGGTCGGCACGCAGACAATCAGCACGTCCGAGCCGGCCAGCTCGCCCGGTTCGGTGGTGGCGCTCAACTGCTGGCTCACCGAAGCCAGTTCGGCGTCGCTCACATCCGGCAGATAGGAACTGCCGCGCGCCACCCGGTCGACCCGCTCGGCGTCCGTGTCCAGCCCGCGGACCGGAAGGCCCGCCGTGGCGAAACCGAGACCGAGCGGGAGACCGGTGTAGCCGAGTCCGACGATTCCCACGCGCAGGGTACGGCTCTCGATCTTCTCGTCGAAGACCTGTGCGCCGTCCCGCCCGTGAATCGCGGGAGCGATTACGCCAGTCATTGCAACCATGGGATTCTCCCTCTGAGTGCTATAAATAAAGGCCGTTGGCGTGATCAATTAGGCCAGTGGGCCGGGGGGACCACCCAGACCACTGCGGGGGAGACGGAGCAGACCAGATGGCCTGGTACCTGTCGGTCCAAGTGGACCGAGACTCGGCTGTACCGCTCACCGCACAGCTCCAGAACGCCATCAAGAGCCGGGTCGAGGACCGGGTGCTGCACCCCGGATCACGGTTGCCTTCGAGCCGTCAACTCGCCCTGGACCTGGGGCTTTCGCGCAGTGTGGTGGTCGAGGCCTACGAGCAGCTGATCGCCGAGGGATACCTCGACGCGGTCCGCGGCTCCGGCACCCACGTGGCCCGGAAGCTGCCGGAGAGCGCGGGCGACACCTCGCTGCTGGATTCCCGTCCGGCGACAAGTGCCCGCTGGGACCTGCGGGTAGGCATCGCGAACCTGTCGAATTTCCCGCGCCAGGAGTGGCTCAACTCCTATACGAAGGTGCTCCAGAATGTCGGCCGGGAAGGCATGGACTACCCGCCGGTCGCCGGAATCGCGGAGTTGCGCAATGAACTCTCCGCCTATCTGGGCCGGGTTCGCTCGGTGCACACGGAGCCGGGGCAGGTGATGGTCACCGCGGGCTTCGCCCAGGGCCTCGCGCTGCTGGCCGACTCCTTCCAGCGGCTCGGCATCCATGAACTGGCCATCGAGGAGCCGGGGCACAACGGGCAGCGCCGGTTCATCCTGGACACCGGGATAACCCCGGTGGGGGTGCCGGTGGACGAGGAGGGACTGATCGTCGAGGCGCTGGACCGCTCGGGCGCCCGCGCGGTCCTGGTCACCCCCGCGCACCAGTTCCCGACCGGGGTGATGATGTCGCCGGAGCGCCGGCAACAGCTCCTGGCCTGGGCGCGGGCACGGGACGGCTGGATCATCGAGGACGACTACGACGGCGAGTTCTGGTTCGACCGGGGCGCCAGGCCCACCGCGCTCCAGGAGGGCGACCCGGAGCGGGTGGTGTACGCGGGCACCACCAGCAAGGTGCTGGTCCCCGGCCTGCGGCTGGGCTGGCTGGCGATACCCCCGAAGCTGTACCCGCTGATGGAACGGGTCCGCTCCCGCCAGGACCAGGGCTCCGACACCCTCACCCAGCTGGCCTTCGCCGAGCTGATGCGCAGCGGGCTGCTGGACCGGCACCTGCGCCGGGTCCGCTCCCGCTACCGCTCCCGCCGCGAGGCGCTGGCGGCGGCCGTCCACGAGTCCCTGCCGGAGGCCCGGCTCATCGGCTGCGCGGCCGGTCTGCACAGCTACGCCGTACTGCCCCCCGGCACCGACGAGGCGGCCGTGGTGCACGGCGCCCAGCGCCGCTCGGTGCTGGTCCGCAGCGGCCGGCAGTTCCGGTTCAGCGGGATGCCCGGCGCGCCCGGCCTGCTCCTGGGGTACGGCTCGCTGCCGCTCACCGGCATCTCGGACGCCATCGAGGCGATCGGCGCCTCCTACCGCGAGGCCGCCCGGGGCTGAGGGCCGCGAGGGCCCGCCGCCACCGCTAGGGCCTGTCCGGCGGATCAGGGTCGGATAGGGCGCGGTGTCTGGTGCGGTGCATCGCAAGGCGCCGGAGCGTCTCGATAGCGGAGCTATTGGGGCGTTTCGGCAACGCGGCGAGGTGCCGTGCCAGACACCGTGACCCCGGCCATGATCCGCCGGACAGGCCCTAACGCATCGAGCGGCCGCGCGGGGCGGCGATCAGCTTCTGGGCCAGCGCCTTGTTCACCGCGTCGATGCGCGAGACGGCTTCCAACTTGTCGAAGATATTGCGCAGATGGCGCTTGACGGTGCCTTCCGTGATGCCGAGCCGGGCCGCGATCTGCCGGTTGCTCATTGCCTCCGCTACACACGTCAGCACCTCGCGCTCGCGCGGCGACACCGGCCCGGCGTCCTGCTCCTGGGTCTGGTATCCGCCCGAGGTATAGCCGGAGCGCGGCACCAGGATGGTGATCTGGTCGTCCTCCCGCGCCGCGTTGCGCACCGCGCTGAGCAGCGCCGCGCGCGACACGCTCTTGTGCAGATAGCCCCGGGCGCCCAGCTGCAGCAGTTCGTGCACGAGCGGCTGGTCGTCGTACATGGTGAGGATGATGATGCGCAGGCTCGGAAAACGCTCCAGGAGCCCGCGCACGGCGGCCCTGGGGTGATGGTCCGGCATCTCCACGTCGAGCAGCACCACGTGCGGCTGGTGGCGCTCCACCAGCTCGACGAGACCCCGTCCGCTGCTCGCCTCTGCCACGACCTGGAGGTCGTCCTCCGCGTTGAGCAGTTCGGCCAGCGCGGTGCGCAGCAGGGTGTGGTCGTCGGCCGCGAGGATGCGGATCAGTTCAGGTCGCGCGTTCAACGGAATCACCTGGGAGGTCCATCAGGGGGATCGTGATCGTGACCCGGGTGCCGACGGCATCGGGGGCGCTGGTGAACAGGATTGTTCCGCCGAGGAGTTCGACCCGTTCGGTGGCGGAGGCGATGCCGTTGGCCTTGCCCGCGACGGCGACCGCCGAGACGTCGAACCCCCGGCCGTCGTCCTCGATCAGGGCCTGCAGTTTGTACGGGGCGATGTCGATCGCCGCGAGCACGTGCTCGGCCTCCGCGTGGGCCAGTGAGTTGCGCAGACACTCCCGCACCACGAGGAACACCTCGTCGAGCACGTCCTGCGGGGCCCATTCCTCGCTGCCGTTGACCTGGATGCGCACCTTGGAGGGGGTGATCTCCATCGACTCCAGGAACGCGGTGAACGCCGACTCCAGCGTGCCCTCGCGGTCGGCCCGGCGCAGCTGGGTGACCAGGTCGCGGATGATCCCGAGCGATTCGGTGAGGGTGTCCTTGACGGAGCCGATCCGGGCGGCGACCTCCTCGGGTCTGGACTCCCAGGTCAGTTCGTGCAGCTCTATCCGGCGCAGGGCCAGGCTGACGTGGTTGCCCAGGTGGTCGTGGATCTCGCGGGCGAGCTGCCGCTGGGTGGCGGCGTTGACCTCGCGCACGGTGTTCAGCAGGTAGGTGTCGTGCCCCAGCGCGCCGGCCTCCAGCCGTCTGCCGATGCCCCGTTGCAGGGTGCGCACCCCGGCCTGGAACCCGTCGAACGCGGAGGGCGAGTTCACCATGGCCTTGCCGAGCGCGTCGAAGACGATGTCGAACAGGAGCAGCCCGGCCCGGATGGAGTGCACGGCGTCGATGCCCTGGGTGGCGCGCTCCACCCCCAGCCCCGCGACCTGCTGGATCAGCGTGTCCCGCACGTCGGCCCGGCCGTGCTCCAGGCTGTCCGCGCAGTCCCGGATGATCCGCTCGGCCTGCAGCGCGCACGTATGCCAGGCGCCGTCGCTCGCGACCAAGGGGCTTTTGATCTCTTCGAGCCGGCTCCGGTAGTCGGACAGTAATTCCGGAGTCCGAGCCAGAAGTTGTTCGGCTGTGTCGGATTCAATAAAACCTGAATGCATCATTAAAGAGCCCCCACCCTCACCAGAAACCGACCCTCGGATCATCATCGTACGGTTACGGCATGTCAACACGGCTCCTCCCGTCCCACATCCCGGACTCAGTCTTCCGGCGGCCATGAGAATGCGCTTACTTGGGCCCCGGGCATCGCCGTGGCGACGGATCCGACGTATCCATCGGGGCAGTCCACCGGGTGTACGTACCAGTCGAGCGGATCGCCCGAACGGCGCGCGTGACGCAGCCCGTCCGTTCCCGGCTCGCCGACGGAGACCGAGGTCCGGAGTCCGGTTCCAGCCGCTTTGCCCACGGCTTCAATTGCCGTCCACATTCGGAATCCGGTTATCCGGTCCTTTTTTCCCACCTCGGGCACCCGCCGCCAGTCGAACACCGGGCGGACCCGCTCGACGTCCACCCCGACCGGACCCGGCGGCCCCGTCACACCCACCAGGGCGGCCGCCCCGGAGTGCGACAGGCTGAAGCCGAGGTCCGGCCAGGGCCCGTCCACGAGCACCGGCCGGCCGCGGCCGCAGTCACCGCACACCTCCGGCTCGGGGCAGCGCCGGGTGAAGCGCGGCAGGTCCGGAGGGACGCCGAGGTATCCCGCGAGCACGACGCGCAGCGCGAGATGCGCGCGGCGGTAGCGCCACCGCGCCAGGGGGTGCCGGATCCGCGCCGCACGGGCGCGTTCGGCCAGGTCGAGGACCGCGTCCGCGCCATCGGGCGGGACCCGGTCCAGGGAGACGGACCAGACATGGATCTCGTCCGGCGCAAGGACCGCGCTAGCCGGACTCAAGGACAGGGGCGTAAGGGTATGCATGACGGCTTCCCGGGGTCGGAAATGGACCAGGGCTGCCAACGGCCCGTTACGGGAAGCGGGGTGCCGGAAAGGACGGCGCCCGCCTGCTCACCAGCGAAGCGCTGGGGCGGGGCGGGCGGGGGGTCCACTTCGGCGGCGGTCCGGCGTACCAGAAGGGCGCAGCCGCCTCCCGGCCGGGGAGAACGGTCCGGGCGGACGGGACACCGGGCGCGGGGTGCGGGACCTGGGATTATTCGGAATCCGACCCACCGGTCTTGCGTACCTCTTTAGTGGTAGCCATGGCTCATTTGCGGAACAGTCAGGGCGGACCGCTAATGCCTAGGCTCCTGGACATGCCTACGGCGACGATACGGCCACTGCCTGTGACTGCACCCAGTGGTCCGAAGCACGGAATTCCTCGAACTCCTCAGACTCCTCGAATTACTCGAACCAGTCGGATCGCTCGGACTTCCCGGATTCTTCGGCTCTGCGTAGAAGAATCGCGCCCCGCCGTCCTGGCGGCATTTCAGCTCCGCTATTTCGCCGGCACAGCCCTGGCGATCGCGTCCGTCCCGGAGATCAGCAGCCGCTCCCTACTCCAGGCGGTATTCGGTTCCGTCGCGTGGTTCGGCGCCATCTTCTACACGTACCTCTACAACGGGTGCATGGACTACCGGGAGGACCAGGTCAACGGCTCGGCCCGGCCGATAGCGAGCGGCCGGCTCTCCCGCCGCACCGCGCTGACCGTGGCACGCTGCTCCGCCGCCGCCGCGCTGCTGTTCGCCGCGGCCGCCGGCCTCGGCCCGCTGGTGCTGTGCACGGCCATGCTGCTCCTCGGGCACGCCTACTCCTCGCCGCGCACCGCCTGGAAGAACCGGACACCGACCGTGATGGGCGTGGTGTTCGTGTCCGGGCTGCTCACCTACGCCGCCGGTCCGCTCACCCTCGGCGGCCGGCCCCAGTCCCCGGCGCTGCTCCTGACGGCCCTCGCCATGTCCCTGTGGATGGCACTGGTCGGGGCGGTGGCCAAGGACTTCTCCGACATCGCGGGCGACGCCGCGGCGGGCCGCCGGACATGGGCGGTCGCGCTGGGCGAACGCCGCACCCGGGTCCTGGTCGCGCTGGGCGCCTGCACCGTCGGCGGCGGCTTCACCGCCGGAGCGCTGCGCTGGGCCCCGGAGCAGCTGCCGACCGCGTGCGTGGTGCTGGTGGGCGGGCTCGCGCTGTCCGCCGTGACGCTCATGGGCCGCGCCACCGACAGCCGCCACCAACGGCGGCGCCCGTACCGCTACTTCATGGTCACGCAGCACTGCGCGCATCTGGCGCTGCTCGCCCAGGCACTCGCCTGACCGGCCCGATCAACCCCGGCCGGCGGCGCCCGACAGCGGCCCGGCCATTCGGTTCAACACCCGTCCCCGCCCCGGGAACACAAAGGAACACCGCCCCCGTTCCAAAGGCACATTCACCCACCACTCAAGTGCAACATACCGACCGTACAGGGCGGTTGAGGTGATTTCATCACCGGAGAAAGCAACGGATCGCAAAAATGTGGTCCGGACCGCGGACTCCGGGAATGAAAGTGTCGCCGACGCCGGTGGAGAAATACTCGCGTAACGGTGGAGCGGAACGCGCTCCTCACCGTGTGTCAGCACCACGCCCGGCCGCAGGAAGGAGACGGAAGACGATGACGAGCACCCGACTGGCACTCACATTCCCCGGCCAGGGAGCCCAGCGTCCCGGTATGGGCCTGCCCTGGACCCACACCCCCGGCTGGTCAGTGGTGGCGGAGGTCTCCGAGGCCGCGGGCCGGGACATCGAGACCCTGCTGCTGGACGCCGACACGGCGACGCTGCGGCGTACCGACAACGCCCAGCTGACCACCTTCACCCTGGCGCTGGTCGCCATGACGGAACTGCGCCGCCAGCACCCCCTGGCCACCTTCCCCGGTGCCTGCGCCGGACACAGCCTGGGCGAGTACTCCGCGCTCGTCGCCGCCGGAATCCTGGACCCGCAGGACGCGGTGCGCCTGATCATGGCGCGCGGCGACGCGATGCGGACGGCCTGCGAACGCACCGAGGGCACCATGGCCGCGGTCCTCGGCCTGGACACGGAACGGGTCCAGCAGGTCGTCGACGAGATCCACGCGACGGGCGGGCAGGTGTGGCCGGCCAACCTCAACTCCCCGCAGCAGACGGTCATCGCGGGCCGGGCGGCCGACGTGGAGCGCTGCTCGCAGGCGGCGCGACGGGCCGGGGCGGTGAAGGTGGTGGCGCTGACGGTGGACGGCGCCTTCCACACCCCGCTGATGGCCGGGGCGGTCGAGCCCTTCACGGCGGCCCTGGCCACGGCCCGCTTCATGCCCGGCCACTCCGCGGTCGTCGCCAACGTGGACGCCCGCGCCTACCGGGGCGGCCCGCACTGGGCGGAGCTGCTGCGCCGCCAGCTCACGGCACCGGTCCGCTGGTCGGACACGCTCCACACGCTCACCGCCGAGCTGGCCTGCGACCGCCTCATGGAGATCGGTCCGGGCCGCACCCTGACGGGCCTGGCCAAGGCCACCGTCCCCCGGGTACCGCGCGACACGTTCTCGGACCCGAGGACCTCCCTGGTCCCCACCCCCGCCGTCTGAGAACAACCGGGTGACGAACAACCGGGTGACGAAGCGAAGGGCCGCTGGAAACTCCCAGCGGCCCTTCGCTTCGTCCGGTCAGCGACCACCCGGTCCGGTCAGCCGCCGAGCAGTGCGCGCACCCGGTCCGCCCCGACCGCCAGCAGCAGCGTGGGCAGGCGCGGCCCGGTGTCCCGGCTGACGAGCAGCCGGTACAGCAGCGCGAAGAACGAGCGCTGCGCGATCTTCAGCTCGGGCGTCGGCTTGGCGTCGGGCTCCAGGCCGGCCAGCGTCTTCGGCACGCCGTAGACGAGCGTGGTCAGCCCGTCCAGCGACCAGTGCGAGTCGAGCCCGTCCAGCAGCAGCCGCAGGGAGGCGCGGCCCTCGTCGTCGAGCGAGCCGAGCAGCTCCTTGTCCGGCTGGTCCCGGACGATGGTGCGGGCCTCGGCCGGGACCTGGGTGGTGATCCAGTTCTCGGCCCGGTCAAGCCGGGGCCTGGCCTCGTCCAGCGAGGTCAGCGGGGACGAGGGGTCCAGCTCGCTGAGGATGCGCAGCGTCTGGTCCTCGGCCCCGGCGGTGATGTCCGCGACCGAGGCGAGGGTGCGGTACGGCAGCGGGTGCGGGGTGCGCGGCAGCTCACCGGCGGCCGTCCCGATCGCGCGGGCGTGCGCCGCGGCGTCCGCAGGCAGCACGGAGCCGTCGGCGACCTTGCGCTCCAGCGAGTCCCACTCGTCGTAGAGCCGCTGGATCTCCTGGTCGAAGGCGATCTTGAAGGACTGGTTGGGCCTGCGGCGGGCGTACAGCCAGCGCAGCAGCGGCGCCTCCATGATCTTCAGCGCGTCGGCCGGGGTCGGCACACCGCCCTTGGAGGAGGACATCTTCGCCATGCCGGAGATCCCGACGAACGCGTACATCGGACCGATCGGCTGCACCCCGTCGAAGATCTCGCGGACGATCTGCCCGCCGACGACGAACGAGGACCCGGGCGAGGAGTGGTCGACGCCACTCGGCTCGAAGATCACGCCCTCGAACGCCCAGCGCATCGGCCAGTCGACCTTCCAGACCAGCTTGCCCCGGTTGAACTCCTTGAGCCGGACCGTCTCCGCGAAGCCGCAGGCCGAGCAGGTGTAGTTCAGCTCGGTGCTCTCGTCGTCGTACGACGTGACGGTGGTCAGGTCCTTCTCGCAGTTGCCGCAGTAGGGCTTGTACGGGAAGTACCCGGCCGAGCCGCCGCTGCCGTCGTCCTCGCTCGCCGCGCCGGAGCCCGCCTCGGCCTCCAGCTCGGCCTCGTCGGCCTTCTTCTGCTGCGGCTTCTTGCCCTTGGCTCCCGCGGCCCCGTCCTTCTTGGTGCGGTAGCGGTCCAGGACGGCGTCGATGTCGGCGCGGTGCCGCATCGCGTGCAGGATCTGCTCGCGGTACGTCCCCGCCAGGTACTGCTCCGTCTGACTGATTCCGTCGTACTCGACGCCCAGCTCGTCCAGCGAGGCCAGCATGGCGGCCTTGAAGTGCTCGGCCCAGTTCGGATACGCGGAACCGGCCGGGGCGGGCACCGAGGTCAGCGGCTTGCCGATGTGCTCGGCCCACGACTCGTCGATCCCCGGGACACCGTTCGGCACCTTGCGATAGCGGTCGTAGTCGTCCCAGGAGATCAGGTGCCGGACGGTGTGCCCGCGGCGGCGGATCTCGTCGGCGACCAGGTGCGGGGTCATCACCTCGCGGAGGTTGCCCAGGTGGATCGGGCCCGACGGGGAGAGGCCGGAGGCGACGACGACCGGTTTGCCAGGCGCACGACGCTCCGATTCGGCGATGACCTCGTCCGCGAAGCGGGAGACCCAGTCGGTCTCGGTGCTGCTCTGACTCTGAGCCACGGTCGGCACGTCCTTCTCTCTTGTAGGACTCATGGGGGCAGCGGCCATTCTCCCAGGTACCACCCACAGCGCGAAAACGGCTTTGCACCCCGTGGGATACTTGGGCTCATCCCCTGTACTCCTACGGAAACGGCAGCCAGCTCATGGCCTCGGTCAATTCCCTCGCTTCCACGCTCCAGCAGCAGCTGGCGGACGCCCTGACGGCAGCCCTGCCGGATGCCGGTACCGCGGACCCGCTGCTGCGCCGAAGCGACCGGGCCGACTTCCAGGCCAACGGCATCCTGGCCCTCGCCAAGAAGCTCAAGGGCAACCCGCGCGAGCTGGCCGCCCAGGTCACGGCCGCCCTCCCGGCGAGCGAGCTGATCAAGGACATCGAGGTCTCGGGACCCGGCTTCCTGAACATCACGCTCTCGGACAGGGCGATCACCGAGACGCTCGCCGCCCGTGCGGCGGACGGCGAGGACCGGCTCGGCGTCCCGTACAACAGCGCCGCGGGCACCACCGTCATCGACTACGCCCAGCCGAACGTCGCCAAGGAGATGCACGTCGGTCACCTGCGGTCCGCCGTGATCGGTGACGCGATGGTCCAGATCCTGGAGTTCACCGGCGAGTCCGTCGTCCGGCGCCACCACATCGGGGACTGGGGCACCCAGTTCGGCATGCTCATCCAGTACCTGATCGAGCACCCGCACGAGCTGGACCACAAGGACGACGAAGCGGGACAGGCCGACGGCGAGGCCGCCATGTCGTCGCTGAACCGGCTGTACAAGGCCTCCCGGGCGCTCTTCGACTCCGACGAGGAGTTCAAGGCCCGCTCGCGGGACCGGGTGGTCGCGCTCCAGGCCGGTGAGCCGGAGACGCTCGCCATGTGGCAGCGGTTCGTCGACGAGTCGAAGATCTACTTCTACTCCGTCTTCGACAAGCTCGACATGGAGATCGCCGACCCCGACATCGTCGGCGAGTCCGGCTACAACGACATGCTGGAGGAGACCTGCCGGATCCTGGAGGAGACGGGCGTCGCCGTCCGCTCCGAGGGTGCGCTCTGCGTCTTCTTCGACGACGTGCTCGGCCCTGACGGCAACCAGGTCCCGCTGATCGTCAAGAAGACGAACGGTGGCTACGGCTACGCGGCCACCGACCTCTCCGCGATCCGCGACCGGGTGCGGAACCTCAAGGCGGACAGCCTGCTGTACGTGGTGGACGTGCGGCAGTCCCTGCACTTCAAGATGGTCTTCGAGACGGCCCGCCGGGCGGGCTGGCTGAGCGACGGCGTGAAGGCGCACCAGCTGGCGTTCGGCACCGTCCTGGGCAAGGACGGCAAGCCGTTCAAGACCCGTGAGGGTGTCACGGTCAAGCTGGAGGACCTCCTCGACGAGGCGGTCGAGCGGGCGACGGCCGTGGTCCGGGAGAAGGCCGAGAAGGTCGGCCTGTCCGAGGAGGAGATCGTCGAGAACGGCCGGTACGTCGGCATCGGCGCCGTGAAGTACGCCGACCTGTCGACCTCCGCCGTGCGGGACTACAAGTTCGACCTGGACCAGATGGTGTCGCTGCACGGCGACACGTCCGTCTACCTCCAGTACGCGTACGCGCGTGTCCGGTCGATCCTGCGCAAGGCCGGCGAGGCGAAGCCGGTCGCGCACCCGGAGCTGGAGCTGGCCCCGGCCGAGCGGGCGCTCGGTCTGCACCTGGACCAGTTCGGTGAGGTGCTGTCCGAGGTCGCGGCGGGCTACGAGCCGCACAAGCTGGCCGCGTACCTCTACCAGCTGGCCTCGCTCTACACGACGTTCTACGACCAGTGCCACGTACTGAGCGAGGACAACCCGGCCGAGGTCGTGGAGAACCGGCTGTTCCTCTGCGACATCACCGCCCGCACCCTGCACCGGGGCATGGCGCTGCTCGGCATCAGGACCCCCGAGCGGCTCTGATCGCGTTTCCCGGCGCGCGTAGGGCCGCCGACACCTCCTGACCGGAGTGCTGGAGGCGCCGTGGCGTCCCCCGCTCCCGGTCAGGAGCTTGGGGGACGCACAGCAGGAGTGACGGGCACTTAGCCGAAAATCGATTACGGACAGTTATTCGACGAGGGCGCATTCGCCGCGCAGAGTCACCACTGCCGCGCTACCGGGCGCGCAGTCGTACTACTCGGGCCGCCCGAGCGCCCACCCGGACACGTCGGACAGCCGCCCGCGCCACAGCGGCAGCCGCAGCGGAGCCGTACCGCCGAAGACGAGCGTGGCATCGCGCAGATGGATCCACCGGGGCAGCTGCTGGCTGTCCTCACCGGCACGGAGCTCCTGGATGCCCTGGTCCACCGTCTCCGGGAACTCCGCGATGAGGTTGGCGCCCTCGCCCTCGACCTGCCGCAGACTCCTGGACCACTCGGCCTTCCAGGCCTCGTGCCCGATCACGTCACCGTGCAGCACACCGGCCGGGATGGTCAGCGTGAGCGGCAGACCGGAGCGGGTCTCCCGGTCGAGGAGCTGGATCAGCAGCTGGAGCTGGAGATCGGGCACCGCCTCGGTGATCACCGCGGTCGAGTCCGGTGCGAGCTCGACGGACTCGTTCATGGGCTTGTTCCCTTCGCAGCACGGTCAGGTCCCGGTCACCTGCCCCGAGGAAGCCGCCGCACGCCTCGGAACAGCCGGCCACCCGTACGGACCAATTGCGGATACACCGCGAGAACCCGGGTACGCGCAGCGAGGACCGGCCACCGCGCCATTCCTCAGGGGTGAACCACAATGACCGCACAAGGCATCGCGCCCGAACTCTCCGCAGAGGAAGTCCGTTCGGAGCCCGCACCCCCGCCATTGCGCGCCGCAGAGGAAGTCCGTTCGGAGCCCGCACCCCCGCCACTGCGCGCCGCAGAGGCCCGCGAGGCCGCCGCCGCCTTCGTCGCACGGCTGAGCCCGGCGCCGTCCGCCCGTGCCGTCCAGAACCTGGTGCTGCTCGTCTCGGAGCTGGTGACGAACGCGATCCGGTACGCCGGAGGCGTCACCGCCCTCTCGTTCGGGGCCGACCACGGGGCGCTGCACGTACGGGTCGTGGACCCCAGCCCCGCCCATCCGCAGTGCCGCGTCCCGGACCTGACCGGCCAGACGGGCGGATTCGGCTGGCCGATGGTCCTCCGGCTGGCCAGCAACGTCACCGTCCACCGCCACGGAAACCAGGGAAAGACCATCCTGGCGACACTGGCCCGCTGACCGGCACACCGGCCACGGGGGGCGGTCACAGGAAGCGGCGGAACGGCACGACCGACGCTTCCCTGAGCCGCTGCACGACCGACCGCCTCTTCCACCGGCCGCCCTTGATCAGGACACTCGACTCCAGGTCCTGATCGAAATGGCCGTCGAGCGTCGCGGTGAACGCGCGGTCCATCACCGCGAGCATCACTTCCTCGTCGTGGTCAAGCGAGCGCCGGTTGAAGTTGGTCGAGCCGATCAGCGACGCGACGCGGTCGACGGTGATGGCCTTGGTGTGGATCATCGTCGGCTGGTACTGGAAGATCTTCACCCCGCAGGCGGTGAGGTCCTCGTAGTGGAGCTGTCCCGCCAGCTGACAGACCCGCTTGTCGGTGTGCGGTCCCGGCAGCAGGATCTCCACCTCCACCCCGCGCCGCGCGGCGGCACAGAGCAGCTCCACGAAGTACGCGTCGGGCGCGAAGTAGGCCGTGGTGAGCCGCACCCGCTCCTCGGCGGATTCCAGTACGACGCGGAACAGCGTCTGCATGTCCTGCCAGCCGAAGCTGGCCGAACCGCGCACGACCTGGACGACCGCATCCCCGCGCGGCGGCGTCCCCAGGAAACGGTCCCGCTCGTCGAACAGCTCCTCGTGGCACTCGGCCCAGTTCTGCGCGAAGGCCGCCGCCAGTCCGTCCACGGCCGGTCCGCGCACCTGTACGTGGGTGTCGCGCCACTCGTTCTCGTTACGGGCGTCCCCGCACCACTCCTCGGCTATGCCGACGCCCCCGGTGAACGCGGTGTCCTCGTCGACCACGAGGACCTTGCGGTGGCACCGGTGGTTCTGCTTCAGCGGTGAGAGGTAGAGGGGCTTGCGGAACCACGCCACCTGGACACCCGCCGCCTCCATCGCGGCGAGCTGGTCCTTCTCGATCAGCCGGCTGCCGAACCCGTCCAGCAGCAGCCGGACCCTGACCCCGGCCCTGGCCCGGTCCGCCAGTGTCCGGGCGAACTCCCCGGCGATGTCGCCGCGCCAGTAGACGAAGGTCATCATGTCCACGGTGTGCTCGGCGCCCCGGATGCTCTCCAGCATCGCGGCGAAGATCGCGTCACCGTTGCGGAGCGGGACGACCTCGTTCCCCTCGGTCGCGGCGATCCCGATGAGCCGTTCCAGCCGCCGCCGCAGCCTGAGCGCGCGTTCGGCGAGGAGCTCGGTCTCCCGCTGCTGCGGGGCCTCGACGACGGAGGAACCGGACGGCTCCGGACGGACGCTCTCCGGTCTGCCGCCCACGATGCTGGTCATACGTCGCCTCCGACGGTCGTTACTGGGTTCCGTGCCGCCACTCCCCCACGGAAGCAACCCCGCGCACCTTCCCGCGACTGCGTCGTTCAAGCGTTCGTATGACTGTGACGGGTCAGACAGCGCCAAGGAGCCCGAGCACCTTGCGGACCGCCTCGACCACCGGCTCCCCGACCGTCGACACGGTGGCCGCGATCCCGGCGACCGCCAGCAGCGCGCGGTGCCGCTCCTCCGGTGCCTGCGGCGCGTCGGCCCCGCCGGTGAGGGCGGGCAAGGTCTCGTCGAGCGCGCGGGCGCTGACGGGCGGGAGCTGCGCCCGCAGCTCACCGACCAGCCGCAGCAGCTCCCGTACCGCCTCCTGCAACTCGGCCGAGCCGGAATCGGCGGCGGCCGGGGCGTAGTGGTTGTTCTGGATGCCCGTGTTGCCCGAGCCGCCGTACATGTTGACGTTGTCGCCGCTCATGAATTCGCGATCCCCACGTTTCCGGTTCCGCCGTACATGTTGACGTTGTCCCCGAAGTGGTAGATCTGGGGACTCACGCTGATGCCCTCCACCCGCACGGTGAACTCCGCCTCCGGATGGTCGATCGCGTACGCGATCTGCCCGACGAGCTGGACCAGATGCGCCGGGTCGTGACTGGTCACCATCGCCGTGGACGGCCCCGACGTCTCGACGGCCAGCACAAAGTACGAGGGCGCGGAAAGCACCTTCGTCAGCTCAAGCAGGTAGTAGATCAGCGCGCCGACCGTACCGAGCCAGACGATCGTGATGAACGGACCCCCGCTGCTCTCACCCCGCCCGATGGACGCCACCGTGTCCACCAGCAGGATGAGCACGGTCATAACGACCGCCAGCGCGAGCGTCAGCGCCACGCGCTTGCAGAAGAGCGCGATGGCCTCCTTGCGGCGCGGGCGCAGCACGAAGGTGAACACCCGCGCGATGTTCTCCAGCGGATACGCGGCGGGCCCGACCCACAGCAGCCGCTTGCTGACCCTGAGATCCACCGCGTGCACGAGCGGCGGCGGAGGCGCGCCCATGGGGCGCGGCGGTACGGCCGGTGGCTCCATGACTCCCCCTCGAACATCCGCTCGGCGCGAAGCACCCATTAAGCGCCGCGCCCTCGGTCAACGCAAGTCAAAATCGTTCAACGACTATTCAACGGCGCTTCCACCAAAAGGAGTTGGCGGAAACGCACCTGTTACCCCACCCGCACCGGGGGTCGGTCCCTGGCCGCCGAGTTCCCCGCCGAGGCGCAGGCTCGCACCGTCCTGGGCGCCATCGGCCACGGCGAACGCACCTTCACCCTGATCGGCAGGGCCGCCGGCGGCCTCAACCCCAGCTCGGTATCCCGCTCACTGGAGCTCCTCACCTCCCGCCGCATGGTCGCCGCCGAACTGCCCCTCTCCACCAGACCCAGCCGTGAGACCCGCTATCGCGTCGACGACCCGTACCTGCGCTTCTGGCTCTCCTTCATCGGCCCAGGCATCCCCGCGATCGAACGCGGCCGGGGAGACCGCGTCCTCGGCACCATCCGGGCCGGCTGGACGTCCTGGCGGGGCAGGGCCATCGAGCCCGTCATCCGCGAAGCCCTGTGGCGGCTCGGCCCCGACGACGGGCAGCTGCCTGCGGGCACCGATGCGATCGGCGGCTACTGGACCCGCACCAACGACCCGGAGATCGACATCGTCGGCGCCGACCGCGCCCCCATCGCGAAGAAGATCACCCTGGTGGGTTCGGTCAAGTGGCTGGAGAAGAAGCCCTTCGACCACCGCGACCTCGCCCGCCTGGTCACCCACCGCTCCCGGCTTCCCGGTGCCGACGACTCCACCCCCTTGCTCGCCGTCACCCGCAACGGCTGCACCGCCGACGTCCCCAGCCTCACACCCGAGGACCTCCAGCACGCCTGGACCTGATTCCGTGACCGGTGGCGCACCGCCGCCGAGCCCGCCCCCGGCGGCGGCCGGTACGAGACCCCGGCCCCACTACGACGGTGCCCGCAAGGCGTCGACCGGTTCCATCCGAGCGGCTCGCAGCGACGGGTAGAGGCCGGCGAGCAGGCCGACGAGGGCTCCGGCGAGCGGGGCGCCGAAGGCCAGGCCCAGGTCCAGCACCGGCGTCCACTGCTTGACCACCGCGACGCACACCACGATCGTGATGCCCAGGGCCGCGCCGACGATGCCGCCGAGCAGGCCGATGGTCGTCGACTCCAGCAGGAACTGGCCCGCCACCTGCCGCCTCGAAGCCCCCAGGGCGCGGCGCAGTCCGATCTCCCCGACCCGTTCCATCACCGTCACCAGGGTCACGTTGGCGATGCCGATCGCGCCCACCACGAGCGAGACCAGGCCGAGGACGAGGAAGAGCCCGTTGACGTCGCTCTGAATGCCGTCGCGGGCCTTGGACAGGTCGGGCGGTGCCTCGACGCCCAGTGAGTCCTGGTGTCCGGGCGCCAGGGCGATCGGTGCCTGGCGCGCCACCTGCCGGGCCGCTCCCAGCGCGGTGTTGACCAGGACGAGGTTGACGTCGCGCAGGGCGAGGCGGTCCGCGGCGACGGTCGGCGGGAGTATCACGGCGGTCGACAGGCGCCGCTCGCGCCTGATGCCGCCGAGGATGCCGATGACGGTGTACGACTGGCCCTGGAAGAAGACCGCGGGCGCGTCCTCCACCCGGCTGATGCCGAGCAGCTTCGCCGCCTGGTCACCGAGCACGGCCACCTGGTCGCGCCGGTCGATGTCGCCGGTGTCGTAGAACCGTCCCGCGGTCATCGCGCCGCGTACGGCCTCGGGCAGGCCGTCCGACGCGGCGACGACGGCCAGGGTCTGGCCGGAGGCGTCGCCGGGCGCGTTCACGTCGTTGGACCGCACCTGGACGCTGTTGGTCGCGGCGGAGTCCGCGAGCGCGGCGACCGACTCCACCCCGGCGAGGCGCCGGACCGCGTCGGTGCCCGACCATCGCACCAACGGCCCGTCGTCGTCCCCGCCCGGTGGTGCCGCCGGCACCTTCACGGCCACCGAGGTCGCGGTGAGCGCGTCGAACCGTCCGACGATCTGGTTGCCCGCGGTGGACGCCACACCGATGGTGATGACGAGCGTGGTGATGCCGAGGACCGTGCCGAGCGTGGTCAGCGCGGACCGCACCGGGCGGGCGAGGATGCCGGCCAAGGCCTCCGCCCACAGGTCCCTGGGGTCCATCCGGGGGCGGGCCGTACGCGCCCCGTCCGCCGCGGCCGCCCCCGTCGCCGGCACGGCCGGGGCGCTTCCCGTGCGCGTCACGTGGTCTCCAGGGTGAGGCCGCCGTCGGTGATCCGGACCCGCTGCCCGGCCCGGCGGCTGACCGCTTCGTCATGGGTGATCAGGACCAGGGTCATGCCCTGGGCGCACAGGTCGTCGAAGAGTTCCAGGACCGACAGGGTGTTCTCGCTGTCCAGGTTCCCGGTGGGCTCGTCACAGAGCAGCAGCGCCGGGTCACCCATCAACGCCCGTGCGATGGCGACACGTTGGCGCTCACCACCGGACAGCCGGTCAGGCCTGAAACCCGACCGGTGTCCGACCCCCACCCGCTCCAGCGCCTGGCGCGCCCGTTCCGTACGGCTGCCGCGCCCGCGTCCGGGGCGCGGTCTGCGGTACGCCTCCGCCAGCATGACGTTCTCGTCCACCGTCCGGTACGGGAGGAGGTGGAAGGACTGGAACACGAAGCCGATCCGGCTGCCGCGCAGCGCGGTGCGTTCGAGGTCGCCCAGCGTCGTGGTCTCCACTCCGTCCAGCCGGTACGAGCCCGCGGTGGGCCGGTCGAGCAGGCCCAGTGTGTTGAGCAGCGTCGACTTCCCGGACCCGGAGGGCCCGACGATCGACAGGTGCTCTCCCCTGCGCACCGTCAGATCGACGCCGCGCAGCGCGTGCACGGGCGGTTCGGTGTCGAAGGTCCGCTCCACTCCGATGAGTTCGATGACCGTGTCCCGGCCGCCGCCACCCTGCGGCGGGACCGCTTCGGTTGCCGGGGCGGCGTCGGTCGCCGGGCGTATCACTTGCCCACCACCACCGCGTCGCCCTGTTTCAGCCCGGCGCCGTCCGGCTTCACCTCGACGAGGCCCGACGCGGAGAGCCCGACGGTGACCCGTACGTCCCGCACGCCTGTGCCCCGCAGGACCTGCACCCGGGCCTTTCCGTCCGCCGAGGTCCGGACCGCGGCGAGCGGCACGGTCAGCACCTTGCCGTCCGAGTCGCCGATCTTGATGGTCACCTTCACCGAGGCCCCGGCCTGCCCCGCCATCGGGCCGGGCTCCGGTACGGAGATCCGCAGCTGGACCGGGGCGCCGGGGCTGGAGCCGGAGGCGTCGGCGGCTCCGCCGTCGCCCTCACTCGTTTCTGCCCCGGCGCCCTCCTCGGCCGTCCCGGCGGACGCTCCGTGGCCGCCGCCGTCCTGCGGCACCGTGGCCGCGGCGTCGGCGCCCAGCGCGGCCACGGTGCCGTGCGCCTTCTCGCCCCCATTCGTCGTCAGGTCAACGGCCATGCCCTTCCTGAGCAGTTCGGCGTCCGTGCCGGGGACGACCGCTTGCACCACCAGTTCGGAACTGGTCACCGTGCCGATCTGGCCGGACGGTACGTCCCCCGGCTTCACGGTCACCTTGTCCAGCCGTACGGGCAGCTTCGGGAAGAAGACGGCCTCTCCGGCCGGGACCTTCGTACCGTAGGAGGCCTGGAACGTGCTGAGGGCGTCGTTCGCCATGTCCAGCGACTTCTGGGCGGACTTGAGCTGAATGGCCCGGACCTTCTTGTCGGTACTGCTGTCGGTACTGCTCTCCGTACTGCTGTCGGTACTGCTGTCCGCGCCGCTGCCCGTACTGCTGTCGGTGCCGCTGCCCGTACTGCCGTCCGTACTGCCGTCCGTACTGCCCTCCGTGCTCCTCGACGTGCCGGTCTTGGGAGCCGGATGGTTCGAGCCGGCGCCTGCGGCCGTCGTGGTGAGGAGTGCCTCCTGGGC
This sequence comes from Streptomyces sp. NPDC104307, assembly GCF_055584045.1. Lineage (NCBI taxonomy): Bacteria > Bacillati > Actinomycetota > Actinomycetes > Kitasatosporales > Streptomycetaceae > Streptomyces > Streptomyces sp. NPDC104307. The sequence goes on from NZ_JBVJMU010000013.1 coordinate 194,310, forward strand.
GGAGGACACCGACTGCTGCAACGTGCCCAGCTGCTGCTGCTCGTCCGGACTGGGCTGCTGCGCCTGGTACCCCTTGTGCGTGTACCAGCTGGTGACCGCGGCGGCCGTGCCCTGGCCGAAGGTTCCGGTGACGCCCCCGGGACCGAACCCGAGCCGCCCCAAGGCCTTCTGGAGCTGCTTCACGTCATCGCCCGACATACCGGGGCCCATGGCGCGGTACATCGGCACGGTGCCCTGCAAGGCGAGTACCGGGCGGCCGTTGACCGTCATCAGGACGTCGCCCTCCTTGATCCGGGCGCCGGAGACCGGCGCCTTCGTGACCCGCTGTTCCGCACCCTCGCCGCCTGCGGTCGCGGCGGTTCCGGTGCCGACGGCACCGGCCAGCGAGAGGGGCTCGGGCGAGTCGAACTCGACGGATCCGGTCGACACCACGGTCGCGGTGAGGGACTGCCGCTGGACGGCGACGGTCACCGGGCCGGCCTTGGGCGCACTGTGCGCGGCGGCGGCGTCGGCGGGCGAGTGCACCTGGCTTCCGGCGACCCAGCCGCCCGCGCCGACCAGGACGACCGCGCCTATCACGGCGCCCAGTTGCCTTCGCGTGCTGAGGCGCTTCACGCGCCGTCCCCCCAGTACGGGTGGGCCTTCTCCTTGGGGTAGTACGCGGCCCGGAAGGCCTTGCCGCACTCCAGGTCCTTCAGGGCGACGTCGATGTCCTTGGTGAGGAGCGGCAGCGCGGCCTCACTGGTCAGCGTGTGGTGCTCGGGCAGCTTGGCCGTCAGGTCGAGGCGGACCATGGTGGACATGCCGGTCGGCTGGGTGGTGGAGACCGGGATGCCCTGCCCCCGCAGGCAGGTGGCGTACTGCTGGGCGAGCTGGACGAGTTGGGTGTCGCCGTTGAGCGCGAGCCCGTTCGTGCGGTTCGTCTGCTCCCTGTTGGCCTGCTCCTTCTTCGCCGCGGACGCGCTCTGCTCAGGTCCGTACGCCTTGACCCTCGCCTCTGCGGTGCAGCCGCGGGGCTTGTCCAGCACCGTCTTGTCGGTGGTCTTGGGGGGTACGCCGTCCAGCGCGGCGCCGTACGCCTTCAGCTGGGCGGGGGTCATTCCCTTCTCGTCGTCGTCGGCCGGGGTGACGATCTTTCCTCTTGCCCGGCCGCCCGCGTTGCTGAAGGGGGCCTTGGGGTCGTTGGGGTAGGCGTCGGCCGCGTAGGTGCCGAATCCGTACTTCTGCCGGAACTTCTTCGAGACCGCGTAGTCCTCCCCGTCCATTCCGGCGAGGGGGTCATCGGTGGACGGTGTCATCACGTGCGGTGTGTAGGTGAAGCCCTGCTTCTTCATGCAGGCCGCGAGGGCGTTCTCCAGGATGTACGTCTTCTTGACCTCGTCGCTCGTGCCGTCCGGGACGACGAGCTGCCCGGAGCCGTCGGCCGCGGGCGTGCCGTCCGCCGCCGCGGAACCGGTGCCCGCGGCGGCCTTGTCGTCCGAACCGCCGCAGCCGGTCAGCAGCGGCAGCGTGGCGACCACCAGGGCCGCGATCAGGGAGTTGCGCACAGCTTTCTTAGACATGTACATGCCATCCTTCTGTTCAGGGGGTGTCTCCGGCGGTCGGCCGACGGTGGCCTATCGCCCGTGGTGTGCGGTCTCCGGGGCCGGCGGGTCAGCCGCCGCCGGCCGGCTCGACGGCGTCGAAGAGCCGGTAGTCGGTGACCAGTTGGGTCAGCACGCGCTTGTTCGGCACGGTGCCCTCCAGGTCCCTTCTGCCCTCGCTGCGGGGGCTGGAGATCAGCTGCACCGTCCAGCCGCCCGAGGTCAGGTAGGACAGGCCCCAGGCGTACCCGACACCCGGGGCCCGCATCCGGGCGGGCAGCTGTTCCATCTCCATGAAGTACTCCAGCACGCTGTCGCCCGTACGCGTCCGGAGAGCCGAGCACTTGGTCAGCCGGCCGCCCCACGGACTGGTGAGCAGCCGGCCGCGTCCGTCCTGGCAGCGCCAGACCTCCGCCGGGGGTGCGAGCGGTGCCGCGGACCGGGCGACCGTCACATAGAGGCTGGTCACGAGCCCCGTCCTGTCGGTCATCCGGAAGTAGCCGGGCCGCGCCGGCCGCGCCGCCTCGATGGTGCCGGCCGAGGCGGGGAGGATCGACCGCAGGAGCTCGGGCGAGGGATACCAGGCCGAGGGCTCAGCGGCGGGCAGCGGCTGTCGGTTCTCCTGCGTCGCCGGTGCGAGCAGCCCGTATCCGCCGACCGCCACGACCGCCGCCATGGCCGCGGTACCCAGCGCGGCACCGATCCGGCGCCTGCGACGGATCCGGGCACCGCGCGCGACAGCACCCGGCACCAGATCGGGCATGGGCGGCTCCGGTCCAGTGTCCAGCTCCCCCAGCGCATCGGCCAGGGCGAACCCGTGCTCGTCGCCGCTCCACTTCTCCGCCATGCTCAGCACCCCGCCTTCGGATAGCCAATTCCCGCGCCTCTGCCCATGCCGTCGCCGCTCCCGAGCTGCGCCGCGAGCGGTGTGTCGCCCAGGATGCGGCGCAACGTGGCCAGCCCCCGGGAGGTCTGGCTCTTCACGGTGCCGGTGCTGCACCCCAACGCCGCCGCGGTCTCCTCCACGCTCTGGTCGTGCCAGAACCGCAGCACGAGCACCGCCCGGCCGCGCGCCGGCACCTGCCGCAGCGCGGCCAGCAGCATCAGCCGCAGGTCCGGGTCCTGCGCCGGGGCCGCCACGTCGTACTCGTGCGCACTGGAGCGCTCCCACCAACGCCGCCGGCGGGTCTCGTCCACGAACGTCCGGAACAGCACCTTGCGGGCGTAGCTGTCGGGCGAGTCCATCCGCACCCGGCGCCACACGGCGTACAGCTTCGCCAGCGCCGTCTGCGTCAGGTCCTCGGCGAGATGCCAGTCACCGCACAGCAGATACGCCGAGCGCCGCAGGTAGGCCTGCCGGCTGCGTGCGAACTCGTCGAACTCGACGGGGGCACCGTCGAGGTCGCTGATGTCGGAGACGCCCGGCCCGTCCGGCGCCCGCGTCACCGGCCGCCTCCGCCCGGCACCGGCGCGGTGCGCGGTGAGAAGTACTTCATGCCGTACTGACGTGGTGGCACGCGCGGGAGGTTGTCATCGACTCGAAAATACTTTTCCCGGCGAGAGAGCACGAGAACCTCCCGGCCGTCACCCCTCCCTGCGGAACTGACACCAGACCACCTTGCCGGGGCTCCGCTCCCCCACGCCCCACCCGTCGGAGTACGCCGCCACGATGAGCAGCCCCCGCCCCGACTCCCCGGCGGGCTCCCGCGCCACGGGCGTACCGTCCCCGCTGTCGTGCACCTCCATCCGCAGCAGCCGCCCCGCCTCCTGGAGCAGCAGCCGCACCCGGTACCCGCGCCCCGGCGGCACCCCGTGCACCAGGGCGTTGGTCGCCAGCTCGCTCACGCACAGCAGTACGTCATCGGCCCGCGCCCCGTACCCCCAGTCATCGGCGGCGGCCCGCACGAACTCCCGCGCCGCCCGGACGGATCGGCGCTCACGCCGGTAGAACCGCTCGCGCAGGAGCACGAGTTGCATCGTCTCGTTCATGAGACGAGAGTCACACTCCGTGACTAGGCTGTCGCCTTACGCGAGCCCGTACACATTTCTTGTACGGGCCGATCACGGGTGAAGTACGGACGAAAGTGGGGAGTGGGGCCGCATGCACCCCAGGAATCGGCAGCGCAAGAACGCGTCGGCAATGAAGCTCGTAGGAGCACTGGTCGCTCAGTTCCGCAGAACGGCCGGGCTGACCCAACGCCAACTGGCCGACCGCTCCAACACCCAGCCGGAAACCATCGCCTCCATCGAACAGGGCCGCCGCGCGCTGCTCCCGCCACTGGCCTGCGTCCTGGACGACATCCTGGAGACGAAGGGAGCGCTGGGGACGGCCCTGGAGTACATGCCGGAGGTCGACCTGATCCCGGCGTGGGCCGAGGAGTACATGGACCTGGAACGGACGGCGCTGGCGCTGTCCTGGTTCGAGAACCAGGTACTGCCTGGGCTGCTCCAGACGGAGAACTATGCGCGGGCGGTGTTCCGCAGCAAGGTCCCCGTCATGCCCGAGGACGAGATCGAGGCACAGGTTGCGGCCCGCATCGAGCGGCAGGAGATCCTGCACCGGAAGAACCCTCCCACTACAAGCTTCATCATCTCCGAAGCCGTCCTCCGCGACCGCCTGGGCGGTGACGAGGTGTACGCAGAGACCCTGCGACACCTCGTAGAGATCGCCCAACTGCCCGGCATCACGCTTCAGGTGATGCCACTCGGACTGAAAACGCACGCAGCTCTCTCCGGCCCGTTCATCCTGCTCGAAACACCGGACTACCAGCACCTCGCCTACACGGAAACGCAGCGCGGAAGCCAGATCGTCGCAGACCCTGATGAGGTCAGCATCCTGGCGCAGAAATATGCGATGCTGCGGACGCAGGCCCTCAACGTCGAGGAAACCAAGGACCTGCTGGACCGGCTGCTAGGAGAGTTATGAGCACGGCACGCGTGTGGTTCAAGTCCAGCTACAGCGGCAGCGAGGGCGGGGCGTGCCTCGAAGTCGCCTACGACTGGCGCAAGTCCAGCTACAGCAGCGAAGAGGGCGGCGCATGCGTCGAGGTCGCCGCTCACCCCCGCGCCATCCACGTCCGGGACTCCAAGAACCCCGAGGGCCCGGCCCTCACCCTCGCCCCCACGACCTGGGCGGCGTTCACCGGGCACGTGGGGAGCTGACGGGCCGACTGTCAGTGGGGGCGCCTAGGGTTCTGGAATGGCGACGCTCCCGAATCCTCTGCGCTCCCCGGCCGCCGCCGGGCTGGAACTCCCGCCCGGCAGGCTCGTGGACGACACGGTCGACGGCACGTGGACCGAACCCCTGCTCTGGTACGGGGACGAGCCCGCGTCCCCCGGATCGTGGTCCGCACTGCGGGCGTCGGGACGGCCGGTCGGGCTGCTGCCGGTACTGATCGACGGCGGGACGCGCACCCAGTGGCCCGAGCGCTGGGACCTCGCCCCGGCCCGGACGACGTACGCCGGTGACCATGACGCAGAGGACGTACTGAGCGAGTCGTGGGAGGCATACGCCGACGACGAGTTGAACGACGCACCGGCCGACTGGCCGGGCCTGGCTCCCGTCCCGGCCGAGGCGGGCCCTGACACCCCGGACGGCCTGGCGGCCGAGGTCGCGGACCAGCTGACCGGGATGGGCTTCTCACCGGCCGGAATGCGGGCGGCACTGGTTCCCGCGCGGCGCAGCGCGGACATACCGGCGGCGATCGGCTGGTCGGGACCGCTCAACCACGAGAACGACGTGGCCCGGCTCTGCGCGGTACTGCGCTCCTGGGAGGACCGCTTCGGGGCCCGGGTCGTGGTGCTCGGCTTCGACACGATGGTCGTCTCCGTGAGCCGCCCCCCGACCACACCCGCCGAGGCCGAGGCACTGGCGGCCGAGCACTTCGCGTTCTGCCCGGACAACATCCAGCAGTCGACCCTCAACACCCTCCAGGCATACGCGGAGAAGGCGCTCCTCAAGCAGGAGACGTGGACGTTCTGGTGGGACTGAGCCCTCAACGAGGGTCCCGGCTGCGGGTGATCAATCCGCTGACCGATCGCGTAGAAGGCCCGCAAGGTGCTGAGGACCGTACGTCGCCAGTGCCCACAGGGCGCTGGTCTCCCGCGCCCCTGTCCAGGCCCCTTCACCGGTCGGAGCGCGGAAGAGGGCAACGTCTATGCCGTACTCGTCGAAGGGGTCGGAGCACAGGTAGCGAGCGCCACCGGTTCCGCAGAGGTACGTGTCGGCACCGACCGCCCTCGCCAGGTCTGCGAGCCTTTGCGAGCGGCCGGCGCGTGCGGGGCGAGCGCTGCTGTGAACGACGGAGCCGCGCCAGCCGAGCAGTTCGAGCAGCAGCCGGGTGGAGGCCTCCGCGATCACCGCCGTGCGATCGGAAACCGCCATGAGTTCCAGGACGGGTGTGATCACGGAGGAGAGCGTGGACCAGTACGGGCTCCGGCCGTAGTACTGCCGCAGCAGCAGGTCCACTCTTCTGCGGCTGAGCCCCGGGTCCACGATCAGGGCTTCATTGATACGGCTCTGCCGTCCGTGCGGCAGGTGGGTCGCGAGCGTGAGCCACTGCCGCTGTGCCGGTTCCTCCAGTGCCGCGAGACGGGCCCGGTGCTGGAAGTCCCGCCGGGCGAACTGCACGTCGTCGAGCACGACCCAGCAGTCTGCCGAATACAGCTTCGCCAGTGTGGAGAGCCGGGGGAAGAGGTTGGGCTGATGGATGGCGCAGCGTGTTCTCTCCGGCGTCGCGGAGCACTCGGGGTCAGTCGCGGAGGAGCCAGGCGTCGTAGCCGCGCTTTGACAGTCGCTCGAAGGCGTCGTGGACACGCTCCGGCACCTCCTGCTCGATGGCGAAGCCCCGTCGCGGGTACTCCATGACGCGTTGCGTGTCACCCACCATCATGGCGACGAACCCCGCCTCGTCCTCCTGGTACTTGGCGTACTCGTCGAAGGACACCGTCTCGGATGCGCAGACGACCTCCACCTCCGGCCACTGCCTGCGGCACGTGGCGTACGCCCGGCGCTGCATATAGGGCATACAGACCAGCAACACCGAGTCCATGTGCTTCCCGGCCTCCTCCAGAACAGCGCGGGCAAAAGTGATGTTCTGCCCGGTGTTGGTCGCGCGCGGCTCCAGGAGGATCGCCTCATCCGGCACGCCGAGGGCGAGCGCCTCTTCTCGGAAATGGACGGCTTCGCCCCGAGGGAAGCGCCCCAACGTGGCCTCTGTCACGGCCCCTGTGAAGACCACCGTCGGGAAGAGGCGCGCACGATAGAGCGTGGCCACCGCAGCGACGACCCCGATGTCGCAGCCGCCCAGGGCGACGGCGGCGGAGACAGGACGGGCCCGCTGGTTCAGGGTGTTGAAGTCCCATAGCGTGCGGGCGTCGTCCCGGTCGGCGTCGTTGATCGGGGCCATGCATACTCCTCGGTGTCGCGGATGGTTTCGATGCTGCGCAACTGGTGCTTGAGCCCATGCTTCCCAGCCATATTGGCGGCCCCGGCCAGGACCGCCCGCCCCTCGTCGGCGGTGGCGGGGTCGGAGAGCAGAATGTGCGCCTGCGCGGTGTCGATCTGGACATGCTCCAAAGGTGAGTTGGGACGGCCGGCCGAGCGCGCTGTTTCCATGAAACACAGAGCACGGGTGAGGTCGCCGACGCCCCGGTGAGCCAGCGCCAGCTTCTGCTGCGACACTGCCCACTCCTCGGGCTCCGCGAGGTCGTGAAAGTCTTCTGCTGCCGAGCGCATGAGGGCGATCGCCGGCTCGGCATGTCCCTGCTTGGCCAGTGCCGTACCGATCCAGAGCCGGGCCCGCGCACGATCGCGGGCACTCAGCCGCTCGTCGCTGGTGAGGGCCTCATACCGGGAGGCAGCGGCCGAGAGCCGTCCTGACATCTCCGCGACCACGGCGAGCGTCAACTGAATCTGAGCCGCCCGGCGCGGAATACCGAGTTCGACGAACGTCCTGTGCGCGTCCCTGTACAGGGACGTCGCAGTGAGCAGATCCTGCATGCTGCCCTCCAGCCGCCGCCTGTCCCCGGCCAGCGTCAGGGACCGCGCGTAGAGATACCGTCCCTTCTCGTCGAGCTCCCGGGGAGTACACCGCAGCCACCGGCCCAGGAGGGCTCCGGCGAAGCTGAAGTCCTGGCGGCTCAGGCAGACTGCGGCTCGTTCCAGGTCGTCGGCCCAAGTCTCGTATTCCCAAGCTTGGGGGCCGCTGGCGATGAGCCGCCGGACGGAGCTGGCAGCAAGTCTTCCGGCCTCGGAGAGGTTGGTCTCGAAGCGAAGGTGCACGGCGGCCTCCGCGCGCGCCAGCGCGGTGTCCAGGATGGCCTGGGTGTCCTGCCTCGGCGCGGTGGAGGAGAGGAGCTTCTCCCACTTCGAGATCGTCCGGGTGCCCACGCCGAGATGAGCCGCGAAGGTCCGGACACTCATCCGGAGGGCAAGCCGCAGTGCCCTGGCTTCCAGGCCGGTCCAGTGGTGCACGGTCGCCACGGGCCCCTCCCTTCCTCCTGTCATGCAAGCACACCGACCGACGGCAAGGGACGAAAGTGCCACGGAGGTGCGACACACGGCCATTGGGGCGCCCCGCTGCTCACGACAGACTCGACGGACCGGCCACCGCTCACGAGACGGCCCGCGGTGCCGACTCCTGAGCCTGTCTGATCCCTCCCGATTGTCCGAGAACAAGAAAGGAGAACTGCCGTGGAGCCCTTCGAGCGCGCAAGGCTGGACGCCTACTTCACGAAGATCGCCGCTCATTTCCTGCCCCGGGAACGCACTACTGCCTTCCTTATAACCCACCTCTTGTCCGAACGCCCCAGCTTCGTCCGCGCGGTGGCGTCCCTCAGTGATGTGCGCGCCGTACTGCCCAAGCCCAAGTCGATCGACGCGGCGGCGCGGCGGGACGTCGAGCGGTCCGTCAGCGTCGACGCCCTCTCGCGCGAACTCTTCAACGATCCCGACGCCGCGCTCGACTACATCGAATCCCGTGCCGGGGGTGAGCGCACGGTTCTGCTGGATGTCGGCGGCTACTTCGCACCCGTCCTCGCACATCTGCACGAGCGGCTCTCCGGAGAGATCACCGGTGTCGTCGAGGACACCGAGAACGGACACCGCCGGTATGCCGCGCTGGAAAAACTCCCCTGCCCGGTCGTCTCGGTGGCCCGCTCACCGCTGAAGGACCCCGAGGACTACCTCGTCGGTCAGTCGGTCGTCTTTTCCACGGAGGCGGTGATGCGCAGCCGGGGCGACATCCTCCACGGCCGGCCCTCGCTGGTCATCGGGTTCGGCAAGCTGGGCAGTTCCATCGCGCGGCTGCTCGAGGCGAAGGGCGTGCACGTGACCGTCTTCGACATCGATCCCGTACGGCGCACACAGGCGCTCTCCCAGGGCTTCGCCGTCGCGCGGGACCGCGAGGCAGCCCTGACTGGCGCCGGCCTCGTCCTCTGCGCGACCGGTGCGGTCTCATTGCGCGGGGAGGACTTCGGACACCTTCGCAACGGGGCGTACGTAGCCACTGTGACGAGCAGCGAAGACGAACTGGAACTCGACTCCCTGCCGGAGGTATACACGCGGACAGCCGTCGGCGACCACATCACCCGCTACCGGACCACCGGCCATTACTTCTATCTGGCGAACGGTGGCAACGCGGTCAACTTTCTGCATGGCGCCAGCGTTGGACCGTTCATCTTCCTCGTTCAAGCGGAGATCCTCGCAGCGATCAGGCTGCTCACCGACCAGCACCTCGCTCCTGGACTCCACGAGATCCCCGCATACGACCGCGCCGCGATCGCGACGACCTGGCTCTCCTACTTCAACAGGTGACAGACATGCCCATCAGCAAGGACCACATCCGTACGACCCTGAACAACTACCTCGGAGTCCACCCCGAGGAAGAGCCCGGTCTGAGTCCGGTGCTCACGCTCCTGGCCATGGACGCGGACCTGACCTCCCGCAAGGAATTTCGCGCCCACGCCACCGCAGGAGCGATCCTCATCGACCCCGACGCCCGTGTCCTCCACATTCACCACGTGGCGCTCAACAAGTGGCTGCTACCCGGCGGTCATCTGGAGCCGGAGGACACCACCCTCCAGGAGGCCGCCCTCCGTGAACTGTGCGAGGAGACCGGTATCTCCTCCACGTCGGTGACCCTGGCGAACCCCGCACCGATCGACATCGATGTACACCCCATCCCGGCAAACGACGCCAATGGAGAGCCCGATCACCAGCACGTCGACTTTCGCTTCCTCTTCCGCACGGAGAGCGCTGACATCAGCACGCTCCAAACCGAGGAGGTCACGGATGCGGCGTGGCTGGGAGTGGACACCATCACGTCGCGGAAACTGGTCCGCAGGCTGATGTCGACCCTCAACACCCTCCAGGCATAACCGGAGAAGGCGCTCCTCAAGCAGGAGACGTGGGCATTCTGGTGGGACTGACGGCGCGACGCCGGTTGAAGAGCATGATGATCAGGGCCACCTGGAGCACGACGAGGAGGACGGCGCCGGGGTACACGGCGGACTTGGCGCCGATCATGCTGGAGAACAGGCTGGTGTCCCACAGCCCGTGGACGAGCATCGGCAGGAGGATCACGCCGCCCGCGCGCAGGCACAGGTAGAAGAAGTAGCCCGAGGTGCAGACGACCAGGGCCTGGATGATCGCCTGGGCGCCCTGGCCGATGGCGTTGCTGACGTGGGCCAGACCGAAGACCACGGATGACCAGAGGGCGACCTTGCCCTCGCTGAGTCCGGCACGCTTGAACACGTGGACGCCGATGCCCCGGAACATCAGCTCCTCGCCCACACCGACGAACAGCCCGAGCAGCAGGAGGCATACGACCAGGGAGCCGCTCTGGGCCCCGAGGTGGCCGTAGTTCATGGCGACCAGGGAGCCGAGCAGCATGGAGACCGGCACCCAGCGCACCCAGCGCCGTACGGGCACGCGGTAGCGCAGCACCTCGCCCCACCAGCCGAGCCAGGTCACCAGCGCGGCCACGAACACGATCGAAGCACCGATCGGGATCAGTGCGTTGCGGACGAGCGACTCGGTGGTCGGGAACCGGCTGTCGGAGGACGGGGTGTCCACGCCGATCAGCTGTCCGAGTCCCTGGATGATCCCCAGGTAGACGAGCACCGCCACCAGGAACCACGGCCACGTGAACCTGCGCCCGAACTGCGTCTCCGCCCCGGCTGCGTCCACCGGACCCCCCTCACCGTCAGTCGATTCCCAGGCGCCGCGTCACGGGGCGGCCTCCCACTTGGAGTTCTCCCTGTTGTAGAGGTACTCCGGCCGTCCCGCGATGCTGCTCGTACGGAACGGCTGGCCGCCGTCGTCGATGCGCAGGGTGCCCGTCTGGCCGCCGCTGCTCCACTCCAGCTCCAGGTACCAGGTGACGTCGTGGCCCTCCACGTGCGCGTCCAGGTCGAAGACCTCCACGTCGTTGGAGGAGACGCGGAACGGGAAGTCCTTCGCCGGGACCTTCTTGCCGGCCTGTAGCCCCGGCACGGGGGTGAGCGCGGGGCGGCTGTTGTCCAGGCCGACATCGAAGGACTGCGGCTCGATCCCGCTCCCGCAGCCCTCGCCCATCGAGAACGCGGACCGCTTCAGGGGCGCGCTGCGGCTCAGCACCCGCACGTTCAGGTCCTTGAGGACGACCGCCTGCTCCGAGGTCCCCTGCACGGTGAGTTCGAGCCTCATCTGACCGCCGTCGACGCCGCCCAGCGCGCGGGCCCAGCCACGGGTGTCCTGCGGTACGGGCGGCGGCGGCACGTTCGCGGCGGGCTCGTCCAGCAGGTAGTACTGCCCGCAGGGCTCTTCCCAGTTGTACGAGCTGATGGTGACGGTCGGCGGCCGGCCGGTGGCGGTCTTCGGCTCGCTCCCCGCCGGGGGCGAGGCGGTCTTCGACGCGGTGGCGGAAGGGGTGGCGGAACCGGTGGCCGCGGACGCGCTCGGCTTCCGCGACGGGCTGGGCGAGGGGGAGGCGCTCTCCGAGGCGCCGGACACGGCGTCCGCCTTCTTGCCGTCGCCCCCGTGGCCCGTCGCGCCCGGGGCAGCGCCCACGGCGGCGTCCTCGCTCGACCCGGCGAGCTGGTTGGCGACGACGGCGGTGGGCACGGTGAGCGCGACAACGGCCGCCACCGCGAGCAGCACCCGCGTGCGGGCGGACGCGCGCCGCCAGCGGTTGCCAGAGGCGGCGGGCTCGGCCGCCGGATGCTCACGTTCCAGCTCGGAGGCCGGCGGAACGGGCACGGGTTCGGGCACGGGTTCAGGTGCCTGATGCGCCTCGGGCTCGGGCTCGGGATCGCCCCCGGCAGCCGAAGCCGGATCGGGCGCCGGAACAGGCGCAGACGCGGGCACAGGCGCAGCAGCCGGAGCCGGAGCCGCGGGAGCCGCCGGGGCCGCCCCGTTCTCCTGCTTTCCGCGTCGACGCGCCGCCTCCGCGACGATCCACCGGCGGTGCAGCTCGACGAGTTCGTCCGCCGTCGCCCCGCACAGCCGGGCCAGCCGCTCCACAGACCCGTACTCGTTGGGGACGGCGTCCCCGTTGCAGTACCGATGGAGCGTCGACGTGCTGACGTGCAGTTTCGCGGCGAGCACCCCGTAACTACGTCCCGAACGGTCCTTCAGTTCCTTGAGCAGGGCCGCGAAATCCTCGGCCTCCGGCGTCGCCACTGCAGCGTTCCCCCTCCTGGTTCGTCCCGGAACACCGTTCCAGGGACGTGGAATCTGCCCAGGTCACAGTACGCGCAGGCGTTCCAGCATCCCCAATGGATCGGCAGGTGTTGCGGCCGGAATCCGCCGCCCCGCAATCTGAGACCACACCGCAGCGACCACGGGGGACGAGCAATGCGAACCCTCTTCCGCATCGAGCTCATCGATGTTCTGGCCATCGGGGTGGTGATCGTGGCAGGCACGGTCGTCATGGTCCTCATCCACAGCCACTGATCCACCTGATCCACCAGCACTGATCCAATTCCGCAGATCCAGCACCTTCACTTCACGGGGAGCACCACCATGCGCAGCAACCGCGTCCGCACCACTGTCATCGCCGCCACCGCCCTCCTGGCCGCGCTCTCGCTCACCGCTTGCGGCGGTGACAACGACGGCACGAGCGACAACGGCAAGGCGGCAGCGTCCGCCCCGGCGGCGAACAGCAGCGCGAAGCAGTCCCAGTCCCCGGACGCCGCGTCACAGAAGGACGGCACCGACGCCGACGCCGCCGACAACGGCACCACGGACGGCACGTCGAACGGCACGTCCAACGGCACGTCCAACGCCGACGCGGACGCCGCCAAGGCCGGGAAGACCGACAAGGGCACCACCGGCTCCACGGAACAGGCGGGCAGCAGCTCCAAGGTCACGACGGCCGCCTGCACCGGGGGCAACACCAAGACCAGCGTCAGCAAGGTGACCCGCCCCATCAACCACCTGCTGCTCACCGTGACCAACACGGGCAGCACCGCCTGCAACGCCTACTACGCGCCCAAGCTCCGCTTCGACGACGCGCAGGCCGTCTTCCCGATCCTGGAGGACAGCAAGCCGCAGGCCGTCGTCACACTCAACCCGGGCGAGTCCGCCTACGCCTCCATCGGCCTGACCGGCGAGCCCGGAGCCGGCCCGGCCCCGCGCAAGACCACCCACCTCCAGGTCAACTTCGCCGGCCGCAGCAACGTGGGCTCCACCGGCAGCCCGGCCCAGCTGAACCTCCCGGCCAACACCAACTGGGACGACAACGGCTTCGTCACCTACTGGCAGGCCGAGATGTCCGACGCCCTCACCTACTGAGCCCCGTCACCGCGCCCCGTCCGGCCCGCCCGTCCCCGTCGACGGCCGGGCCGGGAGTGCGCCGCCGTCAAACGGGAAGCCACACACAATGGACCGGACAGAGAACCTCATCGGCCAATTCCGCGCACAGCCCCCCGAGAGCGACCGGAGACGCGAACTCGTCGCGGGGATAGGCGGCATACTCGCGGACCGGCCCGACCACCCGGCGGCCCTGACGTTCCTCGCCTCGGTCACCGAGGACACCGAGGAGTACGAACTCGCCAGGATCGAGGCCGCCACCGCCCTGCGGCTGTGGCCGCCCACGGACCGCGCCCACCGGCAGCGGGCCGCCCGCGCGCTGCTCGCCGTGATGCGCGGGCCCGACGAGGACCTGGTGCGGCAGTACGCGGCCATGGCGCTCGGCCCCTACGCGGACGACCCGGAGGTCCACGAGGCGATGGCGGCCGCCGTCCTCGGTGACGAGGACCAACTCGTCCGGGACAACGCCCTGGCCGCGCTCAGCCACGCGGGCCCGAGCGAGGGCCGGGCCGAGGTGCTGCACCAACTGGCCGACGACCGCACGCTGGGCCGGGAGGCCACCCGTATCCTCACCGCCTGGGGCGGCGAACCGGCGCTCTGAGCACCCGCGCGGGCCCCACGACCCGTCAGCCGCGCCCCAGCTTCTGCGCGACCTCCGTCGCCCAGTACGTCAGGATCATCTGCGCGCCCGCGCGCCGGATCCCGGTCAGGCTCTCCATGATCGCCGCGTCCCGGTCGATCCAGCCCTTCTCCGCGGCGGCCTCGATCATCGAGTACTCGCCACTGATCTGGTACGCGGCGACCGGCACGTCCACCGACTCGGCGACCTTGGCCAGGATGTCCAGGTACGGTCCGGCCGGCTTGACCATGACCATGTCCGCGCCCTCGGCCAGGTCGAGCGCCAGCTCGCGCATCGACTCACGGGAGTTGGCCGGGTCCTGCTGGTACGTCTTGCGGTCGCCCCGGAGCGAGGAGCCGACGGCCTCGCGGAACGGGCCGTAGAACGCGGAGGAGTACTTCGCCGTGTACGCGAGGATCGACACGTCCTCGTGGCCGGTCTGGTCCAGCGCGTCGCGGATCACGCCGACCTGGCCGTCCATCATGCCGCTGGGGCCCACCACATGGGCGCCCGCGTCGGCCTGGACCTGGGCCATCTCCGCGTACCGCTCCAGGGTCGCGTCGTTGTCGACCCGGCCGTCCTCGGTCAGCACACCGCAGTGGCCGTGGTCCGTGGTCTCGTCCAGGCAGAGGTCGGACATGACGACGAGATCGTCACCGACCTCCTCGCGCACCGCGCGCAGACCGAGCTGGAGGATGCCGTCAGGGTCGGTGCCCGCCGTGCCCCGGGCGTCCTTCTTCTCGTCCAGCGGCACACCGAACAGCATGATCCCGGAGACGCCCGCCGAGACCGCGTCGACCGCGGCCTTCCGCAGGGTGTCCAGGGTGTGCTGCCGCACGCCGGGCATGGCCGAGATGTCGACGGGGGCGTCGATGCCCTCGCGCACGAACGCGGGCAGGATCAGGTTGGCCGGGTCGAGCCGTGTCTCGGCGACCATCCGCCGCATCACGGGGGTCGTCCGCAGCCGCCGGGGGCGGGAGCCGGGGAAGTTTCCGTACACAGTCATCCTTCGAGATTAGACCCGTACACATCACGCTCTTACCGACACCCGTGTTGGGAAAGCGAGGGGCCCGGCCGCCTCCAGGAGAAGCAGCCGGGCCCCGCACACAGCACGCCGGACGGTCAGGTCGTCGTACGACGACGCCGCGCACCCGGACGCCGCTCACTCGGCCGGGTCACCGGGTCACCGGCCTCCTTCGCCGCGTCCCGGCGCTGCGCGCCGAAGGCCGCGAGGGCCTCGGCCAGCTTGTGCACCGAGGGCTCCGGGGACAGGACGTCCACGCGCAGCCCGTGCTCCTCGGCGGTCTTCGCCGTGGCCGGGCCGATGCACGCGATGACGGTCACGTTGTGCGGCTTGCCGGCGATGCCGACGAGGTTGCGCACCGTCGAGGACGAGGTGAAGAGCACCGCGTCGAAACCGCCGCCCTTGATGGCCTCACGGGTGTCGGCGGGCGGCGGCGAGGCGCGGACCGTGCGGTACGCGGTGACGTCGTCGACCTCCCAGCCCAGCTCGATGAGACCGGCCACCAGCGTCTCGGTGGCGATGTCGGCGCGCGGCAGGAACACCCGGTCGATCGGGTCGAAGACCGGGTCGTACGGCGGCCAGTCCTCCAGCAGCCCGGCGGCGGACTGCTCGCCCGAGGGCACCAGGTCCGGCTTCACACCGAAGTCGACGAGCGCGGCGGCGGTCTGCTCACCGACGGCCGCGACCTTGATCCCGGCGAAGGCACGGGCGTCGAGCCCGTACTCCTCGAACTTCTCCCGGACCGCCTTCACGGCGTTGACGCTGGTGAACGCGATCCACTCGTAGCGGCCGGTGACCAGACCCTTGACCGCGCGCTCCATCTGCTGGGGCGTCCGCGGCGGCTCGACGGCGATCGTCGGAACCTCGTGCGGCACCGCGCCGTACGAACGCAACTGGTCGGAGAGCGACGCCGCCTGCTCCTTCGTACGCGGCACGAGCACCTTCCAGCCGAACATCGGCTTGGACTCGAACCACGCGAGCTGGTCGCGCTGGGCGGCGGAGCTGCGTTCCCCGACCACGGCTATGACGGGCCGGTGCCCCTCCGGCGAGGGGAGGACCTTGGCCTGCTTGAACAGCTGGGCGATGGTGCCCAGCGTCGCCGTCCAGGTGCGCTGCCGGGTCGTGGTGCCGCCGACCGTCACCGTCAGCGGGGTGTCGGGCTTGCGGCCCGCGGAGACCAGCTCACCGGCGGCCGCGGCCACCGCGTCGAGCGTCGTCGAGATGACGCACGTGGCATCGCTCGCGCCGACCTCGCTCCAGCAGCGCTCCGAGGCGGTACGGGCGTCCACGAACCGGACGTCCGCGCCCTGCGCGTCACGCAGCGGCACCCCGGCGTACGCGGGCACCCCCACGACGTTGGCGACACCCGGCACGACCTCGAAGGGAATCCCGGCGGCGGCGCAGGCCAGCATCTCGCCGCCCGCGTTCCCGTCCAGGCCGGGGTCACCGGCGACGGCACGGACGACCCGCCTGCCGCCCTTCGCGGCCTCCATGACAAGATTGGCCGCATCCCTGAGAACGGGTACCCCGACGGCTGTTGACTGCGCGTCAACAACCGTCAGCTCAGGCGTGCTTACACCTGCGCGCGCATGGCAGCGGACGACGCCGAGAACGTCCGGCTCCGCGACAAGAACGTCCGCGCTCGCAAGCGCCTCGACGGCGCGCAGAGTCAGCAGTCCCGGGTCGCCGGGACCGGCGCCGAGGAAGGTGACGTGCCCTGCGGACAGGACAGGAAAATCGGATGCGGCGGGGCCGGTGGGGCTCAAAGTGCTCGCTCCCCCATAAGACCGGCCGCACCCTTGGCGAGCATCTCGGCCGCGAGTTCGCGACCGAGGGCCGCCGCGTCGTCGTGCGACGTGGGGACGGGACCGGTGGTGGACAGCTGTACCAGCGAGGAACCGTCGGTGGACCCGACGACTCCGCGCAGGCGCAGTTCGTTGACAGCCTGACCGTCGGCCAGGAGGTCGGCCAGCGCACCCACAGGTGCGGAGCAGCCGGCCTCCAGGGCGGCGAGCAGGGCACGCTCGGCAGTCACGGCGGCCCGGGTGTACGGGTCGTCGAGCTCCGCGAGCGCGGCGGCGAGGTCAGTGCTGCTGGCAGCACATTCGATCGCCAGTGCTCCCTGGCCGGGAGCGGGCAGAACGGTGTCGACCGACAGGAAATCGGTCACCTCACCGGTCCGGCCGAGACGGCTGAGTCCGGCCGCGGCGAGTACCACCGCGTCCAGTTCACCGCTTCGTACAAAACCAATGCGCGTATCGACGTTGCCGCGGATCGGCACGGTCTCGATGCCGAGGCCGTGACTGCGGGCGTACGCGTTGAGCTGCGCCATGCGACGCGGCGAGCCGGTGCCGATCCGGGAACCGGGCGGCAGCTGCCCGAAGGTCAGCCCGTCCCGCGCCACCAGCACGTCACGCGGGTCCTCGCGCTCCGGCACCGCGGCGAGCACGAGCCCCTCGGGCTGCGCGGTCGGCAGGTCCTTCAGCGAGTGGACGGCGAAGTCCACGTCACCGCGGAGCAGCGCCTCGCGCAGCGCGGCGACGAACACGCCGGTCCCGCCGATCTGCGAGAGCTGCTCCTTGGAGGTGTCCCCGTACGTGGTGATCTCGACGAGCTCCACGGCCCGCCCGGTCACCTCGCTGACGGCCTCGGCCACCAGGCCGGACTGCGCCATGGCCAGCTTGCTGCGCCGGGTCCCCAGCCGCAGCGGCTCGGTGGCCCCCGCGCCCAGGGGTGAGTTGTCGGTCATGACCGCCCTCGATTCGGGTCGTTCAGGTCTGCCCGGGAGACGGCGGCGACCGTCTGCGGGTCGAGGTCGAAGAGTTCCCGCAGTGCGTCGGCGTACCCGGCGCCGCCGGGCTCGCTGGCGAGCTGCTTGACCCGCACGGTGGGCGCGTGCAGGAGCTTGTCGACGACGCGGCGCACGGTCTGCGAGATCTCGGCGCGCTGCTTCTCGTCCAGGTCGGGGAGGCGTCCGTCCAGCCGTGCGATCTCGCCCGCGACCACTCCGGCGGCCATCGTGCGCAGGGCGACGACGGTGGGAGTGATGTGGGCGGCGCGCTGGGCGGCACCGAAGGCGGCGACCTCGTCGGCGACGATGGTGCGCACCTGGTCCACATCGGCGGCCATCGGGGCGTCCGCGGACGCCTCGGCGAGCGACTCGATGTCGACGAGGCGCACACCGTCGAGGCGGGCGGCGTCCCCGTCGATGTCGCGGGGCATCGCGAGGTCCAGCAGGGCGAGCCGGACCGGTCCGGTGGACTGGGCGGGCACGGTGGCCCGGCGGACGGCCTGCGCCTGCGCGGTCGCGGTGGCGGAGCCGTTCTCCACCCAGGCCGCGTGCTGGTCCAGCTCGACGGCCGGCGCGGCGACGGGCGCGGCGGGCGCCTCGTGCGGGGCGAAGTCAAGGCCGAGCGCTCCGGCGACGGCTTCCGCGCTCAGCACCAGACCGGTCGCGCCGGTGCAGGAGACGACGACATCGGCACGTGTCAGTTCGTCGGAGACCGAGGCCATCTCCACGGCGTGGGCGGCGACCGGGGTGCCCCCGGCCTGGCCTCCGGACTGGCTTCCGGCCTGGCTGAGGATCTCCACCAGCCGGTCGGCGCGGGCCCGGGTGCGGTTGGCGACGACGATCTCCGCGACACCGGTACGGGCCAGCGTCGCGGCGGCCAGCGAGGACATCGAGCCCGCGCCGATCACCAGGGCGCGCTTGCCCTTCGCCCAGGCGGCGGGGTCGCGTCCCTCGGCGAGCTGTTCCAGGCCGAAGGTGACGAGCGACTGCCCGGCCCGGTCGATCCCGGTCTCACTGTGGGCTCGCTTGCCGACCCGCAGGGCCTGCTGGAAGAGGTCGTTCAGCAGCCGTCCGGCGGTGTGCAGCTCCTGGCCCAGCGCCAGCGCGTCCTTGATCTGGCCGAGGATCTGGCCCTCGCCCACGACCATCGAGTCCAGTCCGCAGGCCACCGAGAAGAGGTGGTGGACGGCCCGGTCCTCGTAGTGCACATAGAGATACGGAGTGAGCTCGTCCAGACCGACGCCGCTGTGCTGGGCGAGCAGGGTGGACAGCTCGGCAACGCCCGCGTGGAACTTGTCCACGTCGGCGTACAGCTCGATGCGGTTGCAGGTGGCCAGCACGGCGGCCTCGGCCGCGGGCTCCGCGGCGAGCGTGTCCTGAAGAAGCTTGACCTGGGCGTCGGCGGCCAGCGAGGCCCGCTCCAGTACGGAGACGGGGGCGCTGCGGTGGCTCAGCCCTACGACGAGGAGACTCATGCCGGCATCACGGCGGGCATGTCCCCGTCGGGTCCCTTCCGGCTGGTGGTCGTGGCCCGTACCGGCGGCGCGGCCGGGTCGGGGCCGTCGTCCGCGGCGGCGTCCTCGCCGGCCTTGCGCTGCTCGTGGAAGGCGAGGATCTGGAGCTCGATGGAGAGGTCGACCTTGCGCACGTCGACGCCGTCGGGCACCGAGAGCACGGTCGGGGCGAAGTTCAGGATCGAGGTGACCCCGGCGGCCACCAGGCGGTCGCAGACCTGCTGCGCCGCGCCGGGCGGGGTGGTGATCACGCCGATCGACACGCCGTTCTCGCTGATGATCCGGTCCAGCTCGTCGGCGTGCTGGACGGGGATACCGGCGACGGGCGTTCCGGCCATCGCGGGGTCGGCGTCGATCAGCGCGGCGACCCGGAAGCCGCGGGAGGCGAAACCGCCGTAGTTGGCGAGCGCGGCGCCGAGGTTACCGATGCCGACGATGGCGACCGGCCAGTCCTGGGTGAGGCCGAGTTCGCGGGAGATCTGGTAGACGAGATACTCGACGTCGTAGCCGACGCCGCGCGTCCCGTAGGAACCCAGATAGCTGAAGTCCTTGCGCAGCTTGGCGGAGTTGACCCCCGCCGCCGCGGCGAGCTCCTCGGAGGAGACCGTGGGGACCGAGCGCTCGGAGAGCGCGGTCAGCGCACGGAGATACAGCGGAAGTCGGGCGACGGTGGCCTCGGGAATTCCTCGGCTACGGGTCGCCGGTCGGTGGTTTCGGCCAGTTGCCACGGTGCTCCTGCGGGATGAGCGGGGCTGCAGGCGGCCGTATGTCCCATGGCCGCCCCGTCGAATGCAGGCTATGTCTTTGTGAACGCGTGCACAAAGATGGTGTCCGATTTGTCCGGTCAAAGTGACCGGGGTCACGCGCATTCGTCGCGCGATCCAGGAACCGCCGATCGCATCAGCCCGTTGCAGGCCCGAAGGGGGCAAGGTGGTACACACTCCTCACAACTACGCCCCCGGGACCACTCAAAACGCCCACGATGGTAACCGGGTTTCACTCAGGAAATCAGCGCACTGCGCAGTCTCGCCGGGTCCACCCGCCAGAACGTGTGCTGTTCGTTATCAACGAGGACCACGGGGATCTGCTCCCAGTACTCCCGGTACAGCTCTTCGTCCAGGGTGATGTCCTTCTCCTCCCAGGACGCGCCGGTCTCCTCGCAGACCTTCCGCACCACCAGCCGGGCATCGTCACAGAGGTGACACCCCGGCTTCCCGACCAGGGTCACCACCCGGTCTGCGGGCTTCTTCTTCGTACGTCGCAACAGGGGACTCATGCCTCTCATTCTGCGCCGCGCGCGGAGCCGGACGGCTCCGCGTCCCCGGTGCCCGGAATCACCCGTTTAACAATTCGGTCCCCGAGAGTTCACGGCTTCGCATCCCGGCAGGTCGGGAAGGGCCGAACCGACTGGCTATGCTCACGACATGGCCGCTCTTGGATGGCTCACACCCCGTAGGCGCTCCGCAACAGCACGGAGCGTGCTGGCAGGCGAGGCGGCGGCGGAAGCCGCGCGGAAGTCGTCGCTCGATACCGAACGCCCCGCCGACACCGAAGCCGAGGCCGGCGCACCCGCAGAGGAACCCGAGTTCCCCGTCGTCGGTGACGACCGGGCAGCCGCCTTCTTCGACCTCGACAACACCGTGATGCAGGGCGCCGCGATCTTCCACTTCGGCCGCGGCCTGTACAAGCGGAAGTTCTTCGAGCGCCGCGAACTGACCCGGTTCGCCTGGCAGCAGGCCTGGTTCAGGCTGGCCGGCGTCGAGGACCCCGAACACATGCAGGACGCGCGCGACAGCGCCCTGTCCATCGTGAAGGGCCACCGCGTCTCCGAGCTGATGTCCATCGGCGAGGAGATCTACGACGAGTACATGGCCGACCGCATCTGGCCCGGCACCCGGGCGCTGGCCCAGGCCCACCTCGACGCCGGCCAGAAGGTCTGGCTGGTCACCGCCGCCCCGGTGGAGACCGCCACGATCATCGCCCGCCGCCTCGGCCTGACCGGCGCGCTCGGCACCGTCGCGGAGTCCGTCGACGGCGTCTACACCGGACGACTGGTGGGCGAGCCGCTGCACGGCCCCGCGAAGGCCGAGGCGGTACGCGCCCTGGCGGCGGCGGAGGGCCTGGACCTGTCGCGCTGCGCCGCGTACAGCGACTCGCACAACGACATCCCGATGCTGTCCCTGGTCGGACACCCGTACGCGATCAACCCCGACAGCAAGCTCCGCAAGCACGCGCGGGCGCGTGACTGGCGGCTGCGCGACTACCGGACGGGCCGCAAGGCGGCAAAGGTCGGCATCCCGGCCGCGGCGGGAGTGGGCGCCCTCGCGGGCGGCACCGCCGCCGCCGTCGCCCTGCACCGCCGCCGCCGCTGACCCCGGCCGCCCCGGCCGGCCCGGCCCGCTCCCGCCGGTCCGGCCCGCTCCGGCTCTCCCCGCCCGACCACAACCTGTCGCGGCTCCTGGCAGATCTCGAAATAATTCGATCAATAACCGGTCACCATGTGCTACTTGATGTGTCGAATAGTCGCTACAGAAGCGACGTAACCGGTGATTTGAGCAACTGGGTGTAGCACTGCCTGTACGAAGCGTTATTCTCCTCAGACGCATTCCGGAACCCACCACTCACTACGACGAGTGACGGTTTCGCACTGCACGTGATGGAAGCTCTGCCTCTGGGAGTCCCGTGTACCCACACGTCGGGGTTGACGCCTCGGGCCTGGCTACGCTGCGCGCAACGGTCGGCGACCGCTTGCGCGGCTTCGTCCCCACCGCGTACGCCGTACCCGCCTTTGCCACCCCTGCGCCTGTCGGCCCTTGCTACGCCCTGGCCGAACGCGGTGCGGCGGTCGGAAGACGCAGCAACCGCGGCGCAACGACCACGTCCACCGTTCGTCGGCCGACGGCCGACAGCGACAGCGCGCGCATGATGGATCTCGTCGAGCGCGCACAGGCCGGTGAGGCTGACGCCTTCGGCCGCCTCTATGACCAGTACAGCGACACCGTGTACCGCTACATCTACTACCGCGTGGGCGGCAAGGCGACAGCGGAGGACCTCACCAGTGAGACCTTCCTGCGCGCCCTGCGGCGTATCTCCACGTTCACCTGGCAGGGCCGTGACTTCGGCGCCTGGCTTGTCACCATCGCTCGTAACCTGGTCGCCGACCACTTCAAATCCAGTCGGTTCCGGCTGGAAGTGACCACCGGCGAAATGCTCGACGCCAACGAGGTCGAGCGCAGCCCCGAGGACTCCGTCCTGGAGTCCCTCTCCAATGCCGCACTGCTGCAAGCCGTGCGCCGACTCAACCCCCAGCAGCAGGAGTGCGTGACCCTGCGCTTCCTGCAAGGGCTCTCGGTCGCCGAGACCGCCCGGGTGATGGGCAAGAACGAGGGCGCGATCAAGACCCTGCAGTACCGCGCCGTCCGCACCCTTGCCCGCCTCCTCCCGGACGATGCCCGCTGATCCCACCCGGGCCGAATCACTCTCGGCGATACGTTCATCACGCACTGGTCCGATCATCCTTCGTGCGTAACCCAAGTGCCGCGCCACTCGTTGTGCCGGTTGCAGGCCCCCTGTCGTCACCCCCTGTCCGCAGACACTCACTCAATCGTGTGGATGCGCTCAAGGTGTGCAACCTTCCGGACCCTCAGGGGAGTCGACCGTCATGACGAGAGGAGGTGCCGCCAGTGATCGCGAACGTCTCGGCACACCGGCGGGCGAACGCCTTCGCCCAGGCCGTGGAGGAGCAGTCGCTCCGCGGTGCGGCGGCCGTACAGCCCGAGGACCCGGCCGAACCGGCCGACCGCGGACCGCTGTTGGCCCTGGCGAACGGCCTCGGTGAACTACCGAAGCCGGCGTTGGATCCCGAGGTCAAAGTGGTGCAGCGAGCCCAGCTCGTCGCCGCCATGGAGGCCATGTTCGCCGCGGGCGGCACGCCCGCGGCCCCCGCAGTACCCGAACAACGGAGCAAGGGGGCCCACCGGGCCTCCCCGCTCCGCAAACTGCGCCCCAGATCGCGCTGGACGAAGGGCCTCGCGGCCGGCGGACTCACCGTCGGTGTGGCCGCGGGAGCCTTCGGCGGAGTGGCCGCGGCCAGCTCCGACGCGCTCCCGGGCGATTCGCTCTACGGGCTCAAGCGCGGCATGGAGGACATCCACCTCAACCTGGCGGGCAGCGACACCAGCCGGGGCGAGGTCTACCTGGACCAGGCATCGACCCGGCTCAGCGAGGCCCGCAGGCTGATGGAGCGCGGCCGCTCCGGCGACCTGGACCACGAGCAGCTCGGGGAGGTCAGGCGCACGCTCAACGGCATGACGCACGACGCCACCGAGGGCCACCGCCTGCTGCACGCCGCGTATAAGCGGGACGGCGCCATCGGCCCGATCCAGACCCTGGACTCCTTCTCCCGCTCGCACCGCGACAGCTGGAGCAGCCTCCGCGACCGGCTGCCCGTCCAGCTCACCGAGCTCGGTGACCAGGTGAGCTCCGTCTTCGCGGCCATAGACGAGGAAGTCGCGCCGCTCCAGTCGCTGTTCCCCCGCGCCCCGGAGAAGAGCGGCGGATCCCAGCGGTCCGACTCCACCGATTCGGGCACGGGCACCGGTACCGGCACGGCCCCCTCGTCGCACAGGCCGTCACCCTCGTCCTCCTCACCGGCGGGCGCGCACGAGGGCAAGAAGGGCAGCAGCACCTCACCCCGCCCCTCGGACACGGGCTCCACCCCGGCGGACGGACTGATCGGGGGCGCGGACGACCTCTTCGACCCGCCGTCACCGGAAGCCACCGAACCGTCGAAGGACACCCCGAGCACGGCGCCCACACCCGACATCACCCTGCCCCCGCTGATCCCCGGCCTGATCGGAGGCCTAGGCATCGACAGCAGGCCCGACAAGGACTGACCCACAAACCCCCGCCGGACGGGCCCCAAGCCCGTCCGGCTAGCTCAAGCCCGCAGTCCGGCCACATCAAGCCCGTCCGGCGATTGAGGACAAGACCCACGCCCACGCGCACCCGAGGCCGAAAAATCCCCGCCCGCCCAACTCAAGCCCGTCCGGCGATTGAGGACAAAGCCCCGGCCCACGCGCACCCGAGGCCGAGAAATCCCGCCCGCCCACATCAAGCCCGTCCGGCGATTGAGGACAAAGCCTCCGCCCCGGGGCCCCGAGGCCGGCAAAATCCAGCCCGTCCGGCGGTTGAGGACAAAGCTCCAGCCCGGAGCACCGGGCACCTCAGAAGAACACCGACCGCCGCTGCACCAGCAACTTGTACAGCGTGTGCTGAATCTGCTCCCGCACCTGATCCGTCAGATTGAACATCAGCATCGGATCCTCCGCCGCCTCCACCGGATACCCCTCCGTAGGAATCGGCTCACCGAACTGAATCGTCCACTTCGTCGGCAACGGCACCGCCCCCAGCGGCCCCAGCCACGGGAACGTCGGCGTGATCGGAAAGTACGGCGTACCCAGCAGCCGCGCCAGCGTCCTGGAGTTGCCGATCATCGGGTAGATCTCCTCGGCCCCCACGATCGAGCACGGCACGATCGGCACCCCGGCCCGCAGCGCCGTCGACACGAAGCCGCCCCGCCCGAAGCGCTGGAGCTTGTACCGCTCGCTGAACGGCTTCCCGATGCCCTTGAAGCCCTCCGGCATCACGCCGACGACCTCGCCCTTCCTCAGCAGCCGCTCCGCGTCCTCCGCGCAGGCGAGCGTGTGCCCCGCCTTACGGGCCAGCTCGTTGACGACCGGCAGCATGAAGACCAGGTCCGCGGCGAGCAGCCGCAGATGCCGCCCCGCCGGATGGTTGTCGTGCACCGCGACCTGGAGCATCAGCCCGTCCAGCGGCAGCGTCCCGGAGTGGTTGGACACGATGAGCGCCCCGCCGTCCGACGGGATGTTCTCGATGCCCTTCACCTCGACCCGGAAGTACTTCTCGTACACGGGCCGCAGCGCCGACATCAGCACCTGGTCGGTGAGTTCCTCGTCGTAGCCGAACTCGTCGACGTCGTACTCGCCCGTGACCCGCCGCCGCAGGAACGCCAGACCGCCCGCGATCCGCCGTTCCCAGCCGGCCCGTCCCGCGCCCTCGGCCGCCGTCCCGGCCTCCTCGGACTCAACCGGATCTCCCTGCCCCTCCGACAGCGGCCCGGCGCCCGGCCGGCCCGGCAGGGCGCTCACGGACCCGTTGCCGCGTCCGGGTCCGCGCCGCCGCGCTCCACGCGGCGAACCTCCCGACCGCGAACGGTCGTCGTCGAACGGAATGACCTTGGCATCCGCCATCGTCGGTGCGCTCCTCTACCTGCCGCTCGGGGTCGGATGTGTGTCGTCGCCGGCCCCGGTGATCTCCGGAGCCCCGCCGGTCCCCCCGGCGAACGGCATCGCTGCCACTCTGCCGACGGCCCGGCCCACCGCTTCGGGCGGCAGCAGCCCCGGCCCCCGGCTGC
This sequence comes from Streptomyces sp. NPDC104307, assembly GCF_055584045.1. NCBI lineage: Bacteria > Bacillati > Actinomycetota > Actinomycetes > Kitasatosporales > Streptomycetaceae > Streptomyces > Streptomyces sp. NPDC104307. Next base: position 220,071 of record NZ_JBVJMU010000013.1, read on the forward strand.
GCGCGAACTCCGCGAACGTCTCCACCGTGGTGAACCGCGGCCGGAAGCCCAGGGTCTCGCGCATCTGGACGGTGGAGACCACCCTGCCATGGGTGAGCAGCCGGATCTGTTCCGGCGAGAAGTCCGTCATACCGACCGCACGGAGCGCCTGACCGACCCAGGTGACCGCGGGCAGCAGCACCGGCAGCGTCGGCCGCCCCAGCCGCCGTGAGCACTGCGAGAGCAGCAGCACCCCGTCCCCGGCGATGTTGAAGGTGCCGCTGTTCAGCGTGCCCCGCCGCGGCTCGCTCGCGGCGATGCCGAGCACGTCGATGACGTCGTCCTCGTGCACGAACTGGAGCCTCGGGTCGTACCCGAACACCGTCGGCAGCACCGGCAGCGACAGATAGTCCGCCAACGGCGAATCCGCGTCCGGCCCCAGGATGTTCGCGAACCTCAGCACGCACACGGCCACGTCCGGCCTGCGGCGCGCGAAGCCCCGTACGTATCCCTCGACCTCCACCGCGTCCTTCGCGAAGCCCCCGCTCGGCAGGGACTTGGGCGGGGTGGTCTCGTGGAAGACCGCCGGATCGCGGGGCGCGGAGCCGTACACACCCGTACTGGACTTGATCACCAGGCGCTGGACGGCCGGGGCCTTCTGGCACGCGCCGAGCAGCTGCATGGTGCCGATGACGTTGGTCTCCTTGACCGCGCTGCGGCCCTGGGAGCCGAGGCCCATCGCGCTGACGTCCAGATGGACGACCGTGTCGACCGAGTGCTCGGCGAGGACTCTGGCGATGGCGGGCTGGCGGATGTCGGCCGTCACGAAGACGGCGTCCCCCAGCTGGTGGCCGGGCGCGACCGCGTCGACGGCGATCACCCGGTCCACGTCCGGGTCACGCTGGATGCGCCGCACGAAGCGGCCGCCCAGCTGCCGGGCCGCTCCCGTGACGAGCACGACCTTCCCCAAGATCAGCGCCTTCCGTCGGTCTCCCGTGAAGTGAGTGGGAGGGGCCCTCGAAGAGAGGTTCTCCCCCGCTCGTCACCGTAGCGGGTGGATGTTGCCCTGTGATGCCCGCGCGGCGGCCTTCTCCCGCGTCTTGGCCCGAATGTGTGCCGGGGCGAGCCTGGTCGTACCGGACCCCGCACAGCACCGCAGCCCTCCCGCCTGACAGGCGAAAGGGCTGCGGATTTCACGAACTGCGTTCGCTTACTTCTTGTTGCGACGCTGAACGCGCGTGCGCTTGAGCAGCTTGCGGTGCTTCTTCTTGGCCATCCGCTTGCGCCGCTTCTTAATGACAGAGCCCACGACTACCCTCGCTCACTTCTTCTTCACTGGTGCGGGGCGTCTGGGCCCACACGACCTACGTCGGCCTAGCCTACCCGCCACCGGGTGAGGGACGTAATCCGAGGGGAATGTCAGGCCGACCCCACCCCCACGAAGGACTCCCGGAGATACTCGTGAACCGCTTGCTCCGGCACCCGGAAGGACCTGCCCACCCGGATCGCCGGCAGATGACCGCTGTGCACCAGGCGGTACACGGTCATCTTCGACACTCGCATGACAGAGGCGACTTCCGCCACGGTCAGAAACTTGACCTCGTTGAGAGGCCTCTCGCTGTCAGCAGCCATGATCCACCTGTACCTTCCGCACGCGACGCGCACCGGCTTCCCCTCCGGTGACTCTTCGTCGATGTGCGCTCACTGCCCAGATTAGGGGCGGGTGATGCGAGTGGGGAAGAGGAGAGACGATCGGCCGCCTACTGTGACAGAGCCGCCCGATTGAGTACATAGCGCGTGAGCGGCAGGTAGTAGGCGGACCGCACGGCGTCGTCCACCGGGACGACGGCCGACACCCTTCCCTCGGCCTCACCGACGAACAGCGCGGGATCGTCCGTATCGGCCAGCCCGATCGCCTCGATGCCCAGCTGACCTGCCCCGCAGACCCAGCCGTGGTCCCCCACGACGAGTTCCGGGAGCGGCCCCCGGCCCACCGCGGCGGCCTCCAGAACGACCCTGACCGGCAGCGGGGAGTGGGAGTGTGCGCCGGTACCACCACCGGGCAGCCGCACGCCGGGTTCGCGCACCAGCGCGACTCCCCGTACGTAGTCCAGGTTGTACGTGCGTACGCCGAACCGGGTCGTTATGTCGATACATCGCCCCTGCGCGGGGGTGAGCACAACGCACCCGACCGACGACAAAGCGTCTGCCAGCGCTGCGTAGAAACCGAGCAGCCGGTGCGGGTGCCCCGTACCGAACAGCACCGGCGCCCGCCGCCGGGCCGCGTCCGCCAGCCGGGCCGCGAAGGCGTCCAGCCCCGCGAGCGTCCGCTCCGGGTCGATCACATCGGGACCCGAGACATGCGCGGGATCGGCCGAGACCCCGCACTTATCGGCCATCAGCCGGAGCAGGTCCAGCTCACCCCAGCCCCGTCCGGGGTCGAGGCCGAGCGTCACCCGGGGGTCCCTGGCCGCGAACAGCCGATAACTCCGCAGGCTCACCTCCCGCGAGGTCGCCACGGGGCCGGCCAGCCGGGCCGCCAGCAGATGCGCGCGCAGCGCGCCGGTGCTCAACACCCTGCCGATGCTCCCGTACCCGCACCGGCCGGGGGCCAAAAGCCGGGTTACGCCCCACAGTTGGCGTAACCCGTGCCGGGCGGCCGGGCCTCGGGCCGGAGCGGGCCCGGTCGCCTCGGGACAGAACGGGCCGGTCGCCTCAGGACAGGACTGGCCCGGTCGCTCAGGTCAGCAGCCCCCGCAGCGGGAAGGCCGCCCGGCGGCTCGCCAGCACCGCCTGGTCCAGCCGGTCGGCCGGGTCGTACCCCTCTTCCCACGACTTCCACGACGGGGTGCGGCCGTCCGTCATCCGGGCAGGACCGAGCTGCCGGGTCCGGGCGTAGACCTCGTCCCGCCAGGAGGACGGGATCACCGACTCCGGGTCCACCGGCGCGTGGGCGGCGATCCCCACCAGATGCGTCCAGGACCTCGGCACCACGTCCACCACCGCGTAACCGCCCCCGCCGAGCGCCACCCAGCGCGCCTCGTCCGCGTACTCGTGGGCGAGGTCGTGGCAGGCCGCCATCACCGCCCGCTGGGCGTCCAGCGACACCGCGAGATGGGCCAGCGGGTCCTCGAAGTGCGTATCGGCCCCGTGCTGCGTCACCAGGACCTGCGGCCGGAAGTCCGCCAGCAGCTCCGGTACCACCGCGTGGAACGCCCGCAGCCACCCCGCGTCCCCCGTCCCGGCCGGCAGCGCCACGTTCACCGCACCGCCCTCACCGGCCCCGGCGCCGGTCTCCTCCGGCCAGCCGGTCTGCGGGAAGAGGGTGCGGGGGTGCTCGTGCAGCGAGACGGTCAGCACCCGCGGGTCCTCCCAGAACGCCGCCTGCACGCCGTCCCCGTGGTGGACGTCCACATCGACGTACGCGATCCGCTCCGCGCCCAGCTCCAGCAGCCGGGCGATGGCGAGCGCCGGGTCGTTGTAGATACAGAAGCCCGACGCGCTGCCGGGCATGGCGTGATGGAGCCCGCCGCTGAAGTTCACCGCGTGCCCGGTCCGCCCGCGCCACACCGCCTCCGCGGCGCCCACGGACTGCCCGGCGATCAGCGAGGACACCTCGTGCATCCCGGCGAACGCGGGATCGTCCAACGTCCCGAGTCCGTAGTTCTGGTCGGCGTGGGCGGGGTCCGCCGAGGCCGCCCGCACGGCCGCCACGTAGTCGGAGCGGTGCACGAGCCGCAGCGTGGACTCCCCGGCGGGCTTGGCCGCCACCACGTCCACCGCGCGGTCGAGGCCGAACGCCCGCACCAGGCCCATCGTCAGCGCGAGTCTGACCGGGTCCATGGGGTGGCTGTCCCCGAAGTCGTATCCCGTTACTGCGTCATCCCACATCAGCTGTGCGCGGCCGCTCATGCCCGCCACCGTATCGGGCGGGCTCCGCGCCGAACGATCTGGCGTACACGAGCATCGCGAGCACCAGCACCATCGGTACGAGCATCGCGCCCCGGTAGCTCCAGGCGTCCCCGATCGCCCCCACCAGCGGCGAGCCGACCAGGAATCCCACGTAGTTGAAGATGTTCAGCCGGGCGATCGCGGTGTCGCTGTCGTCGGGGAACATCCGCCCGGCCGCCGCGAACGTCTGCGGCACGATCACGCACAGCCCGAACCCCAGCATGGTGAACCCGAGCATCCCGGTCCAGGCCCCGCCGGCGACGGCCACCACACCGAACCCGGCCGCGGCCAGCACACTCCCGGACCGCACCACGGCCACCGCCCCGAACCGCCGCACCCCGAAGTCCCCGACGGCCCGCCCCAGCAACGTCGTCACCATATAGACGTTGTACGGAACGGTCGACAGCTGCTCCGAACTCCCCAGCACGTCCTGCAGATACTTCGCGCTCCAGTTGGAGACGGTCGAGTCCCCGATGTACGCGAAGCTCATCACCAGGCAGAGCGGCAGCAGCAGCTTGAACGAGACAGCCCCGGCCTTCCCCTTCGGCGCGGCCCGCCCCTCGTCCTCCTGCTTCCCCTCGACGTACCAACGGCTCCCGACGAACGCGACGGGCAACAGCACCACCACGACCGGCAGGTACGAGACCAGCAGCGACAGATCCCAGTGCGCCCCGGCCCACGCCATCGACGCCCCGGCGATCCCGCCCAGGCTGTACGCGGCGTGGAAGCCGAGCATGATGGAACGTCCGTACGCCCGCTGGAGGCTGACCCCCATCATGTTCGTGGACGCGTCCAGCGCGCCGACGGCCAGCCCGAACACGCCGAGCGCCAGCGCCGCCGCCCACAGCTCGCTCCCGGCACCGACGCCGAGGAGCGCCAGCAGCACGATGGGCTGCGTCCACCGCAGAACCACACGCGGCCGTACCCGTGCGACCACCTTCTCGGTGACCACGCTGCCCACACCAGCCAGGATCGGTACGGCGGCGAGGAACACCGGCAGCAGGCCGTCGGATATCCCGTACCGGTCCTGAATGGCCGGGATCCGCGTCACGAGAGAAGCGAACGTGACCCCCTGCACGAAGAAGCTCAACGCGAGGGAAGCTCTGCCGTGCCGCAAACGTGCATCTGTCATGGCCGCGAGCGTAGAGCCAGTTTCTACCCATGGGTAGACGCGTCAGGCAAGCAATTCCCGCAGCTGTCCCATGTCGGAGAAATGCCCGGTCACCCCGGCCAGCCGGTCCGCCGGCATCATCGAGGTGAACCCGTAGACGTCCATCCCCGCGGCCCTGGCCGCCTCCACCCCGAGCGGGCTGTCCTCGATGACGACGCACCGCTCCGGCGGCACCCCCATCCGGTCCGCGGCGTAGAGGAACAGGTCGGGGGCGGGCTTCCCTCGGCCCACATCCTCCGAGCTGAAGATCCACTCCTCCTCGAACCACTGGTCGAGCCCGGTCGTCCGGTGCCCGACCCGGATCCGCTCGTGGCTGCCGGAGGACGCGACGCAGTACGGGACCCCCTCGGCGACGAGATCCCCCAGCACCTCCTCGACACCGGGTACGGGCCGCAGCTCCTGCCGGAACGCGGCGAACACCCGCGAGTGGAACGTGTCGTCGAAGTCCGCGGGCAGCTTCTCCCCGCCCCGCTCCTCGACGAGGTCGTGCACCCGGTGCATGGCGGCCCCCATGTAGTCGCGGAGGGACTCCTCGTACGTGGTGGGGTGGCCGAGCTCCGTGAGGTAGGCGGCCATGAGGGTGTTGGAGATCGGCTCGCTGTCCACGAGCACACCGTCGTTGTCGAAGATGACCAGTTCGTAGCGCATGTCATGACCTTAAACTGTCGGGAACGCAGAAAAGCCCCGTGCCACAAGGGCACGGGGCTTAACTATTAAAAGGAGTTCGGCGGCGTCCTACTCTCCCACAGGGTCCCCCCT
>NZ_JBVJMU010000014.1:0-212170 GCF_055584045.1 Streptomyces sp. NPDC104307
GCCGGGGGTCCGGCCATTCTTCTCGCCCCCGGCTCTTCCCCCGCAACTCCAGCAGCGGGGGTTGTACATGTCCCCCCGGCCCGGGGGCGGGGCGGGGGGGGGGGGCCCCCCCCCCCCCCCCCCCCCCCACCACCGGCGTATCCGCTTACGGTCGTCCCGCTGCGAGTCGCCGATCCAACGGTGGCCGCCCACAAGGGAGATCGGGGGTGTGCTCGTGCGGATCGGACTCCTCACCGACGGTGGTTATCCGTATGCGACCGGTGAGTCCAGACTCTGGTGCGACCGTCTGGTACGGGGACTTTCGCAACACGAGTTCGATCTCTTCGCGCTGAGCCGCGACGCCGAACAGGAGGCGCGCGGCTGGGTCCAGCTCCCCCTCCAGGTGAGCCGGGTGCGGACGGCGCCGCTGTGGACCGCCGACGAGGACGCCCTTGGCCTGCACGCCCCCAGGGGGCTGCTCGCTCGACTGCTGACCGGCGGGGGCGCGCACTCCTACGGACGGCGTGAACGACGGCGCTTCACCACCCACTTCACGGCGCTCGCGACCGCGGTCTGCGCTGCGGGCGCGTCCCTGACCGAGCGGGGCGACGGCCCCGAGGACGGGCTGCCCGCCGAGGACGCCCGGTTCATCCGGTCCGCGCGGCCGACCGGTGCCGGGCGGCCTGCCGACGACGTGCGCCTCACCGATGACGCGCGGTTCACGGACGGCCTCTACGGGCTGGCCGAACTGGCCTGCGAACACGGCGGACTTCCCGCGGCGCTCCGCTCCGAGACCGCGGTACGGATCCTGGAGGCGGCCTGCCGCGCGCCCGGCACCGGCCGCACCGTCCAGGCCGCCACCGTCCCCGACCTCCTCGCCTTCGCCGCGGAACTCGACCGGTTGCTCCGCCCGCTCTCCCTCGACTGGTACGACGAGGAGAGCCTCGGTGCCGTGGACCTCTGCCACGCCACCTCCGGAGGCGCCGCCGCCCTGCCAGGGCTGCTGGCCAAACGCTTCTTCGACGTGCCGCTGCTGGTCACGGAGCACTCCGTGCGCCTGCGGTCGCACTACCTCGCGGCGGCGGGCACTCCGCTCAGTGCGCCGGTGCGCGCCCTCCTCGCGAACTTCCACGGCCGGCTCGCCGCCGAGGTGTACCGGCAGGCCGCGCTGATCACCCCGGGCAACACCCACGCCCGCCGCTGGCAGGAGCGCTGCGGCGCGGACCCCGCCAAGGTGCGCACGGTCTACCCCGGAATGGAGTCCGGCCGGTTCGCGGCGCTGGGCGAGACCGAGGGCGATGGCGGCCCGGACACCCTGGTGTGGGTCGGCCGGATCGAGCCGGCCAAGGACCTGGTCGCCCTGCTGCACGCCTTCGCGGAGGTGCGCGGGGCCGAGCCCGACGCCCGGCTGCGCATCATCGGCGCGGCGGCCCAGGGGCCGGAGGGCGCCGGCTACCTCGCACAGTGCCGGGCGCTCGCCGCCCAGCTCTTCCCGGACGAGGCCGCCGACGCGCACGCCGTGGGCGACAACCCGGTCTCCTTCGAGGAGATCGGCGGGGCCGAGGTGCCCGACCTCGCCCAGGCGTACGCGGCCGGCGGGATCGTGGTCCTCTCCAGCGTGGTCGAGGGCTTCCCGATCAGCCTGGTCGAGGCGATGTTCTGCGGCCGGGCCACGGTCTCCACGGACGTCGGCGCGGTCGTCGAGGTCATCGGCGGGACGGGGCTCGTGGTGCCGCCGCGCAATCCCCGGGCGCTCGCGGACGCCTGTCTGGCACTGCTGCGCGACCCCGAGCGCCGTGCGCGCCTGGGTGCGGCCGCCCGCGCCCGCGCGCTCGAACTCTTCACGGTCGAACAGAACCTCGCGGCATTTCGCGGCATTTACCTGGAGCTGATCGCCGGTGCGCCGGTGCGCAGGGACGCGGTGACGGCGAACGAGGACGGCGGACCGCGCCCCTTCGCCACCCCGCCGGAGGCCCATGTCCTGGGCCTGTGGCCGGAGCTGGACGAAGACCTCGCCCCGGGACCGGCCGAGCGCACACCCAGCTGGGCCGGGAGCGGAGTCTGCGCGGGGGCGCGCGGAGGGGGGGACGGCGATGCGTGACCAGAAGGCGGCCGGACCGGGCCGCCGTACAGAGCGGACCGGGCCGCCCGGCGCCCCCGGTGAGGAGCACGGAGGAACGACGATGGGCCGCCCGACCGAGGTACCCGGCGCACCGGCGACCGGAAGCGGCTGGGACCCTCGCTCGCGGGCGCTCGTCCCCGGTTCACCGGCCGGGAGCGCCCCGGCGGCGACGGCAGTCCAAGGCACACCCGAGCACCCCGACGCGCCAACCCAAGACGCCCCGGAGCATGTGACCGAGCCCGCCGCGCCCGCCGCGCCCGCCGCACCTTCCGCGCCCGCCGCGCCTTCCGAGCCCGCCGAGCCCGCCAAGCACTCCACCTCCTCCGTACCCTCCGCGTCGTCCACGTCCTCCGCACCCCCCAAGTCCTCCGCGCCCTCCACCCGCGCCCCCGAGATCGGGCACGCCGCCCCGGTGCGGAAGCTCAGTACCGGGCGGCGCGGTCCGGCCGATCCGGTGAAGTCGCTCATGCACCGGCACCGCGAACTCTGCGAACGTGCCGTCGACCCGCTGGAGATCGCCGCCGGGCTCGAAGCCTGCGGCGTCACCGACCGCACCGCCGCCCGCTACCGGCACCGCGACGTCTTCTCGCTGGCGGAGGAACTGTTCGCCCGGGTACCGGGTATCCCTCGGGAGCCCGTCGCCGTGCTCTCCGCTCCGGCGCGTGACATCCGGACGCGCGCCGCGTGGTCGCTCCGGGCGCTGCTGCCGGGCGCCGCCTGCCTGGCGACCCTGCTCACGCTGCGGCTCACCGACGGGGTACTCGGCGGCGGGGCGCGGCTCGCCATCGGCAGCGGCGGCGCCCTCCTCGCGCTCGTCGGGCTCGCCGTCACCCTGCGCACGGGGCCGCTCTCCGCCGGCGGCCGCGCCACCGGAGCCGCCAACCTGTACGGCTGCTGGCTGCTCGGCTACGCCCTGTACGGCGAGGCCCTGCTCCGCCAGGTGCTGAGCGGCGGACCGGAAGGCCCCTGGGACATCACCCCGGCGCCGCTGCTCGGGCTCGCCGTCGCGGTCGCCCCGGCCGCCTGGTGCGCGCACCTCTTCTCCGTGCACGCCCACCGCAAACTCAACGGCAGCCGCGCACTGGAGGAGTTCGCGGCAGGCGTGCGCCCCCTGCTGTTCGGTGCCGTCGCGTTCTTCCTCTGCGCCGTCACCGGGCTGCTGTACCTGGCCGGACTCGGGACCGGGGGCGGCGCCCCCGTCGGGGCCGCCGGACTCGGGGTACTGCTCCTGCTGGCCCGGCTCCTCACCGTCCACGGCTTCCCCGGACCGGCCACCACCGGACTCGCCGCCGCCTGCGCCGTCGAGGCCGCCGCCCCCGCCCTGGTCCTGGGCGGCCGGCTGCCCGGCCTCCACCCCCTCGCCCGGCCCGTCGACGCCCTCGTGGCGGCGGCGGGTGCCGGCGCCGTACCCGCCGTGGCCTGCGGCGCGGCCGCGCTCGGCCTGCTGACCACCGCCACCGTCGCGCTCTCCCGAGCCTCCGCCCACACCGCCGCCTGACGCACACCACGACGCACCACAGACACCCCGCGGAGCCGACGCCGCGGGTCCCTTCCCGCACCGCACGCAACTGCCTCAAGGAGACACCGGACATGACCCCCCAATACCTCGCACCGGCAGCCCGCCGTCGGCACCCAGGGGGCGCACGATGAGGGTGCTGCTGCTCGGAGCCAACGGATTCCTCGGCCGGTTCGTCGCCGACCGGCTGCTCGCCGACCCGGCCGTACACCTCACGGCGCTCGGCCGGGGTGACGACGCCGACGTACGGTTCGACCTCGCCAGCGGCAGCCCGGGAGCCCTCACCCGCTTCCTGGACGCCGTCCACCCCGGAGTCGTCGTCAACTGCGCGGGCGCCACCCGCGGCGGCGCGCGCGACCTGACCCGCCACAACACCGTCGCCGTCGCCACCGTCTGCGAGGCGATGCGGCGCAGCGGCTGCACCGCCCGGCTGGTCCAGGTCGGCTGCTCCTCCGAGTACGGACCCTCGCAGCCCGGCTCTTCCACCGCGGAGGACGCCATCCCGCGCCCCGGCGGCCCGTACGGCGTCAGCAAGCTCGCCGCCACCGAACTCGTCCTCGGCTCCGGCCTCGACGCGGTCGTGCTGCGGGTCTTCTCGCCGGTCGGCCCCGGCACCCCGGCCGGTTCCCCGCTCGGCCGGCTCGCGGAGGCGATGCGCCGCGCCATGCAGTCCGGCGACAGCGACCTGAAACTCAGCGGCCTCGGCGTGCAGCGCGACTTCGTCGATGTGCGCGACGTCGCGCGCGCCGTGCACGCCGCCTCGCTCTCCGCCGCCCAGGGCGTCGTCAACATCGGCACCGGCCGGGCCGTGCGCCTGCGTGACGCCGCCGCCGTACTGGCCAAGGTCGCCGGTTACGCGGGAGCGCTCCACGAGCTGGACACGCCCCCCGCCCGGCTGCCCATCGGCGCCCCCCGCACCTCCACCGAATCGGTCATGGAGCACCTCTCGGCCACCCCCTCGCCCTACCCGGACGGCTGCGGCGCCTGGCAGCAGGCCGACGTCCGCACGGCCAGGGACCGGCTCGGCTGGCGCCCCCGGATCAATCTGGAGGAGTCCCTCGCGGACATCTGGATGGAGGCCGCGTGCCGTATCTGACCAGCAGCGGCACGGCCCGCCGCACCAGCGGCGCGGAGCGGCTCGGCTTCGGCGTCCCCGGCTACGCGCACCCGCTGCTCGCACCCGTCGAATGGGCCGAGCTGACCCGCCCCGGCACCCCGCTGCACTGGGCCGTCCTCGACATCGACAACGGCCCCGGGACCCGTCCCGACCCGCACTGTCTGGAGGCCGCCGGCCGGCTCCGTAACGCCCGCGAACGGGCCGTGCACGGCGACGAGGCGCTGGACACCGTACGGGCCTCGGCCGGACGGCTGCTCGGACGGCTCGATCTGGCCTTCGGCAACCGGCCGTTCGACGAACTGCTCACCGACGCCAGGTCGTTCCTGGACTGGTACCGCGTCGACGGCTTCTACCTCGACCGGTGCCCGGCAGAGCGTCCTGGGCTCCCCGCGGTGCGCCGGCTCACCAGCACGCTCGCCGCGCTCCTGGCGGACAGCGACAGCGCGCGGGACGGCGGGCACCTGGTGCTCGGGCACGACACCCACCCGTACCCCGGCTACGCGGAGGCCGCCGACCAGCTCGTCACCTTCCGCGGCCCGTGGACCGACTACCGCTGGTCGCAGGTGGCGGAGTGGACCGCCGCCTACCCGCCCGGCCGGTTCGCGCACTTCGTCCACGGCGTCCCGCGCAGCCACCTGGAGGAGGCGATGCGGATCGCGCGCTGGCAGGGCGCCGGGACGATCTTCTTCACCGACCGCACCGGGGCGGCGGACCCGGCGCACGGGCGTGGACAAACCGATCCATTCGCGACGCTGCCCAGCTACTGGGACGAAATCGTCTCGCGGATCGGACCTGGTATCTCGGAATGAGAGGGGGCGTGGCAGTGTTACGGCAAGAACAACCGTACGTAGTCGAAGTACGTAGAAACCGACCACCTGCATTGTTGAGGTTCCTGTGTCGCTGCCACCCCTGGTCGAGCCAGCTGCTGAGCTCACCGTCGACGAGGTCCGCAGGTACTCCCGCCACCTGATCATCCCGGATGTCGGGATGGACGGGCAGAAGCGGCTGAAGAACGCGAAGGTGCTCTGTGTGGGCGCCGGCGGTCTCGGCTCGCCGGCCCTGATGTACCTGGCCGCCGCCGGTGTCGGAACGCTCGGCATCGTGGAGTTCGACGAGGTCGACGAGTCGAACCTGCAGCGCCAGATCATCCACAGTCAGGCCGACATCGGCAAGTCCAAGGCCCTGTCGGCCAAGGAGACCGTGCAGGGGATCAACCCCCTGGTGAACGTGATCCTTCACGAGGAACGGCTCGAAGCCGAGAACGTGATGGACATCTTCGCCCAGTACGACCTGATCGTGGACGGCACGGACAACTTCGCCACCCGCTATCTCGTCAACGACGCGGCCGTGCTGCTGAACAAGCCGTACGTCTGGGGTTCCATCTACCGGTTCGACGGCCAGGCGTCCGTCTTCTGGTCCGAGCACGGCCCCTGCTACCGCTGCCTCTACCCGGAGCCGCCGCCCCCCGGCATGGTTCCCTCCTGCGCCGAGGGCGGGGTGCTGGGCGTGCTCTGCGCGTCCATCGGCTCCATCCAGGTCAACGAGGCCATCAAGCTGCTCGCCGGAATCGGTGACCCGCTCGTCGGCCGGCTGATGATCTACGACGCGCTGGAGATGCAGTACCGCCAGGTCAAGGTCCGCAAGGACCCCGACTGCGCGGTCTGCGGCGAGAACCCGACCGTCACCGAACTCATCGACTACGAGGCCTTCTGCGGCGTCGTGTCCGAGGAGGCCCAGGAGGCGGCGCTCGGCTCCACGATCACTCCCAAGCAGCTCAAGGAGTGGATCGACGGCGACGAGAAGATCGAGATCATCGACGTCCGCGAGCCGAACGAGTACGAGATCGTCTCGATCCCCGGTGCGAAGCTGATCCCGAAGAACGAGTTCCTGATGGGCAACGCCCTCCAGGACCTGCCGCAGGACAAGCGCATCGTGCTGCACTGCAAGACCGGTGTCCGCAGCGCCGAGGTCCTCGCGGTCCTCAAGTCGGCGGGCTTCGCGGACGCGGTGCACGTCGGCGGCGGCGTGATCGGCTGGGTCAACCAGATCGAGCCCGAGAAGCCGGTGTACTAGAAGAACACGTCGAAGGGCCCGGTCCGCGCGGACCGGGCCCTTCGACGTGCCCAGAGGTTATGGACAGGTCCTGCCGTCCGCCGGGACCTTCCCGTCCAGGAAGTACGTGTCCACCGTCGACGTCACGCAGGTGTTCCGGCCGTAGGCGCCGTGCCCCTCGCCCTTGTTGGTGAGCAGCACGCCGACGCCCTTGCCCAGCTCGTCCGCCATCTTCCGGGCACCCTCGTACGGTGTCGCCGGGTCGCCGGTCGTCCCCACGACCAGGATCGGAGCGGCCCCCGGAGCGCTCGCCTCCGGGTTGGCGCGCTCACCCTTCACCGGCCAGTCCGCGCACCAGCCCGCCGTGTCCCAGGCGAGGAAGGCGCCGAAGACCGGTGACAGCTTCTCGAACTCGGGGAGCAGCGCCTTCGCGTCGGCCGCCGTCGGCCGGGCGCTGCTGTCCGCGCAGGAGATGGCTCGCTGCGAGTGGCTCTCGGTGCCGTAATGGCCCTTCTCGTCACGGCTGTTGTACGAGTCGGCCAGCTGCAGAAGCATGCTGCCCCGGCCGCCCTCCGCCTCGTCCAGAGCCTGGGTCAGGACCGGCCAGCTGTCCTTGGAGTAGAGCGGCATCACGATGCCCGTGAGCGCCAGCGACTCGTTGAGCTCGCGGGACGTGCCGGTCGGCAGCGGCTTCCTGTCGATCTTCGCCAGCAGCCGGGCGATGCGCTGGGTGCCCGCCTTCGGGTCCTGGCCCCGGTCCTTGAGGTAGTTCTCCAGTGCACGCTGGAAGCCGGTCGTCTGGTTGCGGGCGTGCCCGACGGCGTCCGCCGTGGGGTCGACGACGGCGTCCAGGACGGCGCGCCCCACGTTCCCGGGGAAGAGGTGCGCGTATGTGCCGCCCAGCTCGGTCCCGTACGACATGCCGAAGTAGGTCAGCTTGCGGTCACCGAGCACCTCGCGGATCAGGTCCATGTCGCGGGCGGCGTTCGATGTGCCGACGAACGGCAGGACCTTGCCGGAGCGGCGCTCGCAGCCGGCGCCGAAGTCCGCGCCGTCCTTCATGAACGCCGCCTCCTCCGCCGCCGTGTCCGGAGTCATGTCCACCTTCCGGGCGGCGTCCTCCTGCTCCTGGTCGGAGCGGCACCGCACCCCGGCGCTCCCGGCCACCCCGCGCGGATCGAAGCCCACCAGGTCGTAACGGGTGTTGAGCTTCCCGTACGAACCGGCGGCGCGCGGCAGGATGGAGACGCCGGAACCGCCGGGGCCGCCGAAGTTGAACAGCATCGAGCCGAGACGCCGCCCCTTGTCGCGGGCCTCCTTGCGGATCAGCGCGATCCCGATCGTGTCGCCCCCCGGCTTCGCGTAGTCCAGCGGGACGCGGACCGTCGCGCAGCGCCAGTCCGCACCGGGAGCGGTCCCGCCCTCGGGGGCCTCGCAGCGCTTCCAGTCCGGGTGCTGCGAGGTGAGCGAGCCGGGCAGGGCCGGGAGCCGCGCGGGCTTCCCGTCCTCGGTGGACGAAGCTGCGGCGGACGGTGAGCCGGCCGTACCGCCGTCCGCCGCCCTGCCGGGCTTGTCGTCCGTACCGTCGTCGCAGCCCGCGAGCACCCCCGTCAGCAGCAGCGCGGCGGCGGCCAGCGCCCCGGCCCGTGCGTATGAGACCACGTGCGTCCCTCCCCTGTGTCCCCCGTGTTTCACCCTGCCGGATCGGCAGTTCGCCCATCGTAGGACGGTGCCGGGACGGTGCCGGGCCGCGCTGCTCAGCCGCAGACGGTTCCGGCCGCCGGCACCTTGCCGTCCAGCAGATAGCCGCCCACCGCCTTCTGCACGCAGGCGTTGCCGCTGTTGTACGCGCCGTGCCCCTGGCCCTTGTACGTCATCTCCACGCCGACGCCCTTGCCGAGCTCCTCCGCCATCGCCTTCGCGCCCTTGTAGGGGGTCGCGGGGTCACCGGTGTTGCCGATGACCAGTTGGGGGGCCGAGCCGGGGGCGCTGACATCGGGGTGCGCCCAGACACCGGCGACCGGCCATTCGGTGCACGCCATCAGGCCCCAGCCCAGGTAGTCACCGAAGACCGGTGAGGCCTCGCGGAAGCGCGGCAGCTTCTCCTTCGTCTCCTCCAGCGTGAACCGCTCCTTGGAGTCGGCGCAGCTGATGGCGGTGTTGGCCGCGGCGGAGTTGTCGTAGTGGCCCTTGTCGGAACGGCCGTTGAGGGAGTCGGCCAGTGCCAGCAGCAGCCCGCCGCTGCCGCCGTCGGCCTCGTCGACGCCCTGCTCCAGCAGCGGCCAGGTCTCCTTGGAGTACAGGGCCGCCGCGATGCCGGTGGTGGCCTGGGTCTGGGTCAGCTTGCGTGCGCCGAGCCCGGCCACCGGCCGCTTCTCCAGCCGGTCCAGCAGATCGGAGATCCCCTGCTCGACCCCGTCGGCGTCGGAACCCGGCAGCTTGCAGGCGTCGCCCCGCTTCGCGCAGTCCTTGGCGAAGTTGTCCAGCGCGAGCTGGAACCCCTTCGCCTGGCCCAGCGAGGACTGCTCGGCGTCCTCGGTCGGGTCCACCACCGCGTCCAGTACCGACCTGCCCACGTTCTTGGGGAACAAGTGGGCGTAGACGCCGCCCAGTTCGGTGCCGTACGAGATGCCGAAGTAGTGCAGCTGGTGGTCGCCCAGCACCTGACGCATCAGATCCATGTCGCGGGCGGCGTTCGTCGTCCCCACGAAGGGGAGCTCCCGGCCCGAGTTCTTCTCGCAGGCGGCCGCGAACGCCTTGGTGTCGTCGGTGAACGCCTTCTCCTCCGCGGCGTCGTCCGGCGTTCCGTCCTCCTGGTAGCGGGCGTCCAGCTGCTTGTCGGTCTCGCACCGCACGCCGTCGCTGCGGCCGACCCCGCGCGGGTCGAAGCTCACCAGGTCGTAGCGGGTGCGCAGCTTGTCGTAGTCGGTGCCGAAGGCGGGCAGGGTGGTGACGCCGGAGGCGCCGGGGCCGCCGAAGTTGAAGATGAGGGAGCCGATCCGCTTCTTCGGGTCCATGGCCTTCGCGCGGATGAGCGCCAGGCCGATGGTGTCGCCCGAGGGTTTGGCGTGGTCGAGCGGGACCTTCATGACGGAGCACTCCCAGACGGCCCCGCCGGGCAGCGGCGAGGGTGCGGCGCCGCCGCCCTCCGCCTGGGACGGGGCGGGGCAGCGCTTCCACGTCAGCTGCTGGGTGGCGAGGGCGGACGGACCGGGGCTCGCGGCGGCGTTCGCCGGGTGCGGCGAACCCTGCGAGCGGTCCGGCGCGTCGTTGTCACCGCCGTCCGAGCAGCCGGTGAGCGGAAGCAGCACGGTCACGGTGGCGGCGAGGGCGGCGGCACGCAGGGCAGGGGAGGTCCTCATCGCTCCATCGTGCGGCGGTGGCGGGGAAGGTGCACGGGGCACCGGTCCAAGCGGGTGGCCCGCCGCCCGGACCGGCGCCACAGTGGCTTCTAGAGCTCGCCCTTGCGGGTGAGGTGGTTGAAGCAGATCCAGCCGGGCAGCACTGGCAGCCACAGGGTCATCAGCCGGAACAGCAGCACCGCCGGGGCCGCGACCTCCTTCGGCAGGCCGACCGCGATCAGACCCAGCGTCAGCGCACCCTCGACCGCGCCCATACCGCCCGGGGTCGGCGCGGCAGAACCCAGCGCGTTGCCGGCGAGGAAGACCACCGCGATGCTCGCGTAGCTGAGGTGGGGGGTGTCGGGACCGCTGAACGCCCGGACCGACGCGTCCAGGCACATCACGAACAGGCCGGTGAGCAGCAGCATTCCGCCGATGCCGGTGAGCAGCTTCTGCGGTCGCTGTACGACGTCGAGCATGCGCGGTACGACCCCGGCGAACAGCGACCGCACCCGGGTCACCACGAACTTCCGCAGGAACGGGATCGCCGTCACGACCAGCACCAGCACCGCGACCGTCAGCAGCCCCGCGATCACCGTCCTGGACGGGGTGAGCGAGGACGGGGTCTTCTCGGTGCCGGTCAGATAGCCGAAGGCGCCGAGCAGCAGGATGTGACAGCCGAGGCCGAAGAGCTGCGAGGCTCCGACACTCGCGACCGCCAGCCCCGGGCGTACGCCGGAGCGTTGCAGGAACCGGGTGTTCAGCGCGACACCGCCCACCGCGGCGGGCGCCACGATCTTCACGAACGAGCCGGCGATCTGCGCCAGTACCGTCTTGCCGAACGGCACCCGCTCCGGCACGAAGCCCAGCAGGCTCATCGCCGCCGCGATGTAGCTGAGGGCGGAGAAGCCGAGCGCGGCCGCCACCCAGCCCCACTCCGCCTGCTCGACCACCGCACCGAAGTCGGCTTCCGTGACCTGCGAGATCAGGAAGTAGGCGGCGATGGCGCCCGCGATGAAGCTGAGCAGGGTGCGCGGTTTGATGCGCTCCAGCCGGACCGGCTCGACCGGGGCCTGCGGCCGGATCAGCAGCACCTCGCGGCGGATCAGGGTGAGCAGATCCTCCTCGCGCGCCCCGTCCAGCGCGTCGTCCATGGCCCGCTTCTCGGCCTGCTTCTCGGTCCGCAGCGACTTGCGGGCGGCCTTGCGGTCCGCGTCCCCGGAACTCGCGGCGCCCTGGGTACGGGCCCGCTTCGCCGCGTCCGACGCGTCGAGCACCGCCTCGCGCTCCCGCTGCGACCGCTCCCGGGCGAGCCTGCGCAGATGCGCCCGGGTGGAGCGGCTGAGCGCGATCGGCTGGAGCAGCGGCAGGCAGTCCGCGACGGTGTCCGGGCCGACGACCGCGAGTGCGGCGGCCACCGCCCGCTCCGCGCCCACCCGCAGACCGGTCGTGGTGAGCAGCTGGGCGATGTCCATCCGCAGCACCAGGTCGCCCGCCGCGATCTCGCCGCCGCGCAGGTCCGTGACGAACACCTTGCCGGAACGGTCCACCAGCAGGGCGTCGCCGGTGAGCCTGCGGTGCGCGATCCGCCGGGACTGGAGCGCCTGCACCTGGCGCCAGGCGTCGCGCACCAGGTCGTCGGTGATGTCGGCGTCCTCCAGCGCGTCCAGCGAGCGCCCGCCGATGTGCTCGTACACCAGCATCACGGCGTCGGGGCCCAGCTCGGAGGTGGCGATCAGCTTGGGCGCGTTGGCCCCGGCGGCGATCGCCGCGTACGCGAGCAGTGCCTCCTGCTCCAGCGCCTGGCGCAGCGACTGGATGGACCGCCGCTGGGTGATCCCGCGCAGGGTGAGCCTGCGCCACACCCGGTAGAAGAAGCCCTGGGCCTGCTGTTCCCGGTCGACGACCGTCACGTCGAGCGGTGCGCCGTCCTCCAGGGAGACCAGGTAGCGGCGGCCCCGGTCGTTCTGGTCGCCGGAGTCGGGGGCGTCGTCGGCCCGCATCGCGGTGACGGGTCGGAAGCCGACGTGGCGCAGACCCGCCATCAGGTGCTGGCCGGTCGGCCGGACGTTCGGCGAGCCGACCGCGTACAGCGTGCCGTACGCCACCGTCCAGCCGATCAGCACCGTGAGGATGATCGAGAGCGGTGTCGTGTAGCCGCCGACCAGCATGGCGAAGGCGTCGAGCAGCAGCACCACCCACAGCACGACCCGCCAGCGCGGCCGTCTCGCCATCCCGACCGCCGTCATATAGGCGATCACCGGGGCGAGATAGCCGTGCACGGGATCGGTGAGCGCGTCACCGGGCGCCGGCTGGGTCAGGGCGTCCTGGATCGTTCCGGAGGCGGTCTTGGCGACCCACAGATCCGCCGCGAGCGTCACTCCGTGGGCCAGCACGGCGGCCAGCACACCGTCCGCGATCCGCAGCCCGTCGCGTTTGATCAGCCGCTCGATCGCGAAGGCGACCGGCACCAGCAGGACGGCGATGCTGGAGACCAGGCCGGCGATCTTGATGAGTACGTCGGGCGCCTGGCCGGTGCCCTTGTTGATGTCCTCCTCAAGACCGGTGGTCGTGCCGTGGGCGAACGCGGCGACGGAGAACAGCACGACGATCGCCAGGACGCCGATGAGGAGCCGCAGCAGATCGGAGGGACGGTGCACCCGGGCGGGGAGCAGGGGTTCGTCCCCCGAGACGCGTTCGGACAGCTCCTCTTCCGAGGTCGACAGCGTCGAGCCGGCCGGCCTCCCGGAAGGACTCTCCGGACCGGTGCCGGAATCCGGCCGGCCCTCTTCCGGGCGCGGCTCGGCATCAGAGGCGTCGGCCGCCTTCGGTGGCTGCACGCCCTGCTCCTTCGTCGCCTCTGATTGGTCTTCGTGTTCTCGTATCACCGGTCACCGCCCGGACGATGGTGGCACGGCCTGTGGACGCAGGAGGGCATCAGGGTGCGATGCAGGGGCGCGCGAAGCGCAAGATACGCCCCTTTTCCCGGCCTCCGCACGCTGTGTGTGCGGCCGGACACGGAATCGGCCGGGCTGTCGGTGGCGTACGGCAGGATGGGCCGGATGAGCGAGAACCCGACGAGTGACGCGCTGCCGGAGTACGCGGAGCGCGTGCTCGACGTCGCCGAGCTGATCCCGCCCGGCCGCGTCATGACGTACGGCGACATCGCGGAGTGGCTGGGGGACGGCGGCCCGCGTCAGGTCGGCCGGGCCATGGCGCTGTACGGCTCTGCGGTGCCGTGGTGGCGCGTGGTGCGCTCCGACGGGACGCTGCTGCCCGGCCACGAGCTGCGCGCGCTGAACCACTACCGCGCGGAGAGCACCCCGCTGCGCGAGGCCCCGGCCAGTGCGGACGGTCACGTTCCGCGCCTGGACATGAGACGGGCGCGGTGGGACGGAGTGCCGGGCGCGGCGGCGGACGGCAGGGCGGGCGGTCCGGGGGCGGACGGCGGCGGGGGTGCTCACACCTGACAGCTTCGGCCATCCGGCGGCCCATCGTGCGGAGCCGGGCCCGTACGGCGTACGGGAAGCGTGACGTGCGCAGCGCGCGGAGCCCGCTGCCCGCCGGGCGTGCGCCGCCCACGTGGAGTGCGCTGGTCCTGGAGCCTGCACCGGTCCCGGAGTCCGCGCCTGTCCTGGAGTCCGCGCCGTGCGTACGGATTCCGCCGGCCCCGGCGCGTCCGTTGTCGTCCGGCCCGGCTCCACCGGATTCGCCGTCCGGGCCGAACGTGACGATCCCCGCATCCGTACCGCCGCGATCGGGCCCGTCGCCGGAGT
This sequence comes from Streptomyces sp. NPDC104307, assembly GCF_055584045.1. NCBI lineage: Bacteria > Bacillati > Actinomycetota > Actinomycetes > Kitasatosporales > Streptomycetaceae > Streptomyces > Streptomyces sp. NPDC104307. The sequence goes on from NZ_JBVJMU010000014.1 coordinate 13,904, forward strand.
AGCGTCGTCAGTTCGCGGCAGCTGCCGCGCCCCCAGCATCAGCACACCCACCAGGACCGGCGACCCACGTGAGCTCCTCCTCCACCACCCGGCACAGTCCGCACCGTCAGGCACGGCGTGGGACCACGGGCGCGTACCGGCTGGTGCGTACCCCGCCGGGCTCCGTGGAACCCCCTCTCCTGGACGCGGCGCAGCGCGCGGTGGTTGACCACCAGGGCGGGCCGCTGCTGGTCCTCGCCGGACCGGGCACGGGCAAGACCACCACGCTCGTGGAGACCGTCGCCTCGCGCGTCGCGCGGGGCGCGGACCCGGCCCGCGTCCTGATCCTCACCTTCAGCCGCAAGGCCGCCGTCGAACTCCGCGACCGGATGGCCGCCCGGCTCGGCGCCGTCCGCAGCCCGCAGGCCACCACGTTCCACTCCTTCTGTTACGCCCTGGTCCGCGCCCATCAGGACGCCGATCTCTTCGCGGACCCGCTGCGGCTGCTCTCCGGTCCGGAGCAGGACGTCACGGTCCGCGATCTGCTGGCCGGCCAGCTCGACCTGGAGAAGCAGGGGCGCGCGCACATCCGCTGGCCCGACGAGCTGCGGGCCTGCCTGACCACCCGGGGCTTCGCGGACGAGGTACGCGCGGTGCTCGCCCGCAGCCGTGAGCTGGGCCTCGGCCCGGACGCCCTCGCGGACTTCGCCCGGCGCACCGGCCGCCCCGACTGGAGCGCCGCCGCCGAGTTCCTCGCGGAGTACCTCGACGTGCTGGACGCCCAGGGGGTGCTGGACTACGCGGAGCTGGTCCACCGGGCGGTGCTGCTCGCGGAGCGCCCCGAGGTGTCCGCGCTGCTGGCCGGCCAGTACGACCTGGTGTTCGTCGACGAGTACCAGGACACCGACCCGGCGCAGGTGCGGCTGCTGCACGCGCTGGCCGGGAACCGGGGGAGCACCCCGGGCGGCGGCGGTGGCCGGGACCTGATCGCGTTCGGTGACCCGGACCAGTCGATCTACGCCTTCCGGGGCGCCGATGTGAACGGCATCCTCGACTTCCCCGAGGTCTTCCGGCGGGCGGACGGTGCCCCGGCCCCGGTCGGCGTCCTCAGCACCTCGCGCCGCTCCGGGGACCGGCTGCTGGCGGCCACCCGGCTGCTCACCCGCCGGATGCCGCTGACCCGGCTGCCCGCCGCGAAGGTCCGCGCCCACCGGGAGCTCGGCGCGGTCCGCGAGGGCGGCACCGTCGAGACGTACACCTACCCGACCGCCTCCACGGAGCTCGACAACATCGCGGACCTGCTGCGCCGGGCGCATCTGGAGGACGGGGTGCCGTGGCACGAGATGGCGGTACTGGTCCGGTCCGGCGGCCGCACGATTCCCGCGATGCGGCGGGCCCTGACCTCGGCGGGCGTTCCGCTGGAGGTCGACGGCGATGACCTGCCCCTGCCCCACGAACCCGCGGTGGCCCCGCTCCTGACCGCCCTGCGCACGGTGGCGACGGCGGCGCTCCACCGGAACGCGGGCGCGTCAGCAGAGACAGAGGCGGCGGCAGAAGCGGAGGCAGAACCCCAGGCAGACCCCGAAACAGAACCCCAGGCGGAACCGGAGCGCCAGCCCCCCGCCCCGGCGGCCTGGCTCGACACCGAGACCGCGCTGACCCTCCTCGCCTCCCCTCTCGGCTCCATGGACGCCGCCGATCTGCGCCGGCTGGGCCGGGCCCTGCGCGACGAGGAGCGTGCCGCCGGGAACCGGGTGCCCGCGCCCTCCGGCGATCTGCTGGCCCGCGCCCTGGCCGAGCCGGAGCGGCTCGTCGCGCACGATCCGGCGTACGCCCGTGGCGCCCAGCGCCTCGGCGCCCTGCTGCGCAAGGCGCGTGAGCTCCTGGAGGGCGGCGGCACCGCGGAGGAGGCCCTGTGGGAGCTGTGGTCCGGCACCCCCTGGCCGGGCAGGCTGGAGCGGGCCGCGCTGCGGGGCGGCGCGGGCGGGCGCAACGCCGACCGCGATCTCGACGCGGTCTGCGCCCTGTTCGACACGGCGGCCCGCGCGGAGGAGCGCACCGGCGGGCGCGGCGCGCTCAACTTCCTGGAGGAGGTCGACGCCCAGGACATCGCCGCCAACACCCTCTCCAGGCGCTCCGCCCGGCCCGATGCCGTACGGCTGATGACCGCGCACCGGTCCAAGGGCCTGGAGTGGCGCATGGTCGTCGTCGCCGGGGTGCAGGAGGGCCTCTGGCCCGACCTGCGACGCCGGGGCTCGCTGCTCGAAGCGGACCGGATCGGCCGCGACGGTCTCGCCGAACCCCTCACCCCCGGCGCCCTCCTCTCCGAGGAGCGCCGGCTGTTCTACGTCGCCGCCACCCGCGCCCGCGAACGGCTCGTCGTCACCGCCGTCAAGGCGCCCGCCGACGACGGCGACCAGCCGTCCCGATTCCTGACCGAACTCGGCGTCGATCCCCGCGACGTCACCGGCCGCCCGCGCCGCCCCCTCGCCGTGGCCGCCCTGGTGGCCGAACTGCGCGCCACCACCGTCGACCCCGGCGCGTCCGACGCCCTGCGCGAGGAGGCCGCCCACCGCCTCGCCCGGCTCGCGGCGCTCACCGACGACGAGGGGCAGCCGCTCGTGCCCTCTGCCCACCCCTACCGCTGGTGGGGCCTGTACGAGCCGACCCGCTCGGCCGTCCCGCTGCGCGACCGGGACCAGCCCGTCGCCCTGTCCGGCAGCGCGCTCGACCAGCTCGCCAACACCTGCGCGCTCCAGTGGTTCCTGGGCCGCGAAGTGAAGGCCGACGCCCCGGCGACCGCCGCCCAGGGCTTCGGCAACGTCGTCCACGTACTCGCCGACGAGGTGGCCTCCGGCCGTACGCCCGCCGACCTGGCCGTCCTCATGGAGCGGCTCGACTCGGTCTGGGACGGGCTGGTCTTCGACGCCCCCTGGAAGTCGCAGCAGGAGAAGGAACAGGCGCGCGTCGCCCTGGAGCGCTTCCTGCGCTGGCACGTCATGGACCGCACCGGCCGTACCCCGGCCGCCAGCGAGCACGACTTCGACGTGACGCTGGAGGCGGGGGAGTACGAGGTGCGCATCCGGGGCTCCATGGACCGGGTGGAACGGGACGACGACGGCCGCGCCTACGTCGTCGACTTCAAGACCGGCAAGCAGTCCCCGACGAAGGAGGAGGTCGCCCGCCACCCCCAGCTCGCCGTGTACCAGCTGGCCGTCCGGGAAGGCGCGGTCGACGACGTCTTCGACGGCCGGCGCCCCGAGTCCGGCGGGGCCGAACTCGTACAGCTGCGCCAGCCCGCGCCCAAGAAGGAGGGCGGCGACGCCGTTCCCAAGGTGCAGGCCCAGCAGCCGCCGGACACCGAATGGGTATCCGACCTGTTGGCGACCGCCGCGGGCCGGGTCCTGGACGAGCGGTTCACCCCGACGACCGGCCAGCACTGCACCCACTGCGCGTTCAGGGCCTCGTGCAGTGCCCAGCCGGAAGGGCGGCAGGTCCTGGAGTGAGCGGGCGCGCGAGCGGGCGCGCCCGGCCCCGGCCCATCACGGTTTGCGGGCCATCACCCCGTACACACTGACGTCCGCGTCGGTGACGTCGTTGATGTCCTGGTAGCGCGTCCGGTCCAGGACGTCCAGGCTCGCCACGAACTCCTGGTCGAGGTGGGCGGCCTCGGGCAGATCGGTGACCTGCTCGGGACGCCAGCGGTGCACCGGGACGACGCCGGGGTCGAGCAGCTCCAGACCGTTGTCGGTCACGAAGCGCTCCACCTGGGCGTGCGAGCGGCGGACCATGGCGAAGCCGCGTTCCTTGAAGGCCTTCGTCACCTGGCCGACCTGCTCGGGGTTGAGGTCCGAGCTGACGTTGCTCAGTACGAGATGGCTGCCCGACGGGATGGCATCGACGAGCTGCCTGACGATGGGGTAGGCCTCCTCGTCCTCGATGAAGTGGAGGACGGCCGCGAGCACCAGGGTGACGGGGCGGTCGAAGTCGAGGGTGCGGCGGGCGGCTTCGAGGATCTTGGCGGGGTCTCGCAGGTCCGCCTCGATGTAGTCGGTACGCCCCCGTGGCCCGCTGGTGAGCAGGGCCTGCGCGTGGACCAGCACCACCGGGTCGTTGTCCACGTACACGACCCGCGCCTCGGGCGCGATGGCCTGCACGATCTGGTGGACGTTCTGCTGGGTCGGCAGCCCCGTGCCGACGTCCAGGAACTGCCGGGCGCCGTTCCTGGCCGCGAGCGTCACCGCGCGCCGCATGAAGTCCCGGTTGTGCCGCACGGTGAGGTACCCGCGCGGATTGGCCTTCAGCGCCATGGCCGCTGCCTCGCGGTCGGCGGGGTAGTTGTCCTTGCCGCCGAGGAAGACGTCGTAGACCCGGGCCGGATGCGCCTTCGTTGTATCGATGCGCTGCCTGAGGCCGGCGGTGTCGGAGGTGGCTGCGGGGGTGTCGGAGCTCATCTGACCGTCCTCGTAGGGCTGTTGATACGACAAGAGTCAATCTAAGGGCTGTCCCGGCTCACAGCCGTCCACATGCGCCCGCTCGCGGGGCTTCGTGGGTTGTCGCGTGCGCTCGCTCGCGGGGCTTCGTGGGTTGTCGGCGTGCGCCCGCTCACGGTCGTCGGTGTGCGCCTGCTCACGGTCGTCCGGGTGGGCCCGCTCACGGCTTCGTGGGTTGTCGGCGCGTCCGGTTAGCCTCTGTGGAGTGTCCTCACACCTCACCGATCCCGAGCAGCTCAAGGAGCTCCTCGGGATCCCCTTCACCCCGGAGCAGACGGCGTGCATCACCGCGCCGCCCGCCCCGCAGGTGATCGTCGCCGGAGCCGGGTCGGGGAAGACCACGGTGATGGCGGCCCGTGTGGTGTGGCTCGTCGGGACCGGACAGGTCGCCCCCGAACAGGTCCTCGGCCTCACCTTCACCAACAAGGCGGCCGGCGAGCTGGCGGAGCGCGTCCGCAAGGCCCTGGTCGCGGCCGGCGTCACCGATCCGGAGGTCATCGACCCGGACAACCCGCCGGGCGAGCCCAGCATCTCCACGTACCACGCCTTCGCAGGGCGGCTCCTGACCGAGCACGGGCTGCGGATAGGGCTCGAACCCACCACCCGACTCCTCGCCGACGCCACCCGCTTTCAGCTCGCCGCCCGCGTACTGCGCGAGGCCCCCGGCCCGTACCCGGCCCTGACCAGGTCGTTTCCCACGCTGGTCAGCGATCTGCTGGCGCTGGACGCCGAACTGGCCGAGCATCTCGTACGCCCCGAACAGCTCGCGGAGTACGACACGGATCTGCTCCGCACCCTGGAGAGCGCCAAGCTCAGCAACGCCGAACTGCGCAAGATCCCCGAGACCGCGGAGGCCCGCCGCGAGCTGCTCTCGCTGACCCGTCGCTACCGCGAGGCGAAGCGGAGCCGCGACCTCCTCGACTTCGGTGACCAGATCGCCCTCTCCGCACAGCTCGCCCTGACCCGTCCCGAGGTCGGCGCGATCCTGCGCGAGGAGTACCGGGTCGTCCTGCTCGACGAGTACCAGGACACCTCCGTCGCCCAGCGCCTCCTGCTCTCCGCCCTCTTCGGCAGCGGCCCCGACGGCGTCCCGTCCGGGCACGCGGTCACCGCCGTGGGCGACCCCTGCCAGGCCATCTACGGCTGGCGCGGCGCCTCCGTGGCCAACCTCGACGACTTCCCGAGCCACTTCCCGCAGGCCGACGGCGCCCCCGCGACCCGCTACTCCCTCAGCGAGAACCGCCGCAGCGGCGGCCGCCTCCTCCACCTCGCCAACGGACTGGCCGAACCGCTGCGCGCCATGCACGAGGGCGTCGAGGCGCTGCGCCCGGCCCCCGGCGCCGAGCGCGACGGCCTCGTCCGCTGCGCCCTGCTGCGTACCCACACAGAGGAGATCGACTGGCTCGCGGACTCGATCGCCCATCTCGTGCGGACCGGCAAGGCGCCCGGCGAGATCGCCGTCCTGTGCCGCACCGCCGGGGACTTCCCGCAGATCCAGGCCGCGCTGGTGGCCCGGGACATCCCGGTCGAGGTCGTCGGCCTGTCCGGGCTGCTGCACCTCCCCGAGGTCGCGGACCTCGTCGCGGTCTGCGAGGTCCTCCAGGACCCCGGGGCCAACGCCTCCCTGGTCCGGCTGCTCACCGGCCCCCGCTGGCGCATCGGCCCCCGCGATCTGGCACTGCTCGGCCGCCGGGCCCGCCTCCTCGTGCACCGCGCCTCGCACGGCGACGACGAGGACTTCGACCCCGACCGCCGCCTCGCAGAAGCGGTCGAGGGCGTCGACCCGGCCGAGGTGATCTCGCTGGCCGACGCCCTGGACACCTTCCTCGACTCCGGCGGCGAGGAGGACGACCGGCTGCCGTTCTCCACCGAGGCCCGCATCCGCTTCGCCCGGCTCGCCACCGAACTGCGCGAACTGCGCCGCTCGCTCTCCGACCCCCTGATGGACGTACTGCACCGGGTCCTGAGCGCCACCGGACTCGAAGTCGAGCTCTCCGCCTCCCCGCAGGCCCTGGCCGCCCGCCGCCGCGAGACCCTCGCCAACTTCCTCGACGTCGCGGCCCGCTTCGCCGCCGTCGACGGAGAGGCCACGCTCCTCGCCTTCCTCGGCTTCCTGCGCACCGCCGCGCAGTACGAGAAGGGCTTGGACAACGCGCTGCCCGGCGGCGAGAACACCGTCAAGGTCCTCACCGCCCACAAGTCCAAGGGCCTCGAATGGGACGTCGTCGCCGTGCCAGGACTGGTCAGCGGCCAGTTCCCGAGCGGCCAGTCCCGTGATGCCTGGACCTCCCAGTCCAAGGTCCTCCCGCACGCCCTGCGCGGCGACACGGCCACCCTGCCCGTCATCCACTCCTTCGACGCCAAGGGCCTCAAGGGCTTCAAGGAGGAGATGAAGGAGCACCAGCACACCGAGGAGCTGCGCCTCGGCTACGTCACCTTCACCCGCCCCCGCTCCCTGCTGCTCGGCTCCGGCCACTGGTGGGGCCCCAGCCAGAAGAAGACGCGCGGCCCGTCCGGCTTCCTGCACGCGCTGTACGAGCACTGCGCGGCCGGCCACGGCGAGATCGAGGCCTGGGCGGACGAGCCGGCCGAGGACGAGGAGAACCCGGCCCTGGCCGAATCCGCGGCCGACCACGCCTGGCCGCTGCCGCTGGACGACACCGCGCTGACCCGCCGCAGGGCCGCCGCGGAGACGGTGATGGCCCACCTGACGGCCCTGGCTGAGAAGGGACCGGTGCCTGACGGGTACCCGGCGGCTCGTCCGGCGGAACAGCCGCCTCCGCCGGACGAGCCGCCCTTCGACGACGAGGAGCTGTTCCCCGAGGACGACCCCTTCCTGGACGAGGCACCCGCCCCCGACGGCACTCAGCCCTCCCACGCCCCGCACATCCCCGCTGCCCGGCTGCCCGAGCCGGCCCCCTCGCGGCCCACCCCCGAGGAGTCCCGCCCCCTCACCCCCGAGGAGTCCCGCACCCTCGCCTCCTGGGACCGCGACCTCGACGCCCTCGCCGGGGAGCTGCGCAGGGCCCGCGCCACCGTGCGCGACGTCCTCGTCCCCGCCTCGCTCTCCGCCACCCAGCTGATGCGCCTGGCCGACGACCCGGACGGCTTCGCCCAGGAGCTGGCCCGGCCCATGCCCCGCCCCCCGCAGCCCGCCGCCCGCCGGGGCACCCGCTTCCACGCCTGGGTCGAGTCCCGCTTCGAGGAGCTGCCGCTGCCCATGCTCGGCCCCGACGAGCTGCCCGGCGGCGAGGACAGCGACGCCGAGATCGCCGACGAGGCCGATCTCGCGCTGCTCAAGGAGGCCTTCGAGCGCACCCCGTACGCCCGCCGGACCCCGTACCGCGTTGAGACGCCGTTCCAGATCACGCTGGCCGGCCGGATCGTCCGGGGCCGTATCGACGCGGTGTACCGCACCGGGGACACGTACGAGATCGTCGACTGGAAGACCAGCCGCACCAACACCGCCGACCCCCTCCAGCTCGCCGTCTACCGCCTCGCCTGGGCCGAACTGCACGGACTGCCGCTCACCGACGTCTCGGCCACGTTCCTCTTCGTCCGCACCGGTGAGAGCGTCCGCCCCGGCCGCCTCCCGGGCCGCCGGGAACTGGAGCGCATCCTCCTGGACGAGCCACCTCCCACGGACGGATAAGCTGAAGGTCATGAGCGACACCCCGGACAGCGCCGTCCGTACGTACACCGAGCAGCACCGCGCGGCCTTCCTCGACGACCTCGCGGAGTGGCTGCGCATTCCCTCCGTATCCGCGCAGCCGGAGCACGACGGAGACGTACGGCGCAGCGCCGAGTGGCTGTCCGCCAAGCTCAAGGAGACCGGCTTCCCGGTCACCGAGGTCTGGGAGACGGACGGTGCGCCCGCCGTCTACGCCGAGTGGCCGTCCGACGATCCGGACGCCCCCACGGTCCTGGTGTACGGACACCACGACGTGCAGCCCGCCGCCCGCGAGGACGGCTGGGACACCGAGCCGTTCGAGCCGGTGATCCGGGACGGCAGGATGTACGGGCGCGGCGCGGCGGACGACAAGGGCCAGGTGTTCTTCCACACCCTCGGCGTCCGGGCCCACCTCGCCACCACCGGCCGCACCAGCCCCGCCGTGCACCTCAAGCTGCTCGTCGAGGGCGAGGAGGAGTCGGGCTCCCCGCACTTCCGCGCCCTGGTCGAGCAGCGGGCAGACCGGCTCACCGCGGACGCCGTGATCGTCTCCGACACCGGTATGTGGGACGAGGCCACCCCGACCGTCTGCACCGGCATGCGCGGACTGGCCGAGTGCGAGATCGAGCTGCGCGGCCCCGGGCAGGACATCCACTCCGGTTCGTTCGGCGGCGCAGTCCCGAACCCGGCGACCGAGATCGCCCGGCTCGTCGCGGCGCTCCACGACGCGGACGGACGGGTCGCGGTCCCCGGGTTCTACGACGGCGTGAGCGAACTGACCAGCACCGAACGCGAACTCTTCGCCGCGCTCCCCTTCGACGAGGCCACCTGGCTGCGCACCGCCAAGTCGCAGTCCGCGTCCGGCGAGGCGGGCTACTCCACCCTGGAGCGCGTCTGGGCCCGCCCCACCGCCGAGGTCAACGGCATCGGCGGCGGCTACCAGGGCGCCGGGAGCAAGACGATCATCCCGTCCGCCGCCCTGGTCAAGATCAGCTTCCGGCTGGTCGCGGGCCAGGAGCCGGACCGGATCCAGGAGGCCGTACAGGCCTGGGCAGAGGCCCGTATCCCGGCCGGAATCGGCCATCGGATCACCTTCCTCCCCGCCACCCGCCCCTGCCTCACCCCGCTCGACCACCCCGCACTCCAAGCCATCACCCGCGCCATGGGACGGGCCTTCGGCAAGAAGATCCTCTTCACCCGCGAAGGAGGCTCGGGACCCGCCGCGGACCTACAGGACGTGCTCGGCGCCCCCGTCCTCTTCCTCGGCATCTCCGTACCGTCCGACGGCTGGCACGCCCCCAACGAGAAGGTCGAACTCGACCTGCTGCTCAAGGGCGTGGAGACCACCGCCCACCTCTGGAGCGAACTGGCGGCGGCACTCCGCTGAATCCTCTGAACACCCGATCCATCCCGGGGGAGTAGGAAGCACCTGTGAGCACCTTCGACAACGCCATCACCGACCGGCCCATCGGTCTGACCGCGCCCAGCGGCATCGACCGCGCCGCGCACCACCGCCTCGACGAGGCCTGGCTGGCCGCGGCGTGGAGCCACCCGACGACCCGGGTCTTCGTCGTCTCCGGCGGGCAGGTGCTGATCGACGACACCGACGACGGCACCGAACTCGTGATGACCCCCGCTTTCGAGGCGCCCGTCACCGAGACCCACCGCTACTTCCTCGGCACCGACGAGGACGGCGTCAGCTACTTCGCCCTGCAGAAGGACTCCCTGCCGGGCCGCATGGACCAGTCGGCGCGCCCCGCCGGGCTGCGCGAGGCCGGACTGCTCCTCGGGGCCCGCGACGCCGGACTGATGGTGCACGCGGTGGCCCTGGAGAACTGGCAGCGGCTGCACCGCTTCTGCTCGCGCTGCGGCGAACGCACGGTCATCGCGGCTGCCGGGCACATCCGCCGCTGCCAGGCCTGCGGCGCGGAGCACTACCCGCGTACCGACCCGGCCGTGATCATGCTCGTCACCGACGACCAGGACCGTGCCCTGCTGGGCCGACAGGTCCACTGGCCGGAGGGCCGCTTCTCCACCCTGGCCGGATTCGTCGAGCCGGGCGAATCGATCGAGCAGTCCGTGGCGCGCGAGGTCTTCGAGGAGGCGGGCATCACGGTGGGCGAGGTGGAGTACGTCGCCAGCCAGCCCTGGCCCTTCCCATCCAGCCTGATGCTTGGTTTCATGGCACGGGCCACGACGTACGAGATCAACGTCGACGGCGAGGAGATCGAGGAGGCGCGCTGGTTCTCCCGCGAGGATCTGACAGCCGCCTTCGATTCGGGCGAGATCCTGCCCCCGTTCGGCATCTCGATCGCGGCCCGGCTGATCGAGATCTGGTACGGGAAGCCCCTCCCGAGGCCGCGCAGCGCCGGCTGACAGGCGCGGCTCCGGCCGGTACGCCCGGCTCCGGCCGACACGCGCAGCGCCGGCTGACACCGGAGCGAGGACGCGAGCGGGGAGTGCGCTCGCACTCCCCGCTCGCGTCCGCGCGCCTCTACAGTGGGTGCGGGCCGTGACTGGCGCTGAGGTGGAGCACCACCGGGGAGCGGCCGCAGAGAACACCGGCAGTCCATGGGGCTGCCGGAGCCGTGCGCCTGGGCGACCGACCACGATCCCGCGATCCCCGCGGCCCGTCGGCCGACGCGATCGCCCGAGCGCCCAGGAGTACCACGTGAACCCGACCCGCACGGCTCAGCTGATGGACGGCACCGGCCTCGCCCGCCGGAGTGTCGAGGAGACCGCCGCCGCGGCCGCGGAGATCCGGCTGCGCACCGGAACACCGCCCTGCCTGGCCACCGTCCTCGTCGGTGAGGACCCGTCCTCCGTGACGTACGTCAAGATGAAGCGCAACCGGTGCGCGCGTGCGGGCATCGAGTCCCGGCACGTGGCGCTCCCCGCCGACGCCACCACCGCGGATGTGGTCGCCGCGGTGACCGCGCTGTCGAACGACCCGGGAGTGCACGGCATCCTGCTCCAGCACCCGATGGGCCCGCACGTCGACGAACGGGCCGCCTTCGAGGCGATCGCCCCCGAGAAGGACGTCGACGGGGTCACCATGCACTCCTTCGCGGCGATGGGTTTCGGCCTCCCCGGATTCGTCTCCTGCACCCCCGGCGGCATCATGCGGCTGCTCGACGCGTACGAGGTCGGCCTCGCGGGCAAGCACGCGGTGGTCGTGGGACGCAGCGCCATCCTGGGCAAGCCCGCCGGAATGCTCCTCCTCGGCCGCAACGCCACGGTGACGTACTGCCACTCGCACACCGCAGAGCTCTCCTCGATCGTCCGGCAGGCGGACGTCCTGGTGGTCGCGGTCGGCCGGCCGCGCTTCATCACCGGCGCCGACATCAGGCCCGGCGCGGTGGTGATCGACGCGGGCTACAACGAGGGCAACGTCGGTGACGTCGATTTCGAGACAGCGGCCGAGCAGGCGAGCCTGATCACCCCCGTCCCCGGCGGAGTCGGCCCGATGACCATCGCCGTCCTTCTCGAACAGACGGTGGCGGCGGCGTCCCGCCAGCTCGGCCTGAGCTGACCCCGGGCGCACCGCCGCGAGGAGGGCGGGACCGCACAGGTCCGAGTGCGTCAGTCGATCAGCGCGGCCGTGAACGTGTCGCGCTGATCGGCCAGCCAGCCCTGCACGCGGTCCCAGCGCTCCCATCCGCCGCGGTCGGCCAGCGCCTGGAGGTAGACCGGATCACCGTCGGCCACGCGACGGGCGACGAAGCCCCGGCAGGTCTCCGTGGCCTGTTCGATCACCCCCGGCAACGCGGCGCGCTCCGCCGCCGGGAGGCCGTAGCCGTCGGCGAGGATCCGCAGCCGGGCGCACACATCCGGCCCGCCGGGATACAGGGCGGCCGCGGACACCGGATCGAGCATGGGCACCCAGTAGCGGGCAGCCATGGCGAGGTCCCAGAGAGGGCGGCCCGGAGCCGCCAGGTCGAAATCGATCAGGGCGGCGGCCCGGCCGTCGCGGAAGACCACGTTGTCCGGGCACACGTCGTTGTGGCACACCATCGTTCCTCCCGCCGGGTCGGCGAGATCCTGCGGCCAGCCGTCGTCCGCACCGGCCCCGACGGCCTCGCTCGCCGCATGCAGGCGGCGCAGCAGTCTCCCCACCGATTCGAGGGCGGTTGTCGTCAGCACCCAGTCCGGGAACGGTGGCAGAGCCACCTCGCCGGGGATGAAGGTCAGCTGCTCACGGCCGTCAGGGGTGAGGCCGAGGGGAGTCGGCGCCGCGTCGAAGCCGTGCTCCCTCAGCGCCCGGAGGTGGGCGTGCAGGGCGGGGGCGTTGGGCGGTGCGGGCCGGTCCACCAGCTCACCCCGGCGGAAGACGGCGCCCGCGTTCGCCATGCCCCCATGCAACGCCTCGCCGTCCGCCCCGCCCCCGGTCGTCATGCGCATCACGCTACCCGCGAGCCGGTCTCGCAGGGCGGACCCGGGGAATCCGGCGGACATGGAAAACCCCCGATCCGGCACCGGGCCGGTCGGGGGCGTGCGCGACGACGCCGGTCAGGCGCCGAGCGCCTGCTTCACCTGGGCCAGCGAAGGGTTCGTCAGCGTCGAACCGTCCGGGAAGAGAACCGTCGGGACCGTCTGGTTCCCGCCATTCGCCTTCTCGACGAAGGCCGCCGACTCCGGGTCGTGCTCGATGTTGATCTCGGTGTACGCGATGCCCTCGCGGTCCATCTGGCCCTTGAGCCGACGGCAGTATCCGCACCACGTGGTGCTGTACATCGTCACAGTGCCCGGCATGTCTTGGCGCTCCTCTGTCTCTTCGATCGCGGCAATCCCGTCACATCCCGTCACGGTCTCGTCCGTCGTACCCACGAGCCGGGACGTGCGTCACCGCACGAAAGGGGAACGTACGCAACCCGGCCGCCATTCCCGGACCGCCCCGTATTAGTACGACGGATACGGCACCATTAGTACGACGAATACGGCACCCCTGTGGACAACCTCAGCACCGGCCCCTTCCGACCTGGCAGCATGGCGGGGTGACATCAGCAACGCATTCCACCCTCTTCCCTCAGGTCCCCGACTCCGCCGACGCCATCCTGGACGGGCTCGACCCCGAACAGCGCGAAGTCGCCACGGCCCTGCAGGGCCCGGTGTGCGTGCTGGCCGGAGCCGGTACGGGCAAGACGCGGGCCATCACGCACCGCATCGCCTACGGGGTGCGTGCCGGGATAGTCCAGCCGACGAGTGTGCTCGCCGTCACGTTCACCAACCGGGCCGCCGGCGAGATGCGGGGACGGCTGCGCCAGCTCGGGGCGGGTGGCGTGCAGGCGCGGACGTTCCACTCCGCGGCCCTGCGCCAGCTCCAGTACTTCTGGCCGAAAGCTGTCGGTGGCGATCTGCCCCGGCTGCTGGAGCGCAAGGTCCAGCTGGTGGCAGAGGCGGCCGCCCGCTGCAACATCCGGCTCGACCGCAACGAGCTGCGCGATGTCACGAGCGAGATCGAATGGGCCAAGGTCACCCAGACCGTGCCCGCCGACTATCCGGCCGTGGTCGCCAAGTCCCAGCGCGACGCCCCACGCGATCCCGCCGAGATCTCGCAGGTCTACGCGATGTACGAGCAGCTGAAGCGGGACCGCACGGTCATCGACTTCGAGGATGTGCTGCTCCTGACCGTCGGCATCCTCCAGGACCGGCACGACATCGCCGACCACGTGCGCCGGCAGTACCAGCACTTCGTCGTCGACGAGTACCAGGATGTCAGCCCGCTCCAGCAGCGGTTGCTGGACCTCTGGCTGGGCGACCGGGACAACCTCTGCGTCGTGGGCGACGCCAGCCAGACGATCTACTCCTTCACCGGGGCCACCCCCGACCACTTGCTGAACTTCCGCACCCGTCACCCCCGGGCCACCGTCGTCAAGCTCGTCCGGGACTACCGCTCCACACCGCAGGTGGTCCACCTGGCCAACGGGCTGCTCGGCCAGGCCAGGGGCAGGGCCGCCGAGCACCGGCTCGAACTGGTCTCGCAGCGCGAGCGCGGCCCGGAGCCCGCCTATACGGAGTACGCGGACGAGCCGGCGGAGGCCGAAGGCACCGCCCGCCGCATCCGCGACCTGATCGCGGCCGGTGTCCCGGCGGGCGAGATCGCCGTGCTCTACCGGGTCAACTCCCAGTCCGAGGTCTACGAACAGGCCCTGGCCGACGCGGGGGTGCCGTACCAGCTGCGGGGCGCGGAGCGGTTCTTCGAGCGCGCGGAGGTGCGGGAAGCGGGCGTCGCCCTGCGCGGCGCGGCCAGAGCCGGAGGCAACGACTCCCTGCTGGACGATGCGCAGGGGCTGCCCGCAGAGGTCCGCGCGGTGCTGTCCACCAAGGGCTGGCGCAGCGAGCCGCCCGCCGGCTCCGGCGCGGTGCGTGACCGCTGGGAGTCGCTGGCCGCCCTGGTCAGACTCGCGGAGGACTTCGAACAGGCCAGGCCCGGCGCGACCCTCTCCGACCTGGTCGCCGAGCTGGACGAGCGGGCCGCGGCCCAGCACGCCCCCACGGTCCAGGGAGTCACCCTGGCCTCGCTGCACTCCGCGAAGGGCCTGGAGTGGGACGCCGTGTTCCTGGTCGGACTGACCGAGGGCATGATGCCGATCACCTACGCGAAGACGGACGAGCAGATCGAGGAGGAGCGCCGGCTGCTGTACGTCGGCGTCACCCGGGCCCGCTTCCACCTCTCGCTGTCGTGGTCGCTGGCCCGCTCGCCCGGCGGCCGGTCCGGCCGCCGCCCGAGCCGCTTCCTGAACGGGCTGCGCCCCGGCTCCGCGGCGTTGGGGTCCAGGAGTGCTGCGAGTGGTGGCGGCGGCGGTATCGAGCGGCCGGCGGCGGCCCGCCGCAAGCGGCGCGGGCCCGCGCTGTGCAGGGTGTGCGGCAGAACCCTCACCGACGCCGGTGAGATGAAGCTGATGCGCTGTGACGACTGCCCGTCGGACATGGACGAGGCGCTGTACGAGCGGCTGCGCGACTGGCGCGCGCTCCGGGCGCAGGAGATCAGCCAGCCCGCCTACTGCGTGTTCACCGACAAGACGCTGATGGCGATCGCGGAGGCAGTGCCGGGCAGCGAGGGCGAGTTGGCCGGGATCCCTGGGGTCGGCGCGCGGAAGCTGGGCCGGTTCGGTGCCGCGGTGCTGGACATCTGCGCAGGTGGGGACGGGGTGGAGGAGCCTGCGGAGGGCGACGAGGAGGTGTGAGAAAAACTCGTCGAAAAAATAGTTTGCGCCCGCCCCAGTAGGCACCATAGGTTCTTAACCACGGGAACAGCGACTTCTCTGAAGCCCTGATCCTGTGCTGTACTTATCCGAATACGTAGGACCGGCTCGGTCGGTCCGCCCTAGACGCCGAGAGGAGGCGATTGAAGTGATCAGCACCATCGAGACCAACAAAATGACCGATCTTTCGGTCGTCTCCGCCTGCTCGCTCGGCCTCGCCTGCTCTTCGACGTCTTCCCTGCGTGGCACCGGTATGTCCGGCATTTCCGCCGTCAGCCCGCTGCCCCTGGTGAGCCTTCCCGAGCGGGAGCGTAATGAGCGACCGACCCAGGCACCGACAGCAGCAGTAGCGAAGGGACAGGCCCAGGCCTATGCCTTTGCGGCCGTCGGTGCGGGAGCGGAAGCCGGAGTCACGAAGCAGACGACGCATCACCACTCGATGTGGGCCTTCCGTGGGCCTGAACCCTGGAGAGATCCAGCCTGATCGACGATCAGGCCGGCGCCTTCAGGGC
This sequence comes from Streptomyces sp. NPDC104307, assembly GCF_055584045.1. Lineage (NCBI taxonomy): Bacteria > Bacillati > Actinomycetota > Actinomycetes > Kitasatosporales > Streptomycetaceae > Streptomyces > Streptomyces sp. NPDC104307. The sequence continues at coordinate 29,763 of NZ_JBVJMU010000014.1, forward strand.
CGCGGAACCCCACTCGGGATCCGCGGCCCTTTTGTTTTGTCCAAACGGACGAGACAGCACGAAGGAGCCTCGGGACAAGTAACACCTGGTACCAGCCGCCCCCCGGCCAACAGGCCGGAAACGACCAGACGAGGACACCACCACCGTGCAACTCGAAGCGCACGCCCCGTCCGTACCGCCTTCCGAAACGATCCCCCCGCCCTGCCTCACGGAGGACTCCACCTTGCAGCCCCTCACCGCGCTCACCGCGCTCGATGACGCCATCGAGAACCTCGGCGTGCCCGTCCCGTGCCGTTCCTACGACCCCGAGGTCTTCTTCGCCGAGTCCCCGGCGGACGTCGAGTACGCCAAGTCCCTCTGCGGCACCTGCCCGCTCGTCGAGGCCTGTCTCGCCGGCGCCAAGGAGCGTCGCGAGCCGTGGGGTGTCTGGGGTGGCGAGCTCTTCATCCAGGGCGTCGTCGTTGCTCGCAAGCGGCCGCGTGGTCGTCCGCGCAAGAACCCGGTCGCGGCGTGATCGCCGGCCTGGGGGTCACGGCCCCCAAACCCATGAAGCGCATCGGAACCATCGACCGTCCCCAGACCCACGATCCCCGAAACCAGGAACCAATGACCATCCCCACGAGGGAGCCCGTCGGCTCCGCGACACCGGACGTCACCATCATCGGCGCGAACGACTCGCGTCAGAACAGGACCCGTGAGATGCAACTCATCCCAGAAGCCCTGGCTCGTGCTCATATGCACGACCGCCTGCGGGAAGCCGACGCGGAACGTCAGGCCGTACGCCTGGTCTCCGCGCGGCGGATGCAGCGCCGGGCCGAGCGCGCCTCGATGCGCGCCCGGCGTGCGCTCGCCATGGCGGTCATGCACTGATCCGACCAGGACAGAAGCAGTGCAGAACACAGCAGTAAAGAACACAGCAGTAAAGAAGACGCAGCAGTAGACGAGCACAGCGGTACCGAACGCCGGCCGTACAGAACCTCGGCCGTACCGCTGCGGGGCAGCCGCTCTCTGGCCCGCAGCGAACGGTACCCAGCACCGACATCACCACCCCTGCCTCGGGGCCGGTCCACGCGGACCGGCCCCGAGGCCGTTCCGTGTGGTGCCGCGTCGGCACCGACCGGTGGGTGACCGGCGGCTAGGTGGCGAGCTCCGAAGGAGCTTCCCCGGGACACTCCTCCTCGGCCCACTCCTCCTCTTCCTGCGGCAGGAACCCCGGCAGCCAGGATTCGAGCTCCTCGCGCAGCCGGACCGTCGCGCCGAGCTGGCACAGCACTCCTATCGTGCTCAACGTCACGCGGTGTATGAGCAGATAGGCGGGCGGCAGATTCAGCTGCTTGCCCAACTGGTGGGCGGGAGAACGCGGATCAGCTATCCGGGCGGCCTGATTACGCATCCAGCCCCGGCTGAAGGCGAACTCCTCCACCAGGGCGGGTTCGATGATCGGCTGCAGGTAGTCGAGCACCGCGTCCGGGGCGAGGTCGACCGAATCCTTGACGAACCCCTCCTCACGCAGCAGCCCGTACACCGCGTCCGCGTCGCCCTGGAGCGTCAGCCGCAACGAGTTGCCGATGGTCTGCGGCAGTCCGCCCGGCAGCCGGTCCACCGTCCCGAAGTCGAGGACACCCAGCCGCCACCGATCGGCCCCGGCACCCGCCGTGCCGTCGATGTCCGCCGGGTCCTCCGAGCCGGCCGGGTCGGTCGGTTCGGTCGGGTCCGGGGGCAGCAGCCGGAAGTTGCCCGGGTGCGGGTCGGCGTGCAGCAGCCCGGTGCGCGCGGGGCCGGAGAAGAGGAACCGGGCCAGCAGCTGACCGGCCCGGTCCCGCTGCTCCGCGGTTCCGTCGGCGATCACATCGGCCAGCGGCACACCGTCGATCCACTCCGTGACCAGCACCTGATCTGACTGGTGGACCACGCCCGGGACCACGACATCGGGATCGTCGGCGAACTCCTCCGCGTGCTCCCGCTGCGACTGCGCCTCCTGCTCGTAGTCCAGCTCCTCCGACACCCGGTCACGCAGCTCCGTGATCAACGGCTTGATGTCCATGCCCGGAACCAGCGGGCCGAGCAGCCGGGCGAACCGGCTGAGCTGGGTCAGGTCCGAGAGCAGCGCCTCCCCGGCACCCGGGTACTGCACCTTCACCGCGACGTCGCGCCCGTCGTGCCACACCGCCCGGTGCACCTGACCGATCGACGCGGCGGCCGACGGTTTGTCCTCGAAGCTCAGGAACAGCTCCCGCCAGTCCTCACCGAGCCGCTCGGCCAGCACCGCGTGGACCGTGCTGTTCGGCATCGGAGGCGCGGCCTCCTGGAGTTTGGTGAGGGCCGCGCGGTAGGGGCCGGCGACCTCCTCCGGCAGGGCGGACTCGAAGACGGACAGCGCCTGCCCGAGCTTCATCGCCCCGCCCTTCAGCTCGCCCAGGACCTTGAAGAGCTGGTCGGCGGTCCGCTGTTGAACCTCGCGGGCGACAAGCTCCGCGGACTTCCCGCCGATGCGCTTGCCCAGCCCCCAGGTGGCGCGGCCCGCGAACCCCAAAGGCAGCGCGGCCAGCTTGGCGGTTCGGGTGACCGCCTTCCGGGGAAGATCAGACATATGCCCCTCCAAATCCCAGACTGCCGCGCTGCGTGCGGCGGCTACCCGGCCATTGTGTCGTGCGCCGTGCCGGCCCCGGAGGTGCGCACCCCCTCAGTGTGCCCACCCGCTCCACAGGAACAGTCGAGGTGCGCCCGGATCCGCTCCGACCGCCAGTCCAACAGCGGCAGTGCGGCTTCCCACCGGGCCCCGGTGCAGGCGGGCAGCTCCCCGTCGAGGAAGGCCAGAGCGTGGGCGGCGGCCAGACCCGCCACCGCGGTCGCCAGGCCCAGATCGCAGGCCTGCACGGCGGTGCGCCGGCCGGACTGCCACTGAGCCAGCATCCGCGGCCACTGCGGGTCCCGGTCGCGCCGGTGCAGATCGAGGCACCCCGCGCACGCCGTGCCGCCCGGCAGCACCAGGGGGCCGACGAATCCGGTGGCCTCGATCACCCCGGCGTAGAGATGAGGTGTGCCCGAGGCGACCCACGGCTCGGCGGTGCGCGGATCGGGGACGTAGGCGGAGAGGCTCTCGCGAGGGGCCACCACGATCAAGGACAGGCCCGGCTCGCCGCTCGCGGGCGGGCCGCCCGACGACTGGGTCGCCCGCGGCGCCGGAGACGGAGCCGAGCGCCGCACCAGCTGCCGGGCCGAGGTGTCCCGGCGCTCTCCGGCCGCCGAGGGCGGCAGGCCCGCCGGCGAGATGTCGCCGGGCTCGACGCCGCCGCCGTCCAGGACCTCGACGTGGCCCACCCCGGATCCGGAGAGCACCGCGGCGAGGGCCGCACCGACCCGGCCCGCTCCTCGTACCTGGACACGCATGGAGCGGCGGGCGGCCAGCCGGCGCATCCCACCGCCGGGCTCGGGATGCACGACGGAGAGGGATGCCAGGTCGGGCCGGTGACGCTCCATGGCGTCCGCCCGTTTCCGTAACGCATCGGTCTCCGGCCCGCCGGCCCGTACGTCGTCGATGAGCCCCGCGTCCAGCAACCGGACCACGAGCGTGTCCACTTGGCGTTCGGTGAGCTCCAGCGACCTGGCCTCTTCGCGCAACAGCGGCATCCCGCGCGTTCCGTCGAGGAGTTCCAGGAAACAGCCCGTCGCGATGTCCATCGGGCCGACCTTCACCGCATGTGCGGGCGTCACACCGAATTGGACGGTGCCGCTGCCGCGCCATGCGCGGCGCAGCGCGGGTTTCAACATCGGATGCACGGCTACCCCCGGTCTGTACGTCTGCGTGAGATCCATTGCCAGAATGCAGCGCACCGCCGGAGCGGGTGAAAAGTTATCCACAGGCGGGGGGTATTAGTCGTTCAAATGGTGCACGCCGTGTGGCGGATCATGTGTGAACCGTTCAGGAGACGGGACTTCCCCCACCGGCAACGGGTAACGTCGTGCCGTGCCCGCCGACCCGTCACCCGGCCTCGCCGGGGAGACCCCCGCGCGCAGCGCCGGAATCCAGCAGCGCAGCGCGGCAGACCATCCGCCCCGCGGCTCGACGACGAGCGCGGTCGAGGTCCGCCGGAGCTCCCGCCGCAGCAGAACGGTCTCCGCGTACCGGGAGGGCGACCGCACGATCGTGCTGATCCCCGCGCGGATGTCCGAGGCCGAGGAGCAGCGCTGGGTGAGCGTCATGCTCGACAAGCTGGCCGCCCAGGAGAGCAGACGCGTTCTCGGTGACAGCGAGCTCGCCGAGCGGGCGGAGCGGCTGTCCGCGCAGTATTTCGACGGCCGGGCCAGACCCGTCTCGGTCCGGTGGGTGACCAACCAGAACACCCGGTGGGGGTCCTGCACCCCGGCCGAGGGCAGCATCCGCCTGTCGCACCGGCTGCAGGGCATGCCGGAGTACGTCGTCGACTACGTGCTCGTCCACGAACTGGCTCATCTCCTGGTGCCCGGACACGGTCCGCGGTTCTGGCGGCTCCTGGACGCCTACCCCCGTACCGAGCGGGCGCGCGGCTATCTCGAAGGGGTGGTGGCGGCAGAGCGGCTGCCGCATCTGCCCGCCGCACGGGACGAGTGACGTTCGGCGATTCTGTACCGGGTCTGTACCGGCTTGGCCCGCGGCGGGACTTTGCGGTTAGCCTGACGCGACGCATTCAGGATCCGGATGGGGGACGGTCGTTACGCATGGCCAGGGAATTCCAACGCGGCCACAAGGCCAAGATCAGCGATCTCACACCGGGGACGGACCTGTACGTAGGTGTGCAGATCGCCGGCCCGGGACTGACCTTTGACATCAGCTGCTTCGGCCTCGATGCCAATGAGCAGCTCTCCGACGACCGGTATTTCATCTTCTTCAATCAGCCGAAATCGCCCGAGGAGTCCATTCAGCTCCTGGGCGCACAGGCCGGTGACACCGAGTCGTTCCGCGTGACTCTGGACCGCGTTCCGGCGAGCATCCACAAACTGTCGTTCACCGCGACGCTGGACGGCGCCGGACAGATGGCGCAGGTCGGCCCCGGTTACATCCGGATCGTCGCGGGTGGCGAGGAAGTCGTCAGGTACGCCTTCACCGGCTCCGAGTTCACCACTGAGCGTGCCGTGATGCTGGGTGACTTCTACCTGAAGGACGTCTGGCGGTTCGCCGCTGTCGGCCAGGGCTTCGACGGCGGCCTTGACGCGCTGCTGAAGAACTTCGGGGGCGAGGTCGCGGAGGAGGAGCCCGCGGCTCCGCAGCCGCAGTCCGCCGCCCCGTCGTTCGCCCCGCCCGCCCAGGCCTCGGCGCCACCTCCGGCGTTCGGTGCCCCGGCCGCACCACAGGCACCACAGGCACCACAGCCCGCGCCGTCCTTCGGCGCACCGGCCGCGCCCGCGCCCACTCCGCAGCAGCAGATGCACGCCGCGCCCACCATCGTGGCGCCGCTGGCGCCACAGGGCGGCAGTGTGCCTCCGCCGCCCCCGCCCCCACCCGCTCCGTACGGGCAGCCGGGGCAGCCGCCCCAGCAACCGCAGTTCGGACAGGTACCGGGACAGGCTCCCGCGCCGTACGGTCAGCCGGCTCCGGCCCCGTACGGGCAGCAGGCGCCCGCTCCGTACGGGCAGCAGCCGCCCGGCATGCAGGGCGGCATGCCGCCGGGCGTGCCGCAAGGGGTGCCGCAGACCGGGGCAGGGCTCCTGGCCGCGCTCCAGCCGTACAAGGAGACGGCCACCGGCCAGCGCTGGACCTCGCAGAACCAGCAGCTCATGAGGGTCGACCTCACCAACGGTGGCGGGGGAGTGCTGGCCAGGCAGGGCAGCATGGTGATGTACCAGGGCAAGGTCGACTTCGGCTACAAGGGCGCCGGTTTCGCCGGCCGGATCGTCGGCAACGCCACCGGCCAGGAAATGCAGCTGATGCGCTGTACCGGCCGGGGCCAGGTCTTCCTCGCGGAGGAGGGCGCCCATCTGCACGCCGTCGAACTCCAGGGCGACGGCATCTGCGTCTCCTCGGAGAACGTGCTCGCCTTCGACGAGTCGCTCCAGTACGAGGTCCGCAGGATCGAGGGCCACGGCATTCCCGGAGGCGCCCTGTTCACCATGCAGTTCCAGGGCACCGGCACCGTCGTCGTCAAGACCCACGGTGTGCCGGTCGTCCTGCCGGTCACCCCGACCACCTTCGCCGACTGCAACGCCGTCGTGGCGTGGTCGTCGGCGTCCCAGGTGATCGTCTCCAGCCAGGTCCGGTTGCGCCGCAACGCCTACCCCGGACACAGCGGAGAGACCGTCAACCTCCAGTTCCGGGGCGCACCCGGCAACTTCATCGTCGTCCAGCCCTACGAGGTCTGAGGGAGCCCGTTATGAATCAGCAACTCGCGGGCTACGCCCCGACCCCCGTCACGGCCCGGATGGAGAACCACGGCCATTCGATGCTGAAGGTGGCCATGGCCACCGGCCAGGACCTGTACGCGCGCACCGGCTCGATGGTGGCGTACGAGGGCTTCATCCAGTACGAGCCCAACCCGCCCGCCGTCCGCCAGCTGGCCTCGCAGTGGATCACCGGCGAGGGCACGCCCGTGATGAAGTGCTCCGGTGACGGGCTGCTCTACCTCGCGGACTACGGCGCGGACGTGGTCGTCATCAATCTCAACAACGACTCGCTCTCGGTCAACGGCACCAACCTCCTCGCCTTCGACGCCCATCTCACCTGGGGTGTCGAACGTGTCAAGGGCCTTGCCAAGTTCGCGGGGCAGGGCCTGTGGAACGTCTGCGTCTCGGGCACCGGATGGGTCGCCATCACCTCCCGCGGTACGCCGATCGTCGTCGACTGCGGTCGCGGCGAGGACGAGACGTACGTCGACCCGGACGCCCTGGTGGCGTGGTCCCCGAACCTCAAGGTGAAGGGGAAGCGCAGCTTCAAGGCCTCCTCGCTCATCGGGCGGGGCAGCGGAGAGGCGTTCCAGATGGCCTTCTCCGGTGAGGGGATCGTCGTCGTCCAGCCGAGCGAAGACAGTACCGACCGCCTGCGGGTCCGGAACTGACGGGGAGGGAGAACACACCATGCAGAGTCCGCTCTTCAGCTATACGGAACAGCAGTCCCAGGACCGGTACGCGGTGCAGAACCCGCAGCTCCTGCGGGTCTCGCTGACCGGCCACGACGACGTCCTCGCCCGCAAGGGCGCCATGGTCGCCTACCAAGGACTGATGGAGTTCGACGGCGAGTACCAGTCGCACGGACAGCGCCGGGCCCGCGCGAGCACCGGTGAGGGCCTCGACCTGATGCGGTGCTCTGGCCAGGGCACCGTCTACCTCGCCAACCTGGCGCAGTACGTCCACGTGGTGGATGTCGACCGCGATGGCATGACGGTGGACAGCGCCTACGTCCTGGCGCTCGACTCGTCACTCCACACCGAGGTCATCGCGGTGGACAGCCAGTACGGCATCTCGGGCACCGGCAAGTACCAGCTCAATATCTCGGGCAGCGGCAAGGTCGCCCTGATGACCTCGGGCCAGCCCCTGATGATGCAGGTCACGCCCGACAAGTACGTCAACGCGGACGCGGACGCGGTCGTCGCCTGGTCCAGCTCGCTGCGCGTGCAGATGCAGGCCCAGACGCACTCCTCCGGCGTCATGCGCCGACGCGGCAACACCGGAGAGGGCTGGGAGCTCAGCTTCCTCGGACAGGGCTTCGCCCTGGTCCAGCCGAGCGAGGTGCTGCCGCCGCAGAGCGCCCAGATCGGCCAGGGGCTGGCTGCCCAGTACGGCATGGGCCAGCAGGGCGTCCACGCCCAGAACCAGAACAACGCCTGGAACTGAGCCGCGCCCGGTGCGATCGGTAAGGGGCGGCCTCCATGGAGGCCGCCCCTTACTCGTGCTGTCGTGGCTCCGCTACCGGACGACGCCGTCCAGCGCTGCCCGCGTACGTTCCACCAGACGCACCACCGAGGAGTCGGCGACCCCGGAGACCTCGTCGTAGGTGAACCAGCGCAGGTCCAGCGATTCGTCGCTGATCCGCTCCGTGGCACCCGAGGGCGCCAGCGCCGCGTACTGGACATCGAGGTGCCAGTTGCAGGGCGCCGGGATCGGGTGCCGGTCCAGGGTGACCGGGCCGCCCGCCAGCAGCGTCAGACCGGCGATGCCGGACTCCTCCGCGGCCTCTCGCAGCGCCGCCCCGGCCAGCGAGGTGTCCCCGGGCTCGCAGTGACCGCCCATCTGCAGCCACATCCGAAGCTTCCGGTGCAGGGTGAGCAGCACCTTTCCGCGCTCCGGGTCCACGACCAGCGCGCTTGCCGTCAGGTGTCCGGCTCCGCAGGCCTTCCACATGCCGTCGGGGTGGAGCGCCAGATGATCCAGGTAGGCCAGCCGCAGCTCCTCCTGGACGGCGTCCGCACCGGGCCCGTAGTTCTCCAGTACGAGAACGGCGTCGTCGTGCAGGCTCACTTTTCGGTGTCGTCCTTGCCGTCGCCGGGGGTGTCGTCGTCGGTCTTGCCTTCGGCACTGTCGGGGCTCGGCCCGCTCTCGCCGTCGGTGCCGGCGGTGGGCTTCCGCGGCCCGTTCGCGGCCTCGCCGAGCATCTTGTCCAGCTCGGAGAAGTCCAGCTGCTCGTGGTGCACGAAGCCGTCCGGGTCGTCCAGGTCGTGGGCGGTCGGCAGCATGTCGGGGTGCTCCCACAGCGCGTCGCGTCCGTCGAGGCCCCGCGCGTCCGTGAGCGAGGCCCACAGCCGTGAGGCGTCACGCAGCCGCCTCGGACGCAGCTGGAGGCCGATCAGCGTGGCGAAGGTCTGCTCGGCGGGACCGCCGGAGGCGCGCCGCCTGCGCATCGTCTCGCGGAGGGCGTCCGCCGAGGTCAGCCGGGACTTCGCGGCCTCGTGCACCACCGCGTCCACCCAGCCCTCGACCAGCGCGAGGGCCGTCTCCAGCCGGGCCAGGGCGGCCTTCTGCTCCGGGGTGTCCTCCGGCTGGAACATGCCCTGCTGAAGGGCTTCCTGCAGCTGCTCGGGCTGTGACGGGTCGAACTGGCCGACCACGTCCTCCAGCTTGCTGGTGTCGACCTTGATGCCGCGCGCATACCCCTCCACGGCACCGAACAGATGCGAGCGCAGCCACGGCACGTGGGCGAAGAGCCGCTGGTGAGCGGCTTCGCGCAGCGCCAGGTACAGCCGCACCTCGTCCTGCGGCACGCTCAGGTCCTTGCCGAACCGCTCGACGTTCAGCGGCAGCAGCGCGGCCTTGCCGGCCGGGCCCAGCGGCAGACCGATGTCGGTCGAGCCGACCACCTCGCCGGCGAGCACCCCGACAGCCTGCCCGATCTGCTGGCCGAACATCGCGCCGCCCATCGACCGCATCATGCCGATCAGCGGGCCCGCCATCGCCTGCATCTCCTCGGGCAGCACGTCGCCCATGGCGAGGCCGACACGCTCGGCCACCGGGTCGACGAGCTTCTGCCAGGCGGGGAGGGATGCCTCGACCCACTCCGCACGGCTCCACGCCACGGTGGAGACGGAGCCGGACGGCAGTGACGTCACCCCGTCCAGCCAGAGGTCCGCCAGTCGCAGCGCCTCATCGACAGAGGCACGCTCGGACGGGCCCACGCTCGCGTCCTTCGTACCGTCCGCGTTGCCCTGCGAGACGGTCTGGCGGGCGATCTGCTTGGCCATGTCCCAGTTCACGGGACCGCCCTCGTAGCTCAGCATCTGGCCGAGCTGCTGGAAGGCGGCGCCCAGGTCGTTCGGGTTCATCGAACCGAACATCGCGGCGAAGGGGTTGTCACCGCCCGCGCCGGGGCCGAAGCCGAGCGGGTTCGCCGGACCGCCCGAACCCTGCCCACCTCCGGTGGGGTCCTTCTTCTTGCCATGGTCGCCGTCGTCCGGCTCCTCCGGCGGAAGGCCGAATCCGAATGGGGTGTCACTCACGGGTTTCCTCGGCTCGTAGGGCCGCCGGAGGGAACCGACGGCGACTGCCCGACATCACCATCCAGCGTAGACACCAAGTCCGCTCAGGGCCTCAGTGCTCCGCCGGCTCCCGGCCTGCGGCAGGATGGACGCCACCTGGTACGTACGCGTCATTCGGGTACGTACTGAAGACAACCGCTGGAGACGCCCGGTGAGTTCCCCAGATCCGCAGGTTCGCGCAGCGCGAAACCTGGCCGACCCGCAGCCCGAGAACAAGTCGCAGAAGAAGTCGCGGAACGAGCAGTCGCAGGACGAGCCGCAGGGCCCGGCCGACCGCACGACCGAGAACGCCGAGAACGCCGAGAACAGGGCCACCGGCACCGCGGCCGAGAGCGCCGAGACCAAGGCCGAGGCCGAGGCCGTCCGGAGCCGCTCCAGGAGCCGAGGGCCCGTCGTGGCCATCACCGGAGCCGCCACGGGGGTCGGTGAGCTGCTCGCGGCCCGGCTCGCGGCCTCGGAGGAGATCAAGCAGGTCGTCGCCATCGACGAGCGCCGCGGGGAGGTCTCGGAGGCGACCTGGCACATCCTCGACGTCCGCGACCCGGCCATCGCGGAGAAGCTGCGGGGCGCGGACGTCGTGGTGCACCTGGCGCTCGATCTCGACCTGGAGACCGATCCCGCCGCCCGCACCGCCTACAACGTGCGCGGCACCCAGACCGTGCTGACCGCCGCCGCGGCCGTCGGCGTCCACCGGGTCGTGCTGTGCACCTCCGCGATGGTCTACGGCGCGCTGCCCGACAACGACATCCCGCTGGCCGAGGACGCCGAGCTGCGGGCCACCGCGGAGGCGACCGGCGTCGGCGATCTGCTGGAGATCGAACGGCTCGGCCGCCGCGCGCCCCGCGCCCACCCCGGGCTCCACGTCACGGTGGTCCGTCCCACGGTGCTCGTCGGCGGTACCGACACGGCGCTGACTCGTTACTTTGAGTCACCCCGCCTCCTGGTCGTCGCCGGATCGCACCCCACCTGGCAGTTCTGCCACGTGGACGACCTGGTCACGGCGCTGGAGTACGCCGCGCTGGAGAAGATCGACGGGGAGTTCGCGGTCGGCTGCGACGGCTGGCTCGAACAGGAGGAGGTCGAGGAGATCAGCGGCGTCCGCCGGATGGAGCTGCCCTCCGCCGTCGCGCTCGGCGCCGCCGCCAGGCTGCACCGGATCGGCCTGACCCCGTCCCCTGCGGGTGATCTGGCGTACACGATGCACCCCTGGGTGGTGAGCGTGAGCCGGCTGCACGACGCGGGCTGGCGCCCGAGCTGGACCAACGAGGAGGTGCTCGCCGCGCTCCTCGAAGAGGTGGAGGGACGGCACACCCTCGCCGGCCGCCGGCTCGGCCGCAAGGACGCCACCGCGGCCGGTGCCGCCGGTGCGACCGTGGCCCTGCTCGGCACCGCCGCCCTGGTGCGACGCGCCCGCAAGGCACGCCGCCGTATCTAGGCCGCGTCTGTAGGAGGCTCCAAGGGCGACGGCGGCCCACCAGCGGATTGCGCTATTCCGTGACGCCGGAGCGGTACGGCACGATGGCCCGTATGGCACCTACGTATGACCACCCCGGCGAGCAGGCGGCCCAGGACCCCATCCGGCTGCTGGAGATCCGCGACACGCCGCTGTCGCTGGACGAGGTCTTCCGTGCCGTCGGCGACGACGCCGCCGGCGGCACCGCGCTCTTCGTCGGCACCGTGCGCAACCACGACGCCGGCCAGGACGTGGGGGCGCTCGGCTACTCGTGCCATCCCTCCGCGCAGGACGAGATGCGCCGGGTTGCGGAGAAGGTGGTCGGTGACTTCCCGGTCCGTGCGCTCGCCGCCGTCCACCGAGTGGGTGAACTGGAGGTGGGCGATCTCGCCGTCGTCGTGGCGGTCTCCTGCCCGCACCGCGCGGAGGCCTTCGAGGCCTGCCGCAGGCTCATCGACGACCTCAAGCACGAGGTTCCGATCTGGAAGCACCAGCGCTTCTCTGACGGCACGGAGGAGTGGGTCGGCGCCTGCTGAGCGCAAACCCCGCCGGGTGGGCTTCCCCCCGATTTGCGTAACCGCACCCCTGCCGTGAGCGTTGGCCCTGCAGATGGTTAATCTGCTGATCGGTCAGTTGCGGTTGCTCATGAGGCAGGGAGGTCGTCATGGCAGCACTCGCCTGGTTGTTGATTCCGCTTTTCGCTGCGTTCGGTGCGGCGATATGGGGAAGCTGGGCCGCCCGTAATCGCACGACCGGCGATGTGACCGAGCTCGCCGGCTACGCCAGGTTCCGTGAGGCGATGGAGAAGCCGGACTCCGGTTCGGAACCGGTCGAGCAGATATCGAACGTCTGACGCCACGCCGAACGTACGCGGTCGCCAATCCGTGCCACCCCGTCGTCAGCCGAAACCTGCCGACGCGTCTCCGTAGCCCCGTTCCGGACCTCGTACGGACCGGCCCCGGCGGTGGACATACGGACCCTTCCCGTACTGTCGTTCCATGCCACGCCGAACCGCGACGATGCTCGCCTCCACCCTGGTTCTGATCGCGCTGCTCTGCGCGGGCGTGCTGATCAAAGTGCCGTACTCGGAGATGTCCCCCGGGCCGACCGTGAACACGCTCGGAGAGGTCGACGGCGCTCCGGTTCTGCAGATCACCGGGCACAAGACGTACAAGACGTCCGGGCACCTCAACATGACGACGGTCAGGGTGACCGGCGCCGACTACAACATGAACCTCGTCGAGGCCGTCTACGGATGGCTGGGCCACGACAGCCTGGTCGTACCGCACGACACGCTCTACCCGGACGGAAAGACCGAGCAGCAGTCGACGCAGGAGAACGCCGAGGAGTTCAGCCAGTCCCAGGAGAGCGCCAAGGTCGCGGCCCTCACCGAACTGGGCATCCCGGTCTCGTCACGGGTCGTGGTCTCCACGGTCGTCAAGGACAGCCCCGCACAGGGCAAGCTGCACGCCGGCGACGTGATCAAGGCCGTCGACGGTACGGCGGTCAAGCAGCCGGAGGATGTCGCGAAGCTCGTCACCCGGCACAAGCCCGGCCAGGACGTCACCTTCACGGTCATCCCGGCCAAGACCGCGGCGGCGGCCGAGAAGTCCGGCAAGGAGCCCCGGGGCACCGAGAAGATCGCCCTCACCACCGCGAAGGCCCCCAAGGAGAACCGCGCGATCGTCGGCATCCAGGCGGGGACGGACCACACCTTCCCGTTCGACATCGACATCAAGCTCGCCGACGTGGGCGGCCCCAGCGCCGGTCTGATGTTCTCCCTCGGCATCATCGACAAGCTCACCCCCGGACAGCTGACGGGTGGCAAGTTCGTCGCGGGCACCGGGACCATCGACGACAAGGGCAAGGTCGGCCCCATCGGCGGCATCAACATGAAGCTGGTCGGCGCGCGCAACGCCGGCGCGCGCTACTTCCTGACCCCGGACGACAACTGCAAGTCGGCCGCCTCCGACACCCCCGACGGACTCACCCTGGTGCGGGTGAAGACGATCGACGACGCCAAGAAGTCGCTGGACAGGATCCGCTCGGGGGACACGGCCGGCCTGGCGAGCTGCTCGACAGGCTGACCGGGCCCCCGCACCGGCCGGGTGGTCAGGACTCGAAGGTCGCGGCCAGTGCCTCGGCCAGCCCCGGCACCAGACCGGCGCCGGTCAGCACGTCGTTCGGGGAGTCCTTCTCCCGCAGCCGCACGGCCGACTCCCGGGCACCGTCCCGCAGGACGGCCACGGTCATCCGCACCTCCTGGCGGTCGGGGTGCTCGGCGACCCACTCGGTCAGCTGGGTGTCGTCGAGGCCTTCGGGGACGGAGGCCTCCGCGGACGGCGGCAGCATCAGCCGCTCCACCGTCATCGCGCACCCGACCACCGCGTCGGGCCAGGCGATCGTGGCGAGGAACTCGTCCAGCGCGGTACCTGCGGGAAGCTCCTCCTGCTCAATAGGGGTGAGTGCGGCGGCCTTCGAGCCGTCGTCGTCGAGGCCCAGCTGGGCGGCGAGGCCCGGCTCCTGGGCCCGCAGCCGGGCGGTGTCGACGAGGGCGAAGAGCCGGGCGGGCTGATCCCAGCCGAGACCGGAGATGTATGTGTCGATTTCGAGCACCGCCACGGTGAGCGGGCTCGCGGCCATCGGAGGGCCTGAGGGGGAAACGTTGGACATGGACAACATCCTGCCTCCTTCCGCCCCGGGAACGGGAACTAGGTAAAGCCTCAGTAAGTTGCATAGGTGGGCTCTACGATCGCGGGGCCCCTTCAACACGACCGCGAACTTTGAGGTGCGCACGTTGGCTTTCCAGATGCCGGACCGCGGCGGAGGCCCGACAGGGCCACGGATCAGAGTCGGCCGCCCGTCCCGGCGCGCCCGAACCCTGCTCATGACACTGGGCGTCCTGGCGATCCTCGCCATGGCGTTCGTCATGTTCGCTGGGTTCTGGACGGACTGGCTCTGGTACAGGTCGGTCGCGTATTCATCCGTCTTCACCACCACCCTGTGGACCAAGATCGGACTGTTCCTCGTCTTCGGACTGCTGATGGCCGTGGCCGTCGGCGTGAACATCTGGCTCGCGCACCGGCTCCGGCCGCCGCTGAGCGCGATGTCGCTGGAGCAGCAGAGCCTGGACCGCTACCGGATGAGCCTCGCCCCGTACAAGAAGTGGGTGCTGCTCGCGATCACCGCGCTCGTCGGTCTGATCGCCGGAGCGTCCTCCTCCGGCCAGTGGCGTACCTGGCTGATGTACGTGAACGGCGTGTCGTTCGGGCAGAAGGACCCCCAGTTCCATCTGGACGTGTCCTTCTTCGCCTTCGACCTGCCCTGGTACCGCTTCCTGCTGGGCTTCGGCTTCGCGGCCACGGTGCTCTCACTGGTCGCCGCCGCGCTGACGCACTACCTGTACGGCGGGCTGCGCATCACCAGCCCCGGCGCGCGGGCGACGGGGGCGGCCACCGGCCATCTCTCGGTGCTGCTCGGCATCTTCGTGGCGCTGAAGGCCGTGGCGTACTGGCTCGACCGCTACGGGCTGGCCGTGAAGTCCAGCGACTTCAAGGCCACGGACAACTGGACGGGTCTGCGGTACGTCGACGCCAACGCCTATCTCCCGGCGAAGACGATCCTGTTCTGCATCGCCGCGATCTGTGCCGTGCTGTTCTTCGCGACGCTCTGGCGCCGCACCTGGCAGCTGCCGGTGATCGGTTTCGGGCTGATGGTCCTCTCCGCGATCCTGATCGGCGGGCTCTACCCGGCGATCGTGCAGAAGTTCCAGGTCCAGCCGAACGAGCAGGCCAAGGAAGCCCCGTTCATCCGGAAGAACATCGAAGCCACGCGTGACGCCTACGACATCGACAACGCACAGGTCGACGACTACGCGGGCAAGAGCACCACGGAGGACGAGACGAAGCTCCGCGCCAGCGCGGACGCCGCGGCCAGCTACCGGGTGATGGACCCCAACGTCGTCTCCCCGGCCTTCCAGCAGCTCCAGCAGAAGAGGAACTACTACCAGTTCCCCAAGACGCTGGACGTCGACCGCTACAAGGACGAGGCCGGCAAGGAGCAGGACACGGTCATCGGTCTGCGCGAGCTCAACCTCCAGGGCATCCCCAAGCGCAACTGGATCAACGACCACTTCACCTACACCCACGGCTACGGTGCGATCGCCGCCCGGGGCACCACGACCGGCAAGAACCCGAAGGGATCTCCCGACTTCACCGAGTCCGGCCTGCCGACCACCGGTGAGCTGGGCTCGTACCAGCAGGAGATCTACTACGGCGAGAAGACCGAGCAGTACTCCATCGTCGGCGGGCCCCAGAAGGAGCTCGACTACGAGGAGGACGGCGAGAAGACCACCAGCTACAAGGGCAAGAGCGGAGTCAGCCTCTCCAACGCGTTCAACCGCGCCGCCTACGCGGTAGCGTTCAGCGAACCGCAGATCCTGTACTCGGGAGCCATCGGTGACGGTTCGCGGATCCTGTACAACCGCACCCCCAAGGAGCGGGTCGAGGCGGTCGCTCCCTGGCTGACCATCGACGGCGACGCCTACCCGGCCGTGGTCAAGGGCCGCATTCAGTGGGTCGTCGACGCGTACACCACGACCAACGGCTACCCGTACGCCTCGCGTACGACGCTGGGCGACACCACGGCCGACTCGCTGACCACCAATCAGCGTGCCGTCGTCGCCCAGCAGAACCAGGTCAACTACATCCGCAACTCGGTGAAGGCCACCGTCGACGCGTACGACGGCACGGTCAAGCTCTACGAGTGGGACACCGAGGACCCGATCCTCAAGACCTGGCGCAAGGCGTTCCCGGGGACCGTGAAGCCCCGGGCGGACATCCCGCAGGACCTGATGGACCACCTGCGCTATCCGCAGGACCTGTTCAAGGTGCAGCGCGAGCTGCTGACCCGCTACCACGTGGAGAACCCCGCCCAGTTCTACAGCGGCAGTGACGCGTGGCAGGTCCCGGACGACCCGACCAACAAGGAGTCCGGTGCCGTTCCGCCGTACTACCTGAGCATAAAGATGCCGGACCAGAAGGCTCAGAAGTTCTCGCTGACGACGACGTTCACTCCCAAGGGGCGGCCCGACCTGGGGGCGTTCATGGCGGTGGACGCCGATGCGTCGAGCAAGGACTACGGCACGATAAGACTGCTCAGAGTCACCACCACGGTGAAGGGGCCGGGCCAGGTACAGAGTGAGCTCAACGGCAACGACGACGTCGCCGAGTTCGTGAGAAACCTCAAGGGCACCGACTCCGACATCGAGTACGGCAACCTGCTGACGGTGCCGCTCGAAGGGGGCTTCCTGTACATCGAGCCGGTGTACACGCGCGGTGGCACGCAGAACTATCCGCTGCTGCGCAAGGTCGCCGCCTCGTACGGGTCGAAGATCGTGTTCGAGAACAGTCTCGGGGAGGCGCTCAACGCGGTCTTCGGGGTGGACGACTCCGATACGAGCCAGCCACCGGCCGAGAACACGCGACCACCGGGTGACACCACGCAGCCGCCGGCCACCGGCGACGCGGCGCTGAAGAAGGCGATCGCGGACGCCCAGAAGGCCTATACGGAAGGCGAGGCGGCCCTGAAGGAGCAGGACTGGACCGCCTACGGCAAGGCCCAGACGGATCTGCAGGACGCCCTGCAGCGGGCAGCGGCCGCGCAGCCCAAGTCCGGCAGTCCCAGTGACACGGACAAGTCCGATAAGGCTGATAACGCCAGCAAGACGGACAAGGAAGAGAAGAGCGACAAGGCCGACAGTGGTGGCTGAGTAACTCGGTAAAGCTTCACCTTCGCGCCGTGGTACGGTTTGAACACAACGGCGCGGGGTGGAGCAGCTCGGTAGCTCGCTGGGCTCATAACCCAGAGGTCGCAGGTTCAAATCCTGTCCCCGCTACTGAAAGACGAAGGCCCGGATCCTTTCGAGGATCCGGGCCTTCGTCGTGTCGCCGTGACTTTTCCGTGCGGCCGTGCGTGAAGTGCGGTTCATGGGGCAGCAGTTGGACAGAGGTGTGCTTGACTTGTCTCTCTGTGGGCAAGTCGACAAAACGCTGAAGTGACCTCACTGGCCGCGATATACCAGGTGTACGCGGGTTACAGGTGGTGCGACGATGGTATTTATGGGGGACAGGGCAACTCTGTTGGAGACACGCCGGTTTGGTCAGCGTCACGCCCATCCGGCAGAAAACGTGCTGGATGTGGCATTTGCCGCCGCCGCACGGTACAACGACTACATCGAGACCGCCGAGACTGCGGAGTGTGCCGCGACCGTCGAAAGTGCAGAGACCGCAGAGTCCGCGGACGGCGTGGAGAACGCCGAGGGCGCGGAGACCGCAGAGAGTGCGGACAACGCCGAGAGCGAGGCGCGGCACCGTCGCGCCGCCGACGCCGGAGACACCGCGTCGATGAGCGTCCTCGGCGCGTTGCTGCTGCGCCGGGGCGATCTCGCCGGTGCCGAGACCTACCTGCGCGCGGCCACCGCCGACGGTGACCGTGCGGCGGCCAACAACCTGGGCGTTCTGCTGCACCAGCGCGGCTACCCGGACGAGGCGGCCGACTGGTGGCGGATCGCCGCCGTCGCCGGCTCCGCCGCGGCCGCGCACGCCCTAGGGCGCCACTACCGCGAGCGCGGCGACGAGCCCGGCGCCGAGTACTGGCTGCGCCAGTCCGCAGAGCAGGGCCACGCGCTGGGGGCGTACGCCCTCGCGGATCTGCTGGAGCACCGCAGCGACGTCGGCGCCGAGCGCTGGCTGCGCGCCGCCGCGGAACAGGGGCACCGCGAAGCCGCGTACCGGCTGGCACGGATGGTGGAGCGCCACGCGGCGGACGACGCGCACGACGCGTTCGGCCGGCAGGGCCCCGGCGGTCTCCGTCCCCGCACCGGAACGGACGACGGAACGGACACCGCCGCAGGCCGGGGCGCCGTGCGCAAGGACGACAGCCCGGTCGCCGGACCCGAAGCGGGCCGGGTCGGTGAGGCCGAGCAGTGGTACCGGCAGGCCGCCGCGCGCGGGCACCGTCGTGCCGCCCTGCACCTCGGCGCCATCCTGGAGCAGCGCGGCGAGCTGAAGGAGGCCGGCCGCTGGTACCTCATCGCGGCCAAGGCGGGCGAGGCGCGGGCCGCCTGCGCGCTCGGCTTCCTGCTCCGTGACGCCGGAGACCGGGAGAGCGCGGCCGTGTGGTGGCTGCGTGCCGCGCAGGAGGGCGACGGCAACGCCGCCAACGCGCTTGGTGCGCTGCACGCGGCCCGCGGCGAGCAGCAGACCGCCGAGCGCTGGTACCGCGCGGCCATGGACGCCGGTGACGTCAACGGCGCGTACAACCTGGGGCTGCTCTGCGCCGCCCAGGACCGTACGGCGCAGGCCGAGCAGTGGTACCGGCGCGCCGCGTACGCCGGTCACCGGGAGGCCGCCAACGCGCTGGCCGTGCTCCTGCTCCAGGCGGGTGACGCGACCGGCGCGGAGCCCTGGTTCTCCAAGGCGGCCGAGGCGGGCAGCGTCGACGCCGCGTTCAACCTGGGCATCCTGCACGCCGGGCGCGACGAGGACCGGGCCGCGCTGCTCTGGTACGAGCGCGCGGCTGCGGCCGGCCACACCGAGGCGGCGCTCCAGGTCGGCATGGCGCTGCTGCACCGCGGCGAGGAGCGGGAGGCGGAGCGCCACCTGCGCTGCGCCGCGGGTGGCGGCAGCGCGGAAGCGGCCTTCCGGCTCGCCGGGGTGCTGGACTCGCGGCTGCCGCCGCCGGGGCCGCCCGCGCTGGGGGAGCCGATGCCCGAGAAGTCCGAGTGCGAGGAGTGGTACGAGCGCGCCGCCGAGCAGGGCCACCGCCGGGCCCAGGTGCGCGTCGGGATGCTCGCCGCGTCCCGGGGCGATGTGGAGAGCGCGAGCCGGTGGTACCGGGCGGCGGCGGAGTCGGGCAGCCGCAACGGGGCCTTCAACCTCGGTCTGCTGCTCGCCCGCGAGGGCAGTGAGCGCGAGGCGGCGCTGTGGTGGAGCCGCGCCGCGAATGACGGGCATGGGCGGGCCGCGCTCCGCCTGGCCCTGCTGGCCGCGCGCCGCGGTGAGCTCACGGAGGGGCAGCGGTGGTGTGCGCGGGCGGTCGAGCTGGGGCCGGCGGAGGTCTCGGAGCGGGCCGCGCGGTTGCGCGAGGCGCTGCATCAGGAGCTGACCGCGTAGGCGGGGTGGCGGGTGCGGGGCCGGGGGCCGGGTGCGGGGTTGAGGCGGGTGTTCGGGGGCGCGGCGCCTTCGGCCCCGCCTTTGTCCTCAATCGCCGGACGGGCTTGATAGGGCTGGTGTTCTCGGTCATCGGACGGGCCTGATAGGGCGTGGCTGTGGCTGTGGCCGGCCCGGGAAGGGATTTGCGCTGGTCCGGAGGGGTGACGTAATGTGGGGATCACAACGGCGCGGGGTGGAGCAGCTCGGTAGCTCGCTGGGCTCATAACCCAGAGGTCGCAGGTTCAAATCCTGTCCCCGCTACTAAAGACAGAAGGCCGGATCCTTTCGAGGATCCGGCCTTCTGTGCATGCCCCTTCTGTGCATGCCCCTTCTGTGCATGCCCCTTCTGCGCATGCCCACGAGGCGGCCCGGCTCAGGGTTTGTGGCCCACGGCCTCGCTGTACATCGCACGGTCCACGGCCTTCTCCTCCGGGACCGGTGTGCCCGTCTCGACGCCCGAGTCGGCGTACGCCTTCTGCACCCGGTCCGTGGTGCCCTCGCGGATCTCCCAGTCCATCCGCATCGAGGGTGTCGAGCGCAGGGTGGCCGCGTCGGTCTTCATCAGCTCGGCCAGCTCGCTGACGAAGGCGGGGTCGGACTTGTAGTCGCCGGCGAAGTAGGTGTTCACCGTACGGATGTAGGCCCGGAGGAAGGCGACGCCCGCGTCCGGGTCCTTGTTCAGCAGCGTCGGGCCGAACAGGAGACCGCCGAGCGGCTCACCGACCGGCTGGCCGCCGAGGAAGGCGAACTTCTTGTCGCCGTCGACCTTGCGCCAGATCGGGTCGAGCAGCCAGGCGGAGTCCACGCCCCCGTTCTGCAGGGCGGTCAGTACGTCCGCGGAGCCGAGCTGCTGGAAGCTGATCCTGTCGAGGCCGCCGCCGTGCTTCTTCAGCGAGGTGTCCATCGGGTAGGCGATCACCGAGCCCTTGCCGATCATCGTGCCGAGCTTCCGGCCGGCCATGTCGACGTGCTCTGCGCTCTCGCCGTTCTTGAGGCGCACCCACAGTCCGCTCTTCGACGTCGGGTCGGGGGAGAAGTTGCCCGCGACCCACTTGATGTCGAAGCCGCCGTTGATGCCGTTCATCACCGCGACCTCCGGCGCCGCCCACTGGGCGTCGACGTCGCCCTTGGCGAGCAGGGGCAGGGCGTCCGGGGTGGGGAGCACCTTCAGCTGGACGTCCAGGCCCTCCTTCGCGAACTCGCCCTTGGCCACCGCGACCTGGAGCGGAGCGACGTACTCCGCGCTCAGGGTGCCGGTGGCCAGCACGATCTTCCGCTTCTTCGCCAGCGGCCTGGGAGCGGGTGCCCCCTTCTCGCAACGGGCGGGCTTGCGGCCGGGTGCCAGGTCGGAGGGGTCGGTCCAGCTCCCGGCGCCGCAGCCCGCGACGGGCTTGACGGTGCGGGGCGCGGCGGCGCCGGCGGAGTCGTCGCCGGAGGAGTCGTTCCCGGCGCAGCCCGCCGCGCCGAGCAGGGATGCCGCCACGAGCACGGCGGTGCGGGTGAAGGGGGTAGGTGTGCGCACAGTGCCTCCGTACGGGGAACGAGGTTTGCGGTTCACGACTGGCTGCGACCCCGGTCGCGCGGGGCCCAGGGAGTGAGCAGCCGGCCGGCGATCCGGACCACTTCGGAGAAGACGACGCCGAGCACCGCCACACAGACGATGCCGACGAACATCACGTCGTTCTGGAACAGCGCCCGGGAGTCGAAGATCAGGTGGCCCAGCCCGTCGGCCGCCGCGATCTGCTCGGAGGCGACGATGACCAGCACCGCCACCCCGGCCGCGATCCGGGCGCCGACCAGCACCGCGGGCAGCGACGCCGGCAGGAGCACGTGCCGGAACATCTGCCAGGGCGAGGCGCCGAACACCTGACCCGCGTCCCGGTGGCCGACCGGGACGGCGAGCACGGCGGCCATGGTCGAGATCCAGACGAAGAAGAAGACGGTGGCGGCGACCAGGGCGATCTGCGGCCCTTCGCCGAGGCCGAACATGTTGAGGAAGACCGGCAGCAGGGCCAGTTTGGGTACGACGTACAGGGCGTCGAGCAACGGCTCCAGCGCCGCCCGCACCAGGGCGAGCGAACCCATCAGCAGGCCGAGCGCGTAGCCCGCGACCGTGCCGATCACATAGCCGCCGAGGACTCGTTTGAGCGTGGCCCACACATCCGGCCACAGATCGCCGTCGGCGGCCCGGTCCCAGCCGTCCGCAAAGATGGTGGAGGGTGCGGGATAGACCCGGTCGTCGATCCAGGACTGAGCGGCGGCCAGCTGCCAGAGCAGCACCAGGAGCAGCGGTACGGCGACGGCGAGCGCGATTTCGAGGGTGCGGCGCCTGCGGTGGGTGCGTACGGGATGCAGTTCCTGCGGCCCCGGCCTGCGGACCAGCACCTGCTCCTCCTCGTGCGCGGACTTCACGGCGGTGCTCATGCCAGGGCCGCCTCTCCGCGGACCTCGCCGCGCAGCAGATCCCACAACTCGCCCTTCAGCGCGGTGAATTCCGGCGTCGAGCGGATGTCGCCGGTGCGCGGCCGCTCGAACGGCGGGCGGTGCTCCGCGATGATCCGGCCGGGGCGGGCGGACATTACGAGCACCCGGTCCCCGAGCACGATCGCCTCCTCCAGGCTGTGCGTGATGAAGAGGGTGGTGGTGCGGGTGGTCTGGGTGAGCTCCAGCAGTTCGTCCTGGAGGATCGTGCGCAGCTGGGCGTCGAGCGCGGCGAAGGGCTCGTCCATCAGCAGGATCTCGGGCTCGACGGCGAGTGCGCGGGCGATCGCCACCCGCTGGCGCATCCCGCCAGAGAGTGCGGCCGGGTAGGCGCCGGCGAATTCCGCGAGCCCGATCCGGGACAGCCAGTCGTGCGCCCTGGCGTCGGCCTCCTTGCGGGGGACGCGCTGGATGTCGAGGCCGAAGCGGACGTTGGCCTGGACGGTCTTCCAGTCGTAGATCCCGTAGTCCTGGAAGATCATCGCGGCGGGCCGGGCCGCTGCCGTACGGATGGACAGCTCGCCGGCGCTGGGGCGCAGCAGTCCGGCCGCGATCCTGAGCAGGGTGGACTTGCCGCAGCCGGACGGGCCGACGATGCAGGCGAACTCGCCCGGCACGATGTCGAGATCGACCGGCCCGAGAGCGGCCAAGGCCTTGGCCCCCCGTCCGAAGGAGCGGGCCAGGGAGCGGGCGCGGAGTTTGGGGGCGTCGGTGGACGGCGGTGGCGATGGCGCGGGGGGTGGGTTCGGGTGCGGGTCTCCCACGGGTCTCTCCTCGTACGTGTTCGAGGTGCGGAGCCGCCGCGGCCGGGCCCGCGAAGCGGCGGTGATCGTCGATGACGATATGACGACCCGTCAGATTCGGGAAGGGGGTGCGCGGGGGTCAGTACCGCGGGCGGGCAACGGAAGAAGCCCCGCGCCGGGGTCTCCGGTGCGGGGCCTCCAGTGCGGGGCCGAGGGGGGCCGGGGTGTGTGGCCCCAGGGTGCGGCAGGCCGCGTCAGGCTGCCGCGGCGCAGTTCGGGCAGATGCCCCGGTACGTCATCTCGACGCCGGAGATCGTGAAGCCGAAGCGCTCGCCGGCCGGCAGGTCCGCCAGTGGGTCGCCCGCCGGGTGCACGTCGCGGATGGCGCCGCAGGTGGCGCAGACCAGGTGGTGGTGGGGGCGGTGCGCGTTCGGGTCGTACCGCTTGGCCCGGCGGTCGGTGGAGACCTCGATGACCTCACCGAGCGTCACCATCTCGCCCAGCGTGTTGTAGACGGTGGCCCTGGAGATCTCGGGCAGCTTGGCGACGGCGCGGGCGTGCACCTCGTCGGCCGTCAGGTGCACATGCTCCCCGTCGAGCACCTCGGCCACGACGCGCCGCTGTGCGGTCATGCGCCAGCCGCGTCCACGAAGTCGTTCCAGCAGGTCACTCATGAGGGCAAGCCTAGCAGTGGAGGGGTCCTGTTCCGAACTGGTGTGACTCTGGATCCCTGCTTGACTTGGATTAAGTCCAATGTAGGATCATGTTTGAAGCAGGCCAGGGGACAGGCTGTGCACGGCATGACGACATGCCGCATGTGCAGGAATGACGCAGGAGGCGCACGTGACGCAGGGACCGCTCACCACAGAGGCCGGAGCACCGGTCGCCGACAACCAGAACAGCCAGACCGCCGGCATCGGCGGTCCGGTGCTGGTGCAGGACCAGTCGCTGATGGAGAAGCTCGCCCACTTCAACCGCGAGCGCATCCCGGAGCGCGTCGTGCACGCCCGGGGCGCCGGTGCGTACGGCACGTTCACGCTGACCCGTGACGTCTCGCAGTGGACGCGGGCGAAGTTCCTCTCCGAGGTCGGCAAGCGGACCGAGACCTTCCTGCGCTTCTCCACCGTCGCCGGCAACCTCGGCTCCGCCGACGCGGTGCGTGACCCCCGCGGCTTCGCGCTGAAGTTCTACACCGAGGACGGCAACTACGACCTCGTCGGCAACAACACCCCGGTGTTCTTCATCAAGGACGCCATCAAGTTCCCCGACTTCATCCACACCCAGAAGCGCGACCCGTACACCGGCTCGCAGGAGGCGGACAACGTCTGGGACTTCTGGGGTCTGTCGCCCGAGTCCACCCACCAGGTGACCTGGCTCTTCGGTGACCGGGGCATCCCGGCCACGCTGCGCCACATGAACGGGTACGGCTCGCACACCTACCAGTGGAACAACGAGGCCGGCGAGGTCTTCTGGGTCAAGTACCACTTCAAGACCGACCAGGGCATCAAGAACCTGACCCAGGACGAGGCCAACAAGCTGGCCGGTGAGGACCCGGACAGCCACCAGCGCGATCTGCGTGAGTCCATCGAGCGCGGCGAGTTCCCGTCCTGGACGGTGCAGGTGCAGATCATGCCGGCGGCAGAGGCGGCCACGTACCGCTTCAACCCGTTCGACCTCACCAAGGTGTGGCCGCACGAGGACTACCCGCCGGTCGAGATCGGCAGGCTGGAGCTGAACCGGAACCCGGACAACGTCTTCGCGGAGACCGAGCAGTCGGTCTTCAGCCCCGCGCACTTCGTTCCCGGCATCGGCCCGTCCCCGGACAAGATGCTCCAGGGCCGCATCTTCGCGTACGGCGATGCGCACCGCTACCGGGTCGGCATCAACGCCGACCACCTGCCGGTGAACCGCCCGCACGCCGCCGAGGCGCGGACGTACGGCCGTGACGGCTACCAGTACGACGGCCGCCACAAGGGCGCCAAGAACTACGAGCCGAACAGCTTCGGCGGTCCGGTCGAGACCGGCCGCCCGCTCTGGGAGCCCACCCAGGTCACCGGCGCCACCGGCACCCACGAGGCCACCGTGCACGCGGAGGACGACGACTTCGTCCAGGCGGGCAACCTCTACCGGCTCTACTCCGAGGACGAGAAGGTCCGGCTGATCGACAACCTCGCCGGGTTCATCTCGAAGGTCTCGCGCGACGACATAGCCGAGCGCGCGATCAACAACTTCCGTCAGGCCGACGGCGAGTTCGGCAAGCGGCTGGAAGCGGCGGTCCAGGCCCTCCGCGGCTGACAGCAGCCTGCCCGGCCGGCCCGGCCCTCCGCGTGGGGGGCCGGGCCGGCCGTTCGTATGCCTGCTCGGTCGGCCGGTGCCGGTGCCGCTGTCTGCCTCAGCCGACCAGCGCCGCCGGATGACGGCCGGCCGGCGCCCAGCAGCGGATGATGTCGCGCACGGAGACGACGCCGACCGGGCCGTTGTCGTCCAGCACGATCAGATGCCGGAAGCCGCCGTGCGTCATGGCCTCGGCCGCCTCCTCCAGGGTCCAGGCCGGCGCGGCGAAGACCACGTCGGTGGTGGTGTGGGTGGCGGCGGTCTCGACGTCGGGGTTCTGGCCGGAGCCGACCGCGTTGAGGATGTCGCGCTCGGTGATGATGCCGAGACCGCAGGTGTCCGGGTCGTGGACGACCGCTGCTCCGATCCGGCGCGCCGACATCAGCCGGGCTGCCTGGCGGAGGGTGTGGGTGGGGCCGATGGTGAGGACCACCGTGCTCATGGCGTCACGGACGAGCATGAAGGGAGCCACCTCCTTCGTGAGCGACTCTGTGAGTCGGTTCACAAGTTCACAAGCGGGGGGACTCTCAGAGTCGCACTGATCAGAGGCGGCAACAAGGGGTGGTGAAGATCATCGGAGGGGCGTGCGGTGGTGCGGCACGCCCCTCCGATGGCCGGTACGCCTGCTCAGCGCCGTACCGCCGGGTCCGGGACGGTCAGTAGCGCTGGTTCAGATAGCCCAGCAGTTCGTGGTGGAGTGTTCCGTTCGAGGCCGCCGCGTTGCCGCCGCCCGGTCCGGGGACCCCGTCCAGGCTGGTGAAACGGCCGCCCGCCTCCTCCACGATGATCGCGTTCGCCGCCATGTCCCAGAGCGAGAGCTCCGGCTCGGCGCAGATGTCGACCGATCCCTCGGCGACCATCATGTACGGCCAGAAGTCCCCGTATCCACGGGTACGCCAGCAGGCCCGGGTCAGATCCATGAAGCCGTCGAGCCGGCCCTGCTCCTCCCAGCCGGTCAGCGAGGAGTACGCGAACGAGGCGTCCGCGATCCGCTCGACCTTCGACACCCGCAGTCGGGACGCCGAGGTCAGGCTGCGGCCGGTGAAGGCACCCGCGCCCTTCGCCGCCCACCAGCGCCGGTTCAGCGCGGGCGCGGACACCAGGCCGACCACCGGCTGGAACCCCTCCTCACCCGCCTCCATCAGCGAGATCAGCGTCGCCCAGACCGGCACACCGCGTACGTAGTTCTTGGTCCCGTCGATCGGGTCGATCACCCAGCGCCGGGGGCCGGTCCCCTCGACCCCGAACTCCTCGCCCAGGATCGCGTCGCGCGGGCGGGCCCGATGGAGGTGGCCGCGGATCAGCTCCTCCGTGGACTTGTCGGCCTCGGTCACCGGCGTCATGTCCGGCTTCGTCTCGACCTTGAGGTCCAGGGCCTTGAACCGGTCCATCGTCGTCGCGTCGGCAGCGTCGGCCAGCACGTGGGCAAGGCGCAGATCATCGTGGTAGTCGGGCATGACCGTCACAGTATCGACCGCGGGTGAACAGAGCCAAAGGGCCCCGGGGCGCTGCCTGGACTCTTGACAGTCCGGGGGAGCGCGTCAACTCTGAATCGCAGGCCCCTGCGTGGGAGGCAACGATGCCGACAGCGCGAGAAGCACTGCTGGACGCCGCCCGCGCGGCCCTGGCCACCCGGCCCTGGCCGGCCGTGCGGATGGTCGATGTGGCAGCCGCCGCCGGGGTCTCCCGGCAGACCCTCCACAACGAGTTCGGCGGCAAGGACGGGCTGGCCCGCGCTCTGGTCGGCCGGGCCGCCGACACCTACCTGGCCGGTGTCGAACGGGCGCTGCGGACAGCGGGCGGTACCGGCGACAAGCTGGCCGCCACCGCTGCCTGGACGGTCCGGGCCACCCGGAAGGACGAACTGGTCCGAGGGCTGCTCACCGGCTGCTGGGGGGACCGATTACCGGGCCCGCTCCGGCCGCCCCACCCGCTCCGGCCGCCCGGCGCACTCGTGCCCGCGCGGCGGCGGGCCGATGCCGGACCGCCGACACCCGCCGAACTGCTCGACCGGATCAGGGACCGCGTGGTGGCCGCGCTGGATGACGGAGGGCGCCCGCCGTGTGACCCCGCTGCGCTGGTGGCGACCTGCGAACTCGTCCTGCGGCTCGCCCTGTCGTACGCACTGGTGCCCCCGTCCCCCGGGACGCCGGGGGACGGGGTGCCGCTGGTGCGGGACGTGCTGGAGCGGGCCGCGGGCGCGGTTGCCGGAACCGACCGGGGTGCGACGGGAGCGGAGGCTACTTGAGCCAGCCGACCTTGGCGTAGTCCGTGTCGCCCAGTCCGGACGCGCCGAAGTTGGCCAGGCCCTTGCGGACCGCGTTGATCTGCGGGCGCTGGTAGAGCTCGATGGAGTGGCCGAGCTTCCAGATCTCGACGTCGGCCTCGTTGTACAGCTTGACGGCCTCGGCGTGGTCTGTGGTTCCGGCGGCCTTCGTCAGCAGCCCGTCGATCTTCGGGGAGCCGACCGAACCGAAGTTCTGGAAGAGGTTCTTCCCCTTGGGGCTGATGAAGACGGGGGTCAGCATCGTCTGGTAGACGGCATCGACGTTACGGAAGCTGACGATGTCGAAGTTGCCGGTGTTGACGAACTTGTTGAAGTAGTCGTTCGCGGGGACCTGCTTGATGCTCACCTTGATCCCGACCGCGCCGAGCATCTGCTGCACCAGCTCGGCCTGGTCCGTGGCGGACGAGGTGGACCCCGCGCTCAGTGTGTAGTCGAGTGTGAGCTGCTTGCCGCCCTTGGTGCGCGGCTTGCCCTCTCCCTGGTCCTTCCAGCCCGCCGCGTCCAGCAGCTTCTTCGCCTTCTCGGGGTCGTACGTGTCGAACTCGCTGGAGTTGTCCTGGTACCCCTCCTGGTTCGGCATGAAGAAGTGGTTGTTCAGCGGCTTCAGTTCGAAGGAGAGGTCCTTGCTGAAGCTCTCGTTGACGCCGTCGCGGTTGATCGCCGCCTGAATGGCGTGGCGTACCCCTACGTCCTTCAGCGGACCGCGGCCGCCGTTGAGGGTGATGTGCACCTCGTCCCAGCGCGCCCCTCGCCTGATGTCGGTGTCCGGGGCCTTGACCAGGCGCTTGTAGTCCTCGGGGAGCAGCGCGGGTGCCTGGTCGATCTCCTTGTTGAGGTACGCCTCGGTCTCCGCCGCGGAGTCGATGACCCGGTACACGACCGAATCCAGCTTCGGCTTGTCCCCCCACCACTTGGGGTCCGGGACGAGGGTGATGGTCTGCGCGGTCTTGTCGTACGTGCCGACCTTGAAGGAGCTGCCGGTCACCAGGGCCTTCTGCGACCAGCCCTTGTTGAACTTCTCCGGGGTGTCGATGTACGACGCCGGGTACAGCGGGTCGAAGAGGCGCTGCCAGTCGGCGTACGGCGAGGAGAAGGTGATCTTCACGCCATGTGCGCCGGAGCCCTGCTCGACCTTGGAGATCTGCTCGTAGCCCGAGGTGTCGACGGCTTCGAAGGCCTCGTCCGAGCCGTTCAGCGCCTTCCACTGGGCCCGGAAGTCCTTCCAGCTCAGCGGCTTCCCGTCGGACCACTTGGCCTCCGGGTTGAGCTGGTACTCCACCACCTGGGGGCTGGTCGAGGTGACCTTCGCCGAGGCGAGGAAGTTCGGGTTGGAGTGGATCGCGCCCTTGGCGTCGGAGTCGAACAGGTCGGGGAGCACGGCCGTGATGATGTCCTGGGCGTCGCCCTGCTGGCCGTCGACCTGGTTGATGTTGTACTGCGTGATCCACTGGTCGATGCCGAACCGCAGTGACCCGCCCTGCTTCAGGTCGCTCACCGGGTGGACGTTGATGCTCTGCCCGTCGGCCTTGGGCGCCGCCTGCTTCCTGGGCGCCTTTCCGTCTCCGTCGGAGGAGTCGCAGCCACTCACCGCCAGGGTGGCCGACACGGCTGCGGCGATGGCGATCAGGGTGGTTCTGCGCATCGGATTTCATTCCTCCGGTTCGGTGCGGCCCGATCGGGGCCACAGGCTCCGCAGACCGTAGAGCCATCCGCGGGCCCGGCGGGAGGGCAGCCGGGGTGCTTTCATATTTTCTTTGCATGGCCGCAACAATCAACCGGCAAGCTGGTCCCGCACCCCGACCACCTGCATCGATGGAGCCTGCCGCGGTGGCGATCCCCTCGCCCGACTCCTGAACGCCCCAGCAAAGGACCAACACCAGTGGCCGCGTTCCTGGCCAAGCGACTCGCCTACTACGTAGTCCTGTTGCTGGCCGCCGTCTGTCTCTCGTACCTGCTGGCCTCACTGGCGCTCGATCCGCGCGCGTACTACGAGGGGCGGCAACCGCCCCTGTCGCAGGTCTCCGTCGACCACCACCTCACCGCACTCGGGGTCAACGACCACCAGCCGGTGCTCTCCCGCTTCACCACCTGGGCCGGGCAGGTGGCCCACGGGGACCTCGGGCGGACGATCGACGGCACCTCGGTGGGGGAGGAGTTCGGGCGCCGGATCGGGGTCAGCCTGCGGCTGCTGCTGCTCGGCACCGTGTTCGGGACCGTGATCGGCGTGCTCGCGGGCGCCTGGACGGCCATCCGTCAGTACCGGCTCTCCGACCGGCTGACCACCGTGGTCTCGTTCGTCCTCCTGTCGACGCCCGTGTTCCTGCTGGCCGTTCTGCTGAAGATCGGGGCCATCTGGTTCAACCAGCGCACCGGCACCGACGTCATCAAGTTCACCGGCGAGAAGAGCCCCGGAGTGGACTCCGGGTTCTGGACCGTGCTCAAGGACCGGTCGGTGCACCTGCTGCTGCCGACCGTCTCCATCGCACTCGGCACCATCGCGAGCTACAGCCGCTACCAGCGCTCCACCATGCTCGACGTCCTCGGCTCCGACTATCTGCGCACCGCCCAGGCCAAGGGACTCACCCGCAACGCCGCCCTGTTCAAGCACGGCCTGCGCACCGCCCTCATCCCCATGTCGACGTACTTCAGCTACGGATTCCTGGCCCTGTTCACCGGCGCCACCTTCACCGAGACGATCTTCGGCTGGCACGGGATGGGCGAATGGTTCGTCTCGTCCGTCGGCAAGAACGACGTCAACTCCGTCGTCGCCGTCAATGTGTTCGCCGCCGTGATGGTCCTGCTGTCCGGCTTCCTCGCGGATGTTCTGCACGCCGCGCTCGACCCGCGCATCCGGAACGCCTGAACACCCTCCCGAGGAGTACGAACAGAGGAGTACGACCGTCATGACCGCTGTCATAGAGACCGCCGCCGACGCCGCCGCCGGGGGCGTCGAGCCGCCGCGCCCGGCCGGACGGGCCGGCGTGGTGCTGCGCCGTTTCGTACACAACCGAGGGGCGCTCGCCGGAGGCGCCGTACTGCTGCTGCTCTTCGTGCTCGCCTTCGCCGGACCGCTGATCAGCCACTGGGACTACAGCCACATCGACTACACCGCGCTGCGCGAAGGACCGGACGGCCGGCACTGGTGGGGGACCAACCGGATCGGCCAGGACGTCTTCGCCCAGACGGTCCGCGGACTCCAGAAGTCGCTGCTGATCGGCCTGATGGTGGCGTTGTTCTCGACCGTGCTGGCCTCCCTGGCCGGTGCCTGCGCGGGCTACTTCGGCGGCTGGACGGACCGGCTGCTGATGTTCGGCATCGACCTGCTGCTGGTCTTCCCGGCCTTCCTGATCATCGCGATCATCTCGCCCCGGCTGCGAGGCGGTGGCTGGATCGCCTTCGTCGGGCTGCTCGCCGTCTTCGGCTGGATGATCACCGCACGGGTGGTGCGCTCGATGACGCTCTCCCTCAAGGAACGCGAATTCGTCCAGGCGGCCCGGTACATGGGCGTCGGTCCCTTCCGCGTCATCTGGCGGCACATCCTGCCGAACGTCGCCTCCTTCCTCATCATCGACGCGACCATCGCGGTGGGCGGAGCGGTGATGAGCGAGACGGCGCTCTCCTACTTCGGCTTCGGGGTGCAGTCGCCCGATGTGTCGCTCGGCACCCTGATCGCCTCCACGACCGGCGGCGCGGTGACGTACCCGTGGATGTTCTTCTTCCCCGCCGGGCTGCTCATCGTCTTCGTCCTCGCCGTGAATCTGGCCGGCGACGGACTGCGCGACGCGCTCGACCCGACCAGCGGACACGGCGCCACCCCCACCGCGAAGAAGAAGAGCAAGAAAGAGGAGAAGGGCCGATGAGCACGACCGACGTACTGGAAGTGACCGACCTCGCCGTCGACTTCGGCGGTGTGGCGGCCGTGCGCGGTGTCGGCTTCACCCTGCGCCGGGGCGAAGTACTCGGCCTGGTGGGGGAGTCGGGCTCGGGGAAGTCGGCCACCGCGCTGGCCGTGATGGGGCTGCTGCCGTCCGGCGCGGGCGTACGGGGATCCGTCCGGCTCACGGCCGGCGGCGACGGGAGCGGGACGACCGAGCTCATCGGTGCCGACGACCGCGTGCTCTCTTCGGTACGCGGCAACCGCATCGGCATGGTCTTCCAGGACCCGCTCTCCGCCTTCACCCCCGTGTACCGGATCGGCGACCAGATCGCCGAGGCCATCCGCGCCCACCGCGCCGTCTCCCGCGAACGCGCCCGCGCCGAAGCCGTGGACCTGCTGGACCTCGTCGGCATACCCGAACCCCGGACCCGGGCGCAGGCCTTCCCCCACGAGTTCTCCGGCGGCATGCGGCAGCGGGCCATGATCGCGATGGCCATCGCCAACGACCCGGACGTCATCGTCGCCGACGAGCCGACGACCGCCCTCGACGTCACCGTCCAGGCCCAGGTCCTGGACGTCCTGCGCACCGCCCAGCACGAGACCGGCGCCGCGCTGCTGCTGGTCAGCCACGACCTCGGGGTGATCGCCGGGGTGGCCGACCGGGTCGCGGTGATGTACGCAGGGCGCATCGTGGAGACCGCACCGGCGGCGGAGCTCTTCCGGCGCCCCCGGATGCCGTACACCCTCGGGCTGATCGGTGCGGTGCCGAGGATCGACGGCCCGTCCGACGTGCTGGTCCCCATCCCGGGCTCCCCGCCCGCGGCGGGCCGGCTGCCGCGGGGCTGCGCCTTCGCGCCGCGCTGCCCGCTGGCCGAGGACCGCTGCACGGCCGCAGAACCGCCGCTGGCCGCAGGCGCGGGCGGCGCGCACCTCGCCGCCTGCGTACGCGCAGAGGAGATCGCCGGCCGCGAGCTCTCCCCGGCCGAGGTCTTCCCCGTGCCGGCGATCCCGGCCCGCTCCCGGCCGCCCGGCGACCCGGTCCTGCGCGTCACCGGGCTCACCAAGACCTTCCCCGTCCTCAAGGGCACCGCCTTCAAGCGGCGCGTCGGCAGCATCCACGCCGTGGACGGCGTCGACCTCGACATCCGGGCCGGTGAGACGCTCGCCCTGGTCGGTGAATCCGGTTCGGGGAAATCCACCACCCTGTTCGAACTGCTGAACCTCGTGCGCCCGGAGGGAGGCGAGATCGAGCTGTTCGGACGCTCGCTCGACGGACTCTCCAAGCGCGACCGCAGAGCACTGCGCAGCCGTGTCCAGATCGTCTTCCAGGACCCCATGGCCAGCCTCGACCCCCGGATGACGGTCGGGGACATCGTCGCCGAACCCCTGCGCGCCCAGCGCGCAGACCGGGCCACCGTGGCACGGCGGATCCCCGGACTGCTCAGGCAGGTGGGCCTCGAACCGGAGCACGCGGGGCGGTTCCCGCACGAGTTCTCGGGCGGACAGCGCCAGCGCGTCGGGATCGCCCGCGCGCTCTCCGTCGAACCCGAACTCCTGGTGCTGGACGAGCCGGTGTCGGCGCTCGACGTGTCCGTGCAGGCCGGGGTGATCAACCTGCTCCAGCGGCTCAAGGCCGAACTGGGGCTCGCCTATCTCTTCGTCTCGCACGATCTGTCGGTGGTGCGGCACATCGCGGACCGGGTGAGCGTGGTCTACCTCGGCCGTACGGTCGAGTCGGGCACCGCGGCGGAGGTCTTCGGGCAGCCTGCACACCCGTACACCCGTGCCCTGCTGTCGGCCGTGCCGCTGCCCGACCCGGAGCGTGAGCGCCGGCGGACCAGGATCCTGCTGCCGGGCGACCCGCCGAGTCCGGCCCAGCGGCACGAGGGCTGCCGATTCCGCTCGCGCTGCCCGGTCTACGCGGAGCTGGACGGGCAGCAGCGCGGGCGCTGCGAGAGCGAGGTGCCGGTCACAGACCGGACGGGCCACACGGCCGCGTGCCACTTCCCCCGGAAGACCGTGCCGGCCTGAGCCGAGGAGGGGGCAGTGCGAGGGCCCGGAGGGCTGAGGTCAGTGAGAGACCTGGAGAGCTGAGGTCAGTGCGAGGACCCCGAGAGCTGGAGACCGATCACGCCGAGGATCACCAGGGAGATCGAGATCAGCTTGAGCGTGGAGACCACGTCGTCGAGGAAGATCATGCCGTAGATGGCGGTGCCGGCGGCCCCGATGCCGGTCCACACCGCGTAGGCGGGCCCGACGTCGAGCTTCTTCAGCGACATGGTCAGCAGACCGAAGCTGCCGAGCGCGAAGATACAGAACGCGATGGTCGGCCAGAGCCGGGTGAAGCCGTGCGAGAGCTTCAGACAGACGGCGAAGCCCGTCTCCAGAAGTCCCGCGACCACGACCAGCAGCCACGCCATCGTCAGTGTCCCTCCCGCATCGGTGACCGCCTCGGACGCCCTCATCCGCCGGGCGTGATTCGTGATTATGCACTTACCGGTGGCGAGTGATCGCAAACGTGCCCGGATCAGTCGCCTTCGCGTCGCTCCCGGGTGGAGAGCAGCCGGCGCAGTGAGTCCAGCCGGGCCGGATCGGCGTGCCCCGCCGCCACCCAGGCGTCCAGCGCGCATTCCGGTTGCTGGCTGTCGTGGGTACAGCCGCGCGGGCACTCCTCGGTGCCGGGCTGGAGGTCGGGGAAGGCGTTGATGACCCGGGACGGGTCGATGTGGTGCAGTCCGAAGGAGCGGACGCCGGGGGTGTCGATGACCCAGCCCCGGTAGTCCGGCAGCGGGAGCGCCAGCGCGGAGGTGGTGGTGTGGCGGCCGCGCCCGGTGACCGCGTTGACGACCCCGGTGGTACGCCGTCTGTCCTTCGGTACCAGGGCGTTGACCAGCGTCGTCTTTCCGACACCGGAGTGCCCGACGAAGGCCGTCACCCGGTCGTTCAGCTGCTCGCGGACCCGCTCCGCCGCGTCGCCGTTCGCCAGCTCCTCGCGGTTGGTGACGATGAACGGCACGCCCAGCGGGGTGTACGCCTCCAGCAGCTTGTCCGGGGAGGCGAGGTCGGACTTGGTCAGCACCAGGAGGGGCGAGAGCCCGCCGTCGTAGGCGGCGACCAGACAGCGGTCGATCATGCGCGGACGGGGTTCCGGATCGGCCAGCGCGGTGACGATCGCGAGCTGGTCGGCGTTGGCGACCACCACCCGTTCGAAGGGATCGTCGTCGTCAGCCGTCCGGCGCAGTACCGAGCGGCGTTCACCGATCCGGACGATCCGGGCGAGGGTGTCCTTGTCGCCGGACAGGTCACCGACGATGGAGACGGTGTCGCCCACCACGGCGGCCTTGCGGCCCAGCTCACGGGCCTTCATCGCGATGACCGTGCGGCCCTCGACGAGACAGGTGAGGCGGCCTCTGTCGACGGTGAGGACCATGCCGTCCTCGGCGTCCTCGTGCTTGGGACGGGTATGCGTACGGGGCCGGTTTCCCTTGCGATTGGGGCGGACCCGGATGTCGTCCTCGTCGGGGTTCTTGCCGTAGCGGCGCATGTCTCAGGCCCCGAGCATTCCGGTCCACATCTGCGGGAAGTCGGGCAGGGTCTTGGCGGTTGTCGCCACGTTCTCGATCTCCACTCCGGGGACGGCGAGGCCGATGACGGCCCCGGCGGTGGCCATCCGGTGGTCGTCGTACGTATGGAAGGTACCGCCGTGCAGCGGCCTCGGCCGGATGTGGAGGCCGTCAGCGGTCTCGGTGACGTCACCGCCCAGCTCGTTGATCTCCTTGGTGAGCGCGGCGAGCCGGTCCGTCTCGTGCAGCCGCAGATGGGCCACTCCGCTCAGGGTGGAGGGGGAGTCGGCCAGGGCCGCGACCGCCGCGATGCCCGGGGTCAGCTCGCCGACCTCGCCGAGGTCGACGTCGATGCCGTGGATCCGGCCGGAGCCGGTGAAGGTGAGCCCCTGCTCGGTCAGCTCGCAGCTGCCGCCCATCGCGGTGAAGATCTCGCGCAGCGCGTCACCGGGCTGCGTGGTGCGCCGCGGCCAGTCCGGCACGGTGACCCGGCCGCCGGTGACCAGCGCGGCGGCCAGGAACGGCTGGGCGTTGGAGAGGTCCGGCTCGATCGTCAGGTCGCGGCCGAGCAGGGCGGAGGGGGAGACCCGCCAGACGTTCGGCTCGCCGCCCGTCTCCGGCTCGTCGACCTGGGCGCCGACCGCCCGCAGCATGTCGACGGTCATCCGGATGTGCGGCATGGACGGGAGCCGGGCGCCGGTGTGGCGCACCTCCACGCCCTGGTTGAAGCGTGGCGCCGACAGCAGCAGCGCCGAGACGAACTGGGAGGACGAGGACGCGTCGATCGCGACGGGCCCGCCGTCCAGCGCGCCGCCACCGTGCACCGTCATCGGCAGCGAACCGCGGCCGTCGTCGTCGATCCTGGCGCCCAGCACCCGCAGGGCGTCGATCACCCCGGTCAGCGGGCGTTCGTAGGAGCGCGGGTCGCCGTCGAAGCGGACCGGGCCGTCCGCGAGGGCCGCCACCGGGGGCAGGAAGCGCATGACCGTACCGGCGTTGCCGACGTCGACGGTGACCGGGCCGTGCAGACCCGCCGGGATGACCCGCCAGGCCTCGCCGGAGCCGTCCGGGCCGCCCGCGACCGATGAGCTGGAGGACACCGTCTCCTCGATGCCGACGCCCATCGCGCGCAGCGCGTCCGCCATCAGCAGGGTGTCGCGGGAGCGCAGCGGCCGGCGCAGCCAGCCGGGCTCGGAGGACAGCGCGGCCAGCACCAGGGCGCGGTTGGTGACCGACTTCGATCCGGGCACGGTGACGGTCGCGTCGACGGCTCCGCTCGCGTGAGGGGCGGGCCAGAGGGCGGGGTGCACGGAACTTTCGGTCATGGGCTTACTTTAATGGCTCTCCGCAAACCCGGATCTTGATCAAATACGCGGAAACCGGGACGTAACGCGAGGATGGTAAAGGGACCGGGATCACAGGCCCAGCAGCCAGCGCCCGCCGCCGATCAGTGAGCAGAGCGACACGGCGTGGAACAGGAACAGCCACAGCACGGCCGGTACGTCCGTCAGCCGGGACAGCTGGTCCGCGTCCGAGTCCGGCGCACCGCCGTGCCGCCGCTTCGACTGGAGCTCGAATGCCGGACGCACCCCGCCCAGCAGCAGGAACCAGACCGCGCTGTACGCGAACAGCGACTGCCAGTCGGGTGAGGCCAGCCACGACATCAGCAGGAAGAGCGAACCGGTGAAGATCACCGTCAGTGCCCCGTACACATTGCGGATCATCACCAGCATCACCGCGAGCAGCGCCGTGGCCACCCAGAGGAGCAGCGTGATCCGGCCGTTGGCCAGCAGCCAGGCGCCCCCGAGCCCGAGCAGCGGCGGCGCGGTGTAGCCCGCCGCCGCGGTGAGGACCATGCCGATGCCGGTCGGCTTGCCCCGGCTCACCGTCAGCCCGCTGGTGTCCGAGTGCAGCCGGATGCCCGACAGCTGACGCCCGCTGAGCAGCGCGATCAGCCCGTGACCGCCCTCGTGGGCGATGGTGATCGCGTTGCGGGTCAGCCGCCATATGACGTTCGGCACGACAGCGACGAGCGCGGCCGTGGCGGTCACCACGACCAGCCACTGCTCGGGGGCCGGCTGGGTGCCGAAGACGCGGTCCCAGAGATTGCCGAGATCGGTGCTGTCCATGGCGCGGGCGGCTCCTTGCGGTATTGACGTCCGGTCGGGACGACGGTCGTGGCAGTCTGGCACTTATGTGCGGACGGTATGCGGCGAGTCGGCGGCCCGAGGATCTGACCGGGCTTTTCCATGTGGAGAAGTGGGAACCGGCCGAGACACTGGAGCCCGACTACAACGTGGCGCCGACCAAGGAGGTCTACGCCGTACTGGAGCGTCCGGTGAAAGACGCGGATGACCAGCGTCCGGTTCGCCAGCTGCGCGCACTGAAATGGGGGCTCGTCCCCTCCTGGGCCAAATCGCCGGAGGGCGGCGCCCGGATGATCAACGCCCGCGCCGAGACCGTGCACGAGAAGCCGTCCTTCCGCCGCCCCTTCGTCTCGCGCCGCTGCATCCTGCCGGCCGACGGCTATTACGAGTGGGTGACCGGCAGCGAGGAGCGGCAGTTGGAGGAGAAGGGCCGCAAGAAGCGGCCGCGCAAGCAGCCGTACTTCGTGACCCCCGCCGACGGCTCTGTCTTCGCGATGGCCGGGCTCTACGAGTTCTGGCGCGACCGCACCCTGCCGGACGACCATCCGCAGGCCTGGTGGGTGACCTGTTCGGTGATCACCACGGAGGCCGAGACGAGCCCGCTCGCCGTCGCCCCGGCCGAGGGCCCCGCCGCGCTCGCCGACATCCACCCCCGGATGCCGCTGATGCTCACCCCGGACCGCTGGGACGACTGGCTGGACCCCTCCCGCACCGACGTGGAGGAGCTGCGCGGCCTGCTCACACCCCCGCCCGGCGGCCTGATGCGGGCCTATCCGGTGGCCACCGCCGTCAGCAACGTCCGCAACAACGGCCCCGAGCTGAAGGACGAGCTGGCCGCGCCCGAGGTCGGCACGCTCTTCTGAGGCACGCTGTTCCGGGCCTCGCTGTTCTGAGGCGCGCTCTTCCGCGCCTCAGAACAGCGTGCCTACGCGCCGGACCCCGGCCCGCCCGCCACAGGTTGGTTGGATGTGGGTGTGAACGCCACCGAGAAGGACCCCCGCACAGAGACGGTCGAGACCGAGGCCGGGACCGCCCGGATCAGCTGGCTGCCCGCGAGCGAGCCCCGTCTCCTGCTCGCCCTCGGCCACGGGGCCGGCGGCGGCATCGAGGCCCGGGACCTGCGGGCGCTCGCCGCCGTACTGCCCGCCCACGGAGTGAGCGTCGCTCTGGTGGAGCAGCCCTGGCGGGTGGCCGGGAAGAAGCTCGCGCCCGCCCCGAAGACCCTGGACACCGGTTGGCGCGGCCTGTGGCCGGTCCTGGCCGCCGCCGGGCTCCCGGTCGTCGCCGGCGGGCGCAGCGCCGGTGCCCGGGTGGCCTGCCGCACCGCGTCCGGGCTCGGCGCCCGCGCGGTCCTCGCGCTCAGCTTCCCGCTGCACCCCCCGGGCCGCCCGGAGAAGTCCCGCGCGGACGAGCTGCTGGCCTCCGGCCTGCCCACGCTCGTCGTCCAGGGCGGCAACGACCCGTTCGGCAGGCCCGCCGAATTCCCTCCGGGGGAGTACCGGATCACCGAGGTGCCGCACGGGGACCACGGCTTCGCCGTACCTAAGCGCTCCGGGGTGACCGAGGATCAGGCGATGGAGATCCTCACCTCCGCGGTGACCGGCTGGCTGGCCGGAATCGTGTGACGCGACACCCGGGAATGTTGGGCGAGGGGCCGCTGTTGTGCGGGATGTCGGTACACCAACGTCGTATGTGGAGAGGGAGTCCGTCGCATGGGTTCGACCATCTGCCCGCGTCGCACAGACGCCGCTGACCTGGAGTGGACGGTGCTGCATGCGGCCAAGACCACTCCCGAGCGCGCCCTGAGCGGATCGGATCGACAGCCCGCTCCGGACCAAGGTCGACTATTCTCCGATTCGAGCGGGTCCGGTTTCGGCTCCGCCACAGCGTTGGAGGAGGTGGGTCCGGTCACAGGGACCGACACAGGGACCGACGACGGCCGCCCGCAGGAGACGACCGCCGAGCGCAACGCGCGCTTCGAGCGCGATGCCCTCGGTTTCCTCGACCAGATGTACTCGGCCGCGCTGCGCATGACGCGCAACCCCGCGGACGCGGAGGACCTGGTCCAGGAGACGTACGCCAAGGCGTACGGCTCGTTCCACCAGTTCCGTGAGGGGACCAACCTCAAGGCGTGGATGTACCGCATCCTCACCAACACGTTCATCAACTCGTACCGCAAGAAGCAGCGTGAACCCCAGCGCAGTGCCGCCGAGGAGATCGAGGACTGGCAGCTGGCCCGTGCCGAGTCGCACATGTCGACCGGTCTGCGCTCAGCCGAGTCCCAGGCCCTCGACCACCTGCCCGACTCCGACGTGAAGTCCGCGCTGCAGGCGATCCCCGAAGAGTTCCGCATCGCGGTCTATCTTGCCGATGTCGAGGGCTTTGCCTACAAGGAGATCGCGGACATCATGGGGACACCCATCGGTACGGTGATGTCCCGACTGCACCGGGGCCGCCGTCAACTGCGCGGCATGCTGGAGGACTACGCCCGTGACCGCGGGCTCGTGCCGGCGGGCGCCGGTGAGTCGGACGATCGGAAAGGCTCGGGCTCATGAGCTGCGGAGAGCCGCACGAGACGGATTGCTCAGAG
This sequence comes from Streptomyces sp. NPDC104307, assembly GCF_055584045.1. Taxonomy (NCBI): domain Bacteria; kingdom Bacillati; phylum Actinomycetota; class Actinomycetes; order Kitasatosporales; family Streptomycetaceae; genus Streptomyces; species Streptomyces sp. NPDC104307. The sequence continues at coordinate 69,389 of NZ_JBVJMU010000014.1, forward strand.
GTCCTTGACCACCTCTACGAGTTCCTCGACCGGGAGATGCCGGACAGCGACTGCACCAAGTTCGAGACGCACTTCGGTGAGTGCTCTCCCTGCCTGGAGAAGTACGGGCTCGAACAGGCCGTGAAGAAGCTGGTGAAGCGCTGCTGCGGTCAGGACGACGTACCGACCGACCTGCGCTCCAAGGTGATGGGGCGGATCGACCTGATCCGCTCCGGCCAGGCGGTGCCCGAGCAGGACGTGACGGTCTCCGACAGCGAGCAGACCGCCGCCGCCAAGGACTGACGCATCACCCGAACGTGCTAATCGCGGCCGTCCCCCCTGAGCCGCCGCCCCCAACTCGTTAGCCTGGCGCCTCCATTGGCGATGCCGGGACGCGCTCGCGAACCGGCGAGACCTTCGCGGAAGCGAACGGGGGGCGGGCGGATCGGGTGAGAGCCACACGCGGCGCGGCGCGGGCGTACATCCTGGCGGTCGCGCTCTGCGCCGCACTCTGCGTGCTGCCCGCCCTGCGTCCCGGCGCGGCCACCCCATGGACCACCCTCGCCCTGCTCACCGGGGTCTACCTGCTGTGCGAGCTCCCCGGGCGCTGCCCCTTCTTCGGCGGCTCCGTGCCGATCAGTGCCGGATCGTTCTTCCCGCTGCTCCTCGCGGCCGCCTTCCTGCTGCCGCCGGGAGCCGCGGCACTGGTCGCGATACCCGGCTCGTTCGCCGGCCGGGTGGAGCACCCCCCGGCCGCCGCCCGCCGCGTCTGGCGGGCGGCCCAGCTCGCCCTCACCGTCTGGGCGGCCTCCCAGGTCCACACCCTGCTCGGCGGGCCCGCCGCGCTCGGCGGCTCCGGAGCCGGGCGGCTGCCGGAGCTCCCGTACGCACTGCTGCCCGCCTGCGCCGCCGCCCTCGCCTTCAGCCTGGTGCTGAGCGCGCTGGACGGCTCGATCCTGGCCGCCGCCGAACAGCTGCCCGTCCGCCGCGCCTGGGCCGGGCTGCTGCCCCGCGCGCTCGGCCCGCACCTCGTGCACGGCCTCGCCGGACTGATGATGGCGGTCCTGTGGAACAGCTCGTACGGGCCGCTGGCCGCGCTCTTCGTCCTGCTGCCGATGTACATCTCCTGCTGGGTGTTCGCCCAGTACCACCGCGAGCACGCCGCGCACCGCGCCACGATCCGGGCCCTGGTGCAGGCCGTCGACATCAAGGACACCTACACCCGCGGCCACAGCGAGCGCGTGGGCCGCGCCTCCGTGCTGATCGCCGATGAGCTGGGCATGGCCAGGGACCGGGTCGAAGTGCTCCGGTTCGCCGGCATCCTGCACGACGTCGGCAAGCTCGGCGTGCCGACCCGGGTCCTGCGCAAGGACGGTCCGCTGACGCCGGAGGAGCGCCGGGTGATCGAGCTGCACCCGGAGTACGGGCACGAGATCGTGCGCGGCATCGGCTTCCTCGGCGAGGCGCGGTCGGCGATCCTGCACCACCACGAACGGCTCGACGGCAGCGGATACCCGTACGGGCTCACCGGCCGCGAGATCCCCGAGTTCGCCCGCGTGGTCGCGGTGGCCGACGCCTTCGACGCGATGACCTCCACCCGGTCCTACCGGCCGGGGCGTCCGGTGCCGGCCGCCGTGGAGGAGCTCAAGCGGTGCGCCGGCACCCAGTTCGACCCGCAGATGGTGCGGGCGCTGGCCCGCGGCCTGGAACGGCACGGATGGGTCTCGTCCGCCGTGACGGTGACGGGGGCGGAGGTACCGGGGGCGCGTGGCGAGGGGCGGGACATGGGCTCCGGGGCCGTCCCGGGGCCGGCTCTTCCGCCATCGCCGGACGGGCTCGACATCGGCGCGTCCGAGCGGTGAACGCCACCCCGGCCGTGCGCGCCGCCGCCCTCGCGCTCACCGCCGCCGCGCTCGCCCACACCCTCTGGTACGGGGTCCACGACCCCGGCCACGCCCTCGCCTTCGGCGTGCTCATCGCCATCGGTGAGCTGGCCCGCTGGGGCGCGCTCCCCGGGGAACGGGAGCCCGCGCCACTCGGCGCCGCCGGAGCCCTCGCGTACGCCCTGCTCGGGCGCAGCGGCGGGGAGCCCACCGGGCAGGGCGCCCTCCAGGTGATCGCCGTGCTCGTCGCGGCCCAGCTGGCCGCCTCCGTGCCCCATGTCGCCCGCGGCCGGGGGCCGGGCCCCGACCAGCTGGCCCGCCGCGTCCTGACCGTGGCCTTCGCGGCCGTGTGCTTCCAGCCGCTCTACAACTCCGGCCGGTCCGAGAGCTGGTTCGGCGACGGGCCGTACTACGCGGCCTTCCTGCTCCTGCTGCTCGGCCTCACCGCGCTGTGCGACGCCGTGCTCGGCGCCCTGCTGCTGCGGGCCGGCACCCCTCTCCCGTACGGCCCGCTGCTCCGCGACGAGCTGCGGGCCCTGCTGGGCATCGGCTCCGCGGTCTGCGCGACCGGGGCGGTCATGGCGCTCGGGGTCGCGGCGGCCGGGCTGTGGGCGCTGCCCGTCCTGTGCGTACCGCTGCTGCTCACCCAGCTGTCCTTCCGCCGCTTCGTCGCCGTGCGCACCACCTACCGGCAGACCATCGCCTCGCTCGCCCGTTCCACCGAGATCGCCGGATACACCCCGCACGGCCATGCCCGCAGGGTGGCGGCGCTCTGCACGGCCGTCGGCCGTGAGCTGGGGCTCTCCGGGCCCGAGCTCACGGTCCTGGAGTACGCGGCCCTGATGCACGACATCGGCCAGCTCTCGCTCGTGGACCCGGTCCCGGAGGGCGCCACCGCCACGCTGCCCGCCGCCGAGCAGCGCCGGATCGCCCTGCTCGGCGGGGCCGTGGTCCGCCAGACCGGGGTGGACGCGAGGGTCGCCGTCGTCGTCGAACAGCAGGCGGACCCCTTCCGCGAGCAGCCGCTGTCCGCCAGGATCGTCAGGGCGGTCAACGCGTACGACGACCTGTGCGGGGAAAGCGCGGGTGGGCCGCTCGGCGCGCTGGAACGGCTCAGGCTCGGGACCGCTCACGACTATCAGCCCCAGGTCGTGGAATCGCTCGCCCGGGTTCTGGCCAGGGGCGGTCTGACCCCCGTCCCACCTGGGTAACCCATGGGTAATGAGCGGGCGTCCGGTCGGGCATGGTTGGATGCGAAGAGAGCGGAAAACGAGGGTGTCCAGTCGGGACAGGCGGGAATCGTGAGGATCTTCGGGAAGGTACGGCATCGGCCCTCCGCCTCTTGGCGGCAGGCCACGGACCGCGCGTTCACGCTGATCGGCGACGGCCGGTACGAGGACGCGGGCGCGCTGCTGACGCGTGCGGCGGACCTGGAGCCCTGGCTCTCCGAGTCATGGTTCAACCTGGCGCTGCTGCACAAGTTCCGGCATGACTGGGAGCAGGCGCGGGCCGCCGGGCTGCGGGCCGTCGCGCTGCTCGACAAGGAGTCCGGCGCTCCCGACTGGTGGAACGTCGGGATCGCCGCCACCGCGCTGCAGGACTGGCCGCTGGCGCGCCGGGCCTGGCAGGCGTACGGGCTGCGGGTGCCCGGAGGCGGGCAGCAGACCCCCGCCTCCAACAGCGAGCCGGTCGGCATGGACCTGGGCAGTGCGGCCGTACGGCTGTCGCCGGAGGGTGAGGCCGAGGTCGTGTGGGGCCGCAGGCTGGATCCGGCGCGGATGGAAGTGCTGTCGATCCCGCTGCCGTCCTCCGGGCGGCGCTGGGGCGAGGTGGTGCTGCACGACGGGGTGCCGAACGGCGAGCGGATCACCGCGGCCGGGCCCTCGTACCCCGTGTTCGACGAGATAGAGCTGTGGGCGCCGTCCCCCGTGCCGACCTGGGTGGTGCTCCTCGAAGCCGCCACTGAGGCGGACCGGGACGCCCTGGAGCAGCTGGCCTCCGACGCCGGTTTCGCGGCGGAGGACTGGTCCTCGTCCGTCCGGCTGCTCTGCCGGGCCTGCTCGGAGAGCCGGATGGAGAGCGACGAGGGCGACGGCGAGCACCTCGACCCGCACGACCACAGCGAGCCGGGCCACCCCGGCCCGCTGGGCCACCGCACCGCCGGTGAGCTGTGGGTACCGGAGCGTGAGTGCGGCCTGGCGGCGCCCGCCGGACTGGTGCGCGGACTGCTGGACGGCTGGGTGGCGGACAGCCCGGACAGCCGGGAGTGGCGGGATCTGGAAGAGGTCTGCTGACCCGTACCCGTAGGCTGTACGCGCACCGATTCCGGTGCTCGGGTGCCCGGGTCCTCGCGAGCCGCAGATCCCGGATCTCAGCTTGTGAGGAAGGCGTACGGCGGACATGGCGCAGGAGCAGACGGACGAGCAGATCAGCGTCGACGGCGTCGACAGCGAGGGGTTTCTCGTCGACACGGAGGACTGCGAGGCGCGTGAGGCGGCCTACCGCGAGCGCGGCACCTCGCGCCCGATCACGGTGGTGGGCAATCCGGTCCTGCACAAGGAGTGCAAGGCCGTCACGGAGTTCGACGACAAGCTGGCCACGCTGATCGACGACATGTTCGCCAGCCAGCGGACGGCGGAGGGCGTGGGCCTGGCCGCCAACCAGATCGGCGTCGACCTCAAGGTCTTCGTCTACGACTGCCCGGACGACGACGGGGTGCGGCACACCGGCGTCATCTGCAACCCGGTGCTGGACGAGCTGGCGCCCGAGGAGCGCGTCCTGGACGACGCCAACGAGGGCTGCCTCTCGGTCCCGACGGCGTACGCCTCGCTGGCCCGCCCGGACTACGCGGTGGTGCGCGGACAGGACGCGAAGGGCAACCCGGTCAAGGTGCGGGGCAACGGCTACTTCGCCCGCTGCCTCCAGCACGAGACGGACCACCTGTACGGGTACCTGTACATCGACCGGCTCTCCAAGCGCGACCGCAAGGACGCGCTCCGGCAGATGGAGGAGAACACCCCGCGCTACGAGATCGTGCCGAACAGCTGAACCGGCTGAGCGCACAGATGTGCGGGGCCCTGTCCCGGTTCGCCGGGCGGGGCCCCGCCGCTTCTCCCTCCCGTCAACCTGCCTTCTCTCAGGTGTAGTTGACGCGCGTCGACTCGTCCGACAGTCTCTCTGTCCACACCTTCGTCGTGGTAGGGAGCCCCCATGTTCAGACGTTCCGCGAGACTCCTGCTCGGCCTTGTCATGACCATGGCTTTCGCGCTGGGCGGGGCCGTGGTCACGGCCGGCACGGCCCAGGCCGACGGCTGCTACACCTGGACCCGCACGCTGTCCTCCGGCGCCACCGGCAACGATGTCGTCCAGCTCCAGATCCGGGTGGCCGGATACCCCGGGTACAACTCCGTACTCGCCGTGGACGGCTCCTACGGACCCGCCACCACCGCCGCCGTCAAGCGCTTCCAGGCCGCCTACGGGCTGGCCGCCGACGGCGTCGCGGGCCCCGCCACCCAGGCCAAGCTCTACGCCCTCCAGGACAACGACTGCACGCCCGTCCACTTCACCTACGCCGAACTCAACAAGTGCAACAGCACCTGGGCCGGTGGCGCGGTCGCGGCGGGCACGGCCAAGGCCAACGCGCTGAGCACCATGTGGAAGCTGGAGGCGCTGCGCCACGCGCTCGGTGACCGTCCCATCACCATCAACAGCGGATTCCGCTCCACGTCCTGCAACAGTTCGGTCGGCGGCGCCTCGAACAGCCGCCATCTGTACGGCGACGCGGCCGACCTGGGCGGCATCGCCTTCTGCACCCTGGCCAAGGAGGCCCGCAACCACGGGTTCAACGGAATCCTCGGCCCCGGCTACCCGGACCACAACGACCACGTCCACGTGAACCAGGGGCCGAGCCACTTCTGGTCGGCGCCCAACTGCGGTATCTGACTCCGGCCCGGTCCGCGGAACGGAGCCCCGGCACACGTGTGGGGCCCGCCGTCACGGCGGGCCCCACAGTCGCGCGTCAGGCGGATTTCGCTGTCAGGCGCGTCCCGCCCGTCGTCTGTACCGCCGCGCCGTCCCCGGCCCGCTCCGTCAGCCGGAGCTGCGAGACGGCGTTGCGCAGGACCAGCGCACCGGCCCCGGTGTCCAGCTGCCAGCGCTGGGTGCGCGCGTCCGCCGAGCAGGTCCCGAGCGACAGTTCGGCACCCACCTCCAGCGGTGCGCCCAGGTACTTCTTCCCGCGCACCGCGTCCAGACACATCCCGTTCCCGGCCGAGCGGACGGTGTAGTACCCGTCGGCGGTCGCGGTCAGCGTCCAGCCGTCCGCCGCGCCCTTGGTCAGGGACACCCCGGAGTCCGCGCCCGGCGCGAGCGCCTTCGCACCCGCTGTCAGACGGTAGGTGCCGTCGGCCAGCGGGGCGCGGTCGGTGTTCGCCCAGCCGGGAGCGTGACCGATCCGCCGGGCCAGCGCCTCGAAACCGGCGTACGTGTCACTCGGCTTCGGGCCGCCCCAGGTGGCCTGGGCGATGAAGCGCAGCGGCATGAAGACCTTCGCCTCGACCTCGTTCTCCGTCTCGGCGGCCGCGCTGTCCGGCCAGAGGCTGATCTTCGCACCGGTCAGGTTCGCCGCCGTGGCGGGCAGCGTCTCGCCCTCGAAGCTCAGCGGCGTCCAGTCGCTCTCGTACAGCTTCCGGGTGTCCATCGTGAAGCCGCCGCGCACCAGGTACAGCGAGTACGCGGAGTTCATCACCGGACGTCCCTCGGCCAGCAGCTCCGACGGCTGCTCGATGGAGTCGCCGCCCAGCCAGTGCTCGACCGCGATGTCGCGGTCCAGTGGCACGGTGGCGTTGTGGCCGGTCAGCCCGTCGTTCCAGATCCGCAGCGACCTGCCGCCGGCCTTCACATGCGCGTTGACCTGGTTGATGAAGTCGACGAAGAGATCGTCGGGGGTGGCAGAGGCGCCCCACTTCGCGGTCGCGGCGGTCTGCAGCTGCGGGTAGTCCGGATACGAGGAGCCGATCATGTACTCGTCGGCGCCCATGTGCCAGGTGCGGGTGTCCCACACCTTCAGGGCCTCGTCGACCAGGGAGGTGTAGTACGTCAGCGCCTCGGGCCGCGAGATGTCCAGCCGGGGCGGTGAGGCGACACCGTCCTTGTCCTTGAGCTGGAGCTCCGGGTGGTTCTCCAGGTAGGTGTCCATGTGGCCGGGGGAGTTGATCTCCGGCACCAGCTCGATGTGGTACTTCTTCGCCATCGCGGCCAGGGACCGGATCTGCGGCTTGGTGTAGTAACCCCAGAACGCGGACTCCGGGTCGGTGTCGCTCCTGACCTTCGCCTCGATCCAGAGCTGGTTGAGCTTCTGCGAGGCCATGTCCTTCATCAGCCGCTCGAACCACGGCAGCGACACGTTGATGTAGCAGCCGCAGACCCCGACGCCGCGCTCCCGGTACGCGGGCACATCGGTTGCCGAGCCCCGGGCGGCGCGGCCGTCGTCGTTCAGCAGCTGGAGCACGGTGCGCGAACCGTAGAACACCCCTGTGGAGGTCGCTGCGGTGACCGTGATCCGGTCCCCGACGTCGAGCCGGTAGCCCTCGGCGCCCAGCGCCCCCTTGAGGGACGCGTCCTGGCGCAGCACCACGTCGCCGGACCTGGCCCGGCCCCGTGACACCGGGGCGCCGCCCTTCAGCTCGCCGGCGAACCTCTTCGCGTCGGCGGCGATGCGCTGGTCCCGTACCCCGTCCAGCACGATCCTGGCCCGGTCCGTGAGGGTGAACTCGCCCTTCCCCGGCTGCCACTGCTGCAGCGAGGGCAGCACCTCCGGCGGCGGGGCGGCGGCCGGTCCGTCCACGGCGGCGGCGCTCTGCCAGGGCAGCAGTGTGGCGGCGAGCGCGGCCACCACCGCCCCGATGGTCCTTCGTCTTGCCGTCCGGATGTCCATCGTCAGAGCCTGGCCCGCCACCGGGCCCCGGTCCATGGACAGGTGCGGGAAAGGCTTGGACGAATGATCGGATGTCAACGCGGCCGGGCTCAGGCGACTTCGGTCAGCTCCGACGGCCCGCGGAAGGTCCTGCGGTACGCGTTCGGCGTGGTGCCCAAGGAACGTACGAACTGGTGGCGCAGGGCTGCGGCATTGCCGAAGCCCGCCAGTCCCGCGATCGTGTCCATCGTTTCGTCCGATGTCTCCAGGAGGTGCTGGGCCAGCAGCACCCGCTGGCGCAGCAGCCAGCGGTACGGCGTGGTGCCCGTCTCCTGCTGGAAGCGCCGGGCGAAGGTGCGCGGCGACATGTGCGCCTGGGTGGCGAGCTGCTCGACGGTCATCTCCTCGTTCAGATGCCGCTCCATCCACACCAGGGTCTCACCGACCGTGTCGCAGCGGTCGCGGGGCAGCGGCCGCTGGATGTACTGGGCCTGCCCGCCGTCCCGGTGCGGCGGCACCACCATGCGGCGGGCGATGGTGTTGGCGGCGGCGGGCCCGTACGCCTGGCGGACCAGGTGCAGACAGGCGTCGATGCCCGCGGCCGTGCCCGCAGAGGTGATGACGGAGCCCTCGTCCACGTACAGCACGTCGGGCTCGACGCAGGCGCGCGGGAAGCGGCGGGCCAGCGCGTCGGAGTGGCGCCAGTGCGTGGTGCAGCGGCGGCCGTCCAGCAGTCCGGCCGCGCCCAGCACGAACGCCCCCGAGCAGACGCTCAGCACCCGGGCACCCCGGTCCACGGCCCGGCGCAGCGCCTCCAGGACCTCTTCCGGGTACTCCCGGTCCGTGAAGTGGCTGCCGGCCGGTACGGCGATGAGGTCGGCCTCCTCCAGGCGGTCGAGGCCGTGCGGGGTGCTGATGGTGAACCCCGCGTGCGTCTGGAGCACCGGGCCATCGGCGGAGACCACGGCGAAGTCGTGCACCGGCAGGCCCTCCTCGCTGCGGTCGAGCCCGAACACCTCGCAGAGCACGCCGAGTTCGAAGGGGTGGACCTCGTCGAGCAGCAGGACGGCGACGTTTTTCAGCATGCCCCCAGTGTGGCAGTAATTCGATGCTCCATGACAGTCCTGCCACTGCCGGATCTCGTCCGGACGGACGACAGTAGAGGCATGAACACATTCACGAACGTCCTGGGCATATCCGCAGTTATCACCCTCGTCCTGCTCCCGGCGCTGATCGGGATCGTCCGCGAGCTCCGCATCGACCGCGAGCTCAGGAACGCGGAACGGAGCCGGAGAACCGCACCACCGGAAACGGCGGACGCCGCGCAGCCGGTGAAGGCCGCACGGCGTCCGCAGTTGAGGAGCTGGGCGAGGGTCTGAAGGGCTCAGAACTCGTCGTCGAAGCCGACCGTGCCCTCGACCGCCACCTGGTAGGCCGAGGGGCGGCGCTCGAAGAAGTTCGTCAGCTCCTGCACGCCCTGGAGCTCCATGAAGGAGAACGGGTTCTCGGAGCCGTACACCGCCGGGAAGCCCAGCCGTTCGAGCCGCTGGTCGGCGACGCACTCCAGGTACTCGCGCATGGACTCGGTGTTCATGCCCGGCAGCCCCTCGCCGCACAGGTCGCGGCCGAACTGCAGCTCCGCCTCGACGGCTTCCTTCAGCATGTCGGTGACCTGCTGCTGGAGGGCGTCGTCGAAGAGCTCCGGCTCCTCCTTGCGGACGGTGTCCACGACCTCGAACGCGAAGTTCATGTGCATGGTCTCGTCACGGAAGACCCAGTTGGTGCCCGTGGCGAGGCCGTGCAGCAGACCGCGCGAACGGAACCAGTACACGTAGGCGAACGCGCCGTAGAAGAACAGCCCCTCGATGCACGCCGCGAAGCAGATCAGGTTCAGCAGGAAGCGGCGGCGGTCGGCCTTCGACTCCAGCCGGTCGATCTTCTCGACCGAGTCCATCCACTTGAAGCAGAACTGCGCCTTCTCGCGGATCGACGGAATCTCCTCGACCGCGTCGAAGGCCGCCGCCCGGTCGTCCGGGTCGGGCAGATAGGTGTCCAGCAGCGTCAGATAGAACTGGACGTGCACGGCCTCCTCGAAGAGCTGCCGCGACAGGTACAGCCGCGCCTCCGGGGAGTTGATGTGCTTGTACAGCGTCAGCACGAGGTTGTTGGAGACGATCGAGTCACCGGTCGCGAAGAACGCGACGAGCCGACCGATCATGTGCTGCTCGCCCGGCGACAGCTTGGCGAGGTCGGCGACGTCGGAGTGCAGGTCGACCTCCTCCACCGTCCAGGTGTTCTTGATCGCGTCCCGGTAGCGCTCGTAGAAGTCCGGGTAGCGCATGGGCCGCAGGGTCAGTTCGAAGCCCGGGTCGAGCAGGTTCTTGTGGTCGTTGGTGCTCATTACTGGCAGGCCTCGCAGGACTCGGGGTTTTCGAGGGAGCAGGCGATCGCGTCCGCGTCGGGCGCGGCCGCCTGCTGTACGGGAATGGGGGCGGCGGCCGCGACCTGCCCGGACGCCGCACGGGCGATCCGGGTCGCCGGGCGCGAGCGCAGGTAGTACGTCGTCTTCAGCCCCTGCTTCCAGGCGTACGCGTACATCGAGGAGAGCTTGCCGATCGTCGGCGTCTCCAGGAACAGGTTCAGCGACTGGCTCTGGTCCAGGAACGGCGTACGGGCCGCCGCCATGTCGATCAGTCCGCGCTGCGGGATCTCCCACGCCGTGCGGTACAGCGCCCGCACGTCCTCGGGGATCCAGGCGAAGCCCTGCACGGAGCCGCTGGCCTCACGCAGCGCCTCGCGGGTCCGCGCGTCCCACACGCCGAGCCGCTTCAGCTCGTCCACCAGGTAGGCGTTGACCTGGAGGAACTCACCGCTGAGCGTCTCGCGCTTGAAGAGGTTGGAGACCTGCGGCTCGATGCACTCGTACACGCCCGCGATGGACGCGATCGTTGCGGTCGGCGCGATGGCCAGGAGCAGCGAGTTCCGCATGCCGGTCTTCGCGACCCGGGCGCGCAGCGCGTCCCAGCGCTCCGGCCAGTTCAGCTCGGTGTCGTAGTGGTCGGGGTGCAGCACGCCGCGTGCGGCACGCGTCTCGGACCAGGCGGGGAGGGGGCCCGACCGCTCGGCGAGATCGCAGGACGCCTCGTAGGCCGCGAGCATGATCCGCTCGGAGATCTTCGTGGAGAGCGCGCGGGCCTCTGCGGAGTCGAAGGGCAGCCGCAGCTGGAAGAAGACGTCCTGGAGGCCCATCGCGCCCAGGCCCACCGGCCGCCAGCGGGCGTTGGAGCGCCCGGCCTGCTCGGTCGGGTAGAAGTTGATGTCCACGACCCGGTCCAGGAAGGTCACGGCGGTGCGCACGGTGGCGTCGAGCCGCTCCCAGTCGATCGTGCCGCCGTCGACGAACGCGCCGAGGTTGACCGAACCGAGGTTGCAGACGGCCGTCTCGCCGTCGTCGGTGACCTCAAGGATCTCCGTGCACAGGTTCGAGGAGTGCACGACGCGGCCGGGCTCCGCGGTCTGGTTCGCGGTCCGGTTGGAGGCGTCCTTGAACGTCATCCAGCCCTGGCCGGTCTGGGCGAGGGTCCGCATCATCCGGCCGTACAGCTCACGGGCCGGCATGGTCTTGCGGGCCAGGCCCTTGGCCTCTGCCGCCCGGTAGGCGGCGTCGAACGCGTCGCCCCACAGGTCCACCAGCTCGGGCACATCGGCCGGGGAGAACAGCGACCAGGTGGAGTCCGCGTCGACCCGGCGCATGAACTCGTCCGGGATCCAGTGCGCCAGGTTCAGGTTGTGCGTGCGCCGCTGGTCCTCGCCCGTGTTGTCGCGCAGCTCCAGGAACTCCTCGATGTCCGCGTGCCAGGTCTCCAGGTAGACGGCGGCGGCGCCCTTGCGCCGGCCGCCCTGGTTGACCGCCGCGACGGAGGCGTCGAGCGTCTTCAGGAACGGGACGATGCCGTTGGAGTGCCCGTTGGTGCCCCGGATCAGCGAACCTCGGGCCCTGATGCGGGAGTACGAGAGGCCGATGCCGCCCGCGTGCTTGGAGAGGCGCGCCACCTGGTGGTAGCGGTCGTAGATCGAGTCCAGCTCGTCCAGCGGCGAGTCCAGCAGATAGCAGGAGGACATCTGCGGGTGCCGGGTACCGGAGTTGAAGAGGGTGGGGGAGGAGGGCAGGTAGTCCAGCCGGCTCATCAGCCGGTACAGGGCCGCGACCTCGTCCAGCGCGTGCTCCGAGTTGTCCTCCGCGAGCCCGGCGGCCACCCGCAGCATGAAGTGCTGGGGGGTCTCGACGACCTGGCGGGTGATCGGGTGGCGCAGCAGGTAGCGGCTGTGCAGGGTGCGCAGTCCGAAGTAGCCGAAGCGGTCGTCGGCGCCGTCGGTGAGCGCCTGTCCCACCAGGGCGTCCAGGGCGGCCGCGTGCAGCGTCACGAACTCGGCGGTGCGGTCCGCGATCAGGCCCTCGCGGTGTCCGACGGCGACCGAGGCGGAGAAGGACGTCGAGCCCTGCCCGGCCGCCTCGTCCGCGATGGAGCGGGTGAGCAGCCGGGCGGCGAGCCGGGAGTAGGCGGGGTCCTCGGAGATCAGGCCGGCGGCCGCCTCTGTGGCCAGCGAGCGCAGCTCGGCCTCGTCCGACCGGGCGTTGCGGCCGCGCAGCGCGGCGGCGGCGACGCGTCCGGGGTCGGTGTCGGGCAGATCCGCGGTGAGGGCGGTGAGGGTCCGCAGCAGTGCGGTGCCCGGTCCGTCGCTCGTGGTTCCCGTTGATTCGGCCGCTGAAACCGGATCGGCTGGCGCGATGGTCACGTGGTGCTCTCCCTCGCTCGGCTCTGGGCCGACGGGGGAGCGGGGGCAGCCGGGCGGAGCGGGGCCCGTTCGGGCAGCACTCCGTGCGGCGTCCACCGGCCCATCCACGAGGCCCGGACGTCTGGGCGTCCGGTTCGGTCGAGCCGGACGCGCTGTCGGCAGGTCCTCGGACTCGGGGTGCGCAAAAGCACACCGATCACACCGTTGCGGGACAGTTCCGGATTCGCACCGGATTTCCCTGCGGCGACAGCGAGCACGAGCATACATGTGGGGGCCGCCCGATGAGGCAGCCCCCACATGTTGTGTCGCGTGGCCGATCAGGAGACCGCCGGGAACTCCAGTCGGTACGTCAGCAGCGAGAGCCCCTCGATCGGATACCAGTCCCTTTCCGGGGTCCGGACGAAGCCGAGGCGCCCGTAGATCCTATGGGCCCCGCGCATGGCCGGCTGCGTCGAGAGGACGATTCCGGTGACCCCCGCGGTGGCCCGTGCGCGGTCGATGCAGGCCCGGACGAGCGCCTCGCCCGCCCCGGCCCCGCGGGCCTCCCGGGAGACCGCGAGCATCCGGAACTCGGCCTCGTCCGGCGTCGCGATATCGGCCCAGCGGTTGCCCGGCGGCGCGTAGGTGACCCCGCCGAGGACGCGGCCCCGGGCGTCCGTCGCGACGAGCACCTCGGCCTCCTCGGCCCGCCGGGGGACGTCGCGCAGCTGTACCAGGTACGGGTCGTCGGCGCCGTAGTCCAGCAGCCCGTCCCCGAGATAGGCCTCGGCGGTGATCTCGCCTAGGGCGGCGTACTCGGCGGGCTCGATCGGCCTGATGGTTATGTCCATGCACGGAAGTCTGCCGCACCTCCGGGCGGCGACGGCACGGGGTTTTCGCCGGACGTGCGAACGGGCCGCCGCACCCCACGTGCTGGGGGTGCGGCGGCCCGTGGCGCCGTGGTCAGTGACCGCCGGGCGCACCGGCCGTGGCCGGCGGGAGCTCCGTCTTCACGCCCGGGTCGCCCGCGTCCGCGGTGTAGTCGCCGGGAGAGGTCTCGTCGAGTCCGGCAGGCGCCTTCAGGGCGTTCAGGACGAAGGTGAGGACGACGGTCACCACGATGTTCAGTACGAACGCCGTCAGGCCGATGTAGCCGATCTCACCGATGCCCGGGATCTCCTTGGAAGACCCGCCGAAGTGCGCCTGGGTGGGACTGGCGACCCCGTAGGCGGCGGCCGTCCCGTAGACCATGCCGACCGCCCAGCCAGCGAGCAGCGCCCAGCGGTGGAACCAGCGGGTGAACAGTCCGCCGACCAGGGCGGGCATCGTCTGGAGGATCCAGATGCCGCCGAGCAGCTGGAAGTTGATCGCGACCGTCTTGTCCATGGTGAGGACGAAGGCGAGCGCGCCGACCTTCACCAGCAGCGAGACCAGCTTGGAGACCTTGGTCTCCTGCTCGGGCGTCGCGTCGGGCTTCAGGAAGTCCTTGTAGATGTTCCGGGTGAAGAGGTTCGCCGCCGCGATCGACATGATCGCCGCGGGGACCAGGGCGCCGATGCCGATGGCGGCGAACGCCACGCCCGCGAACCAGTCGGGGAACATGTCCTCGAACAGCTGCGGGATCGCCAGCTGGCCGTTGTCCACCTTGACCCCGGCGGCGATCGCCATGAAGCCGAGCAGCGCGAGCAGGCCCAGCATCAGCGAGTACAGCGGCAGGATCGTGGTGTTGCGGCGGATCACGTTGCGGCTGCGGCTGGAGAGCGTCGCCGTGATCGAGTGCGGGTACATGAAGAGCGCCAGCGCCGAGCCCAACGCCAGTGTGGCGTAACCCCACTGGCCGTCCACGCCGGGCGCGAGCGCACCGGTCGGCTTACCGCCCGGCGGGCCGTTGAACTTCTCCTGCGCGGCGGCGAAGATGTCGTGGAAGCCGCCGAGCTTGATCGGGATGTAGATGATCGCCACGGCGATGACCAGGTAGATCAGCCCGTCCTTGACGAACGCGATCAGCGCGGGCGCGCGCAGCCCCGAGGAGTACGTGTACGCGGCGAGCACCGCGAACGCGATCAGCAGCGGCAGGTCCTTGACGAACCAGTTGGTGTCCTCGCCGCCGCCGACGCCCATCACGTCCAGCACCGCCTGGATGCCGACGAGCTGGAGCGCGATGTACGGCATGGTGGCGAGGATGCCGGTGACCGCGACGGCCAGCGACAGCCCCTTGGAGCCGAACCGGCCGCGGACGAAGTCCGAGGTGGTGACGTAGCCGTGCTTGTGCGAGACCGACCACAGGCGCGGCAGGAAGGTGAAGATCAGCGGGTACACCAGGATGGTGTAGGGCACCGCGAAGAAGCCGGCCGCGCCGGCCGCGTAGATCGCCGCGGGCACGGCGACGAAGGTGTACGCGGTGTAGAGGTCGCCGCCGAGCAGGAACCAGGTGACCCAGGTACCGAAGGACCGTCCTCCCAGGCCCCATTCGTCGAGGCTGGCCTCGTTCTCCGCCTTGCGCCAGCGGGCGGCCATGAAGCCGACGACCGTGACGGCCAGGAAGAAGAAGATGAAGACACCGAGCGCGATGCCGTTCACGCCGTCCTTCATGCGGACGCACCCCCCTTGCGCGCGCGCTGGTCACGCTGCCACAGCTTGTACGCGATCATCGTGAGTGCGGTCGAGATGAGCACCCAGAGCATCTGGTACCAGTAGAAGAACGGGATGCCGATGAAGGTCGGGTCGATCTTGGCGTACGAACCCACCCAGAGCATCGCCACGAACGGCGCGATGAGGCAGAGCGCGATGACCACCCGCACGGGTGTGACCGTGGGTGGTGCCGCTCCTGGTTCCGCTGGCTTTCCTACTGGTTCTTCCGGCATGGCGGCGACTCCGTCCCCTCGCTGATCACCGATGTAATGCGCAGGAAATCTAGGCGAGGGTCCCGCCCAGCGTCACCCCCTGTCCGCATTGCGGTCCGGCAACGGTCTTCCGTCCGGTGGCCGGTGGCTGCGGCGGTCCTCGGTGTCGGGGAAGTGGTGCAGACCAATGACGGTACGAAGTCCCTGCCCGGAGCACGGAAAAGCCCTCGTGGAATCGCTTCCACGAGGGCTTCAGGAGTGCTGAGCTCAGTCCAGCGGGCGCTTGAGGCGGGCCACGAACTTGTAGCGGTCGCCCCGGTAGACCGAACGGACCCACTCGACCGGCTCGCCCTGCTCGTCCAGCGAGTGCCGGGACAGCATCAGCATCGGCAGGCCCACGTCCGTACCGAGCAGTCCGGCCTCGCTCGGGGTGGCGAGCGAGGTCTCGATGGTCTCCTCCGCCTCGGCCAGCCGGACGTCGTACACCTCGGCCAGGGCCGTGTAGAGCGAGGTGTACTTCACCAGCGAACGCCGCAGCGCCGGGAAGCGTTTGGCCGAAAGGTGGGTGGTCTCGATCGCCATCGGCTCACCGCTCGCCAGTCGCAGCCGCTCGATCCGCAGCACGCGGCCGCCGGCGGTGATGTCGAGGAGCCCGGCGAGTGTGTCGTCGGCCGTGACGTAGCCGATGTCCAGCAGCTGGGACGTCGGTTCCAGTCCCTGGGCGCGCATGTCCTCGGTGTACGAGGTGAGTTGCAGGGCCTGCGAGACCTTCGGTTTGGCCACGAAGGTGCCCTTGCCCTGGATGCGCTCCAGCCGGCCCTCGACGACCAGTTCCTGGAGCGCCTGGCGCACGGTGGTGCGCGAGGTGTCGAACTCGGCGGCCAGGGTCCGTTCCGGCGGCACGGGGGTGCCGGGCGGCATCGTGTCCGTCATGTCGAGGAGATGTCGCTTCAGCCGGTAGTACTTCGGAACGCGCGCGGTGCGCGTGCCCGCGCTCGCCCCCGTATCGTTCTCCGAACTGCCCCCGTCGACGCCCATGGTCCGCCTTCCCGACTGCTGCGCTGCTGCCGTCACCGGCTCCTCCGTCTGTCGCGGCTCACATGGTGGCACGGTCCGGTCACGGCTCGTCGCCCTCCCTCAGATGTCGGTCCTATAACGGACGCGAGTGCACTTCTTATACACCCTTGACACCCCTAAAGGTCTAGGCCAAGCTCCCGGTACTGGTCTAAACCATTAAAGACCAGGTTCCAGCCCCAGTAGTACTCGTCGACGCTATTTGTGCGGTGGGCGGGGGTTGCAGCATCCCTGAGGAGGGTGGCGTGAAGCGCAAGCTCATCGCGGCGATCGGCGTCGCGGGCATGGTGTTCGGCATGGCGGCCTGTGGTTCTGACGACGACAGCGGCGACGGCAAGAAGGCCGGTGCCGAAGGATACGCGGGCCAGACCCTGACGGTCTGGACGATGTCCGGCTCGAACCCGCCCGGTTGGACCAAGACGGTCACCGACGAGTTCGAGAAGAAGACCAAGGCCAAGCTGAAGATCGAAGTCCAGGAATGGAACGGTATTCAGCAGAAGGTCACCACGGCCCTCTCCGAGTCCAACCCGCCCGACGTGCTGGAGATCGGCAACACCCAGACCCCCGCGTACGCCAAGACCGGCGGCCTCGCCGAGCTCGCGGACGTCAAGAAGGAGATCGGCGGCGACTGGCCCGACTCGATCAACGCCCCCTCCGTCTTCGAGGGCAAGCAGTACGCCCTGCCGTGGTACTTCGGCAACCGCGTCGTCATGTACAACAAGAAGGTCTTCAAGGACGCCGGTATCACCGAGACGCCGAAGACCCGCGCGGACCTCTTCAAGGCCTTCGACGCCATCAAGAAGAAGGGTGACGCCGAGCCGATCTACCTGCCCGGCCAGAACTGGTACTTCTTCGACGGTCTGCTCGTCGGTCAGGGCGTCGAGCCGGTCAAGAAGGAAGGCGACAAGTACGTCTCCAACCTGGCCGACCCGAAGGTCGCCGCGGCCATGGACGTGTACAAGAAGTACCAGTCCTACTCCAAGGCCCCCAAGGACAAGGACGAGGCCACCCCGCAGCAGGCCGAGGTCTTCGCCAAGGGCAAGACCGGCGCCATCATCGCGATGGGCTACGAGGCCGGCACGGCCATCAAGGCCAACCCGAAGCTGGAGAAGGACATCGGCTTCTTCACCATCCCCGGTGAGACCGCGGACAAGCCCGAGGGCGTCTTCCTCGGCGGCTCCAACTTCGCCGTCGCCGCGGGCAGCAAGAAGCAGGACCTCGCCAAGGAGTTCCTGAAGATCGCCCTCAGCGAGGCGAACGACGGCGCTCTCGTCAAGGAGGCCGGCTGGACCCCGAAGTCCGAGGCCATGCAGAAGTTCGCCGTGGGCCAGCCCGCCGCCGAGGCCGCCGGTCCCGCCGCGGCCAAGTCCGGTGGCACGACGCCGCTGATCCCGGAATGGGCGCCGGTCGAGAACCCGCCGAACCCGATCAAGTCCTACATGACGCTGGTCCTGCAGGGTAAGTCGTCCGCCGACGCCGCCAAGAAGGTCGAGGGCGAGCTCAACAAGCGCCTGAGCCAGCAGCAGTAGTCGCAGCAGCGCGACACACTCCGGGGCGGCGGGCATCCACCCGCCGTCCCGGCTGTACGCACCGTTCCTGTAGGGCTCTGTTGGAAGTGATGACGAGCATGGCAGTAGAGACCAATCCGTCGGACGTGGCCAAGACAGCCACCGGCCGGGGGCACGGCGGGCAGCCACCCGCCGCACCGGGCGGGAAACCCAGGCGGAAGGTGGGCGCGGGGGCCGCGGCCTATCTGCTGCTCGTGCCCGCGCTCGCCGTGACGGCGCTCCTCCTCGGCTATCCCCTGGTGAAGAACGGCATGCTGTCGTTCCAGAACCTCAACATGGGGCAGATGATCCGGCACGCCACCGAATGGAACGGGTTCAAGAACTACAAGGAGATCCTCGGTGGTGAGGACTTCTGGCGCGTCACCGTCCGCACCGTCGTCTTCACCGGCGTCAACGTCGCGCTGATCATGCTGTTCGGCACGCTGATCGGACTGCTGCTCGCCCGCCTCGGCAAGCGGATGCGGCTCACCCTGATGCTGGGCCTCGTGCTCGCCTGGGCGATGCCCGTCGTCGCGGCGTCCACCGTCTACCAGTGGCTCTTCGCCTCACGGTTCGGCGTCGTGAACTACGTG
Source organism: Streptomyces sp. NPDC104307 (assembly GCF_055584045.1). Taxonomy (NCBI): domain Bacteria; kingdom Bacillati; phylum Actinomycetota; class Actinomycetes; order Kitasatosporales; family Streptomycetaceae; genus Streptomyces; species Streptomyces sp. NPDC104307. The sequence goes on from NZ_JBVJMU010000014.1 coordinate 87,998, forward strand.
CTCGACAAAATCGGCTTCCACTCCATGGCCGACTACAACTGGACCGGCTCGCAGTTCTCCACCTTCTTCGTGGTCGGGCTGCTGATCGTCTGGCAGTCGATCCCCTTCGTGGCGATCAACCTCTACGCCGCCACCACGACGATCCCCAAGGAACTCTACGAAGCCGCCTCGCTCGACGGGGCCGGCAACTGGAAGAGCTTCACCCAGGTGACGTTCCCCTTCATGCGGCCCTTCCTCTACGCCACGACCTTCCTTGAGGTCATCTGGGTGTTCAAGGCGTTCCCGCAGCTCTTCACGATCAACGAGGGCGGCCCCAACCGCCTCACCGAGACGCTGCCGATCTACGCCTTCGTCGAAGGGGTCGGAAACCAGCACTACGGCATGGGCGCCGCGATCTCGCTGCTCACCATCCTGATCATGCTGGGGCTGACCTCGTACTACCTCCGCATCATTCTCAAGCAAGAGGAGGACGAGCTGTGAAGCGCTCACTGCTCGGCCGCATCTGGCCCAACGCAACGGCGATCGTCCTCTTCGCCGCCTTCGTCTTCCCCGTCTACTGGATGTTCAGCACGGCGTTCAAGCCGACCGGTGACATCATCACCGAGACGCCGGTCTGGTTCCCGACCGACGTCACGTTCGAGCACTTCAAGACGGCGTACAACGCGCCCGACTTCCTCACGCTGGTCAGGAACTCGCTGACCGTCACGCTGCTCGCGGTCGTGTTCTCGCTGATCATCGCGCTCTTCGCGTCCTTCGCCCTGGCGCGGATGCGGTTCAAGGGCCGCAAGAGCATGATCCTCGTCTTCATGATCGCGCAGATGGCCCCGTGGGAAGTCATGGTCATCGCGATCTACATGCTGGTCCGCGACGCGGACATGCTCAACAGCCTGGTCCCGCTGACCCTCTTCTACATGGTCATGGTGCTGCCCTTCACCATCCTGACGCTGCGCGGCTACGTCGCCGCCGTGCCCAAGGAGCTGGAGGAGTCCGCCATGGTCGACGGGTGCAGCCGCCCGCAGGCGTTCGTCAAGGTGATCCTGCCGCTGCTCGCCCCCGGCCTCATGGCGACCTCGCTCTTCGGCTTCGTCACGGCCTGGAACGAATTCCCGCTCGTCCTCATCCTCAACAAGGAACCCGGGTCCAAGACGCTGCCGCTGTGGCTCTCCCAGTTCCAGAGCCAGTTCGGCGACGACTGGGGCGCCACCATGGCGGCCGCCTCGATCTTCGCGGTCCCGATCCTGATCCTCTTCGTCTTCCTGCAACGCAAGGCCGTCAGCGGTCTCACCGACGGCGCAGTGAAGGGATAACGCACCCCATGACCACCCTCGTATCCACCACGGACACCGTCACCCGCGACGCACTCGCCGTCCTGCAGCCGGGGTTCACCGGCACCACGGCACCGGACTGGCTGCTGCGCCGGATCGGTGAAGGCCTCTCCTCCGTCGGGCTGTTCGGCCGCAACGTCGAGACGCCCGGACAGCTCGCCGCGCTCACCGCCCAGCTCCGCGCCGAACGCGACGACGTGCTCGTCGCGATCGACGAGGAGGGCGGCGACGTCACCAGGCTGGAGGTGCGGCACGGCTCCTCCTTCCCCGGCAACCTGGCGCTCGGCTCCGTCGACGACACCGCGCTGACCCGCGCCGTCGCGCAGGAGCTCGGCCGCCGGCTCGCGGAGTGCGGCGTCAACCTCAACTGGGCGCCGTCCGCGGACGTCAACTCCAACCCCGGCAACCCGGTCATCGGCGTACGGTCCTTCGGCGCGGACCCGCAGCTGGTCGCCCGGCACACCGCCGCGTACATCGAGGGCCTCCAGGCCGCCGGAGTCGCCGCCTGCACCAAGCACTTCCCGGGGCACGGCGACACCGCGGTCGACTCGCACCACGCGCTGCCGCGCATCGACGTGGACCTGGAGACCCTGCACGCCCGTGAACTGGTGCCCTTCCGGGCGGCCATCGCGGCGGGTTCCAAATCGGTGATGAGCGCGCATATCCTGCTTCCCGCGCTCGACCCGCACCGCCCGGCCACGCTCAGCCCGCAGATCCTCACCGGTCTGCTGCGCGAGGAGCTGGGCTACGACGGACTGATCGTCACGGACGCCGTGGAGATGCAGGCCATCGCCTCGACGTACGGGATCGAGCGCGGCTCGGTCCTCGCGATCGCGGCGGGCGCCGACGCGCTCTGTGTCGGCGGCGGTCTCGAAGACGACAGCACGGTGCTCCGGCTGCGCGACGCGCTGGTCGCGGCGGTCCGTGCCGGTGAACTGCCCGAGGAGCGGCTCGCCGACGCCGCCGCCCGGGTGCGGTCCCTCGCGTCTTGGACGCGGGCGGCCAGGGGGGCTGTCCCGGAGCCGGGCGCGGCAGTGCAGGAGGGGACCGCGCCCGGCACCGGGGACAGCACGGGCATCAGCTCCGACATCGGCCTGGTCGCGGCCCGCCGCGCGGTCGTGGTGACCGGCCCGGCCGAACCGCTCACCGGCCCGGCGTACGTCGCCGCGCTCACCCCGGTCGCGAACATCGCGGTGGGGGACGAGACCCCCTGGGGCGTCGCCGCCGAACTGGCCCGGCTGGTGCCGGGCACCGGTACGGACACCTACGGCAGCGAGCACGAGAACCTCGCCGCCGATGTGCTGCGGGCCGCGGGGGACCGGCGCGTCGTCGCGGTCGTCCGCGACGCGCACCGTCACCCGTGGATGACGGAGGCCCTGGACTCGCTGCTGGCGGCGCGTGCGGACACGATCGTGGTCGAGATGGGCGTCCCCCAGGCCGAACCCCGGGGCGCCTTCCACATCGCCACCCACGGAGCCGCCAGGGTCTGCGGCCGGGCAGCAGCAGAGGCCATCACCGCCGCCTGACCCACCCTGCCTCAATCGCCGGGGCGGCCGCCTCAAGCCCGTCCGGCGTTTGAGGACGAGGCCTGAGCACGGGGGCGCCCGCGCAACTCAAGCCCGTCCGGCGATTGAGGACAAGGCGTCCACCACGACGCACCCGCACAGACGCGAGAGGGGCCGGACACCACGCAGGTGTCCGGCCCCTCTCGCGTACCGCAGAAGACTAAATACCCTGCCACAGCGGCTTCGCCGCATACGTGGCGCGGAAGTAGTCCGCCAGCTTCAGCTTCGACGCCGCCGCCTCGTCGACCACTATCGTCGCGTGCGGGTGCATCTGGAGCGCCGACGCGGGCACCACGGAGGCCACCGGCCCCTCGACCGTCGCCGCCACGGCGTCGGCCTTGCCCTCGCCCGTCGCGAGCAGGATCGGGTGGCGGGACTCCAGGATCGTGCCGATCCCCTGGGTGATCACGTGGTGCGGCACCTGCGTGATGTCGTTGTCGAAGAAGCGCGCGTTGTCGACCCGGGTCTGTTCGGTCAGCGTCTTGATCCGGGTACGGGAGGCGAGCGAGGAGCACGGCTCGTTGAAGCCGATGTGCCCGTCGGTGCCGATGCCCAGCAGCTGGAGGTCCACCCCGCCGGCCTCCGCGAGCGCCCTGTCGTACGCCTCACAGGCGGCCTGGACGTCCTCCGCGGAGCCGTCGGGGCCCATGAACGAGGACTCGGAGAGGCCGAGCGGCTCGACGACCTCGCGCAGGACGACCGAGCGGTACGACTCCGGGTGGCCCGCCGGCAGCCCGACGTACTCGTCGAGCTGGCAGATGCGGGCGCGCGAGGCGTCCACGGCACCCGAGCGGACCTTGTCCGCCAGTGCCTGGTAGATGGGCAGCGGGGTCGAGCCGGTGGCAACGCCGAGAAGGGCGTCGGGCTTACGGCTCAGCAGGGTGCCGATGGCCCCCGCGATCAGTTCGCCGCCTGCCTTGGCGTCCGGGACGATGACAACTTCCACGCGGGGCCTGCCGATCTGGAGTGAATCATGTGGTATAGACCAATCAAAGTCCTAATCTAGCAGACCCCGCCCACCCGGACGAAGCCCCGGGCACCCGCCGGACGAACGGCGGACGACGCGTCCGCAATCCCGCCGGGTGCCGTCCGCTGGCGGCCCCTCGGTACCCCGTGTTCGACTTGGACAGGCCCCGTCCGAGGCATCGGTCCAGCACCGGGAGGCACCAGACATGTCCGCCACGTACCCGGCAGTCGAGGGCGAGCTGCCCGGCCGGATCATGTCCGGCGAGATGGCCGAGCAGCCCGCGATGCTCCGCCGCATCCTCGACGACGGAGCCCCCGCCATCCGCGCGGTGGCGGCCGAGATCGCCGCGCGCAAGCCGCGCTTCGTCCTGCTCACCGCCCGAGGCACGTCGGACAACGCGGCGCTCTACGCCAAGTACCTGATCGAGATCACGCTCGGACTGCCCTGCGGTCTGGCCTCGATGTCCACCACCACCGCGTACGGCGCGAAGCCGGATCTCAAGGATGTCCTGGTCATCACCGTCAGCCAGTCCGGCGGCTCGCCCGACCTGGTCGCGTCCACCAGGGCCGCGCGGGAGGCCGGTGCGGTGACGCTGGCCGTGACCAACAATCCGGACTCGCCGCTCGCCGCGGTCTCCGAATACCACATCGACATCCTGGCGGGCCCGGAGAAGGCGCTGCCGGCCACCAAGACGTACACCGCCTCGCTGCTGTCGCTGTACCTGTTCGTGGAGGGGCTGCGGGGCGGCGACGGGAAGGCGGCCGCGATCCTGCCGGAGCTGGCCGAGGCGGTCCTGGCCCGCAAGGACGAGGTCAAGGCCCTGGCGTCGCGCTACCGCTTTGCCGAGCGCATGGTCATCACCTCGCGCGGCTACGGCTACCCCACGGCCAAGGAAGCCGCCCTGAAGCTGATGGAGACGAGCTACATCCCCGCTCTCTCCTACTCCGGCGCCGATCTGCTGCACGGCCCGCTCGCCATGGTCGACAACATCTCCCCGGTGATCGCCGTGGTCACCGACGGCCGGGGCGGCGAGGCCCTCCAGCCGGTGCTCGACCGGCTGCGCGGGCGGGGCGCCGACCTCTTCGTGGTCGGTCCCAAGGCCCAGGTGCAAGCGGCGTCCGCGGGGTTCGTGCTGCCGACCGCCGGGGTCGCGGAGGAGGTCCAGCCGATCCTGGAGATTCTGCCGCTCCAGATGCTGGCATACGAGGTGACGATCGCCCGGGGCCAGGATCCGGACGCCCCGCGCGCACTGGCGAAGGTCACGGAAACGCGCTGAGAGCCGTCCCCGGAAACACCCGCGGGCCACGGCGCCGGGCCGGGACCCTCAGCCCGACCAGCACCGCAGCCCGGAGTAAGACCGCCCGGAGGCGGTCAGTCGGGCCGACGGTGTGCGGTGCCCCCGGCCCGGGAGAGGTACCGGCGCAGTCAGGGCAGAGAGCGCGGGCACCTCGTTCCGCTCTCCTGTGCGGGGAGAGCGGAGGTTCTGTCTTCTGCATTGTGGACTAGACCATTCCTGCCTGTCCATCCATGGGAGACGGTAATTTCCGGCCCTTCTCCTGCACGCGGGGCCGGGCCGTCCGGTTCGGTACCTGCGCGCATCCACAGGTACGCTCGCACGCGTGCCCTCCATGAACGACCTCGTCCGCCAGCACACCGCCCTGAGTGACACCGACCTTGAGTGGCTCCATCTGCTGGTCTCGGAGTGGCAACTGCTCTCCGACCTCTCCTTCGCCGACCTGGTGCTCTGGGTCCCCACCCGCGACGGCACCCGCTATGTGTCCGTCGCCCAGATGCGGCCCAACACCGGCCCCACCTCCTACCAGGACGACATGGTCGGCCACCTGGTGCCGCGCGGCCGCCGCCCGCTGCTGGACGCGGCGCTGGACGAGGGCCGGATCGTGCGCGAGGGCGATCCGGAGTGGCGCGAGGAGGTTCCGGTACGGGTCGAGTCGATCCCCGTACGCCGGGAGGGCCGCGTCCTTGGGGTGATCGCCCGCAACACCAACCTCCTCACCGTCCGCACCCCGTCCCGGCTGGAGCTCACCTATCTCCAGTCCGCCTCCGACCTGGCCCAGATGATCGCCGCCGGGTCCTTCCCGTTCCCCGGCCAGCAGGTCGACATGGACGCCTCGCCGCGGGTCGGCGACGGGCTGGTCCGGCTCGACGCCGACGGCGTCGTCCAGTACGCCAGCCCCAACGGCCTCTCCGCCTACCACCGCCTCGGCCTCGCCTCCGACCTGGTGGGACAGCACCTCGGCGGGATCACCGCCGAACTCGCGCCCTCCCGGGGCCCGGTGGACGAAGCCCTGGTCAAACTGGCCAGCGGTTACGCGCCCCGTGAGTTCGAGGTCGAGTGCACGGGCGGGGTGATCCAGCTCCGGGCGATCCCGCTCAAGCCCAAGGGGGTCCGGATCGGCTCCCTGGTCCTGCTCCGCGACGTCACGGAACTGCGCCGTCGCGAGCGCGAGTTGATCACCAAGGACGCCACCATCCGGGAGATCCATCACCGGGTGAAGAACAACCTCCAGACCGTGGCTGCCCTGTTGCGGTTGCAGTCCCGCCGGATGGACTCGGAGCAGGGCCGCGAGGCGCTCAACGAGGCGGTACGGCGCGTCGGTTCGATCGCCATCGTGCATGAGACGCTGTCCCAGAATCTGGACGAGCGGGTGGAGTTCGACGAGATCGCGGACCGGGTCATCGCCATGGTCGCGGAGATCTCGCCGGGCAAGGTGACCTGCCGCCGGACGGGACGCTTCGGCATCCTGGACGCGGAAGTGGCGACCCCGCTGGCGATGGTCCTCACCGAAGTGCTGCAGAACGCCCTGGAACACGCCTTCGGCGTCGCCGAGTCGGGCACGGTCGAGGTCTCCGCGGTCCGGGGCGGTTCGCCCACGGAGGCGCGGCTGCTGATCACCGTCCAGGACGACGGCTGCGGCCTGCCCGAGGGATTCGACCCGCAGCGCACCGGCAATCTGGGGCTCCAGATCGTGCGGACGCTGGTGGAGGGCGAGTTGAGCGGGACGTTCGGCATGGTGCCGGCGCCCGAACGCGGCACCCAGGTCATCCTCGACATCCCGGTCCGCGCCGACAAGTAGTCGTCAAGCAGCCGACAAGCGGCAGCCGCCACTCAGAACGTACGGCACAGCAGAGAGCCCGGACCGTTGGTGAACGGTCCGGGCTCTCTGGTCAAGCATGCGCTTCGGGGGTACTGCGCGCTGCGACTCGGGGGAGGGCGGGGTGATGCGTACGCTCTGTACGCGCCGCCTGGCTCAGGTTCGTAGCGGTGGCGTCGGTCAGGCGCTGGCGTTGCGCGCCCGGTTGCGAGCGGCGCGGCGCTTCATTGCGCGGCGCTCGTCCTCGCTGAGGCCACCCCAGACGCCCGAGTCCTGGCCGGACTCAAGCGCCCACTGCAGGCACTGCTCCATGACGGGGCAGCGACGGCAGACGGCCTTGGCTTCCTCGATCTGCAGCAGCGCAGGACCGGTGTTGCCGATGGGGAAGAACAGCTCCGGGTCTTCCTCACGACAAACGGCGTTGTGACGCCAGTCCATGGCTGCTACCTCTCCTTGGTATACGTACTGTGGCTTGTGAATGTGAACGCTTTCACGAATCCCCCCACAGGTGTCGGGCCGACGCCCAGATGAACTGGTTGTGGTCCTGTGAAGTGAGGAGGGGTTCTGGCTCTCAGTGGAGGCCGTTGTTGCGGGCCGTCCCGATCGCCATGTAGAGATTCGCAAACCTCGGCGGCGGATACAACCCCTACAGGAAAGTTTTTTTTGATTCCTCGGTGTCGGCTAGGTCACAGCCGTACTTCTAGAGGGTGGAAGCCAGTCCAAACGTTCGAGTTAAAGGACTTTGGTCCCTTCCACTCACACAATCACACGCAGTGCACGGCGTACGCCTGTGAACGTCACACTTGTGCGCACCCCCAGGTGGTCACCGTCCATCTGGAAGGGCAGTGGAGCCTTTGAATGCAAGGTGAAGTCTGTGAGGTCATGCAGTGAAACCGCGTGCTTACCGCGCGGCCCCTTCTCGGGGCTCGAAGTGAGCAGCTGGGTCGCGTAGCGGGTGACCGCAGCCGTCGAGAGCCGTTGCAGGCCGAGGACGTCCAGGGCGGTGTCGAACGAGGCCTTCGGGGAGGCGTACATCGGGCGATTCCCCAGGTAGGTCCAGGGTGCCGTATTGCAGATTATGGAGAGTGCGAGCTCGGTGACCGGTTCCTGTCCGGGCACTTCGAGCGTGATCAATCCCTGCCGCCGGTGGGGTTCCTCAAGGAATTGGCGCAGTACCTGGCGGACGTACAGGGCATGGGTGGAACGCTTTCCCTGTTCCCGCCGCTGTTCGACCCGGCCGATGACGCCCGCGTCGAATCCGAGGCCGGCGCAGAAGGTGAACCAGCGGTCCGGCACGGATTCGTCCTCCGTGCCCGGGGTGCCGGCCGCCAGGCCGAGTCCGACGGTCCGTTCCGTGCGGTTGGCCAGCGCGTCCAGGATGGCGCCGGTCGCCTCCACCGCGTCGTTGGGCAGCCCGAGGGCGCGCGCGAAGACATTGGTGGAGCCGCCGGGCACGACGGCGAGTTTCGGCAGGTTGTCGAGATCGGGGCCGTTGTGCAGCAGGCCGTTCACGACCTCGTTGACCGTGCCGTCGCCGCCGAGCGCCACCACGAGATCGATGTCGTCGCTGTCGGCGGCGCGGCGTCCCAGGTCGCGGGCGTGCCCGCGGTACTCGGTGGTCACGGCCTCCAGCTTCATCTCGCTGGCCAGCGCGTGGATGAGCACATCACGGGTGCGGGCACTGGTGGTGGTGGCAGCTGGATTGACCACAAGAAGTGCGCGCATGTCCGCCAGAGTACCTACCGCGGCGTATCGGCCTGAAGTCCTGCCCGATGACCTTCACGCAGGGTGACGGCTCGGGCGCGGTGGGCCGATCGCGGCTGCCTCGTTCCGGTGGATTCACGACCCCGGCTTCGCGTTCGCGGCTCCGGAGTGCCAACCTGCATGGGTGAGTACTCAGGAGAACGCGCCCTCGCCGATGCCTCTGGTCGAACCGCCGAAGCCGGCCAGGATCACGCTCGTGGCCGGACTCAACGCCCTGGAGGGCGCGGCCCTCGTCATCGGCGGAATCTACATGCTGGTCATGGGGCTGCTCGGCCGCCCCGAGAGCCCGCAGCAGGCCGAAATGGGCGGTCTGACGCTGATCGCGCTCGGGCTGATCCCGCTGTTCGCCGCCCGTGGGCTGCTGCTGCGGCGCAGCTGGAGCCGGGGGCCCGCCCTCATCACCCAGATCATCGCGCTGCCGGTGGCGTGGACGCTGCTGCGCTCCCAGGGCGTGCTGATCCCGGCCGGGATCGTCCTGGCGGCGGTGTCGCTGACGGCGCTGTACCAGCTGGCCAGGCCGACGACGATCGGCGCCCTGGGGATCCGCCGGCCGGGTGCGGCGCCCGAGCCGGAGCCCGACACGGACACCGCCGGCTGACCCGTACGTGTGAACCGGGGCGCGGCCGGCCGGTGTCCCGGGGCCGCGCCCGTACGGCTACTCCTCGACGAGCAGCCGCTCGCGCAGCTGTGCCAGCGTGCGGGCCAGCAGCCGTGAGACGTGCATCTGTGAGATGCCGACCTCCTGCGCGATCTGTGACTGGGTCATGTTGCCGAAGAACCGGAGCAGTAGAATCCGCTTCTCTCGTGGCGGCAGGTCCTCCAGCAGCGGCTTGAGCGACTCCCGGTACTCGACGCCCTCCAGCGCCTCGTCCTCGGAGCCGAGCGTGTCCGCGACCGCGGGGGACTCGTCGTCCGTGTCCGGCACATCCAGGGAGAGCGTGCTGTAGGCATTGGCTGATTCCAGCCCCTCCAGCACCTCTTCCTCGGAGATGCCGAGCCGCTCCGCCAGCTCGTGCACCGTGGGCGAACGGCCATGCTGCTGGGACAGCTCCGCGGTCGCCGTGGTCAGCGACAGCCGCAGCTCCTGGAGGCGGCGCGGCACCCGCACCGCCCAGCCCTTGTCGCGGAAATGGCGCTTGATCTCACCGACGACCGTGGGCGTGGCGTACGTCGAGAACTCGACACCCCGCTCCGGATCGAACCGGTCCACCGACTTGATCAGGCCGATCGTGGCGACCTGGGTCAGATCGTCCAGCGGCTCGCCCCGGTTGCGGAACCGCCGGGCCAGGTGCTCCACGAGCGGCAGATGCATCCGGACCAGCCGGTTGCGCAGTTCGGCCTTCTCGGGCGAGCCCTCGGGGAGCTTGCCCAGCTCGATGAACAACGCCCGCGCCCCGCTGCGGTCGTGTGGATCGTGGTGCCTGTGCTCGCTCATCTGGCCTGCCCGCTCCGCCTGCGACTGCTCCACCGCGACCGTACGGCCGGCGGGCCCGTCCGCCCCGTCCACCGCACGGGGCAGGGCCGCCTCATCCACCGGATGAGTCAGGGCCTGCTGGTCCGGGATGCCTGCCGCGTGCACCACCCCTGGTCGGATCGTCTCGTCCCGCACCGGACCGTCCCCGTTCCCGTTGCTCACGCCGGCCCGGGTCCCGCGCCGCGCTGTTTGTACAGGCTGATGCTGACCGTCCGGTCGTCGGCGACCGTGGAGTCGACCTTCCCCGCCAGTGCCGAGAGCACCGTCCAGGCGAAGGTGTCACGCTCCGGGGCCCGCCCGTCTGTCGTGGGGGCCGATACCGTCACCTCAAGTGAGTCGTCGATGAGACGGAAGACGCAGCTGAGGACGGAGCCGGGCACGGCCTGCTGAAGCAGGATCGCGCAGGCCTCGTCGACCGCGATGCGAAGATCCTCGATCTCGTCGAGAGTGAAGTCCAAGCGCGCTGCGAGGCCGGCCGTGGCCGTACGCAGCACCGACAGGTAGGCACCCGCAGCGGGCAGCCGGACCTCTACGAAGTCCTGATTCCCGGGCTCGCCTGCGATCTGGGACACCCTCACCTCCAAGGTGGCACAAACTCATTCGAGGATCCGGGAAGGGTGCCCCGGAGCCATGTGGTACGTCTTCGGTTCTTGGTCCGGCGACGCTATCGCGATCCATGATGCCGTGTCGCCAAGACCCCGTCCCATGACTGTCACTCATGGTAAGCCCATGGGTACACACAGTGGCTAGAGGTCTGCGGCGGTCAATTACGAACAACAGGCGCCGGTTTGACGTACCCAGACGTCAGACGATCGAACCGTGCTCGAAGCACCAACGCCAGCTTTCGCCGGGTTCGAAGCTCCGCATCACCGGATGACCGGTCTCCTCGAAGTGCGTCGTGGCGTGCCGCAGCGGTGACGAATCACAGCAGCCGACATGGCCGCAGACCAGGCAGAGCCGCAGCTGCACGGGGTGGGTGCCTGCTGCCCGGCATTCGAGACAGGCATCGCTGAGGGGTGCGGGCTCGGGGCGCGGCAGATCTGATACGTGCGGGCACTCACTCATGATTGCCAGGTTACGACGGATGCGAGGACCGTGAGATGGACGCGTTGCCACTGGTGGCACTGGTCGCGGCGAGCGCGGCGGTGGCGGGGCTGGCCCGCCGTACCCCGGTGCCGGCTCCGCTGCTGCTGGTGGCCATGGGGCTGATCGGGAGCTACGTGCCCGGGGTGCCGACGTACACCCTGAACGCGCACATCGTGCTGCCGCTCCTGCTGCCACCGCTGCTCTACACCGCCGCCGTCGACAGCTCCTACCTCGACCTGCGGGCCAACCTCCGCCCCGTCGCGCTGCTCTCCGTCGGCTACGTGCTGTTCGCGACCGTCGCGGTCGGCTGGCTCGCCTACCGGCTGGTGCCCGATCTGCCGCTCACCGCCGCACTGGTGCTGGGCGCCGTGATCGCCCCGCCGGACGCGGTGACGGCCGCGGCGATCGCCCGCCGGGTCGGCCTGCCCGCCCGGGTCACGACGATCCTCCAGGGCGAGTCCCTGGTGAACGACGCCACCGCGATCACCGCGTACAAGGTGGCCCTCGCGGCGGCCGTCGGCGAGGGGATGAGCTGGGGCGCCGGGATCGGGGAGTTCTTCCTCGCGTCGGTCGGCGGCGTGGCGATCGGCCTGGTGCTCATGGTGCCGCTGCACTGGCTCCGCACCCACCTCAAGGAGCCCCTGCTCCAGAACACCCTGTCGCTCCTGATCCCCTTCGTGGCGTACGCGGCGGCCGAGCGCGTGCACGCCTCCGGAGTGCTCGCGGTGGTCGTCGTCGCGCTCTACCTGGGCCACCGGTCCTGGCAGGTCGACTTCGCCACCCGGCTCCAGGAGGCGGCCGTCTGGAAGATGGTCGCCTTCATCCTGGAGTCCGCCGTCTTCGCCCTGATCGGCCTCCAGCTGCCCTTCGTACTGAAGGGGCTCGGTACGTACGCCGTCGCGGACGCCCTCTGGTACGCGGTGGCGGTGTTCCTGGCCGTCGTCGTGGTCCGGTTCATCTGGGTCTATCCGGCGACCTATCTGCCCCGGTGGCTGTCGAAACGCATCAGGGAACGGGAAACCGGGACCGACTGGACCGCGCCGCTCATCGTCGGATGGGCCGGGATGCGCGGTGTCGTCTCGCTGGCCATCGCGTTCTCCATCCCGATGGCCACGGCCGACGGCGCGGACTTCCCGGCCCGCAACCTGGTGCTCTTCCTGACGTTCACCACGGTCATCGGCACCCTGGTCATCCAGGGGCTCACCCTGCCGCTCCTGGTGCGCGTCCTGAGGCTCCCGGGGCGCGACCGGCAGGCCGAGACCCTCGCGGAGGCGCAGGCGCAGAGCGAGGCGTCCACGGCTGCGGAAGCCCGGCTGGAGAAGCTGCTCGCCGACGAGCGCAACCGGCTTCCGCAACCGCTCACCGACCGGCTCCGCACCGTTCTGGAGCGGCGCCGCAACGCCGTGTGGGAGCGGCTGGGCGCGCCGAACCCGGTGACGGGGGAGTCGGCGGACGACACCTACCGGCGCCTCGCCGGCGAGATGATCGAGGCCGAGCGCGAGGTCTTCGTGCGGCTGCGGGACGAGCGCGGCATCGACGACGAGATGATGCGCACCCTGCTCAGGCGCCTCGACCTGGAGGAGGCGGCGGCCTACCGGGAGGAGTCGGACTGAGGGCCGCCGGGCGGTTCCGCCGGGTCCGGGCGTCCGGTGATCACGGCGGCGACCGAGCTTCCGGCGGGGAACGCGCCCTCCCCGGCCAGCGTCGTGAGCGCGTAGAGGAGTTTGGCCACATAGAGCCGCTCGACCGGCAGTCCGTGCCGGTCCTCGAAGTCGTCCGCGAAGGCGTGCAGCGCGTCAGTGGTACGGGCGTAGCCGCCGAAGTGGAACCGCTCGTCCAGGGACCAGTCGCCGGCCGGTCCGCCGAACGCCTCCCGCTGGAGGCCGCGTACCGCGTCGCCCAGGAAGCCGCCGCGCAGCACGGGGACGCCGAGCGCGCGCTGCCCCGGCGCGAGTCCGGCGGCGAGTCCGGCCAGGGTGCCGCCGGTGCCGCAGGCCACCGCCGCCACGTCGGCCAGTCCGCGCAGCTCGTGACCGAGCTCTGTGCAGCCCTGTGCGGCCAGGGCGTTGCTGCCGCCCTCCGGGATGACCTCGCACTCGCCGTGGGCGCTCAGCAGCCCGGCCAGGACCTCTGGATCGGCCTTCGCGCGGTAGGTCGCGCGGTCCACGAAGTGCAGCCGCATCCCGTCGGCGGCGCACCGCGCCAGCGAGGGGTTGAGCGGCCGGTGGGCCAGCTCGTCACCGCGGACGACGCCGACGGTACGGAAGCCGAGCAGCCGTCCCGCGGCGGCCGTGGCCCGCAGGTGGTTGGAGTACGCCCCGCCGAACGTCAGCACGGGACGCCCGGCGGCGGCGAGCAGGTTGGGGGCGAGCTTGCGCCACTTGTTGCCCGGCAGATCCGGGTGGATCAGGTCGTCGCGCTTGAGCAGCAGTCGTACGCCGTACCGGCCGAAGCGGTCGTCCTCGGCCGGCCGCAGGGGTGACGGAAGCGCCGGCCGTAGCCGGGAGAGGCCGGGCGGTCCGGGTGGGCCGGGCGGTGTGGCGGGCATGCCCCCATTGTGGACGTGCCCGCTCCGGGGCGTGCCCGTTCCGGGACGTGCCCCGGGGCGCGGACGGACCGGGTTGGCTGTGGGCGGCTACTTCATGCGGTCATGGATCCGGGCCCGCATGTCGTCCATGGTGAAGCCGCGCGGGTCGACCTTGCCCGGCTGCCACTCCAGGTGCCCGATGACCGACTTGGACGTCCAGCCGTGATGGCGGCAGATCGCGGCCGCGGCCTTCTCGATGGCTTCGAGCTGGACGTCGGGCCAGGGGTCCTTCCCGTCACCGAGGTTCTCGCACTCGAAGCCGTAGAAGTGCCGGTTCCCGTCGGTGTTGGCCTCGTTGTCCGGCGGCAGGCTCTTCTCCGCGATGACGGCGCGCAGTACGTCGTCGTCACCGAGGCCGGCGTGGTTGGCCCTGCCGTAGCCGACCAGGTGGACGCGGCCGTCCTTGGCGATGACTCCGTGGCACAGCGGCCCCGGCAGGTCGCTGTGGCCCTCGCGGCAGAGCTGGACGGTGGCGGCGGTGCCCTTGGTGACGGTGTGGTGGATCATCACGCCGTTGACCGGGCCCCAGTCGCCCTGCTGGTTGCGGTTGTGAGTTCGCCAGTCGCCTACCTGCACGACGGTGAGCCCCTCGTCCTTCAGGGTGGCGAGGAAGGTGCTCGCGGACATGGGTGAGGACATGGCCGACTCCTTTGCGCGTGGGGGAGATATGCCCGTAGAGCGCTTGTACCCGGCAATCAGGGCCCCGAGCCGGTCATGGGCTGTTGAAGAGGCTCTGTTCGGGCGGTGTGCGAGCCGATCCGGTCAATTCCGTGCACACCGGCCGCGGTTCACTCCCTGCGAGCCACAGGTCGGCATCCCAGATGCAAGTGAACCGCTCCACGGACATCGCGCAGCGTTGTGCCCAGCCCAAAGCCCGATTAGTCACACTCTTTTGTGTAATGGCGCGCCGAGTCACGTGCTGAAAGGCTTCTGCAGCAGGTCAGCCGATGATGGAGAGGACGTCAGATGTCCGTTGGTGAAGAGGTTCAGAACGCGCAGGTGCCGCCGCAGCAGAGTCTTGGCACGGCAGCCGCGCGGAACCTCGCGACGACCACCAAGTCCGCCCCGCAGATGCAGGAGATCACCTCGCGGTGGCTGCTGAAGACGCTTCCGTGGGTTCAGGTGCAGGGCGGCACATACCGGGTGAACCGCAGGCTGAGCTACTCGGTCGGCGACGGCCGGGTGACCTTCGTGCAGACCGGTGACCGGGTGGCGGTCATCCCCGCCGAACTCGGTGAACTCCCGGCCCTGCGGGACTTCGGGGACGAGGAG
This sequence comes from Streptomyces sp. NPDC104307, assembly GCF_055584045.1. Lineage (NCBI taxonomy): Bacteria > Bacillati > Actinomycetota > Actinomycetes > Kitasatosporales > Streptomycetaceae > Streptomyces > Streptomyces sp. NPDC104307. The sequence continues at coordinate 103,151 of NZ_JBVJMU010000014.1, forward strand.
GCGCTGGCAGAGCTGGCCCGGAGGTGCGAGCAGCGTGATGTTCCCGCCGGACAGCTCCTGGCCACGGCCGGTGACGCGGCGGACCGGGTCTTCCTGCTGGCGCACGGCAAGGTCGAGAAGATCGGCACCGGCCCCTACGGGGACGAGACGGTGCTCGGGGTGCATGCCGACGGGGCGTACTTCGGTGACCACTCCCTCATCGAGGGCGACGCCCTCTGGGAGTACACGGCCCGCGCCGTCACGAATTGCACCGTACTGACGCTGCAGCGCGCCGATGTGCTCAACCTCGCGGAGCGGTCCGAACCGCTGCGCGAGCATCTCGCCGGGCTGCTGGCCATTCCGCAGCAGCGCACCAACAACTACGGCGAGGCGGCGATCGACCTGTCCGCGGGACATGTCGGCGAGGCAGTCGTCCCGCACACGTACGTCGACTACGACGCTGCGCCCCGCGAGTACGAACTGAGCGTCGCGCAGACCGTGCTGAAGGTCCACAGCCGGGTCGCCGACCTGTACAACCAGCCGATGAACCAGACCGAGCAGCAGTTGCGGCTCACGGTCGAGGCGCTGCGCGAGCGCCAGGAGCACGAGCTGATCAACAACCGCGAGTTCGGCCTGCTCAACAACTGCGACTACGGCCAGCGGCTCCAGCCCCACGACGGCGTGCCCAGCCCGGACGACATGGACGAACTGCTCTCGCGCCGCCGCGGATCGAAGCTCTTCCTGGCCCACCCCCGGGCCATCGCCGCCTTCGGCCGGGAGTGCAGCAAGCGCGGCCTGGTCCCGGAGAGCGTGGACGTCGGCGGTCACCGCATCGCGTCCTGGCGCGGGGTTCCGATCTTCCCGTCCAACAAGATCCCGGTCAGCGACGCCCGCACCACCTCGATCATCTGCATGAGGACCGGTGAGGCCGAGCAGGGCGTCGTCGGACTCCAGCAGACGGGCATCCCCGACGAGATCGAGCCCAGCCTGTCGGTCCGCTTCATGGGGATCGACGAGCAGGCGATCATCTCCTACCTCGTGACGGCCTACTACTCGGCGGCCGTACTCGTACCGGACGCCCTCGGTGTCCTGGAGAACGTCGAGGTAAGCCGCTGGCGTTAGGCCGTGCCGGGGGAGCGGGTTCCGCCGCCACGGGCGGGACCCGCTCCCCCGGCACGCGCAGCTGTCCGCAGTAGCCACAGAAACCACCCACGTCCCGGCCCGGAGCGACAGCGTCCGGGCCGGGACGGCAACGACCGGGGTGACCGATTGACCATGACCCGTACCGACGCCGCGACCGAGGGCAACGAGGCCGCGGCTCTTCTGGAGTACACCCGATCCCTCGTCGACCCCCACCTGCGGGCGGCGGTCGCCTCGCTGCCCGGATCCATCCGGCGCGTCGCCATGTACCACTTCGGCTGGCAGCACGCCGACGGAAGCCCGGCCGACGGCGGTGCGGGCAAGGCGATCAGACCGGCGCTCGTGCTGGCCGCCACCCGGGCGCTCGGAGGTGACCCCAGGGACGCCGTGCGGGCGGCCGTCGCCGTGGAGCTGGCGCACAACTTCACCCTGCTGCACGACGACGTCATCGACGAGGACCGGACCCGCCGTCACCGCGCCACCGCCTGGACGGTGTTCGGTATCCCGGACGCAGTCATCGCGGGCGACGCGATGCTGGCCCTCGCCCAGCGGCTGCTGGCCGAGGACGCCCGAGCGGTGTCACCGCGCGCCTCGGCCCGACTCTCGACCTGTGTCATCGAACTGTGCGCCGGCCAGCAGGCCGACTGCGCCTTCGAGGAACGGGGCCCGGAGGAGGTCACGCTCGACGAGTGCCTCACCATGGCCACGGCCAAAACAGGTGCCCTGCTCGGCTGCGCCTGCGCGCTGGGCGCGCTCTACGCGGGTGCCGACGAGCGTGCCGTCGGCGCCATGGACGGTTTCGGCCGTGAGGCCGGGCTGGCCTTCCAGCTCATCGACGACCTCATCGGTATCTGGGGCGACCCGGCCCAGACGGGGAAGCCGGTCGGGGCGGATCTCACCGCCCACAAGAAGTCGCTGCCCGTGGTCGCCGCGCTCACCTCCGGCACCCCGGCAGCCGCGGAGCTGGCCGCGCTCTACCGGGGTCCGATGAACACGGTCGGCGAGGTGAGCCGTGCGTCCGATGCCGTCGACCGGGCGGGCGGGCGCGACTGGGCCCAGATCTGCGCCGCGGACCGGATGGCGCGGGCCGTGCACCACCTGTCCCGCGCGGTGCCCGACCTGTCCGCGGCGGGCGACCTCCTGGCCCTGGCGGAGTTCGTCACCCGCCGGACCCACTGAGCGAAGGAGCAGGGGAAGCGGGGGAGGGGAGGCGCGAAGGAGCGTGACGCGACAGGGCGGTGATCGGCCGAGGTCATGGGCCTCGCGCGGGGAAGTGGAGGGCGGCAGGGGGAGTGTCAGAGGCACGGGCTACAGTCCGTGCCCATGACAGATGAGTCGTGGGCAGGGTGGTACCGGGACCGGCAGGGATCCGATGCCGTCATCCTCACCACCGACGGACAGCAACTCCGCCTCCGTATCCGGGGAGTCGACTTCGAGGGGAAGAGCTTCGACGGGCTCCGCCCCGCGGCGAGCACGCCGGACCAGGGAGAGGCGTTCGCCCTGGCGGACGGGGTGCTCAACGACTGCGTCCTGGAATGGGACCTGCCGTTCCCGGTCGTCGCGGACGGGGTGCCCGAACAGGCCCGGCTCAGCTGCCTGCTGTCGCTGCGCCGGCCGGATCCGTACCTCTACCTGGAGCTGCAGTTCGGCGGGGCGGGATTCAGGTCGCACCGGGCCGAGAGCGACTTCGGCTCCGCGCTCGCCACCATCCAGCGGGTTCTTCCGCCCGGGGTCCGGCTCCAGACCTGTATAGCCTGCGCCTTCTCGGACTACTTCCCCTCGCCCGGCCGAGGTCTCTCCGGCGGCCTCGCCTGCTTCCGGGGGGCCAAGGAGGCCTACCGGGGGGCGGACGGGGAGGGCGATGTCCTCGATCTCTGGGACCGGCGCAGCGGATTCGTCCAGGAGACCTATAGCTGCCCGGAGTTCGAGCCCAGGCCGACGGCCGGTGCGGGTACCGGACATCGCGGAGCGTTCCCCCTAGAACTGGCCTGACCGACCGCCCCGGTCTCACCCGTACCGGATCGTCACCGAGCCCGCCTGACAGCGCGTCACCGTCAGGCGGGCTCCGCTCTGCCCCTGCCCACTGGCTCGTTGCCCCGCGTCATTGCCGCGCCTCTATTGTTCTACTAGCATGCAAATAATGGAGGTTTCGATGAACCGTAGAAATGTCGGCCGTGTGGTCCTTGCCGCGCTGCCGTTCGTACTCGCCCTCGCCGCCGACCTCATCCTGTTCGCGACCTGGCGCGACCGGCTCCCCGCCCAGGTAGCCAGCCACTTCGTGGGCAACGGCCGAGCGGACGACCATGCGAGCCGGGGTTCGTACATCGCGATCGTCGTCGTGCTGTTCGCCGGGATCGGCGCCCTGTGGGTCCTGATGGCGGTCGCGGGGAAGTTCACCGGCCGCTCGTACGGGAGGCTCGTCGCGAGTGGCTTTGCCGCCGCCGGAGGCCTCGGCTACCTGATGGCGGCCGTCCTGTCCATCAACGTGGATGCCGCCCAGGACGCGGAGGGCCGGGCGCAGGATGTCTCGTTCCCGATGTGGCACCTGGCCGTGGGTGTGGGAGTCGCCGCGCTCGCCTTCGGGCTCGGGCTGCTGCTTGCCGCGCTCCTTCCCCGGGAAGACGCCCCGGCCGGCCGCCGTCCGGTCGTCGTCGGTGAACGGATCGAGCTGGCCGACGGGGAGATCGCGGGGTGGGCGCGCAATGTTGGGGCCTGGTGGCTGCCGTTGGTCCCGCTCCTCGTGCTCGGAGGCGGGATCGTCCTGCTGTTCACAGCCGACTGGATCGCGGCGATTCCGGCCTTGGTCATCGGCGTGCTCCTCGCGGTCTTCGCCCGCCCGTACGTAACGGTGGACCGGCGCGGCCTCACGGTCTCCGGGGTGCTGCCGTGGCCACGGATAAGAATCCCGCTCGACCGGATCGAGGCGGCGGGCAGTCGTAAGATCAATCCTCTGGCCGAATACGGCGGCTGGGGCTACCGGATCCGGCCCGGCCGCACCGGAGTCATGATCCGTTCCGGTGAGGGCATCGTGGCGGACCTGGCCGGTGGCCGGCAGTTCGCGGTGACCGTCGAGGACTCCGGGACCGCCGCAGCACTGCTCAACACCCTGGTCGATCAGCGTCGAACGGAAAAATGACCATGCTTTTCCGGGTCGATCCCACCTCCACCGTGCCGCTCGGCGACCAGATCGCCGCCTGCGTGCGCCGTGCCGTCGCCGACGGGACGGTCGGCCCGGGAGAGAGGCTGCCCGCCGCCCGGGTCCTCGCCGAGTCACTGGGCGTCAATGTGCACACGGCGCTGCGCGGCTACCAGCGGCTGCGTGAGGAAGGGCTGATCGAACTGCGCCGGGGCCGCGGCGCGATGATCGCCGCGGGCGTCTCGCCGCACCGGGCCATGCTGCTGGACCGGGTACGCGAGATGGTCGGTGGCGCACGTGAGCTCGGGATGACGGAGGACGAACTGCTGGCCCTCGTCCGCGCCGAACTGAACCGGTGACGGCGCCGAGCGAACGAGCGAACGAGCGGACGGGTAGACGGGTGAACGCGCGAAGGGCTGACGGCTCCGGCCATTGCGCACGCGCGAGGGGCCACCCCCGTCCTGCGAGGTGGCCCCTGTCCGTCCGTGCTGTGGTCAGGAACCGCTGCGGGCGAGCGCGGCCGCGAAGCCGTTCTGCCAGAGGTAGTTCACCTGGTTGCGCTCATTGGCGTCCGGATACGGGTTGGTGCAGGACGGGCCGGGGCCGCCGCCCGACATCAGCTCGCTGCACGGACCCGAGTAGTCGTCCGGCAGGCCGAGCACGTGCCCGGTCTCGTGGGTCGTGACGCGGGTCGAGTCGTACTGCTGGTTCTGCGCGTAGTCGAGGAAGATGTAGCCGTTGCCGTGTCCGTCGGTGCTGGCGTACGAGCCGCTCGGGTCGTTGCCCTCGTAGTAGGTGAAGTCCGCGTTGGACCCCTCCTGCAACTGGACGTTGGAGACCGAGCTGTTCCAGATGGACGCGCTGTTGGCTATCTGGGTGCGGAAGCTGGGGGCGTTGGCGGTGCTGTAGACGATGGTGACCGACTGGACGCCCGGGTGGGCGGCCCGCTTCTCGGCGACGGACTTCACGACCGCGTCGAAGAACGCCTTGTTGGCGGCGGCGCTCTCGTGCGATCCGGAGTGGGAGGTGTACGCGACGTGGGGGGCCGTCGCGGAAGAGGCAGGTACGGGGGCGGCAGAGGCGAGCGCGGGTGCGGTTCCCAGCGCGGCGGCGAGGCCGAAGCCGAGGCCGACGACGGCCGACATGACGGTCCTGGGGTGTCTCATGGGGGGTCTCCTACCAGTTACCTGTCCGAGGAACCCGTCCGATGATCGGACTCGGACGGGGGCGGTACGGAGAGAGTGTGGGCGAATCCGGGCCCCGGCGGATGATGCCAACCGGCGATAGCGCCGCCCTATCACCCGGCCGTAGCTCCAAGGCGAGGACGCGATGAACCGAGCGGACACAAACGGTGTCCGGCGTTCCACCTACCGCTGAATTACAGGAGTTTGATGGGATTGGGACGTCTGGTGCGGCATGGCGCCGCCGCCCTACTCTCGGCGTTATGGAGCTTGAGGTGAGGCACCTCAGGGCGCTGTGCGCCATCGCCGACACCGGCAGCCTGCACCGGGCGGCCCGCAGGCTGGGCGTGAGCCAGCCCTCGCTCACCACCCAGCTGCGCCGGATCGAGAACTCCCTCGGCGCCGAGCTGTTCAGCCGCGAACGCACCGGCTGCCGCCCGACCCTGCTCGGCCACGCCGTCCTGAGCCGGGCCCGTCCGCTCGTGGACGGCATGCGGGCACTGGTCACCGACGCCAAGGCGGAGGCGGACGCGGCCCGGTCCGGCGGCCCCCGGCTGCGGATCGGCTGCACCGCCAGCCGGGTCATCGGCGGCTGGCTGCGCAGGCTGCGCATCCGGCTGCCCGGAACGGACATCACGCTGCGGGTCGACGTGTCCGCCCACGCGCTGCTGCGCGCGGTCGAGGCGGGCCGGCTCGACGTCGCCTTCGTGCACGAGGTGGAGGGGTGCCCGCTGTACGTGCCGGACGGCCTGGTGCAGCGGGTGCTCCTGGACCGCGAACCGCAGTTCATCTCGATGGCCCGCGACCACCCGGCCGCCGCCCTGCCCGTCGTCGACCTGACCGACCTGGCGGCCGACCGGTGGATGGTCGATCCCACGGTGGACGGCGAATGGGACGGCCTGCGCCGGGTGTTCGGCGCGGCCGGTGTCGCGCCGACCGTGCTGCACGGCGACTACCTCACCGCCGCCTCCCTCGTCGTCCTCGGCGAGGCGGTCGCCCCCTGCCAGCCGACCTCCGGCCCGCGCGAGGACATGGCCATCCGCCCGCTGCGCGACGACCCCCTCGCGGTCCGGCTGCTGCTGGTCTCCCGGCCGGGCGCCGACACGGCGACGGTGTACGCGGAGCTGGAGGCCGCCTACCGGGAGGCGGCCCGGCAGGTCGACGGCTACCACCAGTGGCTCCTGCGCAACCGGAGCCCGCTCGCCCACTCCTCCTGAGCGCGTCCCGGAACGGGCCGGGCCGGGCGTGCGCCGGAACGCCCCGCGCCCCGGCCGACCGCTGTAAGCGTGCCCGATTCAGCCCAGAGCGAGTCCGGTTCCGGTCCGGGGCGCGGGGATGCAGAGTCGTGGCATGAGGCTTCTGATGCTGGGTGGTACCGAATTCGTCGGCCGGGCGGTCACCGAGGACGCGCTCGCACGCGGCTGGGAGGTCACCGTCTTCCACCGGGGCCACCACGAGCCGCCGCCCGGCACGGCCGAACTGCTCGGTGACCGCACCGCGGAGGACGGCCTGGCCGCGCTCGAAGCCGTCGGCGCGCCGGGGGACGGCTCCTACACCTGGGACCTGGTCGTCGACACCTGGAGCGGTGCCCCCTCGGCCGTACGGGGCGCGGCCCGGCTGCTCGCGGACCGGGCCGCGCGGTACGCGTACGTCTCCAGCCGGTCCGTCTACGCCTACCCGGCCCCGGCGGGTCTGCCGGAGGACGGTCCGGTGGTGGAAGGTGCCTCACCGGACGCCGGTGGTGACGTCTCGTACGCCCTGGCCAAACGCGGTGGCGAACTGGCCGCGCTGGACGCCTTCGGTGAACGGGCGCTGCTCGTCCGCGCGGGGCTGATCATCGGCCCCTGGGAGAACATCGGCAGGCTGCCCTGGTGGCTGACGCGGATCGCCAGGGGCGGGCCCGTACTGGCCCCGGGGACACCCGGACTGCCCCTCCAGTACATCGACGCCCGCGACCTCGCCGGGTGGCTGCTGGACGCCGCCGGGAGCGGACTGCACGGACCGTACAACCTGGTCAGCCGCCCCGGGCACACCACGATGGGGGAGCTGCTCGACGCCTGTGTGCGGGTCACCGGTTCCGGTGCGGAGCTGCGCTGGACCGACACGGAGACGATCCTCGCGGCGGGTGTCGAGCCCTGGTCGGACCTGCCGGTCTGGCTGCCGCCGGGGGAGCTGTACGACAGCGTGCACCAGGGCGATGTCAGCCGGGCGTACGCCACCGGGCTGCGCTGCCGGCCGGTCGGGGAGACGGTCGAGGACACCTGGAGGTGGCTGTGCGAACTGGGCGGCAGCGCGCCACAGCGTCCCGACCGCCCCACGGTCGGCCTCGATCCGCAGACCGAGGCGAAGCTGCTGAGGGGCTGACGCACTGGCTGACGGGCTGACAGGGGGCCGCCGTCCGGGGACGACCGGGCCGGGCGGTCGGCGGAAGCGGGCGCCCGACCGGCGTGGCATGGCTGATAAGCACTCAATAAAGCTGCATATTGCGCTGTATGGGAACAAAAGCGCCTAGAAGCGGTAAAACTCATCGCGTAGCGGTGACGGTGGCGGCAGCGGCGGCCATGGTGGGGGCCATCGCGCCCACCGCCGCCGCTGATCCGCTGCCCGGCGGACTCGGACCGTGCCTGGGGGACGACTGCCCCACCGACTGGAAAGAGCCGAACAGCGACCCCGTGGTCAACCACGACAGCAACATCAACATCTACGTGGGTGGCGACTACCTGGTACGGGAGGCGGCGGCCGAGGCCGAAGGGAAGATCGTCACCCTCGGCGCGTTCGACATGAACAAGAGGGCCGGGGTCTCGGCGATCTACAACGTGGGCGTCGTGGGAGGCGGCTCACGGGTGCCGCCGCCCAACGGCAGCGACTACCTGACGGTCGGCGGGAACATCACGATCGCGAGCGGCCAGCGGCTGCTCGCGGAGGAGATGGCGAACACCGGCCGTGTCCGCTACGCCCAGACGCTGACCGGCACCGTCGAACCGGCCACCGCGCCGATCAGCGACCCGGACGCGATCGTCCCCTACGCGGACCTGCGCGGTCAGCTCACCGAGGCCAGCCACTGCTACGCGTACGACGACAACGCCGACCACCGACGTCCGGTGACCGGAACCACCGTGAACAACGGTTCCGAGACCGTGTTCACCGGTGACGGCACCTCGCCGCTCCAGGTGTTCGCGCTGGACGCCGATGTCGCCTCCGGCACGGGAGGCGACCAGGGCATCGTCTTCAGCGGTGTCCCGGACGGCGCCACCGTCCTGGTCAACGTGTACGGAACGACCCGCAACATCAGTACGTACATGGGGGCGCTGCCGCAGTCCGGCCTCCGCGAGAACCTGCTGTGGAACTTCCCCGACGCCACGGAGATCGGGCTGGGGGGAAGCGGCCAGTTCCAGGGCAGCGTGCTGATCGGCCAGCAGTCGAGCCAGACGGAGTTGAGCGTCAGCGGCACCAACGGCCGTTTCTACAGCGCGGGTTCGCTCACGCACACCTCGGCGGGCGAGTCGGGCGGCCAGGAGCTGCACGCCTATCCGTTCGACGGCGACCTGCCGGACTGTGACGTGGAGCCGTCGCCCACGCCGACTCCGACCCCGACCCCGACCCCGACGCCGACGGACTCACCGACCCCGACGCCGACGGACTCACCGACCCCGACCCCGACGCCGACGGACTCGCCCACCCCGACCCCGACGCCCACGGGCTCCCCAACCCCCACCCCCACGGACACCCCCGGCCCCACCCCGACGGGCACGCCGGGACCGTCGCCGTCGGAGTCGACCCCCGGCCCCAAGCCCGTCCCGACCCACTCCTGGCCCCACCGGCCGCACCCGGGCGGAGAACTCCCGCACACGGGTTCGCGCGGCGGTGAATGGGTGATCGGCGGGATCGCGGCGGCTCTGCTGGTCGCGGGATCGGCGGCCACCGTGATGGCCCGCAGGACGCGCCGACGCGGCTGAGACCCCACTGGTTTGGCCTAGTTTTGGACCATGGCCGAACTTCTGCACCTCACTGAAGGCCCGCTGTGGGAGGCGGCCCGCGGGATCGGGACGTACGAGATGTCCACCCGCGGCCGCACCCTGCAGGAAGAGGGCTTCATCCACTGCTCACTCCGCCACCAGCTCCCCGGTGTGGCCGAGATGCTGTACGGCGCCGGGAGCCGGGCCGGAACCGGTGACCAGGATCTGGTGGTTCTGGTCATCGACACCGAACGGCTCCCCGCGCCCGTGCGGTACGAGTCGGTCACGCCCGGCGGCGAGGAATTCCCGCACATCTACGGACCGGTTCCGGTCGACGCGGTCGTGGAGGTGCGTCCCTGGCAGCGCAAGGAAGGCGACCCGGCATGACCACCTCATCGCACGAAGACAGGCGCGGCCCCGACGATTCCACGGGCGGCCCCCTCACCGCGGTCACCGGCGCGAGCGGTGCGCTCGGCGGCCGGGTCGCGAAGCGGCTGGTCCGGGCGGGTGTTCCCGTCCGGCTGCTGGGCCGCGACCCGTCCCGGCTGCCCCAACTGCCCGGCGCCGACACCGCGCCGGCCGCGCCCTACGGCGACGGGGAGGCGATGCGCCGCGCGCTGGCCGGGGCGCACACCCTGTTCCTCGTATCGGCGCACGAGAGCCCGGACCGGGTGCGCGAGCACATCGGCGCCGTGGACGCCGCGACGGCGGCGGGCGTCGAACGGATCGTGTACGTGTCGTTCCTCGGCGCCTCGCCGGACGCGACGTTCACCTTCGCCCGGGACCACTGGGAGACCGAGGCGCACATCCGGGTCTCCGGCGTCCGCCACACCTTCCTGCGCGACAGCTGGTACCTCGCGGGCCTCCCGGCGATGACCGGTGCCGACGGCGTGCTGCGCGGTCCGGGCGGTGAGGGCCGGGTGGCCGCGGTGGCCCACGAGGACCTCGCCGACGCCGCGACCGCCGTACTGCTGCCCGGCGGCGGCCCCACCGGGGACACCGCGCACGACGGGGCGACCTACGACCTGACCGGCCCGCGGGCGTTCACCCTCGCGGAAGCGGCAGAGGAACTGAGCCGGGCCGCCGGGCGGACCATCACCTATGTGCCGGAGACGCGGGAGGAGGCCTACGCCTCACGCTCGGGGTACGGGGCGCCGGACTGGGAGGTGGCGGGCTGGGTGACGTCGTACGAGGCCATCGCGGCCGGCGAGATGGCCACGGTCTCGGACGCCGTGCAGCGGCTCACCGGCCGGCCTCCCATGGACCTGGCCACCTACCTGAGGGAGCACCCGGACAGCTACCGGCACCTCCTCCTTCCGGGCTGAGGGCGCCGTGCGCACGGAAACCCCGTGGGGCCCCTGGGACCCGCTGTCCCTCCCCGAAACCGTCGGCCTGCTCGCTCCGCTGCCCGGCCCGTGGTGGATCGCGGGCGGGTACGCGGTCGAGCTGGCCGTCGGCCGCGCCTACCGCGAGCACGCTGACATCGATGTGCTCCTGCTGCGCCGGGACCAGCTCGCCGTCCAGCGGACGCTGCCGGGCTGGGAGTGGTGGGCCGCCGACCCGCCCGGCACGCTGCGGCCCTGGAACCCCGGCGAGATCCTGCCGGCGGACGTCCACGACATCTGGTGCCGGCCGGGGCCGGACGAGCCGTGGCGCCTCCAGTTCATGCTCGACGACGTGGCGGGCGACGACGTGTCGGGCGACGACTGGGTGTTCCGGCGCGACCCCAGGATCAGGCTGCCGCTGGACCGGCTGGGCGCGGTCTCGGGGGACGGCGTCCCGTACGTCGTGCCGGAGGTCCAGCTGCTGTACAAGTCCCGGTCCCGGCGACCCAAGGACGAGCAGGACTTCGCGGCCGTGCTGCCCGTCCTCGGTGAAGGTCAGCGCTCCTGGTTGACCGAGACGATCACCCTGGCCGAAGGCGCGGACCACCCCTGGGCGGTCCGGCTGCGGGCGGGCTGAGTCCGGCTCAGCTCACGTACGCACCCGCCCTCGCGGCTGCCGCGGCGGCGTCGGCGGCCCGGTCGGCGGCCGCCGCGTCGAGCGGGTCGCCGCTGGCCAGCAGTCGGTAGTAGAGCGGCGCGGAGACGGCACGGATCACCTCGTCCGGATCGGTGCCCGCAGGAAGCTCCCCGCGCTCGACGGCCTCGGTGACGCAGCCGGACCACTCCTTGATGCGGATCGCGTAGAAGCGGTGCAGCGCCGCCGCCGTGCGCTCGTCGCAGGTCGCCGCCGCGATCACGGAGCGGAACAGGGCGCCCTGGCGTGCGTCGGTGAGAGTCCTGAGCACGAGCCGGGCGTTGGCCCTGAGGTCCTCGTCCAGTGAGCCGGTCGCCGTGCGCGGGGAGGACTGCTCGGCCATGTCGTCCAGCAGATCCGCGATCAGCCCGGTGGGGCTCGACCAACGGCGGTAGACGGTCGTCTTGCCGACCTCCGCGCGGCGGGCGACATCGGCGAGATCCAGGCGGTCGAAGCCGTGCTCTGCCAGCGCGTCTCCCGCCGCGCGCAGGACGGCCTCCCGGACCCGGGCGGTGCGCCCGCCGGGCCGGACCGTGCCGGGTTCCACACCCTCAGACGTCATAACGGGTCTCCAGTTCCATTAATACCCTCTCCTCTGCTACGGTCGTCCCATCTTAACGGAACCACGGAACCGTTAACACCTCCATCCGAGGAAGGCCGACCATGTCCGCACCCAGCCAGACCCCGTCCCGCGCACCCCTTGGTGCCACGCCGCAAATGGACGCCGCTCCGCCGGACGCAGCTCCGCCGCAGAAGGACGCCGCTCCACCGTCGCAGCCCCGGATGACCGGCCGGCAGAAGCTCGTACTCGCTCTCCTCCTCGGTGCCCAGTTCATGATCGCGGTGGACTTCTCGATCCTGAACGTCGCACTGCCCGTCGTCGGTGAGGGCCTCGGCTTCGCTCTCGCGGACCTCCAGTGGATCGCCACCGCGTTCGCCCTGGCGGCCGCCGGGTTCACGCTCCTGTTCGGCCGGGTGGCCGACCTCGTCGGCCGCAAGCGCCTGTTCGTCGGCGGCATGATCGTCCTCGGCCTCTCCTCCGCGCTGGGCGGGCTGGCGACCTCCCCTGAGGTGCTGCTCACCGCCCGGGTCCTCCAGGGTCTCGCCACCGCGGCCGTCACCCCGGCCGGACTCGCCCTGCTGACCACGGCTTTCAAGGAGGGCCCGCTGCGCGAATGCGCCCTGGGCCTCAACGGGGCGCTGATGTCCGCCGGGTTCACGGCGGGCGCGATCCTCGGCGGGCTGCTCACCGATCTGCTCTCCTGGCGCTGGGCGTTCTTCGTCAACGTGCCCGTCGCCGCACTCGTCGTCGCCCTGGCCCCGTCCGTCATCACCGACTCGCGCCCGGCCGAACGGCCCCGGCTCGACGTGCCCGGAGCCGCGACCGTCACCGGCGGCCTGCTGCTCCTGGTCTACGGACTCACCCAGGCGGGCGCGACCGGCTGGACCACGCCCAGCACCCTGGCCGCGCTCCTGGCGGGCATCGCGCTGCTCATCGGCTTCTGGTTCGTCGAGAAGAGGGCCGCCGCGCCGCTCGTCCCCGTCCACATCCTCAAGCGCCGCAGCGTGATCTGGGGCAACGCCACCGGCCTGATCGCCTTCGTCACCGAGACCTCGCTGGTCTTCCTGCTGACGCTCTACCTCCAGGAAGTCCTCGGCTACTCGCCCCTCGCGACGGGGCTCGCCTTCGGCATCCTCGGCATCGGCACGGTCATCGGCGGCACCCTGGGCGGCCGGGCCGTCGGCCGGTTCGGCAACCGCACCACCATCGTCACCGGCGGCGTCGTCCAGGCGGCGGCCACCCTCTCCCTGGTCGCGCTCGGCACCTCCGGGACGTGGATCTGGCTGCTCCTGGCGGCCACGTTCATCGGGGGCATCGGCAACATGCTGATGATCGTCGGCTTCATGGTCACCGCCACCTCCGGACTCCCGGACGAGGAACAGGGCCTGGCCACCGGCCTCGCCACGATGACCCAGCAGGTCGGCATCACCCTGGGCATCCCGGTGATGAGCGCCGTCGCCACCGCCCGGATGTCCGCCCTGGGGGACACGGGCCCCGACGGGGTCCTCTCCGGGGTCGCGGTCGCGATCCTCGTCAACTCCGCGCTGGTGCTGGCCGGGGCCCTGCTCGCCGGCGCCTTCCTCGGCGGCCGACGAGCGGAGCGGGCGGCGGTCACACCGTCCTGATCGCGCCGCCGACCGGGCCTTCCGGGCACACCGTCCTGATCGCGCCGCCGATCAGGACTCTCCGGTCCCCCTGGTCACACTGTCTTGATCGAGCCTCCGTCGATGATGTGGTCCGCGCCGGTGATGCTGCCGACGCCGGGGGAGGCGAGCCAGGAGACGAGTGCGGCGACCTCCTCCGGGTCCACGAGCCTGCCGGTGACCATGCCCACGGCGGCCGGGAGACCGGCCAGGAGCTGCTCGTGCTCCACGCCCATGGACCTGGACAGCTCGGCCCCGTACCCGTCGGGACTCTCCCACATGGCGGTGCGGACGGGGCCGGGCGAGACGGTGTTGACGCGCACCCCCAAGGGGCCGAACTCCTCGGCCAGCGCCTTGCCCAGCGCGGTCAGCGCCGCCTTCGCGGTGGTGTACGGGACGGGGCCGGCGTGCGGGGTCCTGGCTCCGTTCGAGGAGATGTTGACGACGCAGCCGCGACTCTCCGTCAGGTGGGGCAGGGCCGCCCGTGTGGTGCGGACGGCGGTCAGGAAGTTCAGGTTGAACGCCCCGGACCACTGCTCGTCCGTGAAGCTGAGGAAGCCGCCCGTCGGGTCCGCGCCCGGGTCGCCGCCACCGACGTTGTTCACCAGGAGATCGAGCCCGCCGAGCTCGGCGGCGGCCAGGGCGATGAGCCGGTCGGGGGCGTCGGATGCGGCGAGATCCATGGCGACGCAGATCGCGCCGGTCTCCTTGAGCTCCGGTGTGACGGTCCGCGCCGCGCCGACCACGCGCATGCCCTCGCCCACCAGCGCGGAGACGGTGGCCAGGCCGATTCCCCGGCTTGCGCCGGTCACGACGGCGGTCTTGTCGGTCAGTTGCAGGTCCATGAGGCACCCCTCTGCCTAGATGGGTCGCGAGTGATGCAACAACCCTAGAACCTGCAACATGAATGTCGCAACTTGAGAACGACCGGCGACTGTCCCGTAGCCTGTTCGAACAGACACTGGGATGTGAGGAGCCTCGTGGACCGGAAGAGTCAGCAGCGACCGCTGCGCGCGGATACGGAGCGGACGGTCAGGGCGATCCTTGAGGCCGCCGAGCGGGTCCTCGGCGCCAACCCGGCCGCCACGATGGAGCAGATCGCCGAGGCGGCGGGCGTCGCCCGCACCACGGTGCACCGCCGTTTCAGCAGCCGCGAGGCCCTGGTGGCCGCCCTGCGGGAGTGGGCCGCCCGCCAGTTCCACGAAGCCGTGACGAGCGCCCACGCCGACAGCGCCCCGCCACTGGTCGCCCTCTACCAGGTGACCGCCAACGTCCTGCGCGTCAAGACCGGCTGGGGTTTCGCAATGGGCGCCACCACCCCGGAGGACCCCGAGGTGGCCCGCGTACACGCCGAAGTGCTCGACCAGTGCGAGCGGTTGTTCCGCCGCGCCCTGGAAGCCGGCGTCCTGCGCCCCGGCACGGACCTGGCCTGGGCGCGCCGCGTCTACTACGCCCTGATCCACGAGGCCGCCCAGACCCGGGCCACTGAAACCAGGAACGTGGACGAACTGGCCGCGCTCGTGGTCGACACGTTGTTGCGCGGCGTGGGGCAGGGCGGGCTGCTCAGCTCCTGAGAGGGCGGCGTGGCGCCGCTCATCGGTCCGGGCGAAGGGGTCAGCCCAGGCG
This sequence comes from Streptomyces sp. NPDC104307, assembly GCF_055584045.1. Classification (NCBI taxonomy): domain Bacteria; kingdom Bacillati; phylum Actinomycetota; class Actinomycetes; order Kitasatosporales; family Streptomycetaceae; genus Streptomyces; species Streptomyces sp. NPDC104307. The sequence continues at coordinate 118,393 of NZ_JBVJMU010000014.1, forward strand.
TCCCAGGTGCCGCTCGGGAAACCTGTACTCCATGAGGAGGTTCTCGCCCTCGCCCTCCACCTGCCGGAACCCGGCCTTCTCCCAGGCGCGTACCGCCCGCAGGTTCCCCCTCGCGGGATCGACCGTCACACGCCGCCAGCCAAGATCCCCGCCCAGGTGCGCAAGGAGCACGCGAGCCGCATCCGGCCCCAGGCCCCGCCCTCTCGCCTCCGGCTCCAACACCACGTCGATGCCGCCTTCGGCCACTCCGTCCCGCCAGTACTGCGCGTACCCCACCGGGGTGTCCCCTGCCAGCACGAGGAAGGACTCCACACGCGGCCGACGCCTCCCCACATACTTCTCAGCCACCTCGGCCCGCGAGATCGGCACGCCGCCCCAGTGCTCAACGAAGTCCGGCGAAGCGAACCACCGGGCCAGCAGGTCCACATCACCCTCGGTCGTCGGGACAAGCCGGGTCAGCACCCCGTCGAGAACGACTCCATCGGCCATCGGCCACTCTCCGGTTCGGCTCGGAAGCGCACACAAGGCGGCAAGTCACGGCGTGCAGGGGGCGTCGTAGTAGCCAGGCTGTGCCACCAGGACTGAGCTGAAGAAATACCCCTGCTCTTCCTCAGGATCGTCGTCGGGGCCTTCTCCGATGGAAGCCAATCCGCCAACGCGCCGGACGACCTCCCGGGCCGGGAGCGCGAACACGTCCACGTCCTGGAAGAGCACTCGGTCCGTCTGGACGGACGGCCTCGCCAACTCGACGGCTTCGAGGGCGTCGCGGACGCAGTGGATGCTGATCATCAGCCCGCTGGGGCGGAAGACGTGCTGACCTGGCCGGTCGGACGCCGATACCGCGGCAGGATCACGGAACGAGTCCAGCGCCATGCCGGCCGCGTGCCGAGTCATACCGATCCGCAACGGGCCAACGCCGGTCGGCGGGGCGAGGTCGAAGTCCATGCCGGGCATGATGCCAAATTGGGTGCGACGCCGAGCGGTACCTTTCGTGCGAGACCATCTTGACCGCTCAACTTCCCGACTGGCTCCAGCGCGGCGCCGTTCTACGGCCTCATGCAGTTGGAAAGGTGTTCCCTGATGGTCGTGAATATGCGTGACGAATCGGGAGAACTCCGCGGCTTCGACCGGCTTCGACTGGCTTCGACTGTGTAGAACGCGATGGGGCGACTGTCTTGATCGGGTGTGCTTCGGACTGCTGCGCCGCGTCCTGCCGCCGGGGTGAAGAGGGGCCTACTGCCGGAGCGGGGTGTTGGTCCAGAAGGCGTGGGCCTTCTTCAAGAGCTCCTCGGCGGCGTCGCCGTACGATGCCGCACTGCTCAGCGCGGCGAAGGCTTTGCTGTAGAGATCGAGCTCGCTCTGATCCGTGATGTCCACGGCGGACGAGACGAGTTCGACGTGCACCCGGTCACGGTCGCCGTAGATGTTGAACCCAGGGACGGGGAACAGGTCCACCCGTGCGGTGGAAGGAAGGATCCCGAGCGTGAGCGAGGACAGATCGAGTTCTCGCACGAGGCGCTCGATCTGTTGTCCCATGACCTCGGAGCCGCCGATGTTCGTGTAAAGGGCCTGCTCCCCGAGGACGACGTCGTAATGGTGCTCGCCGTCGTACAGCACTTCCTGCCGCTGCATGCGCTTGGCGACGCCCGCCGGCACGTCGTCCGGGATGCCAAGGAAGTCGACGACCTGCCCGAGGATCACGGTGGCGTATGCCTCCGTCTGGAGCGTGCCCCAGATCATTGTGGGCACGTACGCTCTTCCCTCACGAGTGTCCCGATACCAGCGCGCGACGTCGTCCTGGGTCGCCTCGGTACCAGCAGACAGACGATCCGTCCACGGAACGGAACTGGTCATCGCATCCCTTTCTGAGTGATGCCGTCGGGACGGCTCGGTGGCGTTTGCCGTTTCGGTTGAGGATGGCGCCGAGGATCCGACCTCGTAAGGGCGGGAATCGGTCAGACCGCGTCGGTGCGGTCGGGCATCGGGAGGCAATACTCCGGGAGGACGGTCGGCCGAGGATGAGTAACGGAGCGCCTCTACTGCCAGCCGTCGAGGGAGACTTCCGGGCCGCCCGCGAGGTACCGGCGGAGGGCACTTGACGTGGTGCTCACAAAGTTCTCGGGGGTGGCGTCGATATCGACCCAGCGGACCTGGGAGTGCTTGCGGGGTTCGCGGTTTTCGGGTTCGCCGGTCCATTCGTGTGCGGCGAAGACAACCGTGAGGAAGCCATTGGGGGACTCAACGCCCCAGGCTCCGTGAATGATGTGCGCGACCTTGAGGGATACGGGCTTCACCGTGAGGCCGGTCTCCTCGTAGAGCTCGCGGACTGCCGTCTCAGTGATCGGCTCGCCCGGCTCGCTCTTGCCGACGGGCAGGTCCCACATCCCTTGGGCAAACTTGGCGTTCTCGCTGCGCTGGAGGAGTACGACGCGGTTGGTGGCCTTGTCGTGGACGATGACGGCTGCGACCAGCAGCGTCATGGAGTCGAGCGCCGGCTTGAGGGCTGGGGGGCGGTTGTCGGTCTGCTGAGCCACGGGTTCCCCTTCGGCGGGCAGGCTGTTGGGCATGTCAGGCAAGGGTTTCACGGGCGCGGCAGACCGATCGGCGGCACCGGAACGCGGTGGCGGTGCTGGCGGCGTGGCCGGCGACGGTGTGGGTCTCGCGGACATCTGAGCCCCGCGCCGCCGGACGGTCGCCGCGCTCCCGGCAACGGCTGGTGACGGCAGCGTATGAGCCATGTGAATCTCGTTGTTGAACGTTTCGTCAAGTGAGGTAGAACGCAGCATGGATACTGCCGTACTCGAACAGATGCTGGACGAGACCTTCGATCACGCGGTCGTCTACCACGGATACACCAACTACATGCGCGACTACGAGATCGTCGTCTACGCAACGGCTGATCCCCGTACCGGTATCGCGCCGGCCCACCTCCGGTACCTCTTTCGGTACTGCGTTGAGGCACGGTGCGAGACATCAGTGCCGGCGGAGACGTGGCGGGTCTCCTTGGATGACCGGCTCATCGACCATGAAACCGGTGTCGATCTTGACGGATACGTCTGGGGGGTGAAGTGGCATGCCCTGTACCCGGGGGCCAAGCCTCTGCCTGAGTCGGAGGCGACCCGCCGCTGGGCGAAGGCCGTCGGGACCGACTTCCACGAAGTACGCGTCGAGACGAACGCGCATCGCCTGACCTTGATCTTCTCCGACCTTCAGGTCAGTGAGGTCCCGGCTGGATACGCGCCCTTCGTCACCGAGTAGGGATCACGGGTCGTGGAATCACACGACCGGCGGGTGGCCGGATCGCTCAGGCTCCAGTCCTCGCGCGCCTTGCCGCACGCCCTCGTCATCACCCTGCGCTGTGCGCATCCACCCCCGGACGAAGAAGACCGCACCAGGCCCACCGGACGCCGTTGCGGGCGTCCGGTGGGCCGGGTGCGGTCGGGTAGTCGACGTGACCGGCGAAATCGCAGGTCAGACGATCTAACCGTAAATCAGGCCTTCTTGGTCTCCTAGTAATCGGCCAGGTCGGTGACCTGCGGGGATCTTCCCTGTGGGCCGCTGACCTGGCCCTTTGCTGTTGGCTGGTGATGGGGTACGACGGTCCTGATCGGGTGTCCTGCGGACTGTGTGCGGACTGCCCGCAGGGCAACAGGGTCAAAGGCTGCCTGGAGCCGACCGGGCTTACGTCATCAGCCTGGCGGCTCCACCGAATCAACAACCTCGGCGACACGGTACACACGCCATCCTTCTGCGCAACGCCACGTATAGACGTTCTCCAAGGAGAAGAAGCTGCCCAGCCAGATGGTGTGGATGTGGTCCGGGACTGTCGGCGCGTCGCTCGGAAGCCAGCCGCGTCTCAGCGCGAACCCAACACTGGTATGAGACGTGTCAGACCAGATGAAGAGGTGCTGCCGCTTGCCCGCACCTTTCTCGGCCAACTTCTTGATCTTGTTGGCGCCTGTAGTCGTGCTCAGAAAATCGTTGACGTAAGGCGAAACTGCATCGGCCGTCGCTCGGGCAACGCCAGTGGGCACGAAGCTTGATGGGAAGATGCGTCCTGCCAGGTCGGGCGAATTTTCAATCTGGTGTACGAGGTTGAGCCCGAGCTCGCGTGCGGTGTCGGCATCGCGCCAGTTGTCGGTCGAGGGCGGCCAGGCGTCCGCCTGGAAGAGATCAACGGGGTCCGCGCTGACCTTGGTTACGCCTCGCTCTTCAAGATCAACCAGGAACGCGAACACACGGCTCGACATCCCTTTGGCGATGGTTGCGCCGTGTTGGAACTGGACAGCCCATCCACAGCGCAACCCTTCATGGACCCGCCCGTCGTAGACTCGGTTGATCTGTTGCCACATCGCATTGGTGTCTCGATTCCGCTTGGACGAGACTTCCAAGACATCCGATACTTCGCCGTCCAGCCGGGGACCCAAGGCGAAGTCGACGAGCCCCGGCGCGCTCTGATCATCGAAGCGAATCCTCACCGTGCCCATCGTTACGTTCACGATGGCCTCGGCGATCAGCTCGTTATAGGTGGGCTGAATGATCTTTTTCGGCATGCTGTGGAGGATATCGGCGCGGGGCACTACCCGGCCGGCTGTCGGTCCCACTGGGGCTTTCGGTTGCGGCCTGTAGAATCTGCACACCTTGCCGCAGCAGAGGAATCCTGCCTCATCGCTTTGCCGAGCGCCGCATCCCGCCCCCGTGCCGGTGTACTGCGCCCATGAACGGGACCGTCAGCGAATTACGACGGGAACTGCATTTACCCTGTGGTAATGCTCATTTGCATGCGGTCGCCGGTGTCATCCTGTGCCGACAGCCTCCGCTGCGCTTGAATCGTCAGATATTGTGGCAGAAATCCGAGCCGAACCCTGGATTTCTCGATGTCTGCGCTCTGCGTATAGTCGTGAATGGGACCTCGCGTGACAGATCGAGAGGGTTGGATCTCATCGCATTTGAATTCGGGCGACAGTTGGAGTCACTTGCATTCTTCGCAGCTTGCGAACGAATCCTCGAAGATTAACTTTGCTGAAGGTAGGTAGATCCTGAGGGATCACCTTATTTCCCTCCACCGCGATTGCGTAGACAACCTTCTTTGGGGCCGACTTTGCTATCAACTCCATGGAGGGGTCCAGGTCAATAACCTTCTCGATAAAGGATCGGCGGTAGTCGATGTCGTCAGTGAGGATTTGGGCAGAAACAAACCCCTGCGAGAAAAGATGGCTCAATGTTTGACTGTTGCTGTACTTCTTGACGTGGATCAAGTACCCGTCGCGATGAAGGAGGTCGCAGGCTTCGATCTGGCTGCCCACCGAATTCAAGGTCTTTTTGTCCAGGCAGACAATGTCGGATCGACCATCTGATGCCGTTATGTTGTAATCTCCTTCACCGTACTTATCGTCATCATCTACGCTTTTTATCCAGTCCGCCAATTTTAGGTGGCGGGTCACGTCGTCTATGCTCGCAAGGTCTTCGTCCAACTGGCGAGCATAATTCTCAGCGAGCGCAAACCACTTCCCCAGTGTCAGTAGATATCTCTTTTCCTCTGATCCGGCTTCAAAAATAAGCCAGTTCTTCAGGGGGGTGGACTGACTGGCAGGGTTGCCATCGGAGTCAATGGCCATGACCTTGATGTCCTTGAGGGCGGTTCGCCCGAAAGATCCCCTGAAATTAGAAACGGCTTCGAGTAGTGCTTCAATGCGCATCTCTGTTAGGAGCCCCACGTCATCGCCCCGCTTGACGCGAATAGCGTGAACGTTCTCAATTGTCAAGTCGTCCGGTGGGGCAAAGGATAGAATAAAGGGATCGAGGCTCGCTACGTCCTCGTCCTGAGGTTCGCTCTGCTTTGTCGCACGTTCTTGGAACAGTTGCTGAACGAGGAGCTTCTCCAGCTCGACTGTAAGCTCATCCTTTGATCGGAGAGGTTCAAGTGCGTCGATAAAGCGCAGATCCTCTCTTGCTGCATTATCCGTTACGACATTGAGCATTTGCTTCAATACTCGGTGAACTTCCGTCAAATCGGTCTCGGTCTTGAACGCGATAGAGTCAGTCGCGACGACGGCTCCCAGGTCTGGAAAATCGAACTCCCCGTCGAGTTCGCCGACCATTCGCCGAATAAACTCACCTTCGAGTTCGACGTCGAAATCGCGAATTCCGGTGCGATTGGGAATCTGTACCGACTGGGTGCGGGCTGAGGGGTCGATTCGCCTGCTCCGAATTTCATTCAACGCAGCAGTGTTATAAGAGCGTGAGGCGAAGCGCAGGCCGAAGTTGGGCTCAATGGTTGACCACTCAAGAGTGGAACTTCCATAACCGAAGCATACGGCGAACATTCTTTCGTCCACGGGTAGGAACAGAATCAGCCTGTGCGAGATGCTTTTCACGTCGTTGAGTGGCGGGAAGACTTCTGCCAAAGAACGCGACCAAGGTGGGACGCCATCCGTTTTGGAGCTGAAGAACGCCCTGCAGCCCTCAGGCGCTCCGGCCGCAGGCTGGATCTCGGTCATTGCGGAATTGCCGGCAGTTCTGTATTGCGGGCGAAGTGCTTCCTGGGCTGACGCAGTTCCCTCTCGCAGCAGGTAGCAGTTGAAACGGAGTTTCGGTCGTTCGCTCATGATGCCCCCCAGGTTTCCTGGTCGTTCTACCATCAAGCGCCCCGTAGCAGAAGGTGGCGAGCCGAATCAGAACAATTGACCGATTTTAACTTGATCGTGCCAGTACGAAGATCCCGAAGCGAACTTGCAGGCGACTGCCGCTCGGTTCGAGGGCGCCCTGCCGTGGCGGGCGGACGGATCCGGCTCGCTGCCCTTTGCGGGGACTCGTCCAGCCGTCTTCTCCGCCCTTGTGCGCGCAACAGGCCCCCGCGTAGGGAAGTAGCTGCCACGATGGCTGCATGTCGATGCCTCCTGGAATGCCACTCCCCGCAGCGCTGATACCTGACTGCACCTCAGAGGAATCGCAGCGCGCTGCCTACGAGAGGGCGAAAGCCGAAAACGCCATCTTCGTGAGCGTCGCCCGCCAGGGCCTGCATTGGAAGGTGGTGCTTGATGTCATCAGCCGGCCACTCATCAGTGACGAAGCAGCCAACGTGCTGAAAGCTGCGATCGAGTCGCTGGTGGCTAGTGGTGTTGTGGCGGGTGGGGCCAACTTTGGGGCCGAGTACATCTCCATGTGGAAGATCGAGAGTGAGAGCAGGGCCCGTGAGATCGCTGCTGCTTTCCACGCTGCTATGTACGGCCTTCAGCAGCTACAGATCGCTGCCAACCCCACGGGCGGCACCTGAGTCCCGCCCGACTCAAGTCCGGCGAGTCGCTTGGTGGGGTGAGCATGGGGCGGAGACTTAGAGGGGCGCGGAAGGGCCTGATCAGAGCAAGACCGTGGCACGGACTAGCATTCTGCTAGCTCAGTTGCCTTTTGGTCTCACCTCATCTCGCTCGAACCCCAGGTCTGATCAGATCATGTCCCCAGATGCCTCCCTCCAGGGAAGAGCGGCTACTCCGATTCGTTCCACGCCTGCATCGGGGCGTGGATCCGCCGGTTCGTGCGGTCCTGCGTACCAGCGAGCACCTAGGTGTAGAACGCCTTCGACAAGGTCGACGCAGTGGTGGGGCTGATCGAGGCTGAGAGCATGGTGCGAGAGGGTGCGCACTGCCAGGCGGTGCGGCCGCGAGTGTTTCCTTGGCGGCGACCCTGCAGCCCCCTCCATGCGCGACTTGCCATTATCTGTGGAGGATTGCGCTGCTCTCCCGGACTCAGTGGAGAAATGCTTGAGGGGCCCCGGTACGCCCGTCAAAGACAGCAGAAGGCCCCCTCACGCAGAGAGGGCCGTCGGGGCGCTTTTGGCGTCACTTCATCGAGCTGATGAAGGCCGTCCAGGCCGGCCGGGAAGTGTTCAGCTCCGGACCGACCTCGTCCTTGTGCTTGGAGTCGCGGACCATGACCTGAGGCAGGTTGTCCGCGACCTCCACGCACGCGTCGTTGCTGGAGCCGCTGTAGGAGGACTTGCGGTAGGTCGGCTGCTCGCTCACTTGAACCTCTTCAGTACTTCGTGGATTCGGCCGGTGGAGTCGCGGGCGCTCAACGCCTCCTCGGCAAGGCGATCATAGACCCGCTGGTACTGCATGACCGTCGCTGTCTCCTCAGAGTAGCTACCCGTTCCGAAGCCTTCTGTGTACGTTGCCCGCCGGCCGCTGTTGAGGGTGAGAAGGGTGAACGATCCGCTGACGATGGCGGCCGTGTACGGCAGCACCCTCACGCTGATGTTCGGCTGCTCCTGCGCCTTCAGCAGGTGCTCAAGCTGCTCGCGGGCGACCTCGGGGTCCCCCATGTCGCAGTGGAGTACGGCCTCGTAGATGATCGCCGTCAGCCACGGCTGATGCTCTCCGCTCAGCACGCGGCGAGCACGTTCCATGCGCTGATCCACGATGTGCTGGATGCGCCGGGGATCGCCGGCTTGCCCGGCCAGTACCAGGGCACGGGCGTATCCCGGTGTCTGGAGAAGACCAGGGACTATCAGGCCGAAGTCGTAGAGCATCGTCGCCTCCGGGAGGCGACGGATGTAGGGCCTGGCGTAGTCGTTGACGTTCTCCTGGTTCAGGATGCGAACCAGGTTCACGAGGGAATCGGGATCGAGGCCAAGGGTTCCTTCGAGCTTCTGCGCCAGATCGGTGTCGGGCGGGACCTCGCCCGTCTCCACCTCGGAGATCCGGCTCTGCGACGTGTACGTGCGCTTGGCGACGTAGGTCTGATTCCAGGAGTGCGCCTTGAGCTCGTCGGCATCGCCCCTTTCCTTGACCTGCTGCTGGTGCCTCAGGCGGGCGTCCTGAACCATCCGCCCGATGTACTGCTCCAGCCCCTGGCTTGGGTCTACGTCCCTCGTCTTTGTCATATGCCGGATATCCCGATCGCCGCCCGGTACTCAACTCCTAGTGATCGTAGGGCTACTGGCGGCATCTTGGGAGGGCCGAAGGAAGGCAACGGATAGCCGGGACGCAGGAGAAGCCAGGAGCAGCTATGCCGCACCCCCCGAACGAGGCCCAACAGGCGCCAGCTCTGGACCCCGCAGCCGCTATGACCCTCGCTGACGAAACGCTGCGTCTCCAGCTCGGAACCACCACACTCCACGCGATGCAAGTCCAGGTCGCGCTTCTGGTGGAGCAGATCCGCTACTTCTTCAATGCCGGTCTTCCCGAGGACCAGGAGGAGGCCGATGCGCAGCGCCAGGAGATCCTCCAGCTCCTGGAGGAAGTAATCGCCGGGGATGACGCTGCCTGGCGTACGTGGACGCGCATGAGGGCGCTGGGCCGCGTTCTGCGGCGGCACGTTGCCCAGTACACCGACCGGAGGCTTGGCGAGGACCAGGAGCCGGGGAGAGTGTCGGCGGTAGCTCCTGCCAGTGGGGTGCCCATGGGCACCTACCGGGTTGCTGCCGTCCTGGAGATGCGGCGTGCTCAGCAGTGGCTGAACCGTTCGGCGGGAGGGCACCAATGATCGGGACGGCCGTCGTGGCTCGCGCGGTGAGCGACTACATGCACCGCCGCCCCGGGGAAGCCCTGACGCTCGCCCCGTTGTGGCAGACGCTCTCCCAGCACGCGAAGGCGGGGACCTGCCACCACCGGGGCGCCTGTCCGATCGTGACGGCCAGCCCGATCGTGCTCAACGAGCGCCAGGAAGTGCTGGTGCTCGGGGCCGGGCGCGGCACCGTAAGGATCCCCGAGGCGCGGTTCGAAGATGGTTGGGACACCCTCGCTGAAGCGGCCTCGATGCTGGCCCGGGCCCTTGGAGTCCATGAGCTGTGGACGCAGCCGGGTTGCGAGGACCCGGTCCAACTTCACGCAGCTCGCGCAGACGCTCAAGACGGTGAGCGCATGCGGGTCGCGGCCCGGTACCTCTTTCGCACGCATGCCGGCCTCTGCCACTTCGCTCCGGGCGCCCCTCAGACGTGGATGCCGCTGGCTCAGGCAGACATCGAGCTGTCCGCGCGGATCAATGTCCTCATCGCCGAGGTGCCCCTGTGAGCCGACAGGCGCCCGAGTGGATCTACCTCAGCGTTCTGGCGGGCCTCACGGTTCTGCTCGTCGTCGGAATCTGGGCAAGCCGATGAACGGCAGTCATGTGCTCACGACCTTCACCGTGACCCCTGCGCAGGCCCGCGCCGACGCGGCCTGACCCTGAAACTCCCGCCCGGTTGGTGTGTGACGGTCGCGGCCGAGCGGGTTCGTCCGAGCAGGAGAGCGCCGATGGCATCCGAACCGCACGACCTGGTGGGGGCCCTCACAACTGGCCCTCCCACATCACCGCACACCCCGCAGACCATAGGAGGAGCATTGCGCACCCCACGCTTATCGGTCCGGAACTACCTCGGCGGGCCGGCACTCACCCCCCAAGACCTCACGATGGTCTTTCTGATGCGCGAGGGCGACGACAGGGCGGCCAGCTCAATGCCCACGCGAACGGTGGGAGAGGCCGTCGAAGACGCGCAGATGATCGAGGACCTGGGCATGCGGTCCGTCAAGGTCTTCGCGGGTTCGCGCCTCCGGGACGGCCACGCCTCGCAGGCCACCTCTCCCACGGGGCTCATGGCCCGTACGATCGCGGCCGTGAAGAAGGCTGCGCCTGGGCTCGCGGTCATGACCGAGACGTGCGTGTGCTCCCACACCGACTCGGGTGAGTGCTGGCTCGCCAACGAGCGTGACGGCGGCGTGGACCTCGTGAGGACCACCGAGGTCTTGGCGGCACAGGCAGTGATGCATGCTGATGCGGGCGCCGACATCGTAGGGCCCGCGGGAATGATCCCCGGCTCGGTTCAGGCCGTCCGCGAAGCCCTGGACGGTTCCGGGCACCGTGACGTGGCGATCATGCCGCACCTCATCTTCGAGTCCGGGCTCTACCAGGGCTACCGCGCGACGATGGGGGCCACCCCTCAGTCCGGGATGCGGGCCTTCCAGATCAATCCGCGGAGGCCGGAGATGGCCGTGCACTTCGCCCTTGAGATGGTTCGTGAGGGCGCGGACATGATCCTTACGGAACCTGCGCTGCACACCGTCGACACCCTCGTCCGCCTCAAGGACAAGGTCCCCGTACCCGTGGTTCCGTTCTCCGTGTCGGGAGAGTACCTGCGCCTCACGGACCGCAAGCCGGACGGGGAACTCGACGTGAGCGGCCTGGTTGAGGCGTACACGGTCCTCAAGCGGGCCGGCGCCGATCGGATTATTACGTACGGTGCGATGGAAATCGCTCGCAGGCTCAAAGGGTCCTGATCGCCGAGAGGATGTTGGCGGCGCCCCGATTCAGCAGGTCTGCCGCAACGGTGAAGCCAAGCTTCTCCGGCTCGTCCGCCGGACCCGTGGCTTCTGCGGCAACCTGCTGAGTCCCATCGGTGGAGGTGACGGCTGCCGACAGGTGCAGCAGTCCGTCCCGCTCCACCCGTCCCCACGCGCCGACTGGCACGGAGCATCCGCCGTGCAGTTCAGCGAGCAGGGCACGTTCCGACCGCACACACGCATCAACCTCGCTGTTCCCGGTCGCAGCAAGGAGTTGTGCGGCCGGCGAGCCCGTACGTACCTGGATTCCGAGTGCGCCCTGCCCTGGCGACGGGAGGAAGAGTCGCGGGTCCAGAACCTCGTGGATCTCGGGCGCCAGCCCGAGCCGATTCAATCCGGCAGCGGCGAGAACCACCGCATCGAGCGCGCCCTTAGTGGTTCGGGCAAGCCGCCCAGGCACGTTTCCTCGGATCGGCACGACGTTGAGGTCGGGGCGGAGTGCGAGGAGCTGGGCCACGCGGCGGGGCGCGCCTGTACCCACGGTCGCCCCTCTGGGGAGATCGGCCAGGGTCGCCCCGCAGAGCACGTCACGTACGTCTTCACGCGGGCCAGGCGTGGTCAGCAGCGTTGTTCCTTCGGTAACGGCCGTAGGGAGGTCCTTCAAGGAGTGCACGATCACGTCGACTTTTCCCGTGACCAAGGCTGCTTCTTGGTTGGTGGAGAAGGCAGACCCGCCAGCCGTCTTCGCGACCTCCGCGAGCGTGGGCGTGACGCGGTCCTGGTCGCCGCCTTCGAGGATGACCTCGCGCTTGAAGGTAACTTCCGGGAACTGCCCGACCAGAGGTGCCAGCCATTCGCTGACCTGCGTCCTCGCCAGCTTGCTAGCCCTGGAGCCGATGCGCACTACGTCGCCCATTCAGGTCAACTCCTCGCGATAGCAGTTCCGTTGACTCGAAATCGTACTTGCACCAGAACCATGCAGATTCCGACACTTTGTCACCAAAGGAGAAGCTTGTGACGCTTCGCGTGGGCGCCCGCGCCTCGAAGATGTCCCTCATGCAGACGGCCCCGGTTTTATCCGCTCTCTCCGCTGCCGGCCCCACCACCCTGCGCCCCTTCGCCGAGGCGGGTGGAGATCGGTCGGTGAATCGGGCCGCACTGGAGGCGGACGGGGTTTTCTCCGAAGAGATCGAATCCGCCCTGCTGGCGGGCGAAATCGACGTCGCTGTTCACTGCCTCAAGGACGCGCCGACCATCGACACTCCCGGCCTGACAATGTCCGCTTACCTGCGGCGCGACGACATCCGGGACTGCCTGGTTGCCCGCGATCCCGATGTCACGCTGGCTACCCTCCCTGCTGGGGCGAGGGTAGCCACCGCGTCCCTGCGCCGGACCGCCGCACTGCGCATCCATCGCCCGGACATCAACGTCGTTCCGATACGTGGGCCGGTGGACGAGCGCCTCCGAGCGCTGCACGAGCCCGACAGCCGGATTGACGCGCTGGTCGTCGCCACGTGCTCCATGGAACGGCTCGGCCTGCCCCACCTGATCACCGAACGGATCAGCCCGGAGGTGATCTGTCCTCCGCTCGGCGCCGCGATCATTGCCTTCCAGACACGCGAGGACGACAGGGCCACGAGCGAGGCCATCAACTTCCTGCACGACTCGGCTACCGCCACGGAGGCGGAAGCCGAGCGCCTGGTACTCCGCCGGCTTGGTGGCTTCTGCAATGCCCCGCTGGCGGGGTACTGCCTAACGAACGGGGGACAGGACGCCGCCACCTACACGGTCCGCGCCAGATCCTTCACGGTGGACGGCGGTTCTTCGGTCGATGTTCGCCGTACCAGCAGCGACGCCAGGAAGGCGGCCCTGGCCGTCAGCCACGAGCTGACGCGCCTCGAAGCTCAGACCGTGACCGCCAAGTCTTGAAGGGAGTACTTGGAGGCCCAGACACTTACCTCTTCTGGGCCTCCAACGACCGCAAGTCAGATGGTCAGCAGAAGCATCTCGGCCGGCCCCGAGCGGCGGCCTCCCTCGTGGCTAGCTCTGTCCAGGAGAAGGGGACAGCAGATGTTCACCACTGTGGGCTCCGGCTCAGATTGTGTGGTGCGGTCAAGCCGGGTGAGTGGCCGTCATGGCGTTGGCGAGCTGTGTGACAGGGTCACCGACGATCCGGTGACGGGACTGTTGCGTGGGCCAGGTGGTGAACGCGTCGTCCGACCAGCGCGGAACCACGTGGAAGTGCAGATGAGGTATTGACTGCTCCGAGCCGGGGCCACTGGCGCTCAGGATGTTCACGCCGTCGGCCTTCAGCTCGCTCCGCATCTTCCCGGCAAGGCGCTGGACCAGCGTCATCGCGTGCGCCAGGACCTCCGGTGGAGTGTCGAAGATGTCCGTCCAGTGGGATGTCGGAATCACCAGAGCGTGCCCTGGCGCGAGGGGGTCCAGCGGAGCGAACGAGCTGACCACGGGCCCGCGCGTCACCCACCGGGCAGCGTCGTCCCGTATCAGTCGGCAGAAGGTGCAGTCCATGCGATCAAACCCTGTCAGAACCAGCACGGTGCCAGCCGACTGTTCAGGAACGATGGGAGCCCACGACTACTGCCTGCGAGCACTTCACAGAAGTTGTGCCAGAGCCCCACTGTGGGAGGGCACTCAGGATTCGAACCCTCCGCAATCTGCGACGGGTCAGTGCGAAGCGTTTAGTCCCACCAGTCGTTGCCGGTGTGCCAGCGCTGAACCCATTCCTCAAAGCCCCATGCCTGGTCACCCGGCACCGGGACGGCGCCAACGTCGGCGATCATCCAGATCTCGCCGCGGCGAGGACCAGCGGTCAGCAGGAGCCAGAACGACGGCCCGTCCTCAGCCCCAAGAACGATGGACCCCATGGTGAATACGGCGTTTATACGCGGGTCTTCGGGGTCCACGCATTCATCGTCCTCCCACGGCCAAGCTGCCAGCAGGGGGAACAGCTCGCCTGGCTGTCGAGGCCCAAGGTCCGGCCACGTGTCGGGCAGCCAGCCGAGCGGCTGGAGGCCGCCGTCACCGGCGGGGCCGAGGCTGCATCCGTTGCTGATCTCCGCGACGAACGCCCTGTACGGCTCCGGTAGGACCAGTCGGTGCTTTCGCTCCCATTCCGCGATGGCTTCATGTCCGAGCGCCGGCTCGCGCCATTCCGGCGGAAATGCGAACCTCAGGAAGTCGAGAGTGGCTTCGGCGGGACGCTCATCGCGTATGTCTGTCACGACGGCATGCTGTCAGAAGGCCTGGCACTCCGGATCGCAGCGGTCTTCCCTGGAGCTGCGCTGACCAGGCCAAGAAAATTGAACGAGCGCCCATCGCGGGCGGCGCGAGCGTGGAGCAGGTGCAGATTGCCCTCGGCCACGCGTCCGCCGTCATCACGCTGCGGATCTACGCGCATGTGTGGCCGGACGAAGAAGACCGCACCCGGCCCGTGACGGACGCCGTTGCGGGCGTCCGGCGGGCCGGGTGCGGTCAGGTAGCCGAAGTGACCGGCGAAATCGCAGGTCAGACGGTCTAACCGTAAATCAGGCCTTCTTGGTCTCCCAGAAGATCGTGTCGATCTCGGCGATCAGGTCCAGAGCCTTCTGGCCGGTCGCCGGGTCGTTCGAGCCCTTGGCCGCGGAGAGCGCCTTCAGGGTGTCGTTGACCAGCTGGTGCAGCTCCGGGTACTTCTCGAAGTGCGGCGGCTTGAAGTAGTCGCTCCAGAGCACCGAGACGTGGTGCTTCGCGAGCTCGGCGCGCTGTTCCTTGATCAGGACCGCGCGCGTGCGGAAGTCCGCGTCCTCGTTGGCCTGGTACTTCTCCTGGACGGCCTTGACCGACTCCGCCTCGATGCGGGCCTGGGCCGGGTCGTACACGCCGCAGGGGAGGTCGCAGTGGGCGCTGACCTTCACCTTGGGGGCAAACAGGCGGGAAAGCATGGGGCTGTCCTTCCTCGTGATCGTCTTCTCAGGTGGGACATTACTCCGTGAGAGGCGCGAAATTGTGGGTGCCCCCATGGGCTTAGGCCAAAAGTCCAGGGTGAGGATGGGCCCAGTGGCCGAATGTACGGAACGCTGTGGTGGACGGTGTACTGGACGGACGGGGAGGTGCCGGAGAGATGCGGGAGGTGCCGGAGTTGCCGGAGCTGACCGATGAACAGCCCGCGCGCGGGCTGGCGGCGCGGGTGCCGTTCCAGGTGGTGGAGGTGACGGGGCCCTCGATGGTGCCCACGCTCCACCATGGGGACTGGCTGCTCGTGCAGTACGGGGCGCCGGTGCGTCCCGGTGATGTGGTGATCCTGAGACACCCGTTCCAGCAGGACCTGCTGGTGGTCAAACGCGCCGTGGAGCGGCGCACCGGGGGCTGGTGGGTGCGCGGTGACAACCGGTTCGCGGGTGGCGACAGTACGGATTACGGGACCGTGCCGGAGGAGCTGGTGCTGGCCAGGGTGCGGGCGCGCTACCGGCCGCTGACGAAGGATCAGCGTTCGTTGCGCGGGGTGGTGGGCTGGGCGGTCTCCGCGCTGCGGCCCGTCTCGGCGGCGCGCTCCGTCTCCAGACGCTTGCGGGCCCGGTAGGCGGCGACGTTGGCGCGGGTCGCGCAGCGGTCGGAGCAGTAGCGGCGGGAGCGGTTGGTCGAGGTGTCGAGGTAGGCGTTGCGGCACGGCGCCGCCTCGCACAGGCCGAGCCGGTCCACGCCGTACGAGGTGAGGTGGAAGGCGAGGCCCATCGCCGCCGTGGCCGCGTAGCCCGCCGTGGCGTTGGACGGGTGGTCGGCCAGGTGCATGTGCCAGTCCGGCTTTCCGTCCGCGTCCCGGAAGTCGTGGCCGGAGATCTGCGGGCTGACCGGGAACTCCAGCAGCAGGGAGTTGAGCAGGTCCACGGCCAGCGTCTCGTCGCCGCCGTCGGCCGCCTCGAAGACCGAGCGGAGCCGGGCCCGGACGGACCGGAAGCGGGTCACGTCCGCGTCGGTCGCCCGGCGGGCGGCCTGCCCGTTGACACCGAAGAGCTCGCGCACCGCGTCGACCGTGGTGAGGGCGTCCTTGTTGCGGGCCGGCTCCTCGGTGTTGACCAGGCGCACGGCGTAGTCCGAGTAATAGGCCAGTTCCACTTGTAGTCCTTACGGCGTCGGTCTAAGGTCGGTTCGGACGATGATGTAATGGGCTGCTATGGGTCCAGGGTATTACATGGGAGGGGTTCGGGTGACGGAGTCAGCGCAGGGTGCCGACTGGAGGTCCTGGCAGGAGAGCTGGGACCGGCAGCAGGAGTGGTACATGCCCGACCGCGAGGAACGCTTCCGCGTGATGCTCGACATGGTCGAGGCCCTGGTGGGTCCCGAACCCCGGGTGCTCGACCTCGCGTGCGGTACGGGAAGTATTACGGACCGGCTGCTCCGGCGGTTCCCCAAGGCCACCAGCACCGGGGTCGACCTCGATCCGGCGCTGCTCGCCATCGCCCGCGGCACCTTCGACGGCGACGAGCGCGTCACCTTCGTCACCGCGGACCTCAAGGACCCGCGGTGGCCGGACGCGCTGCCGCACGGCTCGTACGACGCGGTCCTCACCGCCACCGCCCTGCACTGGCTGCACAGCGAGCCGCTCGCCGTTCTCTACGGGCAGCTCGGCGGCCTCGTCCGGGACGGCGGGGTGTTCATGAACGCCGACCACATGACCGATCCGGACACTCCCCGGATCAACGCCGCCGAACGCGCCCAGCGGCACGCCGTCATGGACCGGGCCAAGGCCGGCGGCGTCCTCGACTGGGCGGACTGGTGGGCACTGGCGGCGAAGGACCCGGTGCTCGCCGCGCCCACCGCCGAACGATTCAGGATCTACGGCGAGCACGCGGACGGCGACACGCCCTCCGCCCGCTGGCACGCGGACACCCTGCGCGCGGCCGGCTTCGGTGAGGCGCGGTCCGTCTGGGCCTCGCCCTCGGACAGCCTGGTGCTCGCGGTGAAGTAGCGGCACCCTCCGAGGTGGGGCGGTGCGGACCATGGTCCGGGCCGCCCCTCAGCGTTTTTCGGCCGGCGCCGCAACATTTTCCGTCCGGCGCCGCAACCCGCCCGGCACCCCGCCGCACTGGAAGGGTGAGACGGTCCGCACCAGCGGACCCGGAGAGGGGCGGTGACGATGCGGATCGATGATGATGCCGCGCTGCACGCCTTCGTCGAGAGCAGACGCACCGCGCTGTTCCGCAGCGCGTACCTGCTCTGCGGCGACCGGTACGAGGCCGAGGACCTGGTCCAGACGGCCCTGGTCAAGGTGGTGCTCGGCGGACGGCGGCACGGGCGGCTCGACAACATCGAGGCGTACGCGCGCAAGACCCTGGTCAACACCTTCATCGCCTCCCGCCGCCGGTTCTGGCGGCGGGAGCAGTCGTACGGCGAACTGCCCGAGCGGGCGGACCACGCGCCCGACACGGACACCGGCCTCGCGGTCCGGGCGGCACTCGCCCGGCTCACCGCCAGGCAGCGGGCCGTACTGGTGCTGCGCTACTGGGAGGACCTGAGCGTCCAGGCCACGGCCGCGCTGCTCGGGATGCGGGAGAACACGGTCAAGAGCCACGCGGCTCGGGGGTTGGCGGCGCTGCGCGCCGAAATGACGGAGGAGAAGGTATGAGCGACGTGCGTGAGCTGCTGGGGCGGGCCGCGGAGGACGCGGGGCGGCCGGTCATCAGCACGGAAGCGGTTTACGCCAAGGCGGCCCGGGTGCGGTGGCGCCGCCGGGCCGGGATCTCCGCGGCGGCGGTCTGCGCGGTCGCCGCCGGGGCGTTCGTGGTGCCGGGGCTGTCCACGGGGCAGGAGCAGAGCCCGCGGACCTCCTCTGTGGCGGCGCCGGGCAAGCTCGGCGGCGACTCCGCGCGGGCCGGGAAACTGGCCGGGCTGCTGCCCGCGGGCGTCGGCTCGGTGAAACAGGTCTCGCTGGCCGCCATCATCAAGTACGCCACGCCCGCCCAGGCGAAGGAGCACCTGTACGGGCCGGTGGACGGGCAGTTCGCGGTCCGCAGGGACGGCGGCGTCGGCTATCTCGTCATCGGGCTCATGAACGCGAAGATGCTGGACAAGAAGCTCGGGGGAGGGTCGCGGGACACGGATCTGTGCGCGGCCCTGCCGGGGGAGCCACACCGTACGGACTGCGTCCGCGAAGAGCTGCCGGGCGGGCGGGTGCTGACCCTCTGGAGCGACTCGATGGACTACGGGGACGGCACCCCGCAGTGGGGTCCCGAGCTGGTGGGCCGTCTCTCGCTCCCGGACGGCGGTGAACTGGCCGTACGGGACAGCACCGGCTTCGAGGCCGATACCGCCCAGGGGCCGCTGCTGAAGGCCCCGCCGCTGACTCGGGCGCAGCTGCGGACGCTGATGCTCCGCCCGGAGCTGCTGCCGGAGAAGTAGCGGCGGACGGGGGAACGGGGGAGAGGGCGGTACCGGCCTGTAGCCGGTACCGCCCTCTCCCGTTCCGGACCCGCTACAGCACCTTGGACAGGAACGACTTCGTCCGGTCGTGCTGGGGGTTGGTCAGTACGTCGCGCGGGTGGCCCGATTCGACCACCACACCGTCGTCCATGAAGACCAGCGCGTCCCCGACCTCGCGGGCGAAGCCCATCTCGTGGGTCACCACGATCATCGTCATGCCGTCCTCCGCGAGGCCGCGCATGACGTCCAGTACATCGCCCACCAGTTCCGGGTCGAGGGCGGAGGTGGGCTCGTCGAAGAGCATCAGCTTCGGCTCCATGGCCAGCGCGCGGGCGATGGCCACCCGCTGTTGCTGACCGCCGGAGAGCTGCGAGGGGTAGTTGTTCGCCTTGTCGGACAGGCCGACCCGGTCGAGCAGCTGGGTCGCCCGCGCGCGGGCGACCGCCTTGGACTCGCGCTTGACCTGGACCGGCGCCTCCATGACGTTCTCGATCGCCGTCATGTGCGGGAACAGGTTGAAGCGCTGGAAGACCATGCCGATGTCCCGGCGCTTCAGGGCGACTTCGCTGTCCTTGAGCTCGTAGAGCTTGTCGCCCTTCTGGCGGTACCCCACCAGCTCGCCGTCGACGGAGAGCCGGCCGGCGCTGATCTGCTCCAGATGGTTGATGCACCGCAGGAACGTCGACTTGCCGGAACCGGACGGGCCGATCAGACAGAAGACCTCGCGCGGGGCGACCTCCAGGTCGATGCCCTTGAGGATGTGTGCGGCGCCGAAGGACTTGTGGACGCCCTCGGCCTTCACCATGGCGGTCATGCCATGCCTCCGTTCGGGCGGCCCAGTGACAGCAGGTTGGTCCGGATCTTCTGCATCGGGGTGGGCGGCAGACTGCGGCTGGAGCCGCGGGCGTAGTACCGCTCCAGGTAGTACTGACCGATGCTCAGCACCGAGGTCATGATCAGGTACCAGGCCGCGGCGAGGAAGTACATCTCCACCGGCGCCCCGGACGCCTGCCCGATGTCCTGCGCGTACTTGAAGAGTTCGTAGAACTGCACGGCGGCCACCAGCGAGGTCGTCTTGAGCATGTTGATGACCTCGTTGCCCGTCGGCGGCACGATCACCCGCATGGCCTGCGGGATCACGACGCGACGCAGGGTCTTGGCGTGGCTCATGCCCAGTGCGTGGGACGCCTCCGTCTGGCCCTCGTCGACCGAGAGCAGACCGGCCCGGCAGATCTCCGCCATGTACGCGGCCTCGTTGAGGCCGAGGCCGAGCAGCGCCGTCAGCAGCGGCGTCATGAAGCTCGACCAGTAGTCCTTGTAGATCGGCCCGAGGTTGATGTACTGGAAGACCAGCCCCAGGTTGAACCAGACGAACAGCTGGACCAGGACCGGTGTTCCGCGGAAGAACCAGATGTAGGACCAGGCGATCGATGAGGTCACCGGGTTCTTCGACAGGCGCATGACGGCCAGCAGGATGCCGCCGACCACGCCGATCACCATGGAGAGGGCGGTCAGCAGCAGTGTCTGGCCGACCCCCTTGACGATGCGGTCGTCGAAGAAGTAATCGGGGACCGCACCCCAGTTGATCTTGCCCTGGCTGAATGCGTAGATGATCGCGACCAGGGCGGCGATGGCGATGACCGCGGAGACGTACCGGCCGTAGTGCCGGACCGGGATGGCCTTGATCGCCTCCGGTCCGGCCGCCGGGGTGGGGGGTGCGGGCGGCTGCTCGTCCGGGCCCGACTTCTCGATGTCAATCACGGCTGATGCCCTTCAGCGCCGGAGCCCGGTCACGATCCGCCGTTCAGCTTGGCCTCGGTGACCGCACCGGCCTCGACGCCCCACTTGGCGATGATCTTCTCGTACTCGCCGCTCTTGATGATCGCGTCCATGGCCGCCTTGACGGCCTTGGTGAGCTGGTCGTTGCCCTTGGCGATGGCGATGCCGTACGGGGCCGCCTCGACCTGGTCACCGACGATCTGGAAGTCCTTGCCGCCGCCCGAGGTCTTCACCGCGTACGCGGCGACCGGGAAGTCGGAGGAGCCTGCGTCGGCGCCGCCGGAGCGGATCCGGGTCTGGGCCTCCAGGTCGTTGTCGTACGGCTCGATGGCGATCTTCTTGCCGCCCGTACACTTCTTCGACTCGGCCTTGGCCAGGTCGTGCGAGACGGTGTTGCGCTGGACGGCGATCTTCTTGCCGCAGAGGTCGGACCAGCTCTTGATGCCCTGGTCGTCGCCCTTCTTGGTGTAGATCGAGACGCCGGCGGTGAAGTAGTCGATGAAGTCGACTCCCTCACCGACCTTCTTCTTCGTCTCGGGGTCGATGCCCTCCTGGCGCTCCTTGCTGTCGGTCATCGCCGACATGGCCAGGTCGTAGCGCTTGGAGCGCAGCCCCGTGACCAGCGTGTCGAACGTGCCGTTCTCGAACTGGAACTCCACGCCCAGCTGCTTGCCCAGGGCCGCGGCGAGATCCGGGTCGATGCCGACCGTCTTGCCGGACTTGTCCTTGAACTCGACCGGCGGGTAAGCGATGTCCGAGCCGACCTTGATGACGCCCTTGGACTTGATCTCAGGGGGGAGGAGGTCGGCGGGGGAGGCGGCGGCGCCGTCGCTCGCCTTGGTCGAGGCGGAGTCGCTGGAGTTGTTCTTCGTCTGGTCGCCACAGGCGGTCAGCAGCATGGTGCCGGCGACCGCGATGGCGCCGACCGCCGCGATCCGGGACTTCGCGGTCGTGCGTCGAGTCTTGCGTGCGGTCATGATCGGATTCCTCCGGCAGATGAGGGTGGTGTTGCCAGGCGGTGTGGCACACGTCGTCGGGTGTCGCCGCCGTGTGCGATTACGGCATCTTGCCATTCGGACCAGCGCATTCAGGGGGCCGGTCATGTCAAAATCGGGTAACGGGCGATCCCCGATCCTCACGAGGCCGGTACACCAGGGCCGGACCTTCTATGGGGTTTCTTTCCCGCGACCGCAGAATCTGCGGCGCGTCTCGGACAGCGGACACTCATTCTTCGTGTGGCGGACATTGTCCAGATATTGGGCTATGGGTCAGATCACCGAGGGGGTATGGACTCGTCCATGACCCGGTCCGTCCGGTATGAAAGACGTTTACACCCCTCATCCGGGGCTCAGGGCGCGTGTGCGGCGCGCCCGCGCGTACGTACCTCTCCCTCTGCCGGGGCGGACCAACCGCCCGGCGCAGGGCACGTACGCGGTGCCCGCCCACCCCTCCTCAACCAGGAGTGGCCACCCTCAAACGATGAAGACTTAAGGGGTCAACACCATGGCAGCGGAGATCGTCAATCCTCGCAGCGACAGCAGTACAGACAGCAGTGCAGGCAGCAGTACGGACAGCAGTACGGACAGCATGGGCAGTGCGACCGATGAGCCGTTCGATCCGGCCTTCGCCCTCCACCGGGGCGGGAAGATGGCCGTGCAGGCCACCGTCCCGATCCGGGACAAGGACGACCTCTCCCTCGCGTACACGCCCGGTGTGGCGAAGGTGTGCAGCGCGATCGCGGAGAATCCCGAACTCGTCCACGACTACACCTGGAAGTCGCAGGTCGTCGCCGTCGTGACGGACGGCACCGCAGTGCTGGGGCTCGGGGACATCGGACCCGAGGCCTCCCTCCCGGTGATGGAGGGCAAGGCGATCCTGTTCAAGCAGTTCGGCGGGGTCGACGCGGTGCCGATCGCGCTCGCGACCACCGACGCGGACGAGATCGTCGAGACCGTCGTCAGGCTCGCCCCGTCCTTCGGCGGCGTGAACCTGGAGGACATCTCGGCGCCGCGCTGCTTCGAGATCGAGCGCAGGCTCCAGGAGCGGCTCGACATCCCGGTCTTCCACGACGACCAGCACGGCACCGCCGTGGTCACGCTCGCCGCTCTGCGCAACGCCGCGAAGCTGTCCGGGCGCAGCCTCGGTGATCTGCGCGCCGTCATCTCGGGCGCGGGTGCGGCCGGGGTGGCCATCGCCAAGTTCCTGCTGGAGGCGGGGCTCGGGGATGTCGCGGTCGCCGACCGCAAGGGCATCGTCAGCCGGGACCGGGAGGACCTGACGGAGGTCAAGCGGGAGCTGGCCGAGCTGACGAACAAGGCCGGTATCTCCGGGCCGCTGGACACCGCGCTGGCCGGCGCGGACGTGTTCATCGGCGTCTCCGGCGGTACGGTCCCGGAGCCGGCCGTCGCCTCGATGGCGCCCGGTGCGTTCGTCTTCGCCATGGCGAACCCGAACCCCGAGGTGCACCCCGACATCGCGCACAAGTACGCGGCCGTCGTGGCGACCGGGCGCTCCGACTACCCGAACCAGATCAACAACGTGCTGGCGTTCCCCGGCATCTTCGCGGGCGCGCTCCAGGTGCGGGCGTCCCGGATCACCGAGGGCATGAAGATCGCCGCGGCGACCGCGCTCGCGGACGTGGTGGGCGACGAGCTGGCCGCGGACTACGTGATCCCGTCGCCGTTCGACGAGCGGGTCGCCCCGGCGGTCACAGCGGCCGTCGCCGCGGCGGCGCGGGCGGAGGGCGTGGCCCGGCGGTGATGTGAGATGGGTGCGGGGTCCGGGGCCGAGCCTTTCGGGGGCGCTGCCCCCGGACCCCCGCTCCTCAATCTCCCCCAGACTTCGTCCGGGGGGACCCCCAGGGGGCTTGTTTTCGGCCGCTCGCCGCACGGAAGGCGGGGGTGATTCCGCCTGAGCCCCGTGTCACACCCGTGGCCGGTTACGCCGGGCCGCCGCCCGGCCTATCGTCGGCCCCATGTTCGCCGCCTACGCATCCCGCATCGACCGCGACCACCCCCTCAACGGCCTTGAGCTGGGCGAACGCCCGGCTCCCGGTGCGCGTCCGGGCTGGACCACCGTCAACGTCCGGGCCGCCTCCCTCAACCACCACGACCTCTGGTCCCTGCGCGGCGTCGGCCTCGCCGAGGACAAGCTGCCGATGATCCTCGGCTGCGACGCCGCCGGGACCGACCAGGACGGCAACGAAGTCGTCCTGCACTCCGTCATCGGCCAGACCGGGCACGGGGTCGGCCCCGACGAGCCCCGCTCCATCCTCACCGAACGCCATCAGGGCACCTTCGCCGAACAGGTCACCGTCCCCACCTGGAACGTGCTGCCCAAGCCGAAGGAGCTCACCTTCGAGCAGGCCGCCTGCCTGCCCACCGCCTGGCTGACCGCGTACCGGATGCTCTTCACCAACGCCGGGGTGCGGCCCGGCGACTCCGTGCTCGTCCAGGGCGCCGGCGGCGGGGTCGCGACCGCCGCGATCGTGCTCGGCCGGGCCGCCGGACTGCGGATCTACGCCACCAGCCGCGACGAGGCCAGGCGCGAGCGGGCCGTCGAACTCGGTGCCATTGAGGCGTACGAGCCCGGCGCGCGGCTGCCCCACCGTGTCGACGCCGTCATCGAGACGGTCGGCGCCGCGACCTGGTCCCACTCCGTCAAGTCCCTGCGCCCCGGCGGCACGCTGGTCATCTCGGGTGCCACCAGCGGCGACCGGCCCGCGCACGCCGAGCTGACCCGGATCTTCTTCCTGGAGCTGAAGGTCGTCGGCTCGACCATGGGATCCAAGGACGAGCTGGAGGACCTGCTGGCGTTCTGCGCGGCCACCGGGGTGCGCCCCGTCATCGATGAGGTGCTGCCGCTGGACCGGGCGCGTGAGGGCTTCGAACGCCTCGCCTCGGGTGATCAGTTCGGCAAGATCGTGCTGACTGTCAACCAGGATTGACATGCCGGGTCGTGTCAATGTAAGTTGACACCATGACCGAAGCAACGGAACTCGCCGCACGCGCCGGCGACCACGACCCCCGGGTGGGGCTGCGGTCGGTCGCCGCGCTGCGGCGGCTGCTGGAGCAGCTCGAAGCCGTACAAGTCAGAAGCGCCCGCGCCAAGGGCTGGTCGTGGCAGGAGATCGCGGCCGAACTGGGCGTCAGCCGCCAGGCCGTGCACAAGAAGTACGGGAGGCATTGATGTTCGAGCGATTCACCAAGGGTGCCCGCGCCACCGTGACCGGAGCCGTCACCCATGCGGACCGGGCCGGCAGCGGCCCGGTCACCGAGGAGCATCTCCTGCTCGCCCTGCTGGACCAGGAGGGCAGCCGGGCCTCCTTCGCCGCCGCCTCGCTGGGTCTCACGGACCGCAGGGCGTCGCTGGAGGCCGCACTGGCCGACGCGCGCAGGCGCGGCGGCATGACGAAGGCCGACGCGGACGCCCTCGCGGGTATCGGCATCGACCTCACCGCGATCGTGTCCCGTATTGAGGAGGCGCACGGCGAGGGGGCCCTGCGGAGCGAGCGTGCGGACCGCCGTAAACGGATCGGCGGCCGGTTCAGCCGCGGGGCCAAGGGGATCCTGGAGAAGTCGCTGCGCATCGCGCTCGGCCGAGGGGACAGGTTCATCGGCGAGGAGCACGTCCTGCTCGCCCTCGCCGCGTCCCCCGGCGTCGTCGCCGATGTGCTCGCGGAGCACGGTGCGAGTTACGCGGCGATCGAGCGCGCGCTCTACGGGGAGGGCGGGGCGCAGCAGAACCGCCGGGCGGGATGAGCGAAGGGCGGCCCGGGTCTCCCCGGGCCGCCCGCCGTCTCCCGTCGTCCCCCGTCGTCCCCTGTGTCCCCCGTCGTCCCCCGTTCCGCGCCTCTACTCCGTACCGCCGTCGGGGTCCTTCCGCAGCAGTGCCCCGATGTGGGCCGCCGCCGTCGACAGGTGGCGGCGGGCCTCCGCGAGCTGCTCCTCCGTCACCCCCCGGTCCCTGGCCGCGTCCCGGATGTCGTCGCGGAAACGGTCGAGCAGCCGGTCCAGATCGCGCGCCGGGTCACCCGTACCGCCCGAGTCCTTGCCCCAGTCGGGGTCGGCCGCAGCGGGATCCGGCTTGATGTAGGGAGGCCAGCCGCCGGTGCGGGCGATGCCGCCCAGCTGGCCGGTGATCTCCGCCAGTCCCTCCCGTACGCCGGCCGGCCAGTCGCCGCGGGCGAAGTGCTCCTGGACCTGGCGGGCGGCGTTCTGCATCTGCTCGCGTGCCCGGTCCTGTGCCTCCTTGGCCTGGCGTCGGGCCTGCTGGGCGTCCTCGCGGGCGCGGCGGGACTCGTCCTTCGCCCGGCGGGCCTGCTCCTTCCACTCCTGCTTGGCCTTGCGCAGCTCCTCCTTCGCGGTCCGCCACGCCTCCCTGTCACTGAGGTCGGACAGATCGCCGAGTCCGCCGAAGTCCCCGAACCCGCCGAAGGGGGACTCCTTGCCGGCCTTCCTGCCCGGACGGGAGCCGGTGGAGCCGGTGGTGTGCCGGGACTCGTCGGCGGCGGCGCGCATATCGCTGCGCAGCTTGCCGGCCGCTCCGCGCACGTCGTCGCGGATCTCGGCGGCCAGCTCGGAGACCGACTCCCGGATCTCCAGCTCCAGATCGGCCAGCTCGCCGGTGCGGCCCGCGAGTTCGGCGCGGCCGGCGTCGGTGATCGAGTAGACCTTGCGGCCGCCCTCGGTGGCGTGGGTGACCAGGCCCTCCGCCTCCAGCTTGGCCAGCCGCGGGTAGACCGTGCCGGCCGAGGGCGCGTACAGCCCCTGGAAGCGCTCCTCCAGCAGCCGGATCACCTCGTAGCCGTGGCGCGGCGCCTCGTCGAGCAGTTTCAGCAGGTAGAGGCGCAGGCGGCCGTGGGCGAATACGGGGGGCATGTCAGAGCACCTTTCCGGTCGGCTCGCTGTCGTGCGCGTCGTCCTCCACCGGTGGGCGGCGGAGCAGGGCGATCGAACCCGAGACCGTGGTCGCCTTCAGTGTCCCGGTCCCGGAGCCGAGCGTGCCGGTGATCCGCTTGGACCCCCACTGGCCGTTGACCCGCAGGTCCTCGAAGCCGTTGGAGACGGAGCCGCTCGCGGTGTTCGCCTCCACCTTCGCGTCCGCCGGGTGCGGCAGCCGGATGGCGACCTCGCCGGAGACGGTGGTGAGCCGGATGTCGGTGGGCTTCCCGTTCGGGTCCAGGTCGAGCACCATGTCGCCGCTGACCGATTCGGCCCGTACGGATGCCCCGGCGCCCTCGACGACCGTCAGATCGCCCGAGACCGAGTGGAAGCGCAGATCACCGGTGACGGCCTGGGCCTCCACGTTGCCGGACACGGTCTCCGCGCCGACCGGTCCCGCGAGTCCGACGAGGGTGGTGTCGCCGGTGACGCCGCGCACGTCCGTACGGCCGCGGATCCCGGAGACGAAGGCCCCGGCGCCGACCACGCCGACCTCCACGGCCGATCCGGCCGGGACCGCGAGGGAGACGGCCGCGTGCCGGTGCCAGCCCTTGCGGTCGAACCACTTGAGGAGGCCCTGCCAGGCCAGGTCCTCGTAGGTGACGGTGAGGACGCCGTCCTTCTGGGTCACGATCAGCGGTGGTCCCTCGATGCCGGTGACCTCCAGCCTCGCGGTCGGTTCATCGGTGCCGACGACATTGACCGTGCCGTTGACGATGCGCACGCTGAGCGCCGTCACGGGTTCGTCGAAGGTCAGCTTCTGAGGCTCTGCGATGGCCCACGTCGACACAGGCATGGATCTGACCTCCCGGGGAGCGCGGCTGACGCAACATATCGCGTCTCTTGCAGAACACGATATATCGCGGATCGGGGAAGTCAAGACAGGCCGGGTGGTGACCGGGAGGGTGGCCGGGGTGAAGCTGATGGGCCAAATCGCATCAAAGCGTGATGAATCGATCCGATCTGTCTTACGGTGAGGGCATGGACGCGACATCACCCGTGGGCGCACTGCTGCTCTGCCGGGCCGGAGCAGAGGCCGTACGTCCCGTCGCCCACCTGCTGCGCGAACCGATGCTGCTCGCGCCCGCCGGAGAGGGGTGGAGCGTCCTCGTCCCCGGAGGAACGCCCTGGAGGGACCGGCCCGAGCGGGGCGCGGGGGTGGCGGCCGAGCCCGTTGACCGGGTGCTGGGCGGCTGGGCCACCGCACTCGCGGTCGGCTCCACCTGGCCGGTCCTCGCGCTCTGGTGGGACGGCGACCGGGCCGGATACACCCTGGCCGCGGGGTTCCGCCGGCCGGTCGGCTACGTCTGGCTCGCGGAC
This sequence comes from Streptomyces sp. NPDC104307, assembly GCF_055584045.1. Taxonomy (NCBI): domain Bacteria; kingdom Bacillati; phylum Actinomycetota; class Actinomycetes; order Kitasatosporales; family Streptomycetaceae; genus Streptomyces; species Streptomyces sp. NPDC104307. The sequence goes on from NZ_JBVJMU010000014.1 coordinate 146,108, forward strand.
GGCACGCCGGTGGGAGAGGACGAGGCGATGCGTACGTTCGCCGAGCGGCTCGGCCTCGATCCCGTACTGGACGTCCAGGTGCTCGAAGGTCTCACCCGCCCCGATCCGGAGGCGGACGCCCGCACCCGGCTGCGCGGGCTGCTCGCCGTCCTCACCCGCACCGGCCTGACGCTTCCGGCCGGGCTCGACCCCGGGGACTCCGCCGCCGCGCTGACCGCCGGAGCCGGCGGCGGGCCGGCGGTCGAACGGATCGCCTGGACCGGCTGGCGCGACGCGGTCATGGTCGAGCTGGACGCGGTCGAGAACAGCCGCGCCGGACCCTGGATGCGTGGCCCCAGGGCCCGCGCCCTGGCAGGCGCCCAGCTGGCCGCGGGGCTCCCGCTCGCCCTCTGGGGAGCCGGCCGGCGCAGCGGTGGCTGGGTCTTCGCCGGGGCCCTGCTGATGGTGCACGGCGCGCTCGGACTCGCGTACGACCGGGTCAGGGGCGACGGGGCGGAGGGGCCCTGAGCGCCCCTTGTCGGTCGTCCTCGTTTCCGGTGATCAGTCCTCGTCGTCCTCGTCGTCCAGCCGGGCCAGCCAGGTGGCGAGGCGCTCGACCGGCACCTCGAAGTCGGGGTTCAGATCGACGAACGTACGCAGCTGCTCGGCGAGCCACTCGAAGGTGACCTCCTCCTCGCCTCGCCGCTTCTCCAGCTCCTCGATACCGCGGTCGGTGAAGTACATGGCACAAGTTTAGTGAAGGGCGTGGGCTCCATACGCCCAGGTCGTACGGCCGGGGCTCCGCACGCCGGGGTCGTCCGGCCGAGGCCTCCGCACGCCCAGGCCGTCCGGCCGGCGCACGCCCAGGCCGTCCGGCCGGCGCACGGGCGGTCAGGCGCACGTTCACCTCGCACTGTGCGGCCTCGTCCAGGACGCCACCGTGCGCATCCGTCAGAACGGGACCGGGTATGCCGTCGATGAACGCGACGGGGCCTGGGGAGCGGCTTCTTCATCGCGCCGAGCTGGATCCTGACGTGCTCCCATGCGCCGATGCGCGGAAAGGGGGTGAGGCGGTGGTGCCGGTGCCGGTGCTCTGTCGATACGGCGGCCACCGCTCTGGGGTGACCGGGTGTGCTCGGGCGGCTGCCGCGGGGAGCTTTCTTGCCGGACGGCCCCGGCCTGGACCTGGGGCCTCGGCCGGCCGGCGACGTTCTGGTCCGCAGGGCTGGCTCGTCCTCTTCTACGACGATCCGGTTACGCGAGCAGCCACCCCACGACCTGTTATAGAGGTCACTGCGGTGACGCACGTTCGGCGGACCCGAGGAAGAACGATGACGAAAGGAGGCAGGCGACAACGGCTGCGGCCCCCTGCTGTGAACAGGAGGCCGCGTGCCTGCCCAGTAGCTCCACCGGCTGAAGGAGAGAACCATGGGGTGCACACCCGAGCCTACGGGTGATCCGGAACGCACGTCGACCCTGCCCGCACTCCGCCGTGACCTGCGGTCCCTGGCTCGTACCGCCAGTCATGGACTGGTCTACGGCCTGACGTCCGCGGTAGGCGGGGCCATCGTGACCGGTCTCGTCTGGTGGAACCAGCGATGATGTGCCGGGCCCGCCGCTTTCCCGGGCGGCGGGCCCGGCAGCTCCGGGCGAGCGGCCCCGCCGGCCGTCCCGGGCAGGTGCGTGTCGGCCGAGAACCGGCTCGCCCTCCCCGTGCGTCATGGTCCGTGTGCCTTACGCCGGACGTCTACGCCCGTTAATCTGCGGGTAGTTGGGGAACGGGGGGTGTCATGGGTGACAGTGGGGCCCGTATTACGCGCATTGAGATGCCGGACGGCACGCCGGTCTGGGCCCGGATCTCCGGAGCCGAGGAACTGGACGGTCCCGCGCCCGGCTCCGGGCCGACGTACACGGACACCGGGTTCGGTGACATCGCCGACCAGGTACAGGCCCGCGTCGAGAGTCTCCACTCCGTGGTGACCAGCGTCGCGCGCTCGCTCGCCGTGCCGCTGCGCGCCGTGCGGCCGGACGAGGTCAGCGTCGAGTTCGGGATCGAGCTCACCGCCAAGTCGGGCCGGATCGTCGGACTCCTCGCGGACGGCGAGGCCAAGGGAGCCATCAAGGTCACGCTCACCTGGAACGGCGGCGGACCCCCCGTCGACCCGCCCCCGCCGGCCCCCGTGCCCACACCCGTACCCGTACCCACGCCCGTGCCCACACCCACGCCCGTACCCGCGCAGGCCCCCGCGCCTCCGGCGTCCGTGCCGCCGGTTCCGTTCGCGCCTCCCGGGGCTCCGCCCGCCGCGCCGGCGCCCGCGCCCCCCGGCCCGCCCGCCGGTGCGTCCCCCGGCGCCCCGGCGTATCCGGACGGCGCGGGCGACACGGACGGCGGCGGGACATGAGCCCGGACGGCGACGGGGGCGCGGACGGGGGTCCGGGGCAGCCGGAGACTGCGCTCATGGGCCTCGTGCACGACGCCACCGTGCGCATCCATCGCCCCGGTGCCGGGTATGCCCAGGACGGACCCGGCGGGGAGTTCCTGGGGAGCGGCTTCTTCATCGCCCCGAGCTGGATCCTCACGTGTGCGCACGTGGCGATGCGGGGGGAGGGGGGCGTGGTGAACGTGTGGTTCAAGGAGGACCGCTACAGCACCGAACTGAGCGAGGTGCCCGGCAAGGTCGTCGTCGCGATGCCCGGCGCCCGGCCGCAGGGAGCCCCCGGCTGGCCGGCCCCCGACCTCGCGCTCATCAAGCTCCAGCGGCCGGTCGAGCACACCTGCGTGTACGTCACCGAGCGCTCGGAGGCCATGCTCCGCAGCCGGGAGATCCACTGCGTGGGCTGGGCGCCCTCGCAGGGCGGCGGGCTGCTGAAGCGCAGCGGCGTCTGCGTGGTGAAGGGGGCCTACGGCGCCTCGGACGACGCCGAGCAGGTCGTCCGGCTCGACGGGGACTGGCTGGAGCCCGGCATGTCCGGCGGACCCGTGGTCGATCTCGCCCGGGGGGAGGTGGTCGGCGTGATCAAGTCGCGGCTCGACAACCACCAGGGCGGAACAGCCGTGGGGATCGAGCGGCTGCGCACCCTGAAGGTGCCGTCCGCGCCCGTCGAGACCGAGGCCGACGACATCTACCAGTCCGTCTTCCACGCCCACGACCGCTACCACGCGGACCGGCACAACAGCCCGGCCAGCACCGAGCGGACCTGGGCCGACGTGCAGAGCGAGCTGGTGTACCCGCCCGGCGGTGTCCTCGGCCCCAAGCGGCGGGCGGACCTGCTGGGGCGGCTCGCCGAGTTCCCGCCCCCGGTCAGCACCCGCGGCCTGCTCGTCCTCCTGGACGCGCTGCCCGGCGTCCACTCCCGTGACCACCGCCCGGCCCCGCGCGGCTGGCGGGACGGCCTGGGGGCGCTGTACGACACCCGTGCCCGCGACCGGGACGCCCCGCTCGAACTGGTCCTGCGCTACTGCATGGGCGTCCTCGCCGCGGAGCGCCCCTTCGACGTGCCCTCCACCAGGACCGCCGCCAAGTCGCTGTGGGAGTGGGTGAAGCGGATCGCGGAGGAGGAGCTGTCCCGGGACTTCCGCCGGCAGCTCGCCATGGAGTGGGCGGCCGTCCGGCTGCGCCTGGAGGAGAACCGCCGCCGGGCCGTCACCCGGACGGGCGGGACCGGCCGCCCCGGCGAACGCCCCTGTGTACTGCTGGCGCTGGAACCCCAGGGCTGGGCCCGGGACCGCTACGACTGGCGGATCGGGGTCGCCCGCCACACCGGGGAGATGCTGCCCGTCGACGAGGACAGCCAGGGCGCCGCGCTCGACCCGCTGCCGGACCGGCTCGCGGCCGCGCTGACCGAGGCCTTCCGGCAGTGCGACGAGCCCGGCAGCCCCGCCCTGCTCCAAGTCGCCGTCACGCCAGCGCTGTTCGGCCTCGACGTCGACCGCTGGACGCTCCCCTCGGACGGGCTGCCGCTCGGCGTCGTACGTCCGGTGGTGCTGCGCAGCACCGTCCACGGGCCGGCCGAAGAGCGCCTGGCGCGCTGGAAGCTCGCCCAGGACAGCGGGACACGGGCCGAAGTCGTCGACTGCGAGAACGAAATGCGGGTACGAGTACCGGAGGTCGCGCAGCTGTGCACCCTGGCCCACGAGAGCGTGCCGGTGCTCTGCCGGTACGGCAGCCGGCCGGACCCCGAGATCACGGCCGGGGTGGTGCGGGTGCTGGAGACCGGCTTCGGCGTGGCCCTGCTGCAACGGCGGCCGACGGAGACCGACACGGTCTGCCGGGAATTCCACCGACGCGTGACCGAGGCCGTCTCCGACGCCCGGTCCCGTGACGTGCTGCCGCTGAAGATGCTGGAGCTGAGAAGGGGAGTGAGTGCGGAACGCCCCGAGACGTACTGGTCCGATGGAATCGCCCTGTTCTATGACGATCCGCACCATCCGCTGCCCGGTTCGGACGAGTTCCTGGAGGCGCCGTGAGACGAGCTCTTGGAGGCGTCGTGAGGCGAGGTCTTGAAGGCGCCGTGACCGGACGCGCCGGACTTCACAGGGAAAGGACCCCTGAGGACCGTGCCGGTCCTCTTACGAGGGGTGCGCCCGATCGCTACGGTAAAACACGTTCGACGGCTGCCGTCTCCTGCGGACCAGCCGCCGTACCCGGCGGACGAGTGACACAAGGACCACGCTATGAGTGAACCCACTGAGTGGCTCATCTACCGAGGGATCGGCGAACCGCACGACGGTTTACCGCAGTTGCCGCCCCCGCCGCCCTGGCGGGACTTCTCCGGCGGCCGCGGTGCCCCAGCGGACGGGGACGACTCCGCTGACCGCCGGCTCGGCATCCCCGGGCGCATCGCGGAGGAGCACCGGCCGGGCGCCGAGGAGCTCGAAATGATCAACGCCGCGCTGTATCTGCGGCGGCCGCTGCTCGTCACCGGGGACCCGGGGGCCGGCAAGAGCACGCTGGCCCACTCCGTCGCCCGGGAACTCGAACTCGGCAAGGTGCTGCGCTGGCCCATCGTCAGCCGCTCCACGCTGCTGGACGGCCTCTACCACTACGACGCGATCGCCCGGCTGCAGGACGTGCAGATCGCCTCCCACACCGCCGCGAACGACGGCTCCGGAGCCGACTCCGCCCAGAACGTGGGCAGTTATATCCGGCTCGGCCCGCTCGGCACCGCCCTGCTGCCCTCGGACCGGCCCCGGGTGCTGCTCATCGACGAGCTCGACAAGAGCGATATCGACCTGCCGAACGACCTGCTCAACGTGCTGGAGGAGGGCGAGTTCGCCATTCCCGAGCTGGAGCGGATCGTGGACCGGCTGCCCGACGGCGAGGCGGACGTGCTGGACCACGACGGCAACAAGGTGCGGATCAAGGGCGGCCGGGTGCAGTGCCGGGCGTTCCCGTTCGTCGTCCTCACCAGCAACGGCGAGCGGGACTTCCCGGCCCCCCTGATGCGCCGCTGCATCCATCTGGAGCTCGACCGCCCCGACCACAAGCGGCTGGCCTCCTTCGTCAAGGCCCATCTGGGCGAGGAGGCGGCCCGCTCCAGCGAGGACCTCATCACCCGCTTCCTGGAGCGCTCACGCAGCGAACTCCTCGCCACGGACCAGCTTTTGAACGCCATCTACCTCACCCACGCCGCTGCGCCGGCCGGCCGCGACCGGCTGGCCGAACTGCTCATCCAGCGGCTCGACCGGCCGAGGTGAGGCACTGATGCCCGGGGCGGACGACGCCGTCACGCCGCCCGGTGCGGCCGGGGCCTCGGAGCCGTACGACGGAGAGCTCCTGCAGGCGCTGGTGGCCCGGCTGCGCGGGGCCGGGCTCGACCCCGATGTCGAGCAGCTCTGCGACGCCCTCTGGCTGGCGAGCCGGACCGGTGCGCCCGGCGGCCCGGCGGAGGAGGGGGACGGGCCCGGGGCGACGCCCCCGGACGTCCCGGCTGCCGGTGAGCAGTCCGGCCCGGGGGGGCGGGAGCGGCCGGGCGCGAACGGCCGTCGCGTCGCGGACACCGGCCGGCCCGATGACGGCCCCGAACCGGGGGACGGGCCGGCCGCCGACGGACGCATCGCCCTGTACCCCGACCCCGGCACCCCGCGCTCCAAAGAAGACCGGGACGGAGACGGCAGCGACGAGGGCGGCGCGCCGGACCGCCGCAGGACCCCGGCCGGTCCCCGTGGTACCGAACTCGCGCTCGGCGTACCGGCCGCCCCGGTCCTGCCGGCGCCCCTGGAACTCACCCGCGCGCTCCGCCCGTTGCAGCGCTACCGCCCGGTCTCCGCCCCGCTGCGCCGCACCCTGGACGAGACGGCCACCGCCGATCTCAGCGCCCGCGCGGGCGGCATGGTCATGCCGGTGTTCCGTGGCGTCGGCCGGGGCGACGCCATCCTCCAGTGCGTCATGGACGCCTCGTCGTCCATGCTGGTGTGGGACCGGATGTTCGGCGAACTCCAGCAGATTTTCGGCCAGTTGGGCGCCTTCCGGGATGTGCAGGTGCGCTATCTGCACCAGGGCCCGGACGGTGGCTGCACGGTCAGCCGGAGCTCCGACCCCGCCGCGGCCCCGCTGCACTCCGCAGACCGGCTCAGCGATCCGACCGGGCGCCGGGTCACCGTGATGATCAGTGACTGCGCCGGGCCGCTCTGGCACAGCGGACGGGCCCACCGGCTGCTGCACCAGCTGGCCCGGCAGGCCCCCGTCGCCGTGCTCCAGCCGCTGCCGCAGCGCATGTGGAGCCGCACCCGGCTGCCGGTCACCTTCGGTTCGCTGTCCCGGGGTGACGGCCTCGCCGGAGCCACCCTGCTGAAGGTCACGGAGGACGCCGGAACGGGCCCCGCCGTGCACCCCGGCGCCCTCGCCGTCCCGGTCCTCCCGCCGGCGCCGGACGCGCTGGCGGCCTGGGCCAGGCTGCTCTCCGGCACCGGTGCGGCACGGATCTCGGGAGCGGTCGGCTGGGTGCGGGCCGACCAGCCCCCGGCGGCCGTCCAGCGCTCCGGCGCCACCCTGTCCTCGCTCCAGCTGGTCAGCCGCTTCCGGTCAACGGCCTCACCGGCCGCCGGACAGCTGGCCGTCTACCTCGCCGCGGCGCCCCTCTACCTGCCGGTGATGCAGCTCGTGCAGCGCACCATGCTGCCCCAGTCCGGCCCCTCCGAACTGGCCGAGGTGCTGCTGAGCGGACTGCTCTCGCGCACCGGCGGCGCGGGCGGCGGGCGCGGCCAGTGGTACGCGTTCGAGCCCGGCGTCCAGGAGGCGCTGCTCGGTCCACTGGGCCGGGACGAGGCACTGCTCGTCCTCAAGCACTGTTCGCAGTACATCGAGACGCGGTTCGGCAAGGGCGGGCCCAACTTCCCGGCCCTGGCCTTCGCGCAGCTCGGTGACGCGGGGGCGGACGACTCCGCGTACGCCGCCGGGCACGCCGGTACGGGCACCGGATACCGGGAGCCCGACGAGGGCGAGGAGAAGGACGAGAGCGACGACAGCGAGGAGATCGAGGCGGACGGGGCGGCCGGGAGGCGCGGAGGCCCCCGCGTACCCCATGCCTTTGCCGAGGTCGCAGCCCGCGTACTGGAGCGATTCATGCCTGTACCCCCCAGATTCGTGATCCCGCCGAAGCCCCCCGTCCCCGGGCCGCCGCCCCCCGGCACCACCTCAGTCGTGGAGCGGGCCGGTGAACTGGTGCGGCAGTTCGACGCCGACAAGATGGTGCAGCGCCTGATCGACGCGGTCCAACTCCTGCGCGGCGCCACCGAGAACGGCCCGCGCCAGTCCGTCGACCCCGGACTCTGGGCGGAGTACGCGCGCTGCGTCCTGCGGCTCTGGGAGGTGCAGGGCGGCGGCGAACTGCTCCGCGAGGCCGAGCGCGCCGCGGAGCGGGCCGCCGCCGTTCCCGGTGCGGTACGCGAACGGGCGGTGCTGGCCAAGGTCCTGCACGCGGCGGCCGACGACCGGCGGCGCCACGGCGACCGGCGCGGCGCCCTGGAGCTGCTGCGGCGCGCCGACCGCGAGTACACCGCCGCCTGCGCCGCCCCCGGCCTCGCACCGGCAGAGGCGCTGCGGCTCACCCTGGAGCGGGTGCGGGCCCTGGAGGCGCAGTGGCGGCTCGACGGGGACAGCGCCCTGCTGCAGAGCGCCTGCGGGATGCTGGAGGCCTTCGCGGACGCCTGGCCCGACCAGGAGAACCGGCCGGCCGCACTCCCGCTCCAGCACGGCCGGACGCTGCTGAAGCTGGCCGGCGCCACCGAGGACACCGAACAGTCCAGGGAGTTCGCCCGGCAGGCCGCCCGTTCACTGCGCACGGCCTTCGCCCAGGGCGGCCGGCACACCATGGGCACCGAGGTCCGCATCGTGCTGGACCTGGTGGACGCGCTGCTGGCCTCCGGCGAGGAGCCGGACGAGGCCGCGACCCTGACCGGGCAGGCCCTGGAGACCGTACGGGAACAGCGCCAGCGCGCCCAGCTGCAGACCAGGGCCGGACGGGTCCGGGTGGCCCGCTACGAGCACACCGGCGACCCGGACGAGCTGGTGGCGGCCGCCGACTGGTTCGCACGGGCGGCCCGGGGCATCCCCCGGGACTCCCGCGCCCACACCGACCTGCTCGCCGAATGGGGCGGCACGCTGCTGCGCCGCGCCGAACTCCCGGACGGCGCGGCGCACATCGGGGCCGCGGTGCGGGTGCTGCGCGACTGCCGGACCGAGACGCCGGCCGGCGGCCCGCACCAGTCGGAGCGGCTGCTGATGCTCGGCCGGGCCCTGATGCTGCGGCACCGGGCGACCGCCGACCGGGTCGACCTGCGGGAGGCCGAGTACCTCTTCGGGCTGGCGGCTCAGGAGGCCGCGGACCCGCTGACCGCCGCGCGCTGCTGGCTGGAGCTGGGCCGGGCGCTCCTGGAGGCCGCCGACGCGCTGGCCCGGCCGACCCGGCGCGACGAGGCGGCGGAGGCCTTCCGCTCGGCCGCCGCAGCCGCCGCGACGGCGGAAACGGAGCTGGAGAGTCCGCAACAGCTGCGGGAAGCCGTCGAGTTGGGTGCTACAGCCAACCACTGGCGGGGTATGACCTATGAGAGAGCGGGACGTCCCCGGGCCGCGCGAGAGGCCTACCGGGCGGCCCGCCTTGAGTGGCGCAAGCTGCCGGACGGCGGCGGAGCCGCGGGCGACCGGACCGCGGAGCGGCTGGCGGAGCTGGAGCGCTGAGTGCTCAATGGCGAGCACCCGGCACGGCCGTGCGGCCGGACCGGGCCGGCGCGGGGCACGACCGGCGCGCGACCGGCGCAGGGCGGTGGCACGGGCAGCGGTACGAAGCGGGTCAGGGACGCGGGACCGGCGGTGCGCGCTCAATGGCGAGCGCGGCACGGGCGGCCCGGTGCTGAGTACGGGGAGGCGTGATGAACGAGTCCACACGTAGTGAAGGGGCCGGGGCGGCGGTGCCCGCCGACACGGGCGACGGTACGTCCGGAGCCGCGGGCGCGCTGCCGGATCTGCTGGGTCTCGATCTGGAGACCCTGCGGACCCTGCACCACCCGGTGCTGGCCGAGGTGGTCGCGGATCTGCGCTCCCGGGCGGAACAGCCCAGGGAAATGCTCTGGGGGTTCAACAACGCCTTCTGAGCGGGGCGGCCCCGCAGCGCCCCGGCCCGGACCCGCACGGTTTCGGCCCGGGACGCGGCCGATCAGGACATCATCGTCCGGAACGAGTCTGCCCGCGCCGGGCGACGGGGATACTCACCCCGCGCCGGTACCGGTAACAGTCCCGGCAGACGTACAGCACGGGGGTGCCGGAGTGGTCCGACGGGCGACGCCGCAGAGGGAGCAGCGGTACGCGGACGGGAGCGGTGGGCCGTTCCCGGGTGCCGCGCGTCCGACCGGGCCCGCACCGCGTCCGGAACCGGCCGGCGCGCGCCCGCCCGGACCCGTACCGTTCGGGCAGTTCATCGTGAAGGTGCACGGCCGCTGCAACCTCGCCTGCCGGTACTGCTACCTGTACGAGGGCCCGGACCGCACCTGGCGGGACCGGCCCGCCGCCGCCGCGCCCGCCGTCCTGGAGCGCACCGCGGACCGGATCGCGGAGCACGCCGCCGCCCACCGGCTGCTCCGCGTCGCCCTGGTCCTGCACGGCGGCGAACCCCTGCTCGCGGGCCCGGACCGGCTGGCCGCCCTGGCGGACCGGGTACGGGAGCGGGTGCCCGCCGGCTGCACCGTCCACGCGACCGTGCAGACCAACGCCACCCTGCTCACCGACGCGGGCGTCACCGTGCTCGCCCGGCACGGCATCAGCGTCGGCATCAGCCTGGACGGCGGACTGGCCGCCCACAACACCCAGCGCACCGACCACGCGGGCCGCCCCTCCTGGCCCGCCGCCGCACGCGGTGCCCGGCTCCTCGCGGACCGCCACCCCGACGCGTACGCGGGCATCCTCACCGTCGTGGACCCCCGCACGGACCCCGTCGAGATGTACGAGTCACTGCTCGCCCTGCGCCCACCGGCCCTGGACCTGCTCCTGCCGCACGGCAACTGGACCAGCCCGCCGCCCGGACTGCCGGACCCGGCGGGCATCCCCCTGGGCCCGGGTTCCGGCCGCGCCACCCCGTACGGCGACTGGCTGTGCGCTGTCTTCGACCGCTGGTGGCCCGCCGCCCGGCGGGAGACCCGGATCCGGCTCTTCGAGGAGTGCGTCGCCCTGCTCCTCGGCCTGCCCGCCGCCACCGAGTCCCTGGGCCTGGACCCCGTCAACGCGGTCGTCGTCGAGACCGACGGCTCGATCGAACAGGTCGACTCCCTCAAGTCCGCCTACGACACGGCCGCCGCCACCGGACTCGACGTCTTCCGGCACACCTTCGACGACGCCCTGCGCCACCCCGGCGTCGCCGCCCGCCAGGCCGGCGCGGGCGCGCTCGCCGCCGCCTGCCGGGCCTGCCCGCTGCTGACCGTCTGCGGCGGCGGCCACTACGCACATCGCTACCGCGCAGAGAACGGCTTCATCAACCCGTCCGTCTACTGCGCCGACCTCGAACGGCTGGTCCGCCACGTTGCGGACCGGCTCGCCGACGCAACCGCAGGAGACCCCCCATGAGCCCCGCCATCCCCGAGCGCGTACTGCGCGAACTCGGCCGCACCGAGGGCGACACCGACTCCCTCGGCCTGCTCGTCCGCGACCAGGACACCCGCCGCCTCGTCCTCCTGCGGGCCCTGCTGGACGCCGCGGCCGCCGCCCCCACGACCGTGTGCCCGCCGCCTCTGCTCGACCGGCTGCGCGAGGACTGGGCGCTGCTCGAAGCCGCCGAACGCGCCGACCGGGCCGCCGCGCGCACCGTGCTGTTCCACCCCATGACCGGCCCCTGGGCGCAACGGCTCCTGGGCGGCCTCACCGGCAGCACCGCCGCGGGCCCGGACCTCCACACCGACCTGGCCCACCTCGGCGCCCTCGCCACGGCGGCCGCGATCCGGGCCGCGCTGCCCCGCACCGCCCGGCTCACCGCCCGCGAAGGACTGCTCCCGCTGCCCACGCTGGGCGCGGTACGGGCCGACGACGGACCGGTCGAACTCACTTACATGGACGGCGACATGACGGTCCGCCCGTCCCACGCCCCGCCCCTCTCGGTGCGAACCCTGCCGGACGGCACCATGAGCTCGGCCGACCCCCGCTGGCTGCCGGTGCTCACCCTCCCGGCCGTACTGCCGGGCGCAGGCCCCGTATCCCTGGACGACCTCGACCCGTACCGCACCCGGGGCACCGGGCTCGAACGCCACGGACTCAGCGCCGCCACCCACATCGACGACCACGAACGCAAGGCCTGGACCGAATCCTGGTCCGGGGTCGAACCACTGCTGCGGGTGGGCGGCGAACACCGGCTCACCGAAGCGGCCGTACTGCTGCGCTGCCTCGTCCCGCTCGGACCGCCGCCCGGCTCCGGGCCGGACGGCCGGGGCGCGGCCCACTGCAGCGGCACCCGGCGCGAGGCGTTCGGGGCGGTCCTCAGCAGCAAGCCGGCGACCCCCGCCTACTTCGCCTCGACCCTCGTGCACGAACTCCAGCACACCAAGCTCGCCGCGCTCGGCGCACTCGTCCGGCTGCACCACGAGGACGCCACCCCCCGCCACTTCGCCCCCTGGCGCTCCGACCCGCGGCCCTTCGACGGGCTGCTCCAGGGCGCCTACTCGCACCTGGCGCTGGCCGACTACTGGCAGCGGTTCGCGCTCGGCGCGCGCCGGGTCACCCACCGCGATCTGGCCTGGGCGGAGCACGCGCGCTGCCGCCAACAGGTCGGCGCCGTACTGCCGGTACTGGCCGGCTCGGGCGCGCTCACCGCGGAGGGCCGGGTGCTCGTCAACGAGATGATCACGGTCTACCACCGTCTGGAGGATTCGCCGCCACCCACGGGTCACCTGGCTCGCGCGGAGGCCTATGTCAGCACCGCCAAGGTGATATGGCAGCAGAGGAACGGATCACCCGGGAGCTGAGCGGCCAGGTGATTCCAGCCGGAGCGAAAGGCTCCGGTGTATGTTGACACAGCTCGCAACGAGGTCAGGGAGACGGTTGAATGCCCGGAACGCGTAAGCAAGTTGGAGCAACCGGGGCGCAGACCGTCACCCTCAGTTTCGCCGGTTTCAACCGGGCCTGGGCGGCGTGGATCGCGGACCGGCTGGAGCGGCGCGGGGTGACGGTCGTCCAGCAGCGCTGGGACCCGCCGGTCGAGGTGCCGCTGGAGGACGCCCTGCGGGACCTGATGCTCTCCCGCGGCCGGATCCTGGTCCTGCTCAGCGACTGGTACTTCCAGGTCGGGCCCCGCGGCCACGAGGAGTGGAACCGCGCCCTGCGCGAGGTCGTCGCCCCCGACCCGGACCGCTTCGCCGCGGCGTCCGTCACCACCTCGGCCCTGCCCGGCGCCACCTCCGTCTTCGGCGCCGCGGACCTGACGAACGTCGGCGCGGACGAGGCCGAGCGCCGGCTTCTGGTACGGCTGGGACTGCCCACGGACCCGCTGCCCGAGGCCGCGGAGGCGCGGCCGGGCCCGCGCTACCCGGCCGACACCCCCGAGGTGTGGGGCGGGGTGCCGCGCCGCAACACCCGCTTCACCGGCCGCGAGGAACTGCTCAGCAAGGCCTACACCGCACTCCAGGACGCCGGCGCCGGAGCGGGCGTCGTCACCCTGCACGGCATGTCGGGCGTGGGCAAGACACAGCTGGCCGCCGAGTACGTCTACCGGTTCGGCTCCGAGTACGACGTGGTGTGGTGGGTGCCCGCCGACCGGCGCGCCCTCTACCGCCAGAAGCTCGCCGAACTCGCCCCGGAACTGGGCCTGTCCACCGGCGCCGAGTACGGGGAGCGGCTGCGCGCCGTACGCGACTCGCTGCGCCGCGGTGACCCGCACTCCCACTGGCTGCTGGTGCTGGACGGCGCGGACGAGCCGGAACAGATCTGGGACCTGGTGCCGACCGGCCCCGGCCATGTCCTGATCACCTCCCGCAACCCCGAGTGGGGCGAGCACAACAGCAATCTGGTCGAGGTGCCGGTCTACGAGCGCGATGAGTCGGTCGCCTTCATCCTCCGCCGGGCCCCGCGCCTCACCCGTACCGAGGCCGACCAGCTGGCCGAGGCGCTGGAGGACCTCCCGCTGCTGCTCGACCAGACCGCGGGCTGGCTGAACGACTCCGACATGTCGGTCGAGGAGTACATCGAGCTCCTCGGCGGCGGCATCGACCAGGACGTCGTCAAGGTCTCCGCCGACTTCCCGCTGGCCTTCCAGACCGCCTGGTCGATACTGCTGAACAAACTCCGGGACACCGTCCCCGAGTCCGTCGACCTGCTGCGCCTGTGCAGCTTCTTCGCCCCCGGCTCCATTCCGGTACGGCTGCTGAAGGAGATGCCACCGGGCGAACTGCCCGAGCAGCTCTCCGGACTGATGAACGACCCGCTGCTGTGGAACAAGGCGATCAGTCAGCTGCGCCAGTACTCCGTGGTCCGCCTGGAGTCCCACGAGTCAGTCATCGACGAGTCGTCCTCCGGCGAGTCCATCTACCTGCACCGCATGGTCCACCAGATCGTCCGCAAGGACATGCCCGAGCGCGACCGCGAGGAATTCATCGACGTGGTCCGCCGCGCCCTCGCCTCCGCCGACCCGGGCCGCCCCACCGACACCCGGCTGTGGCCCGGATACGCCGAGATCACCCCGCACCTCAAGTGGGCCGACGTGCTGCGCAGCACCGACCCCGCCGTGCACTCCCTGGTGCTCAACTGCCTGCGCTACATGTACCTCTCCGGCGAGTACCGGGCCGGCATCAAGCTGGGCTCCCGCGCCATGAAGGCCTGGAGTGAGCTGCTGGGCGAGAACCATCCCCGGGTCTGGGACCTCAGCTACAACTACGCCAACCTGCTGCGCGCGGTCGGTGACTACGCGGGGACCGAGGCGATCGAGCGGGCCGCCGTCGACCACCTGCGCGCCGAGCGGGGCGCCGAGGACCTGGAGCACCTGCGCGCGGCCGGCGGCCTCGCGGCCGACCTGCGCGGCCTCGGGCGGTACGAAGAGGCGCACGAGATGTCCGGCTGGATCCTGGCCTCGTACCGCGAACTGCTGGGCGACCAGGACTCGCGCACGCTCAGCGCACAGAACAACCTCGGTACGTCCCTGCGCCTGCTCGGACGGTACGAGGAGGCGCTGGAACTCAACCGGCGCACCATGGAATCGCGCCGCCAACTGCTGCGCCCGCGCCACGGCTGGACCCTCTACTCCGAGATCAACTACGCCATCGACCTTCGTCTGCTCGGGCGATACACAGAGGCGGAATCGATTCAGGGCCAGAGCGTTCGCGTGAACCGGATCGTCATGGGGCCGGACAACCCGCAGACCCTGACCGCCGAGCACAACCTCGCGCTCTGTCAGTACCGCTCGGGCGAGCGCGGCAATGCTGCCGCGCTCTTCACCCGGGTGCTGGAGCGGGGTGAGCGGGTGCTGGGTGAGGACGATCCGCTCACCATGATGTTCGCGGCCAGCCAGAGCTTCTTCGCCCGCGAGCACGCCGACATCGACCAGGCCCGCGCCATAAGCGAGAAGGTCATGGAGGGGTACGCGGACATGCTGGGCGACCAGCACCCCTATGCGGCGGGCATCCGCGCCAACCACGCCCTGATCCTGCGCAACGTCGGGGAGCGGGACCAGGCGTACCACCTCCTGGAGGAGGCCCTCGCGGACATGGGCCGGGCGGTGGGCGAGAACCACCCCTGGACGTTGGGCTGCGCGGTCAACGCCGCGGCGCTGCGCAATCTCGTGGGCGACCCCGAGTCCGCCGCCGTGCTGACGGACTCGGTCATCGCGCGGGCCACCGAGGTCCTCGGCAGGACCCACCCGCTGACCCTCACCGCCCGCATCGCGCACGCGGCCGATCTGCGCGCACTTCGCGAGCGGCAGCGGGCGGAGAAGGTCGAGGTGGAGGCGCTCGGTGATCTGGCGGCCACCCTGGGGGCGCAGCACGTCCACACCATCTCGGCGCGCTCCCGCAACCGGCCGTTCTGGGACTTCGAGCCGCAGCTGATCTGATCAGCCGGTCCGAACCCCAACGGCGGGTGAGCGAGCGTCAGTAACCTTGCGGGACAAGCTGGTTAGTGATCCATGGGGGGCGCGTATGGCTGTCGTTGTGGGTTCTGTGGCACCGGGGGAGGACGGTCCGATACCGGTCGTGGTGGACGCCGAGGCGTACATCTCGACCGGGGCGCCCGCCACTGACGTGGACTCCCTGTACGACAGCGAGGAGACCCGGGCCGCGTCCGACGCGGCCCGGCGCGCCCTGGGGGCCGCCGGCGATCTGTACGGGGACGGCCTGGACCTCGCCCGCCGGTGCGCCTCCCAGGCCATGCGCAGACTCGGTGACCTGGGGCAGGGGCTGCGGCCCGACGAGATCGAACTCCAGGTCGGTATCACCTTCGAGGCCGGGATGGCCGCCGTGGTGAAGGCCGGTGGGCAGGCACAGATCCAGCTCACCTTCCGCTGGCAGCCGGGACGCGAGGAGCGCGCCACGGCCACGGTGACGCCTTCATGAGCGAGCCGGACCGCGCGGTCCCGATCCTCCCGTACAGCCGCGTCGTCGGGCAGGACGAACTGAAGCTCGCGCTGGAGCTGAACTTCATCGCCCCGGGCATCGGCGGCGTCCTGATCGCGGGACAGCGCGGCACGGCCAAGTCCACCGTCGTACGCGCCTTCGCGCTGATGACCGGCGGCCGGCTGCCCGTCACCCTGCCGATCAACGCGACCGACGACCGGGTGCTCGGCGGCTGGGAGCTGGACGCGCTGATGCGCGGCGAGGCGAGAAGACAGGCCGGTCTGCTCGAAGAGGCCCATGTCAAAGGGCTGTTGTACGTCGACGAGGTCAACCTCCTGGACGACCACATCGTCAACATCATCCTGGACGTGGTCTCCACGGGAGTGCTGTCCGTCCAGCGCGAGGGCATCGACACCGAGACCCATGTCTCCTTCGGGCTCGTCGGCACCATGAACCCGGAGGAGGGCAGCCTGCGCGCCCAACTGCTGGACCGCTTCGGGCTGATGGTCACCGCCGCCGAGCTCGACATCGAGCAGCGGCACCGGATGATCACCACCGTGCTCACCTTCGAGGAGGAGCTGGCAGTCGACGGCTCGGCCTGGCTGCGGGCCGCGCACGCGGAGAACGGGCAGCTGCGGAGACGGCTGCTGGCCGCCCGCGACCGGCTCACCGGCGTCCGGCTGGAGGAGGACATCAGCCGGCTCTGCGCCGAGGCGGCCGCCCGGTCAGGGGCCGTCGGGCAACGCGGTGACCTCCTGGTGGCCAAGGCGGCCCGCGCGCTGGCGGCCAGGGAGGACGAGCGGCGGGTGGAGCCCCGGCACGTGCGCCGGGTGCTGCCGCTCGCGCTGCGCCACCGCAGGCCCGAATCCGCGCACGGAGCGGAGTTCGACTGGGGGCCGGACGAGTACGGCGCCCTCGACGGCCTGTTCGGCTGAGCCGCGTGTCCGCCCGGCCGCCGCACGCCCAGGAACCGCGGGAGCGGGACGACGCCGCCCACCGGCTGCTGACCGCGCTCGTCTGTTCCGCGCTGGAGCCGGCCCTGACCGGAGTGCTGCTCTTCGACCTGCCGCCCGAGCATGTTCCCGCCGTGGCCGGGGTGTTCGCCGAGGTGCTCGGCGCGGCCGCCGGCCGCTCGCCGGGGGCCGTGCCCCGCACGACGCTCGACGCGGCGACCGCCGAAGAGGACCTGTGGCTGCGGCCCCTGGTGCGACGGGGCGCGGAGGGCATCGGTTTCACCCTCGGGCCCGGACCGCTGGCCGAGACGGCGGACAGCCCGCCGCTCGTCCTCGTGCCCGACCTGGCCCGGCTGAGCGTCCCGGGGATGCGGGCCGCCGTCCAGTTGCTCGGCGCGGATACCGCGACCCTCGAACACTCCGGCATCCGGCGCCGGTGGACGCCCCGCGCCCGGTGGCTGGCGTTCTGCCGGGCCGAGGACGCCGCGCACATCTCGCCGCACCTCCTGGACCGCTTCCCCGTCCGGCTCGGCGTCCCCGGCCTGGGCCCCCTGCCGGGCCACGAGCCGCTCGGCCCGCTCCCCGCCGCCTGGGCCGCCGCGCTGAGCCCGCGCACCCCGCGCCGCCCCACCACGCTCAGCGACGGGTTCGCCGCGTCGGTGCTGGAGCACCTGGACGACCGGGAGGGCCTCGGCCACCGCAGAGCGCTCGCCCTGGGCCGCATCGCCCGCGCCCTGGCCCGGCTGGACGACGCCGAGGAGCGCGAGCGGCCCGAACCCTCCGCCGAGGGCGCCCCGGCCACCCTGGCCCCGGCCACCGACGCCCCGGCCACCGACACCCCCGACGCCCCGGCCACCGACACCCCCGACGCCCCGGCCCCCGACACCCCCGTCCACGTCACCCCCGCCCACGTCGGCCGGGCCGCCCGGCTGATCCGGCTGCGGACGGCCCACCGGCCGCCGGTGGCACCGCCGGAGTCCGTCCCCGCGGAGGAGCCGCCGCCCACTCCCCGGACCGGCCCGTACCGGCCGGCTCCGGACCACCGCACCGGACCCGAACCGGCCCCCGAAACAGGCCCGTTCGTCCGGGAGCCGGAGACCGCCGTCCCGCTCGGCCCGGCGCCCGCCGGGGGCGAGGTGCCCGGCGACTTCTCCCCGTACCCGGAGGACGGTGCGGGGCCGGGCCCTGACGGGGCGACGCTGCGGATTCCCGCCCGGCGGGCAGCGGGCGGCCGCGCTTCGCGCGGTGCCGTCGTCGGGGTGCGGCGCGCCCGTGACCTGTGGGACCTCGCCCCGGTCCGCACCGCGATGGAGGCCGCGAAGTACCGGGCGCTACGCGGCAGCCGGGGCCCGCTCGTGATCGTCCCGCAGGATCTGCGCGGCTATGTCCGGGCGCCGGAGCCCGTCCGGCTCCTCACCCTCGTACTCGACCACACCTGCCGGGGGGACTGGGACTGGAACCCGGCGCTCGAACCGTTCCTCCAGTGGGCCTACGTCACCCGGGCCGCCGTCCACGTCGTGGAGGTCGGCGCCCGTAGGGCGGCGAACGAACTGCGGGCCGGTTCCTTCTCCGCCCGGTCCACCAGGGACCCGAGGATCGCCGCCGCACTCGCACGGCAGGGCGGCCGCGCCACCCCGCTCGCCCACGGACTCGACCAGGCCGGCAGCGCCCTGCGCCGGGCCTTCCGGCACCATCGCACCGGACTCGTCGAGGCCATGCTCGTGGTCGTGACCGACGGCCGGGGCAATGTGCCGCTGACCGCGAGCCGTACCGGACGCCGGGGGAGCGGACCGGCCGGGCGCACCGGCACCACCGACGCGGTGCGGGCAGCGGAACGGATCGGCGCCCTGGGCCGAGGGCGGCTGCACAGCGTGGTGATCGACCCCGGACGGCGGCCGTACACCGCACTGCCCGCCGAACTCGCGGACGCGCTCGGCGCCCACGTGATCGCGGCGCGGGCCGAAGAGGAAGAGGAGGGGGCCGGCCGTGCGCGATGACCCCCGCAACGTGATCCGGCGGCTCGGCCGGCTGGCCGGACAGGCGCTGCCCGTCCCGCGGACTGCCGTGCCGGCCGGCGCACGGACCGGCACACCGCAGGGGCTCGGCGCGGTCGCCGTCGACGCCGGACAGTCACCCGGCACGGGATACGCCCGGCTCCGGGTGCGGCGCCAGCACTCCTCGCCGGGGCTGCCGGAGGCGTACGGCTTCGAGGCCTGGTGCCACGGGGTTCCGCCGCTCCCGTACACCTCGGGCGACGGCCAGCGGCGCCCGGCCGCGATCAGTCTCGGCAACGCCAGGCCCGGCGGCGAGCCGCCGTCCGAACTGCTCCGCTCCATCCGCCGCTGGTCGCAGAACCAGACCCCGCTGACCGGCTGGATCAACCGGTGCCGACAGGTGCACGGCGACAGCCTGCAGCTCGTGATACTCGACCAGACCGGCTTCGACCTGCCCTGGGAGGCGCTCACCCTGCCCCCGGCGCCCGAGGCGGGGCTGCCGGGCGGAATGCTCGGGACGCTCGTCGATCTGGCGCGCTGGTTCGACGCGGTCCGTGGCGGCGACGACTTCCCGACCGGTGTCGCGGCCCCGGCCGGCGCGGTGCTCGGCTACTTCCACCCGGACATGCGCTCCGACCGGGAGGTCTTCCACGGCTACGAGCACCGGCCGCACTCCGGCATCGTGTCCTTCCTGCGGAGCCTGGACGAACACACCGCGGACCCCACCGGCCTGGTCTACATGGGCTGCCACGGAACCTTCGACCAGGAGCTCAGCAAACTCACCCTGGCCGATGTGACCTGGGCGGAGTACCACGACCACGGCATGCGCCTGCTCGGCCGGGACGGTTCGCTGGTCTGCCTCAACGCCTGCCACTCCGGCCGCTTCCTGGACCACGACGGGGACGGCAGACAGTACCTGCGGGGCTTCACGGAGGTCTTCCTCGGCAACGGGGCCGGCGGCTGCATCGTCACCGCGGGCAAGGTCGGTGACGCGGAGGCCCGCGAGCTGATCCGCCGGCTCGTCGAGACGGTGACCGAGGACCCGGACCGGCCGGTGGCACGGGCCCTGCGGGCCTTCCGGTCCGGGGCGCACGAGAGGTTTCTCGCGGAGGGCGGGGTGCCGCTGATGGTCAGGGACGACGGCACGTTCGACGAGCGGGGGCAGCGCAACGCCCTGCGGCTGCTCTACAGCCTGATGTTCCAGTACTACGGGCACCCGCTCAGCACCCTGCACCTCACCGGCCGGCCCCCGCGCACGGGAGGGGGCCCGGGTGAAAGGTGACGAGCGGCCGCTTCTGATCGAGCCCGTAGTGGGCTGGCTGAGCGAGGTCGGACCCGGTGTGGTCCAGTGCGTCGGCGTCGACCTGCGCGGCCCGCTGAACGCCCGCAACGAGGAGGACAGCGAGGCGTGGCCGTACGAGGAGGAGGAGCTCGCCTTCAGCGTCTCCCTGGACGGCGCCCCGCACTTCGTCTGCGAGGTGCTCGACGACCCGGGACTCGTACTGCACCGCTTCGGCGGTACGTACGGCCCGGCCAGATTCCTCGTCACCGCGGGCGCCGCGACCGGCCCCGGCGTACTGCGGCTGACCATCTCCAACCAGTGGGGCGCCCCGGTCCGCCGGGCCGAACTTCCCTGCCTCATAAGGGAGTCAGCGGAACCGGACGGGGTGCAGGCCGGGCTGTACGCGGTGCGTCCGCCCGACTCGGAGGACGTCGACGAGACCGTGGGCGCCGTACCACCCGACCGGGACGGCTGCCCGGCGACGACCGCCCGGCGCCCCCGGCCGGAACCGTTCGCCCCGCCCGCTCCGTCTACGCCCGCCCCCTCCGCAGCCGGCACCACCATCACCCTCAGCTACGCCGACTCCGACCGGGCCTGGGCGGCATGGACCGCCGACCGGCTGGAGCGGCGCGGGGTGACGGTCCACCGGCAGCACCGGGACCCCCTGGCGGGCGAATCCCCGGCGGACACCCTGCGGGCGCTGGCCCGTACCGGCGGCCGGGTCCTGCTCCTGCTCAGCCCCCGGTACGTCCGGCTCACCGACCACGGCCGCGAGGAGTGGGACCTGGCCCTGCGCGAGGTCGTCGGCCCGGAACGCGAGCGGTTCGCGGCGATCTGGTTCACCCACACCGCCCCGCTGCGCGGCGCGATCTCCCTGCTGGACCCGCTGGAGCTGTACGGAGTCGGCGCGGACGACGCCGAGCGCCGGCTGCTCGAACGCCTCGGGCTGCCCACCGGCCCGCTGCCCGAGGACGTCGCCGCCAGGCCCGGCCCCCACCACCCGGCGCACACACCCGCGGTGTGGGGCGGGGTGCCGCGCCGCAACACCCGCTTCACCGGCCGCGAGGAGCTGCTCGCCGGGATCGGCGAGGCCTTTCACTCGGGAGCGGCCGGGGCCACCGTCACCCTGTGCGGGATGCCGGGGGTGGGTAAGACGCAGCTGGCCGCCGAGTACGTCCACCGGTTCGGCTTCGAGTACGACGTGGTGTGGTGGGTGCCCGCCGACCGGCGTGCCGCGACCCGCCAGAGGCTCGCCGAACTCGCCCCCGAACTCGGCCTGTCCACCGGCCCGGAGTACGGGGAGCGGCTGCGCGCCGTGCACGAGTCGCTGCGGCGCGGCGAACCGTACGAGCGGTGGCTGGTCGTGCTGGACGGCGCCGACGAACCGGACCAGATCCGGGATCTGGTACCGGCCGGCACCGGACACGTACTCATCACCTCCCGCAACACCGCGCAGGTGGGCCGGGACGCGCCGGTCGAGGTGCCCGTCTACCGGCGCGAGGAGTCGGTCGCCTTCATCCGGCGCCGCGCCTCCCGGCTGAACCGCGCAGAGGCGGACCGGCTGGCCGAGGCGCTGGAGGACCTGCCGCTGCTGCTCGACCAGACCGCCGGCTGGCTCACCCACCTGACGCTTCCGGTCGAGGAGTACCTCGAACTCCTTGAGCACCCCCGGGAGAATGACGTCGTCAAGGTCTCGGCCGACTACCCGCTCGCCTTCCACACCGGCTGGTCGGTCCAGCTGACGGAGCTCAGCGAGAGCGCCCCCGAGTCCTACGAACTGCTGCGGCTCTGCGCCTTCTTCGCGCCCGGCTCCATCCCGGTACGGCTGCTGGACGGCGCCGCCCTGCCGGGCCCGCTGACGGACGACGCCCGGCGTGCGCGTGCGGTGCGCCATCTGGTGGACCGCTCCGCCGTACGACTGGAGGCCGACCCGGATCCGCTCGCCGCGGCGGACGGCGAGGCGATCCAGATCCACCGCATGGTCCACCAGTTCGTCCGGGGCGGCATCGCTGGGAGCGACCGCCAGGTCTACCGGGAAGCGGCCCGGCGGGCCCTCGCCGCAGCCGACCCCGGCGACCCCGCCGACATCCGCAACTGGCCGGCCTACGCCGCGCTCACCCCCCACCTCAAATGGGCCGAGGTGCTGGAGAGCGAGGAGCCACCGGTACAGCGGCTGGTGCTCAACTGCCTTCGCTTCATGTACCTTTCGGGCGAGTACGGCAGCGGCGTCCGGTTCGCCGCCCCCGCGATGGAATCCTGGCAGGCACTGCTCGGCCCGGCCCATCCCCGGATCCGGGACCTGCGCCACCACTACGCCAACCTGCTGCGCGCCCTGGGCGACTACACCCGCAGCGAGGCGGTGGAGCGCACCACCGCCGAGTTCCTGGCGGCCGAGCGCGGTGAACTGGACCCGGACCATCTGCGCGCCGCCGGCGGGCTCGCCGCAGACCTGCGGGGCCTGGGCCGCTACCGGGAGGCGCTGGACCTGTCCGTCTCGATCCGGGACCGCTACCGGCGGCTGCTGGGCCACGACGACCCCCGGACCCTCAACGCGGAGAACAACGTCGCCGTGTCGCTGCGGCTGCTCGGCCGGTACCGACAGGCTCTGGAGGCGGACGAGTTCACCCTGGAGCGGCGGCGTGCCGTACTGCCGGAGCGGGCACCCGCCACCCTGTACTCGGAGATCAACCTCGCCATGGACCTGCGGCTGCTCGGCCGGCACCGGGAGGCGGAGACTGCCCTGCGGCAGACGGCCGGACGCCATCTGCGCTGGATGGGCGGCAACAACCCGCAGACACTGCGCGCCCAGTACCACCTGGCGCTCTGCCAGTACGCCCTGGAGGGCGCCGCCTCCGCCCTTCCGGCGCTCGCCGCGACCAGGGACAGCTCGCTGCGCCTGCTGGGCGAGCACGACCCGCTCACGCTGCTGATCAGCACGGCGGCGGCCGGCGCGGATCGGGAGGCGGGTGACCCCGGCCGGGCGCTGCGGCTGCACGAACAGGTGGTGGACGGCTACCGGCGGATGCTGGGCGACCGGCACCCGTACACGATCGGCGTCGAGGGCAACCTCGGGCTGATGCGCTGGGCCCTGGACGATCAGGACGCCGCCCGCTACGAGACCGAACGGGCCCGGACCCTGATGGCGGAGGCGGTCGGGGCCGGGCACCCCTGGGCGATCGGGTGCGCGCTGAACGCGACGGTCCTCCGGATGCGGACGGGCCGGACCGAGGAGGCCCACGCGCTGGGCGGGTCGATCGGCCGACGGGCCACCGAGGCGCTGGGCCCCGGCCATCCGCTCAGCCTCGCCTGCCGGGAGGCGGACGATCCGGTGCGGGCCGGGTCCCTGGCCTTCTGGCCGTTCGAGCCGCTCATCATCTGAGGACCCGTGGCAACGCCGGGGGCCCGGCCCGCGCGTGATGCGCGGGGCCGGGCCCCCGGTTCGTGATGTGCCGGTCAGGCCTCGAAGACCTCGTCGAGCAGCTGGGTCTGCTCGGCCTGGTGGCGCTTGGCCGAGCCGACCGCGGGCGAGGAGCCGCGCGGCCGCGAGATGCGGCGCAGGCGCTCACCGTGCGGGACGTCGGCGCCGACGGCCAGGTCCAGGTGGTCGATGAGGTTCAGGGCGATGAACGGCCACGCGCCCTGGTTGGCCGGCTCCTCCTGCGTCCACAGGTACTTCTCGGCGTTCGGGTACTTGGCGATCTCGGCCTGGAGCTCGGCACCCGGCAGCGGGTACAGGCGTTCCAGGCGGATGATCGCGGTGTCCGTCACGCCGCGCTTCTCGCGCTCGGCCTCAAGGTCGTAGTAGACCTTGCCGGCGCAGAAGACGACCTTGCGGACCGCGTTCGGGTCGACCGAATCGTCACCGATCACCGGACGGAAGCCGCCGGTGGTGAACTCCTCCGCCTTCGACGCGGCCGCCTTGAGCCGGAGCATCGACTTCGGGGTGAAGACGATCAGCGGCTTGTGGTGCGGGTTGTGCACCTGCCACCGCAGGAGGTGGAAGTAGTTCGACGGCAGCGTCGGCATGGCGACCGTCATGTTGTCCTGCGCGCACATCTGGAGGAAGCGCTCCGGGCGGGCGGACGAGTGGTCCGGGCCCTGGCCTTCGTAGCCGTGCGGCAGCAGCAGCGTGACGCCGGAGGTCTGGCCCCACTTCTGCTCGGCCGAGGAGATGAACTCGTCCACGACGGTCTGCGCGCCGTTGACGAAGTCACCGAACTGGGCCTCCCAGATGACCAGCGACTCCGGGCGGGCCAGCGAGTAGCCGTACTCGAAGCCCATCGCCGCGTACTCGCTGAGCAGCGAGTCGTAGACGTTGTAACGGGCCTGGTCCTCGGAGAGGTAGAGCAGCGGGGTGTAGTCCTCGCCGGTCTTCTGGTCGACGAGCACCGCGTGCCGCTGGCCGAAGGTGCCGCGGCGGGTGTCCTGGCCGGCGAGCCGGACCGGGGTGCCCTCCATCAGCAGCGAGCCGATGGCGAGCGTCTCGCCCATGCCCCAGTCGATGGTGCCGTTGTCCACGGAGGCGGCACGGCGCTGCATCTGCGGCATCAGGCGCGGGTGGACCGTGACCGAGTCGGGGATGTTGACCTGCGACTCGGCGATCAGCTTCACGACCTCCGAGGACACCGCGGTGGTCACGGCCACCGGGAACTCGGCCTGGACGTCCGGGACATGAGGCTGGGACGGTGCGGAGGTGGCCTCGCGGACCTCCGCGAAGACCTTCTCCAGCTGGCCCTGGAAGTCCTGGAGCGCCTGCTCGGCCTCCTCCAGCGTGATGTCGCCGCGACCGATGAGGGACTCGGTGTAGAGCTTGCGCACCGAGCGCTTCTTGTCGATCAGGGTGTACATCTGCGGGTTGGTGAACTCCGGGTTGTCGCCCTCGTTGTGACCGCGGCGGCGGTAGCAGATGAGGTCGATGACGACGTCCTTGTTGAACGTCTGCCGGTACTCGAAGGCGAGCCGCGCGACGCGGACCACGGCCTCCGGGTCGTCGCCGTTGACGTGGATGATCGGCGCCTCGATCATGCGCGCGACGTCCGTCGCGTACATCGAGGAGCGCGAGGACTCCGGGGCGGCGGTGAAGCCGACCTGGTTGTTGATCACCACGTGCACGGTGCCGCCGGTGCGGTAGCCGCGCAGCTGCGACATGTTCAGCGTCTCGGCGACGACGCCCTGGCCCGCGAAGGCCGCGTCGCCGTGGAGCGCGACGGGCAGGACGGTGAAGTCCGTGCCGCCCTTGTTGATGATGTCCTGCTTGGCGCGGGCGATGCCCTCCAGGACCGGGTCGACCGCCTCCAGGTGCGAGGGGTTGGCGGCCAGCGAGACCTTGATCTGCTCGCCGTCCAGACCGGTGAAGGTGCCCTCGGCGCCCAGGTGGTACTTCACGTCGCCGGAGCCGTGCATGGACCGGGGGTCGAGGTTGCCCTCGAACTCGCGGAAGATCTGCGCGTACGACTTGCCGACGATGTTCGCCAGGACGTTCAGCCGGCCGCGGTGGGCCATGCCGATGACGACCTCGTCCAGGCGCGCCTCCGCTGCGGAGTCGATGACCGCGTCGAGCAGCGGGATGACGGACTCGCCGCCCTCCAGCGAGAACCGCTTCTGGCCGACGTACTTGGTCTGCAGGAACGTCTCGAACGCCTCCGCGGCGTTGAGCCGGCGCAGGATCCGCAGCTGCTCCTCGCGCTCCGGAGCGGGGCGCGGACGCTCCACCCGGTCCTGGAGCCACTTGCGCTCCTTCGGGTCCTGGATGTGCATGAATTCGATGCCGGTGGTGCGGCAGTACGACTCACGCAGCACACCGAGGATGTCGCGGAGCTTCATCAGGGTCTGCCCGGCGAAGCCGCCGACGGCGAAGTCCCGCTCCAGGTCCCACAGGGTGAGGCCGTGCTCGGTGATGTCCAGGTCGGGGTGCTTGCGCTGGCGGTACTCCAGCGGGTCGGTGTCGGCCATGACGTGGCCGCGGACCCGGTAGGAGTGGATCAGCTCGAAGACCCGTGCGGCCTTGGTGACGTCGTCGTCGTGCGAGGCGTCGATGTCCTTGAGCCAGCGGACCGGCTCGTAGGGGATGCGCAGCGCCTTGAAGATCTCGTCGTAGAAGTCGTTCTCGCCGAGGAGCAGCTGGGAGAGGATCCGCAGGAACTCGCCGGAGGCGGCGCCCTGGATGACCCGGTGGTCGTACGTCGAGGTCAGGGTCATGACCTTCGAGATGCCCAGCTTGTTCAGGGTGTCCTGCGAGGTGCCCTGGAACTCCGCCGGGTAGTCCATCGCGCCGACACCCATGATGAGGCCCTGTCCGGGCATCAGGCGGGGCACCGAGTGAACGGTGCCGATGCCGCCGGGGTTGGTCAGCGAGGCGGTGACTCCGGAGAAGTCGTCCATGCCGAGCTTGCCGTTGCGGGCCCGGCGGACGATGTCCTCGTAGGCCTGCCAGAACTCGAAGAAGTTGAGCGTCTCGGCCTTCTTGATGGCCGCGACGACCAGCTGGCGGTCGCCGTTCGGCTTCACCAGGTCGATGGCGAGGCCGAGGTTGACGTGCTCCGGCTTGACCAGGGTCGGCTTGCCGTCCTTCACCGCGAAGGAGTGGTTCATCGCCGGCATGGCCTTGAGGGCCTGCACCATCGCGTACCCGATGAGGTGCGTGAAGGAGATCTTCCCGCCCCGGGCGCGCTTGAGGTGGTTGTTGATGACAATGCGGTTGTCGAAGAGCAGCTTCACCGGGACGGCGCGGACGGACGTGGCCGTCGGCAGCTCCAGCGAGGCGTTCATGTTCTTCGCGACCGCGGCGGACGGGCCGCGCAGCGTTACGTACTCGGGCCCGGCGGGGGCCTCGGTGGCCGGTTCCGCGGCGGCCTTGGCGGCCGGAGCCGGGGCGGCCTTCGCGGGAGCCGGTGCCGCCTTCGCCGGAGCGGCCGGAGCCGCTGGGGCGACAGGGGCGGGCGCGGGCGCCGGGGCGGCAGGCGCGGCCGGGGCCGGGGCCTGGGCCGCGGGCTGCGCGGGCGCGGCAGGGGCGGTGTGGTTGGTGGCGGTCGGCGCGGTCACGGGCGGAGCCGTGGGCACCGCAGCCCCCGCGGCTGCGGCGCCGGGAACGGGCTTGTCCGCCGTGCCGGACGTACCCGGCTTGTAGTCGGCGAAGAAGTCCCACCAGGCGCGATCGACCGAATTGGGATCCTGGAGGTACTGCTGGTAGATCTCGTCGACGAGCCACTCATTGGGGCCGAAAGCAGCAGCCGGGTTCGAACCCGGGCTGGCTTGGTCGGTCGAGATGCTCGAGTTACTGGGGGACTGAGACGACACGGCGGCAACCGCCCTCTTCCGCTTCACAAGGTGGTGGACAGCGGAAATCAAGGCTACGCCTCCCGGACCGTTCCATGCGGACCGGGCCGGTCTTCGTCGTGCAAGTCACATCGAAAGTCGGGTTTCGGCGCAGGAAATGGCGGGAAACAAGCTTGGTTCCGCATTGCTCCGGGTACGCGAGACCGCAGTTACGGCCCCTTGGACCGTACCCCTTGAACAGAACACGCAGAACGTGCCCTTCCGGTTCGAACCCTATGTCAACCTCGCGGTTGATGGATCCCCGGAAGAGTGACGCGGATGCGGCATCCGCGAGCTGATTCGGCCACACCGATCCGTCCGCCGTGCAGATCCACCGCCCAGCGGGCGATCGCCAGGCCGAGCCCGGTGCCGCCATCGCTGCCCGGACCGTGCGGGGACGTCACGTCGCCCCGGTTGAAACGCTCGAAGACCCGGTGCCGCTCGGACTCCGGAATGCCGGGGCCCTCGTCCAGGACCTCCAGATGCAGGGACTCGGGCTGACTGCCGCGCCGGGCGCGCACCGTCACCCGGCCGTGCGGCGGGCTGTGCTTCACCGCGTTGTCGATCAGGTTCGCCACCACCTGGTGCAGCCGCTCCGCGTCCGCGTGCGCGGTCAGCTCGGGCGGCGACACGTCCAGATGGAGATGGACGTCCTTACGGGTGGAGTTCCCGGAGCCGGAGGACAGCCGGCGGTGGCCGGTGGCCAGGTTCGCCTCCTTCAGCACCCCCGACAGATACGGCCACACCTCGAACCGGCGGGCCTTCAGCGTGACGACGCCGTTGTCCAGCCGGGACAGGTCCAGCAGCGTCTCCACCAGCCTGCCGAGCCGCTCGGTCTGCTTGAGGGCGGTGCGCATGGTCTCCGGATCGGGCGAGGACACCCCGTCCACGACGTTCTCCAGCACCGCTCTCAGCGCCGCGATGGGGGTCCGCAGCTCGTGTGAGACATTCGCCACCAGCTCCTTGCGGTGCCGGTCCACGGCCGCCAGATCGTCCGCCATCAGGTTGATCGTCTGGGCCAGATCGCCCAGCTCGTCACGCCGGTCGGCGCCGCTCACCCGTCTGGTGTAGTCGCCGTGCGAGATCGACCGGGCCACGGCCCGCATCTCGTCCAGCGGCGCGGTCAGTCCGTGCGCCACGAACTGGGTGATCAGCAGGGTCGCGATGACCGAGAACACCGTGATGAACCGCAGCTCGGTGCGGGTGCGCAGGGCCACCATCAGCAGCCCGGTCGTGATGAAGACCGAGACCACCACGAGGGTGCCCAGCTTGGCCTTGATCGAGAACGGCCGCAGCCCCGGTCCGGGCGCGGTCATGGCGCCGGGGTCTCCAGGGCGTAACCGACACCGTGCACGGTACGGATGCGCTCCGCGCCGATCTTCCGGCGCAGCGCCTTGATGTGGCTGTCGACAGTCCTGGTGCCGGAGGCGTCCGCCCAGTCCCAGACCTCGGCCAGCAGTTGCTCCCGGGACAGCACCGCGCGCGGCGTGTTGGCCAGGCAGACCAGCAGGTCGAACTCGGTCGGCGTCAGGTGGACGTCGTCCGCCCGCACCCGCACCCGGCGCTGCGCGTGGTCGATCTCCAGCTCGCCGAGGCGCAGTATGCCGCTGCGCGGCGTCACGGCGGCCAGCGCGGCCCGCTCGACGCGGCGCAGCAGGACGTGCACCCGGGCCGCCAGCTCACGCATGGAGAACGGCTTGGTCATGTAGTCGTCGGCGCCGACCCCGAGTCCGACGAGCATGTCGGTCTCGTCGTCCCTTGCGGTCAGCATCAGGACCGGCACCGGGCGCTGGGCCTGCACCCGGCGGCAGACCTCCAGCCCGTCGAAGCCGGGCAGCATGATGTCGAGCACCATCAGATCCGGCTGCCAGGCCTCGGCCGCGTCCACGGCCGCGGGGCCGTCGAGCGCGGTCTGCACCAGGAAGCCCTCGGCCCGCAGCCGGGCGGAAATGGCATCGACGATCGTCGCGTCGTCCTCGACCACCAGCACCCGGCGCTGCGCGCCAGGGGTGGCCGCGACACCGTTGTGGGTGGTGTGTGTCTGTTCCATCGCCCCGCCCCTGCCCGTTCTCGCGGGGGCCATTCCCCCGGACGCACGGTTATCGCTTGTGAATTTCGCGGGAGATCCCGTTATCGGTCAGCAGCGTAAAGGCAGCGGGCCGTTCCCGGCTACGCAGGGTGCAAGGGCGTGGGGGTGCGCGGCCCGCGCGAAGGAGGTGGAGTGTCGCTCTTGTGGCGCTTGGCCCCCGGGCGTCCCAGGGGCCCGGATACCCGGCGGGGGAATCTCACTCGGCGCGAAGTGCGAGATGGACCACGTCGGGCACACCTCGGGCAACGCCGACCTCTTCGGTCCGAACCCCATGGAATCCGGCATCGCGCAGGGCTTCCTCGAACGCGGCGGACGGTTGCGCGGACCACACCGCGAGCACCCCGCCGGGCGTGAGGCACCGGAGGCAGTCGGCCAGCCCGGCGGGGGAGTAGAGGTTCCCGTTGTCCTCCGTGACCGTCCAGTCCGGTCCGTTGTCGATGTCCAGACACAGCGCGTCGTAACGTTCCGTAGTGGTACGGAGATGGGCGACGAGATCCGCCGTCAGGATCGCGGCCCGCGGATCGGCCAGCGCCGCTCCCGAGATCCCGGCCAGCGGCCCGCCCAGGTGCCAGTCCACGATGGCCTGTTCCCGCTCCACCACCGCGATCCGGCCCCAGCGCGGTTCCGCGGCGGCCCGCGCGAGCGAGAACCCGACGCCGAGGCCGCCGATGAGCACCGCCGGGGCCGGCCGGTCCGCGGGCAGCGCGGCGAGGGCGGCGTCGATCAGCAGCCGCTCGGAGCGCCCGTCCGAGGTGTCCATCAGGAAGCACCCGTTGGCGATGATCTCGAAGTCGTCGCCCCGCCTGCGCAGGACGACCTCCCCGTACGGTCCCTCGCGGCGGTCGAGGGTGACGGGGGCGAGGGCGTCGGGGCCGTGGGTGTGGTGCATGGCGCGGGTCTCCGGTGGGTTGGTCGGCGGGTGCGGTCACCGCCGGTCGGTGTCGGGCCCATCCTGGCCCGAGCGGCGCTTCCTGGGCCAGTGGGGTGCCCCGGACCGTGGAGGTGTTCAGGGGCGCGGGGCCTTCTCGCCGTGCACCGCGATGTGCTCGGCCGCCAGCCACGGGGCGAGGTCGTCGACGAGCATCGACAGGACGGCCGGGTCCGCGGTCGGGGCGCGGCCCGTGCGGGCGGCCAGCCGCATCTGCTCGGCCCGCTCGGGCTGGTGGGGGTAGTAACGGGCGAAGAGCTCGGCGCACTCGGTCAGATCGCTGGTCCAGCCGCCCCACCTGGGCATCACCAGGGTGAAGCCCGTCCGCACGATGCGGCGGGCGACGCGGCGGCTCATGGCGCGGCGTTCGGAGTCCGTCGTCGCCCCGGCCGCCCGCTCGTGCCAGCGCGGCAGCAGCAGGCACAGGTCGCCGTTGGTCTCCCGGGCGAGCAGTGAGCTCGGACGGTAGCGCGGCAGCCGCCCGGCGAGGTCGTCGCCGAGCAGCGGGGTGCACAGGCAGGCGAGGAAGAAGCCCGTGTCATGGCGTTCGAGTTCGCTGAGCACGGTGTCCCTGCCGGACAGCAGGATGCCGACGCCGTCGATCTGCTCGAACGACGCGTCGAGTCCGGCCTCGACGGCGTCGGCGTCGGCCCGGTCCGTCTCGGTGGGCTCGGCGTGCAGGACCAGTTGCAGATCCAGGTCGGAGACGCCGGGAACGGCCGTGCCGCGCGGAATGCTGCCGTAGAGGTAGGCGCTGTCCAGCCGGTCGGGGCCGAAGACCCCGGAGATCCGGGACCGGGCGGCCGCCACGACCGGCGCGAACCGCTCCGGCACCCGGCTCAGCGAGCCCTCGCGGGCGATCGTGCCGTCCGGTTCCAGCCCTCTGTCTTCGTTCATACGCGCACTCTGCCCTGTCGCCGGGGCCGCGCCGAACGCTTTTCGGGCTCAGCGCGGACGCGAGGGCGGGGCGGCGAACGTCACGTCCGCAGCCGGCACGGTGACCTCGGCATCGCCGCTGATCGCCCACGCCGCGACCCGGGACACCACGGCGGCCGGGACGGCGGCGCTGATGCCGGGGGCGGCCGGGACGTCCTGCGTCGCGTGGGCGTCGTACGGCAGGACGACCCGGTAGTCCAGGGCGTGTCTTCAAACTGCCGTCGTTGCCCGAAGGGCGGCCGGGCGGCGTCAGGTGCGTGCTCTCGGCGTGCCGGCCCCAGGCCCCTGTACTGGACGTACCGGGGTCTGGGGCCGGCACGGCGAGAGTGCGTGCATGGCGTCGCCCGGCAGACGGCAGTTTGAAGACACGCCCTGGGGCCAGGGCGGTACGGGCGGTGGCCTGGACGCACATCTCCGACATCACCCCGCACACCGCGAGCGACCGGGCCCCGGCGCCGCTCAGCAGCTCTCCCAGCCGGGTGCCCGCGAAGCCGTCGTCCTTGGTCTTGCGGATCACCACCTCCCCGGGACCGGCCTCGACGGGCAGGTGCAGCGCCCAGCCCGGGGTGTGTGGCTCGTCGTCCGAGCCGGGCGCGCCGTCGTTCTGGAGGTGCACGACCAGCGCGCCGCCGCTCCGGGCGCGTGCGATCAGCTCGGCCACCCGCTCCAGGAGTCCGGCCGCGCCGGGCACCGCACGGTCGCCCGTCACCCCGGCCTTCTGGACGTCGACGACCAGCAGGGCATGCGAGGGGTGAGCGGCATCGTTCATGGCGCCATCCTGTCGGGCACGGCCCGCGCCTTCCACGGGATTTCGCGGGCGCTTCCGTGTGTTGCACGAGAGGCGGGCGCAGGCAGTCGTCACCTGATCGTGTTGCTGATCGCTCACAGCGAACACAGACCGGGGAACATTGAGCAGCTCATAAGCATTGAGTCTGCATAGCTCAACTTGACTGCCGAAGGGGAGATCATGGCTACTGAGTCCAATGCGGTCACACCGCTCACCCTGCCTGTGCTGCCGCTCGACGACGAGGTCGTGCTGCCCGGGATGGTGGTGCCTCTGGACCTGTCCGACACCGACGTACGCGCCGCTGTGGAGTCCGCGCAGGCCGTTGCCCGCGCGGGCGGCGGCAAGCCCGAGGTGCTGCTCGTCCCGCGCGTCGAGGGCACCTACACCGGCATCGGTGTCATCGGCACCGTCGAACAGGTCGGACGGCTCTCCGACGGAGACCTCGGCGCGCTCATCCGGGGCCGCGGCCGGGTACGGATCGGCGCCGGAACCACCGGACCGGGCTCCGCGCTCTGGGTGGAGGGCACCCGGGTCGACGCGTCGGCCCCCGACCCCCTCCCCGGAGCCGTCAGCGAACTCGCCAAGGAGTACAAGGCGCTCGCCACCAGCTGGCTGAAGCAGCGCGGCGCCTGGCAGGTCGTGGACCGGGTCCAGCAGATCGAGGACGTCTCCGCGCTCGCGGACAACTCCGGATACTCCCCCTTCCTCACCACCGCCCAGAAGGTGCGGCTGCTGGAGACCGCGGACCCGGTCGCCAGGCTGAAGCTCGCCATCCAGTGGCTCGGTGAACACCTCGCGGAGCAGGACGTCGCGGAGTCCATCGCCAAGGACGTCCAGGAGGGCGTCGACAAGCAGCAGCGCGAGTTCCTGCTGCGGCGCCAGCTCGACGCCGTCCGCAAGGAGCTCTCCGAACTCAACGGCGACTCCGGCTCCGGCGACGAGTCCGACGACTACCGGGCCCGCGTCGAGGCCGCAGACCTTCCCGACCACGTCCGTGAGGCCGCGCTCAAGGAGGTCGACAAGCTGGAGCGCTCCTCCGACCAGAGCCCGGAGGGCTCCTGGATCAGGACCTGGCTCGACACCGTCCTCGAACTGCCGTGGACCGAGCGGACCGAGGACGCCTACGACATCAAGGGCGCCCAGGAGATCCTGGACGCCGAGCACGCCGGGCTCCAGGACGTGAAGGAGCGCATCACCGAGTACCTCGCGGTGCGCAAGCGGCGCGCCGACCGAGGTCTTGGCGTCGTCGGCGGGCGGCGCGGCGGTGCGGTGCTGGCGCTGGTCGGGCCTCCCGGGGTCGGAAAAACCTCGCTGGGTGAATCCGTGGCGCACGCCATGGGCCGCGAGTTCGTCCGCGTCGCGCTCGGCGGCGTCCGGGACGAGGCGGAGATCCGCGGCCACCGGCGCACCTACGTCGGCGCGCTGCCCGGACGCATCGTCCGGGCCATCAAGGAGGCCGGTTCGATGAACCCGGTCGTCCTGCTCGACGAGATCGACAAGGTCGGCTCCGACTACCGGGGCGACCCGGCCGCGGCCCTCCTCGAAGTGCTCGACCCGGCCCAGAACCACACCTTCCGCGACCACTACCTGGAGGTCGAACTCGACCTCAGCGACGTCGTCTTCCTGGCCACCGCCAACGTCCTGGAAGCGATCCCGGAAGCCCTGCTCGACCGGATGGAGCTGGTCAGGCTCGACGGCTACACCGAGGACGAGAAGGTCGTCATCGCCCGCGACCACCTGCTCCCGCGCCAGCTGGAGCGGGCCGGTCTGGAGCCGGACGAGGTCACCCTCGACGAGTCCGCCCTGCGCAAGCTGGCCGGCGAGTACACCCGCGAGGCAGGGGTGCGGAACCTGGAGCGTTCCGTGGCCCGGCTGCTGCGCAAGGTGGCGGCCCAGCACGAGCTCGGTGACCGGGAACTGCCGTTCACGGTGACCGATGAGCACCTGCGCGGCCTCATCGGCCGGCCGCACCACGTCCCCGAGTCCGCCCAGGACCCGGCCGAGCGCCGCACCGCGGTGCCGGGCGTGGCCACCGGGCTCGCGGTGACCGGTGCCGGGGGCGATGTCCTCTTCGTGGAGGCCTCGCTCGCCGACCCGGAGACCGGTGCCTCCGGACTGACCCTCACCGGCCAGCTCGGTGACGTCATGAAGGAGTCCGCGCAGATCGCGCTGAGCTTCCTGCGCTCGCACGGGGCGGAGCTGGAGCTGCCGGTCGCGGACCTCAAGGACCGGGGCGTGCACATCCACTTCCCGGCGGGCGCGGTCCCCAAGGACGGCCCGAGCGCCGGCATCACCCTGACGACCGCGCTGGCCTCGCTGCTCTCCGGACGCCTCGTCCGCACGGACGTGGCGATGACCGGTGAGGTGTCGCTGACCGGACGGGTGCTGCCGATCGGCGGGCTGAAGCAGAAGCTGCTGGCCGCCCACCGCGCGGGCATCACCACCGTGGTGATCCCGCAGCGCAACGAGGCCGATCTGGACGACGTCCCCGCCGAGGTGCTGGACACGCTGGACGTCCACCCGGTCACCGACGTCCGCCAGGTGCTGGAGATCGCCCTCGCCCCGGCCTCGGCCCCGGCGGAGCGCAGGATCCCGGCCGCCGCGTAGGCGCCGCGCAGTGACGGGCGCGGCACCACGGGCGCGGCCGGTACGGACGGCCCGTCACCCCTCGCGGGGTGGCGGGCCGTTCCGCGTACGAGAGGCCTACGGACGGTAGATCGTGCCCGGGACCGGCTCGGCGGGCGCCATCAGCTGGGGGACCGTCACGAAGGTGTAGCCCTGCTTCTTCAGCGCGTCGATGATGCCCGGCACCGCGGGCACCGAGCCCTTGTAGATGTCGTGCAGCAGGATGATGCCGTCCTTGCTCGCCTGGTCGAGTATCCGCTTCTTGATCAGCGCGGAGTCGGTCGTCGAGTAGTCCTTGGCGGTGGCGCTCCACAGGATCTGGGAGAGCCCCAGGTCCTTGCTGATGTTGGAGACCGTGTCGTCCGTGCGGCCCTGCGGCGGGCGCATCAGCCTCGGCTTCTTGCCGGTGATCGCCGCTATCGCGTCCTGCGTCTTCTCCAGCTCGGCGCGTATCTGGGCGGGCTTCTTGTCCGTCAGGATCTCGTGCGACCAGGTGTGGTTGGCCACCTCGTGACCCTCGGCCTCGATCCGGCGGACCGTGTCGGGGTGCTTCTTCACATGGTTCTTGCCCAGCAGGAAGAAGGTCGCGTGGACCTTCTCCTTCTTGAGGATGTCCAGCAGGTGGGGGGTGTCCTCGGCCGGGCCCGCGTCGAACGTCAGGGCTATGCACTTGGCCTTGCGGCAGTCCACCGGACCGAAGGACCCCTTGGAGTCCGAGGCGGCGTCGGCGCGTGCGGAACCGGGGGCGGTGGTCTCCATCGAGCAGCCGCTGAGCGTGAGGGTGAGGGCCGTCACAAGGGTGACGGCCAACCCCGTACCGATCGACTTCGTCCTACTGGGCAAGGCGGGTCACTCCCTCTTGGCTGAATGGCGCACTCGGCGTGCGCCCGGAGGGACTATACACACCGCGTATACATGCCATGTATAGCGGGGGTGCCTGCCTTCCCCGGAGGCTTAATGCCTGGTCAGGGGCTTGAAACGGGAAGAACCCGGCGACGGGGTGCGTCGCCGGGCTCTTCTGTGGGGAGGCTGCGCCGGGCGGCCGCCGGCGGGGCGGCTCAGCCGTTGGCCAGCGCCTGTACGCGGTCGAGGGCGCCGTTGAAGTGGCTGTGATCGCCCACGGTGGGGCCGGTCGAGGTGTACTGCCACATCGTGTAGAAGCCCCAGCCGGCCGGGAGCGCGCCGACCGTGGAGTTGTAGCGGGCCACCCAGAGCGGGTTGGTGGTGCCGAAGCCCGCGTTGTTGCCCGTGCAGGTCTGCCACCAGCTCGTCGCGGTGTAGATGACCGCGTCGCGTCCGGTGCGCGCCTTGTAGGTGTTCACGAAGTCGCGGATCCAGGAGACCATCGCGGCCGGGGTCTTGCCGTAGCACTGGTCGCCGTACGGGTTCCACTCGATGTCGAGCGCGCCCGGCAGGGTCTTGCCGTCCTTCGACCAGCCGCCGCCGTGGTCGACGAAGTAGTTGGCCTGGACGGCGCCGCTCGTGGTGTCCGGGGTGGCGAAGTGGTACGAGCCGCGGATCATGCCCACGTTGTACGAACCGTTGTACTGCTGGGCGAAGTCCTCGTTCGTGTAGTACGTGCCCTCGGTCGCCTTCACGTACGCCCACTTGACGCCGCTGCTCCAGAGGGCGGCCCAGTTCACGGCGTTCTGGTGGCCGCTGACGTCCACGCCCTCCGTCTGCGCGGCACGGGTGCCGGCCGGCAGCCCGCCCCGGCCGTCGTGGGCGACGACGCCCATGCCCATGGTGGCCGAGCCCCTGGCGGGCTTCGTGGGGTCCCCGGTGGCCGGGTTGCCCGCGGCGCCCGCGGCGCCCGCGGCGCCCGGCAGGGTGATGAGGAGGGAGAGTGCTGCGAGCAGAGTTCCCGCGGCCGCGATGCGTGAGCGGCGGGCGGTCTTCGAGCCGGATCTGTGCACGGGCATTGCGTGCCTCCGAGGCCTCAGTGGGGGGATCTGCTGACTCAGGGACCGGTGCGCGCACCCCTGATGGCACGTCATGGTGTGAACATGCCATGCATGACGCTACGCACGTAGACCCGTGCTGCGGAAGAGGGCCAGGGCGGTGCCGTTGGTCTACTCCTGCGAAATACTGGCGGAGCTGCGGCGATGACCAGCGGTGAAGGAAACTTTCAGCGGCAGGAAAGCTCATGAGGGGTGTTGACGTGCACGGGAGCGAAAGAGGGAGTGAACCGGGCGCAGCCGGGACAAGTGGTGTGGACCACGAATTCCTGGCCCTGGAGCTGGAATTGGCGGTGTTCCTGCGCCGTGCACGGGCGAATTCCGGCGAGATGGCGCGCGAGGTCCACCCCGAGCTGGAGGCTGCCGCCTACGGGCTCTTCGTGCGCCTGGAGTCGGCGGGCCGGCAGCGGGCGACGGACCTCGCCTCGTACTTCGGAGTCGGCAAGGCCACCATGAGCCGTCAACTGCGCGCCCTGGAAGGTCTCGGACTGGTGGCGCGCGAGCCCGATCCGGCCGACGGGCGGGCCTTCCTCGTCCGCCTCACCGACGAGGGCCTCGAACGATTCCGGCACGTCCGTGACGCCCGCCGGGACCGCTACGTCCGCAAGCTCGCGGACTGGGACCGGGCCGAGGTCGCGGAACTGGCCCGGCTGCTGCACCACTTGAACGCCCGCGCGGAGGACTGAGGCGGCGGGCCGGCGGGGCGGTTCGCCGCGCACCCGCTCACAGCTCCGCGTAGACCGCCGTCGCGTCGTCGTGGGTCTTGGCGCGCCGCAGCCGCGTCCGGTCCGTGTCCGCGTCCTCCAGGGCCCGGACCCGGTCGATCAGCCCCTGGGGCCCCTCCTTGCGCAGCACCCCGAGGCAGTCCGTCCAGTCGCCCTCGCCGAACATCTCCGTCCAGCGGCTCGCGCCGTCCGTCATCGCGGCCATGGCCCGCACCTCGGCGCGGGGCGTACGCCCCGTCACCGCGCGCCGCGCCACGGCCGGATCGGCGGCGGCGGTGAAGAAGCCGCCCTCCTTGTTCCGGACCCGCGCGTCCGCGATCGCCTCCGAGGCGAGTGATTCGGCCGGCAGCCGGTCGAGCCGGTCGTCGAGCAGGGCGCGCACGGTGCCGTCGGGCGATTCGAGGAGCAGTACGGAATCGGACAGGACCAGGTGTTCGACGGCGGTGTCGTCCCAACGCACCATGACGACGGTTGCCTGTGGCGTGCGTACGTGAGAAAGGTCACACAGGGGGCGGTGTGCGTCCGCGGTGCGCCGGATGGACTCGGCCAGGACCTCCCGCAGGGTCAGATCCCGCCGCGAACCCGACAGTTCGACCAGGGCGCCGCCCAGCCGTGCGGTGAACCACGGGACGGAGTGCACACAACCGTCGTCCCCCTGCGGCGGGGTGACCCCGTCGAGCAGCACCAGCCCCCCGCCCTGGCCGGAGGCGGGGAGGACGGTGGCGGCCCAGTCCTCGTTCGAGCGCCCGGGAATGCCGGCGGCGGTGGCGAGCTCCATACGCATACGGTCAGTCTGCACGACGCCTTCACGAGGCGTGCACGGAGCCCGGCCCGCTCGTACCAGCAGGTCAGACGGGCGGCTGGACCGGAGGTAATGACTCCGCCAAGGGTGCGGGCGGGCATCCTGCCAAAGCCCGCCCGGAAGTTCCAGCCGGACGGCCAGGTGTGCCGGCGGGGCCCCCTGGGGAGAGTTGTTCGTCAACTCTTGAGTGTTGTTCACTCGTTCAAGTGGCGGAGCGGTTGATGCGCGCCCCCCTCTCAAAAGCACTGGAATGGTCAGAAGCCGTACCAGGGGGCGGGGCGCTCGTTCAAGTGGCCGTGCGTCACCTCTGCTTCAAGGGCGGACGAGTCAAGAATGCGAGCACCGGTGCAGAAGAAGCGGCCTCGGAGCAAGGGCGGCAAGAACAGCGGTTCCGAGGTGGCGTCTTCGGCGCCGGCCGAAGGCGGACGCACCGTGCGCGTACGCAGTCGGCTGGTCGCGGGAGTCGCGGTCGTCGGGATCACCGTCATAGCCGCGGGGGCTCCGGCCGCCCTCAGCGCCTCGTCCGAGCTGAACGACTCGCAGCGGCTGGTCACCCTCGCGGAGCTGAACCAGCAGGCCATCGCGCTGGCGCACTCCCTCGCGGACGAGCGCGACGAGGTCACCGCGTACATCGCCGTCGGCCGGGAGGGAAAGCCCGGCCAGGGCGGCGCCACCGGGAGCCGGAGCGCCCGAGTCGACCAGCAGGTCGACGAGATGCGCGACGCGGCCCCCGAAGTCCTGCGCCGCGACCTCTCCACCATCCCCTCGCTGCGCCGCGACGCCGTCAGCGGCAAGGGCTCCGCGCTGGAGGCCCACCAGTCGTACTCCGAGGTCATCGCCAAGCTCCACGGCCTCGCGGACGA
This sequence comes from Streptomyces sp. NPDC104307, assembly GCF_055584045.1. Lineage (NCBI taxonomy): Bacteria > Bacillati > Actinomycetota > Actinomycetes > Kitasatosporales > Streptomycetaceae > Streptomyces > Streptomyces sp. NPDC104307. The sequence goes on from NZ_JBVJMU010000014.1 coordinate 185,358, forward strand.
ACTCGCGGAGAAGACCCCGCCGCGCGCCGCCGGAGCGGGCCGCGCCCCGCTCGCGCTGGGCCAGGCCACCGAGCACGCCTCCGCCACCCGCGGGCTGCTGCTCGCCGCGCTCGCCGTCCCCCGCAAGGAGCCGGTGACACAGACCGACCCCTTCACCGGACTGCCCGTCCAGACCCAGGACGAGGGCGCCACCAAGGACGACCGCACCCGTGACGAGCTGAGCGCCGCCGCCCAGCAGGCCAGGGTCGGCGAGCTGTCCTCGCTGGCCGACTTCGACCAGGCGGCCGGCACCACCGCCCGCGACAAGCTCGCGTCCACCGTCACCGGTCCCGAGGTCAACAACGCGGAGAAGTACCTCGCGGAGCTCACCGACCGCCCCGAGCTCTCCGACGCCGACCAGAAGGTCAGCGGCAAGAAGACCGGAGCCGCGCTCTCCGCCCGGATCGACCGGATGCGCAGCGTCGAGTCCGCGCTCGGCACCGCCCAGGTGCGGCGGCTTGAGCAGCTGCGCGACGACGACGTCACCGCGCTCGAACTGCGGATCGCGCTGCTCGGCGGCTGCTTCCTGATCGCCGTCGCCGTCTCCACCGCCGTGGCCCGCACCCTCACCCAGCCGCTCGCCGTGCTGCGGATCGGCGCCGCCCGCCTCGCGGCGGAACCCGACACCGCGGAGCCGGTCCGCTACACCGGCCGCAACGACGAGTTCGCCCAGGTCGTCCGGTCCATCAACACCCTGCACGGCAGGCTGCACGGACTGCTCCACGACTTCAACGGGCGGTTCGGGAAGCTGGAGAGCGAGCGCGCCGAGCTGATCGCGGGCCGCGAGGCGCTCACCATCCAGCGCGCCGAACTCCAGGTCCACACGGCCGACCTGACCGCCCAGCTGGAGAAGTTGAAGAACACCGTCCACCACACCTTCGTCAACCTCTCGCTGCGCAACCTCGGCCTCGTCGAGCGCCAGCTCGGGGTCGTCGAGTCGCTGGAGGAGCGGGAGCAGGACCCGGAGCGGCTCGCCACCCTCTTCAAGCTCGACCACATGGCCACGGTCATGCGCCGCCACAGCGAGAACATGCTGGTCCTCGCGGGCGCCGAGCACGGACACGCGCACCCGGGCCCGATTCCGCTGGTCGACGTGTTGCGCGCGGCGGTCAGCGAGATCGAGCGGTACGAGCGGGTCACCATCCAGTCCCTGCCGCCGCACGCCCAGGTCGCCGGGTTCGCCGCCGACGACCTCAGCCACCTGGTCGCGGAACTGCTGGAGAACGCCACCTCCTTCTCGCCGCCCGACTCCAAGGTCCAGCTCTCCGGCTGGCTGCTGGAGACCGGCGAGGTCATGCTCTCCGTGCAGGACGAGGGCATCGGTATGTCGTCCGTACGGATGGGCGAGCTCAACACCCGGCTGGCCGACCCCTCGCTCTTCGAGGCGGGCGAGCAGAACGCGGACGGGGCCGGTCTCGGCCTCCAGGTGACGTCGCTGCTGGCCGCCCGTCACGCCGTGCGGGTCCAGCTGCGCGAGCAGAAGGGCAACGGCGTGGCGGCGGTCGTCGTCCTGCCCACCGCCCTGCTGCCGAAGGCGCCGCCGGCCGCGACCCCGCCGCCGGTCACCGCGCCCGGCGACGCGCCCACGCTGAACCTGCCGGGCTCGGTGGCGGAGGCCAACTCCAACGCGCTGCCGAGCCGCGTCCCGGCGCCCGCCGTCGACGTCGACCCGTTGATCGCGGCGGCCGAACAGACGATCGCCCAGTCCGAGGCCGAGTCCAAGTCCGAGGCCGCGCCCCCGGCGCAGCCCCAGACCGCACCCGCGCCGGAACCCGCGCCCGCACCGGAACCCGCGCCCGAGCCGTCCTCGGCGGGTCCGGAGAGCGACGCCGAGACCACGATGCAGGTCCGGCTTCCCCGGGTGCCCGAGTTCGACGACGTACCCGAGTTCACCCACGCGCCCGCCTTCGGCGAAGGACCGGAGGCCCCGCTCGCGTCCGGCCCCTACGCCATCGGCCCCGACACCCACGAACGCGCCGCGGACGAGAACCCGCAGCCGGCGGACACCCAGGCGGACGCCCCGGCCCCGGCCCCCGCATCCGTCACGGCCCCGACGCCCGCCCCCGCACCCGTCGCCGCCCCGGCGCCCGCCCCGGCGGCCGACACCGTGCCCGGCCCGCGCCACCCGGAGCCCGACCGGGTCACGGACAAGGGGCTGCCCAAGCGCACCCCCAAGGTCGTCGCGCCGGCCGCCGCCCCCGCCGCGGACCGCACCGGCAGCGTGGACAAGGACGCCCTGCGCCGCCGGCTGGGCGGCTTCCACCAGGGCGCGAAGGACGGCCGCAGGGACGTCGAGGCGGAGATCGCCGGTTCCGCCACGCCGGGGACGGCCGTTCCGGCCGCCCGCACCGCACGTACAGGCCACACTGAGGCGGCCGACCGTACCGACGGTCGAACCGACGAGACGGGGGACACAGTCGAGGAGGCACGCAGTTGACTGCGCCCAGCACATTCGGGCTGAGTACCGAGGCCCGGAACCTTCAGTGGTTGCTGAGCAATCTGGTGGAGGAGGTGCCAGGGGTCCACTCGGTCACCGTCGTCTCGTCGGACGGACTGATGCTGCTCTCCTCCGACCCCGGCCACCAGGCCGCCCGGTCGGCCGGCAAGCAGGACGGCCCCCGCGGCTCCAGCGCCGACCTGGCGACCATCGTCTCCGGAATCGGCAGCCTCACCATCGGGGCCGCGAAGCTGATGGAGGGCGGCGGCGTCAAGCAGACCATGGTCGCCATGGAGGAGGGCAGCGTCTTCGTCATGTCGATCAGCGACGGCTCGCTGCTCGGCGTGCACGCCACCCCCGACTGCGACATGAGCGTCATCGCCTACCACATGGCGCTCTTCGTCGGCCGGGCCGGCCACGTACTCACCCCCGAACTCCGCAGTGAACTGCGCAAATCGATGGAGAGCGCCCAGTGACCCACGCCGCCGCCGAACCCGCCCGCAGGCTCCCCGTGCGCGGGGCCGACAAACGGCCCGCGCGGGTGCGCCCGTACTCGCTCACCGGCGGCCGCACCCGGTTCGGCCACGTCCTGCTCGTCGAGACGTTCGTGGCCGCGCTCGAAGCCCCGGACGAGCGGCGCGAACTGACCAACGGCAACCTGTCCTCGCGCGTCATGCCGGAGCTCCAGGCCATCGTCGAGATCTGCCGCCGGATGCGTACCGTCGCGGAGATCTCCGCACTGCTGAAGATGCCGCTCGGCGTGGTCAGGGTCCTGCTCAGTGACTTGGCCGACCAGGGAAAGATCCGCGTGTACGGGACCGGGCACGGCACCGGCCAGCCCGACCGCGCACTGCTCGAAAGGGTGCTCGATGGACTCCGTCGTCTCTGAGTCGCCGCTGTTCGCCCCGCGTCAGCCGGGGCCCACGGACCAGGCAGAAGAGGGCCTGCGGGACTGGCAGCTGGACCACACCAGGGCACCGGTCGCCACGAAGATAGTGGTCGCGGGCGGCTTCGGTGTCGGCAAGACCACCTTCGTGGGCTCGGTCTCCGAGATCACCCCGCTGAAGACCGAAGCGATGATGACCCGGGCCAGCGAGGAGACCGACGACCTCAGCGCCACGCCCGACAAGGTCACCACGACCGTCGCCATGGACTTCGGCCGCCTCACGCTCGACGACGACCTCGTGCTGTACGTCTTCGGCACCCCGGGCCAGGAGCGCTTCTGGTTCATGTGGGACGACCTGGTGCGCGGCGCGATCGGCGCGATCGTGATGGCCGACACCCGCAGGCTGGCCGACTGCTTCCCGGCCCTCGACTACTTCGAGAGCTGCGGACTGCCGTACATCGTGGCTGTCAACCACTTCGAGGGCACGCCCGGGTTCGAGGCCGAGGACGTCAGGGAGGCCCTGACCGTACCCCCGCACGTACCTGTTGTGATCATGGACGCGCGTAACAGGATCAACGTCGTCGAGGCTCTGCTGGCCCTGGTGGGCCACGCCCTTGAGGCATCCCCCGAATAGTTCGCACGTCACACACAACGGAGAACCGCGATGCGGAAGATACTCATAGTCGGAGCCGGTCAGTCCGGTCTCCAGCTCGCCCTGGGACTGCAGTCCAGAGGGTACGAAGTCACCCTCATGTCCAACCGCACCGCCGACGAGATCCGTTCGGGGCGGGTCATGTCGACGCAGTGCATGTTCCACACCGCGCTCCAGCACGAGCGGGACTACCAGCTCAACTTCTGGGAGTCCCAGGCCCCGCGCATCGAGGGCCTCGGCGTCTCGGTGGCCGCCCCCGACTCCTCGCGGGCCGTCGACTGGGTCGGAAAGCTGGACGGCTTCGCGCAATCCGTGGACCAGCGGGTGAAGATGGCCGGCTGGATGGACACCTTCGCCCAGCGCGGCGGACAGCTCGTCATCCACGGCGCGGCCGTCTCCGATCTGGACTACTTCTCCCGCACCTACGACCTGGTGATGGTCTCCGCGGGCAAGGGCGAGCTGGTCTCCATGTTCGGCCGGGACGCCTCCCGTTCCCCGTTCGACGCCCCGCAGCGCGCCCTGGCCGTCGCGTACGTCCACGGCATGGGGCCGCGCCCCGAGCACCCCGAGTTCGACGCGGTGCGCTGCAACCTGGTCCCGGGCGTGGGCGAACTGTTCGTGATGCCGACGCTGACCACGTCCGGCCGGGCCGACATCCTGTTCTGGGAGGGTGTACCGGGCGGGCCGCTCGATGTCTTCCAGGGCATCAAGGACCCCTCCGAACACCTGGCCAAGACGCTGGAGCTGATGGAGCGGTTCACCCCGTGGGAGTACGCACGCGCCACGAAGGTCGAACTGACCGACGCCAACGGCACCCTCGCCGGCCGTTACGCCCCCACCGTCCGCAAGCCGATCGGCCGGCTGCCCGGCGGCGGCCTGGTGCTCGGCGTCGCGGACGTGGTCGTCGCCAACGACCCGATCACCGGCCAGGGCTCCAACTCGGCGTCCAAGTGCGCCAACGCCTACCTGGACTCGATCATCGAGCACGGCGACGGCGAGTTCGACGCGGCGTGGATGCAGTCCACCTTCGACCGCTACTGGGACACCGCCCAGCACGTCGTGAGGTGGACCAACGCGATGCTCGGCGTCCCGCCGGAGCACGTGCTGAACCTGATCGGCGCCGGCGGTCAGCTCCAGCCCGTCGCGGACCGCTTCGCCAACGGGTTCAACGACCCGGCGGACTTCGACAACTTCTTCTTCGAGCCGGAGAAGACGAACGCGTACCTGGCCTCGCTGTCCGGGGCCTGAGTGCTCCCCACCCGCTGGACGGACCCGGCCCGGCCGGTCGTCCGTTCAGCGGGTGCGCCTGTCATCCGGTGGGCGCGGTGGAGACGCTGTACCCGTCGTCGGAGCCTCCGGACGCCCCCTGGGGGAGCTCCGGCGCCTTGTACGTACTCAGTGAGGCGCTGTCCGGGTCCGGCCTGACCGCGCCCAGCAGCGGGTTCGACGCCAGTGGCGAGACCTTCACCAGGGAGCCGGGGCGGGGCGCCTGCACCACCAGCCCGTTGCCGATGTACAGCGCCACATGTGTGGCCTTCGGGAAGTAGATCACCAGGTCACCGGGGCGCAGCGCGCTCACCGGCACCTTGCGCAGCTGCCGCCACTGTTCCTGCGACGTACGCGGAATGGTGCGTCCGGCGTTCGCCCAGGCCTGCGAGGTGAGCCCGGAGCAGTCGAACGAGGAGGGGCCCTCCGCGCCCCACACGTACGGCTTGCCGATCTGCCGGACCGCGTACCGGACCGCCTCGCCGCCCTCCTCCGACGGCGGCCGGGCCGAGGACAGGGCGCCCGAGGTGACCAGTGCGTCCTGGGCCTCTGCCGTGCTCTTCTGTTCGAGTCCGGACACCTCGGCCAGCTGGTCCGCGGAGAGCGTGGCGAGCTTCGCCTCGACCTCCTTCAGGCGCTTCCGCACGGCGTCGCGGTCCTTCTTCTGCCGCGCGGCCAGCACCTGCTGCCGGTCCAGCACCTTGCGGGATTCCTTCGCCAGCTCGTCGGCGCGCTTCTCGGCGCCGGTCAGCCGTTTCACGGCCGCGACCCGTCCGGCGGCCAGCCGCTGGATGACCTGGCCCTGGTCCAGGGCCTGCGCGGGGTCGCGGGACAGCAGCAGCCGCAGGTAGGAGGAGAAGTCGGACCGGCCCTGGTACTGCTCGCGGGCCAGCCGCCCGGTGGCGTCGCGGCCGCGCGACAGCGAGAGCCGGGCGGTGACGAGGGCGGCGTCGAGCTTCTTCGCCTCCGCAGTCCGCTTCTTCAGCTCGGCCGCCGTCCCGTTGTAGGTCTCGGTGGCCTCCTCGGCCTGCTGGTACAGCTTCTGCAGCTCCACCAGCAGCGCGGGGGCGGTACCGGGAGCAGCCGCTTCCGGGGCGGGCTCGCCCACGGGTGCGGGAGAGGGGGAGGGAGCGGCCACGGCGGCGGCCGGTGACGTCACGACGACGGCTGCGAGCGCCGCCGTGCAGACGGAGCGCAGGACACTGCCGGGCACGACATCACCTCCGATAGCGGGGTGAATCGTCGGACTACCCCATAAGTGAGCGCAATGCCTCTATACGCTCACCTGCCGTCAGGTGATTCAAGAACCGAGGGGCGTGGCGGCGGCCCGGTCCCCCGGAAGGCGGCGGTTCGGCGCCGCCCTCCGGACCGGCGGTCAGCCTGTCCCGTCAGTCGACCGGGAACGCGTAGACCATCCGGCCGCGCCGGACGAGCGCGCTCTTCCCGAAGGGCAGTACCTGGTACGCGCTGGTGACCGTGGCGCCCTTCGGGTCCTGTTCCCCGATGTCCTGGAACTTCCACAGCCGCCGCCCGTCCGCCGCCGCGAACGCGGTGACCTGGCCGGAGCTGGCCGCGAGCAGGGTCCCGCCGGTGCCGCTGACACTGATCACGGGAGTCACGTCGGTGCGCGGCCCCTCCGTCGAGCGCTGCCAGCGCGGCCGCCCGGTCGACCGGTCGACCGCCCCCACCTCCTGGTTGCTGTTGGTGGTGTGCAGCAGTGCGCCGGCCTCGACCGAGTTCCCGAAGTGGGAGCCGTGGGTGCCGTTGAGCGTCCACTTCGGCTTTCCGTCGGGCGTCCCGAAGGCCCGGAGGTCGTCACCGACGGCCGCGTACAGCAGGCCGTCCGCATCGCCCACGGCGGCGCCGCCGGGTGTGACGGTGCCGAACGCCTCGGTCCACTTCGCCTTCCCGGTCTTCCGGTCGAAGCTGCGGAACGTGCCCTTGCCCTTCGCCGCCTTCACGTCCGCCGCGGTGAGCGACTGCTGGCTCTGCCGTACGACGATGTCGTCCGCCCGCACCGCGATCAGCCGGTACTCCGGCGCCTCCGGGCCCCGGCCGGTGGGTACGGGCGTCCGCCACAGCTCCTTGCGCTGCTCGATGTCGTACCCGAACAGGTACGACTTGACGACCACCTTGTCCTTCCCGCGCTTCTTGCCCTTCTTCGGCTTGGGGGCCTTCACGGTGGACTTGGTGGAGCCGGTGAACCAGACGGTCGAACCGGACGCGCCGACGAGATCGGGCACCACCAGGTGCGGAGCGCCGTCGAATCCGTCGGCGTACGCCAGCCGGTGGGCGACCTTGCCGTCCTTCGCCGACAGCCACAGGAACTCGTCCGGAGCGGCGACGAAGCACAGTTCCTTGCCTGCTGGCAGGGCCGCCTGTCCCTTGGCGGCGTCCGCGTTCTGCCAGACCCGGTGGCCGGTGCGCAGGTCGATGGCGGTGGCGTGGTCCGCGTCGGTGAGCACCAGCAGCCGGTCGTTCCAGAGTGCGGCGGTGCGCGGGGCCGGTTCGGACTCCGGGTGCGCGTGGATCCAGCGCGGCTGCGGTGGCAGTCCGGCGACGGCGGCCCGGCTGGTGCTCGGGGCGGGCTTGGCGTCGTCCGTGGGCTCGTCGTCGTCGCCGGAACCGAGCGCGAACACCGCGCCACCGCCGACCAGGAGCCCGGCGACCCCGGCCGCGGCCCCGATCAGCAGGCTCCGGCGTCCGGCCAAGGGGCGCTCGGGAGCGGCCGGGAGAGGGAAGGGCGCGGGAAGCGGAGCGGGGCCCTGGGCAGCCGGGTGGGGCATCGGGTGGGCCGCGTGGGGGAAGGGCGCCGCGGGGGCGGTGTAGGGCAGCGGCTGAGGAGCCTGGGGGAACTGAGGGGGCTGAGGCGCCTGACCGGCCGGTGGTTCGGCGGGGCCGGTCAGCTCACGATTGAGCGAGAGCTGGGTCGTCGCCGGGTCCTCGGACCGGGACGCGCGGGGGTCGATGATCCCGAACTGGGCGGTGCGGGTGTCCCGGCCGGCCGAGGGTTCCCCGGACCCGTCGCCGGCGGGGAGCGCCAGGGGTACGGCGTCCTGCACGTCAGGGACTTCGGGGGCGTCCGGGCCCGCCGGGGCGCCCGTCGCGTCCGGCACATCCGGGCCCTCCGGGGTGTCCGCCGCACCCACCGCGTCCGTTGCGCCTACCGCCCCCGTCGCGTCCCCTGTATCCGTCGTCTCCGTCGTCTCCGTCGTCTCCGTCGTCTCCGTCGTCTCCGTCGTCTCCGTGACGGGCACGGCGTCCTCGATGACGGGCGGCGCGGTCTCCAGTGCCTGGGCGCGCGCACCCTGTTCCGCCAGCGCCGCCGACAGCGGAGCCGGCAGCCAGTCGCCGCCCTTCGCGAGCCCGGCCGCGCCCTCCAGGGCCAGTTCGGCGGCCACCGCGCCGGCCGTCGGCCGGTCGTCCGGGTCCTTCGCCAGGCAGCGGCCGATCAGATCGCGCAACGCGTCCGGCACGGAGGCCAGTTCCGGGTCGGTGTGGGCGATCCGCTCGGCGGCCTCCGTCGCGGGGCCGTCCGCCAGCGGGGTGCTGCCGGTCGCCGCGTACGCGAGCAGCAGGCCCAGCACGAAGAGGTCGGAGGCCGGACCGGCCTCCTCGCCCTCGATCTGCTCCGGGGTCAGATAGCCGAGCCGGACGGAGAGCTGCCCGCCCGGCCGCGCCTCCGCGTCGGCCGCCGCACCCAGCGGGCCGAAGGCGGTGAGCCGGGGCCCGTCCCCGGCCAGCAACACCGTCCTGGGGGCGAGCCCCTGCAGGACGGCTCCGGTGGCGTGCACCCGGGAGAGGGTCTCCGCGATGCCCGCGCCCAGTATCCGTACGGCCCGCTCGGGGAGCGGCCCGGCGGTCTCGATCGCCTCGGCGAGGGTCAGCGCCGGTACGTATTCCGCGGCCGTCCACAGCGGTTCGTCCTCCTCCGCCCCGTCCGTGCAGGTGTCGAGCTGCGCGGCCACCCACCCACCGGCCAGCCGGTCCGCGGTCCGGGCCTCCGCCTCGAAGTGCCGCCGGAAGCCGGGCAGCGCGGCCAGCTCGGGCCGGGCCGCCGTGATCACGGCGAGGTCCTGCGGGGTCGCGCCGCGCGCGAGGTACTGCACCGCCGCGGCCGTCTCACGCAGCCGCACCAACGCCGTGTACGGGCCGAAGCGGCGTGGATCGTCCTGACGCAGCGCCTCCATGGCGCACCCCCTATATGACCGTCCTCGGACCTGACCGTCGATCTTACGGTCTCCCCCGAGGCGGGGAGCCTCGCCCCGGTTCACCCCATATGCGTCATTCCGGCTTCGACCAGGGCCACTTGGGGCTGTGGCGCTCGCGGCCGCCCGGGGCGTACTCGTACACCCAGCCGCGCTGGATGCCCAGCCGCTTGGAGTACCCGGCCGGGACCCGCCGGTAAGCGTGCACGGTGGCAGGTCCGCCGTCGGCGTCCGGGACCGGGACCTCGTACCACTTGGGCGGGTGGCCGGTGGCGCCGAGGAGTACGGGCAGGGCCCGCCCGTCCAGCGGGCCGCCGGTGAAGGGGACGTTCTCGCTTCTCACCCGCCCAGTCTGACCGATCAGTCCGGGGGCAGCAGGTGCGCCGCCGCACCGACCACCGGGATCAGCCGCTCCGCCAGCCGGCCGGCCGGGCCCGCCGCGGTCTCCAGCGGCAGCAGTTCGGCGACGGCGGTGGCGGTGGCCGGGTCCGTGGCCGCGGTGACCGCGAGGAGTCCGATGAACTGGTCGACGAGCCAGTCGCGCAGCTCGGACGCGGCCGGCTGCTTCCCCTCGTCCAGCCAGATCAGCGAGGCCGCCTCGACGGCCGCGATCCAGGTGCGCACCATCATCCGCAGCCGGGCCCCGGGATCGCTGCCCGCGCCCCGGCCCAGGTGCAGCAGGATCTGGTCGGCCGCCGCCCGCCGCACCTCGTCGACGATCGTGCTCGTACGGGACGTCTCGGCGACACTGCCGCCGCGCAGCAGCGCGCTGAAACCGGCGTCGTGCTGGTCGACGAAGGCGAGATAGCGGTCCAGCACCCGCGTCACCCGCTCCGTGGGCGGGCCCACGGCCGGTTCCGCGAAGCAGAGGATCAGTTCCTCCGCCGCGGACCTGAGGGCCGCCTCGTACAACTGCTGGCGGCCGCCCGGGAAGTAGCGGTAGACCAGCGGCCGGGAGACGCCGGCCACCGTGGCGACCTCGTCGAGCGAGACCTCGTCGGGGGCCCGGTGGGCGAAGAGGGTGAGTGCCGCACCGAGGAGCTGGGCGCGCCGCTCCTCGACGCTGAGCCTTCGGTACGCGCGCTGCGGGGGCGCGGCTGCGGCAGGGGTCATACCCGCAAGAGTAGTGGGCACCGTCGTCAGGCGAGCAGGCCCGAGTTCTTCCACAGCCTGCGGCCCACCCCGTTGAGCACCCCGATGTCGTCGAAGAAGTCGGTGAGCCGCTTGGCGCCCGACTGCATGACCTCCGCCCGGTGTCCGCTCTCCCGTACCTGGGCCACGGCCTCCTGGCGGTCCAGGCCGACGTTCTCGTACACCTGCGGGTTGACGAAGCAGACGGAGAAGACGCGGGCCGCCTCTCCGCAGCTGACCCGGGTCAGTTCGCGCTCCCAGCGCGGTGCGGTGACCATCTGGCGGCGCAGCTCCTCGCGGGCGTACCGGACGTGCCGGGCCTCCTCGATCACATGGATGCGGGTCACGCCGCGCACCAGGCTCTGGACGCGCTCGTCGGGGAAGGTCAGCCGCTGCATCCAGTCGAGGATCTCCTCGCCCAGCAGGGTGGCGGCGAACGAACCGGGCGTGGTGGAGATGGTCTTCAGTACCCGCGCGAGGTTGTGGTAGCGGCGGGGGACCGGGTAGCAGGGCGCCCCGCCCCAGGTGATCATCCGGCCGAACATCATCGAGTGCCGGCACTCGTCGGCTATCTCGGTGAGGGCGTAGCGGACGTGGTTGCTGACCACCGGCTTGTCGTAGATGTGCCGGACCAGCAGCTGCATCAGGATGATCTCGAACCAGATGCCGAGCGAGGCCAGCGAGGCCGACTCGTGCCGGGCCAGCTCCTGCTGCTGCTCCAGCGACATCTTCCGCCACATCGGGGTGTCGTAGAGGGAGATCAGCTCGGGCGGCCAGAACCACTTGCCGTCCTCGGCCACCGAGTCCCAGTCGAGTTCCTTGTCGGGGTCGAAGGAGTGCTTGGCCGAGGCCTCCAGCAGCCGTTCCGCGATCTGCTCGCGGTCCCGGAGCGGGCCGAGTGCGTCGCGGAGCAACTGCACATCGCGTTCGGTCACTGTCGTCATGGCTGGATCCACCTCACGCATGGGTTACCGGCGGTCACTCCTTATGAGACCTTCTGTCAGTAAGCCCGTCAATCCCTTGCGCACGACTTGTTGACCCGGCGTCTACCAGCGTGTGAACCTGCCAACTGAGCCAACCGGCAAGTGAATTGTCGAAGCATGCGAGGCGAAGGAGCCGTCCATGTCGACCCACGACCTCTACACCACCGCCCCCGACCAGCCGCTGTGGACCGTGCCCGCCTCCGGAGCCGCCCGCTTCAGTTGGGACTACGACGACGGCCGCGAACGCCTTCTCGCCCTCTACCAGAAGGGCAAGGACAAGCAGTGGGACGGCAACAAGCGCATCGACTGGAGCCTGGAGGTCGATCCCACCGACCCGCTCGGCACCCCTGACGAGGCCCTCACCCTGTACGGCACCCCGCACTGGGCGAAGATGACCGAGAAGGACCGGGGCGAGCTGCGCAAGCACTACACCTCCTGGCAGTTCAGCCAGTTCCTCCACGGTGAGCAGGGCGCGATGGTCTGCGCGGCCCGGATCGTGGAGTCCGTCCCCGATCTGGACGCCAAGTTCTACTCCGCGACCCAGACCATGGACGAGGCCCGGCACGCGGAGATCTACGGCCGGTTCCTGCACGAGAAGATCGGGATGCTCTACCCGGTCAACGACAACCTCCAAGGCCTCCTCGGGGACACCCTGCGCGACTCCCGCTGGGACATGCCCTACCTCGGCATGCAGGTCCTCATCGAGGGCCTCGCGCTGGCCGCGTTCGGCATGATCCGCGACACGACGACCAAGCCGCTGCCCAAGCAGATCCTCGCCTACGTCATGCAGGACGAGGCCCGCCACGTGGCCTTCGGCCGGATGGCGCTGCGCGACTACTACAAGCAGCTGAGCGACGCGGAACTGCGCGAGCGCGAGGAGTTCGTCATCGAGGGCTGCTACCTGATGCGCGACCGGCTCAGCGGCGTGGAGGTGCTGGAGAACTTCGGCATCGGCAAGCAGGAGGCCAAGGAGCTGTCCGAGCACTCCGAGTTCCTCCAGCTGTTCCGCAAGCTGCTGTTCAGCCGGATCGTCCCGTGCGTCAAGGACATCGGCCTGTGGGGCGAGCGGCTCCAGAAGGCCTACGTCGACATGGGCGTCTTCGAGCTGGGCGACTCCAGCCTGGACCTGCTGATGGCGCAGGACGAGGAGATCGCCGAACAGCTGGACCGGGACCGCTTCGCGGCGGAGGAGCACGCGCGGGTGGCGGAGGTCGCGGAGGCGATAGCGGACGGCGGCGAGGCGGCACCGGCACCGTCGGCCGACTGAACCGGGGGCGGCGCGGGGCGTGCTGAGTAAGGTCGGCCGTATGCCTCGGAGCGATCACAGCGCCGGTCAGGGCGGGCCCGCCCCGGACCGGGACCATCACGCACGCCTCGCCGCCCACCGCTCTGTCTCCACCCACCTGTCGCTGCTGAGCGACCACCGGCTCCGCGAACTGGTCCGCGCGGCCGCGCCGACCGGAGCGGGCATCGGCGGCAGGTCGGCGGAGCTGGACGTGTGCGGGCGGCGGGTCTTCGTCAAACGGGTGCCGCTGACAGACCTCGAACTGCGGCCGGAGAACGTGCGGTCGACCGCCAACCTCTTCGGGCTGCCGGTGTTCTACCAGTACGGGATCGGCTCCGCCGGATTCGGTGCCTGGCGGGAGCTGGCCGCGCACACCGTCACCACCGACTGGGTCCTCGGCGACGACTGGCCGGACTTTCCGCTGATGTACCACTGGCGCGTCCTGCCGGACTCCGCCCCGCAGGGCTTCGTGGACGAGTTCGGGGGCATCGACGGGGCTGTCGCCCACTGGGAGGGCTCCTCGGCCGTACGCGACCGGCTGGAGGCCATCGGCGGCTCCTCGGCCAGTCTGGTGCTCTTCCTGGAGCATGTGCCGCAGACCCTCGCGGCCTGGCTGGGCGAGCGGCGCGCGGCGGCCCGGGAGGGCGGGGAGGGCCCGCCGTACGAGTGGCTGGACGAGACCCTGGCCCGAGGGGCGGACTTCATGAGCTCCCACGGGTTCGTGCACTTCGACGCCCACTTCGGCAACATCCTGACCGACGGCCACTCGATCCGCTTCGCGGACTTCGGCCTCGCTCTCAGCACCCGGTTCGAACTCTCCCCGGACGAGTCCGCGTTCCTGGCCGGGCACCTCGCGTACGACCGCCACTACGTCGCCGGGCACCTGGTCCGCCACCACCTGTTCGACGAGGTGTGCGACGCCGGATTCCTGCGTCGCTGGATCGCGGGCGACCGTCCGGAGGGCGTACCGGCCGGGGCCGCCGCGGTGCTCGACCGGCACGCGGCGGCGGCCCTGGAACTGGACGGCTTCCACCGCCGCCTGCTCGGGGTGAGCAGGCGGACGCCCTACCCGGCGGCCGAGATCGAGCGGGCGGCTACGGGCCGCCCGAGCGTCCGCCCGTAGCCGAAGCGCGCCACGCGTGCACCCTCGGCCCCCCGCCCCCTCAGTCCGCCAGCGCCGCCTCCATGACGGAACGGGCGATCGGCGCGGCGCTGCCGCCGCCGCTGATGTCGGCCCGGTCGGCGGCGGCGTCCTCGACGACCACGGCGACCGCGACGGCGGGCCGGGCGGAGTCCTCCGCCTGTGCCCAGGAGATGAACCAGGCGTACGGGGTGCCCGTGTTGTCGACGCCGTGCTGGGCCGTGCCGGTCTTGCCGCCGACCGTCGCCCCGTCGATGCCCGCGTTGCCTCCGGTGCCGTCCTGCACCACGTCGATCATCATCTGCCGCAGCTCCGACGCCGTCTGCGGATTCATCGCCCGGTGGTACGTGCGCGATCCCGTGGTGCGGACGGTGGAGCCGCTGTGCGTGGTCGTACGGTCCACCAGGTGCGGGTACATGAGCTCGCCGCCGTTGGCCACCGCCGAGGCCACCATCGCCATCTGGAGCGGGGTCGCCGTCGTGTCGAACTGGCCGATCGAGGACAGGGCCAGCTGGTCGTCGCTCATGTCGGTGTCGAAGTTGCTCTTCGCCACCCCGGACGGGATCTTCAGCCCGGTGTCGTTGAAGCCGAACTTCCCGGCCGCCTCCACCATGCCGTCAAGACCGACCCGCACCCCGAGCCGGGCCATCACGGTGTTGCAGGAGACCCGGATCGCCTCGGCCAGGGACGCGTCCTCGCAGCCGCTCGCCTCGTCGGGCAGCGTCGTCGAGGTCCCCGGCAGGACGTAGGGGGAGGGGGTGTCGGTGGCGGCGTCCGGGTCGGTGACGACCTCGGCGTCCAGCGCCGCCGCCGCTGTCACGATCTTGAAGGTGGAGCCGGGCGGATAGGTCTGCCGGATGGCCCGGTTGAGCATCGGCTGACCGGTGTCCGCGTTCAGCTCCCGCCAGGCGTCGGTGACGGACGAACCGGTGCCGGAGAGCCGCCCGGGATCGTACGAGGGCGTCGAGACCAGGGCCAGGATCTTGCCGGTCGTCGGCTCGACGGCCGCGACGGCACCGCGCCGGCCGCCGAGCCCCTCGTAGGCGGCGCGCTGCATGGAGTCCTTGACCGTGGTGGCGACGTCTCCGCCGGGCTGCCGGCTGCGGGTGATCTCGTTCCAGAAGGGGAGCGGGGCGAGCATCGGATCGGCGCCGGACAGGACGTCGTCCTCGGCGTTCTCGATCAGGGTGGTGCCGTACGTCTGCGAGGCGTACCCGGTCACCGGGGCGTACAGCGGGCCGTGGCGGTAGGTGCGCTCGTACGCGAGCTGCTCGCCGGTGTCCTTGGAGCCGGTGACGGGCTTGCCGTCGGACAGGATGTTGCCGCGCGGCTGGTCGTAACGGTCGATCGTGTTACGGCGGTTGGCGGCGTTGTCGTCGAGGGAGGGGGCCTCGAAGACCTGGACCCGGGCGGCGTTCAGCAGCAGCGCCAGGAGCAGCAGCAGGCAGAAGGCGGCGGCGCGCCGGATGTAGCGGATCACGGCCGGGCTCCCCGGGCGGTCGGTGTGTGCGTCGGCGCGTACGTCGGTGAGTGCAGCGGCGCGTACGTCGGTGCGTACGGGATCACAGCTCGTCCTCCAGGATGGGTGCGATGACTCCGGTCTCCACCTGGTCCGGGTGTGGTCTGCGGGCCTGGTCGCTGACCCGGATCAGCAGCGCCACGATGATCCAGTTGGTGACCACGGACGAGCCGCCCTGGGCGAGGAACGGCATCGCCATACCGGTCAGCGGGATCAGCCCCATCACGCCGCCCGCGATCACGAACACCTGGAGCGCCAGGATCGAGGCGAGACCGATCGAGAGCAGCCGTCCGAAGGAGTCGCGCAGGGCGAGCCCGGCCCGGTAGCCGCGCGCCACCAGCAGCGCGTACAGCATGAAGATCGCCGTCAGCCCGGTCAGGCCCAGCTCCTCGCCCGCCGTCGCCAGGATGAAGTCGGACTTGGCGGCGAACCCGATGAGGATGGAGTGCCCGAGCCCGAGCCCGGTGCCGAGCATCCCGCCGGCCGCGAAGGCGAACAGCGACTGGGCGAGCTGGCTCGGGCCCCGGCCCGCGTCGATGGAGGCGAACGGGTCGATCCAGTCCTGCACCCGGCTGTGCACATGCGGTTCGAAGGAGCCGACGACGAACGCGCCGACGGCGGCGAGCAGCAGCCCGACGGCGATCCAGCCGGTCCGGCCGGTCGCCACGTACAGCAGGATCACGAACAGGCCGAAGAAGAGCAGCGAGGTGCCCAGGTCGCGCTCCAGGACCAGCACCCCGACGCTGAACAGCCAGATCGCCACGATCGGGCCGAGCACCCGGCCGGTGGGGAGCTGCAGTTTCCAGATCCTGCGGCCGGTGTACGCGAGGGCGTTGCGGTTCGCCGCGAGGTAGGCGGCGAAGAACACGGCGAGCAGGATCTTGGCGAACTCGCCCGGCTGGAAGGAGAATCCGCCGACCCTGATCCAGATCTTCGCGCCGTTCACGGCGGGGAAGAAGATCGGCACGATCATCAGGACGAGCGCGGCGGCGACCGAGAGGTACGCGTACCGCTGGAGCACCCGGTGGTCGCGCAGGAACACCACCACCGCGATGAAGAACGCGACGCCGAGCGAGGACCAGACCAGCTGGGTGGTCGCCGCCTGGTCCTTCGGGGTCTCCAGGTCGAGCCGGTAGATCAGCACCAGCCCGAGCCCGTTGAGCAGGACGGCGATGGGCAGCAGCAGCGGATCCGCGTACGGGGCGCGGAAGCGGACGGCGAGATGGGCCAGCAGGGCGAGCAGCCCGAGGCCGCCGCCGTACCCGGCGACATCGGGCGGGACCGCGTCGTTCCTGGCCAGACCGACGGCGGCGTAGCCGTAGACGGAGATGAGGACGGCCCCGACGAGGAGCGAGAGTTCCACGCCGCGCCGCTTGGGCAGGCGCAGCTCGGGCGGGGGTGCGTCCGCTGTCGTTGCGGTCATGCCACGCAACGTAGCAAGAGGTGGGAGTTATTTCGCTTATGTCATAGTACTGAGGTTGGTGGGGCCTGGGTGGCGGGCCGTCAGGACCGTGGTCCGGGCGGCTTCTTCCCGTCCTTCCCGTCCTTCGCGTCCTCGTCCTCGCGTGATACGTACTCCGGCAGTGTCAGCCGCGCGACCGCCCCGCCGTCCGCCGCGTTCTCGAAGACCAGCCGGGCGCCCATCACCCCGGCCTGCCCGGCGGCGATGGTCAGTCCGAGGCCGTGCCCCTTGCTGCCGCCCTCGGTGCGGAAGCGCTGCGGGCCGCCCTCCGTCAGATAGTCCGGGAAGCCCCCGCCGTGATCCCGCACCGTCACCACCGGCCCGTCGACCGTCAGCACGACCGGCGGGCGGCCGTGCCGGTGCGCGTTGCTGATCAGGTTGGAGAGCACCCGCTCCAGCCGCCGCCGGTCCGTCTCGACGCGCACCGGCGGCCCGTCCCCGACGACCCCGACCTCGGTCTCCGTTCCCGAGGCGGCCACCACCCGCCGGGCGAGCGGCGCCAGTTCGTACACATCCAGGTCGACCTGCTCGGTCCGGGTGTCGAGCCGGGAGATCTCCAGCAGGTCCTCGGTGAGGGCGCGCATCGTCCGGACCCGGTCCTGGACCAGTTCGGAGGGGCGGCCGGGCGGCAGGAGTTCGGCGGCGGCCGACAGGCCCGTCAGCGGGGTGCGCAGCTCGTGCGCGACATCGGCGGTGAAGCGCTGCTCGGTCAGCAGCTTGCGCTGGAGCGCGGAGGCCATCGTGTCCAGCGCCCCGGCGACGATCGCCACCTCGTCCTGGCGCCGCGAGGGGTCGGCCGTCCGGGGGTCGTTGACGCGGGCGTCGAGGTCGCCGGCCCCGATCCGGCGGGCCACCCGCGCGGTCTGGTGCAGCCGCCGGGTCACCCGGGTGACGGCGAACCCGCCGGCCAGCAGCGTCGCGCCGATCGCCAGCAGCGAGGAGCCGATGATCGCCCCGTCCAGGCCGTTGATCGTGCGGGCGCTCTGGCTGTAGTCGACGTGGGTCGCCAGCGCGTGGCCGTCGGCCGGGGCGGCTGCCCACATCGTCGGGTGGCCGAGGAGCTGCGCGACCATGGTGCCGCGCTCCCCGTTCACCGCCAGCTCGCGCAGCGATGCGGGCAGTCCCGGCGGATCGATGCCGGAGCGCGGCGGAAGCGCCTCGCCCGCCTCGTAGGCGGCGGTCACGTCCGTCAGCCGGGCCAGCGCCTTCTCGCGGGCGTGGCCCACCGTCTGGCGGGTGACCGCGGTGTGCACCAGCACGCCCAGCAGGGCCGCGAGCACGCAGCACATCACGGTGATGAAGACCGCGGACTTCCAGGTCAGCGTCGCGGTCCAGGCGGGCAGTCGCGGCCCGCGCCGCCTGGCTGCGGCCCGCCGGCTCACCGGCGCTCCGCGGAGACGGCGGCCGAGGGCGCCGCGCTGGGTACGGCGGTCTGCCGTGCGGAGGGGGGCGCCGCCGTCGGCGCGGCGGAGGGCAGCTCGCCGGGCCGTTCGGTGGGGCGCCGGGTCTGCGGGTGGCGCCGGCCGGGCTCCGGCTGCGGGGTCATGCGCAGGATCCCGTCCTGGGTGGGCAGCATGGCGCGCTGCCTGCCGTCCCAGGACCAGGCCGTGCGGTACTCGTACCCGGTGATGGCCGAAGGCGCCCGCATGATCAGGTCCCGGCCCGCCAGCTCCACGCTGATCACCGCGTCCGAGGTGGACATGATCCGGGTCAGCCCGCTCGGCTCCGGCATGTAGACCCGTACGGACAGCTGGCGGTCCGCCAGCTTGACGGCGAGGACCAGCTCGTCCTTGCCGTCGCCCGTCAGATCGCGGTAGTACGGCGCGAGCACCGGGCAGTCGGCCGGGGCGGTCCGGCAGGCGTTGATCCGGCGGACCGTCGCCGCCGGGAGTTCGTCCGTACCGCTGGCCCGGTCGGGGCGCGCCTTCAGGCCCGCCCGCACCACCGCCACCGGGTCCAGCCGGTGCACATCGCCGCCCGGGACGGTGATCCCGGGGATGTGCGCGGTCTCGCCCTCGCCGTAGTCGTACGGAGCGGCGGAGGCGGGCGGCAGCTCCGGCCAGAGGCGGGCCGGGCCGATGGCGGCCGGCACCGTCCCGGTGCTCTTCAGCCCGCCGCCGGTGCCGCACCCGGCCAGCAGGGCGGCGCCGGCCAGCAGCGCCGCCGTCCGGTGCTGCGCACGCATGGCTTCCTCCGCTCCCGAGGTCTGTCGAGCCGGTGGGCACACGCTCGCGCACGGCCCCGGCTCCACAGACCTTATTCGGGAGGAAGTCTCTTATGCGTATTTAGTGCTGATACGTCAGTGCTGATACGGGTTCTGACCCTGCCCCTGGCCCTGACCCTGCGCTCCCGGAGCGTAGCCCGGCTGCCCCTGCGCCTGCCCGAACGGGTTGCCGTCCTGCGACGCCACGTGCTGGGCCATCAGCTGCTCGGCCTGCTCCTTGGGTATCCGCTGCTCGCCCCCGCAGAACGTGCACTGCGTGGCGAACTTCGTCGAGAACGGGAACAGCGGCACGAAGAACAGCGTGAACTTCGTGACCCGCTTGCGCAGGGTGTGCGCGGACGGATTACCGCACCAGCCGCAGACCATCGTCATCACGGCCAGTTGGTAGAGATAGCCTCGCGTACCGAAAATGATCATGTTGTGGGTCCCTTCCCCGTGTTACCCATGAGTGCCCGGCGGCAGAGCGCCAGCAGCTTCTCGTCCTCGTATGTGTCATGGCTGCCGTAGCCGCCGTCCATCGCGTTGTGACGGCGTACGGAGGCGAGCTCGGCGCGCAGCACCTGTGCCGCGTCAGAGCCTGCATCAGCGGCCCCCATCCGCGCCAGGCATTCGGCCACCCGAACCCTGACATGGCGGTTCTGCTCCCAGGCGGCCAGGAGTACCGGAACGGACTCCCGGGCCCGTCCGGAAACCTCCCACAGAGCGATCGCCGCGTCCACCCGCAGCCACAGCTCCTCGTGCCCCAGCAGCGCCCGCAGCCGGGGCGCCGTCACCCCGGCGAGCGCGCCGAGCCGGCCCAGCGCGCTCGCCGCCGCCCGCCGCTCGTGCGCGTGGTCCGCCTGGAGCCCCTCGATCAGGACGGGCAGCACGGCCGAGGCGTCCCCGTCGACCGCCCAGAGCGCCTCCGCGGCCTCCGTCGCCGCCGAGGAGCCGGGCCGCCGGATCAACGCCCGCAGCTCCGGCACCGCACAGGACGCCGCGGGCCCGAAAGAGCCGAGCGCCCGCAGCGCCGCCGTACGCAGCCACTCGCCCCGGTACTCCGGAGCCCCGCGCAGCACCCGCAGCACCTCCGGAGCCGCCTCGCCCGCCCGCAGCGCGGTCAGCCCGGCCAGCAACGGGCTCGCCCGGTCGTACGCCCCCTCGTCGAGCCCCACCTCACCGAGCCTGCGCCGCAGCGCACCGGCCAGCGGACGGGCCGCCGGGCCCAGATGACCGATGGCGAACCCGACGTCGTGCGGCACCTCCGGCCGCTCCAGGGCGGCGGCCAGCGCGGGCAGGGCGCGGGCATCGCCCAGCCGGGACAGCGCCTTCACCGGGCTGCCGAGCCCCGGCGGCCCGCTCGCCCACTCCTTCACCCACGCCCCCGGGTCCGCCGCGACCCGGGCCGCCAGCGCGTCGGCGGCCGGTGCGGCCAGGCCGAACAGCTCCTCCAGCACGTGCGAGGCGGCCTCGGCCAGCCTCGGCTCGGCGGCACCGAGCTGCTCGCCGACCAGCCGCACCAGCTCCGCGTAGGAGCCGCGCCAGGCACGGATCAGCCCGCCGCTCATCCGGACCGCGTCGATGCGCTGCCAGCGGTCGGGGCTGCACAGCTGATCGGTCAGCAGGGCCGTACGCTCCGCGACCCGGTCGTCGAGCCCGACATGCAGGGTCCGCAGCAGATCGGCCGTCCAGGGCGCGGTGCGCCCCGCGCCCTCCTCGGCGGGCATCGCGCGCAACTGCCCCACCAGCGTCACCGGAGCGGCCCGCTCCTCCGCCCCGGCCGGCTCCGGCTCGCTGTGCGCCTCTGCGGCCCGGCACCCCGGCTCCTCCGCGTCCCCGGCGGCCGAAGAGGACCGCAGCTGCCGCAGCAGGCCCGCCACCACCCGCACCACATCGCCCGGCAGCGCCTGCGGTGCGCAGCGCGCCAGCTGGGCCAGGGCCGCCAGCCGCAGCCCCGGCGGATACGCCTCCGCGGCCAGCCGGCTCAGCCAGTCCGCGATCTGGTCGGTCAGCGGGCGGTGGCGCAGCGCGACCCGCCCGGCCGCCTCGACCAGCGCGAGCCGGACCTCCTCGTCCCGCTCCACCGCGAGACGCTCCCGCAGCAGCGGCAGCACCAGCGCGGGGTTCCCGTGCAGGGTGGCCAGGGCCAGCGGGGCGGAGACCCGTACCCCCGGGTCGTCATCGGCCATCAGCGCGAAGAACACCCCGGCCCCGGCGGTGACGGCCGCCGCGGCCATGGCGTAGTTCGCCGCGCCCTCGATCTCGTCCTCGTCGATCTCTTCCTCGTCGTCCTCGTCGAGGTCGATGCCGCCGATGCTGGTGAGCAGCTCGACGATGCCGCCTCGGTCCGGGACCGCAGGGTCCACGACCAGCTCGAAGAGGAAGGGGATACAGGCGAGGGTGCACGCGTAGACGTCCCCCTGGTGGTGCACGGCCCCGTACATGCCGTCCAGCGCTCCCTCGCGCTCCGCCGGATCGGCGGACGCGAGGCCCTGGAGCAGGCCGGGCACATCATCGGCAGGCCCGTAGGCATGCTCCATCGAGGCCCAGTCGACCTCGTCGATCCCGGCGAACACGCCATCGCCTCCCCACGCCTTACGGCCTCACCCGCGATGCCGGCGGCGTCGCGGGTGAGGCCGTCTCCACGAAGCAGTGTCTGCGCAGAGTCTGCACCACCGCTCCGACAATCCACCCGCCACATGCGGCCTTTTACCTTTGGACATGACAACAATGGCAGCGGTGCGGTATGCCCGGGACGACCCTTAGAGAGGGTCCGGGACCGGACGTCCCCGGCCCGGTTCGTTCAGCGGACCGAGCAGGTCCCCGTACCGGGCCAGCCGCCCCGCCATGTCACCGGCCAGGAAGACCAGCTCACCGGGGCTGCGGCACGCCTCGATCTCCGCCCAGGTGACCGGCGCGGAGACGGTGGGCTCGGCCCTCGCGCGCAGGGTGTACGGGGTTGCGGTCGTCTTCGCCGCGGCGTTCTGGCTGAAATCGACGAACACCTTCCCCGGCCGCAGCGCCCGCTTCATCCGGTGCACGGCCAGATCGGGAAGTTCCGCTTCCGCCCGGACGGCCAGCCCCTTCGCGTACGCCGACACCCGGTCCGAGGGCGTGGGCTCCAGCGGTACGAGCAGATGCAGGCCCTTGGAGCCCGAGGTCTTCCCGTACGCCTCCAGACCGTCCTCGGCCAGCCGCTCCCGCAGCCAGAGGGCGACCTCGCAGCACTCCACGACGCTCGCGGGCGTGCCGGGATCCAGGTCGAACACCAGCCGGTCGGCCACCCCCGGCGTACCGGCCCGCCACTGCGGCGTGTGGAACTCCACCACCAGGTTGGCCGCCCACATCAGCGAGGCCAGATCCGCCACCACGATCTGCCTGGCCCCTTCGTTGTCGTGGTGCGGCACCGGCGCGGTCCGTACCCAGGACGGCGT
This sequence comes from Streptomyces sp. NPDC104307, assembly GCF_055584045.1. NCBI lineage: Bacteria > Bacillati > Actinomycetota > Actinomycetes > Kitasatosporales > Streptomycetaceae > Streptomyces > Streptomyces sp. NPDC104307. The sequence goes on from NZ_JBVJMU010000014.1 coordinate 208,004, forward strand.
ACCGGGGGGCGGGTTCTTGGTGAAGAACCGCTGCCCGTCCGGCCCGTCCGGATAGCGCAGGAAGGACACGGGCCGCTCCCGCAGATGCGCCAGCAGCGCCTCGGCGGCCGTGGCCGCGTAGTAGTGCAGCACCTCGCCCTTGGTGGTGCCGGTGGCCGGATACAGCACCTTGTCCAGATTGCTGAGCGTCAGGCGCCGCCCCTCCACCTCCGTGATAGGCGACATAAGATAAGGATCACACGTAAAACGCACCTATAGGCTTATACGGGTTCTAAGGGGTGACCGGTGAGGTCCATATGGAACGGCGCCATCTCCTTCGGGCTGGTCAGCATCCCGGTCAAGCTGATCAACGCCACCGAGAACCACTCGGTCTCCTTCCGCCAGATCCACCTCACCGACGGCGGCCGGGTCCGCTACCGCAAGGTGTGCGAGCTGGACGGGGAAGAGGTGACCCCCGCCGAGATCGGCAAGGGCTACGAGGACGCCGACGGCTCGGTGATCCCGATCACCGACGAGGATCTCGGTTCGCTGCCGCTGCCGACGGCCAAGACGATCGAGATCGTCGCCTTCGTGCCGGCCGGCGCGATCGACCCGCTCCAGCTGGACACGGCCTACTACCTCTCCGCCAACGGGGTCCCGGCGGCCAAGCCGTACACCCTGCTGCGTGAGGCGCTGAAGCGGAGCCGGAAGGTCGCCGTCGCCAAGTACGCGCTGCGCGGGCGCGAGCGCCTCGGGATGCTGCGGGTCGTCGACGAGGTGATCGCGATGCACGGCCTGCTGTGGCCGGACGAGATCCGGACCGCCGAGGACGTCGCGCCGGAGGCCGGTGTGAAGGTGCGCGACGCCGAACTCGACCTGGCCGACGCCTTGATGGCCACGCTCGGCGAGGTCGACATGGACTCCCTGCACGACGACTACCGGGAGGCGGTCGAGGAGCTCGTCGCGGCCAAGGCGGCCGGTGAGGTGCCGCAGCGGGCGGAGCCCGAGGACACCGGCGGCAAGGTGATCGACCTGGTCGCGGCGCTGGAGAGCAGCGTCCGGGCGGCGAAGGAGGCCCGCGCGGACGGCGAGGACGCGCCGATCGCGAAGGTCACGTCGATGGCCGACCATAAGGGCGGCAGACGGACGGCGGCGAAGAAGGCCACGGCGAGCAAGGCCGCAGAGAAGAAGCCCGCAACGAAGAAGACGGCCGCGAGCGGGACGGCAGCGAAGAAGACAACGCCGAAGAAGAGCACGGCGAAGAAGAGCACGGCGAAGAAGAGCACGGCGAAGAAGAGCACGGCGAAGAAGCGGAGCAGCGCGAAGAGCACCCCGCGCAAGCGCACCTCGGCCTGACCGGCACTCTGTCCACTCTGTCCGCAGAACGGCAGAACGGCAGAACGGCCGCCACGGGGCCAGTGCCCCGGGACGGCCGTCCGGTCCCGCGTCAGGGGATTCCGGGCTCAGTGCTTGCGGTAGGAGCTCACGTATCCGGGGGCCGGAGTGCCGACACCCGTCACGTCGTCGTAGCCGCGCACCGCCGACAGCGAGGCGTCCTTGCCGAGGCTGCGCACCGAGGTCAGCAGGCCGTCGGCCGCGTCGTACCCGTTGGCGAAGTCCACCCGGGCGACGGCGAGGTCGTGCCCACTGCCCAGCGGGTGGTCCGTCACGTCGTGGTAGGCCTTGGTGAAGTACCGGTCGTAGATGGCCGGGTTGGCGAAGCCGAGCGGCCTGCCCCGGTTGGCCTGCTGGGAGAGGGCCTGGACTCCGGCGATGACCGGCGCCGCCAGGGACGTGCCGCCGATGCGGTACTCGTCGTAGCCCAGCGATCCGTCGGGCATCGTCTGGGTCTGGCCGACCAGGAAGCCGGTGTTCGGGTCAGCCACGGCCGCGATGTCCGGAGCGGTACGCATCCGGGTCTTCCCGTTGGCCTTCGCCAGCGAGTCCGGGACGACGCCGCGCTGGTAGAACGGCTGCTCCACGGTGGAGCTGGTGCCGCCGCCCGCGCCCGAGGTGTAGGCGCCGGGGAAGCCGGTCCAGCTCTTGCCGTCGGCCGCCAGGGGGGCGTTCGTGGTCCCCCAGCCGGTCTCCCACTTGTAGGTGTCGTGCTTGCCGACGGCCAGCGACGTACCGCCGACCGAGGTCACCCAGGCGGAGTTCGAGGGGACGTCGATCTGCTTCGTTCCGGTGGAGGCGACGTTGTCGCCGTTGTCGCCGGAGGAGAAGTAGAAGCCGATGCCCTCGATCGCGCCCATCTGGAACACCTGGTCGTACGCGAGCGCCAGGTCGGGGGTCTGGTTGGCCTCGACGTCGCCCCACGAGTTGGAGACGATGTCCGCGAGCCGGTGGTCGACGACCTTGTTCAGCGAGTCCAGCAGATCGTCGTCGTAGCAGGAGGCGCCGCCCACGTACACGATGTCCGCGGCGGGTGCGACGGCGTGCACGGCCTCGACGTCGAGGGTCTCCTCGCCGTACCAGCCGGAGGCCCCGCACTCCTCGGTCTTCGTGTAGTCGTCCGGCAGCACCTGGCTGAACTGCCCGCGCTTATAACGCGCGTCGCCGTTGCGCTTGGCGTACTGGGCGGCGTCCTCTGCGATGGTGGGGGAGGCATACGCGTCGGTGATGGCGACGGTCACGCCCTTGCCGGTGTAACTCCCGGCCCCGTACGCGGCGCGCAGCTGCTTGCCGGTGTACCCCTTGACCGCGTACGGCACCTTGGACCCGTAGGCGCTCGGCAGGCTGGAGGCGGTCTTGGACCCGTAGTACGAGGACGCCGGGCCGGAGTTGCGGAACACCGCGTCCGGCGGCGGGAGCACCTCGTCGTGGCTGGACTTGCGCGGCGCGTTGTCCAGTCCCGATACGGCGAGCACGTCATCGCTCAGCGCGGCCGGCACGGAGGCGGTGGAGGCCGGGGCGCGGTAGGTGTGGGCGCCCTTGCGGTAGTTGCGCAGCTGGGTGCTGAACGCCTTTTCGGTCCGGGCCACTTCACCGGTCGCGGAGACGTAGTGCTGATTGGCGCCGGTGACGGTCAGCCCGCTCGACTTCAGCCACTGGCTGACCCGGTCGATCTGGCCCTGGGTCGCCCCGAACCGTGCCTGCGCCTGCGCGGCGCTCAGGTACTTCCCGTACGACGGCGACTGCGGGTCGGATACGGCGGCCGCGTAGGCGGCCAGCCCCTTCGCGTCCCGCCCGGCGAGGTGGACCCGGACGGCGACCTTCCCGTTGTCGGCCGTGGCACCCTGGTCGGCCGTGGCGGTGGCCCAGGCCGGCTTGGTGCCCTGGAGCGCATCCCGGCCGCTCGGCGCGGAGTCTGCGGCTGCGTTGGGTATCCCGAGGGCGAGCGCACCGGCGAGCAGTGGCAGTGTCGCCGCCATGCTCAGCCCGGCGCGTCGTCCGGCGCGGCTGATTCTCAAAGTAACCCCCTGCGATGTGGGTCTCGCGTGCGGAGCATGTGCCGAATGATGTGCACATGTAATGCGCCACTCTGGCGAGGAACGCTTCATGTACGGGGCATGTAATGACCAAGAATCGACCAAGGGCCTTTCGGGTGGGGATGGTTCGCGCCGTATTGCAGGGTGAAGTGGCGTCTTGTCCTTGAGTGCGCGGTAGGTACGGATGTCTGTCTACTGACCAGCCCGTTCGGAGCCGTGGGGTCGACTCCGTCGACCGGTAGTCGACCGGAGCCTGCCCGGGGGGTGGAAGTCGCTTCCCGGATGCTGCCCCGAGTGTCGATCAGTACGTAGTGAAATGCCTTGTGAGTTGAGGCAGTTGGCGTAAGACTTATTGCAGGATCACTCCAACCGGCGAGCTTGTTCGGACCCGTCGGGCCCCATTGGGGCAGGGATCAGTTGGCCGGATCATTGGTGTCGAAATCCTGACCAAATAGACCCATTGTGAAAGAAGGTGTAACTCGAATGTGGACACTGCTCCAGTGGATGTGGTGACTTCACGGACCCTGATTGGGTACGTAACCGGCGGTTGATCCCCGCGACGGTCGAATGGGGCGGCGTCTGGGCGAGGCCTAAGGGCTGTCCCGCAAAGATCTTGGCTCCGAGTGCAGAGCAGCCGGAAGAGCCGGCGAGGTGCTCAACTAGTGGTTCGTGAGGTGTCCAGGAACCGGGCGAAGTCGGCGAGCGAGTGGAAGTCGTTCTCCCGTAGGCCGATCCGCGGGTTGACGTGGTGCAGGAG
>NZ_JBVJMU010000015.1:0-209682 GCF_055584045.1 Streptomyces sp. NPDC104307
GGGGACCCTGTGGGAGAGTAGGACGCCGCCGAACTCCTTTTAATAGTTAAGCCCCGTGCCCTTGTGGCACGGGGCTTTTCTGCGTTCCCGACCAGGCCGGAGGGCCCCTTACCTCTCTCAGCCCGCAGTGACCAGGTGGGTGTCGTACGCCAGGATCACTGCCTGGACGCGGTCCCTGGCACCGGTCTTCGCGAGGATGCGGGAGACGTGGGTCTTCACGGTTGATTCGGCCAGGTGCAGTCGTTCCGCGATCTCCGAGTTGGTCCAGCCCTGTCCGATGACGGTGAGGATCTCCCGTTCCCGGCCGGTGAGGGTCCCGATGCGCGAGTCCGGCGTCGCGGGTCCGCCGGGGGTGGTCGGCAGGTGCTGGACGTACGCGTCCAGGAGGCGGCGGGTCAGGCTGGGGGCGACCACCGCGTCGCCGCTCGCGACCGCACGGATGCCGGAGAGCAGTTCCTCGGGCATCGCGTCCTTGATGAGGAAGCCGCTCGCGCCGGCCCGCAGCCCGTCGTACGCGTACCGGTCCAGGTCGAACGTCGTGACGATGAGGACGCGGGTGCGGGAACCCGTCCTGATGATGCGGCGGGTCGCCTCGATGCCGTCGAGCAGGGGCATCCGGATGTCCATCAGGGCGACGTCCGGCTGGTGCCGGGCGATGAGCTGGAGCGCCTCGTGGCCGTTGGCGGCCTCGCCGACGACCGTCATGTCGTCCTGGCTCTCCAACAGCATGCGGAATCCGAAGCGTTGCATCGGCTGGTCGTCCGCGATGAGCACGGTCGTCACGAGGGGGAGTCCTCCAGAGGGAGCCGGAGCCGTACCCGCCAGCCTGTGCCGGTGGGCCGGCCCGTTTCTACGGTGCCGTCGTACAGGGAAGCGCGTTCACGCATGCCCGTGATGCCCTGCCCGGTGCCGTCGGATGCGGCGGCGCCGGGAGCAGGTGTTCCGTTGTCGGTGATCACGGCCTCCAGCTCGTTCGGCCGGTAGGTCAGGGTGACCTCGGCGGCCAGGGCGGAGTGTCCGCCGCCGTGCTTCAGCGTATTGGTCAGCGCCTCCTGCACCACCCGGTAGACCGTCAACTGCCGCCCCGCGGTGGTTGGGACGGCCGGTGGGGTGCCATGGCTGCTGAGACGTACGGGAAGGCCTGCCGTCCGTACGCCGGTGAGCAGGGTGTCCATGTCGTCGAGGGTCGGTTGCGGGGTGCGGTGGGCGCTCTCGGGGGGATCGCGCAGGACTCCGAGCAGGCGGCGGAGTTCGGCGAGGGCCTGGCGGCTGGTGGTGCCGATCGCGTCGAGGGCCTGGGCGGCCCGTTCCGGGCTCTTGGCCGCGGCGTACGCCCCGCCGTCGGCCAACCCCGTGATGACGGACAGGTTGTGGCCGATGATGTCGTGCATCTCCCGGGCGATCCGGGTCCGTTCGGCGACGGCGGCGAGCTGGGCCTGCTGGTCCCGTTCGAGTTCGAGCCGGTCGGCGCGGTCGACGAGGGCCTCCGTGTACTCCTTGCGGGTCCGGAAGACGATGCCGAACAGGGACGCGAACACGAACGCGTACAGGTGGGGGACGAAGAGCTGGTTCCAGTGCGCCGGGAAGTGGGCCGAGCCGATCGCGAGCGGGGCGAGCACGACCCCGCCGGACAGGGCCAGGGTGCGCAGCGGCAGCCGGAGCGCGATGTTGAAGACCACGATCTCCTGGAGGAAGGCGGCCTGGATGACCGCCCCCGTCCAGACGTTGACCAGTGCGAACGGGGTCATGAACAGCAGGACGGCCAGCGGGTGGCCGCGGCGCCACAGCAGCGGTGCGGAGAACGCGGCGCTCAGCAGCAGCACCAGCCGGGGGGACACGTCCGGGTCGACGGCGACGGTGCGCCAGCCACCGGAGGAGACGTCGAGTACGGCGAACAGGATCCAGAACGTGGTGAGCAGTCCGTCCCAGACGGCCGGCCTGCGCCGGTCGGCCGCGCGGATGCGCTGGAGCAGTCGCTGAATGTGCCCGGTGAGCGGGCTGGGGCGGGGTGTCCCCGCCCGGTCGGTGCCGTCGTCCCCGTAGCCCGTCATGTCCGCGTCCCCCGATCGTCCTTCGTCTCCCCCGCGATCCTTACACCCTCGTCCGGGGCCCCGTCCGCCTCATGCGTCACGTCGGCGTAGGAGGGTGGCCGCCGCGAGGAGTGCGGCCGAGGCCCAGAGGACGAGGGCGAGCAGGGCGGCGCCGTTGGAGGCGGCGTCGGGCAGCGGGGTCGCGGAGCCGAGTACGCCGGCGGCCTGGGTGGGGAAATAGCGGACGGCGGTCTCCACCGCGTCGTAGGGAAGCATGGAGAGGACCTCCGGAAGGACCATCACGCCCCCGATGAACGCGCCGATGGCGCCGGGAGTCGAGCGGAGCAGGGCGCCGAGGCCCAGGGCGATCAGGCTGAGGAGCGTGGTCCCGGCGGCGTTGCCCGCCACGGCGCGCAGGACGCCGGGATCGGTGAGGGAGGCGGCCTGGTCGGTGTCGTCGAGGAAGAACTGCGCGACGACGAAGGTGACCAGCGAGGTGGCGAGCATGGCGGTGAAGACGGTGGCGGCGAAGACCGCGGCCTTCGCCCACAGGACCGGGAGCCGTTGGGGGACGGCGGTGAGCGAGGCGCGGATCATGCCCGTCGAGTACTCGCCGGCCGTGATGAGGATGCCCAGCACGACCGTGCAGAGCGTGCCGAGTGTGGAGCCGTAGAGGACCATGACGACCGTGTCGACGTCCGAGTCGCCGCCCCCGGACGTATAGGTCGTGCCCATGAGGATGCCGACGGCGAGGACGAGAGCGGCGGCCGATCCCAGAGTGATCCAGGTTGAGCGCAGGGACCGGAGCTTGTGCCACTCGGAGCGCAGCACCCGGGCCGGGGTGATGCGGTAGGGGTGCGGGGTGACGGCCACGGTGGTCATGCGAGGGCTCCGGTCGGTTCGGGGGCGGTGATCCGGTACTCGACCGACTCCTGGGTGAGGTCCATGAAGGCCTGCTCCAGTGAGGCGGTGCGCGGCGTGAGCTCGTACAGGGGGATGGCGTGTGCGGCCGCGAGGCGGCCGATGTGGGCGGCGTCGGCGCCGCGGACCTCCAGCTCAGCGGTTTCGGTGCCGGTGGGGCCGGTGATCTCGATGCCGGGGCCCTGGAGGAGGGCGCGCAGGGCGGGGGCCTGCGGGGTGAGGACGTGGACCGAGGCGCCGCCGGACATGGCGACGAAGTCGTCGACGGTGGTGTCCGCGAGGAGGCGGCCGCGTCCGATGATGACGAGGTGGTCGGCGGTCAGCGCCATCTCGCTCATCAGGTGCGAGGAGACGAGGACCGTGCGGCCCTCCGCGGCGAGGGATCTGAGCAGGTTGCGGATCCACAGGACGCCCTCGGGGTCGAGGCCGTTGACCGGTTCGTCGAGGATGAGGACGGCCGGGTCGCCGAGCAGTGCGGCGGCGATGCCCAGCCGCTGGCCCATGCCGAGCGAGAATCCCTTGATCCGCTTCCCGGCGACCGAGGTCAGCCCGGCCAGGCCGAGGACGTGCTCGACGCGGCTGCGGGGGATGCCGTGGGTGTGGGCGAGGGACATCAGGTGGTGGAAGGCGGTGCGGCCGGGGTGGACGGAGCGGGCTTCCAGCAGGGCGCCGACTTCGGTCAGCGGTGCGCTGTGGGCGGCGTACGCGCGTCCGCCGATCGTCGAACGGCCCCGGGTGGGGGCGTCCAGGCCGAGCAGCATGCGCATGGTGGTTGATTTCCCGGCGCCGTTCGGGCCGAGGAAGCCGGTCACGGTGCCGGGGCGGACCGTGAAGTCGAGGTCCTGGACGACGGTGGTGTCCCCGTACCGTTTGGTGAGTTCGTATGCCCTGATCATGCGGTCGACGCTACGGAGCGGGCGGGCGCGGAACGTCGGACCGGGGGTGGCAGGTGGCGGTGCGCGTAGTACCGGGGTACGACGCCGGGGCCGGTGCGGGAACCCGTTTGCACGGCCGTCGGGGGCGGGTGAGGATCGGCGCATGGACTACGTGGTACGGCCGGTGCGGGCCGAGGAATGGCAGCCGGCGAAGGAACTCCGGCTGGCCGCGTTGCGGGATCCGGTGGCGCCGCTGGCGTTCCTGGAGACGTACGAGCAGGCCGTGGAGCGGCCCGACGCGTTCTGGCAGGAGCGGGCGGCCGGTGCTTCGGAGACGGGCGACGGTGAGAAGCGGCAGTTCGTCGCGGTGGCGCCGGACGGAAGCTGGGCGGGTTCGGTGACCGTGCTGGTCGAGCGGCCGGACGGGGAGGTGGTGTTCGGGGCGGCGACCGATGTGCACCAGGCCCATGTGGTCGGGGTGTTCGTACGCCCGGAGGCGCGGGGCGGGGGCGTGGCAGGGGAGCTTTTCCGGGCCGGTCTGGACTGGGCGTGGTCGCTGGGCGGGCCGAGGATCGAGCGCGTACGGCTGTATGTGCACGAGGACAACCTGCGGGCTTCCGCCTTCTACCGCCGGATCGGGTTCGTGCCGACCGGGGAGACGGTGCCGGTCCAGGGCGACCCGTTGGCTCGCGAGCTGGAGTACGCGGTGGTCCGGCCGTAGCGGTGGGGCGGGGTGGGTCAGGAGGTGGGGGTGGGTCAGGGGGTGCTCGGCGTCTGGAGTTGCTGGGTCCAGCGGGCGCGGCCCTGTTCGGGGGAGCGGAGCAGGGCGACGGTGGGCAGGCCCAGGTTGTTTCCGGTCGCCAGCAACTCGGGCAGCCGGGGCAGCGGTGCGACGGCTGCGACATCGTCGAGGACGAGCGTCATTGGTGGGTCGAGCCGACCGTCGGATGACCGTGCGGCCATGCGGCGGCCGTGCTCGACCACGTCTGAGGCGAGCGCCGTGAGCAGGGGCATGGCTCCCGGGCCCGATCGTGGATTCTCGATGGGTTCACCCACCACATAAAGCGTGCCCCCTTCGTCCGCGAAAGACTCCAGCGCGAGCGCATCGGCCCGATTGGGGGTGCAGGTGTCGCGGACATGGACCGAGGAGAGCGCGCCGAAGGCCCGGACCGTCAGTTCCCGTGCCATCTCGCGGCGTTCGGGGTGCGCGGTGAGCGCGGACTCCAGCAGTCCGGCGAGTCCGGACGCGGCCTTGGGGTGGGTACGCAGCAGCCGCACCGGTTCGTGGGCGGCGCCGCCCAGGGCCCAGCGGTGGACCTGGCGGAAGGGGCGGCCGTCGATGGCCGCGGCGTGCAGCCAGCACTGGAGGAGCGTCTCGGCGGTGTCGGCCGTCGCCGCGTCGATGCGGGCCTGCGGGCGGACCGGGGCGAGGAGGGCGGCGGCGCGGGCGGCCGCCAGGTCGGGCTGTTCGCAGCCGGTGGTGGGGGCCCAGTGGAGCCGGGCCGGGGTGTCGCAGAGGTGGCCGGGGTCGTAGATGAGGACGGGGCCCAGTTTGGCGCGGGCGTCCTTGGTCTCGGTCCAGACGCTGGGGTCCGAGGTGACGACGAGCACGGGCCCGGCGGCTTCGCCGATGGCCTGGACGACGGTGGGCCGACGGGTGGCTGCGGGGCCGTAGACGACGAGGGGGGCGCGGGGGGAGGGCACGGTGAGCGGGGCTGCGGTCGCGAGGAGTTCGGTGGTGGTGGCCGGGGTGGCGGTGGTGGCGTTTGGGGCGGTTGTGGCCTGTTGTTGTGGTTCGGGGAGGCGTTCCGTGGGGGTGGGCACTGGTGCTGGTGCTGGTGCTGGTGCCGGGGACTGATGTCCGTGCTCCTGGCCCTTCTCCAGGTCGGGGAGTTGCTGGGCGCCTCGCTCCGGCTGATGCTCCTCCAGCCGTTCCAACCGGTCCAGCCGCTGGGCGCGTTGCCGGGACCGTACGTCGCGCCAGCGTGCGACCACGCCCATGACGAAGATGGTCAGCACCACGAGCACCATCAGCTCACCGATGAACAGGCCCCAGAACAGCCCGTATCCGGAGAGCGCCCCCGCTGGGGTGGTCGGCCAGGCGGCCGGCAGGTCGTGCGGGGCCTCCACCAGGCGCCGTATGGCCAGCGGGGTTTCGGCGAGGGTGACGCCGTGCGGCCAGGCGCCGTGCGCGAGGAGTCCGGACAGTCCGGTGGCGGTCCAGGCCAGCAGTGTCAGCCCGAGCAGGAAGGACAGCAGGCCGATCAGCAGTCCGTCGGGGATGCCGCCGCTGCCGCCCGCGTTGCCGCCGGACCGTGCCTCGCCGCGCCCTGCCATGTCATGCCACCGTTGACTCGGACGACTCGTTGAGCCGCTGCTGGTTCTCGATCCGGGCCGCGCGCTGCTCCGCCTCCAGTTCGGCGGCGCGTACGTCCTCCGGGAGCAGGTCGATGGCGGAGGACTCGGTCATGGCGCGGTCGGTGAAGACGAGGGGGCGTTCGGCCTCGGTGATCAGGTGTTTGACGACCTGTACGTTGCCGTTGACGTCCCAGACGGCGATGCCAGGGGTGAGCGTGGGGATGATCTCGACCGCCCATCGGGGCAGCCCGAGCACCCGGCCGGTGGCTCTGGCCTCGTCGGCCTTCTGGGCGTAGATCGTGCGGGTCGAGGCCATCTTGAGGATGGCCGCCGCTTCCCGTGCCGCGGCTCCGTCGACGACATCGCTGAGGTGGTGGACGACGGCGACGAAGGACAGCCCGAGCCGTCGGCCGAACTTCAGCAGGCGCTGGAAGAGCTGGGCGACGAAGGGGGAGTTGATGATGTGCCAGGCCTCCTCGACCAGGAAGATGCGTTTCTTCCGGTCGGGCCTGATCCAGGTGTGCTCCAGCCAGACGCCGACGATCGCCATCAGGATCGGCATGGCGATCGAGTTGCGGTCGATGTGGGAGAGGTCGAAGACGATCAGTGGGGCGTCCAGGTCGATATCGGCGGACGTCGGCCCGTCGAACATGCCGCGCAGGTCGCCGTCGACGAGCCGGTCCAGTACGAGGGCGACGTCCAGGCCCCAGGCCCGTACGTCGTCTATGTCGACGTTCATCGCCTGGGCAGACTCGGGTTCCGGGTGGCGCAGCTGGTCGACGATGTCCATCAGGACGGGCTGGCGGTCGTTCTTCGTCTCGTTCACGAAGGCGTGCGCGACCTTGAGCGCGAAGCCGGACCGTTCGTCGAGGCCGTGGCCCATGGCGACTTCGATGATCGTGCGGAGCAGGGCGAGCTGCCCGGTCGTGGTGATCGCGGGGTCGAGCGGGTTGAGCCGGATGCCGCCGTTGAGCGCGGAGGTGGGGTCGAGGCGGATGGGGGTCAGGCCCAGTTCCTGGGCGATGAGGTTCCATTCACCGACGCCGTCCTCGCCCTGGGCGTCCAGGACGACGACCTGGCGGTCGCGGAAGCGGAGCTGGCGGAGTACGTACGTCTTCTCCAGCGCGGACTTGCCGTTGCCGGACTCACCGAGCACCAGCCAGTGCGGGGCGGGGAGCTGCTGGCCGTACAGCTGGAAGGGGTCGTAGATGTAGCCCTTGCCGGAGTACACCTCGCGGCCGATGATCACGCCGGAGTCACCGAGGCCGGGGGCGGCGGTGGGCAGGTAGACCGCCTGCGCCTGTCCGGTCGAGGTGCGGACGGGCAGCCGGGTCGTCTCCACCTTTCCGAAGAGGAAGGCGGTAAAGGCGTCCGACAACGCGGACAGCGGATCTCGCATGGCGTGACCGACCTCCCTTTCGTCTCTCTCGGTGCTCGGTGCTCGGTGCTCGGTGTTCTCGGTGCTCTAGGTGTTCTCGGTCGTGTACGGCTAGCGGCGGATGCCGGTGGCGAACGGCAGGGTGTTCACGAACGCGCGGTGGTGCTCGCGGTCGCACCACTCCAGCTTCAGGTACGACTTGCCGGCCGAGGCCCGGATCGTCCGCTTGTCGCGGGCGAGGGACTCCGGCGAACGGGACGACACGGTGATGTACCCCACCAGGTTCACCCCTGCCGCGCCGCTCGCGAGATCTTCACCCCGCTGGTCGAGCCGGCCGTGGGCGGCGATGTCGCGGGGGTCGACGGTGCGGTTCATCTTGGCCTGGCGGCTGGCCTCGGCGTCGTCGTTGGTCTTCTCGGTGAGCATCCGCTCGATGGCGATCTCGGTGGGTTCGAGATCCATGCAGACCGCGACCGTACGGATCACATCGGGCGTGTGGACCAGGAGCGGGGCCAGGAAGTTGACGCCGACGGGCGTCATCGGCCACTCCTTCACCCAGGCCGTGGAGTGGCACCAGGGGGCGCGGGTGGACGATTCGCGGGTCTTGGCCTGGAGGAACGTCGGCTCGACCGCGTCCAGTTCGGCGGGCCAGGCGTTGCGCTTCGTCATGGCCTGGATGTGGTCGATGGGGTGGTCGGGGTCGTACATCGAGTGGACGAGCGAGGCCAGGCGGCTCTGGCCGAGCGGCTGGCGTACCCGGATGTCGGCCTCGGCGAGGCGGGCGCAGATGTCGGTGAGCTCGCGCGCCATCACGACGGCGAGTCCGGCGTCCCGGTCGAGCTTGCGGCCGCCGTGGGGCCGGGCGGCGCGGGCCATGGCGTTGGCCTCTGCGGCGAGCTCGCGGTCGAACTCCATGCAGGCGACCAGGTAGGCGCGGTGCTGCTCGCTGGAGGTGGAGACCATCGACTGGAGCTGCTCGTAGGACTCCTGGAGCCAGCCGGGGGAGGCCTTGTCGCCGCGCTGGGCGACGTCCTTGGCGTGGGCGTCGGGGTCGGCGGGCAGGGTGCGGGCGAGCATCTGGATGCGGGTCACGAAGCCGTCGCCGTTGGCGACGTGCTTGAGCAGGGTGCCGAAGCGGTCGACGAGCGCTTCCTGGTCCTCGCTGTCGCGCAGCCCGACGCCGGGCCCCTCGATCTCGATCGCCGCGGTGACGGTGCGGCGGTCGGCGTGCAGCAGTACGGCGATCTCGTCGGGGCCGAAGGGCGCGGCCAGCCAGTTGATCCGGCCGATGCCGGGGGGCGGTCCGATCTCGACCTCGCGGCCGTCGGCGCTGGTGCCCGCTTCCATGGCGCCGGACTGGTAGGTGGCGCCTCGGCGCAGGGAGCGCTTGAAGCTGCGGTTGATCTCGAACCACTTGTAGAACGTCCGGTGCTTGTACGGGACGTAGACGATCGCCAGGGCGAGCAGCGGGAAGCCGGTGAGCAGCACGATCCGCATGGACAGGACCGGTACGAGCAGCCCGCTCATCATGCCGAGGAACGCCCCGCCGATGATCAGGGCGATCTCGCCGGTCTCGCGGTTCTTGCCGACCATGGCGTTGGGCCTGGCCCGGCCGATGAGATACGTACGGCGGGGCGCGATCGGATGGGACTGCGTGCTCAACGCCCGCCACCTCCTGTGCTGCTGTTACCTGAACTTCCTGATCCGCGGCGCGGGCCGCGGCTGCTGTGCGGGGTGCCGGAGGTGGGGCCGGAGCCGCTGCGGGGCGGAGGTGCGGCGGAGGGGACAGATCCGCCGCCGACCCCGCTCCCGGAGTTGCGGGAGCTGTGGGCGGCTACTCCGCCGCTGACCGGGTTGGCGGGGCGTCCGCCGCCGCTGTTGCCGCCGCCGTTGTCCTGGCCGCCGCCGCCGCGGCTGCTGTGGGTCTTGATGCCCTGGGAGACGAGAGCGGCGGGCGAGCTGATCATCGCGGCGGCCTGGGAGCCGTCGGTGGCCTGCTTGCGGTTGGTACGGGCGCCCTGGATCTCGTCGCCGAAGCCGGGGACGAAGCGGTAGATCATGCCGGAGGCGAAGATCGCGAGCAGGATGATCGCCAGTCCGGAGACGACGGCGGAGAACGCGTCCGGTCCGTCGTCGGAGGACAGCGCGCCGGCCAGGCCGAGCACGATGACGATGACGGGTTTCACCATGATCACGGCGATCATGATGCCTGCCCAGCGGCGTACGTGCCCCCACATGTTCTTGTCGACGAGCCCCGCGTACACGGCGGTTCCGAGCAGGGCGCCGACGTAGAGGAGGGCGGCCCGGATCACGAGTTCCAGCCAGAGGATGCCTGCGGCGAGGATCGACACCAGCGACACGACGATCAGCATGATCGGTCCGCCGCCGATGTCGGAGTCCTTCTTGAGCGCCTCCGCGAACGACCCGAAGAAGACGTCCGTCTGCCCGCCGGAGGACGAGGCGATGACCTCGGTGACGGCGTCAGTGGCGGAGACGATCGTGTACAGGATCAGCGGGGTGAACGCGGACGCCAGGACCGTCAGCCACAGGAACCCGATGGCCTCGGAGATGGCGGTGGTGAGCGGCACCCCGCGGATGGCGCGCTTGGCGACGGCGAGCAGCCACAGGACGAGCGTCAGCACGGTGGAGGCGGCGAAGACGATCGCGTACTGCTGGAGGAAGCGGGTGTTGGTGAAGTCGACGTTCGCGGTGCCCTTGACGGCGTCGCTGAGCTTGCCGACGATCCACGCGGCGGCGTCGGCACAGCCACGGCCCAGGGAGGTCAGGGGGTCCAGGGCGGAGTCGACGCTTTTGGGGGCGTTGGACTTGGAGGTGCGTGCGTCGCCTTCGCAGTAGTCCTTGGCGGGGCCAACGATGAGCGAGCAGTTTCCATCCCCAGAGGGAGAGCCGGAGGGGGACGGGGACGGCGTCGGTGCTGCTGCGGCGCGGGTTGCCAGAATTACCAGAGTTGCCTGGGCGCTTGCCAGGGCCGCACTCAACTTGATTGCGTGCCGGGATTTAGCGGGCATAGGTAAACCCTCCGTACTCCTCGACGGCCTTGGCGATGTCATCGGCGTTGGAGGCCGTACGGTCGGTATTGACCGGTGCCGGTCCGTCTTTCTGGGAGAAGCTGTCGACTCTCCAGTCGTTGCTCTCCCACTGGAGCTTGAGCGTCATGGTGAACCAGTCGTTGCTCACGGGATTGGTGGAGCCGACCCCAGCCGTTCCGAAGACTCCTGTGCACCACACCTCGACAGTGGCGGAAGAGCCAGAGAGCTGCGTCACCTTGGTCCCGACGGGCGCGGTCCTTGAGACGTACGTCATGCCCTCAGCTGCTTGACCGTTCTCGTCGAGGCCAACCTTGTCAAGGAAGTCCTTGCTGTACGCCTGGTTGAGCTTGGTCTCAAGCTCGTCGACTCGGCCTGCGGCGAAGACGCGGCGTACGATCTGCGTCCGGCGATCTGGCTTGAGGATGTCTGCCGATACGAGTGCCACGGAATAGTTCGCCGCCGCGCTCTGCGCCCCCTGCTCGTCATGCGCGAACCCCGAGGGAATCGAGCCGTTCTTCCCCGTCACCGGCTTCGTCCCGGTGGCCGCGGTCGGTGCGGAGCCGGCCTTCTTGGCGTCGCTTCCTCGGGCACCGTCGCCGCCGTTGCCCCCGTCGCCTCCGCCCATGTTCGCGAAGGCGATGGCGGCCAGGAGCAGGACCACCACGCCGAGGACGGTGAGGAGCGAGCGGGAGTTGCGGGCCGGGCGGCGGGGGCCGTAGCCGTCGCCGCCCTGGCCGTCGGGGAGTCGGGTGCGGGTCTGGCGCGTGCCGCCGAGGGTGCTGTAGGCGTCGTTCGAACGGCCGGAGTCGTTGCCGTAACCGTCGTCGTCGGGACTCATGCCGCGTACGCCCCCTCAACCGTTGCCTGAACCGCGTCGTAGTACGACGGTAGCCGTGCTGGTTCCCGCGCGGGCGCGGTGTGGTGACTCGACATCAGGGAGACGCAACCTCTGCCGGTGGGCACGACGGGCGGATGGTGGGGACGGGGCGGGAGTGCCCCCTGGCGCGGGCTGACGGCCGGTTAGACAGCCATCCCGTAGACGATGGTGAACAGGGTTCCCAGCGATCCGATGATGAACACACCGGTGAGACCGGCGACGATCAGTCCCTTGCCCTGCTCCGCGCTGAACGTGTCACGCAGAGCCGTCGCGCCGATGCGCTGTTTCGCCGCTCCCCAGATCGCGATGCCGAGACAGAGCAGGATGGCGATCGCCATCACCACTTCGATCATGACGCGGGCCTCGTTGCCCAAGGTCCCGAACGGCCCCCAGTTCGGGGCGATTCCGCCGATGATGGTGGTGATGTCGCCCTTTTCAGCTGCCAGGATCATTTAAGTCACCGCCCTTGCTGGGTAGTTCGGTGCCCGCACCGAACGGCACGAGTCACCCTCTATCTTCGCTGATGAATCTGCGTTCGCACGACGACTTGACGGCTC
Source organism: Streptomyces sp. NPDC104307 (assembly GCF_055584045.1). Taxonomy (NCBI): domain Bacteria; kingdom Bacillati; phylum Actinomycetota; class Actinomycetes; order Kitasatosporales; family Streptomycetaceae; genus Streptomyces; species Streptomyces sp. NPDC104307. The sequence goes on from NZ_JBVJMU010000015.1 coordinate 12,047, forward strand.
TCTTTACCCGGATCTCGCACATTTGACCGGTCTGACCGCCCTGACCTGCGGATCGAATCGGTGTGTGAGCGAATTACATATCGTTACTCTGTGTATCACGGAGGGTGACGCCGGGCAATGATCGCCATCGCGCCACCCTGGCCGAGACCGGCATCCGCGCTCGAACCGCACCTATCGGCGCATGAGTGGCGAGGTGGAGGTGTACGTCGTTCAGAGGATCGAGTGGCGGGGGTTGGGTGGGCGGGACGGTGTCGTCCAGGCCGATGGTGGCCTGAAATCGCACCAGGAGCCGTCGAAGGGAAACGTTCCGGCCTCGGCGAGCCGTGCCACCGCGTCTCCCTCGGAGCGGATGGCGACCGCTTCCTCGGCTGTCCAGTACGCGGGGTGGCCGGTCTTCTCCGCGAAGGACTGCTCGTCCTTCCACCGCCAGGTGCGGTCCGGTGCCACGTTGAGGTCCAGCTCGTGGTCAGCGATGTCGATGTCGTCGCCGTGGTGGAGCCGGCGTTCCAGATTGACGTACCAGCCGCGGAACTTCTGTCTGCGCCCGAACAGCCACAGGACGGAGTGGGCCGCGCCGGTCGGCTGGTAGAAGAGGGCGTTGCCCATCGGCCACCGGTCGGGGACCAGGGGGTAGCCCTCGGCGGGGCGTTCGTGCGGGGCGATGTCCCGCAGATGTGTGGTGCCGCACGGCAGGGCGGTCCGCCACATCGGCGTGCCGGTTTCCATCCACAGCAGCTGACCTGCGGTCGTACGTTCGACGAGGCGGACGGGAACGGAGGCGCTCAGGTGTCCACCTATGAAGAAGTTCCATTTCAGGACCTGCCCCGGCCTGCTGCCTGCTCCGGTGCCGGTGCCGGTGCCGGTTCCGGTCCCGGCACGGGCGCTCGTGCTCGTACTCGTGCTCGTACTCGTGCCGAGCCTCGTGCCGTTGGTTGCGACGTCCCTCTTGCCCGCTTTCATGCGATTGATCATGCCCGCCGTGAGGTCTTCGGACACGTGCCCGGACCCGTCAGGCGCTCGCGCTCGCGGAGGAAGCCCGAATCCACGTGGCCCGGGGCCCGGGACATCCGTCCGGTCATGACGCGGATCGTCGCATCCGACGCCGGTGTAGCGGTGGCCCGGCCCGGATCCTGCCCCGGTCGGGCGGTCCCTCACGCAGGCGCTATCCGTCGCCGGGTTCGGTGAAGTGGTCGAACGGCCCCTGGATCCAGGTGAGGTCGGCGGGGGTGGTCCGGAGTATCGCGCCGCCGGGGTCGCCTGATTCGGTGAGTATCACCGTGCCGTTGTGGGTGGCCACGTGGACGCAGGAGTTGCCCTGGGCGCAGTAGGAGCTCCAACTGCCGACGGGCGGTCTCGGGCCCACCGAACTGCATGCGCAGGGCCGCCTCGTGAATGACGGCCTGCTGGCGGGCCGGATGGTCCCGGTACAGGACAGCCTGCCGCTTGATGCGGAACGAGACCCGGTGCTCCACGTCGGGAGGCGGCAGTGCTGGTACGTCCTGGCGGAACACCTCGCGTGCGTGCTCGGGGGTCTGGAACAGGCCGGGGATGTGAACGGTCACGGCTGTACGGAGTTGCTGAGCATGGTGCTCGATCTCCGCCAGGTCGAGCAGGGGTGCGGGAAGGATCTCGCGGGTCCGGCTGGGGGTGTGGGACACCGATCCGCGCATTCCGGCGCCGTTCCGGTGGAGTGAGCAGGCGCCCGCGGAGCTCGCCGAGAGAGGGCGGGGGCTGTACCTCGTCACGCTCTACGCGGAGTGCTGGGGTGCGTACCCGATGCGCGGTGGCCTTCCGGTACAGGGCGGCAAGCTGCTGTGGGTGGAATGCGCGGCGAAGCCGGACTGCCGGTCAGGCGATCTGCCGTAGCCGTGTACGGAGGGGTGCCGGATTGCCGGTGGCTGAGAGGCGGGAGGGTGCGCGGGGCGATCGCCGAGTTCACGCATACCGGACGGCCGTTCCGTACGCCTGGTAGACCACGGTGGTTTCGATCATCGGGTCGGCCATGAGGCGCGTCCTTGTGCGGGTGTTCGTGACCGTGGTGACGCGCACCGCCATGACCGTGTCTGCCTGGTGGCTCGCGGCTGTTGCCTCCAGTTCGGACATCGCCTGGCCGAGGGAGTCGGCCTGGGCGCCCCAGATCATCCAGCTCTGGTCCACCTCCCGCCCCGGCAGCGGCGTCTCGGTGGTGGTCATGTGGACGGCGTGGGCGCGGTTCGGCATCGGAACAGTGTGGTGCCCGCCTGCCTCGCAGCGGAACCCCGGCCGGGCGGGTACTTCCGGCCACCTTCGGTCCTGCTGTTACGCCCTTTGGGGTGGTCGGGCCCCCGATGTGGGGGTGGCATCGGCCGCGATGTGCGGGGATCCCGCGCGGAGTCTTGCGTGTTGAGTGATTCCGTCTGATGGTGGTGGTTCTTGTTGCCTTCCGTTCGGAGTCGCTTCATGAGCGCATACCGTCCGAGCCGTCGTTCCGTCCTTTCGACCGGGGCAGCCCTCGCGGGCTGGGCCGTCTTCTCCGCGCAGAGACAGGCATTCGCAGCCGACGGCCCCGCCCCCGAGTGGGACGCGGAGCCGAGAGTGTTCCAGGTCGGCAGAGAGGCGGCGCGGGCCCGGCTGGTCCCGTACGGGAGCGGCTCCGACGCACTGCGCGGGAACATGGAGAAGTCGCCCTACTTCCGGTCGCTGAACGGGACCTGGCGCTTCAAGTGGTCCAAGAACCCCGACGCCCGGCCCGCCGGCTTCGAGGCGCCCGGCTACGACGACGGCGGCTGGGACCGGATCCCCGTACCGTCGAACTGGGAGATCGAGGGCTACCCGGAGCCGATCTACCTCAACATCCGCTACCCGTGGATCGGCTACGAGACCCCGGACCCGCCCGCCGTTCCGCACGACTTCAACCCGGTCGGCTCCTACCGCCGCACCTTCACCGTGCCGCGCGACTGGTCGGGCCGGCGCACCCTGATCTCGTTCCAGGGCGTGAAGTCGGCGTTCTTCCTCTGGGTCAACGGCAAGCGGGTCGGCTACAGCGAGGACAGCTACACCCCCGCCGAGTTCGACATCACAGACCACGTGCGGCCGGGCGACAACACCCTGGCCGTGGAGGTCTACCGCTGGTCCGACGGCAGTTGGCTGGAGGACCAGGACATGATCGACCTGTCCGGGATCTTCCGGGACGTCTATCTGTACGCGGTCGCGCCGGTCCACGTGCAGGACCTGTTCGTACGGACCGAGCTGGACGACGCGTACCGCGACGCGGTCCTCACGGTCACCGCGACCGTGCGGGACCGGGGCGGCGCAGGCGCGGCCGGCCACCGCATCGAGGCGGTGCTGTACGACGGCCGGGGGAGCCGCGTCGGCCGTCCGCTCACCGGGGACGTCGACCCGAAGGGCTCGGGCGGGGACACCGAGGTGACGCTGAAGGCGGACGTCTCCGCGCCCGCGCTCTGGTCGGCAGAGGACCCGAACCTCTACACCGTGGTCGTCACGCTCACCGACGGCTCCGGGCGGACGGTCGACGTCCAGCGCACCCGTACCGGCTTCCGCGAGGTCGAGTACGGGCCCGGGAAGTTCACCGTGAACGGCAGGCCCGTGATGTTCCGGGGCACCAACCGTCACGAGTCCGACCCCGACCACGGCCAGGCGATCCGCGAGCCCCGCATGCGCCAGGACATCCTGCTGATGAAGCAGCACAACATCAACGCGGTGCGCACCTCGCACTACCCCAACAACCCGCGCTGGCTGGAGCTGTGCGACGAGTACGGCCTGTACGTCATCGACGAGACGAACCTGGAGACCCACGGAGTCCGCGACACCGTTCCGGCCTCCCTGCCGGAGTGGACCGACGCCTGTGTCGACCGGATCCGCTCCATGGTCGAGCGCGACAAGAACCACCCGAGCGTCGTGGTCTGGTCGCTGGGCAACGAAGCCGGTGGCGGCTCCAACTTCCGGGCGATGGCCGACTGGGTGCACGCCAGGGACGCCTCCAGGCCCGTGCACTACGAAGGCATGAACGAGGTCGCCGACCTGCACAGCGAGATGTACACCAAGCCGGCGGACGTGGAGGCGTACGGCAAGTCGGGCAAGGACACGCCCTTCATGCTGTGCGAGTACGCGCACGCCATGGGCAACAGCAGCGGCAACCTCAAGGAGTACTGGGACATCTTCGAGCGCTACCCGAATCTGCACGGCGCGTTCGTGTGGGACTGGGTGGACCAGGCGATCCGGCTCCCCGTGCCGGGCGACGCCAAGCACACCTACCTCTCTTACGGCGGGGACTGGCACGACGGCTATCCGACCGACGCAAACTTCTGCTGCAACGGGCTGGTCGCCGCCGACCGTACGCCGCACCCCGGTCTGCTGGAGCTCAAGAAGGTCTACCAGCCGGTCGCGGTCGCCGCGGCGGACCTCGCGGCCGGGACGGTCACCGTACGGAACAAGCACCTGTTCAGCGGCCTGGACGCGTACGAGCTGCGCTGGGACGTCAGCTGCGACGGCCGCAGCGTGCAGCACGGCAGGCTCGCCGCGCCGAAGGTGTCGCCCGGCGGCGAGGGCACCGTACGCATCCCGTACCGGAAGCCGGCGAAGCCCGAGCCGGGCGCCGAGTACTGGCTGAACGTCGCCTTCGTACTGAAGGCGAAGGCGACGTGGGCGGAGGCCGGGCACACCGTGGCCGCCGAGCAGCTCGCGCTCGACTGGCACACCTCCGCCCCTGCGGACCCGGCCCCGGAGACGCTGCCCGCCCTCACCCTGGACGAGACCGACGCACGCGTAAAGATCAGCGGGCGCGACGCGGAGGTGGTCCTGGACAAGTCCACCGGGACGCTGGCCTCGTACCGGGTGAAGGGCCGGCTGCTGCTGGCGGGCGGCCCGGTGCCGAACTTCTGGCGCGGGCCCACCGACAACGACATCGGCCGGGGCGCCCAGGACTCCCTGCGTACCTGGCGGGACGCCGGTACAGAGCGCGAGGTGACCTCCGTCAGGACCGGTCAGCCGTCTCCCGGAGTCGTCACCGTCGAGGTGGCGTGCACCCTGCCCACCGCCCCGGCCACATCCACCTGGACCACCGTGTTCACCGTCCGCGGGGACGGCGAGATCCGGATCCGGCACACCCTGGAGGCCGCCGCCGGGCTGCCCGATCTGCCCATGGTGGGTGCGCTGCTGACCGTCCCGGAGGGCTTCGAGCAGATCGACTGGTATGGACGCGGCCCGCAGGAGAACTACTGGGACCGGCACACCGGCGCCTTCGTGGGCCGCTACCGCTCCACGGTCGACGAGCAGGTCGCGCCCTACGTCCGGCCCGAGCAGACCGGCAACATGACCGACGTGCGGACGCTGTCGCTGACGGACCGCTCCGGCACCGGGCTGCTGGTCCGGGCCGACCCCGGCGAGGACGAACCCATGCTGGAGACGAGCGTCCTGCACTACTCGCCGTTCGACCTGGAGGGGCCGAAGCACCCCTACGAGCTGAAGCGGCGCGACGAGACCGTCCTGGGCGTCAACCACCGGCAGATGGGGGTCGGCGGCAACGACTCCTGGGGAGCCCCGCCGCTCGCGGAGTACCTGCTGCACGCCGGGCGCACGTACACCTACGCCTACCGCTTGCGGTCCGCGTAGCAGAGCCGTACATCCACCGGCCCGGGGAGTTGAATGCCCCGGGCCGGCGGCCGTCCGGCCGCCTTCGCGGCTGCCCGCGGGCGGATACCGTTCTCTCCTGGTCCCGGATCCGGATGCCGGTGGTGCGGCGCGGCCGGCGTCATCCGTCGTGAGGTCGCGACGAATGATGCCGGTGCCCGTGTCCTCGACGACTGAACCGCGTTAGGAGAGATGTGCCCAAGACTGTCATCTCGCAAGAGACCGCCGCCTCGAAGCCCGTCGAACCCACCCTGCCGCCCTTTCTGCTGACGAACGGGCAGGGGGAGGCCGCACGCGCGCTCCTGTCGTACGTGGCCGGGTTGCCGCTCGGGTCCGTCGACGCGCAGTTCCTCGCCGTCGTCGTGGCCATCCGGGCCGCACGGGGTGGTGTCGGCAACGTCACCGGCACCGACGTGCGCTCGTTGCGGCTGGAGGACCCGCGCCGGGCCGTGGCCGATCTGGAGGCCGCCGGATGGGAGGTACCCGGTCCGCTGGTCGACGGGGAGCAGGACGTCCCGGTGGGGATCAGGGTGCCGGGCATGAACCGGGAGGCGGACCACCCGCTGCCCTTGGGCAAGGGCACACGGTCGCGGGTGTCGGGATGGGCCATGCGCGCGCGGATCGCGAAGCCGGTCAAGAAGGCGTCGCCGGCGATCCGGCTGGCGGCCCTGTTCCTGGCGGCCCACAGCACCTCCGAGCTGCACGGCCGGATCCCCGGCCACCTGCCGGAGGCCTGCCGCGCCGCCGGGCCCGAACTCGCCGCCAAGGGGTTCCTCGCGGAGCTCTCCGGCGACGCGTACCGCCTCGACCCGGTGGTGCGTCACCTCGCGGGCAGGTTCCGTACCCCCGAGGAGATCGCGGAGGAGGCGCGCGTCGAGGCGAGCCGCCCGCCTGCAGACCCGGAGCCGGACCAGATCACCCCGGCCGCGTGGGACGCGTGGAAGTCCGGTACGAGTCCGGCTCTGCGGCGGCACGTGGAGGCGGTCGAGCAGTGCCCGCTGTGCCGGTTCCCCATGGGCCGGGTGGCGAAGGCGTTCATGTACCCGCCGGCCGACATCCCCGCCCCCCGGTCCGTACTCACCGCCTACGACGCCTGGGAGGACGGCCATCCCGACCGTGGTCCGCAGGCCGCCGGCTTCGCCGCCGACTTCCGCGCGGAACACGGGCACGGCCCCTCGTACGGGCAGTTGTGCAAGGGCCTCGGCTGGAAGCTGTCGCGCTCGCTGCGCGGGTTCGTCGTGCACCGGATCGTCGCGGAGGACTGGCTGACCGACACCTCGCCGGTGCCGTGGACGCTGCGTCCGGGGCGGGTCGCCCAGGCCCACGGCATCGCCCTGCCGGGGCAGGCGGCGCGCATCACTCGCTGATCAGCGGTCAGGCATCGAGCGGAGAGGGTGACGCCTTCGTGGCGCCGCGTGCGGAGAGGGTCAGCTTCGCCGCGATGAGGAGTGCGGCGAGGATGCCCGTGACCAGGATGGGCGAGGGAGCGAACGTCGCGGCGAGGATGGCGGCGACCGCGACCGGGTGCACGGCGTCGGCGGCGTCGATCCGCACCGGGGTGGGGTGGTGCAGCAGCCACACGAGGGCGACGAAGAGCGCGACCGGAACGGTGTAGACCGAGGCCGCCGCGTGGTCGGAGAGATGGCCGTGGCCCGTGGCGTGGGCGACGTTGAGCGCGAGTCCGGCGCCGACGGCGGCCGCGGAGGCGAAGACGAAGTAGTGCCCGTAGCCCCAGAGGAGCGCGACGCGGAGGGTGGTGAGCCGCTGCGGCGCGTTCTGTGCGAAGTACAGCCACCACAGGGCGAACACGGTCAGGATGCCTCCGACGACGAGCGCGGCGAGGTCACCGAGCGCCGCGTGGGTGTCGAGCGAGGCGCGTACGGCACCGGTGGCGGCGGTGATCGACTCACCCAGCACGATCAGCGTGAACAGTCCGTACCGCTCGGCGATGTGGTGCGGGTGCCAGGTGGTGGTGGCTGCCCGCTCTGCCCATACGGGGACGGCGATCTCCGCGACCACGAGGACCGCGAACGTCGCGAGTCCGCTGCCTTCGGGCAGGGCCAGGCGTACGACCCAGCCGACCTGCACCACGAGGATGCCCACGGCGTAGCGCAGGCAGCTGCGGCGTCGTTCGGGGTCGGCACGGGCGGCGCGCAGCCACTGGGCGACCATCGCCAGCCGCATGATGACGTAGCCCCAGGTGATGACGGTGAAGTCCTCGCGCTGAACCGCCTCGGTCGCGCCGGCGGCCAGGACGAGTGCGCCGGTGATCTGCAGGAGGGTGAGCAGCCGGTACGGCACGTCGTCGGTGTCGTAAGCGGAGGCGAACCAGGTGAAGTTCATCCAGGCCCACCAGATCGCGAAGAACACCATCGCGTAGCCGAGGACGCCGTGGCCGATGCGTCCCTCCGCCAGTTCGTGCTCGAACGCCGTCGCCGCCTGGGCGACCGCGGTGACGAAGCAGAGGTCGAAGAAGAGCTCCAGCATGGTCGCGGTGCGGTGCTGCTCGTCGGCCGGGCGGGCGACCATCGGGCGGAGCCACGCGGACTCGTTGCGGGCGGGTTGGGAATGGCTCATGGGGGCGCATTCTTCCCGCTGGGGGCGGCGGGGGGCGTACAGCCACGCCCCGGCCGTCGGACGCCCGCCCGACGATGACGGCCCGTCACGTCCACTGGTACATGGTCATGGTGTCTTCACCGTTGGGCCACAGGCGCTCGACCGATCTTCACCGCCGGGCCGGGTGGTGGCTAGCGTCCGACCCCGAAGGCATCGGGAGAGCCGGGGACGTCCGTCGTCCCGTCCGATGCGAATCCCGGAGAGGATGAGGATGCACATGCGTGCCGTTTCTCGCAGGACGCAGGCACTGGTCACAGCCGTGGGGATGACTGCCGCGACGCTCTCGCTGGCTGTTGCCACGAGCGCCCCCGCTCAGGCGGCTGTCGTGGTCTGCAACACCACGGCCCTGAAGTACACCGGAAACTACGAGTACGTCAGAGTGCCGACCAACTCAAGCAGCGGGATCGGCTGCAACCTGAGCCTGGGCAAGGGTTCCAAGGCCACGGTCAAGGCGTTGCAGGACGCGATCGTGACCTGTTACTCATCGAGCGCGGCCGCCCGGCTGATCGAGGAGAGCGGCGGCATCGACGGCTCCTACGGCCCGGCGACCGTGAAGGCCGTCAAGTCCCTGCAGAAGAACCAGCTTCACTTCACGGGGAGCAACGTCGACGGCGTGTACGGGCCGAAGACGCGCAACGCCATGATGTGGCAGGTACTCGGCAGCAAGGGCGCGCCGTTCTACCCGTGGATGTGCAAGAACCCGACCCAGGTGTGACGCACCGAGTGGGGGTGTGAACCGGTCCACCGTTCGGGTGATCCCCGCGTGGCGGGACCGGCCCGAGAGGCCCGGGGAGCAGGGGATTTCCTGCTCCCCGGGCCTTTGCGCGCCGTCCGGTCCGGCGTGTCGCGGTCGCCCCTTTTGGCACAGTGCCGCTCCACGATCAAGGAACGGGGTGAGCGGGGTGAGCGGTATGGCCGTGGTGGGGCAGCCCGGGGGGCGGCAGAGGCTGAGCGAACTGGTGGGCGGGTCTGGTGGGTCAGCGGGGTCTGGCGGTTCGGGTGCGGCTGGTGGTTCTGCTGGGGACCAGCTTCGGCACAGCGGAGGGGTGTGGGTCCGGGCTGCCGGGGGCGCGGAGGGGATGGCCGTGCACCTCGGGCCGGTGAAGGCGGAACTCGCGGCGGCGCACGAGGGACTGCTCGCCGGCACGGCCGAGCTGAGCGCCCTGGCGGAGCTGGGGAGCGTGCGGGAGTCGTGGGAGCGGCGCTTCGAGTCCGCGCGCCGGGAGTGCGGGTCCCTGGCGGGGAACCTGCGGGGCGTCGCACGGGCCCAGGGCGAGACGAACGAGACCGTGAGGTCGTCCTTCACACCCGTGGCGAGGCCGGAGTGGGGAGTCGTACGTTGACGCCGCCGGTGCCGAGTTCCACGCTGACCTGGGCGCAGTTACGGGACCTGAGGTGCGCCGAGCTGGAGGGTGCGGCCGACGGATGGGGAAAGGCGAGCAACCGCGCCGACGCCGGACGGGACCGGATCGAGAAGCAGCTGCTGAACGGCCTGCGCGAGACCCAGCGGGGCGCGGCGGCGGACGCGGCGGTCGGCAGGCTGCGGCAGCTGAGCCAGAACCTGCAGTACGTGTACACGGAGTGCGGCTTGGTCCGTACGGCGCTGAACAGCCTCGCCCACGAGATGAGGGCCCAGCAGCGGGCGTTGCGGGACGCGCTGGACGATGCGGAGGCGCTGAGGTTCACCGTCCACGCGGACGGCTCGGTGACGTACCCGGAGGCGGGGGAGGGCCTGGTCGACGGCAAGCCGTTGCCGGGTGGCACGGCGTCGGTCACGGCTTCACCGGGACTGCTGCCGCCGTCGGGGCTGGTGGCGCCGAACCCGAACGCGGGCAAGGCGCAGGACATCGCGGACCGGGTGACGAAAGCCGTACGGACGGCGGCCGAGATCGACTGGCGGTTCGCCGGAATCCTGCGGGACCTGAAGGCCGAGGAGGGCCTGAAGGTCCCGGACCGGACATGGACGGACGCGGCGGGGGACGCGGCAGCGGTACGGGATGCGGCACGCGGCTACCTGAAGTCGGGCATCCCGCGCGATGCGAGCCCGGCGGCGCGCAAGGCGTGGTGGGCGGGCCTGACGGACGAACAGCGCGAGGAGTACCTCGCGGTGTACCCGGACCAGATCGGCAACCTGGACGGCATCCCGGCCCTGGTCCGCGACACGGCCAACCGCGACAACCTCCAACTGCTGATCGGCAAGCTGGAGGGGCAGGACGATGCGGACGCGGAGACGAAGCTGGCGGGGCTGCGAGAGATCGACCGGCAACTGAAGGAGGGCCGGCAGCCCCCGATGTTCCTGCTCGGCATCGGGGACGAGGGGAACGGCCGTGCGATTGTCTCGTACGGGAATCCGGATACGGCTCGAAATGTTTCGGCCTATGTGCCTGGGCTGAATACGTCGTTGGATGAGGACTTCGCGCGGAATGACCTCAAGCGGGCCCGGGATACCGCAAAGGGGGCCAATAAGTATGATCATTCTAGTGCGGCGATTGTTTGGCTTGGTTACGACGCGCCGCAGAGTGTGGATGGCCTTGACAGTCTCGACGTGATGGGGGACGAGAGGGCTGAGAGAGGTGGGGACGCCTTCAATCAATTCATGGGTGGGATTTCAGCTACGAATGAGAACGAGGATCAGCATCTCACCGCGATTGGGCATTCCTATGGTTCGCGTACTGTGGGTGCGGCTACTCAGCAAGGGGGAGGAATTCCAGGGGTTGACGACATCATTCTCGTTGGAAGTCCTGGAGTTGGTGTGGATCGAGCAGAGGACCTCGGAGTGGGCAAGGGGCATGTTTTCGTCGGTGCGGCAGAGAACGATGTCGTGACCAAGCTCCCATCAAAGAATCAAGGCATTGCCGGCGCCGTGGGTTGGGCTGCGGCCGGACCCGCTGGTGCTTATCTCATGGGTGATATTGCAGATCCAGGGGACGACGATCTCTGGTTCGGAAGAGATCCGGCAAGTGAAGCATTCGGCGCTAGGCGCTTTCCGGTAGGCGAGGGTCCCCGACTTGTTAGCGGTAGTGGGGTCTCCATCGATGCGCATTCGCAGTATTTCGATCCCCAACGAGATGCTGTGTCAGCTGACAGTATTGCGTTGATTACTGCTGGGCGAGCCGACAAGGTGAAGATTGAGGGCTCTCGGTGAAATATCGCAACTTGGATGGGATTTGGGTGCTCCTCCTGTGCCTGCAACTATCGGGTTGTGCGACGAATTATCGTTTATCTGAAGAAGATAGGCACACGAAGATGGATATGCAAGAGGCGGCAGGCCGTGCGGACAGCATTCTCGATGCTGTTCTGGGGGAGGTGAAGCCGAAAGTGCATTGGGCCCATGGTCCAACTAGCATCGGTGGCTGCGACGTGTCGAGAATGCGGGTTGTTATGACAATCGTGTCCGATGGTCGGCGCGGTAGCTTTCTAGGTGTGGTGGACCGTTTCTGGCGAAAGAATGGGTACAGGATTAAGGCTGTTAACAAGGATGCAGATTTCCCTGCGATCTACGCTCAAACGAGCGATGGATTTGGTGTGACTCTGAGTGTCGGAGGGGAGGGCCAAGCCTTCTTCGAGGTGGACAGTCCCTGCGTGGAGGAGTCCGAAGTGGCGGAGTCGACAACACCGCCCAACGGTCCGTCCTACGAGGGCGTCTACCCGCTGCCCCGCCCCAACGTCCGCTCCGACTTCTGGTCCGCCGGAGCGCCCTGATGCTCCATCAGTGACCCCGATGACTCGCACACACCGTCGAAAACACCCATGAACCCCTCCCCGATGGGGGAAGGTTGAGGGGTGCGGAAATTCTGGTTGGTGGGTGGGATCGGCGTCGGGGCCGCCATGTGCTTCGTGGCGTTGCTCGTTGTCGGGACGTACTCCGCCGCGGCCGGCCTCGGGGGCGGCGGTGGCGGGGCTGTCGGGCTGGCCAAGGGAGCCGTGCCGGCCAAGTACCAGCCACTCGTGGAGAAGTGGGGCAACCTCTGTCCCGCCATCAACCCCGCCCTCCTCGCCGCCCAGCTGTACCAGGAGAGCGGCTGGGATCCGGGCGCCAAGAGTCCCGCCGCCGCGCAGGGCATCGCGCAGTTCATCCCCGGGACCTGGGCCGGACACGGCATCGACGGGGACAACGACGGCGACCGGGACGTCTGGGATCCCGCCGACGCGATTCCGTCCGCCGCCTCGTACGACTGCGAACTGGCCGGGTACGTGAAGAAGGTTCCGGGGGACGCGACCGACAACATGCTGGCCGCCTACAACGCGGGCGCGTACCGGGTGATCAAGGCGGGCGGGGTCCCGGGCATCTCGGAGACCGAGAACTACGTCAAGATCATCCGGTCCCTGGAGAAGAGCTTCGCCAAACCCGTGGGCCGGGTGCAGCCCTCTCAGCAGGCGGCGGGTGCCATCTACTTCGCGCAGAAGAAGCTCGGGACGAAGTACCTGTGGGGCGGCAACGGCACGGCGGAGCAGGGCGGACGGTTCGACTGTTCGGGGCTGACGCAGGCCGCGTACCGGACGGTGGACATCGAGCTGCCGCGGGTGGCGAACGACCAGTACAACGCCGGACCGCACCCCTCGCGCGACGAGTTGCTCCCCGGTGACCTGGTCTTCTTCTCCGACGACCTGGCCAACTCGCGCGCCATCCACCACGTGGGCCTGTACGTTGGCGGCGGGTACATGATCAACGCGCCGTACACCGGTGCCGTGATCCGGTTCGACAAGATCGACTCGCCCGACTACTTCGGTGCGACACGCGTCACAAAGGACGGCGCCGCGGCTCTTCCGACCACGCAGCCGGCCGCTTGACCGGTGGGCGGCGGTGGCTGGAACTCTCTGTGAAGCCTGGGCCCTGAGCTGCGACGATGAGTCACTCTTCGATAACGTCATGGTGATCATTCGGTGGAGAGTGGAACGTACGCACGGAACGCGTCGTTCTCTGGTTGGACCGGGACAGCGGCCACTGACCGAGCGTCGTCCCACGTACGTGATCGAAACGAACACGGGGGTTCGTCAAAGCGGTGCACATGGGTGTGTGCCGCGGTATCAGAAGCAGACAAGGCAAGGGGCCGCGGCAGATGGCTGGACTCGCACTGGATGGGTCAAACCCCGACGTCAGCCTGCTCTACGACATCAACGGGCTCGCCAAGTCCGCTCCGACCTGGTTCGACAAGGTCATGGAGTTCATCGGCGAGTACGGGATCATGCTCGGCATGGTCCTGGTGGTCCTGTGGTGCTGGTGGAGTGCCCGTCGGCGCGGGACCCCCGAGGACTCGGTGACGGCTGTCTCCGGAATCGTGTGGGCGCCGCTCGCCGCGGGCATCGCCCTGCTGATCAACATCCCGATCCGCGGCTTCGTCGAACGGCCGAGGCCGTTCAAGGACCACCAGGGGCTCGAAGTCCTGGTGGACGGGAAGAACGACTTCTCCTTCGTGAGTGACCACGCCACGATGGCGATGGCCCTCGGCGTCGGGCTCTTCGTGGCGAACCGCAAGTTCGGCATCGCGGCCATCGGGCTCGCGTTGCTGGAGGGTTTCTGCCGGATCTACATGGGCGTTCACTACCCGACCGACGTGATCGGCGGATTCGCCCTCGGCACGGCTGCGGCGCTGCTGCTCGCCCCGCTCGCGATGATGCTGCTGGCCCCCCTCGTGGGTGCCGTCTCCCGGTCTCCCCGGGCGGGCAGGCTCGTACGGTCGCGCCGGGCGCTGTCGGCGGCGGGGACCGAAAGCCGGGGCGAGGCGCTCGGGATTCCCGAGCCGCGGCCGGGCTCCGGCGGTGGCGGTGACGGCGAGAAAGGGCTCGCGGCGTAGAAACGCGGAGTCCTGAGGTGGGTCCTGACGCGGGTCGTCGTGCGGAGTCGTGACGCGGAGTTGTGCGGGGCTTCCTGGCCGGGAAGCCCCGCACGGCCGTTCAGAGCGACTGCGGGTACGTGAAGGCGCCGTCCGGGTCGTACCGCTTCTTCACCTCGCCCAGGCGGGCGGCGGCCGTGCCGTAGTAGGCGTTCCGCCAGTCCGTCAGTGCCGGGTCCGCGTAGTTCTGGTAGGCCGCTCCGGATGCGTACCGGCGCAGCGTGGAATGGGTGTCTTTCAGCCAGTTCTGTTGTGGGCGGCCCGATGTGCCGGGGCGCCAGGCGCCGATGTACTGGGCGAGCACCCGTGAGTTCCGATGGACGAACGCCGTGGCCTGCGCGTCCACCCGGTTGATGGCCCCGCCCAGTGCGGTGAGCGCGATCGATCCGCCGCCGCCCTCGGCCGTACCGAGCCGGGTGAAGGCCTCCGTCCGGTCGAGGAGGGCCTGGACGCCGGCCGGGGACAGCGCGTGGTCGTAGAAGTCGGACGCGGCCGCGTACGTCTCGCGCTGGAGCGTGCCCTGCGAGGTGCGGCCGGGCGTGGTGCCCGGCAGATGGCACTGGGCGTCCGTGATGCCCGAGCAGCCCGCGTACACGAGCATCGCCTCCTGGTAGCTGCGGCGGCGCAGCGAGACGGAGGAGGCGGGCGCGCCGATCCGGTCGGCGAGGCGGTCGACGGCGTTCTGCAGGTCGCTGTACGTGCCGAGGCTGAAGGCCGAGACCGTCACGGTCGGGTTTCCGCCGCCGGGGCCCGCCGCGAGGTGTGCGGAGGACCAGATCTCGTCCGGCTGGTCCGGCCCCCACTCCTGCCAGGCGGTGATGACGGAACGGGCGCGGGACCAGGGCCAGGACATGTACGCGGTGACGGTCTGCGGGGCCGGGCGGGTGCGGAAGCGGAGTTCGGTGACGACGCCGAAGTTGCCGTTGCCCGCGCCGCGCAGCGCCCAGAAGAGGTCCGGGTGGTGTTTGGCGTCGACGGTGAGGGTCTTGCCGTCGGCGGTGACGATGGTCGCGGCGGTGAGACTGTCGCAGGTCAGGCCGTATGCGCGGGCCGCGACCCCGTGGCCGCCGCCGAGGGTGAGGCCGGAGATCGCGACCGTGGGGCAGGAGCCGCCGGGGATGGTCACGCCGTGCGCGGCGAGGCCCTGGTAGACGTCGAGGAGCCGGGCACCCGCGCCGATCGTGCCGTCCCCGCCGACGCGGGAGAGTGACGAGACGTCAATGACGAGCCTGCCGTCACCGCTCGACCAGCCACCGTAGGAGTGGCCGCCGCTGCGGATGGCGACGGGCGTGGAGCTGCGCCGGGCGAAGGCCAGGCACTCGCGGATGTCGTCCTCGTGCCGCACGTAGGCGACCGCGGCCGGTTTCTGTTTGTCGTAGCGGGTGTTGTAGAGCTGACGGGCGGTCGGATAGGACGCGTCGTCGGGGCGTACGACGGAGCCGTCGAGGCTCTTGGCCAGCGCCGGCCAGTCCGCCGGGCCGGAGGGCGCGGTCGTCGACGGGGACGCGGAGGTGCCTGCGGGCGACGGTCCGCCCGTCCTCGTGGCCGGGGTCGAGCCGCCGGTGGGCGTGGAGGATCCGGTGTCGTCGCAGGCGGTGGCGGTGACGCCGGTGAGTGCGGCGGCGGCGCCCGCGGTCAGGAGGGTGCGCCGGTTCGGCAGGGTCATCGGACCTCCGGGGTGGGGGGAACGGGTCCTCGTGGGGTGCGGCCGGTGGTCCGGTCAGGGGGCGGCGCGGTGTGCGTCGGCGTCGGCGCGGGCCCGGTCGCGGGATCTCCGGGCCGGTCCGGACCAGCCGCAGCCGCATCGGGCGGTGCAGAACGAGCCGCGTTCGACGGTGGTGGGTTCGTGGGCGGGCCGGGCCGGTGGAACCTCTGCGGTGTGTTGGTCATACACGCGTCCACGGTACTGGGCGGGGCCGTCCGGCGGTGAGGGGTGGGCGGGCGGCGTTACGGGGGACAGGGGCCGTCGTTATCCGGAACGGGTGGGGGCTCGGGCAAACGGCACGGCGTTGGGGGTTGGCAGGCGATGGTGGTGCAGCAGCACAGATCCGGAGGCGGGGCGCGCGCTGTGTGCGCCCTCGCCGCGATGGGCGTGATGGCGGCGGCCGCCGGTTGCTCGGGCGGTGGCGGCGACCGGGCCGCGTCCGACGACCGGTCCGGGCCCGGAGCCGTCGAGGCGGTGCGGCAGGCGGCCGCGGTCCTCACCGGGACGGACGCCGACGACGCGTCCCCCGCCCGTGTCACCGGGAAGCCCGCGGTCACGGGCTGGGCCGAGGACCCGTCCGCCCCCGCCGGGGCAAGACCCGACGCGGGCACGAAGTCAGGCGCGGGCACGGAGTCCGACACGGGCACGAAGTCCGGCGCGGGCGCGGAATCCGACGCGGGCACGGAATCCAGCGCGGGCACCACCGCCAAGGTGAGTACGTCGATGGAGACGGCGGCGGGCGGTACCCGGGTCACGATCAGGGGCCGGGGGACGTACGACTTCCGTAGCCGGTCCGGCCGGCTCAAGGTGGTGCTGCCGCAGGACGCCGTGGGCAAGGAGGAGCACCTGCCCATCACGGAACTGCTGGCACCCGGCGCGCTCTACATGATGAACCGAGGCGCCGGGGTGCCCAAGGACAAGTGGGTCCGGATCGACACGACGGCCCTGGCCGACGGCAATCTGGTGACCGGCGGTGCGACCGATCCGGTGGCCGCGGCCGAGCTGCTGCTCGGGGCGCGTGCGGTGACGTACCTGGGCGAGAGCGATCTGGCCGGGGTGACGGTGCGGCACTACCGGGGGACCACCGACATCGGGCGGGCCGCGCGGCAGGCGCCGGCCGCCTCACGGGGCGCGCTGACGGCGGCGGCGAAGGGGTTCCGTACGGACACCGTGCCGTTCGACGCGTATCTGGACGAGCAGGGGCGGCTGCGCAAGGTGCGGCACCGGTTCAGCTTCGCCAACGAAGGGCCCGCGGTGGAGGTGGTGTCGACGACCCTGCTGTACGGGTTCGGGGTGCCGGTGTCCGTGAAGATCCCGGCCGGGCGCGACATCTACACCGGTGAGATCCGGCAGGGGCAGCAGCCGTGACCGCCACGGACGGGCTCTGTCAGGGGCTGTGCCGTAGGCATCTCGCTGAGGCGAAATGGTCCGTCCGTGCCATGCGCGGTGTGTGGTGCGCTCCCTACCCTAGGAAGTCGGCGACGGCAGTGAGAGGTGAGTGACGTGGTGACGCTCAGCGCACGGACCGTATCGGACCATGTGGCACTCGCCGAGATCGAGCTGTGCGGGGAGCTGATGATCGCGGCGTCGGCGGCGATCGGGGAACGCCTCAGTGCGGACCGTATCGACGAGGTGCTCGATGTGAAGGTGATCACTGAACGCACCACCGTCCCCCGGCAGGGAGAGCACCGGGGCTGACGGGGGGCGGGCAGGGCGGGGGCGCGGGGCGGCACTCCGCGCGGGAGTAAGCAGTGGTGGCTCAGGTGCGCAGCAGTCGGGCGATGGCCTTGGTGGCCTCCTCGACCTTCGCGTCGATCTCCTCGCCGCCCTTGACGGCCGCGTCCGCGACGCAGTGCCGCAGGTGCTCCTCCAGCAGCTGGAGCGCGAAGGACTGGAGCGCCTTCGTGGACGCGGAGACCTGGGTGAGTATGTCGATGCAGTAGACGTCCTCGTCGACCATGCGCTGCAGGCCGCGGATCTGGCCCTCGATGCGCCGCAGGCGCTTGAGGTGCTCCGCCTTCTGGTGGTGGTAGCCGTGGATGCCCCGGTCGTGATCGGTGACGATCTCGACCGCCGGAACGGCGGCGTCCGCCGGGGTCCCGGCGTCCGTGGCATCCGGTGACCGGTCCGCCCCGGCGGCCTCGGTGGTGGTCATTGCTGCCTCCCGTTTTCCCTTTACCCTGCCGTTTATATACCCCTGGTGGGTATATCCTAACGAATTCAGCTGAAACGTGACCGGGGTCCCGTGCTGATCACTGTGCCTGATGCGCGACACTGAATAATGCCGGTTAGCCGTGGCCGGATGATGCGCCTAGCATCAGCCTGACCGAATCCAAAGCACCCCGAGGACCCCACGTGCGCTTTCGTCTGACCCCCAGGGAGACGAGCTTCTACGACATGTTCTCCGCGTCTGCGGACAACATCGTCACGGGCTCGAAACTCCTGATGGAACTGCTCGGGGCGGATTCTGCCTCCCGAGTCGAGATCGCGGAGCGTATGCGGGCAGCGGAGCACGCGGGGGATGACGCCACCCACGCGATCTTCCACCAGCTGAACTCCTCCTTCATTACGCCGTTCGACCGCGAGGACATTTACAATCTCGCGTCGTCGCTCGACGACATCATGGACTTCATGGAGGAGGCGGTCGACCTGGTCGTGCTGTACCAGGTCGATGAGCTCCCGAAGGGTGTCGAGCAGCAGGTCGAGGTGCTGGCACGGGCGGCGGAACTGACAGCCGCCGCGATGCCGAACCTGCGGACCATGGACAACCTCACCGAGTACTGGATCGAGGTCAACCGCCTGGAGAACCAGGCCGACCAGATCCACCGCAAGCTGCTCGCGCAGCTCTTCAACGGCAAGTACGACGCCATGGAGGTGCTGAAGCTGAAGCAGATCGTGGACGTGCTGGAAGAGGCTGCCGACGCATTCGAGCACGTCGCGAACACGGTGGAGACCATCGCGGTCAAGGAGTCCTGAACCACGTGGACACCTTTGTACTGATCGTGACCATCGGCGTCGCGCTCGGCTTCACGTATACGAACGGCTTCCACGACTCCGCGAACGCCATCGCCACCTCGGTCTCCACCCGGGCGCTCACCCCGCGTGCGGCACTGGCCATGGCGGCGGTGATGAACCTCGCCGGCGCGTTCCTCGGCAGCGGGGTCGCCAAGACCGTCAGCGAGGGCCTGATCGCGACGCCCGAGGGCGACAAGGGGATGGGAATCCTCTTCGCCGCGCTGGTCGGCGCGATCATCTGGAACCTGGTCACCTGGTACTTCGGCCTGCCGTCGTCGTCCTCCCATGCCCTGTTCGGCGGCATGGTCGGCGCGGCGCTCGCGGGCGGGACGCTGGTGCACTGGATGGGCGTGCTCGACAAGGTCGTCATCCCGATGTTCATCTCGCCGGTGATCGGCCTGGTGGTCGGCTATCTGGTGATGGTCGCCATCATGTGGATGTTCCGGAAGTCCAACCCGCACAAGGCCAAGCGCGGTTTCCGGATCGCGCAGACGGTGTCGGCCGCGGGCATGGCGCTCGGTCACGGTCTCCAGGACGCGCAGAAGACGATGGGCATCGTGGTGATGGCCCTGGTCATCTCCGGCCATGAGACGTACAGCGACCCGATTCCGGTCTGGGTCAAGCTCGTCTGCGCGCTGATGCTGTCGCTGGGTACGTACGCGGGCGGCTGGCGCATCATGCGTACGCTCGGCCGCAAGATCATCGAGCTGGACCCGCCGCAGGGCTTCGCCGCGGAGACGACGGGGGCGTCGATCATGTTCGGCTCCGCGTTCCTGTTCCACGCGCCGATCTCGACGACGCACGTCATCACCTCGGCGATCATGGGTGTGGGCGCCACGAAGCGGGTGAACGCGGTGCGGTGGGGTGTCGCGAAGAACATCATCCTGGGGTGGTTCATTACGATGCCGGCCGCGGCGGTTGTTGCTGGCGCGAGCTACGGGGTTGTTGTGCTGCTGTTCGGCTGACGGTGCGGGTGGTGCCCGGCGGGCGTCTTGTCCTCAATCGCCGGACGGGCTTGAGGGTGCTGGACGGGCTTGAGGGTGCTGGACGGGCTTGAAGGTGCTGGACGGGGTTGAAGGTGCTGGACGGGCTTGAAGGTGCTGGACGGGTTGATCATGTGGGTCCGCCCCGCTCTCTTGTGGAGAGCGGGGCGGACCCTTCGCCTTGTGGTGGCACCGCCATGCAGCACCCCAAGGCCGTCTGTGGGAGTGGTCCGGCTCAGCCGAAGCGGCCGGAGATGTAGTCCTCCGTGGCCTGGACCGACGGGTTGGAGAAGATCCGTTCCGTCTCGTCTATCTCGATCAGCTTGCCGGGCATGCCGACCGCCGCGAGGTTGAAGAACGCCGTGCGGTCCGAGACCCGGGCCGCCTGCTGCATGTTGTGCGTCACGATGACGATCGTGAAGCGCTCCTTCAGCTCGCCGATCAGGTCCTCGATGGCGAGCGTGGAGATCGGGTCGAGGGCGGAGCAGGGCTCGTCCATCAGCAGCACGTCCGGCTCGACCGCGATGGCGCGGGCGATGCACAGCCGCTGCTGCTGGCCGCCGGAGAGACCGGAGCCGGGCTTGTTGAGCCGGTCCTTGACCTCGTTCCAGAGGTTCGCGCCGCGCAGCGACTTCTCCACGATGTCGTTCAGGGCGCTCTTGCGGTAGTTGCCGTTCAGCCGCAGGCCCGCCGCGACGTTGTCGAAGATCGACATGGTGGGGAACGGGTTCGGGCGCTGGAAGACCATGCCGACCGTGCGGCGCACGGTGACCGGGTCGACGTTCGCCCCGTACAGGTTCTCGTCGTCCAGCAGCACCTTGCCCTCGACGCGGCCCCCGGGGGTGACCTCGTGCATCCGGTTCAGGGTGCGCAGGAAGGTGGACTTTCCGCAGCCGGACGGGCCGATGAAGGCGGTCACCGAGCGGGGTTCCACGGTCATGGAGATGTCGTCGATCGCCTTGTGGCTGCCGTAGTAGGCCGACAGTCCGCTGATGTCTATGCGCTTGGCCATCTGAATCACTGCTGCTTTCCGCCGGACCTAGCGGCCGGTCTTCGGGGCCTTCCAGCGGGCGATGCCGCGGGCCACCAGATTGAGGATCATGACGAAGGCGATCAGGACCAGGGCGGCGGCCCAGGCGCGGTCGTACGACGCGGTCTCACCGATCTTGTACTGCTCGTAGATGTAGAACGGCAGCGAGGACTGGGCGCCTTCGAAGGGGTTCGGGTTGATCAGCTGGCTGCCGAAGACCAGCAGGATGATCGGGGCGGTCTCGCCGGCGATCCGGGCGATGGCGAGCATGACGCCGGTGGCGATGCCGCCGATCGCGGTCGGCAGGACCACCTTCAGGATGGTGCGCCACTTCGGGATGCCGAGGGCGAGGGAGGCCTCGCGGAGCTCGTTCGGTACGAGCTTGAGCATCTCCTCCGTGGAGCGGACCACGACCGGGATCATCAGGATCGTCAGGGCCAGCGCGCCCATCAGGCCGGAGGGTTCGAGACCCGCGATCAGCATGATCGAGAGGATGAACAGGCCGGCCACGATGGACGGGATGCCGGTCATCACGTCGACGAAGAAGGTGACGGCCCTGGCGAGCGGGCCCTTGCCGTACTCCACCAGGTAGACCGCGGTGAGCAGGCCGAGCGGGGCGGAGATCACCGTGGCGATGCCGACCTGTTCCAGCGTGCCGATCAGCGCGTGGTAGACACCGCCGCTGTCCTCTGAGCCGAGCACACCGGCCATCGAGTGGGTCAGGAAGTAGATGTCCAGGCGTCCGGAGCCTCGGCTGACGGTCGTCCAGAGCAGCGAGGCCAGCGGGACGACGGCGATCAGGAAGCAGACCCACACCAGGCTGGTGGCGAGCCGGTCCTTGGCCTGTCGCCGGTTCTCCACGACGCTGGTCGCGACGTACGAGATCACCAGGAAGAGCAGCGCGGAGACCAGGCCCCACTGGACGCGGCTGTGCCAGCCGGCGGCCGCTCCGATGCCGACGCCCAGGGCGATCGAGACGGCGGCGAAGCCGAGCGGTGCCAGGCGGGGCAGCGTGCGGCTGCTGAGGCTGTTGTGCCGTGCGGGCGGTATCGGCGTCTGCCGGTCCTGGACGCTGGTGGATGCGTGGCTCATGCGTTGGCCCCCGAGTACTCCTTGCGGCGGGCGATGATGAGCCGCGCGGCGCCGTTGACCAGCAGGGTGAGGACGAAGAGGACCAGGCCGGAGGCGATCAGGGCGTCCCGCCCGAACGCGTCGGCCTCGCCGAACTTCGCGGCGATGTTCTGGGCGAACGTCCCGCCGCCCGGGTTGAGCACGTGCAGCGAGATGAGGAAGTTCGGCGACAGCACCGTGGCGACGGCCATCGTCTCGCCGAGTGCCCGGCCCAGGCCCAGCATCGACGCGGAGATCACGCCGGAGCGGCCGAAGGGCAGCACCGAGAGGCGGATGACCTCCCAGCGGGTGGCGCCGAGCGCGAGCGCGGCTTCCTCGTTCATCTTCGGGACCTGGAGGAAGACCTCGCGGCTGACGCTGGTCACGATCGGCAGGATCATGATCGCGAGCAGGATGCCGACGGTGAAGAGCGAGCGGGCGACGCCGACCTCGGTCTTCTCGAAGACGTACGTCCAGCCGAAGAACTGGTCGAGCCAGAGGTTCAGGCCTTCCAGGTACGGCACCAGGACGAGCGCGCCCCAGATGCCGTAGACGATGCTGGGCACCGCGGCGAGCAGATCGACGACGTACGCGATCGGTCCTGCCAGCTTGCGCGGCGCGTAGTGCGAGATGAAGAGGGCGATGCCGACAGCGATCGGAACCGCGATGACCATCGCGATGATCGAGCTGACGACGGTCCCGAAGAGCAGGACGGCGATGCCGAAGACGGGGGGACTGCCTGCCGGGTTCCAGTCGAAGGTGGTGAAGAAGTTGCCTTCGTCCTTGGAGATGGCGAGGGCGGCGCGGTAGCTGAGGAACACGGCGATCGACGCCATGAGCACGAGCAGCAGGATGCCGGAGCCCTGTGACAGTCCCAGGAATATCCGGTCGCCGAGGCGCCCGGCCGGCCGGGGGCGGGATCGCCCGCCCGGCCGGGCCGGTGGTGTCTCTGTCTGTGTGGTGGAAGCCATGGTCTTTCCGGTCTGTGTGGGGGAGCGGAGGGCTCCCCTGGCGGCGGTGCACCGGATGGGGGTGGTGGTGGCCGCCGGTCCGGAGGGGTGTGCCGGACCGGCCGCCTGTTGCGTCTACATCTGGGTTGCGTCTTGCGTGGGGTGCGGCCGGGTTACGAGAGGCCGGCGACCGTCTCGCGGACCTTGGTGTTGATCGCCTCGGGGATCGGGGCGTAGCCGGCCTCGGTGAGGAGCTGCTGGCCCTCGGTGGAGGCGGTGTAGGTCAGGAAGGACTTGACGGTGCCGAGGGTGTCGGCCTTGTTGCCGGTGTCGCAGACGACCTCGTACGTCACCAGGACCAGCGGGTAGGCGCCCTCGGCCTTGGTGGTGTAGTCGAGGTCGAGGGCCAGGTCCTTGCCGGTGCCCGTGACCTTGGCGGCGGCGATGGCCTTGGAGGCGTTCTCCGAGGAGGCCTTGACCGGGGTGGCGCCGCCGGTGTTGATGTCGACCGTGGTGATCTTCTGCGAGGCGGCGTAGGAGAGCTCGAAGTAGCCGATCGCCCCGTCGACCGCCTTCACCTGGGTGGCGACGCCGGAGGAGCCGGACGCGGCCTGGCCACCGGGGGCCGGCCACTTCTTCTCGGCCTCGTACTTCCAGTCGCTCGGGGCGGTGGCGGCGAGGTACTTGCCCAGGTTCTGGGTGGTGCCGGAGTCCTCGGAGCGGTGGAAGGGCTGGATGGCCTTGTCCGGGAGCTTGGCGCCGGGGTTGAGCTTGGCGATCGCCTCGTCGTTCCACTTCTTGATCTTCGTGTCGAAGATCTTGGCGAGGGTGGGGGCGTCCAGCGTCAGGCTGTCGACACCTTCGAGGTGGAAGCCGACCGCGATCGGGCCGCCGACCATCGGGAGGTTGATGCCCTGGCCGGTCTTGCAGATCTTCTTCGAGTCGGCGACCTCCTCGGGCTTCAGCGCCGAGTCGGAGCCGGCGAAGCCGACGGTGCCCTGGTTGAAGGCGACGATGCCCTCGCCGGAAGAGGAGGAGTTGTAGTTGATCTCCACGCCGGAACAGGCGGCCATGTAGTCCTTGACCCACAGGTCCATGGCGTTCTTCTGGGCGCTGGAGCCGGAGGCGCGCAGCTGGCCCTTGGCGCCGTCGCACTTGACGTTCGAGGCGGCCTTCGTCTTGCCGCCGCTGCCGCCGGTGTCGCCGCCGCTGTTGTTGTCCGAACCGCACGCCGTGAGGACCAGGGCGCCGGAGACGGCGAGGGCACCGAGCGCGGTGGCACGAAGCCGGTTCTTGCGCTGAAGCTTCACTTTCGGGTGTTCCTTCCAGGAGCCGCCGCGGTTGATCTCGTTCTACGACGGCGTGCGAGGTGGTGGGTCGTGCGGAAGTCATTGCCGGTGCGGTCTGTGCCTCGCACCGTGTACTGCCGAAATTAGGCAGAACAGGTGAAGCGGTTTGCGGGGGTGAGTGAACGGAGGGTGAACCGTGCGGGGCGGCCCGGTTCCGCGTGGCGGGGAGGGTGGTGGCACGTCGGGGAGCCGGGTTCCGCGTGGCGGGTAGCCCGGTGGCGCCTCGGGGCCCGGCTCACGCGAGGGCGGCCCGGACCCGGGCACGGGTTCCGTCCTCGAACGCCGGACGGGCCGGGGTTGCCGGGTTACGCGTTCGGCAGGGTGCGCAGGGACCGGGCCGTGTCCAGCAGGGCGCGGTCGCGCGGCTGGGTCAGGCGGGCGCGGGCGGCCTCCGGCGGGAGCCACAGCACGGCGTCAACCTCCCGGTTCGGCACGAAGGAGCCCGCGGTCGCCTCGGCGGACCAGTAGGTGACCTCCTTCGGGCGCCCGTTCGCGACGTACCGGACCATGGGCAGCACGGCGCCCGGCACGCAGTGGTGACCCGTCTCCTCCAGTACCTCGCGCAGCGCCGCGTCCCTCGGGGACTCGCCGCGCTTCAGCTTGCCCTTGGGGAAGGACCAGTCGTCGTATCGCGGCCTGTGTACGAGACAGAGCTCGACGCCGACGGCGGGCGTGCCTATATCGGCGGCCGGGGCCGGGCGGCGCCAGAGCACGCACCCCGCCGCCCGGACCGTGCCGTTCACCGTGCGGTCACGGCCGCCGCGTACGGCCAGGTCTCCCGGAACACCGCCCGTGCCGCCGCCACCTCGTGGCGCTGGTCGGCGTGCAGCACGCCCAGGGCGTACGCGGTCGCCGGTGCGATCCGCGGCGTACGGGCGGCAGAGGCCGCCGCTGCGGCCGCCTCCGCCGCGTCCCGGTGCAGATCGAGGGCGTGGACCGGGCCGGCCAGGACCGGCTCCGGGGCGCCGCGCACCACCTCGTGGGCGTACCGGTGCAGGCGCAGCAGCAGCCGGGTCCGGTGCCAGTTCGCGTCCTGCGCCTCGTTGTACGGCTCGGCCGCGGTGCCGGAGGCGAGGGCGGCCACCGCGCCGAGCAGTCGCTGTTCGGCCCGGTCCGCGGGCTCGGCCAGCAGCTCGGCGGCGGGTGCGGAGGCCGCAGGAGCGAGCGGGACCTCGGAGGCGAGCAGCGCGACGGCGTCGGCCACCGCGTGGAAGCGGGAGGAGCCGAGGGCCTGGAGTGCGGCGGAGTGCGCGCGGGTCCGGGCGAGGGTCAGCTGCCGTTCCAGCAGTGCGCCGGCGCGCGCCGCACCGACGCCGAGGCCGGCGCGCGCCTTCGTGGAGTTCGTGGCGCCGTCACCGGAAGAGGTGCGGGCCGCCGGCAGGGGCGTCCCGGACAGTCCGTGCAGTGCGTCCAGGAGCCGGTTCAGCCGGTCCGCGTACGCGTGCTCGCGGGCCAGGGTGCCGGACAGCCAGGCCAGTTCGGTGCGCAGCTGCTCGGCCCAGAGCGGGTCGAGCCCGGCGCGGAAGGTGTGCAGGGTGCCGCCGATCCGGCGGGACGAGCGGCGCAGCGCGGCGGCGGCCTGCTCCGCGGCCTGCGGACCGGCGTCCGTGGGGGCACTGTTCTCGCGGTGCAGGCGCAGACTCCGCAGGAAGTCCGCTGCCTGCGCCCGGAGATACGGTGCGAGCACCGCCCCCGCGGTCACGTCCGTCTGGGTCTGGTGGTCAGGGCGTCGCACGCCGGCGCCTCCGGGCGTCAATGAGCATTTCCTGTACGTGCCGCAGCGGCCGGCCCTCCGCGTCCGTGGCGTGCCGGGTCCAGTTCCCGTCGGGACCCAGGTGCCAGGAGGAGGTGGTGTCGGCCATGCCCGTCTCCAGGAGGCGGCTGAGCGCGGCCCGGTGGGCGGGGTCGGTGACCCTGACGAGGGCCTCGATGCGGCGGTCGAGGTTGCGGTGCATCATGTCGGCGCTGCCGAACCAGACTTCGGGTTCGCCGCCGTTGCCGAAGGAGAACACCCGGGAGTGTTCGAGGAAGCGGCCGAGTATCGAGCGGACCCGGATGTTCTCCGAAAGGCCGGTGACGCCGGGGCGGATCGCGCAGATGCCGCGTACCCAGATGTCGACCGGGACGCCTGCCTGCGCGGCCCGGTAGCAGGCGTCGATGATCGCTTCGTCGACCATCGAGTTGACCTTGATGCGTACGTAGGCGGGGCGGCCGGCCCGCTGGTGCGCGATCTCCTTGTCGATCCGGGCGATCAGTCCGTCGCGCAGCGACTTGGGGGCGACCAGCAGCCGGCGGTAGGTCTCGCGGCGGGAGTAGCCGGAGAGCCGGTTGAAGAGGTCGGAGAGGTCCGCGCCGACCTGCGGGTCGGCGGTGAGCAGGCCGAGGTCCTCGTACAGCCGGGCCGTCTTGGGGTGGTAGTTGCCGGTGCCGACGTGCGAGTAGCGGCGCAGGGTGTCGCTCTCCTGGCGGACGACGAGCGAGAGCTTGCAGTGCGTCTTGAGGCCGACGAGCCCGTAGACGACGTGGCAGCCCGCCTCCTCCAGCTTGCGCGCCCACTTGATGTTGGCCTGCTCGTCGAAGCGGGCCTTGATCTCGACGAGTACGAGGACCTGCTTGCCGGACTCGGCGGCGTCGATGAGGGCGTCCACTATCGGGGAGTCGCCCGAGGTCCGGTACAGGGTCTGCTTGATCGCGAGGACGTCCGGGTCGCCCGCCGCCTGTTCCAGGAAGGCCTGGACGGAGGTGGAGAACGAGTCGTACGGGTGGTGCAGCAGCACATCGCGTTCGCGCAGGGCGGCGAAGATGTCGGGCGCGGAGGCGGACTCCACCTCGGCGAGGTCGCGGTGGGTGCCCGCGATGAACTTGGGGAACTTCAGCTCGGGCCGGTCCAGCGACGCTATGCCGAACAGCCCGGTGAGGTCGAGCGGTCCGGGCAGCGGGTAGACCTCGGCGTCGGACACCTTCAGCTCGCGGACCAGCAGGTCCAGCACGTACGGGTCGATGGACTCCTCGACCTCCAGCCGGACCGGCGGGCCGAAGCGGCGCCGCATCAGCTCCTTCTCCAAGGCCTGGAGGAGGTTCTCCGCGTCGTCCTCCTCGACCTCCAGGTCCTCGTTCCTGGTGACCCGGAACATGTGGTGCGCGAGCACCTCCATGCCCGGGAAGAGCTCCTCCAGGTGGGCGGCGATGACGTCCTCGATGGGGACGTAGCGCTGCGGGGAGGCCTCCAGGAAGCGGGTCAGCAGCGGCGGGACCTTGACCCGGGCGAAGTGGCGGTGGCCGCTGACCGGGTTGCGTACGACGACGGCGAGGTTGAGCGAGAGGCCGGAGATGTACGGGAAGGGGTGCGCCGGGTCGACGGCCAGGGGGGTCAGTACGGGGAAGACGCGCTGCCGGAAGAAGGTGAACAGGCGGGCCTGCTCCTTCTCGGTCAGCTCCGGCCAGCGGATCAGCTGGATGCCCTCGTCGGACAGGGCGGGGGCGACGTCCTGCTGGTAGCAGGCGGCGTGCCGGGCCATGAGTTCGCGCGAGCGGGTCCAGATCAGGTCGAGGACCTCGCGGGGCTGGAGCCCGGACGCGGAACGGGTGGCGACACCCGTCGCGATGCGGCGTTTCAGGCCCGCCACCCGGACCATGAAGAACTCGTCCAGGTTCGAGGCGAAGATGGCGAGGAAATTAGCCCGTTCGAGGAGGGGGGTCGAGGGGTCCTCGGCCAGTTCCAGAACGCGTTCGTTGAATGCGAGCCAGCTGCGTTCGCGGTCCAGGAACCGGCCCTGCGGCAGCTCGTCCCCGTCGACATCGGGCTCGTACGCGTCCGCGTCGGCGTCGATGTCGGGGTCCAGATCGGCCGCCGTGGACAGGGTGGAGCCTGCGTGCGCGGGGGCGGCGACGGCGTGCGGCCGGTGGGCGGCGAGGGAGCCGACGGACGGCTGAGCGGCGGGCTGGACCGGGACCTCGGAGCTGGGCTGCTGGCTCATGGGCCCATTCTTCCGCGCGGAGTGCTCCGGGGGCGCGTCGGAGGGGGGTGAGATCGCGGAGATCGCACGGTCGGCGCGTTCTCTGCCGGGAATTCTCCCGTTGCGGGGGGACGGCACAGCTGGCTGCATCCTGAGAGGGTCGCAAGGGCGTCTGAATGCCCGGTAACGGCGACATGACATGCAGGAAGCGGTGTGGCCGTGTCCGGGGGGCGGATGCGGCCCCGGACACGGCCACCGGGTGGCCTCGCGGCCGCTCAGCCGTGGCTGCGGCGCAGCACCCGGAACGTGACGGCGACGGTGACGGCCGCGAGGACCAGCAGGATGCCGGTCTCGACCAGCTGGAGCGGCCAGAAGTGCCCGGCCGGGTGGTAGTCGACGTACTGCGAGACCGCGCCGTGCCGGACCATGCACGCGTCGACGTCGTCGGCCCCGGAGCAGGTGGTGCCGCCCAGCCGGGTGCCGCCGCCGGTCAGCCAGCCGACGGAGACGTCGGAGGCCGCCGACGGGTACCGGACCTCCCGCCCGAGGGCCGTGGTGTCCGTCCGCATCGGCCACAGGCCGCCTCGTACGGCGTTCATGACCACGACCACGACGGCGTACGCGGCCGCCGTGACGGCCATCGCGGGCAGCGTGCGCCTGACCAGCACCGCGGCGAGGGCGCCGAGGGCCAGGCAGAGCAGGGCGTAGCCCACCGGGGCGGGGCCCATCGCCCCGTACACCTGCGGCTCGAACCACTGGACCGGGTAGTTCGTGCCGCGCGCCCGGGACCAGGCCCAGCCGTAGACGGCGGACAGCACGGAGACGCCGGCCACGGTGAGGACGGCGGGCACGGCGAGCTTCGCGGTCAGCCAGCGGGCGGGGCTGACGGACTGGCTCCAGGAGAGCCGGTAGGTGCCGTCCTCCAGCTCCCGGCCGATCATCGGCCCGGCGACGAACATGCCGAACGCCGCGGGCAGCACCATCATGGCGACGCCCGCGTACCCGAGCAGGTGGTTGAAGTACAGCTCGACGCTGAGGAAGTGGCGGACGGCGATGCCGCAGCCGTGGACCGTGTGCCGGACCGAGCAGCCGGTGTCGTCGAAGGTGGTGGCGGCGGCCGACGTCACCCACCAGGCCACGCCCATCAGCACGATCCCGGTGAGCGCGAGCGCCCCGGTGATCCACAGGGTGCGGCGGTGCTGGAGTACGACGACGCGGGCCGGTCCGCGCAGGGCGAGGGTGCTCATGCCGCGCTCACCGCCGCCCGGGTTCCGGCCGCCGCGCTCGGCGTGAGCAGCGGGGGCGCGTCGGGGGAGCGCAGGTGTGCCAGCAGCAGTTCCTCCAGTGACGGTTCCGCGGTCTCCCAGGCGGCGGTGTCCACCGGGCCCTCCTTCCGGACGAGTGCGGTCAGCCGCCGTCCCGTGGTGCGTGACTCGACGACGGTGTGCGGGGCGAGGTCCCCTGCCGGGCCGGTGAGCAGGGTGTGCGCGGTGAGCAGCTCTTCGGTCTCGCCGCCGAGGCGGACGCGGCCGCCGTCGACGAGCAGCAGGTAGTCGCAGGCGCCCTCCAGCTCGGCGAGGATGTGCGAGGACATCACGATGGTGGTGGAGCGCTCGGCGGCCTCGGCCATCAGGGCGCCCATCAGCTGGTGCCGGCCGAGCGGGTCGAGGTCGGCCATGGGCTCGTCCAGGAGCAGCAGTTCGGGCCGCTTGCCGAGGGCGAGGGCCAGGGCGAGCCGGGTGTGCTGGCCGCCGGACAGGGTGCGGACCCTGGCGTCGCCGGGCAGCGGCTCCGTGATGCGCTCCGCGACGCCCTGGTCCCAGGTGTCGGGGTTCAGCTCGGCGCCCGCCCAGAGCGTCTCATTGACCGTCAACTGCGGGTACAGCGGCTTGTCCTGAGCCACGAACGCCATCCGGGCACGGGCGTCCCCGGGCGTCGTGCCCAGTACGCGTACGGTGCCCTCGGCCGGCCGCAGGAACCCCGCCGCCAGGCTCAACAGGGTCGACTTCCCGGCACCGTTGGGACCGACGAGCGCGCATACGCGTCCGGCGGGCAGCCGGAACGAGCAGTCGCGCAGCGCCCAGCCCCCGCCCCTGCCCCGGTACTTCATGCCGAGGCCCTCGGCCTCGATCGCAGCGCCTGTCATCCGGCCTGTTCTCCCTCGAAGGTCTTGTTCAGTACGGCGGTGAAGAGCGCGTTCACGTCGTCCTTGTCCAGTCCGGCCGTGCGGGCCCGGCGGGCCCAGTCGGCGAGTTCGGCGCGCAGCGGGGCGTCGTCGGCGGCCGCCGCGCCGCCGAGGGTGCGGGTGACGAAGGTGCCGAGCCCGCGCCGCGCCTCGACCAGCCCTTCGCGCTCCAGCTCGCGGTAGGCCTTGAGCACGGTGTTCGGGTTGATGGCGGTGGCCTCCACGACCTCGCGTGCGGTGGGCAGCCGGTCGCCGGGCTTCAGCAGGTTCAGGCGCAGGGCCTGCTTCGTCTGCTGGACGATCTGGAGGTACGTGGCGATGCCGCTGCGCCGGTCGATGCGGTACTCGACTGCTGCGGGCTGTGCCATGTTCACCCCTTTCACTAATTGAGTAGTGAAAGGGTGGCGTAAAACTGGGGCGGCGTCAAACGACGCCGCCCCAGGGGTGCTTGTGGCCGCTCAGGACTCCGTGCGGCCGCTCAGGACTCCGTGCGGTACATCAGGTCCACCTCATGGGTGGTGAAGCCCATCCGCTCGTAGACCGTCACGGCCGCGGTGTTGTCCGCGTCGACGTAGAGCATCGCGGTCGGCAGCCCCTCTGCGGCGAGGTGGCGCAGCCCGATCGCGGTGAGCGCCTTGCCCAGGCCGCCGCCCTGCGCGTCGGGCCGGATGCCGACGACGTACACCTCGCCGAGCTGCTCCTCCGCGTGCACCTTCGTCCAGTGGAACCCGATCAGCTCGGCGCCGCCGTCATCGGTGGCGCGCTCCGCGAGGAAGAAGCCCTTCGGGTCGAACCAGGGCTCGGCCTTGCGGTCGTCGAGGTCCCGCTGGGTCAGCGAGCCCTGCTCGGGGTGGTGGGCGAAGGCGGCGCGGTTCACGGCCAGCCAGGCGGCGTCGTCCTGGCCGGGGACGAACGCGCGGACGGTGACGCCCGGCGGCAGCACCGGCTCCGCGATGTTCAGCGGGCTCAACGGGCGCCGCAGTTGCCGCAGCTCGCGGAAGAGGGAGAGACCGAGGACCTGCGCGAGGTGGCGCGCCCCGGACCTGCCGCCGTGCGCCCACACCCGCAGCCGCTTCCCGGTGGCGGCCAGCAGCGCCGCCCCGAGCGCCCGCCCGTGCCCGTGCCCGCGGTGCGAGGGGTGCACGACCAGCTCGGCGGCCGGCGCCTCCACGGGGTCGGTGTCCTCCAGCTGCGCGTACCCGACGAGCACGCCCCCGGCGGTCAGCAGGAAGTGCCGCACGCCTGCCCGGTGCCCGCCGCGCAACTGCAGCCGCCCCTGCTCGGACACGGCCTGCCGGCCATCGGACCTGGCCGCCTCCGCGAGCAGCGTGGACACGGCCTCCGCCTGCTCGGGGTCGAGGGCGTCGAGCGTCCGGATCTCGCGGCCGGGGGCGGGGAGGGGTACGTCAGTCGTCATGCGTACGAGCGTACGTGGCCCTTGGGCGGGGGCGGCGGGGTTCTCTGGCCTGGCGCCGCGCCTTGGGGTGCGGGGTTCCGTCCTCAATCGCCGGACGGGCTTTTGTGCGGGTCCCCCGCGTGTGCGGGTGCCCGCTCGTGCGGGGTGCGCCTGCCCGGTGGTGGGGGGGCGGTGCCCCTCCGGGGCGTCTCCTCAAAAATGGCGTGTTCACCCGGGTACGTGAGGGACCCGGGTCGTACGCCATTTTCTGCGGGGACTCCCCTGCACGTCCCCACCCCAGGCCCAGTCGCGTCTGCACACCGGCCGGAGTGCTGTCGCAGACGCACGGCGGCCGGGTTCGGGGGCGTGCAGGGGAGTCCCCGCAGAACGACGAACACAGACCCGGGTACGCAATGCGTACCCGCCGCACGTTCGTCGTTTGAGGAGACGCCCCGGAGGGACCCCGAACCCCCACCCACCGGGGCAGGCGCACCCGCGCAACGCGGAGCACCCGCACCCAAGCCCGTCCGGCGATTGAGGACGGAACCCCGCGCCCCGAGGCGCGGCGCCATATGGGTGAATGGCCCCGTTCCGATCGCGCGGCAACCAGTTCGTAACCCCGAACACCTGTCGCGCTACGCGCGTTGACTCTAGGCTGCGGCACGCAGTCTCCAGACTCGTCACCACTCTCAGACCTCCGCTGAACTCACAAGGGGACCGATGTCAGCGACACCGCAGAAGAACCGCGCGTCCCGGCGGGTGCTCGCCGCCGCGGCCGGCCTTGCCACCGTCGGAGCGCTCGTCGCGGCCATGCCGGCCGGCGCACAGGAGCGCGGGCACGGACATGAGCACGGGCACGGCAAGGGCCACGGCCATCACGCGCCGGACCGGACCGTGGACGTACAACTGCTGTCCTTCAACGACCTGCACGGCAACCTGGAGCCGCCGGCCGGCTCGGCCGGTACGGTCAACGAGACGCAGGCCGACGGCACGGTGAAGGCCGTACCGGCCGGCGGCGTGGAGTACCTCGCCTCCTCGCTGCGCACCGCGCGCAAGGGCCACCCGTACTCGATCACCGCGGCCGGCGGCGACATGGTGGGCGCGAGCCCGCTGCTGTCGGGGCTCTTCCACGACGAGCCGACCATCGAGGCGCTCAACAAGATCGACCTCGACGTGACGAGCGTCGGCAACCACGAGTTCGACGAGGGCGCCACGGAGCTGGCCCGCCTCCAGAACGGCGGCTGCCACCCGGTCGAGGGGTGCTACGAGAAGGGCAAGAAGTTCAAGGGTGCCGACTTCCCCTACCTCGCCGCCAACGTGACGAGCGAGAAGACCGGCAAGCCGATCCTCAAGCCGTACACGGTGTGGAAGAAGAACGGCGTGAAGGTCGGCTTCATCGGAGTGACCCTGGAGGGCACGCCGGACATCGTGACGGCCAACGGCGTCAAGGGGCTGAAGTTCCACGACGAGATCGAGACGGTCAACAAGTACGCCAAGGAGCTGGACCGGCAGGGCGTCAAGTCCATCGTCGCGCTGATCCACGAGGGCGGCGCCCCCGCCTCTTCGTCGTACAACTACGACTGCGACAGCCCGGGTGCCGGTGACGGCATCTCCGGGCCGATCACCGACATCGCCAAGGGCATCTCGCCGAAGGTCGACGCGCTGGTGACGGGCCACACCCACCAGGCGTACGTGTGCACCATCCCGGATCCGGCGGGCAACCCGCGCCTGGTCACCTCGGCCTCGTCGTTCGGCAAGCTGTACACGGACACGACGCTCACCTACGACCGCCGCACCAACGACATCGTGCGCACGGCGGTGAAGGGGTCGAAGACGCAGAAGCACCACCCGCGTCCCAAGCCCGCCAACCCGGTCTCCGCGAACCACATCGTGGACCGGGACCAGGCCCCGGCGAACGACCTGACGGCCCTCATCGCGCGCTGGAACACCCTCGCGGCGCCGATCGCGAACCGGCCGCAGGGTTACATCTCCGCCGACATCAACGGCCGAGGCTCCACGGCCCCGGAGAAGCCGCTCGGCAACCTGATCGCGGACGCGCAACTGGAGGGACTGGCCCCGGCGGACAAGGGCGGGGCGGTCGTCGCCTTCATGAACCCGGGCGGCATCCGCGCGGACCTGGTGTACAAGGCGTCGGGCAGTGAGGGCGACGGCGTGGTGACGTACGGCGAGTCGTTCACCGTGCAGCCGTTCACCAACATGATGAACGTCCTCGACCTGACCGGCGCGCAGCTCGTCAGCGCCCTCCAGCAGCAGGTCAGCGGCGCGAACGAGGCCAGCCCGAAGATCCTTCAGGTGTCGAAGGGCCTCACGTACACGCTGGACATGACGAAGTCGGGCGCGGACCGGGTGGTCACCGACACGATCAAGTTGAACGGCGAGGCGATCGACCCCGCCAAGACCTACCGCGTCGCGATGAACGAGTTCCTGGCGGGCGGCGGCGACGGCTTCGCGGCCCTCGGTGAGGGCACCAACAAGCTGGTCGGCGCCTCCGACCTGGACCTGTTCAACGACTACCTTTCCGCGCACTCCACGGCCGCCGCGCCCCTGGCCCCGCCGGCGACGGACCGGATCACGGTCGTTCAGTAGCTCCGGCGCGCGAGGGAGTCTCCCTCCGACCGGACAGGGTCCGAAAGACCGGCGGCCCGCCACGGGAAGTGGCGGGCCGCCGGCCTGTCAGGCCGGTCCAGGGACGAAGATCTCGTGTCCCCCGACTCGGCGCCACAGGACATGCGTCTCACCTGGACGGAGCTCATCTCCGTACTGCCAGGTGGCACGGCCGTCGGGCGCCCATGTCATCTCCATGACGGGGCGTGCGCCCTGCGGTACGGAGATGCCCTGAACCGGCTTGACCCGGAGCCCGGGTCGGAACTGCCCTCGCTCCACATCCGGGACGAACTTCTTCCGGATGACGTCTTCGAAGCGCTTTCGCTCCTCAGGCTTCAGAGACTTGAAATCGCGCTTGAAGTGGGCAGTCGTCTCGAAAGTCGGCAATCGGGCCTCCCGGTGCTGGACGTCATTCTTCGTCGAGGTGGGCGAACATGCTGTCCGCGTCCTCGTGGACGGCGGTGCGCCCGGCCGCGATGTCCTCGCTGGCCCCACGCTCCCCGTCCTGCCACTCCGGAGTCCAGAACCAGGCCTGGTCGGAGCGGATCTTGGTGAGCCCGTGCACCGTCACTTCGCCAGCGCTGGTGATCTCGAACTCAAGCTCGTCGCCCTGCTGCACCCCGAGGGCGGTGCGAATCGCTTTGGGCAGGGTGACCTGCCCGTTTGTACGCAGTGTGGCTGTGGCCGTCGTCAAAGTGATGACCTCCTACCTCTGTCGCCATCCCCGCCAATCTATCACGTAGAATCAAAAATTCGCACTCTGCGAAATTCACAATGTGAAGCTCTTTTTCGGCTCTGCGTCGGCGGCCCGCTCGCGGTGCTCGCCTGACTCTGTCCGGAACGGGTCCACCGGTGTCCGGATGTCCGGGGACGACCTCTTCCTGCCGTGACGTGCACCCGACATAATCCATGGGCCCGACCCGTACGCCACTACCACGCTGACCCCCCACGGCACCCCGGAGGCGTCCCCGCATGAGCCCGTACACAGCCAACCGCCGGAACTTCCTGGCCGGCGCACTGGCCGTTTCCGCCACCGCGGTCCTGGGCACGGCCCCCGCCCGCGCCTCGGCCCGCAGAGTCCTCACCAACCAGGACTGGATGAGCGGCATCGCGGACGCCACGGAGCTGCGACGGCTCACCATCCCCGGCTCGCACGACTCCGGCGCCCGCTACGGCGGGCCCTGGACGGAGTGCCAGAACACGACGATCGCGGAACAGCTGAACAGCGGGCTGCGCTTCCTCGACGTACGGTGCCGGATCACGGACGGGTCCTTCGCGATCCACCACGGAGCCTCGTACCAGAACCTGATGTTCGGTGATGTCCTGGGCGCCTGCTGGGACTTCCTGGCCGCGCGGCCCACCGAGACGGTACTGATGCGGGTCAAGCAGGAGTACTCGGAGGAGAGCGACGCGGCGTTCCGGGCGGTCTTCGACGACTACCTGGACGTCCGGGGCTGGCGGCCGCTGTTCCGCATCGATTCCGCGCTGCCCGCGCTGGGGGAGGCGCGCGGCAAGGTGGTGCTGCTGGCGGACAACGGGGGCCTGCCGGGCGTGCGTTACGCCGATCCGGACCTCTTCGACATCCAGGACGACTACATGGCGGAGCCGTTCGCCAAGTACCCGAAGATCGAGGCCCAGTTCCGCAAGGCGGCTCAGCAGCCGGGCAAGTTCTTCATGAACTACGTCTCGACCGCAGCTCTGCTTCCGGTCCGCTCGAACGCGGACCGGCTCAACCCGCAGGTCCAGTCGTTCCTGGACGGCTCGGAGGCGTCCGGCTGGACCGGCCTCGGCATCGTCCCGCTGGACTTCCCGGCGACCCGGTCCGGGCTGGTGGAGTCCCTGATCCGGCACAACCCGGCGTCCTGAGCCGCCGTTCCGGGTCATGGCGGGGAACCGGTGGCGTGTGCGGCCCGCTTGACGGCGTAGGCGCACAGCCGGGTTCCATAGAGGTCCAGGGCGTCGTCGGGATCGTCGTCGTAGTGGGCGGCGACCTCGTACCACCGGTCCCAGGCGTAGAGCCTGGCGTGGCGTCGGTCGCCCTCGGTACGCGCCGGCTCCTCGGACGGCCGGCTGTTCAGCCACCGCTGCCATTCCTGGTGCGCGGCGGGGTCCGCCGCGAGCCCCGCGTCCGCCCGGCGGGCCGTTTCGGCGCACCGGTCCCGGGCGAGCGCGGCGGTGACGTACGCGGCCGGTCGGGCGGGGCGCCATCCGGCGGCCATGCCGATGAGTTCGGCGGCGATGTCGTGGGCCTCCAGCCCCCGATCGATCAGCGGGCGCAGCGCGAAGGCCAGCCGGCGGAGGCCCTCGGGCTGGGTCCAGCGGACGAGCGGCCGCACCTGCCGGGCGATCCGGATGTCCCGGGCCACCTGCCACGGGCTCCGGCGCGAGCGGCTGCCGTCGTTCCGGGGCCTCCTGGGAGCAGCCGCCCTCGCGCGCGGCGCGCATGTGCGCGAGGTGTAGTTCAAGCACCCGTCCGGATCTGCCGTAGATACGTTGTGGTGCCGCCCAGAAGAATGGGGTGCACGGTGCGCCCAATCGCTTTCGCGTGCGGCCTCGTTGTCCACAGGGTGTGGATGCGGGCGGGCGGCGGTCCTCGCGGCGAGCGCCCGCCCCTCGTCCGTTACTCCGGTGACCCGGGCCCGGTACCCCCTGCCGGTGAGCCGGTGTCCCATCGCCTCGTCGTACGCGGCCGGGACCGTCGCCGCGTAGATCGTCGCCGTGGCCGTGTACGGGCGGCCCGGCAGCCGGAGGTTCCTCTTCGTGCCGTGCCGGTGCCAGGCCAGCGCGCCCAGCTCCCGTAACACCCGGACGTGACGTTTCACCGTCGCCGTCGACACCCCGCACCGGGTGGCGGTGCCTTGGAGGTCGTACAGGACGAGCCCCAGCCGGTAGTCCATCCGCGCGGCGAGATCCCGGGCCACGGTCCGCGTCGTCTCTGTCGCGCGCGGGTGCAGCCCGGCGCCGACCAACCACGTCACGG
This sequence comes from Streptomyces sp. NPDC104307, assembly GCF_055584045.1. NCBI lineage: Bacteria > Bacillati > Actinomycetota > Actinomycetes > Kitasatosporales > Streptomycetaceae > Streptomyces > Streptomyces sp. NPDC104307. The sequence goes on from NZ_JBVJMU010000015.1 coordinate 49,409, forward strand.
CGGGCAGCCATGCTCGTGGCCGGGTGTGCCGGGCAGCGGTCGAGTCGACCTCCTGCGAGCGGCGGTGGACGGGGGCCCATGCCGGAAGCGGGCATGGCGAAGGAGCGCGGCGCGAGGCCGCGCCGGTGGTGCGGCGCATGGTGGTCCGTCTGGGTAGGCGCAGACCGGGGGCGGCGGGCCGGATGCCCCGCCGCCCCCGCTTGTGGTGGGTGCCGGGGCGCTTACGCCCGGCCGTCGTCCGGGACGGGCCGCCCGAGCGCGAACCAGACGACCTTGCGTCCGGGGTGCTGCTCGCCTGCGGTGTTCGCTCCCCAGGCGAGAGCGAGGCTCTCCACGATCAGGAGGCCCCGCCCGCCGTCCTGTTCGGGACCGGCGCGTAGTGCGTGCAGGAGTTGCGGAGCGACGGGCCCGTCGTCCGTGACGGCGACGGTGACCCGCTGGTGGCTGACCGCGACGTGGACGCGGATCAGGGGTGTGGGGGTGTGCCGGTGGGCGTTGGTGACCACTTCGGTGACGCAGACCCGCGCGTCTTCGACCAGGTCGTGGAGTCTGCTGACGCCCAGCAGTGAGGTGACGAAGTCCCGCGCGAGCTTGGCCGCGCTGGCGGTGCTCGGCAGGGTGAGCCGGTACGTCTCACCGCCAAAGGGTTTGATCGGTAAGGGCTTTGTGACGCGATTGGTCATGTCGTTCTCCCCACACGGTCTTGTTCTCCGGGTGTCCGCGCCGCCCGCCGCCGCTGGGGCATGCCTCAACGCACGCTTGTGCGGCTGCACATCAGACCTGCCGACGTGTAGCGCGGTGTGGAACGACGATAGCGCGGCGTCGCACATGTCGTACCTTCTAGGACTACTTAGTAAACGAATGGATTACCGTGAGGACGCCAGTCACACTGTGATCCGATACGAGGAGGGGTCGATGCCACCGAGGAAGACGCCCACTGCACGGCAGTGCCGGGTGGGGATTGAACTGCGGAAGATGCGGCAGCAAGCGGGCCTTGCTCTTGCTGAGGCTGCGGCGTTGCTCGGCACGGATCGCACGACCATCAGCAATACGGAGTCCGGACGCTTCGGTGTGAGTGGCGAGCGGGTGCGTGCGTGGGCCGATGGCTACGGGTGTCCTGACGAGGTTTACGTTGCGGCGCTTCGCGCCATGGCTGAGGAGCGAGTGAAGGGCTGGTGGGAGGACTATCGCGGCGAGCTGGCCAGTGGTGCGCTGGACCTTGCTGAGTTGGAGCACCACGCTGTCGGTATTAGGTCCGTGCAGATCGTCAATCTGCCCGGTTTGCTCCAGGGCGAGGACTATGCACGAGCTGTGTTCGCTCAGGCTGTGCCGCAACCGAGCCCGGCTCGCAGGCGCCGCTGGCTTTCGCACCGCCTGAAGCGCCGCGATGTGCTCGACCGGGATAATCCGCCCGCATGCACGTTTCTGATTCATGAGGCGGCCTTGCGCATGGTGTACGGCAGCCCGGAGATCGCGCGGGCGCAGCTCAGCTATCTGCTGAGTGAGTCGGAGCGTGACAATGTCACGATCAGGGCGATCCCCTTCGCGGCGGGTGGCCTCCCGGAAACGGGCGGCTCGACTCAGTACGTCCACGGCCCAGTCCCGCAGCTCGACACGGTGCAGATGGACACGGCGACCGGACCGGTGTACTTGGACGCGGAGACGCGTCTTGTGAACTACCGGGCTGTGTTGGACCGGGTCGAGAACATGTCTCTCGACCCGCAGGAGTCGAGAGACTTCATTCGGAGAATCGCACAACAAGCATGAAGGCGTGAGAAGCATGGAAATCCAGTGGCGCAAGTCCACCAAGTCGTCAAGTGCTGAGGGCAACAACTGCCTGGAGTTGGCGGATGTCGGTGGCGAAATTCTGATGCGTGAGAGCGACAACCCCGACGTGGTCATTCGTACAAGCCGCGCGAAGTTGCGGGCGTTCCTGGGTGGCGCGAAGGCTGGCGAGTTCGATGATCTGGCATAGCTGATCGCGTCTCGTCCGTCTCGGGTGGCTCCCACCGGCGCAGGCTGGGGGCCGCCCGTTCTGCTGCCTGCTGCCTGCTGCGTGTGGCAGCCTCTTTGTCTCACTCGTTAGACGTAAAATACTTGATACGGAACCGCATCACGCGCTAACTTCATGACGTGCCGCCACGGAATGACTCCACTGGCGGCCAACTCCCTTGGCTTCTGCGCCAGTTGAGGGGTCACGGGCCCTCTCTGCTCGTCGCTCGTCACGCCGGTTGCGAGCAGGGAGGGCCCGTGGGTGAGCGTCAGGAGGCGACGTGTTGAGCGATTTCGAACCCGATAGCCCCGCCGCGCAAGGATTCTTATGCGAGCGGGTCACGTTCCGGACGATAGAGGCGGACGAGATCACCGAGATCCGCCGCACGTCCATCCCGAGGCCGGCCGAGGCGATCCGGCAGATCCGGGTGGACGTACGCTCGCTGGCCCCCGAGCTGCCGCCCCTGGAGCGGCACCGGGCCCTGAGCTGGGTCGACGGCGGAGGCTGCATCGGCGCTCTCGGGGCCCTGCACAGGGGCGAGCCCTGCGGGTTCTCGCTCAGTCATCGCGGTACGTGGATCGAGTGGACCGTACGTCCCGAGCTGGTTCTCCACATCGGCGGCTGAACCCGGCGCCCGGTGTAATCGGAGGGATCCGTATGGGCGCCGGAGCCGTACGTTCACGCGCGGAGGGCTGCGCACCCCGGAACCCGGCGGCTTACGACGCGGACGTGCGCGACCCGAAGGCGGGACCGAACACCACGAGCAGCGCCAAGTCCTCGGTCACGTCGACGAATCGGTGCTCTTCACCGGCCGGTACGAAGATCACCGCCCCGGGGCCGACGTCGGCCGTGCGGCCGGGTGTCATGATCTTGGCGCGTCCGGATGTGACGACGTAGATCTCGTCCTCTGTGTGAGGGCTCTGGGTGTCGAGCCCTCCGACCGGGATGCAGTAAGTGCCCACGGACAGATCTGACGTCCGCAACTGCTCAACCCAGTCGTTGCCCGCTTCGCCGGGACGCGTCCACATCCCGGCGCCCTCGATGATCTCCATGGCGCGAGCCTAGTGCTGCGCGCGGCGCCCCAACACCCCTGATCTGTCCGGTCCGGTTCAAGCAGCCCCCTGGGCCACCAGCCGAGGGCGACGGTCTGGGCACCGATCGGCGGGGTCGGGCGGCAGCGATCCGTGGAGGCTCCGTCCCGTCGGTGACGATGGTGAAAGATGAGGCACCGGAGCCCCGGCGTACGCGGTCAGGGGTGGCAGGCCGACTGGCCTGCCACCCCTGTGCGTGGTACTTCCTGATCAGACCTGGGAACCCGTCCGGCGGCGGCGGACGGTGAACATCGCCGCCGCGCCGAGCGCCACGGCCGCGCCGCCCAGGAGGCCGAGCTGCGGGGTGGCGGAGGAACCGGTGGAGGCGAGGCTGCCGCCGGTGGTCACGGGGGTGCTCGACGCCGTGCCCTGTGCGGACGGGCCGGAGCCGCCAGAGGCACCGGTGGTGCCCGTGCCCGTGGTGCCCGTGCCCGTGGTGCCGGTCGTGCCCGTACCCGTGGTGCCGGGGTCGGTCTTGCCGGGCTTCGGCTTCGCGGCCTTGAGGACCCCGAAGTCGTACATGGCGATGTCCGGGTTGCCCCCGCAGGAGCCGTTCTCGTTGGTGTAGTCGGCCGACACGAAGGCGGCGCCGTTGCCGGCCGGGGCCGACGCGTCGATGGTGAGGCGCAGCTTGATGTCGGCGTGGGCGCCGTCCTTCAGCGGGCCGATGGCGTCGATCAGGTGGTCGCCGCCGATGCTGTGCCACTTCGGGGACGACGCCGTGGACCACTGCAGGTGCAGAAGCTTGTCGGTCTCCTTGAGGCCGCTCTTGTCGGTGGCGTGCGTGAAGGCGAGGGCGGTGACGTCGTCCATGGTCTTGCCCGAGCGGTTGCTCACCCGGAGGGAGAGGGAGGTCGTCGTGCCGGCGGTGATCGAGTCCGGAACGCCGGTCAGGACGGTGGTGAGACCGGGCTCGCCCACGCAGTCCTGGTTCCCGTTCTCCTCTTCTTCCCGGGCCTTGGCCAGCGCGTCGTCGGCGGTGGTCTTGGCGTCCTTGGCCTCCGTCAGGGCCTTCTGCGTCACGGAGTAGGCGCGGAGCGCGGCGACCCTCGCGTCGTCGCGGGCCGTGTAGGCCGCGGTGGCCTTCGTGTCGGCGGCGGTCTTGTCGGCGGCGGCGGTCGCGGCGGTGGCCTCGGCCCCGGTGACGGCGGTCTGGGCCGCGGTCCGCTCCTCCTCCGTCGCCGTCTCGGGCAGCGCGGCGAGGGCGGCCTTCGCGTCGGTGACGGCCTGGTCGGCAGCGGTCTTGGCGGCGCCCGCGTCGTCCGCGGCCTTCTTGGCGACGTCGGCGGCCACGGCGAGGGGGGCGGTGTCGGACATCGCGTCCTCCACCACCTGGTAGGCGGCGGTCTTCGCGGCGAGGGCCTTGTCGTAGGCCTCCTGTGCCTCGGCCGCGGCCTTTTCGAGCTCTTCCAGTGTCGGCTTGGCCTGCGTCTGTGCCGTCGGCGAGGCGTCCGCGAACGCGGGGGTGACGGAGAGCAGTACGGCGGGTGTGGTCACGGCGACGGCCACGGCAGTGGCGAGAATGCGGCGAATCTTCACATGAGCCCTTGGGTCCGGATCCGAAAAGGAAAGAAATAGGAGTGAACGGCTGCCACAGCGGCTGGATCACGCGGGCGGCTGTGAAGATGCTATGGCCGTCGCTGGAGCCGGTGGCGTGCATTTTCCGGCGCTACGGGCCGGTCCGGGGCCCCTGGTCGCGGACAGACGTCATGAAAGGGCGCAGTTGCTCTCAGCTGGGTGCCTTTCGTTGTGACGAACGGCACATGACGCTGCCCCGGACCCTTGCTGAGCTGCGCGTTGCCTATCGCGACGTACAGCCGGGCCGCTCAGCTCCGCGGTGTCTCCGGTGGCGGCTGCGGGGCCCCCGGCAGCCGGATCGTGGCCACCGTGCCGTCGCCGTCGTCCGCCGGGCGCAGGCCGATTTCGCCGCCCGACTGCTGGACCGTACGGGCGACGATCGACAGGCCGAGGCCAGAGCCGGGGAGCTGGCGGGCGGAGGGGGAGCGCCAGAAGCGCTCGAAGACGTGGGGGAGTTCGTCGGCGGGGATACCCGGGCCCCGGTCGCGGACCGTCAGTTCGCCCCGGTGCAGGACCACGTCGATCGTGGAGCGCGGCGGGCTGAACTTCACCGCGTTGTCCAGGACGTTGACGACCGCCCGCTCCAGGGCCGCCGGTTCGGCCCGTACGTACCAGGGGGCCAGCTCCGCCGTGATGGTCAGCTCGGGGCCGCGCAGCCGGGCGCGTTCGAGGGCGGTGCGGGTGATGTCGTGCAGGGCCACCACCTGGAGCGGGCCGGGCTGGGCGGCGTCCGGGCGGGCCAGTTCCTGGAGGTCTCCGATGAGCGAGGCCAGCTCGGTCATCTGGGCCTTGACCGAGGACATCAGCGCCTTGCGGTCGTCCGGCGGGATCGCCCGGCCCGTCTCGTCGCTGCGGGCGAGCAGCTCCACGTTGGTGCGGAGAGAGGTGAGCGGGGTGCGCAGCTCGTGGCCCGCGTCCGCGATCAGCTGGGCCTGACGGTCCCGGGAGGTGGCGAGGGAAGCGGTCATCGAGTTGAAGGAGCGCGAGAGGCGCGCGATCTCGTCCTCGCCGTCGACCGGGATGCGGACGGTGAGGTCCTCGGTGCGGGCCACGTGCTCGACGGCCTCGGTGAGTTCGTCGACGGGGCGCAGCCCGGAGCGGGCGATCCAGAGTCCTGCGGCGCCCGCGCCGATGACGCCGATGCCGGAGACGAGGAGGAGGACCCAGGCGAGGGTGGAGAGGGGTTTGTCGATCTCGCTCAGCGGCCGGGCGACGGAGACGCCGAGACCGATCTCCGCAGGCGGCTGACCGAGCCCGCGCTGCACCGTCACCCGCACCGGGTAGGTGAAGACGCGCATCTTCACCCCGTCGGCATCGGTCTCGGAGTGGAGTGCCTCGCTCCGCTCGTGGTCGACGACCGCGAGGTCGGCCCCGGTCACCGGGAGCGCGGACGAGTCCGGGGCCGTGCAGGCCGTTCCCTGGGCGTCGATGAGCTGGACGGTGAAGCCCGTGTAGGGCTGGGTCGGCTGCTTGCTGATACCGGTGCAGTGCTGGTAGAGGCCGATCAGGTACTGGTTGTCGACCTTGGCGGCGCGCAGCGTCGCATCCGCCTGGTGCTCCAGCTGCGCCCGCGTCACGAACCAGCACGCCGCCGCCACAGCCGCGACCGCGACGGCGACCGCCACGGCGACCAGCAGCGCGAGCCGGGAGCGGAGCGGCAGGGTGCGGAAGCGGTGCAGGGGCCCCGTCACCCCTCGCCCCCGCCCGCCCGCAGCGCGTACCCGACACCCCGGACCGTGTGGACCAGGCGGGGTTCGCCGCCCGCCTCGGTCTTGCGGCGCAGGTACATCACGTACACGTCCAGCGAGTTGGAGCTCGGTTCGAAGTCGAAGCCCCAGACCGCCTTGAGGATCTGTTCGCGGGTCAGCACCTGGCGCGGGTGCGCGAGGAACATCTCCAGCAGGGTGAACTCGGTGCGGGTCAGCTCCACGCGGCGGGTGCCCCGGCTGACCTCGCGGGTGGCGAGGTCCATCCGGAGGTCCGCGAAGGCCAGCACGTTGTTGTCGGGAAGCTCGGCGCCCGAGGCGGCCGCGTACGAGCTGCGGCGCAGCAGGGCCCGGATGCGGGCGAACAGCTCGTCCAGCTCGAAGGGCTTGACCAGGTAGTCGTCGGCGCCCGCGTCGAGTCCGGTGACCCGGTCCCCGACGGTGTCGCGGGCGGTGAGCATCAGGATGGGTGTGGTGGTCCCGGTGGCCCGGATGCGGCGGGCGGCGGTCAGCCCGTCCATCCGGGGCATCTGGATGTCGAGGACGATGAGGTCGGGGGCGTACGACTCGGCCTTGGTGAGGGCGTCGAGACCGTCGACGGCGACCTCGGTGCCGTACCCCTCGAACGCGAGGCTGCGCTGCAGGGCCTCGCGCACGGCGGGCTCGTCGTCGACGATCAGGATGCGCTGCGGATCGTCTTCGGCGGGGCTCATCGCTGCTTCGTCCTCTTCTCGATCCGTACGGGGCGGGGCGCTGCCCTCCAGTTTCTCAGCCTCGCACGGCCCGGCTGCGGCGGCGCGGGTCAGGAGCTGTCGCCCGCCCGCAGGGTGTCCAGGTCGGCCTTGAGGGTGTTCACCGGGATGGCGAAACCGAGGCCGACGCTGCCCGCGCCGGAGCTGCCCGAGCCTTCGGCGGAACTCGCGGAGTACATCGCGGAGTTGATGCCGATGATCTCGCCGTTCATGTTGATCAGCGCGCCGCCGGAGTTGCCCGGGTTGAGCGAGGCGTCGGTCTGGAGCGCCTTGTACGTGGTGGTGGAGTCGCCGGTGTCGCCGTTGAACTGCTTGCCGCCGAACTCGAACGGCCACTGCTGCCCGCCGCCCTGGCCGCCCTGCCCCTGTCCCTGTCCCTGGCCCTGTCCCTGGTCCTGGCCGCTGTCACCCTCCTTGGCGACGGTGACGTCCCGGTCGAGCGCGGAGACGATGCCGCTGGTGACGGTGCCGGTGAGGCCCTCGGGCGAGCCGATCGCGACGACCTGGTCGCCGACGGCCACCTTGGAGGAGTCACCGAGCGTCGCCGTCTTCAGGCCACTCGCGCCCTGGAGTTTGATCAGCGCGAGGTCCTTGTCGGGGTCGGTCCCGACGACGTCCGCGGTGTACTTCTTGCCGGTGCTGAGCGTCACCTTGACCGAGGAGGACCCCGCGACGACGTGGTTGTTGGTGATGATCTCGCCGTCGGACGTGATGATCACACCGGAGCCGGTGGACTGGCCCGCGTTCGAGGTCGCGCTGATCTCGACGATGGTCGGTGACAGGGCGGCGGCCACCCCGGAGACGGTGCCCTTGCTGCTCTGCGAGACCGTGGTGCCCGGGATGACGCCGCCGCCGGTGGTGTTGGTGCCGTGGTCGGTCAGCTGCCCGATCACGGTGGCGGTGCCGCCGCCGATGATCGCCGCCGCGATGGCGACCGCCGCGAGCAGCGCGACCGGGCGGCGGGCCCGGCGCCGGGCCGCGGGCTGCTCGGGCGCCGACTGCTCGGGGGCGGGCCACACGGGGTGTCCGGAGTCCGGGCCCACCGGCTGCGCGGGCTGGTATGACGGCGGCGGCGGGTAGGCCGCGTCGCCGTTGCCGTACGAGGGGTACATCGGGTACTCGCCGCTCGGGCGCTGGCTCTCTGTCATGTCTAGAAGAGTGTCCAGCGAAGATGAGAGGAGCGTGAGTACGCCCTGAGAAGCCCGGCAGAACCTCGTATGCCCGATATAAGGACCGGCTCGTCGGCTCCTTGACGAGGTCCGGTTCCCCGGCTACTTGCCGGAACCGGTGTGGTAGCCGATCGGGTCGACGAAGACGTCGGGGGACGTACCACCGGAGGCGGGGACGGTGATCGTCAGGCCGTCGAGATTCGCGATCGCCGAGACCTTCTCGTTGGGCGGGGTGACGGAGAGCCTGGTGAAGGTCTTGCCGGATCCGTCGGTGGTCGGGAGGTAGCGCAGCAGGAAGCGGGTCTCCTCGCCGGGCCCGATGGTGACGGTGGACGGCTCGGCGTCGGTGCGGGCGGCGTCCGGACCGGTGTCGCCCAGACCGTCGGGGCCCACGAGCTGGACGCCCGGGAAGCCATGCATGCTGCACGTGGCGGAACCGGTGTTCTTCAGGTTGACGACCACCTGGTTCTTGACCCCCGTCGAGCCGGTGCTGAATGCCAGGTCATCGGTCCGGCACATGGAGCCGGAAGCCGACGTGCCGCCCTTGGCGGTGAGGTCGCTGCCCTTGCCGGAGCCGGTGGAGGAGGAGCCGGACTTGGACGAGGATGACCCCGATCCCGAGGCCGACTCCGAGGCCGACCCCGATCCCGAGTTCTCGGCCTCGGTGGAGCCGCTCGTGTCGGTGGAGCCGGTGTCCTGGCCGCCGGCGGAGCTGCTCGCCGAGCTGGACGCGCCGGTGTCGGCGGCAGCGCTCGATCCGTCGCCGCCGCCGCACGCGGTCAGCGAGAGGCCGGCAGCGGCGACGACGAGGGCGAGGGCGGAGATCTTCTTGACGCGCATCGGGACTCCTGAGAAGCGGTGGGGGGAACGCCCGTTCCGGCTGAGCGGGCGTTGTCGCTTCATAGGACATCTATCGTCGGGCGAGCCGTTGCGGCGACAGTTGGATCAAGACGCCGCTGTGACACACGGGTCGACGCCCCGTTACGTGAAAGCGGAGGTAGGCGGACAGAGCCCCCTGTCACCTGGCCTTCTTCAGCTGTTCCGGGCCGCCGGGGGCTCACCGCAGCCGCAGGAACGCCGGACCACCAGCGCCGAGGGGAACTGCTTCAGCCGCTCCCGCCGCGAGCCCGACACCCGGAGCGAGTCGTCGAGCACCAGGTCCACGGCCGCCCGTGCCATCGCCGGGCGGTCGGAGAAGACCGTGGTGAGCGGCGGATCGGTGAGCCCGGCCTCCTTCACGTCGTCGAAGCCCGCCACCGCCAGCTCGCCCGGCACGTCGATCCGCAGCTCGCGGGCGGCCCGCAGTACGCCGATGGCCTGGTCGTCCGTCGCGCAGAAGATCGCCGGGGGGCGGTCCGGGCCCGCGAGGAGCTCCAGCGCCACCAGGTAGGCGTCGTAACGGTTGTACGGGGCCTGGAAGAGCCGGCCCTCCGTCGTGCGGCCCGACTCGTGCATCGCCCGGCGCCAGCCCTCGACGTGGTCGGCCACCGGGTCACCGACCGCCGGGGTCGACTCGACGCCGCCGAGGCAGGCCACGTACGCGTTGCCGTGCTCCAGCAGGTGACGGGTGGCGAGCTGGGCGCCGCCGACGTCGTCCGTGACGACCGCGACGTCGTCGATCGCCTCCGGCCGCTCGTGCAGCAGCACGACCCGGGCGTCCCACGCTTCTATCTCCGCCGCCGCGCGCTCGCTGGGGCCCTGGCTGACAAGGATCAGCCCGGAGACCCGCATGCCGAGGAAGGCCCGCAGGTAGTGGACCTCGCGCTCGTCGCGGTAGTCGGAGTTGCCGACGAGCACCATTTTTCCGCGCTCGGCGGCGGCCTGTTCGACCGCGTGCGCCATCTCCGCGAAGAACGGCTGCCGCGCGTCCGGCACGATCATCCCTATGAGGTCGGTCCGCCGCGAGGCCATCGCCTGGGCGACCCGGTCGGGCCGGTAGCCCAGCTCCTTGATCGCGGCGAGTACCCGCTCGCGCGTGGCCGGGGCGACCGGCCTGGGTCCGTTGTTGATGACGTAGCTGACGACCGCGGTCGACGTCCCCGCCAGTCTCGCCACATCGTCCCGCGTCACCTTGGCCACGCGCGGCAGTCTACGCGGATATAACTACCTCTTGGCTGGCTGGACCGGGCCTTCTTCCGTTGCCTCGACAGCCTCCGGCTGCTCCGAACGGGTGAGGCTCTCGGAGGCCGTCCTCGCGGCCGCCGACTTGGCCTCCTCCGCGGCCCGTTCCACCTTCTCGGGTGCGACGAACCGGTAGCCCACGTTGCGGACGGTGCCGATCAGCGACTCGTGCTCGGGGCCGAGCTTGGCGCGCAGCCGCCGGACGTGTACGTCGACCGTCCGGGTGCCGCCGAAGTAGTCGTAGCCCCAGACCTCCTGGAGCAGCTGGGCGCGGGTGAAGACCCGTCCCGGGTGCTGCGCCAGGTACTTGATCAGTTCGAATTCCTTGAAGGTCAGGTCCAGGACCCGGCCCTTGAGCTTGGCGCTGTACGTCGCCTCGTCGATCGACAGATCGCCGTTGCGGATCTCCATCGGGGAGTCGTCGGAGGTGATCTGCTGCCGGCCGGTGGCCAGCCGCAGCCGCGCCTCGACCTCGGCGGGTCCCGCCGTGTCCAGCAGTACGTCATCGATTCCCCAGTCCGCGGTGACGGCCGCGAGGCCGCCCTCCGTGACGACGAGGATCAGCGGGCAGCCGGGTCCGGTGGACCGCAGCAGCTGACAGAGGGAGCGGACCTGGGGCAGGTCGCGCCGTCCGTCGATGAGGATGACGTCGGCACCCGGGGTGTCGACGAGAGCGGGGCCTTCGGCGGGCGCCACCCGCACGCTGTGGAGCAGAAGACCGAGGGCGGGAAGCACCTCCGTCGACGGTTGGAGGGCATTCGTCAGGAGCAGCAGTGAACTCATCGCCGCCCACCTGCCTGGGTCGTAGGTCGATGATCGTGCACGGTTGGCTCGCCCATTACGTCGGTCCTCCTCGTTCCCTGCGAGAGGGGCACTCCCGGGCCGGGCCCGGGGGAGTATGCGGCACTGCTTCGTACGCTTATTCGTGTTGTTCCGTACGACGTTTCGTCATACGGGTTTTACCGGTACGGCCCCGCGCCCAGGGCCGCTGAGCTTGTTGAAACGTCTCCGTAACAACGCGCGGAAAGCACAAAAGGACCCGGGGGCTGCATTGCCCGGATCCTCTTCCCAGCAGAATAGCCCACATGAGTTCTGTGTCCGAGGGGCGATTTCGGAGTTCCTCTGTTCCCTTGATCACGCGCCGGCCGTCGCGGACCACGTTGCGCGCCGATGACGGCGTCCTGATCGAGGCGGTGTACGACCCGTGTACGGCGGATGACGGCGCACTCGCGGGTGGGGACGACACCGGTACGGCGATCGTCGTCGCGCACGGTTTCACCGGTTCGGCGGACCGCCTCGCGGTGCGGCGTGCCGTGGAGGTGTTCTCCCAGCGTGCGGCCGTGATCACGTTCTCCTTCCGGGGGCACGGCGGCTCCGGCGGCCGGTCCACGGTGGGCGACCGTGAGGTGCTGGATCTGGCCGCCGCGGTGGACTGGGCGCGGTCGCTCGGACACCGGCGCGTCGTTACGGTCGGGTTCTCCATGGGCGGCTCCGTGGTGCTCCGGCACGGGGCGCTGTATACGGCTCCGGCGGCGGAGCGCGAGGGCGTCCGGTCCGTTCCGGCGCGCGGGGGGCGCACGGAAGCGCATTTGGGGGCGTACGCCGATGCGGTGGTGTCCGTGAGCTCCCCGGCGCGCTGGTACTACCGGGGCACGGCTCCGATGCGGCGCCTGCACTGGGTGGTGACCCGTCCCACGGGCCGGCTCGTCGGGCGGTACGGCTTCCGGACCCGGATCGCCCGCGACGACTGGGACCCGGTCCCGCTCTCCCCGGTCGCGGCGGTCCCGCTGATCGCCCCGGCCCCGTTGCTGATCGTGCACGGCGACCGGGACCCGTACTTCCCGCTCGACCACCCCCGGATGCTGGCGGAGGCGGCGGACGGGGCCGCCGAGCTGTGGCTGGAGCGCGGGATGGGGCACGCGGAGAACGCGGCGGACGCGGCGCTCCTCGGCCGCATCGCCGACTGGGCGGCGGACCGGTGACCCCGGTGCACGATGATGGACAGCCGAACCCGAGCCGACGCGAGACGAGAGGAGCCGCCGCCATGCCCGCGGGAACGATCCGTTACTGGGCAGCCGCCAAGGCCGCTGCCGGAACGGCGGAGGAGCCGTACACCGCCGCGACGCTCAAGGAGGCGCTCGACGCGGCACGCGTGCGGCACCCCGGTGAGCTGACCCGAGTGCTGCGAAGGTGCTCGTTCCTCATCGACGGTGACCCCGTCGGGACCCGGAGCCATGAGACCGTACGCCTTGCCGAGGGCGGCACGGTCGAGGTGCTCCCGCCGTTCGCAGGAGGGTGAACCGCAGAACATGAGCAGCAGCGATCAGCAGCATCCGTACCCGGACCAGCCGTACGGCCAGGAGCCGCAGCCTTACGGGAACCAGCCTTACGGGAACCAGCCGTACGGGAACCAGTCGTCCGGGGATCAGCCGTACGGGAGCCAGCCGTACGGGGATCAGCCGTATCCGGACCAGTCGTACGGGGCCCAGGGCTACCCGGACCCCGCTCACGGGCAGCAGCAGCCCTACGGTGAACCGTCCTACGGTCAGCAGGCCCCCTACGCGGGCGAAGCGGCCCCGTACGCAGCCCAGCCACCCCAGGCACCCCAGGCACCCCAGGCACCCCAGGCACCTCAGGGCACGTACGAGCCGCCGCAAGGCACGTACGAGCCGCCGCAGGCCGCGCCACAGCCGTACCGGGCCGCACACCCGACCCACCAGTCCGTGCAGCACGCGTACGAGCCCCAGCAGGCGCAGCAGCCCCAGCAGCCCCAGCAGACGCGGCAGCCGCAGCAGCCGTACGAGCCCCAGCAGGCACCTCAGGCTCAGCAGCCCTACCGGGATGCGCAGGCCGGGGAGCCGGCGGTCGCGCAGACCTGGCAGGGCCAGACCTGGGACACCCAGTACCAGCCCACCCTCCGCCCGGCGCAGCAGCCCGCGCAGCCCGTGCAGGCATCGCAGACAGCGCCGGGCGCCTCCGGCGCCTACCCGCTGCCGCCCGAGGTCCCGGCGGCGCCCGCGGCTCCCGAGCCGGTGGCCGCCGCCGTGGACGCCGCGCAGGGCGACGACGGCTACAGCGCGCCCACCACGCTGGGCAACAGCCGCGTCACGGACGCCCAGCGGGCCCGCGCCGAGGGCCGCTCCCCGATCATCGCGCCCGGGATGCAGCCGGCCGCGATCACCGCCGGGCTCGGGCTGCTGCTCGCGCTCGGTGCGGCCATCGGCTCGTACGCCCTGGTCGTACCGCTGGTGCTGCTCCAGGCGGTGACCGCGGCCGGATGGTTCCGGCTGAACGGCATGTGGCCGGCCCGGCAGGGCATCGCGCTCGCGTTCGCCGGCGGCCTCGTCGCCGATGTGGCGCTGCTGGCCGCAGGCCGGGAGAACGGTCCGGCCGCGATCCTCGGCACGCTCGGCGTCTGGGTGCTGCTCACCGTCGTCCTCCAGCTGCGCAGCCGGGCGGGCGCCGACGAGCGGATGGAGGGGCTGATGGCCACCGTCGCCTCTGCCGCGCTCGCGGTCCTGGCCGCCGGGCACCTCGCGGCGGTCCCGGACGCGGTGACGGTCGGCGGGGTCGCGGTGGCCCTCGCGGTGCTCGCTCGGGCGCTTCCGCTGCCGGGGCCGGCCTCCGTGGTGGCGGCGCTGCTCGTCGCGGCGGCCGCGGGCGGGGCGGCGGGAGCCGTCACGGACCTGGGGGCGAAGGGTGCGCTGCTCGGCCTGGCCGCCGGTGGTTGCGCGCTGATCGGGCTGCGGGTGGCCAGCTACGACTACCCGTCGCGCTTCGTGCACATGACCGCCGGAGTGGCGCTGCCGCTCACCGCGGCCGCGCCCGCCGTGTACCTGATCGGCCGCGCGATCTCGTAACCCTGCGCACCTTGCGTCCCTCGCGTCACAGAGATGCCGAAGCCCTCCACGGGGAACCGATGGGGGGCTTCCGCTCGTCGATCACCCGGAGCGTGACGTGCGGCCGCAGTAGGCTCACGGTCGCCGAGCCGTCCGAACGGGCGCGGGCGGGGGAGGACAAGGCATGCGTGCACTGCGAATACTGCTGGTCATAGTGGTGATTCTGGCCGGAGTGTTCATCGCCATCGACCGCGCGGCGGTGTATTTCGCCGAATCGCAGGTCGCGGAGCGGGTGCGGGTGCCCGGGGCGGAGATCGGCTCGACGGACGTCTCGATCAAGGGCTTTCCGTTCCTGACGCAGCTCGCCGGCTCCGAGCTCGACGAGGTCGACGTGAAGATCACCGGACTGGAGACCAGTGCGAACGGCCGCACGCTCCGGATCAGCGAGATGAACGCCGACCTGCACCAGGTCCGGCTGACCGACGGTTTCTCCGGCGCGGTCGCCGCACGGGCGGGCGGGACGGCCGTGGTGTCGTACGCGGACCTCACCAAGGCGGCCAGCGCGGACGTCGCGGTCGCGTACGGCGGCAACGGCAAGGTGAAGGTGACCGGCACGGTCCAGGTCCCCGGTCTCGGCCAGGAGATCTCGCGCAGCGTGCTGTCCAGCGTCACCCTGGTCGACGGCCACACCGTGCGGGTGCACGCCGACAAGGTGCCGGGCGAGGGCATCCCCGGGCTGGAGGGCCTGGTGCGCAAGAAGACCGACTTCGAGCGCGAGATCGGCGGGCTGCCCAAGGGCCTCAAGCTGGAGAAGATCCAGCCGACCGCAGAGGGCCTGGAGATCTCGGTGACCGGCACTGAGGTCACGCTCGCCGGCTGACTCCGGCGGCGAGCCGCAGGCCGATAAGGGGCCTGCGCCACATACTGAGACGGCTGCGTCCGTTCCGCAGATGCCTGGCGGGCGCGGCGTCCCCGGGATCGGTCGCGGAGCAGGCGTGAACGCCCTCTCGTCTCACCCTGCGGACGATCGCGTCTCAATGGGCGACACGACGGTGACATGTCTGCCCGTACGTCCCTACGATCGGTCCCATGCAGTGCTCTATTAGCGGTCTCCCACAGCGGGGACGGGCGGATCTCACGAAGCGGCGGGCAGTGGACCTGTGCCGCGTCGCCGCCATGCTCTGTCGCACTGTCTGAGCGGGAGCGTCGACTTCCCGCATTCCCGGCCTTCCGACCTTTCGTCGGGGCCATCCCGATGCCTCTGTGCACGTGCCGAATTCCGCGCTCCGTACATCCGCATCCCGCACCGACTCGCATCATCTCGCCGCAGACTGCCCCGGAGGAGAACACAATGAGCCGCAGTGACGTCCTGGTAGACGCCGACTGGGTCGAGGCCCACATCGACGACCCGAAGGTTGCCATCGTCGAGGTCGACGAGGACACCGCCGCGTACGAGAAGAACCACATCAAGAACGCGATCCGGATCGACTGGACCAAGGACCTCCAGGACCCGGTCCGCCGTGACTTCATCGACCAGGCGGGCTTCGAGGAGCTGCTGTCCGGCAAGGGCATCGGCAACGACACCACGGTCGTCCTGTACGGCGGCAACAACAACTGGTTCGCGTCCTACGCGTTCTGGTACTTCAAGCTCTACGGCCACAGCGACGTCCGCCTGCTCGACGGCGGCCGCAAGAAGTGGGAGCTCGACTCCCGCGACCTGGTGGACGGCGACCAGATCCCGTCCCGCCCGGCCACCCAGTACAAGGCCAAGCCGCAGGACGAGTCGATCCGCGCCTACCGCGACGACGTCGTGAAGGCGATCGGCACCCAGAACCTGGTCGACGTGCGTTCGCCCGACGAGTTCAGCGGCAAGCTGCTCGCCCCGGCCCACCTCCCGCAGGAGCAGTCGCAGCGCCCCGGCCACGTGCCGAGCGCCCGCAACATCCCGTGGTCGAAGAACGCCAACGACGACGGCACCTTCAAGTCGGACGACGAGCTCAAGGCCCTCTACGAGGCCGAGCAGGTCGACCTGGCGAAGGACACCATCGCGTACTGCCGCATCGGTGAGCGCTCCGCGCTCACCTGGTTCGTGCTGCACCAGCTCCTCGGCCAGGAGAACGTCAAGAACTACGACGGTTCGTGGACCGAGTACGGCTCCCTGGTGGGCGTGCCGATCGAGCTCGGCGCCAACAAGTAACTCCGCACCACCCGGACCGGCACGACCCCCGACCAGAAGGACAGAACACCATGTGTGGAGCAAAGGCCGGCGGCCCCGACGCTTCGACGATCAAGCCCGGTGAGACCACCATCCAGGGCAGCGTGACCCGCGACGGCGAGCCCGTCACCGGCTACGTCCGCCTGCTGGACTCGACCGGCGAGTTCACCGCGGAGGTCCCGACCTCCGCGACCGGACAGTTCCGCTTCTACGCGGCAGAGGGCACCTGGACGCTGCGCGCGCTCGTCCCGGGCGGCAGCGCCGACCGCACGGTCGTGGCACAGACAGGCGGCCTCTCCGAGGTGGCCATCGCGGTCTAGCACCAGGCACGGCGGACCGGCCGAAGGGCCGTACCCCAGGGCGTTGGACGCCCTGTCGAACCGGGGTACGGCCCTTTGTGGCGTCCGGGTGAAGGTGCCTGCTCTCCAGGACCGGCTGGGCGGGCGAATCAGGCCTACGCTGGACTTATGTACGCCCGACGCCGTCGCGCATATTTCCTGATGATGGGCGGATGTCTCGTCCTCTTCGTCTCGTCCTGGGCCTTCGTGCGGCTCTGGTCGATTCCCGCCGCCATCAGCATGTGCGTGATCGCCATGGTCATCCCGCCCGTCGCGGCGATCGTGGCCAACCGGAAGGGCCCGGAGGACCGCTGGTGGGACGACCCGCCCCCGGACCCCCGGCAGCGGACGGACGAGCAGCGCACGGACGAGCAGCGCAGGAACGAGCAGCGCACGAACAGGCAGCGCACGGACAAGAAGAACCCCGCCGGCCCCGCCAACTCCTCCGGCCCCGCCAACCCCACCGGTGACCCGGAGTCCGACGAGTGGTGGGACGAGCTGGACGGCAGGAAGCGCCGCCGCTGACCCGTTCCACCCGCGACCGGCTCCGTCAGTAGACGAGGGCCTGTACGCCGTCCGCCATGATCTCGCTGACGAAGACCTGGGCCCCGGCGATCCGTACCCCGTCCAGGACGTCCTGCTCGGTGATGTCGCGCCGGGCCGCGCACTGGGTGCAGAGGGTGATCAGGCCGCCCGCCTGGATCGACTCGATCAGATCCGGCAGCGGCGCCGAATGCGGCAGTTCGAACTCCGCGGCCCGCCCCGGCAGGGCGAACCACGCCGACTCCCCGGTCAGCCAGAGCGAGACCTCCACGCCGCTGGCGACGGCGACCGCCGCAACCGTGAACGCCTGCGAGCAGCGCTCGGCGGAGTCGGCACCTGCGGTCACCTTGATCACGAGCTTCTTCGGCATATGCGGAACTGTAATCCTCGGGCGTACAACCTCGGCGGTGAGTGGCGGGTCAGTTGGGTGCGCGGATGACGGAATCTGCGCTTCAGGTCTCGTGGGGGGACCCATTTTGGATGAGATAGACACCATTCCACGCCTTGGGGAAGGGCCCGTCGAGGAGACGCCCGCCCCGGATTCGGGTGCGGTGCGACGACGTCCGCGCGGACGTACGGCCCTGATCGTCGCCATCGCCGCGGTGCTCGGGATCGCCGGCGGCACCGCGGTCGGCTACGGCGTGCAGGCGGAGCGGGCGCCGACCCCGCTGGGCGCATTGTCGCAGCCGGACCTGACGTACCCGGCGAAGGCCCTGCGGCCGGACCGGCTGCCGGACCCGCTCCCGGCCGCGCAGGACCGCCGCGCCCGCACGGAGGGGGATCTGCGCAAGCTGCTCATTCCGAGGCCGGCGGGCTGGAGCGAGGGCAAGGACGCGTTCGTGCAGGACGGCTGGATCGAGGTGGAGGACTACGCGCTCGACTTCGAGCGCGATGACGTCATGTTCGGCCGCCTCCTGGAGTCCGGCGTCCGCCGGATCGCCGCTGCCACCTGGAGGAAGGGCGAGTACCGCACGGCGAACATCGCTCTCGTGCAGTTCGCGCCCGGTACGGAGACACCGGCCGCCGCGCACGCCGAGGACCAGCGCGTGTACATGCCCGATGAGGATCACGGCGCGGGCAACAACGGCGACGCCGTCAAGGGCAGCCTCAACGGCCGCTACTACCTCTACAAGGCCGACCTGAAGCCGGGGTACCTGCCGTTCTACCGGGCCAGGGCGATCTTTGACCGGGGCGAGGTCATGGTCGACATCAACCTGTCCGACACCCGGCCGATCAGCAAGAAGGACATCCGGACGCTGGCCGAGCGACAGCTGGAGCGCCTGTGAACGACGACGACACCATCACACCCGCACCGCTGCCCGAGCCCGGTCCCGCCACCGCTCCCGCGCCCGCCCGGAAGGGCGGGAAGCGCCGCGCGCTCCTGGCCACAGGCCTGGTCGTGCTGGTACTCGGGGCCGTCTCCACCGCGGCTGTCTACACGAAGAACACCGTCGACAACGCCGACCGCACGGTGACGACCGAGCTGTGGGCCGGGTCCCCGCACGACACCACCGGCAAGGATCCGGCGGGCGATGTCTCCCTGGGCCGGGCGTCCACCGAACTCAGCAAGCTGCTGATGCCGGTCCCCGACGGGTACCGGCTCGGCCCGGACGAGGGGGTCCACGGCAACGACAGCGAGGTCAGCGGCCCCGAGGCCGCCGCCGAGATGAAGGCCGGAAACCGCGGCCTCGCCGGGAAGCAGCGGCGGGAGCTGGAGAAGCGGATCGACAAGCTCCACGTCCAGGGCCTCGCCGTCCGGACCTACGTCTCGGACGGGAACGACCTGATCTTCAGGACCGAACTGGTGCGGATGGAGGACAAGAAGGCCGTCCGGGACCTCTACGACTTTCGGACCAGGCTCTTCGACGCCATCGGCGTCTTCCGGGACGGGCCCTCGGTCAACGGCCACAAGAAGAACGCCAAGTGCTTCCTCCAGCCCAAGGACAGCGAGCACAAGATCGAGAGCATGGTCTGCATGGCGTACGACGGCGAGATGGTCCTCAGCTTCTCGGCCTCGGGTCCCAGGCCCGTCCGCAAGTCACTTGTCGCCGGACTGGTGAGGGACCAGCTGGACCACATCAAGTCCCCGGGGGAGTACGTATGACCGAGCAGACCGCCGCCGAAGCCGAAGCCGAAGCTCCTGCCGGCGGAGCTCCCGACGCCGCGGCGGCTCCGCCCATGCCGCCGCTGCCGCCCGCGCCGCCGCTGCCCCCGACGTCCCGGCCACCGCGCCGGGTGCTGCGGGCCGTGGCCCGGTGGACCGTCGCGGCGCTGGTGCTCGGCGGGCTGGGCGCGGGCTCGGCGTACGCCATCACCTCGAAGGAGCGCACCGACGTGCCGGGGCTGGCCACCAGGAGCGACGGGCGCTGGGCGTTTCCCCGGTTGAGCCTGCCCGCGCTCCCGCCCGGCGCGCCCCGCCCGTTCACCGAGGGCAACACCGCAGAGGTCCACCACGCGGACCTGCGCAGGCTGCTGCTGCCCGCCCCGGCCGGAGCAACGGCGGACAAGAAGCTGACGGGCGGCTGGATCAGCACGGAACGGTTCGTCTCCGAGTACGAGCAGAGCTCCCGAGCCGATATCGCCGCCGAGCTGAAGGAGTCCCCTCTCCGGCACATCGCGGCGCGTGGCTGGACCATGCCGGACGGCACGTCGAGCCGGATCTATCTGCTGCAGTTCAACTCGGCGGGCTATGCCGAGGCGTTCCACGACGAGCGCTACGGCGGCACCGCGACGGCGGGGGACCTGCCGGCCGGCGCGGCTCAGGTGGAGCTGGACGAGAGCTGGTCGGGCGGCGGGAAGGTGGAGCACACCGCGTCCTATCTGGCCGTGGAGCCGAAGCCCTTCGGCGCCGCACAGGTCAGGCAGGCGTATCTGGTCGCCGGTGACACCGTCGCGCTGATCGTCCAGTCCCGCCGGGGCGCCGGGGGCACGCCGCGCGTTCCCTTCCATCAGACGGTGATCCTGCAGAACCAGCTGCTGGGCTGAGCCGCTCCGCGGCAAACCCCGAACCGACGGGCCGGGCCTCCACCCATTAGGCTGGGACCCGGCCCGTACTGCTGCCATACCGCTCGTTCAAGGAGCTCCCGTGCTTGAGGCATTCTTCACCACCCTGCTGGTCCTGGTCTGTGTCGGCACCCTCGCCTTCGCCGGTCTGACCGTGAAGAAGCTGTACCAGGGTCAGCGCTGACCCCTCGGCTCCACGCGCGTCCTCCCCGTTCCGCCCGCCTCACAGATCGTCTGAGCCGCTCATGATCGAGATTCCGTCCGACCTCCACCCGGACCTCGTCCCGCTGGCCTTCCTCCTGGGCAACTGGGCGGGCGCGGGCGTGTCCGACTTCCCCGGTGCCGAGAAGTGCAACTTCGGCCAGGAAGTGACCTTCAGCCACGACGGCCGGGACTTCCTGGAGTACGTCTCGCACACCTGGGTGCTCGACGCCGAGGGCGAGAAGGTCCGGCCGCTGGAGTCGGAGTCCGGCTACTGGCGCATCGACAAGGACCGCAAGGTCGAGGTCGTGATGGTCCGCGACCAGGGCGTCATCGAGATCTGGTACGGCGAGCTGGCCCACCAGAAGCCGCAGATCGACCTGGTCACCGACGCGGTGGCCCGGACCGCGGCCTCCGGCCCGTACAACGGTGGCAAGCGGCTCTACGGCTATGTGAAGAGCGACCTGATGTGGGTCGGTGAGAAGTCCACGCCCGAGGTGGAGCTGCGGCCGTACATGTCGGCGCACCTCAAGAAGGTCGTCACCCCCGAAGAGGTCGCCGCGATGGCGAAGAGCCTCGGTGACCTGCCGGACGACGGGATCGCGTTCTTCAAGTAGCCGGGCTCCGGCGGTGGGCCCGGACCTACACTGGGGTCTGTGGTGAGCACCGACTGGAAGACCGATCTTCGGCAGCGCGGCTACCGGCTGACGCCGCAGCGGCAGCTTGTGCTGGAAGCCGTGGACGCGCTGGAGCACGCGACGCCCGACGAGATCCTCTCCGAGGTCCGCCGGACGGCCTCCGGCGTGAACATCTCGACCGTCTACCGGACCCTGGAGCTCCTGGAGGAGCTCGGCCTGGTCAGCCACGCCCACCTGGGCCACGGCGCACCGACGTACCACCTGGCCGACCGGCACCACCACATCCACCTCGTCTGCCGGGACTGCGGAGACGTCATCGAGGCCGATGTCGGCGTCGTCGCTGAGTTCACCGAGAAGCTGCGCGGAGCGTTCGGGTTCGAGACGGACATGAAGCACTTCGCGATCTTCGGCCGCTGCGCGGACTGCTCGGCGAAGGCGGCCGAGCGGCCCGTGGATCCGGCCGAGCGGTCCGCGGATCCCGCCGGGCGGTCCTCGAATCCGGCCTGAGGGTCCGAGTCGTACGCTGGTCGCATGAAGAGCCCCCTGCTGTCCCTGCCCGGTGCCGTCCCCGCCGAGGGCTGCGACGAAGGTGTCGCCGCGCACTACGGTGACCTGTTCCGCGAGCAGCGTGCCCTCGCCGACGGCTCCGGCCTCGTCGACCTCTCGCACCGCGGAGTGGTCACCGTCACCGGGAGCGACCGGCTGGCCTGGCTGCACCTGCTGATCACCCAGCACGTCACCGACCTCGCGCCCGGTCAGGCCACCGATTCGCTGATCCTCACGGCGAACGGGCACATCGAGCACGCCATGTACCTCGTCGACGACGGCGAGACCGTGTGGATGCACGTCGAGCCGGGCACCCAGGGCGAGCTGATCGCCTATCTGGAGTCGATGAAGTTCTTCTACCGCGTCGAGGTCGCGGACCGTACCGAGGACTTCGCGGTCGTGTACCTGCCGGCCGGTTCCATCGCCCCGGCGCCGGAGGGCGCCGCCGTGCGCGAGACGCCGTACGGCCGTGATCTGTTCCTGCCGCGTGCCGGTCTGGAGGCGTACGCGGCGGAGCATGGGCCGGCCGTCGGGGTGCTGGCCTACGAGGCGCTGCGCGTGGAGGGCCACCGCCCGCGCCTCGGTTTCGAGACCGACCACCGCACCATCCCGCACGAGCTGGGCCTGATCGGCAGCGCCGTCCACCTCCAGAAGGGCTGCTACCGGGGCCAGGAGACCGTGGCCCGGGTGCAGAACCTGGGCAAGCCGCCCCGCCGGCTGGTCTTCCTGCACCTGGACGGCAGCGAGGTGCTGCTCCCCGGGCACGGCACCCCGGTCCGGCTCGCCTCCGACGGGGCCGAGGGCCGTCAGCTCGGCTTCATCACCAGCTCCGCCCGCCACCACGAGCTGGGGCCGATCGCCCTGGCCCTGGTGAAGCGGAACGTGCCGGTGGACGCGGAGCTGCTGGCGGGGGAGAACACGGCCGCCGCGCAGGAGACGGTCGTCGAGCCCTGAGGGCTGTCTTCAAGACATTCCCTGGGGCCCGTACGGAGTGGTTGCGCGTCAGACCTCGACGACGAGGGTGAACGGGCCGTGGTTGGTGAGCGAGACCCGCATGTCCGCCCCGAACCGGCCCGTCTCCACCCGCGCCCCCAGCGCCCGCAGCTGCGCCACCACCTCGTCGACCAGCGGCTCGGCGGTGGAGCCGGGCGCGGCGGCGTTCCAGGTGGGCCGGCGGCCCTTGCGGGCGTCCCCGTAGAGAGTGAACTGCGAAATCACCAGAAGCGGTGCATTCACATCGGAGCAGGACTTCTCGCCCTCCAGGATGCGGACCGACCAGAGCTTCCGGGCGAGCTGTGCCGCCTTCTCCGGGGTGTCCCCGTGAGTGACCCCGACCAGCACACACAGGCCCTCGCCGATGATCTCACCGACCACCGCGGGGCCGCTGCCCTCGCCGTCGGCGTCGGCCACTGTGACGGTCGCGCCGTCCACCCTCTGTACCACTGCACGCATACAGACCAACCTATCTTGGGCTGAACGGGTACAGAGCACCTCCACCGGCACCCTCGGAGTGGCACGATGCACGGAGGCGGTGTGCCGACGCACCGGTCGAGGGGATGGACAAGCATGAGCACCCATGGAACCGGGCAGTCCCCGGGTACCGTGCCGGTCACGCGTGCCGGCGTCAACAGCAGTGCGGGTACGAGCACGAGCACCATGCGCCCGCCTGTGCAGCGGACCGGGCAGGGCTCCGACGACGGCCCGGCCGCGACCCAGCCCGAACTGGGCGCCCTGCGACTGCCTGAGCTGCGCACGCTGCGCCGCGATTCGCAGAGCGACGAGGCCGACCTGAGCTATGTGCGGCGGCTGGTCCAGGGGCGCGTGGACATCCTGCGGGCCGAGCTGGCCCGGCGCCGGGACCCCGAGTCGCCGGTGGTGGACCGGCTCTCCGAGATCCTCGCGGACCCCCCGTCGCTGCACCGCTCCTCGGCCCGGCACGTCACGCTGAGCACCCCGCGCAGCGACGAGTACCGGCAGCTGGCGGCCGAGACGCTCGCGGAGGTCGAGCTGTCCGACCTCGACGCCCGTACGGACGAAGAGCTGCACACCGCGATGGGCCGCCTGGTCCGCTACGAGCAGCAGGTGTCGCGGCGCCGCCACCGGCTCCAGCGCACGGCGGACGACTGCAGCGCGGAGATCGCCCGCAGGTACCGTGACGGGGAAGCACAAGTAGACGACCTGCTCGCCTGAGGCAACCCCTCCGGGGGCGGGTCCCGCCCGTCCCCGGAAGGCCATCATGACCTCCAGCGCAGCCCCGTCCGCCAGCTCCGACGCCATACCCGGACCGGTGCCCGCACCACCGGTGCTGGCCGAGATCGTGCGGTCCGGTTTCATCGAGGGCCACCACCGCGGCTCACTGGTCGTCCTGGCCGCCGACGGCAGCGTCGAGCTGACCCTGGGCGATCCGGCGGCGCCGGTCTTCCCGCGCTCCTCGAACAAGCCGATGCAGGCCGCGGCGGTGCTGCGGGCCGGGCTCGACCTGTCGGGGCAGCGGCTGGCGCTGGCCGCCGCGAGCCACTCGGGCGAGGGCTTCCACCTCGCTCTCGTGCGCGAGATGCTCGCCGAGCACGGGCTGTCGCCCGACGATCTCCAGACCCCGCCGGACCTGCCGCTGGACCCGGTCGAGGCGGAGGCGTACCTCGCCGCGGGCCACGTCCGGGAGCGGATCACCATGAACTGCTCCGGCAAGCACGCGGCGATGCTCGCGGTGTGCCTGCGCAACGGCTGGGACCCGGCCACCTATCTCGACCCGGCGCACCCGCTCCAGCAGCTCGTGCTCCAGGTGGTCGAGGAGGCGGCGGGCGAACCGGTCGCCTCGGTCGGTACGGACGGCTGCGGAGCGCCGCTGATGGCGATCTCGCTGGTGGGCCTCGCGCGGGCGTTCCGTACGTTCGTCACGGCGGCCCCGGGTACGGCGGAGCGCCGGGTGGCGGACGCGATGCGGGCGCACCCGGAGTACGTGGCGGGCACCCGCCGCCCCGACACCTGGCTGATGCGCGAGCTGCCCGGCACGCTGTCCAAGATGGGCGCGGAGGCGGTCCAGGCGGTGGCCCTCGCGGACGGCAGGGCGCTGGCCTTCAAGATCGACGACGGCTCGACCCGGGCGCTGGGCCCGGTGCTGGCCCGCGCGCTGGGCCTGCTCGGGGTGGACGCCCCGGTGGTGTCGCGGATCGGACGGGCGCCGCTGCTGGGCGGCGCCGTGGAGGTGGGCGAGATCCGGGCGGCGTTCTGAGCCGTCCCGGCCGCCCTGTCCCGGCCCCTGTCCCGTCCCGCGCACCGGGAAAAGGTCCCGTTCCGCGCACCGGGAAAGGTCCCGTCCCGCGCACCGGGAAAAGCGGGCGACATCCCGAACGGCCGTGTCTAGCGTGGAGCGTATGAACAGCCTTGAGGCCCGTACCGTCACCGAGTCCGAGTTCGCCGACTGGCTGCGTGCCTTGAACACCGGTTTCCTGCGCGCGCCGACCCCCTCGGACGAGGAGGTGGCCGGAAGGCTGCCCCATATGGATCTGGCCCGCGTCCAGGGGGTGTTCGACGCCGGGCGGTGCGTGGCGACGTTCCGTTCGTTCGCGCAGGAGCTGACGGTCGTCGGCGGCGCGACGGTGCCCACCGACGCGGTCACCAACGTCACCGTGACGCCCACCCACCGCCGCCGAGGGCTGCTCACCCGGCTGATGGCGAAGGACCTGGCGGCGGCCAGGGAGCGCGGCGACGTGGCTGCGACCCTGATCGCCGCCGAGTACCCGATCTACGGGCGGTACGGCTTCGGCCCCGCGGCCTGGACCACCGAGTGGGAGATCGACATACCCCGGGCGGGCCTCGACCCCCGGCTGTCCGGGACGTCGGCCGCGGACGGCGGCCGGATCGACCTGGTGGACGCGCCGGAGGTGCGCAAGCTGGGCCCGGCCCTCCACGACCGGCTGCGGGCCCGGCAGCACGGGGCGGTGAGCCGTAACGACCGCTGGTGGGACCTGTCGACCGGGAACGCGCTGTTCCCCAACGACCCCTGGACCGAGCCGTTCTACGCCATCCACCGCGACGCGGAAGGCACCGTGGACGGTCTCCTCGTCTACCGCGCCGACGACCACTGGGGCGACGCCAAGCAGCCCCAGAACCGGGCGACGGTGCGCAGCATGATCGCGACGACCCCGGCGGCGCAGCGGGCGCTGTGGCACTTCCTCTGCTCGGTCGACTGGGTCACCACGATCCGCACCGGCAACCGCGCCCCCGACGACCTCCTCCCGCTGCTCCTCCCGGACCCGCGCGCGGCCCGTGTGGTGACGCATGCGGACTTCCTGTGGGTGCGCCTCCTGGACGTCGTACGCGCGCTGGAGGCCCGTACCTACGCGGTCCCCGGCTCCCTGGTCCTGGACGTCCACGACACCACCGGCCTCACCGCCGGCCGCTTCCACCTGGACGCCTCGCCGTCCGGCGCCACCTGCACCCCGACGACGCGCAGCGCGGATCTCGCGCTGGACGTGCGGGAGCTGGGAACGCTCTACCTGGGCGACGAGTCGGCCCTGCGGCTGGCGGCGCTGGACCGGATCGAGGAACTGACCCCGGGCGCGGCGGCGCTGGCGGACGGGGTGTTCCGGGCGGGGCGGCGGGCCTGGTGCCCGGATGTGTTCTAGGGTGCGTCGTCCCACTGCGGTCGGCCGCGTGACATGCGCGATCGTGTAGACGCCTCCGCCGGCCTGGTGCTGCGGAGATGGAGGGCCGAGGACGTCCCGGCGGTGATGGCCGCGTTCGCGGATCCGCTCATGCGGAGTCAGTCCGGCGAGCCGGTCGACTCGGTCCGGTCCGCCGAGCGGTGGGTGGCGGCTCGTGGTGATCAGTGGGCCGCCGGCTCCGCCCACTCCTTCGCCGTCGTCGACGGCGGTGGTCTCGTTCTCGGCCAGGTGTGCGTCGGCCCGGTGGACCGGCGTCACGGCACGGGGTGGGTGTCCTACTGGACGGCATCACCGGCCCGAGGCCGAGGCGTTGCCTTCCGCGCCTGCCGTGCCCTGGCCCAGTGGGCTTTCGACGATGCCGGACTCTTCCGGCTGGAGCTCGGGCACCGGGTGAACAATCCCGCCTCCTGCGGAGTGGCTCGCGCGGCCGGCTTCGCGGTGGAGGGACGGCAACGGCAGAAGCTCGCGTACGACGGTGTCCGCTTCGACGTGGAGCTCCATGCCCGCCTGGCGACGGACAGGGGGCCGATGCCGTGGTGAGGCGGGCTCCGGTCTGTGCCCCCGCGTAGGGTCGGAACAGTGATTGAGACCATCGTCTTCGACGTCGGCGAGACCCTGACCGCCGATGACCGCTACTGGGCCGCCTGGGCAGACTGGCTCGACGTGCAGCCCCACACGCTCAGTGCGCTGGTCGGAGCCGTGGTGGTCCAGGGGCGTGACAACGCGGATGCTGTGCGACTACTGCGACCGGGCATCGACATCGCCGCCGAGTACGACGTCCGTGAGGCCGCCGGGCGGGGCGAAATGCTCGACGAGCGCGACCTTTACGACGATGTCCGCCCGGCCCTCGCGGCGCTGCGCGAGCTCGGTGTCCGCGTGGTCGTGGCCGGAAATCAGACACAGAAGGCAGCCACCCTGCTGCGCGCGCTCGATCTCCCCGCAGACCTCGTGGTCATGTCCGGCGAGTGGGGCGTCGCCAAGCCCTCCCCGGCATTCTTCGCCCGCGTCCTGGAAGTGTCCGGGGCGAGCCCGCAGGCGACCCTGTACGTGGGCGACCATCCCGCCAACGATGTCTTCCCGGCCAAGGCGGCGGGGCTGCTGACGGCCCACATTCGGCGTGGCCCGTGGGGGCACTGGTGGGCAGACGACCCGGCAGTGCGCGCCGAGGCGGACTGGTCGATCAACTCCCTCATGGATTTGGTCGGGATCGTCAGGCCGTGACGGCAAAGTAGCGGTACCCCGGGGGGTGAGGTGGCGCCGTTCGCGTACCCAGGGAGTGATTGCCCGGTACGGTTCGAGCGGACGCGTCGAACGGAGCACTATGCCGCCGCCCCAGCCCGCTTCTGCAGGCCGCCGCGTTGCGTACTACCGCAGTGTCGCTCGCCCGAGGCTGACCCAGCAGCAACTCGCCCACCGCGCGAACGTCGCACTCGGCACCATCCGCAAGATCGAGCGTGGAGATCGTGGCGTAACCGGCAGCACCCTTGATGCCATCGCCGGAGCGCTTGGCGTGGACCCGTCCCGTCTCGTCGCAGACCGAGAGCATGCTTCCACTCGCGTTCGAGAGGCGCTCCCAGGTCTGTCAGCGGCCATCGCCGCCTACGACGTACCGGAGGACGGGCCCGTCCGGCCGCTCTCCGAGCTTCGGTCCGCGGTCGCTGGAGCCACCGCGTGGCGCTTGTCCTCGCAGTACCTCCAGATCGTCCGGACGATGCCCGACCTGCTGGCCGAGCTCGCAAGGGCTGCGCAGATGTCACGATCCGCAGGCAGCGCCGAGCTCGCAACGCTCCTTGTGACGGCGTACCGGTGTGCGGACTCGGTTGCGTACAAGTACGGGGCGCACGACCTGTCCGCACGCCTCGTCGAACTGATGCGCTGGGCGGCGCCCGGGGCTGAGGACCCGCTGCTGTCGGCCGTAGTGAGCTACGTCCGTACAGAGACGTTCTTCGCCGCCCGAGCTCATGCCCCAGGGCTTCGTGCACTGGAGCAGGCCATCGATACCTGTCCCGGGCCTGTCAGCCCCGAGACGATTGCCGCCCGCGGGGCACTTCATATGCGGGCCGCTGTCATCGCAGGGCGAGCCGGGTGTGCCGACGCTGCCGACGCGCACCTGGCCGAAGCATGCGCGCTGGGAGACCGCGTTCCTGAAGGCGTCTACCAAGGAACCGCGTTCGGGCCGGACAGCGTCCGCGTACACAAGGTCAGCGTCGCAGTCAGTCTCGGAGACGACCGCGCGCAGCATGCCGTGGATGTGGCCCGTGAGTGGAACCCGCCGCTCGGGCTGCCTGCCGAGCGGCGCTCCGGCTTCTACATCGAGCTTGCCCGCGCGCAGCTGTGTTGCGGGCTCATGGATGACAGCTTCCAGTCGTTGAAGGCCGCCCGCCGGATCGCACCGCAGCACACCCGCGAGCATCCATGGGTGCGGGAGGACGCCGCGACGCTGCGCCGACTGAAACGCGCAGACTTCGAGACGCTGACGAACTTCGCGGAGTGGTGTCACGCGGGCTGACTGGACGTACCCCTGGCTGGGGTACTTTGCCCTCGCGCTGCGGCCCATGATCTGCCCTGTCGAACCAGCGGGCAGATGGGATCAGCCATGAGCGAGTCAGTAGCAAGGCCCTCCAATCCCGTCGAGGAGCCATGCAGTCTCGTCCGGGTGCACGGCGAGGTGTGCTCCCGCGGAGCGGTGGCCGCGACGGTGCGTGCCGCCGGAACGATGACGCTGACTGGTCGGGACCGCCTCCGGCCGATCGTCACCTGCAGCTGCCATTCCGGCACCACGCCGGGCCCCGTTCTGCCATGGCTCCCGCCGGACGGCACTGCGCGGGTAGTCGGGGCCGGCGAACATTGGGACGCGGTACGTGTGCCGTTCAGTCTCGGCCGTCCGGCCGTCGATGCGTTGAGCGGCGCCTGCGGTGCGGTGATCAGCGACTCGTGGTCCCGCACCCTGTACTTCCTGACCACGGCAGGCGCGACCGCGGGCTGGGAGGTGCAGGGTACCGTCCCCTGCGGGGCCACTACTTACGTCACGGTGCCGCCGCTGAACGCCACGAACACCGGTCTGCACTGGCTCCGCCCGCCGACATGTGACCGCGTCGGCATCGACCCCGTACAGCTGTGCGCAGCCCTGGCCGCGTCGACGGCGCTCATGCTCGGCCCGAGGGCGGGGCGACTCGTATGACGATCCGGTCAGTCATCCGATTCGCGGACTGGACGGTCAACGTGGACCGAACCCCTGGCGCCTCGGGTCCTGTGTACGAGGTGGAGTGCACGACGTGCCTGGAGCGGTCCGAGGGGCACGATCAGCGGACACCGCCCGAGTGCTGGGCGCTGCGTCATACCGGCCGCAACCCTGACCATCGCGGATACCGCGCGATCATCACGTCGTTCCTCCGCGTCACCCCCGCTCCGGGGAACCCGCTTCACCAGGAGGCACCGTGACGGAGGCGCTCGCGATCACCGCCTCGGGGGACGGGGTGCGGTCATGATCTGCGTCGACTGCGACCGGACGATCACAGGCGCGTACGTGGTGGTCGCGTACGGCGACTCCATGTCAGCCGCCCGACGGGACTCGTACGCCCATCCGCCGCGAACCCCGGAGTGCCTGCCCCGCACCCGGAGGCGGCTGGCGTTCCGGCGGAAACTCGACGAGAGCCATGAGCTCGGCATGCCGGCGCCGGACTCCCGCTCGTAGGCGCTCGGTGAGCGGCTGCGGACGGCTCCGTCCTCACCGCGTCCGCACCCTGAAAAGCGCCCCCGACAGTGCCATCGCCACCGTCAGGATGCCGCCCGCCCAGGTCAGCGCGATCCAGGGGGAGTTGCCCACCGGCTGGTCCAGCAGGAGGCCGCGGAGGGCTTCGATGGCCGGGGTGACGGGCTGGTGTTCGGCGAAGCCGTGGAGCCAGGTCGGCATGGAGTCGACCGGGACGAAGGCGCTGCTCGGGTAGGGCAGGAACAGCATCAGGAAGGTGAATCCGCCGGCCGCCTCCGGGGTTCTGGCGAGCAGGCCGATCGCGGCCGACAGCCAGGACAGGGCGACGAGGTACGCGATCAGGACGGTGAGGGCGAGGAGCCAGCCGGTGGCGGTGGCCGTGAGGCGGAAGCCGATCAGGAGGGCGATGCCCAGGACCAGGACGGTGGAGACCAGGTTGCGGGCCGTGCTCGCGGCGACGTGGCCGGCCAGGATCGCCGCACCGCCGATGTCGAGGGTGCGGAAGCGGTCGATGATGCCGCCCTTCATGTCCTCGCTGACGGCCACCGCGGTGGTGGCGGCACCGAAGCCGGCGCACAGCAGCAGCACACCGGGGACGACGTAGGTGACGTACGCGGTGTGCGGGATTCCGGTGTCGATCGCGCCGCCGAAGAAGTAGACGAAGATCAGCATCAGCATGACCGGCAGCATCAGTGAGGTGACCAGGGCGTCGGTGTTGCGTCTGCTGATGCGCAGGGAACGGGCGGCCATCGTGCCGGCCGGAGCGAGTGTGCCGGGGTGGTTTTCAGACATGGGCGGGCGGTGCCTCCTTCGGGTCCGTCGCGGTCAGGGCCAGGAAGACGTCGTCGAGCGTGGTGCTGTGCACGGTGAACCGCTCGACCTCCGTGCGGCTCGGGTCGATCTCGTCGAGGAGTGCCCGTACCTGGGCCGCCGAGCCGTCCGTGGGGAGCCCGAGGGTGAGGGTCGCGGGGGAGTGGTGCACGGCGCGGTGGGTGAGCCGGAGGTAGCTCGCGCGATCGGCCATGACCAGGTCGAGGCGGTGTCCGCCGACGCGTGACTTCAGTGAGGCCGCCGTGCCCTCGGCGGCCTTCCGGCCCCGGTCGAGGACGGCGATCCGGTCGGCCAGCCGGTCGGCCTCCTCCAGGTACTGGGTGGTGAGCAGGACCGTGGCGCCCTCGGCGGCGAGTTCGCGGACCACCTGCCAGAGCTCCTGGCGGCTGCGCGGGTCGAGGCCGGTCGTCGGCTCGTCCAGGAAGAAGACCTCCGGCTGCGGGCTGCCGACCAGGCCGGCCGCCAGGTCGAGCCTGCGCCGCATGCCGCCGGAGTACGTGCGGACGGTGCGGCGGGCCGCTGCGGTGAGGTCGAAGCGTTCGAGGAGTTCGGCGGCCCGGTGGCGCGCGTCCGCCCGGGAGCGGCTGGTGAGCCTGGCCATCATGCGCAGGTTCTCCTCGCCGGTCTGCGTCTCGTCGACGGCGGCGTTCTGCCCGGTGAGGCTGATCGCGCGGCGGACCCGGCCGCGCTCTGCCACGACGTCGTACCCGGCGACGCGGGCCGTGCCGCTGTCGGGGGTGGTGAGCGTGGCCAGGATGCGTACGGCGGTGGTCTTGCCCGCACCGTTCGGGCCGAGCAGCGCGAAGACGGTGGCGCGCTCGACGCGCAGGTCGATGCCGTCCAGGACGGGCGGTGCGCATGCCCCGTACGACTTCGTCAGGCCGTGGGTCTCGATCATGGCGGCCGGGGTTGGTGGTGTGCGTGTGGCTGGTGGCATGGGTGCGCCTTTCCGTGCACTCTCTGCGTATGGCGTACGCGTTACTGTGTAAGGGTTACGCATAACTAGGATGGCCGTCAAGGGAAGGCGGTTTCAGGTGACGGAAGAGAACGGCTCGCGGGGCGGTACGGGCCTGCCGGCCAGCATCGAGGCCGCCTGGGGGCTGCGGGCGCGCCCGGTGAAGGGGCCCAAACCCGGACTGAGCCTGGAGCGCATCGTGGACGCGGCGGTCGCGGTGGCGGCGTCCGAAGGGCTCGGCGGGGTGTCCATGGGGCGGGTCGCCAAAGACCTGGGCGCCTCGACGATGTCGCTGTACCGGTATGTGGCCGCCAAGGACGAGCTCTACGTGCTGATGCAGGAGGCGGCCATGGGCCCGCCGCCCCCGCTGCCCGCCCTGGAGGAGGGGGCCGGCTGGCGGGAGGCGCTCTCCCAGTGGGCCTGGGCGCAGCGCGGGGTCTACCACCGCAACCTCTGGATGCTCCGCATCCCCATCGCCGGACCGCCCGCGAGCCCGCACTCCGTCGCCTGGTGGGAGCAGGGCCTCCAGGCCCTCGAAGGCAGCGGTCTGGGGCCGGGCGACGCCGTCTCCGTCATCCTTCTGGTCAGCGGTTTCGTGCGGAACGAGGCGCTGCTGATGGGCGATCTGGACGCCGCCGTCGAGGCCCGCGGTGTACCGGCGTTGGAGGTCATGGAGGGCTACGCCCGTACGCTGACCCGGCTCGTCGACCCCGAACGCCACCCCGCGCTCTCCCGGCTGATGGCCACCGACGTGATGTGGGTCCCGGACGAGCCCGACTACGAGTTCCGGTTCGGCATCGAACGGGTGCTGGACGGGATCGAGGCGCTGATCCGCCAACGGGCACGCGAGGAGGGCCGGGAGGGCGGCGGCGGGGCATAGCGGTGGACGTCAGATCCGGTTGCGGCCAAGGGCGTACGCTGCATGGTCATGAGCGGAGAGAAGCCCAGGTCCGGCACGGTGGCGGACGAGGGCACGCCCCGTGGGCCGAACGCGCCGATGAGCCTGCGTGAGCGCAAGAAGCAGCTGACGTACCAGGCCGTGTCCGACGCCGCGATCGCCATGTTCCTGGAGCGCGGCTTCGACAAGGTCTCGGTGGCGGAGGTCGCGGCCGCCGCGGACATCTCCAAGCCGACGCTGTTCCGGTACTTCCCGTCCAAGGAGGACCTGGCCCTGCACCGGTTCGCCGATCACGAGGACGAGTCGGCCCGGGTGGTCGCCGCCCGCGCGGCCGGCGAATCCCCGCTCGACGCGCTGCGCCGCCACTTCCTGGAGGGCCTGGAGCGGCGCGATCCGGTCACCGGCCTGTGCGACGTGCCCGAGGTGCTGGCGTTCCACCGGCTGCTGTACGGGACTCCGTCCCTGGTGGCCAGGCTCTACGCGTACCAGGGCCGCTCGGAGGCGGCGCTCGCCCGCGCCCTGGGAGACGCGGCGGCGGACCGGCTGGCGGCGGGCCAGATCATCGCGGTCCTGCGCATCCTGGCCCTGGACAACTGGCGCCGGATCAGCGCGGGGCAGAGCGCGGACGAGGTGTACGGGGACGCGGTCGAGGCGGCGGAGCTGGGGTTCGTACAGCTGCGGTCGGGGCTGGGACCGGGCACGCGTTAGCCGTTGTCCTCGGCGTGCTGACCGGGCACGCGTTAGCGGTTGTCCTCGGCGTGCTGGGATCGGGGATCGGGCAGGCGTTAGCCGTTGTCCTCGGCGTGCTGCACCGCTTCGGCTATCTCCCGTACTCGGTCGAACGTGATTCCGCTGCGCTGCTCCACCGCCAGCGGATGGCCGGTGGGCTCCAGCTCGATGAGCGGGCGCCGGCCGATCTCGCGGGTGTGGGCGTTGGTCCTGAGGTTGGTCGTACGGGGGGAGTAGAGCCCCAGCTCGGTGGTCAGCCAGCCGAAGTACGGCTTCTCCGACTCCCGGCCCGGGGTCTCCCACACGTCGAGGGCGCGGCCGAAGTTCTCCCGGCTCAGTGACACCCAGACGCCCCAGGAGAACGGTTCCTGGCTGCCCGCCACGGGTATCTCGATCAGGCCCTTGATGAAGTAGTGCTCGTGTCTGACGATGCACTGGTCCGTCGAGAGCATGCTGTCCGGGTCGCTCTCCAGGCTCGCGTCCCAGACGTCGGGGGCCATGGTCGAGTACCCCATCGGGAGTTCCGAGTGGTGTCCGCCGCAGCGGGAGCAGGTGTAGCCGGGGTCGGGTGCCATGGGCGGGATCCTATGGCCGGAAGGGGCACCGGGGCCCACCCGCTGCCCGGCGCCCGCTGACGGCTATGCGGACCGGACCGCCTCTGCGGCTTCGGTCCGGTGAGCCGCCCCGAGCTCCGGCCGGCCTGAGCGGCTGGGATTGCCGGGGCGAGTGGAAGTGCCGGGGCGGGTGGGAGTGCTGGGCCGCGTTCGGCCCAGGACCGTGAGTGCGACGACGAAGGCGGCCGTGAGGAGCCCGCCGCCGACCGCGAACGCCAGGTGGTAGCCGCCGGTCAGCGCCTCGGGCCGGTCACTGCCCCCGGAGAGCAGCGTGTCGGTGCGGGAGGCCGCCAGGGTGGAGAGGACGGCGACGCCCGTCGCCATGCCGATCTGCTGGGTGGTGTTGAACAGCCCCGACACGAGCCCGGCGTCCTCCTCGCCCGCCCCTGACATGCCGAGCGCGGTGAGCGCCGGGAGGGCGAGGCCGAAGCCCGCGGCGAGGAACATCAGCGGCAGCAGGTCGGTGGTGTAGTGCCCGTGGGCGGGGAGCCGGGTGAGCATGCCGAGCAGGGCGATCAGCAGGGCGAGCCCCAGGAGCAGGACGTTGCGCTCACCGAACCGCGCGCTCAGCCGGGCCGAGGCGCCGAGTGACACGGCTCCGATGACGGCGGCGGCGGGCAGCATCGCGAGACCGGTGGCGGCGGCGCCGTGGCCGAGCACCCGCTGGAGGTACAGCGCGACCAGAATCTGGAACGAGAACAGCGCGGCCACCATGAGCATCTGGACCAGATTGGCGCCGGCGACGCTCCGCGACCGCAGGACGCGCAGCGGCAGCAGCGGCGTCCTGGCCGTGGCCTGCCGGACGACGAACCCGGCGAGCAGCGCGAGGGCGAGCGCGCCGAGGCCGAGCGTGTGCGCCGACAGCCACCCGTACGTCCCGACCTCGACGACCGAGTAGATGCCCAGCATCACCCCGGAGGTGACCAGGGCGGCACCGGTGACGTCGGCCCCGGCGCGCAGCCCTGGCCCTCGGTCGGCGGGCAGCACGCGCACCGCGACGAGGAGGGCCGCGACCCCGATCGGCAGGTTGATGAGGAAGATCCAGTGCCAGCCGACGGCGTCGGTGAGGACCCCGCCGAGCACCTGCCCGATCGACGCGCCAGCCGCTCCGGTGAAGCTGAACACCGCGATGGCCCTGGTGCGTTCACGGCTCTCGGTGAACAGCGTGACGAGGATGCCCAGGCCGACCGCGGAGGCCATGGCGCTGCCCGCGCCCTGGAGGAAGCGGGCGGTGATCAGCAGCGCGGGGGAGCCGGCCGCGCCCGCCAGTACCGAGGAGGCGGTGAAGACGGCGGTGCCGGTCAGGAACATCCGCCTGCGGCCGATGAGGTCACCGAGCCGGCCGGCGAGCAGCAACAGTCCGCCGAAGGCGATCAGGTAGGCGTTCACGACCCAGCTGAGGCCCGCGGGTGAGAACCCGAGGTCGTTCTGGATGGCGGGCATGGCGACGGTCACGATCGAGCCGTCGAGCACGGTCATCAGCAGGCCCGCGGCGATCACGCCGAGGGCGAGCCGCCGCGAACGGGCGGTTGCGGGGGCGGGGCCGGGGGTGGGCGCGGGGACTGATGTGCGGGCGGGTGGCTGGGCAGGCAGGGGTGCGGACATCGGACTCTCCTGTCGGTCGGGTCGACAAGAGAGACGCTAGCAGATGGTTTTGTTACGGACTATTTCTTTCGGTTCTGTTTTCGCGCATCTCGCGGGGTGGGTGGGGGTGCGGGTGGGGGTGTTGGCGCGGGCGTGGGCTGGGGTTACTTCTGGCTCTGGCGGGCGCGGCGGGCCGTCGCCGGGGTCTCGGCCGGGGTGGCGAGGCGGTCGCCCGTCAGCTGCTCCAGGGCGCGCAGCAGCGTCTCCCGGTCGCCGCGGTCCAGTCCGGCCAGGGCGCCCCGGTGCACCCGGTCGACGATCTCCTGGCTCCGGCCGGCGAGCGTCGCGCCCTTCTCGGTGACGGCGATGATCCGCGCCCGGCGGTCCCGGCTGGAGGGCCGGCGCTCGGCGAGGCCCGCGCTCTCCAGGGCGTCCACCGTTACCACCATCGTGGTCTTGTCCATGTCGCCGATCTCGGCGAGCTGGATCTGGGTGCGCTCCTCCTCCAGGGCGTGGACCAGGACGCAGTGCATCCGTGCCGTGAGCCCGATCTCGGCGAGCGCCGCCGACATCTGGGTCCGCAGGACGTGGCTGGTGTGGTCGAGGAGGTAGGAAAGGTCCGGTGCGGTGCGCGTGGGTGCCATGGCGGTCATGTCTGCCAGGGTAACAATTCGGTCTGTGGCGGATTGTCCGCAAGCGGACCGTCCCTGCATGGCCCGGCCGTCCCGGCTGGCCCGGCCGTCCCGGCTGGCCCGACCGGCCCCGCATGCCCCGGCCCGCCGGGGGTAATTTCGCTGGCCGATCCGATTCCGTCCCCGCAGAGTGTCCGTATGTCGCCCACCGAAGCCGCCTTCCTGCCCGGTCTGGAGCTCTCCCGGATCCTTTACGAGGAGGCGGTGCGGCCGGTCCTGGACGCCGCCTTTCCCGGACTGCCGTACGCCGCCGCGCGGATCGGGCCGGGCTCCGAGGTGCTCGGCTTCGACACGGCCCGCTCCGCCGACCACGACTGGGGCCCGCGGCTGGACCTCTTCCTCACGGCGGACGACGTCGCGGCACACGGCGACACGATCAGGCGGCTCCTGGCGGACCGGCTGCCCAAGGAGATCCGCGGCTGGCCCACCCACTTCCGCCCCGCCGACGACCCGCTCGACCCGGTCGGGCACATGGCGGCGACCGACGGACCGGTCAACCACCGCGTGGCCGCCCACGACATCGCCGGCTGGCTGACCCGGGAGGCCGGCTTCGACGCGTCGGCCGCCGAACCGTCCGTACGGGACTGGCTCGCGATGCCCCAGCAGCGGCTCGCCGGGATCACCGGCGGCGCGGTGTTCCACGACGGCCCCGGACTCCTCACCACCGCACGGCGGCGGCTGGCCCGGTACCCCGAACAGGTGTGGCGGTACCTGCTGGCCTGCCAGTGGCAGCGGATCTCCCAGGAGGAGGCGTTCGTCGGACGCTGCGCCGAGGTCGGTGACGAACTCGGCTCCGCCGTGGTCGCGGCCCGGCAGGTGCGCGACCTCATGCGCCTCAGCCTGCTCCTGGAGCGGCGGTACGCGCCGTACACCAAATGGCTCGGCAGCGCCTTCGCCCAACTGGACGCGGCCGAAAGGCTGTTGCCGTCTCTGCGCGGTGCGCTGGCGGCGACCGGTCACCCGGAACGGGAACGGCACCTCTGCGACGCGTACCGGGCGGTCGCGATCCGCCAGAACGAGAGCGGCCTCGTCGACCCGGTGGACCCGTCCCCGCGCCCGTACCACGGCAGGCCGTTCCTCGTCCTGCACGCCGAACGCTTCGCCCGCCCGCTCGCCGCCTCGGTCACGGACCCGGAGC
The DNA here is from genome assembly GCF_055584045.1 of Streptomyces sp. NPDC104307. Classification (NCBI taxonomy): domain Bacteria; kingdom Bacillati; phylum Actinomycetota; class Actinomycetes; order Kitasatosporales; family Streptomycetaceae; genus Streptomyces; species Streptomyces sp. NPDC104307. Next base: position 86,962 of record NZ_JBVJMU010000015.1, read on the forward strand.
TGCGCGGCCGGCCGCTGACCGGGTCCGTGGACCAATGGGCGGACAGCACGGACCTGTTGACGGGGGCGGACGGGGACGCGCTCCGGGCGGCGGCGGAGGCGGCCACGGCCCTCGGGTGAAGGCGTGTCCCGTCGCCCCGGGCGGCACGAACGGCTCGCTGGTGATGGGCGCGGCGGTCGTGATCGCGGGGGCCGGGACGCTCCCCGGGACGCCCGCGCCCACAACGGCGGCGGCTGAGTCGGGGCCGGCGCTCCGGGCGACGGCCGACACGCTACGTCCTGACACACGGTGACACGATCGGCGGCTCCTGGCCTACAGGGCCTGGCCCGTGGTGAGGTCGGCCCGTGGTGACCAGACGGCCCGGAAGCCGATGTTGCCGGCGGAGCTGTCCACGGTGTTGGAGGTGCGGGCGGCGACCCGGTAGCGGTTGCAGTACGAGTCGTGGCACAGGTAGGAGCCGCCGCGCATGGTGCGGCGGTCCGGGGTGCCGGGCTGCCAGGGGTCGGCGGACCACTCCCATACGTTGCCGGCCGTGTTGTAGAGGCCGAATCCGTTGGGTGCGTAGGCGTGGACGGGAGCCGTACCCGCGTAGCCGTCCTCTTCGGTGTTGCGGCTGGGGAAGGAGCCCTGCCAGATGTTGCAGCGGTGTTCGCCGTCCGGCGTGAGTTCGTCGCCCCAGGGGTAGCGGGCCTGGTCGAGCCCGCCCCGGGCGGCGTACTCCCACTCGGCCTCGGTCGGGAGCCGGGCGCCGGCCCACTGGCAATAGGCGACCGCGTCGCGCCAGGTGACGTGGACGACCGGGTGGTCGCCCCGGTCGCGTACATGGCTGCCCGGTCCTTCGGGGACGTCCCAGCGGGCGCCGCCCACCCCGCACCACCAGGGCGTCTGCTGCGGGCGGGGCGAGATCTTGCGCAGATGGCCGGGCAGGAACTTAGCGAAGACGTAGCTCCAGCCGAACTGCTCCGCCTCGGTGCGGTAGCCGGTCGCCGCGACGAACGCGGCAAAACGGTCATTCGTGACGGCGTACGCGTCGATGGCGAACGCCGCGACGCTCACCTCGCGCACGGGGCCCTCGCCGTCGCCCGCGTTGACGTCGGCGTCCTCGCTGCCCATGCGGAACGTGCCGCCGGGCAGCTCGAAGCGCCCGTCGTACGCCGCCTCCGGCGTACGACGGGCGACGGGACCGGTACTCAGGACGGGCTCGGCGCCGGCGGCCCGGTCCCGGGACGGGGCGCAGCAGCTCTTGGGGGCGTCGGTGCGGTTGCTCATCGCTGCCTTCTTCGTCGGGAAGCCGTCGACGAGGAGCACCGGACGGCCGGTACCCCCCGGGAGATCGTCACCATGACCGTGCGGCATCTTCGGTCAGGTGCGCCGGTGGCTCACTCGACGGCTTCCATGGTGTCGGCGACCTCCTCGATGTCCTCCGGGCCCGTGAAACGCAGGTCCACGTGGACCAGTGCGTCCCCCGGCTGGGGAAATTCGCCCGCGTACGCGGCGGACACCTGGCTCGCGGTGTCCCGTCCGACGTCGAGGCCGTAGCCGGACAGCCGTCCGGCCGTCATCGGTATCTCCGCGTCGGCGAGCGGTACGCCTCCCGCCTCCAGTGTGACGCGCGCCGACCGGTCGTCGCGGCACCGCAGCCGGAAGCCGGCCGTGAGCGTGGCGGTGGGCAGGGGGGAGGGTGAGGAACAGACGACGCGGTCGCCCAGCAGGTGGTGCTCGAAGACCAGATGCCGGTGCTTGATGTAGAGCACGTAGCCGCCCGCCGCGGTGCCGGCGGCCAGCAGGACGCCGTCGGCGGTGCGGCGCAGCAGTGCCGTCGCGCGCATCGACCGGTTGCTTCCCGTGACGCGGGTGGGCGCGGGGACGTGCGACGCGCCCGCCTCCAGCCGGATGTGCCCGGCGCCGTGGGTCCCCTGCCCGGTGTGCAGCGCCAGCAGCTCCTTGAGGGGGCGGTCGTCCAGCGGGAACACCCCGTGGCGCGCGGCCTCCTCCTCCCACATCCGGCACAGGCCGGCCAGCCGGCCGGGTTGGAGTGCCGCCAGGTCGTGGCACTCGGAGAAGTCCCGCCGGGTGTCGTACAGGCGCCAGACGTCGTCCTCGTAGGACGTGCCGGGGACATGCGTGGTGACCGCCTTCCAGCCCTCGTGCCACAGCGCACGATGTCCCAGCATCTCGAAGTACTGGGTGTTCCTGGGGGCGGGAGCGGTGGCGTTGGCGAGTACGGCGCTGACGCTGCGGCCGTCGAACCTCGATGCGTCGAAGGCGATGCCGACGGCTTCGAGCAGGGTGGGCGCCACGTCGATGGCGTGCACGAACTGGTCGCGGATCGCGCCGCGTTCGGGTATGCCGCGCGGCCAGTGCACGACCAGGGGAACGCGTACGCCGCCGAGGTCGGTGTACTGCTTGTACAGCCGGAACGGGGTGTTGCTCGCCGTCGCCCAGCCCTCCGGGTAGTGCGCGGGGCCCTCGGGACCACCGAGCTTGTCCAGGCGGGAGAGCTCCTGCTCGACGGTCTGGGGGATGCCGTTGTAGGGGGCGTTGACGTCGACCGCGCCCTGCGGGCCGCCTTCCCGGCTGGCCCCGTTGTCGGAGAGCACCATGACGATGGTGTTGTCGAGTTCGCCCCAGGCCCGGAGGGCGTCGACGACCCGGCCGAGCTGGGCGTCGGCGTGCTCCAGGAACCCGGCGTAGACGGCCTGCAGATGGGTGTGGAGGTTGCGCTGGTCCTCGGTCAGTTCGTCCCAGGGCGCGACGCCGGGATTGCGCTCGGTCAGCTCCGTGCCCCCGGGCACGAGGCCGGCCTCCGTCTGGCGGCGCAGCCGGTCGACGCGCGTGCGGTCCCAGCCCTTGGTGAACACGTCCAGGTAGCGGTCGATGTACGCGCGGGGAGCCTGGAGCGGTGCGTGCGTGGCACCGAGAGCGAGGTTCAGATAGAACGGGCCGGCGGAGCGGTACGTGCGGTGCTCGCGCAGGTACGAGAGTGCACGGTCGGCGAGGTCGGCCGACAGGTGGTAGTCCGGGTCCTGCGACGGCGGGACCGGGTGGTGGTCCTCGAAGAGCTCCGGGGAGTACTGGTCGGTGGCCCCGCCCATGAACCCGTAGAAGCGGTCGAAGCCGCGGCGCAGCGGCCAGTTGTCGTACGGTCCCGCGGGCGTGATCTCGTGCCCGGGGGCCAGGTGCCACTTGCCCACCTGGTACGAGCCGTAGCCGTGCGGGCGCAGCAGGTCCGGCAGCAGCGGGACGTCCGGGTCGATCCTGCCGCGCGAGTTGGCGAAACCGGTGTCGGTGTCCGCGATGAAGCGCATGCCGAGCCGGTGGTTGTTGCGGCCGGTGAACAGGCTCGCGCGGGTGGGCGAGCACATGGGGTTGACGTGGAAGTTGGTGAAGCGCAGCCCGTTCTCCGCCAGTGCGTCGATGGTGGGCGTGCGGATCTCGGAGCCGTAGCAGCCGAAGTCGGACCAGCCGGTGTCGTCGAGGACCACCGTCAGGATGTTGGGCCGGCCGGGCGGCGGAGGGGCGGGCCACCACGGTGTGGACTCGGCGGCTGTGCGGCCGGGGGCCGGTGCGGGGTCAGTGGAGCTCACTGGTGCCTCCGGTGGTCGGGACGGTGCTCTCGCGGTCCTTGCGGCGCCTCTCCTGGATGCGTGCCTCCAGGTTGTCGAGCCACTGGCTGGACTCGACGAGGACGGGTGGCCGGTCGTCGCGCCACGCCTCGTCGCTGTTGTGGCGCGGCTGGTCGAGGACGTGGGTACCGGCCCGGCCCGGCTCCTCGTGGGCGGCGAAGTACGTGTTCAGGGCGGAGTCCAGCTCGTCGCGCCGATCACGCAGCCCGGGGGCGTCGATCACGTTGACCGTCTCGCGCGGATCGTGGTCCAGGTCGAACATCTCGTGCGGGCCGTCCGGGAAGCGCCGGACCAGCTTGTGGTGGTCCGAGCGCACCATGCGCAGGTTCCCGTACTCCGCGAAGACCAGGTCGCCTGCCTCGGGCAGGGGCGCGCCGAGCAGGGCGTCGCGGTAGCTGCGGCCCGGGTACGGGGTCGATGGTTCACCGGGCAGCTCGGCGGCGGCGGTGTCGAGCAGGGTCCGGAAGGTGTCGAGGTGGCTGACGTTCTCCCTGCGCCGCTGGCCGCCGAGGATCGATCCGGGGTGGTTGACGATGAGCGGTACGCGGATGGACTCGTCCACCACGTTGTAGGGCAGGGTGCCGTTGCCCTTGCCCCAGATCCCGTGGTGGCCCATGTTGAGGCCGTGGTCGCTGGTGTAGATGACCAGGGTGTCCTCGCGGAGGTCCAGGGAGTCGAGCTCGTCCAGAACCCGGCCGACCTGGTCGTCGATGTCCGTCACGGCGGCGTAGTACTGGGCGAGCGCCTCGCGCGGGTCGTCGCGCGACGGGTACAGCGACTCCGAGCGAGGGCGGCCGAAGGGGTGGGTGACGTCCTCCGGGATGTCCCGGAACGTGGCCCGTCGGTAGCGGTTCACCAGTCGTTCGGGAGCCCCGGACCACGGGCTGTGGGTGGCGAGGTGGCCGACGAACAGGAAGAACGGCTTGTCCTCGTCCCGGTGGCGCAGGAACTCGATGGCGCGGTCGGTGATGGCATGCCGGTCATAGCGCTTCTCGACGGGCTCGGTGCGCTGCCAGGGGGTGTGGTAGGCCTCCGCCTCGGAGACGGGCGCGCTGCGCGAGTACCAGAAGTCGAAGCCGCGTGCCGGGCACTCGCCGTGGCCCAGGTGCCACTTGCCGCTCAGCCCGGTGACGTAGCCCCGCTCCTGGAGGGCCTCGCTGATCAGGCGCTCACCGGCGAGCCAGGCGGTGGAGCGGACCTCGGGGTCCGCCTCGGCGAGGTAGTCGTGCACACCGTGCTGCGAGGGCAGCCGGCCGGTGAAGAAGGAGGCTCGGGCCGGAGAGCAGACCGGGGAAGGGGTGTAGGCGTTGTCGAAGATCACGCCCGTCTGCGCGAGGTGATCCAGATTGGGGGTCTGCACCTCGGAATTCCCGTAGCAGCCGGCGGCCCACTGGGCGTGGTCGTCGGTGAGGAAGACAAGGATGTTCGACGTCATGTACGGACTCCAGCTCTGTTGAAACGCCCTCACAATTTAAAGATTGGACCTCTGGATGTCCATCCCTTGACAGGCGGGCGTACGCGCCCTTACATGGCCGAAGCATTGGACCACCAGAGGTCCAATCTCGTAGCTCTGTACTGAGGAGCCCTCGATGACCTCCGTCGATCGCACACCGGGACGCCGCACACCGGCGAGCCGGCGCCCGGCCACCGCATGGCTGGTGACGGCTCTCCTGCTTGCCGTGGGCAGCTATCAGCTCAACAACACGATGGTCGGCCCGGCCAACGCGAAGATCATCGAGAGTCTGCACACCGACACGGCGACCGTCGGCCTCGCGCAGACCCTCTTCTCGATCGTCGGCGCCATCTCGGCCATCGTCGTGACCCGGGTCAGCGACTGGACGGGGCGGCGCCGGGCCCTCCTGTTCAGCCTGGTCATGCTCGTCGTCGGAAACGTGATCGTGGCGCTCGCACCGGGCGTGGGCGTCTACATCGCCGGCCGCGCCCTGTCCGGCATGTGCGGCGCCGTCTTCGCCTTCGCCTTCCTGATCCTCCACGATCTGCTCGACCTCAAGACCTTCAGCAAGGCGCTCGCGGTCATCGCCGCCATCAAGGCGGGCCTCGGCGGCGTCGAGGCCGTCGTCAGCGGCAGCATCGTGGACTCCTTCGGCTACCGGGGTGTCTTCTGGTGCATGGTGGGCTTCACCCTGGCGGCGGTCGCCTGCGTCTACTTCGTCGTACCCGAGTTCACCCCGGCCGAGAAGCGGCGCCTCGACTGGAAGGGGTCGATCGTCATCGCCCTCGGCCTGGCCGGCCTCTCGCTGACCCTGTCCCAGGGCGGCAAGTGGGGCTGGTCGAGCCCCGGCACCCTCGCAGCCCTCGTCGGCGGCCTCGTCTTCCTGTGCAGCTTCCCCCTCGTCGAGAAGCGGGTGAAGGAGCCGTTGATCCGGACCACCGAACTCGCCTCGCGCAAGGCGTGGCCGCTGCTCCTCACCAACATCCTCACGCTCGCCGGCGCGGGCGCTGCCACGCTGTTCGTGCTGCCCCTGCTCGCGCAGAACGCGAGCGGCGGCTTCGGCATGAGCGCCACCACGGCGGCGCTGCTCTACACCATGCCGGTCTCCTTGGTCGGCTTCGCCTTCGCCCCGATCGCCGGGACGTACGCGCCCAGGATCGGCTGGCGCGTCATCCTGCTCACCGGCCTGGTCATCACGGTCGCCGGCCTCGCCGTGCTGGCCGCGTTCAGCGACAGTTCCAAGGTCGCCTTCGCCATGACGCTGCTGCTCGGCGCCTGCTACACCGGCCTGGTCCTCACCGCCCTCGACGGCCTGGGCGTGCTCCTGTCCTCCGCCGAGGCGCCCGGCGCGCTGACCGGCTTCAACACCGCCGCCTTCGGTATCGGAGCCTCGCTCGGCATCGCGGTCAGCAGCGGCATCATCACCCAGCACCAGGTGAACGGAGCCGCCACCCACAGCGGTTACGCCACCGCGCTGTGGACCTGCACAGGGCTGGCCTTCCTCGGTCTGCTCGTCTCCTTCCTCATCCCCCGGGCCCACGTCGGCGCGGTGGAGCAGGACGGGCCCGCACCGGCCACGGCGGGCGCCGCGTCCGGCTCGCCCGCCCCACGGCACTAGATTCATCGGGACCGACGCACGGCACGGCCGGCTGCGGGCGGCTCATGACGATGGAGAACCCTTGACACGGCTACGTACGCTCCGCGCCCAGGCTGCGGAAGAGCTCCGCACGCTCATCAACAGCGACTACAGCCCCGGGGACCGGCTGCCCCCCGAGACCGAACTCGCCCGGCGGATCGGCCTGAGCCGCAACACCGTCCGCGAGGCCGTCGCCCTCCTCGTCTCCGAAGGGCTCGTCCAGCGGCGCTGGGGCGTGGGCACGACCGTCCTCGCCCCGGTTCCGCCGGCCTCCTTCAGCGTCACCGACATCATCCCCGTCAAGGAGATCATCACGAACGCGGGCCACGAACCCGGCCTCTCCCACTGGAACCACGCCTCGGTCAGGCCCGACCCGGAGATCGCGGCCCGCCTCGACCTGCCCGAGGACGCGGAGACCTGGTACGTCGAGCGCGTCTTCACGGTCGACGGCCTGCCCGCGGTCCACCTGCGCGACTGGTGCCTCAAGACGATCGGCGGGCGCCCTGTGGACCTGACCCGTCTGCACGACGTGGAGGTCGACTTCATCGGCCTCCTCAGGCAGCAGTCCGGCGAGACCCTGCACCGCATGGAGGGCAAGCTCCAGGGCGCTCTCTCCGGAGAGGCCTTCGCCACGGCCGCACGCCCGCAGCCGGTCCCGCTCGTACAGATCACCCAGACCTGCTACACCACCGGCGGCTCGGCCGTCGTCTACTCGATCGTGCAGTTCGACACGAGCGTGGTGGACCTGACGATCCGCCGGGCGTTCACGGCGGCGGAGGTGTAGCGCCCCCACCGTGCGGCCCCTGGCGAAGAGGCGACATGTCGCACCCTCGCCACCGGCAACTCCTATGCCTCACCGCGACGTCGGCCCCAGGATGACCGGCACCGGACCACCCGGCCGTTCGAGCGGTCGCCCGGCCCGTGCCCGTGCTCCCGCTCGTCCGTCGCCCGGCAGCCGATGCCGCGGCCGCACCCCGCCAGGAGGCCGCGATGCACACCGCCCCTGTCCCGCGCACCGGACGAAGCACGCGCGGACCAGCCCCGCGCCGCGCCGGATCGCTCCGCACCACCGTCCTCAGCACCGCGTTCGCCCTCGCCCTCCTCTGCCCCGTGCTACCGGGCGGGGCAGCTGCGGCGGCCGGAGCCCCGCCCGTCGCCGTCAGCACCCGGAGCACCACGGCCGGGGCCCCGCACAGCGACACGGTCACCCTTGTCACCGGGGACACGGTCACCGTCAGTACCGACGCCGGAGGCCGCGTCTCGGTCGACGCCCAGCCGGTTACGGGGACGGCCACCACCTTCCGTACCGAGGAAGGGCCGTCGGGCGACACCTACGTCATCCCGGACAGCGCGGGGGAGGGGCTGGCCTCCGGGCGGCTCGACCGGGAGCTGTTCAACGTGACCCGGCTCGCCGCCGACGGGCAGGGCGGCGCCGGGCGCGACACGCTGCCGCTGATCGTCGACTACCCGGGCGCCCCGGCCGAGTCCACCCTCGCGGCGCGCGCCGCCGATGTCCCCGGCGTCACGCACCGGACCCCGCTCACCTCGATCGGCGCCACCGCCGTGGACGTCGGCAAGGAGTCGCTGCACGCGTTCTGCCGCGCCGTGCTTGACGGGCCGGAGGCGGTGGTACGACCGGACCGCAGGGTGCGGGCGACCCTGGACGTCAGCGTGCCGCAGATCGGCGCACCCGAGGTGTGGAGGAGCGGGTACGACGGCAGCGGGGTGAAGGTCGCGGTGCTGGACACCGGGATCGACTTCGGGCACCCCGACTTCGACGGCCGGGTCCTGGACTCGGAGAGCTTCATCCCCGGCCAGGACGTGCAGGACGGGCGCGGGCACGGCACACACGTGGCGAGCACGGTGGCGGGCAGCGGCGCAGCGTCCGGCGGGAAGTACAAGGGCGTCGCGCCGGGCGCCGGACTCCTCGTCGGGAAGGTGCTCGACAACACGGGCAACGGCGACGAGTCCACGGTCATCGCCGGCATGGAGTGGGCCGTCGACCAGGGCGCCGACATCGTCTCCATGAGCCTCGGCGCGCCCACCGAAGAGGGCAGCGACATACTCAGCGAGGCCGTCGACGCGCTCAGCGAGTCCTCCGGGGCGCTGTTCGTGATCGCGGCCGGCAACACCGGACCCGGCCGGTCCACCGTAGCCAGCCCCGGCACCGCCCGGACCGCGCTGGCCGTGGGCGCGGTCGACAGCCAGGACCGCCTCGCCGCCTTCTCGGGCCGGGGTCCGACCGCCTCCGGCGCGCTCAAGCCCGAGATCACCGCGCCGGGCGTCGGGATCGTCGCTGCCAGGGCCGCGGGCACCCACATCGGTACGGACGCGGGTGAGTACTACACCGGCCTGGACGGCACCTCCATGGCCACCCCGCACGTGGCGGGCGCGGCGGCACTGCTCGCCCAGCAGCACCCGCGGTGGCGGGCGGCCCGGCTCAAGGACGCGCTGGTCTCCGCCGCGAAGACCGCCCCCGACATCGACGTCTACGAGCAGGGCACCGGCCGGGTCGCCGTCGACCGGGCCTCCGCCCAGTCGGTCACCGCGACCGGGACCGCCGACTTCGGCGACCTGCGCGAACAGCAGCAGGCCGTGAGCCGGGACGTCGTCTACACCAACGACGGGGACCACGAGGTCACCCTGGCCCTGAGCCTCGATCCGGGGCGCGGTGCCACGGTCCCCGAAGGCGGCGCCACCCTCTCCGCCGACACGGTCACCGTCCCCGCCCACGACAGTGCGACCGTCACCCTCACCGTCGACCCCACCCGTACCGGCACCGGTCGTTACGACGGCTACCTGACCGCCACCGGCGGCGGCACCGGCCTGACCACCGCGGTCGGCTGGACCGAGCAACCCCCCAAGCACACGGTCGACTTCACCTTCACCGGCCGTGACGGCAAGGCCGGCGGCCAGACCAACCTCCAGATCCTCGGCCTCGCCACCGGCGACGCCGAACTCCAGAGCCTCACCTTCATGGGCGAGGACACCTGGCAGGCCCGGCTGCCGGAGGGCGACTACGCCCTGCAGGCCCTCGTCACCACCTATGACGCCAACCGCAGCCCGCTGGCCGTCGACACCTTCGCCGAGCCGGAGCTCACCGTCGACGGCGACCGCACCGTACGGATCGACGCGCGCCGGGCCCATGAGCTGACCGCCCGGGTGGACGGCGAACGCGACCCCCTGGAGCGCGCCGCCCTCGGCGTCACCGCCCGCCGCACGCTGGACGACGGCGCCACCGCCGCCATCGGGATCGCCAACGGCGTCAGCGACCGCACCACCCGGTACGGGGCCATCACCTCGCAGACCACTGCCCGGCAGGGCACCTTCGACCTCACCGCCGAACACCACCTCCGCGACCCGCTCGTCCAGGGCACGTGGAGGGCGGCAGGCCGTACGACCCACCGCCTCGACCTCCTCACCCCCGACCTCGGACAGCGGCTGACCGGAAACCGGAAGCTGACCGCCATCGACGTGGGCAGCGGCACCGAGGCCGACTACGCGGGCCGCGACCTGACCGGCAGACTGGCGGTCGTCCGCACCAACGGCTGGCTCGTGCCGACCCTCGCCACCGCCGCCCGGCACCACGCCGCCGCTGTCCTCGCCATCCGCCCCACCGAGGGCACCACTCTCGTCCAGGACGACGGGAACAGCACCGTCCCGGGCCTCGCCGTCAACCGTGAACAGGGCGCCGAGCTCCTCGCCGCCCTCGCGAAGGGCCCGGTGACGGTCACCTTCAACGGCCGCGCCGACAGCCGCTTCACCTACACCGCTCCGTTCCACGCAGCCGGCGCCATCCCGGAGCACACCGCCCTCACCACCCGCCCGGACCGGTTCGCCCGGCTCGTCAACACCTTCCACGCGGACGGCGACGCCCGGATCGCCGACGACGTCCTGACGGTCCGGCATCCGTGGGAGAAGGCCACCTTCCGGATCGGGGCCCGGCACCTCGCCCCCGGTACGCGTACCGACTACGTGTACGCCGCCGACAGCCAGTACGCGCAGACGGTCCGGGCGTCCGACCTGTCCGACACCTACCTGGAGGAGTACCCGGCGAGCCACCGCGCCCGCGCGACCCTGACCCGCGACTGGGGCGGCGCGCCCATGCACCCCACATTGCCGCGCCGCATCAGCTGTGCCCTGTGCCGCTCGGACCTCGGGGCCGGCTTCCTGCTGGCACCGTACGGCGACGGCGACCCCGCCCACTACGGCATGGGCGTCTCCACAAGCACATTCACGTACCGCCGTGACGGCCGACAGGTGCCCGCGGCGCAGCTGTTCGTGCCCGAGGAGGCCGAGTACCGCATTGACCAGAGCGTGGTCCGCCGGACGAACGCACTGGAAACCCTCGGCGTTCGCACCGACACCACGTACACCTTCCGCTCGAAGGCGCCGAAGGCCGGTGCCACCGCGCCCGGCTGCACCGAGGTCTACGGCCCGGACCATCCGTGCGGCGTCCTGCCGGTGATCCTCTTCGGCTACGACCTCGGGGTGGACGGCGCGAACAGCGCGCGGGCCGGCCGGGCCCTCCCGGTGCGCGTCAGCACCCTGCGCCCCGACGGCTACCGGGGTCCGCGCGTTACAGGGATGCGCGTCGAGACCTCGTACGACGACGGCGCGACCTGGAGCGGCTCCGTACGGCCGCACGTACGCGCCGACGGATCGGCCACCACCGTCCTGCACCACCCGCGCACCGGCGCGGAACACGTCACGCTCCGGGTCACCGCATGGGACGACGCCGGCAGCCGCACCGAGCAGACCGTGGTCCGGGCGTACGCGCTGCGGCGCTGACCGGCCGGGGCCACCCGGAACCACCCGGAACCACCCGGAACCACCCGAGGAGACGGCGCACCGCACGAGCATGCCTACCAGGAAGGGTTCGAACCTCCATGACACCGAGATCAGGCAGACCGGGCACCGGGACGCCGCGACGCACCTTGCCTCGCGCCCTGGGACTCCTGCTCACCGTGGGTCTCGCGGCGACCGGGCTCCCCGCCGCCGCGACCGCCCAGGCCGCACCCCCGGCCGGCACCGCCGGGCCCTCCGTCGAGCACGCCCTGACCAAAGATCTTGCGGACGGCGGCAGTTCGACCTTCTGGGTCTACTTGAGCGACGAGGCCGACCTCAAGGGTGCCGCGCAGATCAAGGACCGGGCGCGGCAGGGGCGCGAGGTGCACAGCCGCCTCCAGGAGACGGCCCGGACCAGCCAGTCCGCCCTCATCGACCTGCTGCGGGACACCGGTGCCTCGTACACGCCCTTCTGGATCGCCAACACCGTCGAGGTGAAGGGCGACGCGAAGCTGCTGAAGCGGATCACCGCGCTGCCGGACGTGGAACGCGTCACCGGCGATCGCACCTACGCCCTGCCGAAGCTCACCGAGACGCAGGACGAGCCGACCGTCGACGACGTCGAGTGGGGCGTCGACCGGATCGGCGCGCCCCAGGTGTGGAAGGACTACAAGGCCACCGGTGAGGGCGTCGTCGTCGGCAGCATCGACTCCGGGGTGCAGTACGACCACCCGGCGCTGGTGAAGCAGTACCGGGGCAACAACGGCGACGGCACGTTCACCCACGCCTACAACTGGTACGACACGACCGTCAGTTGCGGCATCGTCGTCTCCACGCCCTGCGACAACGTCGGGCACGGCACCCACACCGTCGGCACCATGGTCGGCGACGGCGGCACCGGCAACCACGTGGGCGTGGCGCCCGGCGCCAAGTGGATCGCCGCCAAGGGCTGCTCGTCGAGCACCTGCGCCCAGCGCGACCTGCTGGCCGCCGGTCAGTTCATGCTCGCCCCCACCGACGCCTACGGCAGGAACCCACGCCCCGACCTGCGCCCGCACGTCGTGAACAACTCGTGGGGCAGCGCCGCCGCAGGCGCCGACCCGTGGTTCGAGCAGACCGTGCAGGCGTGGGTGGCGGCAGGGATCTTCCCGGTCTTCTCCAACGGCAACGAGGGCCCGGACTGCGGAACCGACGGCAACCCGGGCAACCTGAAGGAGAGTTACGGGGTCGGCGCCTTCGACGCCGACGGCAACGCAGCCTCCTTCTCCAGCCGTGGCCCCTCGGAGTTCGGCGACGACCTGATCAAGCCGGACGTCTCGGCACCGGGGGTCGCCATCCGCTCCGCCTACCCCGGCGGCACGTACGCGGTCGGCAGCGGCACGTCGATGGCCGCACCCCATGTGGCTGGCTCCATCGCCCTGTTGTGGTCGGCCGCCCCGGCGGTCGCCCGGGACATCGACGCGACCCGCCGCCTCCTCGACGAGACCGCCGTCGACGTCTCAGACGTCTCCTGCGGCGGCACCGCCGAGAACAACAACGTGTACGGGCAGGGCAGGCTGGACATCCACGCGGCCGTCGAGAAGGCGCCGCGCGGCACGACCGGCACCCTGAGCGGCACGGTCACCGACGCGGCCACCAGCGAGCCGGTCGAAGGCGCCACCGTACAACTCAGCTCCTCCGGTGACCCGGTGGGCCTGCCTGTGACGACCGGCGCGGACGGCCGCTACACGGTGCTCGCCACCGTCGGCGACTACACCGTGTCGGCGTCCTCCCCGGCCTACACCACCACGAAGACAGAGGCGACGATCACCGAGGCAGCCGTCGCCACGGCCGACATCCGGCTGCCGGCCCGTCCCGGAAAGGTCCTGTCCGTCACCCCGGACGACGCCGACTTCGGCACCGTCCCCATGGGCACCACCGGCGGCCCCGTCGCCGTCACCCTGACCAGCCTCGGCAGCAATCCGGTCACGGTCCTCCACGTCACCGACCACGACGGTGCGTTCGTGGCCGACCCGGGCACCTGTGGCAAGGCGCCCTTCCGGCTGAAGCGCATGGAGCACTGCACGCTCGACCTCACCTTCCGGCCCACAGAGAAGACCGGCCAGGACGGGAAGATCACCCTCCTCGACGACGCGCAGGGCCTGGTGCACACCGTGCGCGTGCACGGCAGCGGTACCGCGATACCCGCCCGCACCGGTGCGGTGAGCACGTCCGTCCTCCAGCGGGACCTGCACGCCGCGGCCATCGACCCCGAGGGCCGGTATGCCTACTTCGGCACCGACAACCCCCGGGACCCACTGCCCGGTTACATCACCAAGGTCGACCTGAAAACCTTCAAGAAGGTCGGCACGCTCTCGGTGGGGGTCGGTCAGAAGATCATGCAGGACGCGGTCATCGACCCGGCCGGTAAGTACGGCTACTTCGCGGTCGCCGCTTACCCGGGCCGGATCGTCCGCGTCGACCTGGAGACCTTCACACTGGACAAGATCATCGCGCTCGGCGCGGACGACGGCAACATCCGCTCGGCGCTCATGGACCCGGCGGGGAAGTACGCCTACTTCGGGACCGGCACGGAACCCGGGCGGCTGGTCAAGGTCGACCTGGCCACGTTCACCCGTGTCGGGGCCGTCACCCTGGGCGCCGGCGACGACTTCCTGGACGCCGGAGTCATCGACTCCAAAGGTGAGTTCGCCTACTTCGGCACGGTGACCAGTCCGCAGGGCCGCGTCGTCAGGATCGACCTGGCGGCCATGGAGCAGACCGGCTCGCTCACCCTCCCTCCGGGCGAGGGGCCACTGCGGTCGGCGGTCATCGCGCCCGACGACAGCCACGCCTACTTCGGCACCGGAGAGGGCGGCAGCGGAAAGATCGTCCGGATCGACCTCACGTCCTTCACCCGGGACGGGGCCCTGGCTCCGTCCGGCGGCGGCGCGTTCTTCTCGGCGGTGATGGACCCGGCGGGACGCTTCGCGGCCTTCGGAACGCTGGAGGTGCCGGGCCATGTCGTCACCATCGACCTGGAACGCTTCGAGTCCACGGGCTACGTGACGCTCGGCGAGAACGAGGACGGGCTGATCTCCGGCGTGATCGACCCGCACGGCGCCTACGCGTACTTCGGTACGAAGACCGCGCCCGGCCGGGTCGTCAAGGTCAGGGTCGGCGCCCGCTTCGAGCTGACCGCCACGGCCAACCCGGGCAGGCTCCTGCGCACGGCAGCCCTCACCTGGAACGGGGCGACGGCGGCGAAGGTCCAGGTGGTCCGGGACGGCAAGGTGGTGGCCACCGTGCCGAACACCGGACGCTTCACCGACCTGATCACCGGCCGCCGGCTGCCCTCGTACACGTACAGGTTGTGCGACGCGGGCACAGACCACTGCTCCGGAGAGGCGAAGGCGGCCTTCGGCGGGTCAGCGTCCGGGTAGGGCGTGTCGACAGACCGCCGTCGCGCGGCGGACGGCGGTCCCGGCGTTCCTCGGGTAGGGCCTCGCGTCGGGATCACGCCGGACCGAGGCGTCCGAGCAGCTCCGCGATCCGGACGAAGCCGTCGGCGCCGTGTCCGTCGGCGATGGCCCGCCGCGCCAGTTCCCCGGCCGCGCGCATCACGCCCGCGTCGATGCCGTGGGCCTCGGAGGCGTGGGCGATATGGGCCATGGAGGATGCCGCGGAGGTGAGGGGATTGTCGTCGCCGGAGAAGTCCCCGTCGTCCAGCGCCCCCGCGTACTGCTCGAAGAGCGGGGGCAGGATGGCGCCGATTCCCTTGGCGAACGGGGCCAGTTCGCGGGCGGTGATCCCTTCCGCCCGTGCCACCGCGAGGGCGTGGGCGAAGCCGGTCATCGCGGTCCAGAAGATGTCCAGGAGCGCGATGTCGTACGCGGCCGCCCGGCCGGTCTCCTCGCTCAGATGGGTGTGGGTGCCGCCCAGCGCCTCCAGTACCGGCCGGTGCTCCCGGTAGAGCTCGGCCGGGCCGCTGTGGAGGAACACGGCGGCCGGGGTCCCGATGGTGGTGGTCGGTGTCATGATCGCGCCGTCCAGGTAGCGGACGCCGTGCGCGGCGGCCCACTGCGCGGTGGACCGGGCCCGCTCCGGGGTGTCGGCGCTCAGGTTCACGACCGTGCGCCCCTTGGCCGCGGCCGCGACCGTATCGCTGCGCAGGACGGCGTCGGCCGCGTCGTAGTTCACGACGCACACCACGGTCAGCGGGCTCGCGGCGACCGCCTCCCCGGCCGAGGGGGCGCCGGCCGCGCCGCGTTCGAGCAGCTCCCGGTCCCGGCCAGGTGTGCGGTTCCAGACCGTGGTCCGCAGACCCGCGTCCAGGAACGCACGGGCCAGGCAACGGCCCATCGGCCCCAGGCCGAGCACGGTGACGGCAGGCTGTCCGGAGGATGTAGAAGTGGATGTGGACATGGTTCAACTCCATGGGAAAGTGCGAACGTTGACGAAAGTGGTGAAAGGGCCGAGATGACGCGCAGCCGTGCGAAGGACCCGAATGTCTGCGGAGTGACGGCCGCGATCGCGGTGATCGACGGCAAGTGGAAGACCGTCCTGCTCTGGCTGCTGGAGTCGGGGCCGTGCCGCCCGGGGGAGCTGCGGCGGCAGCTGCCGGGGCTCAGCGAGAAGGTGCTGACGCAGGCGCTGCGCGAGATGGCGGACGACGGAGTCGTGCACCGGGAGGTGTACGACGAACTGCCGCTCAGGACCGAGTACTCCCTGACCCCGTTCGGGCGGGAACTCTCCGAGGCGCTGGCGCCGCTGTCCGACTGGGGACACCGCCGCCTGGACCGGCTGACCGGTTCCGCCCCGGCGGTCTGACCGGACTCACCTCCTTTCCCGAACCTCGCTTCCTGCCGAACGGGTTGCCCCGCCGTCTTCCGTATCCAGGCTCGCCCCGGCGGGTTCCGCTGCCAAGTACCCACAAAAAGGTGGGTACGGGCGATGCTGGCAGGATGGAACTGTCGACTGTGTTCACGGAGTTGCTCGGTGTACGGCACCCGATCGTGCTGGCGCCGATGGGCGGATCGGCCGGGGGCGCGCTGGCGGCGGCCGTCTCGCGCGGCGGCGGGCTCGGCATGCTGGGTGCCGGAATGGGCGACCCGGACTGGCTGGCCCGAGAACTGCCGCTCATGGCGGATGTGGCGGAGCCGTGGGGCGTCGGCTTCCTGAGCTGGGCGGCGGATATCGGCGCGGTCGAGCGGGTGCTGGAGTGCGGGCCCCGGGCGGTGATGCTGTCGTTCGGGGACCCCGGCCCGTTCGCGGGATGCGTCCGCGAGGCGGGTGCGGCGCTGATCATCCAGGTCACCGGTGTGGAGGAGGCCCGGCAGGCCGTGGATATGGGCGCCGACGTCATCGTGGCGCAGGGCACCGAGAGCGGTGGACACGGTGCCCGGCGCGGAAGGTCAACCCTGCCGTTCGTGCCGGTCGTGGTGGACCTGGCGGGGCCCGTGCCGGTGCTGGCCGCCGGCGGGATCGCGGACGGCCGGGGCGTGGCCGCCGCCCTGGCCCTGGGTGCCGCTGGGGCGCTCATCGGCACCCGGTTCCAGGCCACGGCGGAGGCCCTGGCCGACCCCTCGGCCGGCGAGGCGATCGTGCGGGGGAGTGGGCAGGACACGGAGCGCAGCCGCGTTCTCGATATCGCCCGGGAGTCGCGGTGGCCGGAGCGGTACACGGCTCGCACCCTCGGCCACCCCTACCTGGACCGGTGGCGGGACCGGGAGGAGGAACTCGCGGCGGACCCCGGGGCCCGGCAGCGCTATCGGGACGACGTGGCCGACGGCTCCGTACCGCCCGTGCCGGTATGGGCGGGCGAGGGCGTCGACCTCATCACCGACGTGCCGCCCGCGGCCGACCTCGTCGCCGCACTGGCGGCCCAGGCAGCCGACGCCCTGGAGCGGGCGGGGAGACACCGCGCGCACGAGGGGCGGTGAGCGGTGAGCGGCTCGGCGGCGTCACTCACCGGCCACCTTCCGCACCCGTGATGTCGCCGCCGTGACGGGCCGGCCGCTCCGGTCCAGAACGCGGAAGCGGGGCACGTCCCGCCCGTCGTCGTCGACCAGTACGGAGTGCTCCTCGCCGGGCGCGAAGGCGTGCCGCTCACCCCACTGCCTGAGCGCGACGACGACGGTGAACAGCTCCTGGCCGGACTCGGTCAGCCGGTAGGTGTGGCGCTTGGCCCCGGGCGGCGTGCTCGTGGCCAGGATGCCGTGCGCGGTGAGCTTCCGGAGCCGGTCGCTGAGGATGTTGCGGGCGACGCCGAGGCGGTTGCGGAAGTCGGTGAACGACGCCGCGCCGTCCATCGCGTCCCGGACGATGAGCAGGCTCCAGCGGTCGCCCACGAGATCGACCGTGCGCGCGACGGGGCACGCGGGATCGGTCCAGTCCAGCTCGGCCCCATCCCGCTCGGTCGGTACCGCGTCCGTCATCGGTCCCCCTGTGAGTTGCAGATTGAAACCATTGTGCCTCAAGCGGTGATGTCCTACTCTCGAACGGTTGCAGATTGAAACCAATCGATGGGGGTGGTGGGGATGCCGTCGAGAATCACGCGCGGTCAGCGGTTCGTCCTGGCGGCGGTGTGTGCGGTGGCGGTGTCCACGATCTACGCCATCCAGCCGGTACTGGAGTCCGCGGGCGGCGAACTCGGGCTGGCCGGACCGGAGCTGGGCCGGCTGGTCGCGGCCGGCCAGCTCGGCTACTTCGCCGGGCTCGTCCTGCTGGTGCCCCTCGGGGACGTACTCGACCGGCGCACGCTGATCGTCGGGCATCTGATCCTCACCGGGACGGGCGCGGCGATCACGTCCCTCGCTCCCGGCGGGGTGGCGGCCGGGGCAGGTCTGGCGCTCGCGGGCCTGTTCGCGGTGGTCGTGCAGATCACGGTCGCCTACGTCGCGGCCACCTCGCCCCCGGGAGAGCGCGGCCGCAACATCGGTACGGTCACCTCAGGGGTGGTGCTCGGGATCCTCGGCGTCCGGCTGCTCGCGGGCGTACTGGGGGACAGCCTCGGATGGCGCTCCGTCTACGCGGTACTCGCCGTGCTCTGCCTGGCTCTCGCGCTGGTCGCCCGCCTGACGCTGCATTCCGACGCCCGGCTGACGCTGCATTCCGACGCCGGGCTGACCCCGCACGCCGACGCCTGCCTGACCCTGCACGCCGACGCCGGGCTGACCCCGCACGCCGACGCCTGCCTGACCCTGCACCCCGACGCCCGGCCCGCGCGGGCCCGTTACCGGGACGTCCTGGCCGCCGCCGGACGTCTCGTCCTCACCGACCGGCTCCTCCTCGGCCGAGGGCTGATCGCGTTCTTCCTCTTCGCCTCCTTCGGCACGCTGTGGAGCGGCCTTGCCCTGCCGCTGGGGGCCGCGCCGTGGCACTTCGGTACGACGGTGATCGGGCTGTTCGGCCTGGCCGGCCTCATCGGCGCGGTGGCCGCCGCACGCGCGGGCAGCTGGGCCGACGCGGGCCACGCCCACGCCGTCACCGGCTGGTCGCTGGTGCTCCTGGCGGTGTCCTGGACGCTCACCGCGTGGACGTCCCCGAGCCTGTGGCCGCTCATCACGGGCGTCGTACTCCTCGACTTCGCCGTCCAGGCGGTGCACGTGAGCAACCAGCACCTCCTCACCGCCGCGCACCCCGAACGCTCCAGCAGCGTCATCGGCGCCTACATGGCCTTCTACTCGCTCGGCTCCGCCCTCGGCGCCACCACCACGACATGGGCGTACGCCGCCGCCGGCTGGCGGGCCTCCTGCCTGCTGGGCGCGGCCTACGCCGTCGCCGCCCTGGCGGTATGGGCGCTCACCCGCCGCACGAGCGCGTCCCCCACCCTTCCCCTTCGCTAGTGGGCATCGGCACCCTGCATCCGTCGCCGGAGCTCCGAGCCGGACCCGCCGCACCGCGACGACAACGACAACCCCTACCGCGCCCCGATCGCGGCGCTCGGGTCCCTGCCGGTCTCAGGGCTGCTATTCGGGGCGGCCGTCGGCGAGCCACTGGGCGAGGCCGCGCAGTCCGACCGCCCACCGCCCGAGGTCGGTGACCTCGGCGTGCCCGGTGACGACGGTCAGCAGTGCGGCGACCGCTTCGTCCGCCCGATGGGCGTCGTTGAGAGTCAGAGCGCGAAAGACGCGGACGGAGTCGGAGTCCGGGAACTCCTCGGCGGCGCGATCGAGCACCGCGAGCGACTCGTCGAGCTTGCCCAGCCACCTCAGCGTGCTGGCGTACTGGCACAGGCAGCGGCGCAGGACGTCACCGTCGAGGCCGAGGGCGAGTGCCCGCTCGTAGTAGCCGCGGGCGGTCTCCTCCTCGCCCGCGGTGTCGTAGGCGCCGGCCACCTCGTACACGAGGACCGGGTGGTCGGGATGGTCCGCGAGCAATGCCTGGAAATAGGCGATCGTCGGTGCCATGTCCGCCCGGTCGCGCTGCTCGTAGCCGCGCTGGATCGCCTCGGCCAGCTCTGGTGTCAAGTCGGTCGTCATCGCTTCTTCCCCCTTGGTACAAGCCTGAAGATCAACGCACCGTATCGCGCCTCGCCGCCGCTGCGGCGGTCGTGGAACCGGCCGACTTCGGTTACCTCGGCCACCAGTTGGTCCGCTGCGTCGACGGCGTCACCCCGCCGCGACGCTGAGGACCACCTTCCCGCGGGCGTGGCCGCGCTCCACCTCGGCCAGCGCCTCGGCGGCGCGTTCCAGCGGCAGGACGCGTCCGAGGTGCGGGCGCAGCGCGCCCCTGGCCGCGAGGTCGGCCAGCGCGCCGAGGTCCGCTGCGTCGGGGCGGAAGTACAGCTCCGTCAGCTCCACGCCGCCTGCCTCCGCCCGCTCACGGAGCCCGGTGCGGTCGACGCCGGTGCCACGCACGTCCACCAGCCGGCCGCCGGGGCGCAGCAGGTCCAGCGAGCGCAGCGCGTTCGCCCCGCTGAGGGGGTCGAGCGCGACGTCGAACCGCTCCGACCGTGCGAACACGTCCGGCGTGCGGTAGTCGACGGCCTCGTCCACGCCGAGGGCGCGCAGGAACGCCTGGTTGGCAGCCCCGGCGGTCCCGACGACATGGGCCCCGTGCGCCTTGGCGATCTGCACGGCCAGGTGGCCGATGCCGCCGGCGGCCGCGTGAACGAGCACGCGCTCGCCCGTGAGCACCCGTGCCGCGCCGACCAGCGCCTGCCAGGCCGTCAGCCCGGCGACGGGCAGCGCGGCGGCCTCGGCGTCCTCCAGGCAGTCGGGGGTCAGTGCCAGAGCAGTCTCCGGGACGGCGACGTACTCCGCGAAGGACCCCTGCGGCGGCACCACCACCCCGAAGACCCGGTCCCCGGCCCGGAACCTGCCGCCCTCCGCGGTCTCAGCCACGATCGTGCCCGCGACGTCCAGCCCCAGCCCCAGCGGCGGCTCCCCCAGTCGGCGCACCTCCCCGGCCCGGATCCGCCAGTCCGCCGGGTTAACCCCGGCGGCCGCGACACGGACCAGCACCTGTCCGGGCCCAGGCTGCGGCACCGGCATCACCTCGGCGAGCTCGACGACCCCCGGACCACCGAACGAGCGGATCAGAACGCTACGCATGATTCCCTCCCACAAGATCGTCTGCGCGATGCATTCATCTTCGCCACCAGCGGTATCCGCTGGGAAGAAGGCACCTGATTGATATTCAGGTACCTGGTGGATATTCAGGTACCTGGTGGATACTGACCTCATGGATGTCGCCGCCCGCCGTGCCCTCGCCGATGAGTACGCCGCCTACCGCCGCGACTGCCCGTCCCGCACCGTGGTCGAGGTGCTGGCCAACAAGTGGTCCCTCTACGTCCTCGCCGCCCTCCGCCGCGCCGAGCGGCCGCTGCGCTTCAACGAGCTGCGGCGGATCCTCGACGGCATCACCCAGAAGATGCTCACCCAGACCCTGCGCACACTCGAACGGGACGGCCTGGTCGCCCGCGCCGTCTACCCGACCGTCCCGCCCCGTGTCGAGTACGCGCTCACCGCCGAGGGCGGCGCGGCGGGCGAACTGACCACGGCCATCGCCGACTGGGCTGTCGACCACGCCCACGCCATCCACGCCGCCCGCGCCCGCTTCGACGCGCGAATGGCGGAACCGGTCCAACCGCTGCCCTGACGCTGCTCGCGGGATGCCGCGCGTCGGCCTGCTCAGGTGGCAGTCGGCGCGGTGTGGCGTTCCCGGGCAGCACAGGGACGGACCGGACGGGCTCCAAGGCGGCGCGGGCGCGGGCCGCGATGCGGCGGTCCAAGCACCGATGCCCCCATCAGCCGATGAGCGCCTCGGTGATCTGCCGGGTGGTCTGGGCGGCGACCCGAGGGCTGACGGCGGCGTAGGAGGTGTAGGCGTTCAGGCCGGTGGCCATGGCCCAGCCGCGGCCTCGCAACCATGTGGCGTCGTCCACGCCGAGCGTGCTGCGGAATGCGGCTCGGCTGCCGGCCGTCATCAGGGTGAAGGCGATCATCAGGTCACAGGCCGGGTCGCCGACGCCGAGCCCGCCGAAGTCGATGACGGCGCTGAGGCGGCCGTGGACGGTCAGCAGGTTGCCCGTGTGGAAGTCGCCGTGGAAACACACCGGAGGGCCCTCCCATCCGGGGGCGCTCATGGCCGCGTCCCACAGATCGGTCATGGCCGCGGCGTCGAAGACGCCGTCGACCTTCGCGATGGCGGCCCGCGTCGCGTGATCCCGGTCGGACAACGACCAACTGCTGAGATGTTCGTGGGCGGTTCTGGGCGTGCTGTCGGGCGAGAACCGCTGTAGAGCGGCCAGGAAGTGTGCCAGTTCGACGGCGGTCCCGGTGGAGTCGGCGTGCGCGTCGACCGTCGCCACTTCGCCTTCGAGCCAGCGGGACACCGCCCACGGCCACGGATAGCCGAAGCCGGGTTCCCCTACCTCTACCGGTACCGGAATGGTCAGGGGAAGGTGCGGGGCGAGTCGGGGCAGCCACTGGAACTCTTTCCTGGCCTGGCCGATTGCCCCGGCATGGCGGGGCAGCCGGACGCTCAGCTCCTCGCCCAGCCGGTAGATCACATGGTCGGAGCCGGCCGGGTCGAGCAGCTTCAGAGGCAGTCCCGCCCACCGCGGGAACTGGGTGTCGATCAGGCGCCTGACGAGTGCGGCATCGATCTCCGGTCGGATCTCCGCGGTTCTCGCGATTGCCACGACACCTCCTGCGCTCGGTCCGCTCCGGGCGGCGGACGGTATGGGCCATCACAGTGCGTCGCGGCTCTGCCTGTCGACCGGAATATCGCCGTGCGCAGCTACCCGGCGGAGCGTGGTTCGCTCCACAGCAGACCCGTACGAGTGGTTCGGAACACTTTTGCAAGCGGCTGCTTGCAAAAGTTAGCGCCGAGGGTCCACCATCGGTCCATGGCATCACTCAACGTCGGCAGCCTCGGCGAGTACCTGCGTGAGCAGCGGCGCACCGCGCAGCTGTCGCTGCGGCAGCTCGCGGACGCGGCCGGGGTGTCCAATCCCTATCTCAGCCAGATCGAGCGCGGGCTGCGCAAGCCCAGTGCTGAGGTGCTGCAGCAGGTCGCCAAGGCGCTGCGGATCTCCGCCGAGACGCTTTACGTACGGGCCGGGATCCTGGACGAGCGGGAGCGGGACGAGCTGGAGACGCGGGCGGTGATTCTGGCCGATCCGTCGATCAACGAGCGGCAGAAGAGCGTGCTGCTGCAGATCTACGCCTCCTTCCGCAAGGAGAACGGGTTCGAGGACGGGCCCGGGGGTGAGGAGGGGAGTGCGTCCGGTGCGGACGCGCCCTTCAATGCCGACGGCAGTGCTGCCGATACAGCTTCAAAGCCTTCAAAACCCTCACACTGAGTCTGATGATCCGGGAGGACCACAGTCATGGCCATCACCGATGACCTGCGCAAGACCCTCACCGACCCGACCCCCCTCTACTTCGCCGCCGGTACGGCCGATCTCGCCGTGCAGCAGGCGCGCAAGGTTCCGGCGCTGATCGAGCAGCTGCGGGCCGAGGCGCCGGAGCGCATCGAGGCCGTGCGCAACACCGACCCCAAGGTCGTGCAGGAGAAGGTGACCGGGCAGGCCAAGGAGGTACAGGCCGGCTTCCAGGCCAGGGTCACCGAGGTGATCGGGGCGTTCGACACCGATCTGAAGAAGCTGGGCGAGAGCGCCCAGGACCTGGCGCTGCGCGGCGTGGGTGTGGCCGCCGAATACGCGGTCAGGGCCCGCGAGACGTACGAGAAGGTCGCCGAGCGCGGCGAGCAGACCGTGCGCACGTGGCGTGGTGAGACGGCCGAGGAGATCGTCGAGATCGCCGTCGTCGTCGAGCCGCGCAAGGAGTCCGCGCCCGCCGCCGCCAAGCCCGCGCCCGCCGCCCCGGCCAAGGACGGGACCAAGGCGGCGCCGAAGCCGGTCGCCAAGCCCGCGCCCGCCGCCAGGGCCGTCAAGCCGGCCGCCAAGCCCGCGCCCTCGGCCGGCAAGAAGGCTGCCGCGCGCAAGCCCGCAGCCAAGAAGACCACGCCGCCCACCGCCAAGTAGCGCGACCGGCGTGACGGCCGGCCGGAGTGCCGGGGGACGGTCGGGCACCTTTCGGGGTGTCCCGGCCGTTGTCCCGGTACCTTGGCCGCGAGGCGCTCATCCACGTACTAGGCGGTGCACATCATGTTGCTCGAAGGCTTCAACTCAATCCTCGGGCTGATCTACACGGCGATGCTCGTCCTCGCCGTCGTCGCCCTGATCATGGCGGCGGTCGTCCGCGAGGACGCCTACCGGGCCGCCGACAAGAAGACCAAGCCGTTCTGGCTGATCATTCTCGGCATCACGGTGGTGGTGAACCTCTGGGTGCCCATGCTCTTCATTCAGCTCGCCGGACTGGTCGCGACCATCGTGTTCTTCGTGGACGTGCGGCCGGCGCTCAAGGCCGTCACGGGCGGCGGCAACCGCCGCGGCGGTTCCAGCAGCGACGGCCCGTACGGGCCCTACAACGGCGGGCGTTGAGCGCCTGCGGCTGACACCTGTCCGGGGCGGGGGCGTGGAATGCTCCGGCCCCGGTCGCCGTGGTGCGTCCTGCGGCGCTCGGCGTCCTCGTCGCGGTCGAGGAGCAGAACCGCGACGTCGTCGGTGAGTTCGCCGCCGTTCAGCTCGCGGACGCGGGTGACGGCGGCCTCCAGCAGGGCCTCACCGGTCAGGCCCTCCGCCAGCTGACGGTTGATCATCGAGACCATCCCGTCCTGCCCGAGGCGCTGGGTGCCGGTGCCGATCCGGCCCTCGATCAGACCGTCCGTGTACATCATCAGGCTCCAGGAGCCGCCCAGTTCCACCTGCCGGCGCGGCCACCGGGCGCGTGGCAGCAGACCGAGTGCCGGGCCGCCGTCCTGGTACGGAAGCAGATGCGCCGCCCGGCCCTGGCGGGCGATCAGCGGCGCGGGGTGGCCGGCCAGGCAGAGGCCCGCCCGGCGGCCGTCGGGGGCGATGTCCACCGTGCAGAGCGTCGCGAAGATCTCCTCGCTCTCCCGTTCGTGCTCCAGCACCTGCTGGAGCGTGGAGAGCAGCTCGTCGCCGCAGAGACCGGCCAGGGTCAGCGCCCGCCACGCGATGCGCAGCTCCACGCCGAGCGCCGCCTCGTCCGGGCCGTGCCCGCAGACGTCGCCGATCATCACGTGGACCGTGCCGTCGGGCGTGCGGACGGTGTCGTAGAAGTCCCCGCCGAGCAGCGCACGGCTGCGGCCGGGGCGGTAGCGGGCGGCGAAGTGCAGATCGGAGCCGTCGAGCAGCGGGGTGGGGAGCAGGCCGCGCTCCAGGCGGGCGTTCTCCTGGGCCCGCAGCCGGGACTCGGTGAGCTGGTGCTGCGCGACGTCGGCGCGCTTGCGCTCGACGGCGTAGCGGATGGCGCGGCTGAGGAGCCTGCCGTCGAGCTCGTCGCGGAAGAGGTAGTCCTGCGCCCCCACCCGTACCGCCTCTGCGGCCAGCTCGGCGTCCTCCTGGGCGGTGAGCGCGATGACGGCGTGCCGGGGCGCGATCCGCAGCACGTGCTTGAGGGTGGCCAGGTTGTCCGCCTCCTCGCCCTGGGCGGTGCGCGCCTCGCTGCCGGCCGGCAGGGCCAGGTCCAGCAGGATGCAGTCCACGTCGTCGGTGAGGAGCCGGCCCGCCTCCGTGAGGTTGCGGGCGCTGCGGATACGGACCCGGGTGCCGGCCGTTGCGGGCAGTTCCGGGACGGTGAGCGTGCCCGCCGGGTCGTCCTCGATCACCAGGAGGGTGAGGGCGGCGCCATAGCTGGTCTCCGCAGCGGGAACGGAACGCTGCTGCGGTACTGGTACGGGCATCGAATCGGGTTTCCTTCCCTCCCCCCGAGGGCGCGGCGGAGCGACGATCGACGACCCGCCAGACGGGGACGATAGCGGTACGGGATGTGGGAACGGAATGGCGCCCGAAGCGTGTCGGCCCTTCCGGGAACGGCCTTAAGCCGCGGAAGGCCGCAGATCCGGCGGGCTGCGGCGGGGGCACGGCGGTTTCCGGCGCATGACAAAGGTCACGTGGAGCGGGGGGCGCCGGGTGGCGCGGGTCACGACTGCGGGGCGGCAGCCGGATCCGCGCCCGGCGGCGGCGACGAAATCCGTTCCGCTTCGGGGTTCCGGGGGCTTCCGGAGGGCCTTAAGAGTGCCTTGAGGCTCTCTTAAGGTTGCCAGGCTGCCGACTCGCGTACGGGCAGGGAGCCGGTACGTACCCAGGTCAGACAGGTCAGACTGTGGGGAGCCCGGCCGGTGCCGTTCGCGGCCCGGCCCGCGGCTGTTACTTGTCCGGCCCGTGCCGTTCGCGGCCCGGCCCGCGGCCGTTACTTGTCCGGCCGTACGACTCCGAGGATCTCCATCGACCCCGCCCCCGTGATCGTGACGTCGCGGCCGGGGCGCGGGGCGTGCACGATCGCGCCGTCGCCTATGTACATCCCGACGTGCGTGGCGTCGCTGAAGTAGATGACCAGGTCGCCGGGGCGCATGTCCTTGACGGCGATGTGCGGCAACTGCCGCCACTGCTCCTGCGAGGTGCGCGGGATCGGGTGACCGGCCGCCGCCCACGCCTGCGACGTCAGCCCCGAGCAGTCGTACGACGCGGGGCCCACGGCGCCCCACTTGTACGGCTTGCCGATCTGTGAGGTCGCGAAGGCCACCGCCTTCTTGCCGCTCGCGCTCGCTCCCCGGTTGATCTCCTTCAGCGCGCCGGAACTCAGCCAGGCCGTCTGCGACTTGTACTCCGCCTGCTGTTCGAGCTGGAGGAGCCGGGCCCGCTCCTTCTTCTCCAGCTGGGATTCCAGCTTCTTGGCCGCCGCGATCTGCTCGTTGATCTTCTTCTTGGCCTTGGCCTGCTTGACGCGATTGGCTTCGAGCTTGGTCCAGTTGGTGCTCGCGTCCTGGGTGTACGTCTCCAGGTCCTCCTGGGTCCTGTTCAGTTCACCGAGAACGCCCTTGGCGGCCTGCTGGCCCTGGTGGGCCCGGCTGATCCCGTCGAGGAAGAGCTGCGGGTCGCCGCTGAGCATCAGCTGGGCGCCGGGCGGCAGTCCGGCGTTGCGGTACTGCTCGCGCGCCTGGGCGCCGGCTCTGCTCTTGAGCTCGGCGATCTTCGCCTGGCCCTCGACTATGGCCTGCGCCAGCTTGACGATCTCGCCCGACTGCTTCTTGGACCGTTCCTCCGCGAGGTTGTACGCGTCCGTCGCCGCCCCCGCCTGGCGGTAGAGGGCGTCGATCTTCGCCCGCACCTCTTCGAGGCTCTTCTTGCCAGAGGTCCCGGAGGTCCCGGAGGTCCCGGAGGTCCCGGAGGTCCCGGGGTCCTCGGCGTTCCCGGACTTCGGCGGCTGTTCCGGCGCGGGGGGCGTGGGCGCGGCGAAGGCCTGGACCGGTGCGGCCAGTACGGCCAGCGCGCAGACCAGTGTGATCGCCGCGGCGGCACTGTGGCGTCGGTTCACGAGCTCCCCCTCCGGACAGATCCGCACGGATCTGATTTACCGTCAGTAACTTATGGCACCGACGAGATCGTGCCATGCCGTACCGAAAAGCAACAGAGGCTCACACATCTCCGGCCCATTCCGGTCCGGTTGTCCCCGGCCCGGTCCGGTCGCCGGTGCCGCAGCCGTGCTCCCCCTACCGCTCCCCTATCTGGGACGAACGGTGTCCGGCCGATGTTCCCGGTGGACGGGGAGTTCCCCCGATCCGGGCGGGACCCGCTACCGCCGGGGCTACTGTTCGGGCCTCAGTGCCGCCCAGCCCACCGTGACTTCGCCCTGCCGCCACCGTCGTACCCCGTCCGTCAGCGGCCAGTCCCCTGACAGTGCCCGCACCGCCGTGATCCAGCGCTGCCGCGCGCCCAGTGAGGCGTACGGTGCCGCCCCGGCCCAGGCCCGGTCGAAGTCGCGCAGGAACGCGTGGACGGGCTCGCCCGGCACATTGCGGTGGATGAGCGCCTTGGGCAGCCGTTCCGCGAGGTCGGAGGGCCGGTCGAGGGAGCCGAGCCGGGTCGCGAACGTCACCGTGCGCGGGCCCTCCGGACCGAGCGCCACCCACACGTGCCGGCGCCCGATCTCGTCGCAGGTGCCCTCCACCAGCAGCCCGCCCGGCGCGAGCCGCGCGCACAGCCGCTCCCAGACCGCGGCGACCTCGCCCTCGTCGTACTGGCGCAGCACGTTCGCCGCCCGGATCAGCGCCGGCCGCTCGGGCAGCGGGATCTCGAAGCCGCCGTGCCGGAAGGTGAGGCCCTCGCGCTCGTACGGCTTCGCCGCGGCCACCCGTTCCGGGGAGATCTCGATGCCGACCACCGCGGTGCGCGGTTCGGCGCCGCGCAGCCGCTCCAGCAGCTCGACCGCGGTCCAGGGCGCGGCGCCGTACCCCAGGTCGACCGCGACGGGGGTATCGGCGCGGCGCAGGGCGGGGCCGTGGGTGGCGGCGATCCAGCGGTCCATGCGGCGCAGCCGGTTCGGGTTGGTGGTCCCGCGGGTCGCGGTGCCGATGGGGCGCATGACACAGAGCGTAACGAGCGGCGTGGAGCGGATGGCCCAGTGGAGTCGCGGCGACGCGCCGGACACGTAGCGTAATGATTTGGCAAAGCGGAAATGAAAGGAGGGATTCCACTGTTCCAGCCCTTCGAAGGGACCGTGTGTCCCTTCGGTGCCATGCCTTGAACGAGGTACCAGTGCCCTGAACGAGGAGGACCGGACGACGTGAGCCAGTACGTCTCTCGGCTCGGCAGCAGCCGCGTCGCACCGCGTCTCAGGTTCCCCGCGGGTCTCTCCGGCTCCTTCCCGGGCGGCCACCGCAAGCCCCGCCGGATCGCGATGCTCTCCGTGCACACCTCCCCGCTGCACCAGCCGGGGACGGGTGACGCGGGCGGCATGAACGTCTACATCGTGGAGCTGGCGGAGCGCCTCGCCGCGATCAACATCGAGGTCGAGATCTTCACCCGCTCCACCACCGGCGCGCTGCCGCCCTCGGTCGAGCTGTCGCCCGGTGTGCTGGTCCGCCACGTCGACGCGGGGCCCTACGAGGGCCTGGCCAAGGAGGAGCTGCCCGCCCAGCTCTGCGCCTTCACGCACGGTGTGATGCAGGCGTGGGCCGGTCAGCGCCCCGGCTACTACGACCTGGTGCACTCCCACTACTGGCTCTCCGGCCATGTCGGCTGGCTCGCCGCCCAGCGCTGGGGCGTCCCGCTCGTCCACGCCATGCACACCATGGCGAAGGTCAAGAACGCGTCGCTCGCAGAGGGCGACACCCCCGAGCCCGCCGCCCGGGTCATCGGTGAGACGCAGATCGTCAGCGCGGCCGACCGGCTGATCGCGAACACCGCGGAGGAGGCGGACCAGCTCGTCCGCTTCTACGAGGCCGCCCCAGAGGCGGTCGCCGTCGTGCACCCCGGCGTGAACCTGGATCGCTTCCGCCCGGCCGACGGGCGGGCCGCGGCACGGGCCCGTCTTGGGCTGCCGCAGGACGCCCTGGTCCCGCTCTTCGCGGGCCGCATCCAGCCACTGAAGGCCCCGGACGTGCTGCTGCGCGCGATCGCGGTCCTGCTCGACCGCGACCCCTCGCTGCGCTCGCGCATCGTCGTACCGGTCGTCGGCGGCCCCAGCGGCAGCGGGCTCGCCAAGCCGGAGGGGCTCCAGAAGCTCGCGGCCCGGCTCGGCATCGCGGACGTCGTACGGTTCCAGCCGCCGGTCGGGCAGGACCAGCTCGCCGACTGGTTCCGGGCCGCGTCCGTGCTGGTCATGCCCTCGTACAGCGAGTCCTTCGGCCTGGTCGCCATCGAGGCCCAGGCAGCCGGCACCCCGGTGGTCGCGGCGGCCGTGGGCGGGCTGCCGGTGGCGGTACGGGACGGGGTGAGCGGCTTCCTGATCCCCGGCCACGACCCGGCGGCCTACGCGGAGGCGCTGGCGCGCTTCGCGGACGCGCCGGAGCTGGTCACCCGGATGGGCTCCGCGGCAGCGGAGCACGCCCAGCGGTTCGGCTGGGACACGGCTGCGGCGGCGACGGCGGACGTGTACACGGAGGCGATGCAGGACCACCGCCGACGGGTGCGCTCGCGCTACGTGTGAGGCGCGGGCGCCCCTGAGAGGCGCACGCGTTCGAACCGCTCATCCGATCCGACGTACGCTCGGACCATGGCTGATGCACCCGAGGAAGCAGCGGCGGCGACGAACCAGGCCGGGCAGGCCGGGCAGGCCGGGCAGGTGGCGCAGGTCATCGAGGCGACGCTCGACGACGCCGGGCTCGACTGGGAGAGTCCGGCCCCCGGCAGCTACGTCGTCCAGCTGCCCGGCACCCGCAAGCTCTCCACCACCTGCTCGCTGCTCGTCGGCAAGCACTCGCTGTCCCTCAACGCCTTCGTCATCCGGCACCCCGACGAGAACGAACCGGCGGTCCACCGCTGGCTGCTGGAGCGCAACCTCCGCCTGTTCGGCGTGAGTTACGCCGTCGACTCGCTCGGGGACGTCTACCTCGTCGGCAAGCTGCCGCTCTCGGTGGTCACGGCAGAGGAGCTGGACCGGCTGCTGGGCGTGGTCCTGGAGGCCGCCGACGGCGCCTTCAACCCCCTCCTGGAACTCGGTTTCGCGAGCGCGATCCGCAAGGAGTACGAATGGCGGGTGTCGCGCGGAGAGTCCACCCGGAACCTGGACGCGTTCACACATCTGACTCAGCGCCCCAGCAGCTGACGCGCGCCAACTGAGCCAAGTCACGCCTCAATTCCCCGACGCACGACTCTTTCGCCGCGCCGGGGCCTCGTGGCATGCTCACCGCCGACGCAGACATGAACGTCGTTCACATCCATGAAAGGCGGATCGGGCTCATGGCGACCAGGGCGAACACGGGGAACATCAGCAGGCGGGGACTGCTCGGCAGCGCGGTGGCCGTCGCGGCGGCAGCGGCCACCGGCGCGGCCGGCAGCGGAACGGCGTTCGCGGCGCCAAGCGACGGCACCGCAACCGGCACCGCAACCGGCACCGCCGCCCGCACCGCGACCCGTGCGGGCGGCGGCAGACCGCAGAACACCCCGCTCTGGCGGGAGTTCGCACGGGCGCCCCTCACCCACCCGCAGATCCCGTTCATCGGCCGGTCCGGCTACCGGGGCGGCTCTGACCTGCCCCGCCGCTCCGGGCACGGCTTCACCGCCAACGTCCTGCACTACGGCGCCAGGCCCGACAACTCCACCGACGCCGCCCCCGCGATCAACCGTGCCATCGCCGCTGCCGGGAGGCGCGGCGGTGGCACGGTACTCATCCCCGAAGGCACCTACCGCATCGACGACATCATCCGCATCGGCCACAGCGACGTCGTCGTGCGCGGCGCGGGCAGCGGCCGTACCAAGCTGTACGCGACCCGCAGCCTCACCGAGCTGATCGGTGTCTACGGCAGCCGGTACGGCGGCGACAAGTCCAGCTGGTCCTGGGCGGGCGGTCTCATCTGGCTCTGCCCAGAAAGCCGTTGGACGTCCCTGACCGACGCGATCAAGGCGAAGGACTGGCCCTTCGAGGGCTGGACCGGCAACAAGCGCGACGAGTGGCGCACCCTGACCACCGTCGCCCCCGCCCGCCTCGGCGACCGTACGATCACCGTCGACGACACCCGGAAGCTGAAGCGCGGCGCACTCGTCCTGCTCCGCCTCGCCGACGACTCCGCGCACACCCTCCTGGAGCACATGGCGGGCGGCGGGCCCGGCCCGGAGGCGTACTACTGGGACGACAAGACGAAGCTGACCTCGTACGTCCCCTACGAATGGCCCGTCCGCGTCACCGCCGTGCACGGCCGCAGGGTCACCCTGGAACGCCCCCTCCCGCTCGACATCCGCCCCGAGTGGGACCCCCGCCTGACCACCCTCGCCACCCCGCTCACCGGCTCCGGCGTCGAGGGGCTGACGCTCGAAGCGGTCGAGACCCCGCAGTCGCAGCACCTGCTCGACAAGGGCTACAACGGCGTCGCGTTCCAGTGCGCGTACGACTGCTGGGCCGACGACATCACCGTCCGCCACGTCGACAACGGCTTCGGCCTCATCGGCGCCTCCGCCTGCACCCTGCGGCGTACGAGGGTCGCGGGGCGCGGCTCGCACCACCCGTACTACTGCCGCGAGGGCTCGCACGACAACCTGATCGAGGACTTCACCATCGAGCAGCGCACCGTTCCGGCGCCCGCCGGGACCCAGCTGCACGGCATCAACGTCGAGGGCCTGTCCAGCTACAACGTCTGGTCGCGCGGTGTGATGGAGATGGGCACGTTCGATTCGCACCGGGGGATGCCGTTCGCGAACGTCCGCACCGACATCACGGTGAACAACAACGGGCAGCACGGCGGCGACGCGAGCGCCGGACCGCTGTTCGGCGCCCGCTTCACGCACTGGAACATCAGGGTGACCAACGGCCGGGCCGGTCTGATGCGCATCGACGGCCTCGCCCCCTACAGCGCGAGCGTCGGGATCAGCGAGGTGACGGAGTTCGGCCAGATCGACGTCCCCGACTTCACCGGTGACCTGCACACCCTCCTGGAGGCGTACGGCACCCCGGAAGCTGTCCGCCCGCAGAACCTGCACGACGCCCAACGGGCCCTGGGCCGCTGACGGAAGGGGTCGGCGCCGGAGCGGCCTACCGGTCAGCCCCGCAGCGCCGACTCCACCTCACCCAGGGCCGCTTCCAGCCGGGGCGCCACTTCCCGCCACGTCCAGGCCAGCCGCTCCCCGTCCGCCTTCCGGGGCACCGTCTCCACCAGCATGATCAGGTAGAGGTACGAGCGGTAGAGCGCGAGGCGCAGCCGCAGCGAACCGTCGAACCGCACCGGCCCGCCCGGCGCCGACTCCCCGTACCCGGACAGGAGTTCCTTGTCCTCCTCGATGTTCCCGAAGAGGGCGAGCGAGACGAAGTCGGCGGCCGGATCGCCCCAGAACATCCGCTCCCCGTCGATGATCCCGCCGATCCGCCGCGCCCCCGGCTCCCCTGACACCAGGATGTTGCCCTGCCACAGGTCGAAGTGGACCAGGGCGGGACGCGTGACGTCGTCCAGTACGTACGAGGCGGCGGCGAGCACCCTGCGGATGTCCGGGACCGTACGCGGCAGCCTCGCCGCGTAGGTCAGCGCGTCGTCCAGCACGGCGTCGGTCATCGTGGTGAACGCCTGCCGCCACGTCGGCGCCAACGGGGCGAGCGCGGCCGACGGGTAGCCGAATCCGCCGGGCGCCGGGGCGGTGTGCAGCCTGCCGACGAACCGCCCGAGCTCCGCGCGCAACCGCTGCTCCTCGCCGTCGGCCATCGCCCCGGTGAGCTCGTGCCAGGGCTGCCCGGGGCACGCGGTCATGATCACGTACGCGCCCCCGGGGGCGGTGGCGTCGAGCCCGCCGCGGACGACGCGGGGGACCGGGGTCTCCTCGGGGAGGGCGGCCGCCGCGTTGTAGAAGGTGACCTCGTTGACCAGCAGGTCGCGCTCGTAACCGAGGTGCGCCCCGGCCTTCACGGGCGGCGGCGTCTTCACCACCCACTCCCGGCCGTCGGTGAGCCGGACCCGGGTGACGGTGTTGTAGGTGCCGCCGGTGAGCGGTTCGCACGAGGCGATCAGCTCCGGCGGCACCCCCGCGGAACCAAGTACGGCGGAAAGGGCGGAATCGATCGGCATCAGCGGACCCCCTTCGGGTGGTCACCCGGGTACGTGTCGCGGCCGGCCGGGGCGAAGACCCAGCTCAGAGCGTGCTCGGGGTGATCACGACGTAGTCACGATCAGGGGCCATGCCCGGCCTGACGGATTGCCAAACCACAGCGGACTCATAGAGTTGGCGCACCCCCACGATCTCCCCACGGCCGCGCCGAACCCGGCGACGGCTGCCTTCGTGCGGGCGAAACGACTTGATACAGAAGGATGGGCCATGCGACCCACTGCCATACGCCGTACCGCTGTTGCCGCCACCGTGATGTCCCTGGCCCTGCTCACTGCGGCCTGCGGTTCGGACGCGACGGACAAGGACGGCGGCGACAAGGACAAGGCGGACGGAGCCTCCTCGGCCAAGCCCGCCGCCGCGAAGGCGCTGACCGCCGCCGAGCTGGAGAAGGTCTCGCTCGCCCAGGGCGACGTCAAGGGCCACAAGGTCTCCAAGGCCGGCCCCCAGGACGCCGTTTCCGCCGATGACGTCAACGTGGACAAGGCCGCCTGCGAAGTCTTCGGCGACGCCCTGATGGGCGCCAAGTCCGGTTCCCCCGCCGCGTCCACCCAGCGCAAGGTGATCAGCGAGCCGAAGAAGGGCGCCGACCAGGACAGTGACGACCTCGACGAGGCGTTCAAGGCGGCCTTCGACATCACGACGACGCTCACCACGCTCTCCACCTACGAGGGCAAGGGCGCGGAGGAGTCCCTGGCCAACCTGCGGACGGCGGCGACCGGGTGCGCGTCCGGCTTCACGCTGACGGCGGGCGGGACCAAGCAGAAGATCGTCAAGCTCGCGGAGGAGCAGCTCAAGGGCGGCGAGGACGCCGTCGGCTGGACGGTGACCATCGAGTCGGAGGGTGAGAGCACGACGATGAAGCTCGTGCAGGTCCGGCAGGGCGCCACGGTGGCCTCGTTCACCGCGCTCAACCTGGGCGCGGCCGCCTCCGGCGACGGCTTCGAGATGCCGACCGCCGTGATCGACGCCCAGGTCGCCAAGCTGGCCTGACAGCCGGTCAGAGCCGGTTCCGGCGCCCGACCGTCCTCGGTCAGGGCAGCGGGACGAGCCACCTCTGGTCGGGGCAGCGGGACGAGCCGCACCACGGTCGGGGCAGCGGGACGAGCCGTCCACGGTCAGGGCAGCGGGACGAGCCGCACCACGGTGACGGTCAGCACCGAACCGGAGACGTAATAGAGCACGATCGCCCCGGCGACGGTGGCCTCCCGGCGATCGTGCTCCTCCTTGACGGCGGACGACCCGTGCCCGTACGGCTCGCGCCCCAGGGAACGTGCCATCTGGTCCCGGAAGGTCTCGCCGTCCCGCATCTTGGCCAGGGTGTCATCGGCAGGTGGCGCATAGGAGATCCGGAAGCTCAAGCGACGTTCCGCCTCTCGGCCTCGTCCCGCGCCAGCCGGTCCAGAATCCGCTCGGCCTCCGGATCGGGCACGGCCTCCAGCATCCAGTGCCGCATCACGGCCTGGATCTCATGCACCCCGGCCCCGTTGATGGCACCGTCGAACTCCTCGCGTCTCGCCTCGGGCAGGGCGGCGCGGATGGCCGGAATGCTGTTGGGCACCTCGACCTCGGCACCCCCGACAAAGGTCTTCAGGGGCTCACCCATAGCCGCTCTCCCGATCTCCCCGCATGCGCCACAGGGTACGACGAGGGGTACGAGGCGTCACCTCCGCCTCCGCCCGCTCCACCAGCGCGACTTGGGGACGGGCGGCCCTATCGGCGGCCCTCGCGGCGGCCGGCGGCCCGGCGTACGAAAGAGCTCCCACCGCGCGGACGAGCCGCGGATGGGAGCCTCTTCGGTACGGGAGCCGCTTCGGCTCCGCCGGTTACTTCTTCTTGCCCTGGTTCTTCACGGCCTCGATGGCGGCCTTCGCCGCGTCCGGGTCGAGGTACGTGCCGCCCGGCTTCAAGGGGCGGAAGTCCGCGTCCAGTTCGTAGGCGAGCGGGATGCCGGTCGGGATGTTCAGGCCCGCGATGTCGGCGTCGGAGACGCCGTCGAGGTGCTTGACCAGGGCGCGGAGGCTGTTGCCGTGCGCGGCGACCAGGACCGTGCGGCCGGCCAGGAGGTCCGGGACGATGCCGTCGTACCAGTACGGGAGCATGCGGACGACGACGTCCTTGAGGCACTCGGTGCGCGGGCGCAGCTCCGGCGGGATCGTCGCGTAGCGGGGGTCGCCGCTCTGCGAGTACTCGGCGCCGTCCGCGAGCTCCGGGGGCGGGGTGTCGTAGGAGCGGCGCCAGAGCATGAACTGCTCCTCGCCGAACTCGGCGAGGGTCTGGGCCTTGTCCTTGCCCTGGAGGGCGCCGTAGTGGCGCTCGTTCAGCCGCCAGGAGCGGTGCACGGGGATCCAGTGGCGGTCTGCGGCCTCCAGCGAGAGCTGGGCGGTGCGGATCGCGCGCTTCTGGAGCGAGGTGTGCACGACGTCGGGAAGCAGGCCGGCCTCCGTCAGCAGCTCACCGCCGCGGACCGCCTCCTTCTCGCCCTTCTGGGTCAGGTTGACGTCCACCCAACCGGTGAACTGATTTGTCGCGTTCCATTCACTCTCGCCGTGGCGGAGGAGGATCAGCTTGTACGGTGCGTCGGCCATGCGTCCGAGCGTAATCGAACCCGCGCGGGCCGCGCGCGCCCGGCCACGGAGCGGACAGCCGGACGGACGGGGGACGGACGAGGGGAGCCGGGGCGGCTTCGATTGACGGCAGGCGTCAATTCAGTAGCAGGGCGCGATCCGGGGTTCGTAGTGTTCGGCTCGGTGGCGGCCCGGGGACTGACGGGTCTCCTGCCGCCGTCGAGCCGAATCCTTACGTCCTTGGGGGAGCCCGCATGTCTGTCGCCGCGCTCAGGCGGGCCACCCGCGACACCGTCTCAGGGCTCCCCAGGGAGTTCTGGTGGCTGTGGACCAGCACCCTGGTCAACCGGCTCGGGGCGTTCGTCGCCACGTTCATGGCCCTGTACCTGACCCTGGACCGGGGCTACTCGGCCTCGTACGCCGGGCTGGTCGCCGCCCTGCACGGGCTCGGCGGGGTCGTCTCCTCGCTCGGGGCCGGGGTGATGGCCGACCGGTTCGGGCGGCGGCCCACGATGCTGGTCGCGCAGGTCTCGACGGCCGTCTCGGTGGCCGTGCTCGGCTTCATGGTCCATCCGGTGGCCATCGCCGGTGTCGCCTTCTTCGTCGGGATGTCGAGTAACGCCTCGCGGCCCGCCGTTCAGGCGATGATCGCCGACATCGTCCCGGCGAAGGACCGGGTCCGGGCCTTCTCGCTCAACTACTGGGCGATCAACCTGGGCTTCGCGGTCTCCTCGGCCGGCGCCGGGTTCATCGCGGAGTACAGCTACCTCGCCGGCTTCGTCGGTGAGGCCCTGATGACCCTGTTCTGTGCCGTCGTCGTTTTCATGAAGGTGCCGGAGTCCCGCCCGGAGAAGGCCGCCGCGCGCCCCGGGACCGGTGGCGCACCTGGCGGCCGGGACACCGACGACGTGCGGCTCGGCACCGTGCTGCGCGACGGGCGGTTCATGGGGGTCGTCGGGCTGTCCTTCGTCATCGCCCTGATCTTCCAGCAGGGGTACGTGGGCCTGCCGGTGGCCATGGGGACGGACGGGTTCAGCAGCTCCGACTTCGGTACCGCCGTCGCCGTCAACGGCGTGCTCATCGTGGTGCTCCAGATCCCCGTCACCCGGTTCATCCAGGGCCGCGACCCGCGCCGGCTGCTCATCGTGTCTTCGCTGCTGGCGGGGTACGGATTCGGGCTGACCGCTTTCGCCGGGTCGGTCGCCGTGTACGCGCTGACGATCTGCGTGTGGACGGTCGCCGAGATCGTCAACGCGCCCGTGCAGAACGGACTGGTCGTCCAGCTCTCCCCGGCCCACGGGCGGGGCCGCTACCAGGGCATGTACACGCTCTCCTGGGCCGCCGCCGCGCTGGTCGCCCCGCTGCTGTCCGGGCTGGTCATCGACCATTTCGGGGCCGGGTGGCTCTGGGGGATGTGCGCGGTACTGGGCACGGCCGCGGCCCTCGGGTACCGGCTGCTGATGCGGAACCTGCCGCAGGCGGGCGTGACGGTCGTGACCGTGGAGAGCGGGCAGGGCAGCACCGCTCCCGGGCTGATCGCTCCCGAGCTCATTGCTTCCGAGCCTGCCGCTCCCGGGCTCATCGCTTCCGAGCTCATCGCTCCCGAGCCCGCCGCTCCCGAGCCCACCGCCGAGCGGGCCCTCTGACCCGGACGGCCGAACAGCGGTGGGCGCCCCGCTCCGGGGCGCCCACCGCTGTTCCGCGTCCGTCAGCCCGAGCAGCCGCCGCACTGGCACGGCGCTCCGGACTGGCATCCGCACCCGCAGCCCGAGCCGCATCCGCAGGCACCGAGGACGGCCCCCTGAGCGACGTCGGCGGATGTCTCCTGCTGGGGTTCGGTCGTGGGGGAATCGGCCATGGTTCCTCCTCAAGGCGTACGACAGGGCCGTACGCCCGCACGGGGCCCACGACCGGGGCGTACGGACAAGTCGTGCCGCCCCACCCCATTGCATGCCCACCCGGGCAGGCGCATCAACGGCGCACACGCGCAGGAACGCATGTGCGAGAAAACGCGCCGTCGTACGCCCGTCGCTTCCCGCTACGCGCCCTCGACCGGCGCCGCCTGCTGGATCTCGTCCGCGTGCTCACCCGTCACCAGGTAGACCACGCGCTTGGCGACGGACACGGCATGGTCCGCGAACCGCTCGTAGTAGCGGCCCAGCAGCGTCACGTCGACGGCCGTCTCGATGCCGTGCTTCCAGCGGTCGTCCATCAGGTGCTGGAACAGCGTGCGGTGCAGCAGGTCCATCTCGTCGTCGTCCTGCTCCAGCTGGAGCGCCAGGTCGACGTCCTTGGTGATGATCACCTCGGCGGCCTTGGCCATCAGGCGCTGCGCCAGCTGCCCCATCTCCAGGATGGTGGCGTGCAGGTCGTGCGGCACCGCCGACTGCGGGAAGCGCAGCCGGGCCAGCTTGGCGACGTGCTGGGCGAGGTCGCCCGAGCGCTCCAGGTCCGCGCTCATCCGGAGCGAGGTCACCACGATCCGCAGGTCCGTGGCCACCGGCTGCTGGCGGGCCAGCAGCGCGATGGCCCTGGCCTCCAGGTCGTGCTGGAGGTCGTCGACCTTCTGGTCCGCGGCGATCACCGTCTCCGCGAGCTTGAGATCGGCATCGAGCATGGACGTCGTCGCCCGGCCGATCGCCGACCCGACGAGCCTGGCCATCTCGACCAGCCCCTCGCCGATCGAGTCGAGTTCCTCGTGGTACGCGTCACGCATGGGAAGTCCCTCTCCAGTCCTGAACCGAGGTCGGGGCCTGCTCTGAACCCCACGCTGCCACCGTGACGGCCGTACGCGTCGGGATCCGACCGGCCAAGTGAACCGGTGCTTGCTCCTCGGTGAACTCTGGGCGACGAGTGTTCGAGTAGGCACTCGGATGGCTGGGAGAGTGTCCGCCGGGCCGCATAACCTGGACACATGGACGTGAACGCGGCGGTCGCCGCAGCTGCAGCGATCGCCGGGCTGTGTACCGGTGTGATCGCGATGCTGGCGTTCCGCTGGAGCGAGCGCGACCAGAAGAAGCCGACGCGTACCTCCATGCGGCCCGACAGCAATACCCCCCTGCCCCCCGGGGTCGACACGGTCCTGTCCGTGCTGAGCTCCTCCGCCGTCGTGCTCGACGAGAGCGACAGCGTGGTCAAGGCCAGCTCCGCCGCGTACGCGCTGGGGCTGGTCAGGGGCGGACGGCTGGCCGTCGAACCGATGCTGAACATGGCCAGGGACACCCGCCGCGACGGCGAGATACGCCAGGTCGAACTGGACCTCCCCAGGCGGGGCACCGGCCGGGGCGAGGCCCTCGCGGTCTCCGCCCGGGTCGCCCCGCTCGGCTCCCGGCTGGTGCTGCTGCTGGTCGAGGACCTCACGGAGGCCCGCCGCATCGAGGCGGTCCGGCGCGACTTCGTCGCCAACGTCAGCCACGAGCTCAAGACCCCGACCGGAGCGCTCTCGCTGCTCTCCGAGGCCGTCATGGACGCCTCCGACGACCCGGAGGCGGTGGAGCGGTTCGCGGGCCGGATGCAGATAGAGGCGACCCGGCTCACCAACCTCGTACAGGAGCTCATCGACCTCTCCCGGGTGCAGAACGACGACCCGCTGGAGGACGCCGAACCGGTCCGGGTGGACGAACTGGTGGCGGAGGCCATCGACCGCTGCCGGCAGCAGGCCGGCTCCAAGCAGATCACCATGGCCGCCGGCGGCACCGCCGAGCTCCGCATCTGGGGCAACCGGGGCCAGCTCGCCGCCGCTCTCGGCAACCTCGTCGAGAACGCCGTCAACTACAGCCCCGCCCGCACCCGCGTCGGCATCGCCGTCCGCCGGGTGGCCATGTCCGGCGGGGACGAGATCGAGATAGCCGTGACCGACCAGGGCTTCGGCATCTCGGAGAAGGACCGCGAGCGGGTCTTCGAACGCTTCTACCGCGTCGACCCGGCCCGCTCACGGGCCACCGGTGGCACCGGCCTCGGCCTGGCCATCGTCAAGCACGTGGCCGCCTCGCACGGCGGGGAGGTCACCGTCTGGAGCTCGGAGGGACAGGGCTCCACCTTCACCCTGCGGCTGCCCGAAGCGGGCGCCGTCAGGGAACGGGACCGCACATCAGGCGGACCGCTCATCGTCAACGGCGACGAGGGGCCCCACCCGGCCGCCGCCCCCGACACTCTTGATTCATTTCCTGCCCCGGAGGCTCTTCCGTGACCCGAGTGCTTGTCGTCGAGGATGAGGAATCCTTCAGCGACGTCCTGTCCTACATGCTCCGTAAGGAAGGCTTCGAGGTCGCCATCGCGGCCACGGGTCCCGACGGCCTGGACGAGTTCGAGCGCAACGGCGCCGACCTCGTGCTGCTCGACCTGATGCTGCCCGGACTGCCCGGCACCGAGGTCTGCCGGCAGCTGCGCAGCAAGTCCAACGTCCCCGTGATCATGGTCACGGCCAAGGACAGCGAGATCGACAAGGTCGTCGGCCTGGAGATAGGAGCCGACGACTATGTGACCAAGCCCTTCTCCTCGCGTGAGCTCGTCGCCCGCATCCGCGCGGTGCTGCGCCGTCGCGGGGAGCCGGAGGAGGTCACTCCGGCCGCGCTGGAGGCCGGTCCGGTCCGGATGGACGTGGACCGGCACGTCGTCACCGTCTCCGGCGGCAAGGTCGACCTCCCGCTCAAGGAGTTCGACCTGCTGGAGATGCTGCTGCGCAACGCCGGGCGGGTGCTGACCCGGATGCAGCTGATCGACCGGGTCTGGGGCGCCGACTACGTGGGCGACACCAAGACGCTCGACGTCCACGTCAAGCGGCTGCGCGCCAAGATCGAGCCCGACCCGGGCGCGCCGAGGTTCCTGGTGACGGTGCGCGGCCTCGGGTACAAGTTCGAGCCGTAAACCGGCCTGCTGCCTGCTGCCCGCTGAGGGCCGGAGAGCGGTACATACGGCTGAGGCGCCTCCCGGAATGGGAGGCGCCTCAGCCGGATGGCCGTACAGCCGTATGCGCGCTCGCGCGCTGGCGTGTGCCCGCGTGTGCCCGCGTGTGCCCGCGTGTCAGGTGTTCGGCTGGGCCGAGT
Source organism: Streptomyces sp. NPDC104307 (assembly GCF_055584045.1). Classification (NCBI taxonomy): domain Bacteria; kingdom Bacillati; phylum Actinomycetota; class Actinomycetes; order Kitasatosporales; family Streptomycetaceae; genus Streptomyces; species Streptomyces sp. NPDC104307. The sequence continues at coordinate 128,179 of NZ_JBVJMU010000015.1, forward strand.
CGGACGCCGCGTCGGTCGGGGTGATCGTGTCCTCCGAGGAGGCGGCCCCGGAGGGGGTGCCCGAAGGGGTGCCGGACGCGGTGGAGCCCGGAGTGTCCCCCGTGGCGGAGCCGGAGGGCGACGCGTCGGACGAGGGGGACGTTGAGGCGTTCGCGTTCGGCAGTTCCGGCAGCGCGCTCGGGCCGAAGCCCTTGAAGTAGCTGGTGGCCGGGACGACGGTGGCGCCCAGCGGGATGTCGCCGGACTCGCTGAACTTGAAGACCAGGTTCTGGACGTTGCCGTTCTGCGTGGCCTCGCTGCCGTTCTCGATCACGGCGGCCGCGTTGTCCTTGCCGCCGATCACCACCCGGCCGCCGGCCGGTACGACGACCGGTCCCGTGCCCTTGGCGGCGTGCAGCTGTACGGAGGCGCTGGTGCCGGTCAGCGCGATGGCGTTGAGCGTCTCCGGCTTCGTGCCGTTGTTGAACAGCGTGGCGATCACGACAGCCGGGCCCTTGGCGCCGCGCTTCGGCTGGGTGACGACATTGGCGTTCTGGATCTTGATGGTGCCGACCGAGGTCGCGGCGTTGTCAGGCCTGACTTCGAGCGTCTGCGCGTTCTTGCCCGCACCACATGCGGAGAGCGCGGCGATCGAGAACGCGATGGCGGTGGCGGCGAGAGCGCCGTGTCGAAGGCTGCGGCTCACGGCGGGGGCAACTCCTTGAACGAGCGGACTTACGGACGGGGTCGGGCGAGTCGTGTCGAAGTCGCCCCAAGCGGTGTGACAGCGGTCAGGTTACCGAGCCGCCGTCCCCGCCCCGCACCCGACCCGCCCCCCGGACGCCCCGGGGATCGCGGGCAGGCCCGGGGCGATGATTCGCAAGCCGTCCACATAACGCGCTTGATCAATTCCGCCGGACGTTCGTCCGGCGCTTCCCGCGTGAGTTCCACCGGCCTTGACGTGCACCGGCGCATTCATTGCGGATATTCCACGCGACAACGGCGCGACAACCACGCGACATCCGGCGACGGCAGAACGTTGATCAATTTCATTGGGCGTCGGCACTTACCGCCGTACGGGTGATCGATCCTCGAACGGAGTACGGAAAGTTCACCATCCTGAACCCGGCAAAACGGGACGTTAGGTCCCTTCCGAGCAAGTTCCGACGGGTGTAACGTCCGCGTTTCTCCTCCCCCGTACAGCGCCTCCGACCTGCGAATACCCTCCCCGATGTGTCTTCCGCAGCACGTACGTGTTGCAGTTGTCAAGCCCCGAGATATGCCCTGACCTGCGAAAACGCCATTCAGGAGAAGCAGTTCTCGTGTTACTCTTGATAGCCACGGAAGGGGTACCTGTCACATGACGTTCAAGGTTGGCGACACCGTGGTCTATCCCCATCACGGGGCCGCGCTGATCGAGGCTATCGAAACTCGCCAGATCAAAGGCGTGGACAAGACCTACTTGGTGCTCAAGGTCGCTCAGGGCGACTTGACGGTGCGTGTACCGGCGGACAATGCGGAGTTCGTGGGTGTGCGTGACGTAGTCGGTCAGGAAGGGCTGGACCGGGTCTTCGAGGTGCTTCGCGCGCCGTATGCCGAAGAGCCGACGAACTGGTCCCGACGCTACAAGGCAAATCTCGAAAAGCTCGCCTCCGGCGATGTCATCAAGGTCGCGGAAGTGGTCCGTGACCTGTGGCGTCGTGAGCGTGAGCGCGGACTCTCCGCAGGTGAGAAGCGCATGCTCGCCAAGGCTCGCCAGATCCTGGTGAGTGAGCTCGCTCTCGCGGAGAACACCAACGAGGACAAGGCCGAGGCTCTGCTCGACGAGGTCCTCGCGTCCTGAAGTGCTCGTGTCTGACGTCCGAACCGGATCGCACCGGCGCGGGACGTCAGAGACGTGAATATTGTGCCGCGGTGCCCGCTGACCAGCCGTTCGAACGGCCTGTCGTCGGGCACTGCGGCATGTCCGGGCATGGTTTCCGGGCGCGCCCGACTGCGGATCCCGGACGCGCGGATTCCGGTCACATTCCGGATTCCGGGCACTGGGACATCAAGGGGCGAGGCCCAGGTGTCCCGGATGTTGTTCTCGATGCGCCGACGCGTTGGCCTCGTCGACGATCCCCCGGTACTTTGCTCGCGATCTTGTGAAGTCGACGTGTCAGGCCGATCCCGAGCGGCCGGTGCGGTCCTCGTCTCGTCCGGGGTCACGGAAAGGGTCCCGGTCGAGTCATGGCGTAGCACCTGGCTCGATTGAGCCCATACCCACGTCGGCCGTGGAGACAAACATGCCGATGCTTCGGAGTGCAACCGATGTCTGATCAATCACTTCCCCGCCGCACCGCCGCCGTGATTCCAGCGGCCGGCCGCGGTGTACGGCTCGGCCCCGGCGCCCCCAAGGCGCTCCGCGCGCTGGGCGGAACGCCGATGCTCGTCCACGCGGTACGGGCCATGGCGGCCTCCCGTCAGGTCTCCCTGGTCGTGGTCGTCGCACCGCCGGACGGCGCCCCCGAGGTCCGGAACCTGCTCGACGAGCACGCACTGCCCGAGCGCACCGAATTCCTCGTCGTGCCCGGTGGTGAGACCCGGCAGGAGTCGGTGAAGCTCGGCCTGGACGCGCTGCCCGCCGATGTCTCCGCCGTCCTCGTGCACGACGCCGCCCGCCCGCTGGTGCCCGTCGACACGGTCGACGCGGTGGTCGAGGCGGTACGGGCCGGAGCGCTCGCCGTCGTCCCGGCGCTGCCGCTGGCGGACACCGTCAAGGAGGTCGAGCCGGGCGCGCCGGGGGAGCCGGAACCGGTGCTCTCCACCCCGGTGCGGTCCAGGCTGCGGGCGGTGCAGACGCCGCAGGGCTTCGACCGCGACACGCTGGTGCGGGCCCATGAGCGGGTCGCCGTCAGCGGCGAGGGCGCGACCGACGACGCGGGACTGGTCGAGCAGCTCGGGGCGCCCGTCGTGGTCGTACCCGGACACGAGGAGGCGTTCAAGGTGACCCGGCCGTTGGATCTGGTCCTGGCCGAAGCGGTTCTGGCACGCAGGAGGGCGAACGATGGCTTCTGAGGAGCAGCGGGTTTCCGGGGAGCGGACGGTTTCCGAGATCTCCGGAGGTTCCGGGGAGCGGACGGTTTCCGAGATCTCCGGAGGTTCCGGGGAGCGGACGGTTTCCGAGGTCTCCGGGGGTCCCGGGGCGCGTAACGCGCCCGTGATCCCGCTCGTCGGGATCGGGACCGACATCCATGCCTTCGAGGAGGGACGCGAGCTGTGGTGCGCGGGTCTCCTGTGGGAGGGGGAGGGCCCCGGGCTCGCCGGGCACTCCGACGCGGACGTCGTCGCGCACGCCGCGTGCAACGCGCTGTTCTCGGCCGCCGGTCTCGGCGACCTCGGGCAGCACTTCGGCACGGGCCGCCCCGAGTGGTCCGGCGCTGCGGGGGTCACGCTGCTGACCGAGGCGGCCCGGATCGTGCGGTCCGAGGGGTTCGAGATCGGCAACGTCGCCGTCCAGGTCGTCGGCGTACGGCCGAAGATCGGCAAGCGGCGCGACGAGGCGCAGCGCGTGCTGTCCGCCGCCGTGGGCGCGCCGGTCTCGCTCTCCGCCGCCACCTCCGACGGGCTCGGCTTCACCGGCCGCGCGGAGGGCATTGCCGGAATCGCCACCGCGCTGGTCTACCGACCGGTCTGACCTGCCAGGGAGCCGGTCGTGCGGGCCCGGCGGACTGCCGGGCCCGCAGCCTTGTTGCACATCAGTCGCACGTACTCTGGTACGGCAATGAGGTGACGCGAGGGACGGGAGAGGCTCGGGATGAGTACGACGACAGTGGCCGAGGTACGGGCCGATGCCGACGGATACGTCCTGCGAACCGCCACCCCCCGGGATGTCGACGGGGCGCGGGCCGTGATGCTCGACACCGTCTACCGCGACCTGAGGTCCGGCTACGTACCCCGCTGGCACGCCGACATCATCGACCCCGAGTCCAGCTATCTGCGGCCGGAGCGCTGCACCCTGCTGGTGGTCGAGCGCGACGGCGAGATCGTCGCGACGGGCGCCGTGCGCGACCGAGGACCGCAGGCGCCGCCCAATCCGCAGTGGGTCGCGGACCGCTTCCCGTCCGGCACCACCGCCCAGCTGTGCCGGATCTACGTGCGGCCGGAGCACCGCAGGCACGGGCTGGCGCGGCGGCTGGTGCACGAGCTCCGCGACTTCGTCGCGCGGGCCGGCGGGTACGAGGCGGTCTACCTGCACACCGACCCGGCCGTGCCGGGCGCCGAGCCGTTCTGGCGGTCGCTCGCGCACGAGGTGTGCGACGAGCGCACGCTGCCCGGCCGGGGCCAGAGCGTCGTCCACTTCGAGCTGCCGAGGCCCGCCGCCGACTGAACGGCGGCGGCCCTCGGTCGTGCCGTTTCGCACCATTTTAAATGACAATCGTTTTCATATAAGGTCGTTGCCATGCCCCCGTCCCGACTCCGTCGCGCCGCGCTGCCGCTGACCGCGGCCGCCCTTCTCGTCCCGCTCGCCACCGCCTGTTCCGGCGGCGCGAACGACACCGGGAGCGCGTCGGGCGGCGGGCAACGCCTCCGGGTCGTCATGGCCTTCCCGCCCGCCCAGGCGATGTCCCCCTACGGCGACGACGCCGTCACCCTCAGCCGCCTCGCGGTCGTCGAAGGCCTCACCGCCCTCGACCGGGAAGGCGCCGCGATCCCCGCGCTCGCCGCCTCCTGGAAGCGCGAGAGCCCGAAGGCGTGGACCTTCACGCTGCGTGAGGCGGCCTTCCAGGACGGCGCGAAGGTCGACGCGGCCGCCGTCGCCCGCTCCCTGAACGCCGCTCAGAAGGCCTCGCCCAAGCCCCGCGTCCTGTCAGACACCGGCATCACCGCGACGGCCGAGGGCGCCGGCACCGTACGGGTCGTCACCACAGCGGCCGACCCGCTGCTGCCCCAGCGCCTGGCCAACCCCTCCCTCACCATCCTGTCCGCCGCCGCCTACCGCGACGGCAAGGTGAACCCCGCCGGGCACGCCACCGGGCCCTTCACCCTCGCCTCGGGCAAGGGCGCCGTCAGCGCCACCCTGGAGCGCAACGAGCACTACTGGGGCGGCAAGGCGAAGGCCCCCGGTGCCGACGTGACCTTCGTGGCCGACGGCACCGCCCGCGCCAACGCCCTGCGCACCAAGGCCGTCGACGTCGCCGAGTACGTACCGATCTCGCAGGCCTCCCTCCTCGGCGACGGGCTCGTCCACGAGTTCCCCTCCGCCCGCACCAACGGCCTCTCCCTCAACACCGAACACGGCGTCTTCAGCGATCCCGCGATGCGTGCCGCCGCCCGCGAGGCGATCGACTCCCAGGCCCTCGTCAAGGCCGTCTACGAAGGCCGCGCCGACAGCGCGCAGGGCCTCCTCGGACCCGGCGTGCCGTGGGCCGCCGCCGCCCGCCAGGACCCGGCGGACCGGGTGAAGGCCGCAGCCAAGGCGCAGGTCGGGAAGGCGGGACAGATCGTCCTCGCCACGTACACCAACCGGCCCGAGCTGCCCGAGGTCGCCACCGTCGTCCAACAGCAGCTCCAGAAGCGCGGCTTCTCCGTCAAGCAGGTCGTCCGCGACTACGCCCAGCTGGAGGCCGACGCCCTCGCCGGGAAGTACGACGCCTTCATCCAGGCCCGCAACACCCTCCTGGACACCGCCGACCCCGTCTCCTACCTCGCCTCCGACTTCACCTGCGAAGGCAGCTTCAACATCTCGCAGCTCTGCGACAAGCGCGTCGACACCGACGTGGACAAGGCCGCCGCACTTGCCGGAACCGACGCCCGCCACCGCGCCGCGATGACCGCGGAGGCCGACATCCTCTCCACCGACGCACTCGTCCCGCTGCTCCACGAACGCTTCGTGCAGGGGTACGACGACAGCCGCGTCCACGGAGTCGCGCTCGACCCGATGGAACGCACCCTCATCACCGCGGACACCCGCGTCGGATGACCGGATGAAGTACCTCGCCGGACGGCTCACCGCACTCCTCGCGGTCCTCGCCGTCATCGGCCTGCTGCCCCGGCTGACCCGCACGGACCCGGCCCTGACGATCCTTCGCGCCCGGTACGCCGACCGGCCGCCGACCCCCGAGACCCTCGACGCCATCCGGGCCGGGACCGGCCTCGACGGCGGCCCCCTCCACATCCTCGGCGGCTGGCTCGGCGGACTCCTCCACGGCGACCTCGGCACCTCCTGGGTCTCCGGGCAGCCCGTCGCCCCCGACACGATGTCCGCCCTGGGCGTCTCGCTCACCCTGATGGGCTGCTCCCTCGCCGTCGCCCTGGTCCTCGCCGCGGCCCTCGCCGCCGGGACCCTGCGGCGCGGGGCGGCCCGCCGCACCGTCACCGTCCGCGCGGGTGTCGGCGCGGCCGTCCTCGCCGCCTTCCCTGAATTCCTGATCGCCGCCGTCCTCGCCGCCGTCGTTGCGGTCCGGCTCGGCTGGCTCCCCGCGCTCGGCTGGGGGAGCCCCGCGCAGACGGTGCTGCCCGCCCTCGCCATGGGCATCCCGGCGGGCGCGCTGCTCGGCCGGCTGCTGGACGACGCGCTGCCCGCCGCGTTCGCCGAACCCTGGGCACGCGCCGCCACCGCCGCCGGACTGCCCGCGCGCCGCATCGCCCGGCACGCCCTGCGCCGCACCCTGCCCGGACTGCTGCCCCAGCTCGGCCTGATCGTCGTCGGGCTCACCGGCGGGGCCGTCGCCGTCGAGACCCTCTACGCCATCCCCGGCCTCGGCGGCAGCGCCCTGGCCGCCGCCCTCGCCCAGGACCTCCCCGTCCTCCAGGCCTGCGTACTGATGCTGCTGCTCCTCGGCGTCGCTGCCGGACTCGCCGCCCGCCTCGCCTCCCGCACCCTGCTCGGCCCAGCCCTGCACGACGGCGCGCTGCCCGCGCTCGTCCCGCCGGCCGCCCGCGCACGCCGGTCACTGATCACCGGCGCACTCCTCCTCACCGCGCTCTTCGCCGCCGTCACCGTCGCCGGGCTGCTGCGCGACCCGCTCCACATCGACGCCGCCGCCCGCCTCGCCGGACCGTCCACCGCCCACCCCTTCGGGACCGACTCCCTCGGCCGCGACATCCTCGCCCGGCTCGGACACGGCGCCGCCCGCACCGTCCTCACCGCCGTCGCGGTGTCCGCGGCCACCCTGCTCCTCGGCCTCGCCCTCGGAGCCGTACGCGCCGGAGCGCTCACCGAGACCGCCAACGCGCTGCCCGCGATCCTCACCGGGCTCGTCGTCGCGGGCCTCGCCGGACCCGGCCCCTGGAGCGCCGCCGCAGCCGTCGCCGCCGTCGCCTGGGCACCGCTCGCCGCGCACACCAGCGCCCTGTACGCGCAGGAACGCGCTGCCCCGCACATCGCCGCCGCCCGCGCACTCGGCGCCGGACGCGCCCACCTGCTGCGCCGCCACGTCCTGCCCGGCGTGCTGCCGCCCGTCATCCGCCACGCCGTCCTGCGCGTCCCCGCCATCGCGCTGGCCCTCGCCTCGCTCGGCTTCCTCGGCCTCGGCACCGCGCCCCCGTCGCCCGAATGGGGCCGGATGCTCTCCGAGAACCTCCCCTACGCCGAACGCGCCCCCTGGGCCGTACTCGCCCCCGCCGCCGCCCTCGCGGCCCTCGGCGCGACCGCCGTCCTCGCAGCCGCCGCCGTCCGCGGCGTGCGCCACCGCAAGGGCGCCGCGTGAGCGCCCCCGCGCCCGCGGCCACCGCCCCGGACCGCTACCTCCGCCTCCTCACCACCACCCAGTTCGCGTTCAACATCGGCTTCTACGCGGTCCTGCCCTACCTCGCCACCCACCTCGGCACCGGACTCGGCATGGCCGGCTGGCTCGTCGGCCTGGTCCTCGGGCTGCGCACCTTCAGCCAGCAAGGCCTCTTCGTCATCGGCGGCGCCCTCACCGACCGCTACGGACCCCGCCCCGTCGTCCTCGCCGGATGCGCCCTGCGCATCGCCGGATTCGGCTGGCTCGCCTTCGCCGGATCCACCGCGACCGTCATCGGCGCCGTTCTGCTGACCGGGCTGGCCGCCGCGCTGTTCTCACCCGCCGTCGAGTCGGAGACCGCCCGCGAGGCCGTCCGCCACGAGCGGGCGACCGGCACCCCGCGCGCCCAGGTGCTCGCCCGGTTCTCCGCCGCCGGACAGGCCGGCGCCTTCCTCGGACCGCTCCTCGGCTCGGCCCTCCTGCTCCTGGGCGGCGGGTTCCGGGAAGCCGCCCTCGCCGGGGTCGCCGTCTTCGTCGCGGTCCTCGCCGGGCACGCCCGGCTGATGCCGCGCCGCGCGCCCGTCGCCCGTACGGACCGGAACCGGGGCTCCGCGCGCGAGGTGTTCGGCAACCGGCCGTTCCTGCTGCTCTGCCTCGCGTACAGCAGCTACCTCGTCGCGTACAACCAGCTCTACCTCTCGCTCCCCGCGGAGGTGCGGCGCGCCACCGGATCGCAGACCGCCCTCGGCGCGCTGTTCGCGCTCTCCTCGCTGCTCGTCGTCTGCGCACAGCTGCCGGTGACCCGCTGGGCAGCCCGCCGCCTCGCACCCCGTACCGCTCTCGTCGCCGGGCTCGTCACCGTCGCCGCCGGGTTCGCCGCCGTGCCATCGGCCCCGGGCGGGCCCGCCGGACTGCTGCCCGCAGCCGCGTTCGTCGTCCTGCTCACCCTCGGACAGATGCTCCTGGTGCCGGCCGCCCGGGGCCTCGTACCGGATCTCGTCGACGACCGGCACCTCGGACTCGCCACCGGAGCGCTGTCCTCCGTCTCCGGCGTCGCCGTACTCGCGGGCAGCGCCGCCACCGGGGCGCTGCTCGGCGCCCCCGCGCCCGTCCGGTGGGCGGTGCTCGCCGCGGTCCCGCTGGCGGGCGCCGCCCTCGCGCTGACCCTTCCGGCGGTCGCGGAGGGGGAGGGGAAGGGGGCCGGGCAGCCGGTACCGGGCCGGGGGCCGAGGCAGGTCAGGTCCGGGCCGTAACAAGTGTCATCGCAATCCTCCGAGAGGTCGCGGGGCACTGGTGCGCGCCGACTACCCTTGAGGCGTGACTATTCGCCTGTATGACACCAGCGCCCGGCAGATCCGTGACTTCGTCCCGCTCACAGCGGGCTGTGTCTCGATCTACCTCTGTGGCGCCACTGTCCAGGCCGCCCCGCACATCGGGCACATCAGGTCCGGGCTGAACTTCGACATCATGCGCCGCTGGTTCGAGCACCGCGGCTACGACGTGACGTTCGTCCGGAACGTCACCGACATCGACGACAAGATCATCACGAAGTCGGCCGAGCAGGGCCGCCCGTGGTGGGCCATCGGTTACGAGAACGAGCGCGCGTTCAACGCCGGTTACGACGCGCTCGGCTGCCTGCCGCCCACCTACGAGCCGCGCGCCACCGGCCACATCCCCGAGATGATCGAGATGATGCGTGGCCTCATCGAGCGCGGTCACGCCTACGCCGCCGACGGCAACGTCTACTTCGACGTGCGCTCGTTCCCCGGCTACCTGTCCCTCTCCAACCAGGACCTGGACGATCTGCGCCAGCCCTCGGGCGAGGGCGAGACCGGCAAGCGCGACCCGCGCGACTTCGCCATGTGGAAGGCGTCCAAGCCCGGCGAGCCCAGCTGGGAGACCCCGTGGGGCCGAGGCCGTCCCGGCTGGCACCTGGAGTGCTCCGCGATGGCGCACAAGTACCTCGGCGCCGCCTTCGACATCCACGGCGGCGGCATCGACCTGATCTTCCCGCACCACGAGAACGAGATCGCCCAGGCCAGGGGGATCGGTGACGCGTTCGCCAACTACTGGGTGCACAACGGCTGGGTCACCATGTCCGGCGAGAAGATGTCGAAGTCGCTCGGCAACTCCGTACTCGTCAGCGAGATGGTCAAGACCTGGCGCCCCATCGTGCTGCGCTACTACCTCGGCACCCCGCACTACCGGTCGATGATCGAGTACAGCGAGGACGCCCTGCGCGAGGCCGAGTCCGCGTTCGCCCGCATCGAGGGCTTCGTCCAGCGCGTCACGGAGAAGGCCGGCGAGACCGTCGAGCCCGCCGCCGAGGTGCCGCCCGCCTTCGCCGAGGCGATGGACGACGACCTGGGCGTCCCGCAGGCCCTCGCGATCGTCCACACCACGGTCCGCCAGGGCAACAGCGCGCTCGCCGCCGACGACAAGGAGGCCGCCGTCTCCCGTCTCGCGGAGGTCCGTGCGATGCTCGGGGTACTCGGTCTCGACCCGCTCGACGACCACTGGGGCGGCGAGAGCGACCGGGGCGACGATCTGCACGGCGTCGTCGACACCCTCGTACGGCTCGTCCTCGACCAGCGTCAGTCGGCGCGCGAGCGCAAGGACTGGACGTCGGCCGACGCCATCCGCGACCAGCTCAACCAGTCAGGGCTCGTCATCGAGGACAGCCCGGCCGGACCACGGTGGACACTCGGCCCGCGCCAGTAGTCCTCCCGAGTGCCGCCCGGCCCGCCGGGCGGCACACTCTCACTTATACGCACGCACGTCTGAAGCAACGAAACAGGTAGGTCATGGCCGGGAACAGCCAGCGCAGGAACCGCCGCACGTCCAACAAGAAGGGCGCTACGGCCGGCAGCGGTGGTCAGCGACGCCGTGGCCTCGAAGGCAAGGGACCCACGCCGCCCGCCGAGGACCGCAAGAAGCACAAGAAGAACCGCATCGCCACCGCCAGGGCCAAGCAGGCCGCCAACCGCCGCCCCGCCCCCCGGCGCGGCGGCGTCAAGGGCACCTCCGAGATGGTCGTCGGCCGCAACCCGGTCTTCGAGGCGCTGCGCGACGGCGTTCCCGCCACCACCCTGTACGTCCAGCAGTACATCGACAACGACGAGCGGGTCCGCGAGGCCCTCCAGCTCGCCGGCGAGCGCGGCAACATCAACCTGATGGAGGCCCCGCGCCCCGAGCTCGACCGGATGACGAACGGCCTGAACCACCAGGGCCTCGTTCTCCAGGTCCCGCCGTACGAGTACGCGGACCCGCAGGACCTCACCGCCGCCGCGTACGACAACGGCGAGGACCCGCTGATCGTCGCCCTCGACGGCGTCACCGACCCGCGCAACCTCGGCGCGATCGTCCGTTCCGTCTCCGCGTTCGGCGGCCACGGCGTGGTCGTGCCCGAGCGCCGCGCGGCCGGAATGACCGCCGGAGCCTGGAAGTCCTCCGCCGGCACCGCCGCCCGCACCCCGGTCTCCCGCGTCACCAACCTGACCCGGGCGCTTGAGGCGTACAAGAAGGAAGGCATCGCGATCGTCGGCCTGGCCGCCGACGGCGAGCACACCGTCGAGGACCTGGAGGCGCTCGGCGGCCCCGTCGTCGTTGTCATCGGCAGCGAGGGCAAGGGCCTCGGCCGGCTCGTCGGCGAGACCTGCGACTACCGGGTCCGCATCTCGATGCCCGGCGGCGCCGAGTCCCTGAACGCGGGCGTCGCGGCCGGCATCGTGATGTACGAGGTCGCGCGCCGCCGCGCCTGATCCTCCGCGCCCGGCCCGGTCCCGCGTGGGCGGGGCCTGCGTGTGCGTGGCCTGCATGGGCGGGGCCCGCGTGTGCGTGGCCTGCGTGTGCGTGGCCTGCTCGTGCACCACTCGCACGGGCGGCGGCCGACGGGGGACACGCCCCGCCGTCCGCCGTCTTCGCGCGGCCGTGCGCGGGGGCGCACCGGAGCGCGCGTACGCCCCGCTGTGCCCCGCCACCACCGGTTGACGGGCCTCGGACACTTCGACGCCGTCAAGGCAGTGTCCTAAACACACATCACTCGGTTAGATGAGTGTGGACACCAGAACGCCTCGGTTCGACGAGCAACCCGCCCTGAGCATGACCAAGGTGGACTGCGACCCCGCGCAGGTCATCGTCAACCACGCCAGCTTCCGGGTACAGCTCGCACCCGGCCAGCGCGCACGGCTGCGCGGTGTGACCCCCGCCGCCGCGCCCAGGATCCCCGCCATGAGCGGCTCCGGAGCGGGGCGCGGCCGACGCGCCCCCGTCGTGTGGAGCGGCAGGTCCGCCCCCGGCGATCCCGGCGCCACCGGACTGCTCCAGGCCGTACGGAACTCCACCGCGGGCCGGCCGGGCGTCACGGGCCGCCCCGACACCGCGTACGACCCCTACGAGCCGTACGCCTCGTACGAACCAGCCGGTACCCAGGTCATCCCGCGCCTCGAAGAGACCCAGCCCACCCCGCTGATCGGCGGTCCCCGGAGCGGCGGGCCGCTGCTGCCGCCGATGCGGAAGGCCGTCGGCGCGTTCGACCCGGTCGAGACCGGTCCGGGGCCGTACGCCGCGGACAACTACCTGACGGACGACTACCGGACCGACAACTACCGGGCCGACGTGTTCGGCCCGGACGGGCCCCGCCGGGACCGGGACGGCGGGGCCTTCGACGATCCCGACGATCTCGAAGACGTCACCGACGACCGGGACCGCGACCGGAGCGGCGACTCCGTCCGGCACGCGTACTACCCCGGCCGCCGGATGAACCTCGGGGTCGTCCTGCTGCCCATGCGGGTCTTCCTCGGCTTCATCTCGATCTACGCCGGCATGGGCAAACTCTGCGACCCCGTCTACTTCGACGGCGGCGACCGGGGCTCCATGGTCAAGTGGCTGACCTCGCTGCACCCCTGGGCCCTCGCCGAGCCGCTGCGCGAATTCGCGCTCTCCCACCCCGTCGGCGCCGGACTCAGCATCGCCTTCCTCCAGGTCGTCGTCGGAGTCCTCACCGTCCTCGGCCTCTGGCAGCGCGTCGCCGCCTCGGTCGGCGCCCTGCTCTCCGCCGCCCTCCTGGTCACCGTCAGCTGGCGCACCGTCCCGGTCTACGACGCGCCGGACATCATCTACCTCGCCGCCTGGAGCCCGCTGATCATCGCGGGCGCCCCCGTCTACTCCGTCGACGGACGACTGGCCGGGGAAGCCTGGCGCAGGCTCGGCCCCCGCTCCGAGATCTGGGACCTCCGCCGCCGCGTACTGCGCCGGGGCGCAGCCGTCGCCACGGTGGTCGTCGGCCTCACCCTGCTCATCGGCTCCGTCCTCGGCGGGGCGGTCCGCTCGACCGGGGTCGTCACCGTTCCGGGGCCCAACGGAGTCCCGACCAACCAGCTCCCCGGCTCCCCGCTCCCCGAGGAGTCCCGCAGCGGCGCCAAGGCCTCGCAGAGCCCGGCCGGCCGCGAGCCCGCCCCGACCCGGAGCACCGCCCCCCGGACCCCGTCCGCGAAGACCTCCGCGCCCGCCACGGGCACGGTCCGGGAGTCGGGCCAGGCAACGGCGGGCACGGGCCGGCCCAGCCAGACCCAGGGCACCGGCCAGCAGCCCCCGCAGCAGACCACCCCGCAGCAGCCCCCGAGCACCAGCGCGGGCCCCAGCTCGGCGGGCCCGACCGGCGGCGCCGGCGGCACCAGCGCGGGCGGCCCGGACCAGGCCCCCGGCGCGGACGGCGCCCCGGACGCCTCGTCCGGCGGAGGCGAAGGGGGCAAGAACCCCCTCGGCGGCCTCCTCGGCTGAGCCGAGGCCTTCCCGTACAGCCCGGAACACATCGAGGGGCGGGCACCGGAAACGATCCGGTGCCCGCCCCTCGCCGTGTCGCGGCCGCCAGCGCTACGACTGGCCGTCCAGCTCCTTGGCCGCCTCCGTGAGGTCCTTGGCGGTGTCGATGGCCCGCCAGTACGCCCCGTGCGGCAACGGGTAGCCGGCCAGCCGGCGTTCCCGGGCGAGCCGGGGAAACGTCGTCCGCTCATGGTCACCACGGTCCGGCAGCATCGCCGTGAACGCGGGGGAGAACACGTACACACCCGCGTTGATCAGATACGGCGAGGGCGGCGACTCGATGAAGTCGGTGATGTGCCCGAACGCGTCCGTCTCCACCGCACCCCACGGAATCCGGGGGCGGGCCAGCGCCAGCGTCGCGGTCGCATCGCGCTCCGCGTGGAACGCGGCCATCTCGCGCAACGAGAAGCGCGTCCAGATGTCGCCGTTGGTCGCATACCAGGGCTGCTCAGGATCGGGCAGCCGGGCCGCCGCGTACTTCAGCCCGCCGCCCCGCCCCAGCGGTTCGCGCTCCACGACCGTCGTGACGCGCAGCGGCAGCACCGCCGTGTCCAGCCACTCCTGCAACACCTCGGCCAGGTGCCCGCAGGACACCACGGCTTCGGTCACGCCCTCTGCGGCCAGCCAGGAAAGCTGATGGCCGATGATCGGAGTCCCGGTACCAGGGATCTCGACCATCGGCTTGGGGCGGTCATCGGTGTACGGGCGCAGCCGTGACCCCTGGCCACCCGCCAGGATCACGGCCTGCGTCGGAAACGTATGCATGCCAGGCACGATATGCCGTGCCCGCACGGGACCGGTCAGCTGAACTGCGCGACACCGGAGGCGAAGGAGGTGTCGCAGACGGGACGCGAGAAGCGGTGCGCCCGGGTCGGGCCGTACTGCTCGACCGCTGCCCTGCCCAGCGCCTTGGCGATCGACATGCAGTGCCTCGCGAGCGACGGGCGCCCCTCGACGGCACGCTGGAGATCCGTCAACGCGACGGCGGGGTCCTTCTCCTGGAGTTCCAGGAGGAGCTTGTCGCGCAGGATGTCCTGAGTGCTGCGCGGCTTGGCGCGCTTGGAGACGGTCTGCGCCGAGGCGGTGAGCATCTGGGAGTCGGAGTTGTGAGATGCCCACGGCACGGCGGTGACCGCCAGGGTCCCGGACAGGACCATGACGACAGGCAGTACGAGAGCGAGGGTTCGGCCGATGCGGCGCGCGGTGTGGGTCACGCAGTGAGCGTAGCGGGCAGTGATGAATTGGCGACATTACGTCACTCGCGCGAGGGATGGTTCGAGAGTGCTTTTCGAATCCGGTGTTGACGAACCGGAGCGAAATGACCGTTGTGCCGGGGAATTTGAGGTGGGCCGGCCCAAACCCCCGAAATGCGCGTCGGCCCCGCACGGAGTCCGTGCGGGGCCGACGCCGTACGGCGGGCGGTGCGAAATCAGTCGGTGAGGCGCTCACCGGTCGAGGTCGCGAAGACGTGCAGCTCGTCCGGGCGCGGCACGACGTGCAGCTTGGTGCCCTTCTCCGGGACGGCGCGGCCGCCGACGCGGACGACGAGGTCCTTGTGCTCGCCGGCAACCTCGGCGGCACCGTAGACGAAGCCGTCGGCGCCGAGCTCCTCGACGACGTTGACCGAGACGGCCAGGCCGGCCGGGGCGTCGGCGGAGTCCTTGGTGAGGGACTTCGCGGCGGCGCCGCCGTGCTCGACGATGTCGAAGTGCTCGGGGCGGATGCCGACCGTGACGGTGGTGTCGCCGCGGTCGGCGGCGGCGGTGAGCGCCTCGCGGGAGACCGGGACGACGCTGTTGCCGAACTTCACGCCACCGTCGGTGATCGGGACCTCGACCAGGTTCATCGCGGGGGAGCCGATGAAGCCGGCCACGAAGAGGTTCGCCGGCTTGTCGTACATGTTGCGCGGCGAGTCGACCTGCTGGAGCAGACCGTCCTTGAGGACCGCGACGCGGTCGCCCATGGTGAGGGCCTCGACCTGGTCGTGGGTGACGTACACGGTCGTGATGCCCAGGCGGCGCTGGAGCGAGGCGATCTGCGTACGGGTGGAGACACGGAGCTTGGCGTCGAGGTTCGACAGCGGCTCGTCCATGAGGAAGACCTGCGGCTCACGGACGATGGCGCGGCCCATCGCGACACGCTGACGCTGACCACCGGAGAGCGCCTTCGGCTTGCGGTCGAGGTAGTCGGTGAGGTCCAGCATCTTGGCGGCCTCTTCGACCTTCGCCCGGATCTCGGTCTTGTTGATACCGGCGATCTTGAGCGCGAAGCCCATGTTGTCCGCGACGGACATGTGCGGGTAGAGCGCGTAGTTCTGGAACACCATCGCGATGTCCCGGTCCTTCGGCGGCAGGTGCGTGACGTCGCGGTCACCGATGCGGATGGCGCCGCCGTTGACGTCCTCAAGACCCGCGAGCATGCGCAGGGAGGTCGACTTGCCACAACCGGAGGGACCGACGAGGACGAGGAACTCGCCGTCCTCGATGTCGATCTCAAGCTGGTCGACCGCGGGCTTCGTGGAGCCGGGGTAGACGCGGGACGCCTTGTCGAACGTGACACTGGCCATGCTGATGCTTCTCCTTCACCGGCAGGAACGTGCCGGACGATCCGTTGTAAGGGAGTGGTCTGGTCCACTTGAGTGAACCTTCAGCGACGCTACCTGGCCATTTCGAATCTGTCAGTAGTTCTTGGGCCGCGAATATCTCCCGGCCAGAGCCCCGCACTTTTGACCGCATGCCACCAGTGGCACTTCCTGCTTCGGCACCCCCGCCGTACCGACGCACCCCTGAAGGGCGCCCCTGGCCGGTCTTACTCGGGCTCCACAGGCTTGACGACCGACGGCCCGTCGGTCCGTACCGCAGTCCTTCACCTGTCTCACGCGGCCGGCAGCACGCCTGCCGGCTCTGATGCCTTGATCACTGACGGCGGGACCCGCCCCGGCGGGAGCGCGGAGGCCACCAGCCGGTACAGCCGCATGCCCTCAGCACGGAGGTTCCGTGCTGCATTCACGTCCCGGTCGTGTGCCGCACCGCACTCCGCGCACGTCCACTCCCGCACGGACACGTCGAGTGAGGGCCCCTTCGCGTGGCAGTCGGAACACCGCCGCGTCGACGGAAAGAATCGGTCCACGATCACCAGTGTCCGCCCGTACCAGGCGCACTTGTACCGCAGCTGACGGAGCAGTTCGCCCCACGCCGCGTCGATGATCGACCGACTCAGCTGGGCCTTCCGGCGACGGCCATGTCCGACGGCTGGACGCAGCAGATTCATGATGGCCAGGTCTTCCACCGCGAGCACTTGGTTCTCGCGCACGAGGCGGGTGGTCAGCTGGTCCAGCATGTCTCTGCGTGTATCGCCGATCAGGGCGTACAGCCGGGCGATACGCTCCCGGGCCTTTCCTCGGTTCTTCGATCCCTTCATCTTGCGGTGCAGCCCTCGCTGCAGCCGCGCCAGCTCCTTTTCATACTTCTTCAGCAGCCGTGGATGATCCACCTTCGTTCCGTCGTCCAGCGTCACCAGCGCCGCGAGGCCCAGGTCGATCCCAACGGCTTTCGGCGCACGTCCGCCCGGTACGAACACGACGGGCAGGGGCTCGATCCGCTCCTCCACCAGCACCGCGAGGAAATACCTGCCTGCCCGGTCCCGCGTCACCGACAGCTTCACCGGCGCCGCTCCGACAGGCAACGGCCGCGACCATCGCACGTTCAGCGGCGCCGTCTGCTTCGCCAGCGTGACCAGCCCCGTGCCGGGGCGCTCCGGGTCCTCG
This sequence comes from Streptomyces sp. NPDC104307, assembly GCF_055584045.1. Taxonomy (NCBI): domain Bacteria; kingdom Bacillati; phylum Actinomycetota; class Actinomycetes; order Kitasatosporales; family Streptomycetaceae; genus Streptomyces; species Streptomyces sp. NPDC104307. The sequence goes on from NZ_JBVJMU010000015.1 coordinate 145,456, forward strand.
ACCCACCGGAAGCCGGTCCGCACGTAAGTCGCCGAATCTTGTGACCGGTGCTTCCTCTTCCGCTGCGGACGCTTTGCCAACTGCTTGAAGAATCGGGTGAACGCTCCGTCCAGGTGTCGCAACGACTGCTGAAGCACGGTCGATGACACTTCACGCAGCCAGGACGTCTCCGACGCCTGCCGCCACCCCGTCAAGGCCCGACACGACTCGGCGAACCCCACCGAAACGCGATGCCGATCCCAGGCGTCCGCCCGCAGCGCCAGCCCCTCGTTGTAGACCCAGCGGCAGGCCCCGAAGGTCTTCTCCAGCTGCTCGGCCTGTGCGGGAGTCGGGTAGAAGCGGTACCGGTAAACGCGTTGCTGCGTGCCGGTCTCCTTGGCTCGGCTCTTCATAGCGGTCGCCGCCCGACCTTGATGCTTCTTGCGGTCAGCGATGCCCAGGGCCTCGCGCTTGATGCGCTTGGCCTCGTCACCCGTCACTTGTATCGGCTGGTCAGCCGTGGCCGTCATGGCACTCCCCCTACTGTCCGATCTCCGGATCAGCACGTCAGTGTTCTTAACGCACGGGTGCTCGGGTGGTTATGGGGTGGGCGGAACTTCCTGGATCGGCGGGTGGGGCGCTGTGTAGAGTGAGGGCTCGCGCGCGTGCTCGTTCCATCGCGTGCGATGCCGCCTTAGCTCAGTTGGCTAGAGCAATTGATTTGTAATCAATAGGTCGTCGGTTCGAATCCGACAGGCGGCTCAACTCCCAGGTTGGCGCCGAGCTGACCTGGGCTTTTTCTTATGTCGAACCGGCCTGGGCCTTGGGCAGGAAGCTCGGATCCTGCCGGAGATCCGAAGGTTCGCGATAGTGAACCTCGGCCGTCTCCATGGCTCGCGCGACGTGGACGTTCTCCGGTCGGTCGTCCACGAAGGGGCACCGCTCCGGTGTGGCGCCCACTCGCGCGGCCGCGATGTCGTAGATCTCCCGGCCCGGCTCGGCGGCGCCCACGCGGGTGCTGCTGACAACGTGGTGAGCCAGCAGTGGCCATCGGTCCAGGTGTCGCCGTCGCCGGCGTCCGCCGCTGCGGGCAGACCGCCGCGGGCGAACTCGGGCCACGCCGGTTATGCCCTGCGGTGTCACGGCCAGTTCCATAGACCCGCTCGGTCCTCAAACTCACTCGCTCGGTGCAGCCGCCCTGGCCCGCTTCTGCTGTCGACGTCGGCGTCGGCGTCGGCGAAGAGGAGCGTGGGCTCGGCCAAAATGTCCCTGGCGGCCTCGCTCTTGTAGACACGGGGAGGGATCGGGCGTCATGTCAAGCGTGGCCGCAAGACTCTGATCAGCGGAAACAGAATCCACGGCACCGTCCGGCACCACCCGGGATAATCTCGCAGGCCCCTTGTAATGCGTAGGTCATCGGTTCGAATCAGATAGGGGGCTCTGAGAAACCCCAGGTCACATAGCCCGTGACCTGGGGTTTCTGCTGTTCCGGGGCTGGACTGCTTGATGGCCGAGGCGCGGCGGCAGGGCCTGCGTGAGCGGTGCGTGAGCGGAGCCGCTCAGGGGCCCTTACTTCATGGTGTCGATGCGAGCGGCCATCCGCTCGCCCGCGGCGGCGTCCGCGCTCGCCGTCCGCGTCGGCAACTCCGCGTCGATGGCTGTGACCGCGTCGTCGACCTGCGCGTGCTGTGCGTCCATCCGGTCCATCAGCTCCGGGTTGAGCGTCGCCCGCTCACGCAGCAGCGGAAAGAGCAGCTCGTCCTCACCGGTGTGGTGCGTGTGGAGGAAGGTCAGCATCTCCCGGGCGTGCGCACCGATGACCTTGGATCGCCCACGGTCGCCGGCCGCGGCGCGGAACAACCGGGGAAGTTGACCGAACTCGCGCCTCAGGACACGGTGGATCAGCACCATCTCGTGTGTGTCGACACCGGGCCCGGAAGCACTCACCGTGACTCCCCGACGGTCGCGGCGTTCCGGATGGCTTCACGTGCCGTGATCGCCGGTCGGCCGAGGAGCCTGACCAGGTCGTCGCTGTCGGTGAACAGCTCGGGTCCGTCGCCGCTCCGCCTGCCGCCGCTGACGGGCCGGCGCCACCGTGCACTCTCCCTGCGGTCGCCCCTGCCTACGGGGCCAGCCTGAAGGTCCGGCACACATCCGGGTCCCCGAGTCTGGCGAAGAGCACGGTGTGTCCGTCCTCCTTGCCTACGAGGAGCTCGGTGACGGTCGCGCCCCGGGCGCCCGGGTCGGGGCCGCTGAAGGCGAGTCCGACCTTGCCGTCCTCTCCCGGCCGGTTCAGCAGCTTCCAGATCCCACTGCCGTCGAACGTGGGGACATCCTCTGTCAGGATCTCGGGGCCGTCCTCCTTGGGCCAGCTCTCCACGGAGAACGTGACCGACGTGCCGCCGACGGCGGTGAGGTCGAGGCGTGCCCCGTGGGGGCCGGAGTAGCTCCCGTACAGATCGGCCTGGCTGACCTCCGCCGACGGCGCCGGTCCGCACCCGGCCGCGTCGCTGATGCTGGAACATCCGGCCAGCAGCGAGCCGGTCACGGCTGCGAGGGTCAGAGCCAGGGTGAGGGACGGGCCGGCCGGCCTCGCCCGGCGGCCTGTGCGTGGGGGCTGTGCGTGGGGGTTCACTGGTGTGCGGCTGACGGTCGGGCGGCAGCCTGATGGCGCTCGCGGTGGCGGGCCACCGCGTCGTTGTTGGCGCAGCGCACCGAGCAGTAGGTGCGGCGTCCGTTGCGGGAGGTGTCGACGAATGCCAGGCGGCAGTCGCGGCGGGCGCAGCGGCCCAGTCGGTCGGCGTCGGCGGAGCACACGACGTAGGCGAGCCCGGCTGCGGTGATGGCCCGGATGTGGGTGGCGGCGTCGGCGCCGGTGGCGCTGTAGTGCAGGTGGGGGCGGCCATCGTGCAGGGAGATCCTGGGGCTGCTGGAGGCTTCGGCGAGCAGGGTGTTGACCGTCTGGCACCGCTCTTCGAGGTCCTGCCGCCCGAAGCACGCGGCCAGGCGCCGGCTCCATGTCCAGATCGTCTCGGCCTGCGTGGCGGTGAGCGTGCGGTGCACCACGCCGTGTGCGGCGAGGAGTGGTTCCAGGTACTCGGGTGGCTGTGGTGCGGTCAGGTTGACCAGATCTGCGGCCAGCCGGGCGGCCTCGCCGCCGTAATGGTCGAAGTGCATGGGGTCATTACATCACTGGGCAGCTTCGGGGCGGTATCGGGGCGGTAGAGGTGCTGGATGCCGTTCGATGTAATGGTTGAAGTGGTTTAGGGCGTGACGTCATGTTGGGGGCATGACTTCCGCATCCACGGCCCCGTCGTCGGGCGACCGCTGCCCCGTCTGCCATGAGCCGACTGCGGCGGAGACGCGGTGGTGGACGCTGAGGTCCCGCCACCGCACATCCGAGGGCGAGGTCGAGTACTGCGTCGGTGGCTGCGGCTGTCTCGTCGTCCTGGTCGACGGTGAGATGGTCAAGTGCCTGCGAGGCGTGGTCCGGGCGGACGGACCGGGGCTGTGAGCGCGCTTCGGAGCTGAGGGGGCTACGAATCCGAGCGCAGGCCCAGCGCGCTGTGCTGCGCCGCGGCTGCGGGGAGATCGTTTCCTCCTGGCGTCGCGGCGTGCAATTCCCGGAAGCGGGCGTGGAGTTCGGTGGCGGGCTCGCCAAGGATGATCGCGCTGATGATCAGTTCCATCATCAGGCAGTCGTACGCGTCGCCCGTCCTCCGGTACCGCTCCGGATCCGTCTCCACCGCGGCGGAGACGATCCTCCTGCCCCCGCCGGCCACGGGAGCGAACGACACCTCGTAGATGCCGCGACCGGTCCAGCTCCGGTGCAGGAAGAGGACATCGCCCTCGACGAAGGCGTTCCACTTCTGGTCCATGTCCTGGGCTCGGTATCCGTGCCGGATCCGTTCCCAGTCCTCTTCGGTCCAGACGCGGTCCGGCAACGTGGACACCGGACCTGCCGTGCTGATCGGTTGGAGACGGCGGCGGAACGACTCGCGGGTGGTCGGGGCATCGTCAGACATGGCGTGATCCTAGAGCTGTGCCACGCGCAGGCGACAGCGGTACGGGCTCCACCAGGGCCGGGATACCCGCCGCCGGGGTGCGGTCGTGGGTGTGTGAGGGTGGCTCCGGCCGAGTCACTTACGTACATGGGGGGTTGTCGTGAGCCAGGTGCTCTATGGCGAGCGGTCCTGGAATCCGCTCGCACAGACCGTGGAGTTGACCGAGGAAGGGCTGCGCAGGGGCGGCCGGACCACGCCGATGGGTGAGCTGAACCTCGGCGCCATGGCGGAGGCGTACGGGCGCGGGGTCTGGCTCGGTGGTGGTGGGGCCGAGCGGGCGCTCGACCGGATTCCGGAGGGGACCGGGGTCGTCCCGCTGACCCGCGTCACCGGCACCACGATCCCGGTGAGGGCGCGTCGGGCCGCCGAGTTCGCCCGCGCGCTCGGCGAGTTGGCGGTACGGCTGTGCGGCGGGCCCGAGCAGGTGGCCGCGCTGTCGGCACGGGCGGAGGCGGAGGGCGTTCCGCTGTGGATCGCGCGGAGGTTCGCGGACGGGCCCGCCGGGCCGGTCGCCGTCGCCGTGGACCGGCGGCTGGTGCGCGTCGACGTGTGGGGGCCGCACGCCCCCGCCGTCCGCATCCGCGCGCCCCACGGGTTCCAGGGCGAGGTGCCCGAGCCGTCCCAGGGCCTCCTCCTGACCGTCGGCGACGCCACGGCGGAGCTCGTACTGAAGAAGAAGCTGCGCAAGTCCAAGAGCGTGGTCGAGGTGCGGCTCGCCGGGGTGCACTGGGTGCTGCGCCGGGAGAACGCGACGAGCTCGTGGCTGCTGCGCGGTGATCAGCGTGTCGCCCTGCTGACGCGGCCCCCGCGCCGGCCGGCCCGCACGCCGGACACGGTTCTGCGGCCACTGTCCCCGGTGCGCCACGAGAGCGCGGACCCGCTCGACGCGGTCATGGCGCATCTCTTCGCCGCCGCCTTCGGGATAGGCGACACGACCGGGACCGCGCGGTTCCGGTCGGAGCGGCAGTCGGGGAGCGGCGGTGAGCCGATCGCCACCGACGGTTCCTGGGACCGCCCCTGGTTCAGCAACCTCGGCAACGGCGGTGACGACAACGAGCCCGGCGGCGGCGACGGCTGGGGCGCGGACGGCGGCGACGGCGGGGACTCCGGTGGCGGCGACGGTGGCGGTGGTGACGGCGGGGGCGGCGACGGTGGCGGGGGCGACTGACGGTGGCGGGGGCGCTGAGGGGGCGGTGACGGTGGCGGGTGGCCGAGGGTTGTCCCGTAGTCCCTGGTGGTTCAGCGCGCGGCGCCGGGTGGTGCGCGGCCTCGTCGGGAGACGAGGCCGCCTGACACCGCTATGACTGGAGGCGCTTGCCGACCAGCTTCTCGTAGCGCGCGCGGCGCTCCTTCGCGTCGTCACCCGCTGCGGCGAGGTCCGATTCCCACTCCCGCTTGATTCTTTCCAGGTAGCGCTCCCAGCCGCCGCTCGAATCCTCGGCCATGTCCCGCAGGTCCACGTAGCGTTCGTTCTTGCTGAGGCCGCCGGAGCCGATTTTGTCCCCCTTGTGGCCGTGCAGGATGGACTCCGGGTTCGAGGTGGCCTCGGTGGAACGGAAGTCGTGTTCGTAGCCGACCGGGCTGTCGGCGTGCGGCGCGATGGTCTCGACGCCGATCTGGAGGGAGCCGTCCTTCTCCATGGTCGGGCGGTGGTAGACCAGCAGGACGTGGCCGTACGAGCCGTTCGGCAGGACCATCGCGCCGTTCCAGTCCTTGGAGCCGAGTCCGCCGCCGGAGATGTCCTGGCCCCACAGCTTCGGCCGGGCGGCACCGACGGCGAGCTTGTTCGTGAGGGACGCCGCGACGCCTCCCTTCTCCTTGAACTTGCCTTGCTTTTCGCCCTTGTTGGGGCCGATGTCGGTGCGGTGGGTGGCGAAGCCCCGTTCGGACACGTGCTCCGCGGTCTCCCCCTTGGCGGCGTCCTTGGTCGCGCCCAGGAAGTGCGGCAGCCAGTAGGCGGGATCGTCCTTCGCGCTCAGCGCGGGGATACGCACGTTGACGCGGCCGCCATGGGACAGCGCACGGATGACGTCCTGCGCGTGGTCCTTCACGTGCTTGTCCTGCTTCGCGTCGTAGAGCTGAAGCCCATGGCGCAGGATGAGCAGGATCTTGGTGAGCATTTCGCGGCCCTGAGCGTCCTTCCCGGCGTAGTCGGGCGCCTTCTTCCCGTCCTTGCCCACCGGAGTGCCCTCCGCCGGGACGGAACCGCCGTGCAGGCGCCCGGGGGCTATGCCCGCCGGGTGGAGCGTGTCGACGGCGGTGTCGCGGATCTGCTGGTTGCGCTCCTCTTCCAGCTCCTCCCGCTTCTCCCGCTTCTTCGGGTCGGTGCCGGGTGTCTTGGTGAGCATGAATCTGCCGAGCGTGTAGGCCGGGTTCGTCGGTGGGCGGACGTGCGGGTCGCGAGGCTTGTTGATGGCCAGCGTCGCGATGAGTACGCGCTTGCCGGGGTCCAGTTTCAACCAGTCGTCGAACCGCCCCTCGGCATAAGCCTCGGCCTCTTGGTAGGTGCCGATTCCCACGTCCTTCAGCCACTTCGCATTGACCGCGGACAACTGCATGATGTCCTTCAGATCGTCGTCGCTGAACGTCTCACCCTGCATCACCCGGCGCTCCAGGGTCTTCCGCAGCCGGGCGGGCCCCTTGACCATCCACTGCTCGGGCCACCAGGTGCCGGGCGCGAAGATGTTCGCCTTGGAATCCGTCTGGGTCGTGTGCTGCTCGATCGACTGACTGAGCCGGGCGATGATCTCCTTGCCCTTCGGGTCCTTTTCCTGTGCCGGTGTGGCGGTCTCGACGGCCGGCTGCTCGGTGGGGCCCGTGCGCTGGACCGTGGTGGCCCCGTGCCCGCGGCGCATCATCTCCAGCACCACCTGGTTGCCGCTGCTGGCCTGTACGCCCATCAAGCCGAGGGGCGCGGTCGCGCGTACGGTCTTCTCCTGGCCGGCCGGCGCGGTGGGGCGATTCCTGTCATGGGATTTCATCGACGCCCCTCAGCCGAGACCGGTGCCCCGGAACCGGGACCAGTGCAGTGCGTTGCGTTGTACTGCCACGCTAGGGCGTCGCGTGCTTCGGCCGGCCGCCCCTCGGAGTGGTCTGCCCGGAGGGGCAGCGCGGCTGCCCCTCCGGGCCGTTGGACGTTCGGGCAGCCGAACCGGTCCCGGCCCGTCTCAGCCCCGGCCCGCCAGCCGGTCCGCGATCTTCGCGATCGGGTCGGTGCCGGCGCGGGGCGAGGTGAGTTCGCGGCGGTCGGCGGCGCGGTAGGCGGCGTACATGCTCTGGACGCCGAGCCAGCGCAGGGGTTCCGGTTCCCAGCGGCGGACCTTGTGGTTGGCCCAGGGCAGGGCGGTCAGTTCGGTGGGGCCGCCCTGCCCGGAGTCCTGCTGGATCAGGTCGCGCAGGGTGCGGGCGGCGAGGTTGGTGGTGGCGACGCCGGAGCCGACGTAGCCGCCCGCCCAGCCCAGGCCGGTGGAGCGGTCCAGGGTGACGGTGGCGCACCAGTCGCGGGGGACGCCGAGGACGCCGGACCAGGCGTGTGCGATGCGGGTGCCCGCGGTGGTGGGGAAGAGGCGGACGAGCAGGTCGCGCAGGGCCTCGATGGTGGCGGGCTGGGTACGGCCGTCGTTGTCGGTGGCCGAGCCGTAGCGGTACGGGACGCCCCGGCCGCCCAGAGCGATGCGGTCGTCGGCGGTGCGCTGGGCGTACATGTAGGCGTGGGCCATGTCGCCGAGGGTTTCGCGGCCGTTCCAGCCGATGGTCTCCCAGAGGGATTCGGGCAGCGGCTCGGTGACGATCATGGAGGAGTTCATCGGGAGCCAGGTGCGCTTCTCGCCCTTGAGACCCGCCGTGAAGCCCTCGGTGCAGCGCAGGATGTACGGGGCGCGGACCGTGCCGTAGGGGGTGACGGCGTGTTTGGGCTTGATCTCGGTGACGGGGGTCGACTCGTGGATCGTGACGCCGAGGGCCTCCACGACGTCCGCGAGGCCCTTGACGAGTTTGGCGGGATGCAGGCGGGCGCCGTGCGGGGTCCAGGTGGAGCCGATGGCTCCGTTGACCCGGACGCGCTCTGCGGTCTCGCGGGCGCCGTGCAGGGTGCGGTCGGTCTCGCCGAAGGCGATCTCCACGGAGTGGAAGTCCTTCAGGCGGGCGAGCTGCGCCGGGGTGCAGGCCACTTCGAGGACGCCGCCCCGGTGGATGTCCGCGTCGATCTTCTCCTCGTCCGCGACCCGGATGACCTCGGAGACGGTGTCGTTCATCGACCTCTGGAGCCGGACGGCCGCCTCGTGGCCGTGCAGCTTCGCGTAGCGGTCGCGGCCGGCGACGCCGTTGTAGAGCCAGCCGCCGTTGCGGCCGGAGGCGCCGTAGCCGCAGAACTTGGCTTCCAGGACGGTGATGTTGAGGAAGGGGACGGCCTTCTTGAGGTAGTACGCCGTCCAGAGGCCGGTGTATCCGCCGCCGATGATGCAGATGTCGGCGGTGGCGTCGCCGGGCAGGGGTTCGCGGGGGAGGGGGGTGCCCTGGTCCGCGTACCAGAAGGATATGCCGCCGTTGGCTGTACTGACGGTGCTCATGTTGCCCCTGCTGTCCGTGTGGCGACGCCGACTGTGCGGCGCGGTGTGGTGTGGAGTGCGCGGTGTTCTGCGTGGCTGGACGTTACTGGGCGGGGGGCGGTTTCGTCTCGTGGTGGCGGCGGGTCAGCGGATAGCAGGCGAGGCCGATGAGCGCCGCGGTGAAGTGGCCGACGTCGGTGAAGGTGGCGCCGGTGACGAGCGGGACGCCGTAGATGACGAGTACGGCGAAGAGGTACACGTACCGCCAGGGGCGCGGGATGTAGTAGGTGAGTACGGTGACGACGCCGGCGAGCGCGTAACTGACCCCGACGTCCAGGGTGTTCGCGGCGGTCTCGGGCGCGTGGCCGTGCCGGATGGCCCAGGCCAGGACGCCTTCGCTGACGAGGGTGGCGAGGATGTGCGCGGCGGCGACGACGGTGAGCCAGCGCAGCGTGCCGAGGCGGCGTTCTGCGGGGGCGTGGAAGACGGTGTAGAGCACGGCGTAGGGGATCCATTCGCCGCCGTCGATCCAGAACGCGCTGCTGATCAGGACGCGTACGGGGTTCTGGGACAGCTCATGGATGTTGGTGGAGCGCTGGCGGAGGAAGTCCTCCTCGAAGGCCGGTGACATCTGGTGGACGATGACGGTGGTGACGAAGAGGGCCAGCAGCCAGACGTAGGTGCCGGGGGCGCTGCGGATCCATGAGCCGGCGCCGCGGAGCCACGTGACGGGTGCGGGACGGGGCCGCGAGGGCGGGGCGGGGCGGCTCAGGGGCATAGTCGATTGACGCACGCTCCTACGATCGGGGGCGTGATTGACATTCCGGATGCGCTGATCGCCACACAGTCCAAGTACAACGGTGCGGCCGGGCGGGCGTTTCTCGCCGCGTTGCCGGGGATGGCCGCGGAGTTCCTGGAGCGGTGGGGGCTGCGCCGGGACGGCGAGGCGTTGTACGGGGTGTGCGCGCTGGTGCTGCCGGTGGTGCGGGTGGCGGACGGGCGCCCGGCGGCGCTGAAGTTGCAGGCGGTGGACGCGGAGACTGCGGGGGAGCCCCTCGCGCTGCGGGTGTGGGGTGCGGCCTCTGCGGGTGTGACGTCGGCGGGTGCGGCCTCTGCGGGGGCGGCGTCGGCGGGTGCGGCCTCTGCGGGGGCGGCGTCGGCGTGTGCGGCCTCTGCGGGTGCGGCGTCTGCGGGGGCGGCGTCGGCGTGTGCGGTGGAGCTGCTGGACCACGACCCGGCGACGGGGACGATGCTGCTGGAGCGGCTGGACGGACTCCGTTCCCTGTCCGGGATGGCGGATGTACGGGAGGCGGTGCGCATCATCGCGGAGCTGCTGGCCGGGCTGACGGCGGTGCGGGCTCCGGCGGGGAGCGGTCTGCGGGGACTGGCCGAGGTGTCGGCGCGGATGCTGGCGGCGGCGCCGGGGGCGGTGGGTCTGCTGGCGGACGAGGAGGAACGGCGGCTGCTGGCGGACTGCGCGGCGGCGGTGCGGGAGGTGGCGGGGGAGCAGGGGGACCGGTTGCTGCACTGGGACCTGCACTTCGGCAACGTGCTGGCCGGGCGGGACACGGGGGCGGGGGAAGAGACGCGGTGGGTGGCGATCGATCCGAAGCCGCTGGCCGGTGATCCGGGGTTCGAGCTGTTTCCGGCGCTGGTCAACCGGTTCGACGCGGACGCGGTGGAGTGGCGGTTCGATCTGCTGACGGAGGTGCTCGGTCTGGACCGGGCGCGGGCCCGTGCGTGGACGCTGGGACGGGTGCTGCAGAACGCGTGCTGGGGCGCGGAGGACGGTGCGCGGCGGCTGGATCCGGAGCAGGCCGAGATCGCGCGGCGGCTGCTGGGCCGGTAGCGGCGGGCGGCGCGGTACTGCTCCCGGCGCGGTGCCGCTTACGGCGCGGTGCGGCTTACGGCGCGGTACTGCTTACGCAGCGGTACTGCTTACGCTGCCCCCATGATTCGTACCGCTACCGCTGCCGATGTCCCCGCCATTCACGCGATGGTCCGTGAGCTGGCCGACTACGAGAAGGCGCTGCACGAGGCGAACGCCACGGAGGAGCAGTTGCGCGAGGCGCTGTTCGGTGAGCGGCCCGCGGCGTTTGCGCACATCGCGCAGGACGACGAGGACGGTGAGGTGGTCGGCTTCGCGCTGTGGTTCCTGAACTTCTCCACCTGGCGCGGTGTGCACGGCATCTACCTGGAGGACCTCTACGTGCGCCCGGAGCGACGGGGCGGCGGACACGGCAAGGCGCTGCTGGGTGAGCTGGCGCGGATCTGCGTGGAGCGCGGCTACGAGCGGCTGGAGTGGTCGGTTCTCAACTGGAACGCTCCGTCCATCGCGTTCTACGAGTCGCTGGGCGCGCGGCCCCAGGACGAGTGGACGGTGTACCGGCTGACGGACGGGGCGCTGGCGGAGCTGGGCGGGCGGTAGCGCCTCTCGTCCGGGCCGGGTTCACGGGCGGGGTTCGCGGGGTGGGACTCCGGGGCCTGTCGTTCGGATCAGGGGACGAGGACGACCTTGCCGGTGGTCCCGCGCGTTTCCAGGGCGCGGTGGGCGGCGGCCGCCTCTGCGAGCGGGTAGCGCTGGACGGCGGGGCGCAGCCGGCCGGCCGCGGCCTCGGCGAGGGCGCGGGTCTCCAGGGCGCGCAGGCCGCCGCCGCGCTCGATCATGGCGGGGCCGAGGACGCTCTGCGAGGTGATGGCGCGGGCGACGAGTTCGTCCTCGGTGAAGGTGAGTGGCCGGCCGTCGTGGAGGCCCTGGCCGGACCACCCGTAGACGACGTGCTGTCCGCCCTTGCCGAGGAGGTCGACGGCGGCGCGTGCGGTGGTACCGCCGACGGAGTCGTAGACGACGGTGGCGCGGCGGCCGAGGGCGTCGAGGTGGGTGCGGACCTGGCGGGGCCAGTCGGGGAGCGTGTAGTCGACGGCGAGGTCGGCGCCGTTGGCGCGGACGAGGCCGGTCTTGGCGAGTCCTCCGGCGAGGCCGATGACGGTGGCTCCGGCGTTCTTGGCGTACTGGACGAGCAGGGTGCCGATGCCGCCGGCCGCGGCGGTGACCAGGACGATCGACTCCGGACCCAGCGGGGTGAATCCGAGGATGCCGAGGGTGGTGCGGCCGGTGCCGATCATCGCGACGGCTTCGGCGTCGTCGAGGCCGTCGGGTACGGGGTGGAGCTTGTCGGCCTCGGTGACGGTGAGCTCGGCGTAGCCGCCGGGGACGTTGCCGATGTGGGCGACGACGTGCCGGCCGAGCCAGCCGGGCTCTGTGCCCTCCCCGAGCGATTCGACGGTGCCGGTGATTTCGCGGCCGGGGACGGTGGGCAGCGTGGTGGGGGCGGGGTAAGGGCCGGTCATGCCCTGGCGCAGGGCGGTGTCGAGCAGGTGTACGCCGGCGGCGCGGACGGCGATCCGGACCTGGCCGGGCCCGGGGACGGGGTCCTCGACGCGCTCGTGGACGAGGTTCTCGGCGGGGCCGAAGGCGTGGAGGCGGACGGCGTGCATGGTGGGCTCCCCGGGGTGTCGGGTGTCGGGTGTTGGTATCGACGCCGGTGCCGGTGTCGGTGAGCCCACTCTTCGGCCTCAAGCGCGCTTGAGGTCAAGCGGTGTCCGGGAGGTATAGGTGGAGGTCGAGGTGGTGGTGGCGGTGGAGGCCGTGGTGCGGTGCTCGGTGGCGCGGAGGGCGAGGAGAGCCGCTTCGATGCCGCTGTTGAAGGAGACCTCACTGAGCAGTCCGGGCGCGGCGACCTGGTCGCCCGCGAGGTAGATGCCGTTGCCCCGGTCGATGGCGGGGCGGTCGCGCCAGGTGGTGCCGGGGTGGTCGACGGCTCCGGTGCGACCGGTGGCGAGGGCGTCGCGCCGCCACACGGTGCGCTCGCGCCAGCCCGGGTACCCGAGGTCGAGGAGTTCTTCGGCGCGGGCGGTTCCGGTGGACCGGGACTCGCCGGGTGCGAGGGGGAACTGCCCCTGGAGGAGCTGCTCGCCGACGGGGGCGAGGGTACGGTCCTGCGCGGTGAACCGCTCGATCCAGCCCGGGGCGTCGAGGTCGGACACGGCGAACGCGTCGCCGCGGCGGGTGCGCAGGGCGAGATCGATGAGGGCGGTGCGGCCGGAGGGCCAGGTGAGGCTGGGGTCGTCGAGGAGGGCGCGGGCGGCGTCGAGGGAGGTGGCGACGACGACCGGGCCGGTGCGGGCGAGGGCGTCGAGGGCGGCGGTGTCGATACGGGTCGCCGTCTCGATGCGGACGCTGAGGTTCCAGGCGTGGGACGCCATCCGGTCGATGATCTGCGCCCAGCCGCCGATCGGGTAGCGGGCTTCCGGCGGCAGTGCGCCGGCCCGGTGCAGCCGTTCCTGGACGAACGCGGCGGAGAGGCTGCCGGGGTCGTGGTGGAAGAGCGCGACGGCGGCGTAGTGGGCGGCGATGCGGGCGCCCTCCTCGCCGATCTGCGCGGTGGCCCAGGTACGGAAGTCGAGGTAGGCCGGGACCCGTACGGCGCTCCGGCGGCTGAGCCGGAGGAGGGCGAGGGGCGGGGTGCGGCGCAGGGTGGAGCGGTGGCGGAAGCGGAGCCGGGAGGCTTCGAGGGGAGGGACAGCGGTGGTGGGCCCGAGGAGGTCGCGCCGGTCGAGCCAGGTCCAGTGGGGGCCGCGACGGTAGAGGGCGTGCGGGCCCTCGTTGGTGCGGTACGGGCCCTCCTCCGCGGTCCTGGCGCGTCCGCCGAGGGTGTGGTGCGCCTCATGGACGGTCACCAGGGCGCCGGACTCGGCTGCGGTGATGGCTGCGGTGAATCCGGCGAGACCCCCGCCGATGATGTGGATGCGCTGCATGGTCGTCCCCGTCTCCTTCGCCTCTGTCTTCGTCTTCGCTGGAGGTGCCTTCGCGTACATGACGGGCGGCGGGGGTCCGGGTGTGACATCGGCGGGCGGGGCGTTGTCAGTGGGGTGCGTCACGATGGGGGCATGGTGCGCAGCAGCGGTAGTGGTCAGGGGAGCGGCAGGGGCCGGGGCGGCAAGGACGGGGTCGCGGCGGCGCGGCGCCCGGAGGTGCGGCTGCCGCCGCTGGAACCGTACGGCGGCGAGGGCCTTGAGCCGGACGGGGATTACGACGGGGTGCGCTTCGAGTCCGTGGACCTGGCGGACGAGTCGGGTCCGGGCGCCCGGTTCATGGACTGTGCGCTGGAGGGCTGCGCGCTGGACCGTACGGAGCTGGTCAGGGCCCGCTTCATCGATTCGGTGCTGACGGGCGTACGGGGGGTGGGCACGGATCTCGCCGGGGCGTCGCTGCGTGACGTGGAGCTGGTGGACGCGCGCCTGGGCGGGGTGCAGATGCACGGCGCGGTGCTGGAACGGGTGCTGGTGCGGGGCGGGAAGATCGACTACCTGAATCTGCGGAAGGCCCGGCTGAAGGACGTGGTCTTCGAGGGCTGTGTGCTGTCCGAGCCGGATTTCGGGGGCGCGCAGCTGGACCGGGTGGAGTTCCGGGACTGTGTGCTGAAGCGGGCCGATTTCAGTGCGGTACGGATGGAGTCGGTGGATCTGCGGACGGTCGCGGAGCTGGACATCGCGCGCGGGGTGGAGCGGCTGGCGGGTGCGGTGATCAGTCCGTCCCAGCTGATGGAGCTGGCCCCGGCGTTCGCGGCGCAGATCGGGGTGCGGGTGGAGGCGTGAACACGCGCTGAGGAGGGGGCCCGGTCAGAGGCGGGGGAAGCGGGCCTGGAGGTCCCAGACCACCGGGTTGTCGGCGAGGCCCTCGTGCATGTCGGCCAGGTCCGCGATCAGGTCGTGCAGGAAGTCGCGGGCCTCGCGGCGCAGCAGCGCGTGGTTGAAGGTGAGCGGGGCTTCCTCTGCGGGCATCCAGTCGGCCTCGACGTCGACCCAGCCGAATCGGCGCTCGAAGAGCATCCGGTCGGACGACTCGGTGAAGTCGAGCTCCGCGAACTGGCGGCGGTGCGAGCGGTTGCCCCGGGGGTCCTGGTCGAGCTGCTCGACGATGTCGCACAGGGCCCAGGCGAAGTCGAGCACCGGCACCCATCCCCAGCCTGTGGATACCTCGCGGTCCTCCTTGGTGTCCGCGAGGTAGACGTCTCCGGAGAACAGATCGTGCCGCAGCGCGTGGACGTCCGCTCGGCGGTAGTCGGTCTGCGGGGGATCGGGGAAGCGCCGGGAGAGGGAGTAGCCGATATCGAGCACGGTTCGATGGTGTCATGCCCGGCGTGTCGCTCGCGCCGCGGCGGGATCGGGGCCCTGGCCGGGGCCGTTACCAGGACCGGGGCCGGGGCGGCGCAGCCACGCGGCCCACGGCGTTGATCAAACGGGCGCCTGGCCTCCCCGGACGCCCCGCACGCCCGGCACGAACAACGTGCCCGTGTGCCGGGTTCCGGGGGGCGGTGCGATGGCGGAGGCGGACACGTCCCAGGCGGCACTACGGCTGTCGGGCGCGTCGCGTCCGTTCTTGTCCTCGTTCTCCTTCGCGGGCGGCCGACCGGCTGGGTGTGCGCCGCGCTGCTCCTTCTTCGCAGCTCACGCTCGGGGCTCAAGCGTCGAGTTCCGAGCGCTCTTTCAGTGGAATGGGTGGCGGGATTGAATGCCCACCCACCCTCCCTGCCTTGAGGGTTGACTTTTCGCGATCGACTTGCCACGGACGGTAGTCGCGCTCTAGCGTCAGCAGAACCAAGTCGGCCCCCATCGGTGCAGAAACACCTAACAGGGGCCTGACCACTTCGATCGTTAGGCCCGATCTGATGGCTGCCGGCCAGCTTAGTGCTGCCCCTGTTCCCACGCTTGATCACCCGATGGCCAATCCCGGGTACGGCAAGCGTTCCGCGCCCGGCCAACGTGCCCGTAGCGCCTCGGACTTCGCTCACCTCCTGCCCCGTGACGGCGCCGTCGCCGCGTACATCGACGGCCTGTGCGACGGTGCCGACATCTCCGTGAAGACCCTCGCCAAAGTGCTTCCGTACGGCCAGTGCGCGCTGCGGACGACGTTGAACCGGCTCCAGGAGGCGGGTCACCTGCGCCGGGGCAGCGAATGCGTTGCGACCGAAGAAGCCCTGCTCTGGGTCACCCGGACGTTCTTCTCCCGCACCTCACGCGGGGATGAGTGGTGGGACGCTTTCATCCGGGGCGACGCACCGCCGCAACCAGCCCAACGGCCCACCCGTTCGCGCTCGTTCATCCTGCTCGCCGCCCTCGGACGCCACACCCCCACGCTCACGCTCTCCCAGGCGGACTGCGCCGCACTCGAACCGCAGGTCAGCGAATGGTTCGCACGCGGCGCCACCGAGCCTGAAGTCCTCCACGCCCTGACCGACGGCCTGCCCTCACCCATCCACCACCCCGCAGCCCTCCTCCGTCGACGCCTCCTCGACAAACTCCCACCCGTACGCGAAGCCTCCTCCACCCCCCGAGTCGTCCTGCGCACCCTCGAATGTCGCGAGTGCCGTGCCCCCGGCAGTGCGCAAGCCATGCCCGGCGGACTGTGCGGAAACTGCCGGGGCAACCCGGAACCCGCCCCCACCGGCCCCGCAGACGCCGTCCCCGACCACGGCGTACGCGCCAGGATGAGCGCCGTACGCGCCGGACTCGTACCCCGCGCCGAGCGCGGACGCGGGTGACGCCGTCGCACGTCTGTGCCGTTCCGTCGATCTCGGACATCATCGACACGGCAGCGCACGGCAGGGAGAACGGCTACGGCCGACGAGGCGAGGAGACGCATGGAACCCTCGGCGCAACGTGAACTCTTCACAGGTCCCGGTGCCGATGTCGAGGACCCGGGGGCACTGCTGCCCGCGTACCTCGACTGGTTCCGCGACACGCTGCGACGCAAATGCGACGGACTGCCGCAGGAGTTCCTGAGAGCCCCTGTGGCTCCCCTGGGATGGTCGCCGCTGGGTCTCGTGCAGCACCTCGGCTGGGTGGAGCGACGCTGGATGCGGTGGGGGTTCGCCGCAGAGGACGTCCCGCCCTACCCGCAGGGCGGGGAGCAGGCCGAGTGGCACGTGCCCGAGGAGTTGGCAGTCGCAGAGGTGTGGGCACGTTTCGAGCGGGAGGCGGCGGCGAGCCGCGCCCTGTCCGCCGGTGTGGGCCTGCATACCCCGGCCAGGACCGGCGGACGCTTCCCCGAGGGCGGGCAACCCCCCGTGCTGGGGCGCATCCTCTTCCACTTGTTTCAGGAGTACGCCCGTCACATCGGCCACCTCGACGTGGCGCGGGAACTCATCGACGGCGAAACGGGGGAGTAGCCGCAGGCACCTGGCGGGAGGACGACGTCGGGGGGTGAGGCGGGTGGCCAGGGCGACGGCCTCCTCGCCGCTGCCTGCCTCGCCCGCCACCTCGATGCCGGGGGCAGCTGACAAGAAGGGGTGACGCTGTCCGGAACTACGCGGACGTGGTGCGGGTGAAGCCGAGGGAGGCGAGTCCTTCGGATTGGCACAGCCGATCCGAGGGACCGTCGGCTTCGGTCTGGAGGAGCTGATAGGCGGCGCCGTGGGACTCGCCCCAGCGCATCGCTGCCCGCCACAGGACGCGACCCAGTCCCCGGCCCCGAGTCTCGGGCAGGACAGCGAAGTACTGGGGCATGAGCTGGGGGCGTCCGATGGCATCGGGGAGCACTTCCATCGGGCCGATCGCACCCACGATGCGGCCGTCGACGGCAGCGGAGAGCACCGGGCCGCACCGGCCGGTCTGCATCCGGGCGTGGAGGAAGGTCAGGCCATCGGCGGCCATGGTTTGGGCGAAGGGAGCGAAGGTCTCCTGCACGGAGGCGGGCCAGTCGGTGACGGGCCGGACCGGGCCGTCGGGGTCGGGGCAGGGGCCGGTGGTGAAGTCCTTCAACTGGATGCGGGTGCCGTGCGGGTGTGCGGTATCGGGACCGAGGGGGCGTACGACCCAGGCGTTGACGACGTCGTGCGTGGCGGCGAGCTTCGCGGCCAGCTCGGCGGCCTCCTCCACGACGCTGTCGCAGAGCCCGTAGGCGAAGACCTTCACCGTGCCGCGCCCGCGCCGGGTGAGGGTGGGGACGAGGGTGCACTCGGGCCGATGGACCACGACTTCGCGGAGGGCTTTCTCGTCCTTCTCGCCGCTCCAGCGCCGGTCTTTGTCGTAGGGCAGGAAGTTTCCGGTGTCGGCTGCCCGCAGAACGTCCTCGAAGATGCCGACGGTAAGGGCGTCGGGGTGGACGGGACCGAGGGTCGGCACGATCGGTGCGGTCAGTTGGGGCCGGAGCCAGTCCCAGCGGAAGAACATGCGCAGCACCCTAGCGGTGGGACGGGCAGGGCTCAGGCCCGACGCGAGTACGCCGGGGCCTGAGCGGAGTTGACGGTGGTGTCGGTCAGTGGGGGTTGTCGTCACCCGCGTCGCAGGAGCACTCCGCGCTCTCCACGATCACGTCGAGGTCCTGTACGGCGGTGATCGACGCGGTTGCGACGGGCGGGGCCGCGCGGCGGGCCGAGGCCGGCGGACCGGGAAGGATGGTCACCGGTACGGGTGGGGTCATGAGGCGTTCTCCTTGTCTCCGTGCTGGCAGTAGCTGTGCAGCGGCGCCTTGGCCTCCTGGTAGTGCTTGGCCAGGGGGCGGCAGACCCGGCAGGTGCCGGACAGGGCGCAGCCCTCGCACCCACCGGTGCGAAGCATGAGGCGATCGGCAATGGCGCCGAGCCGGGTGAGGCCATCGATGCCTTCGGCCATCAGATCGATCTGGTCGTCGCGGCCGACCTTGCAGATCGAGACCTTGGCGTGCGGATCGGCATGGAAGAACGTGTGTCCCGCGTTGCAGCCGGCGAACGGCTTGCGCTGCCGCAGGTGCGCGGCGGACTGGGCGAGCAGCGGCTCTCCTCCGCCGTAGATCGTGGGCGTCATGTTCGTGTACGCGTGGTTCTCGACGTTCCACGCGTCGGCCAAGGCGGCCATCTCGTCGGCCTCGGAGGCGCTGTCCTCGGTCACCACGACGTTGATCCGCAGCGGCAGCCCCGCTCCACGGGCGGCGTCCACGCCGCGCCGGAACGCCTTCCACGCCCCGCGTCGCTGAGTGAGCGTGTCGAAGGACTCCTCACTCGCCCCGTACATGCTGACGACCAGCCGGTAGGGCGGGCAGTCCCGGAAGAGCTTGAGGAGGTCGGGCCGCCAGAGCAGCGAGCCGTTGGTGGAGATGGTGAGCATCATCCCGGTCTGCCAGGCGTACCGGTAGGCACCCTGGAAATGGGGGTCCATGGTGGGCTCGCCGCCGGTGATCTGGAGCCAGAGGACACCGGCCTCGCGCATGATGTCGAGCAGTCGCACCTTGTCGTCCCAGCCGAGGCCGGAGAAGGGGCGCTCGCCGAGGTAGCAGTGCTTGCAGCCGAAGTTACAGCCGAGGTTGATCTCCCAGGAGGCGCGGCAATAGCCGTACGAGGACGGCTCGCGTACCAGCACGGTGCCCTGCGCGGTCCGGCCGTCCAGGTCGAGGCCCCACATGTCGGCGGCGGTCTGCACCGCCCAGGTGGGAAGCGACCCACCGCCGATGGCGGCCTGGCGCAGGCTCTCGAAGTGGTTGGCGGAGATGCGGGCACCGGCCCGTGCTCCAGGCTTGAGAAGAAGGTGTCCGTCGAGGAACGGGGAGGCGATCAGAGCGTGGGCCATCGGTGGCCCTCCTTCCGGATCACGGAGCGGGACAGTGCATGGTGCTCCTGGCGGCCGGTGCGGCAGTGGATCTCGCCCAGCCCGTCGCAGGTGCCGCAGGTTTTGCCGGACGAGTTGGCGCCGCTGCCGCCGCAGTCCCCGCACTGTTCGTCGCGAGGCGAGCGAGGGCGCTGCGTCTTGTGCGGACTCGCGATCAGCCGGTGCACGAGACCTCGTCCAGGGCGTCTTCCCAGGTGTGCTGTTCGGCGTGCCCGGCGAACAGACAGCAGCCCTCACCGTCAGGACCCGGGGCGACTGCCGCGCAGTCCGGCAGCACGACGAGTTGCGCCTCGTCCGTCCCGTGCCAGCGGAGCCACAGCGCGGTCCCGTACGCGCAGGCGTCGGTGAGGAGACCGAAGTGCTCACTCTCGTCGTGCGCGGACAGTTGGCACTGCACCGCCCTGTCGACGTACGGGGCGGCCGACATCTCCCGCGCTTCCCGTGCCAGGCCGAGGGGCACCCGACGCCAGTGCGCGCACCGCATCATGACCCCATCCGGAAGGATGCGACGGCATTCCGTTCTTGCTGCGAGCACCGGGAGCAGACGCACGACGGGAAGCGCCCCGGGTCCTCCGGGGCTACCGGGTCTTCGCCCACGAGTACCTCCGCGAGAGGCCCCCACGTCTGGCCGGAGTCGCGGGAGACCCGCAACGTCATCCGTACGTCGTCCTGTCCGTTCGCCATGGTCAGGAGCATCGCGGTCCGCAGGCCCGGCCAGAAAGGCCAAGCGGGTTACCCAACCTGGGTAACATCACCCTCGGTTGGCCAAGAGCAGTGATCCGTAACCCTCACGTCGGAGCGTGCCCGATGCCCGAGCCACGCTCGAAGGAACTCCCGGTCAGCCTGCTCACGGACCCAGTGATGATCGAGGCATGCCAGGTCAGGGACTGCGGCCGCATCTTTCAGCTGGTCAAGGCACGAGCAGGTATCTATCCGTCGATGATCGCGCGCCGCTGCGACCTGACCCCGAGCCGCGTGGGCGAGGTGATCGCCGGGCGACGGCAGTTGCTGCACATGGACGTGATCGAACGGATCTCTGACGGGCTGCGCATCCCCGGACACATGCTCGGACTTGCCCGACGCTCCTGGGAGACACCGCCCAGCCTGACGGCCATGCCCCGCGAACCGGCCAAGGCGGCGACCTCAGCCGTCGAACCGCTTGTCGCCGGACTACCGGGGGCGGACGATGATGCCCGATCCTCAGCCGCCGATACGGAGCTCTCTGCCAAGCTCGCTCGTCACGCAGCGGAGACCAACGTCAACACGCTCGTACTGGATCAGTTCGATGCTGATGTTGAACGACTTGCCCGGGACTTCGTCAGCCGGCCCCTGCCTTTTCTGATCCCGGAGATTCGCACAGCTCAGGGTGGCGTGTTCCAGTTGCTGGAGGGTCGGCAGCGCCCCAGTCAGACCCGTCACCTGTATGTGGTCGCGGGGTGGCTATCCGGTCTTGCGGCCCATGTGTCGCTTGACCTGGGGGATCGCTCCGCCGCAGCTACGCATGTCCGCACTGTGGTGCAGTGCGCGGAGATCTCGGAGCATTCACCGTTACGGGCATGGGCGCGGTCGTTCCAGTCACTGGCCGCCTACTGGGCGGGGGACTACCGGAAGGCAGGAGACCTTGCGCAGGCCGGGCAGAACGAGGGCCGAGGCCCCGGTACGGGAACGATCAAGGCTCGG
Organism: Streptomyces sp. NPDC104307; assembly: GCF_055584045.1. Lineage (NCBI taxonomy): Bacteria > Bacillati > Actinomycetota > Actinomycetes > Kitasatosporales > Streptomycetaceae > Streptomyces > Streptomyces sp. NPDC104307. The sequence goes on from NZ_JBVJMU010000015.1 coordinate 166,370, forward strand.
CTGCTGAGCTTGGAGGCACGAGCCCGCGCAGCCGCAGGGGACAACCGCAGCGCGCTGCGGGTACTTGCACTGGCCCATGAGGCGCGGGGCGCTGCGGGACCCGACGAGCTGCCCGGGGTCTTCTCGTTTCCCGAGGCCAAGCAGTGGGCCTACGCCGGGACAACTCTGTTGGCCGGCGGGGGCGATGAGCAGATCCGGCACGCTATAAGCGCGTCCAATCGCGCCGTGGAGCTGTACCAGTCCGGGCCGGAAGGCGACCGCTCCCCCGGCGATCTACAGGCCGCCCATCTGGACCTGGCCACGGCCTACCTTGCCAGCGGTGAAGTCGAGGGAGCTGGTGTGAAGCTCTCGGAGGTGTTCACCGCCGAGGGATACACGGCGAGCATCACCATCAGGCTTCGCAATCTGGCCGCGCTCCTCGGAAGCGAGCCGTACCGTGGCGCACAGTCGGCAGTCGATCTCCGCGCGCACATTCACGAAGTGACCGTCCGGCCCGCTCTCGCCAGCAATCCTACGGAGTCCCGATGGCCGCCCGGCCCGCACAAGATCATTTGGTCACCGATCGCAGCCTTCTTTCCACCAAGGCGTACGGCACGGGTAAGCACCTGGCTGCTCGTCAGTCCCTCTACCAGTGGCAGACCCCGAGCCACGACCTTCCGGGCATCGTTGTGGACGAACTGGCCGACGTACGCGGTGTCGTCGCCGACGTGGGTTGCGGTAACGGGAAGTTCGTCGCCCGGGTGCGGGACGACCGTCCCGACCTGAACGTGCTGCCCATGGACGTCTCTCACGGCATCCTCGGCGCCATCCCCGGAGCAGTCGTTGCGGACGTCCAACAGCTGCCCATAGCGGATGGAGTCCTCGGCGCGGTTCTTGCGCTGCACATGCTGTATCACGTCCAAGACCAGGCCAAGGCCGTACGGGAGTTGGGCCGTGTCCTGGCACCCGGCGGCATCGCGATCGTCTCCACGAACAGCCAGACCGACAAACGGGAACTGGAGCACCTTTGGCGCCGGGCCGCAGGCGATGTGCTGGGCATCCAGGAGGGCCCGGCCCGCGTGCAGTTGTCCGCCCGATTTACCCTGGAGGACGCTCCGGCGATCCTCGGTACGGTCTTCGGTGAGATCCGCACGATCCCCCTTCCAGGGGTGATCGAGGTGACCGACGCTGAACCGGTCGTCGCGCACTTGGCCTCGTACGAAGCCTGGGCCGACAAGATGGGCGTTCCGTTCGGGGATACGATCGAGCGCGCGCGGGAGCGCGTCAACGAGACCATTCAGGCAGAGGGCTCTTTTCGTATCACTTGCCTGGGCGGCATGCTCGTATGCCGAAAGAACGGTGATCGCGCACCCCAATCGAGGCCGCCGGGTCTTGTGCGGGATCAAGATTAGCTGGTGCACGATGCCTCCTCCAGGGCGTCTTCCCAGGTGTGCTGCTCGGCGTGCCCGGCGAACAGACAGCAGCCCTCACCGTCAGGACCCGGGGCGACTGCCGCGCAGTCCGGCAGCACGACGAGTTGCGCCTCGTCCGTCCCGTGCCAGCGGAGCCACAGCGCGGTCCCGTACGCGCAGGCGTCGGTGAGAAGACCGAAGTGGTCGCTGTCGTCGTGCGCGGACATCTGGCACTGCACCGCCCGGTCGACGTACGTGGCGGCCGACTTCTCCCGTGCTTCCCGTGCCAGGTCGAGGGGCACCCGGCGCCAGTGCGCGCACCGCATCATGACGTCACCCGAGAGGAGGCTCCAAGGTGCGGGGAGTGGTCCCTGCAGCGCGGGCACGTGCATGGCGGGAAGCGACCGGGGTTGTCGAGGGCCATGGGGACCTCGTCTTCCTGTACCTCTGCCACCTGGCCCCAAGTCCGGCCGGAGTCGCGGGAGACCCGGAGCGTCATGAGGGCTCTCGGTGCAGAGCCCAGGACCTGCGTCTGCGCCTTTCCTTCCGGCTCGTGCGCCAGAGCCTTGTCTCTCGTCGTCATGACCGAACTCCTCTGTGAATCCCGCAGCTCGTCTGGGGCAACATCCAGGAAAGCGCGCGAAGTCCGAGGTCTCCACGGCATCCATGCGGCAGTCTTGCCGCAGGTCCGTGCACGGGCTCTGAAGGCCCCGAAACCGCGGGAAGGCGGCGCCATGGGACTGGCGGAACGACGCAGGGCCCTGGGCTACAGTCAGGAGAAGTTGGCCGAGTTACTCGGTGTCGACCGCACTACTGTCGGCCGCTGGGAAAGCGGCAAAGTCGCCCCTCAGCCGACCCAGCGAAGGTCCTTGGCCACCGCCCTCGAAATCAGCCTCCAAGAGCTGGACGCTCTCCTGGTACCGCTACGAGGCGCAGACCGGACGGCCGCAGGGCACCAGTCCAGTGACCCCCCGAGCGCGGGAGACCCCGACGAAATGATCCGCCGCGAATTCCTCCGCATACTGACTGTCAGCGGGGTCTTTACCACCCTGCCGGTCGAGGAGGCCGAGGCCCTCACCGAGGGCGTCCGCCGTGGGGCGCCCGCCGACTTCGCACGCATGAACAGCCATCTCTGGCAGGTCTACCAACTGGCCCGATCCAAGGGCTCCGTGTACCCCGTCGTCCGTGACCAGCTGACGACACTGAACGAGGCGTTGGCGGGCCACCGTGGAAGCGCGCGGCCCCTTCTCAACGCAGCCTCCGACCTCTTCCAGCTGGCCGGAGAGGTGGCGTTCGACAGCAACCGGTACTCCGACGCAGCCGCGTCGTACTCGCTCGCGGCATCGATCAGCAAGGATGCCGAGGCGTACGACCTTTGGGCATGCGCGCTCGTTCGCCACGCCTACGTGGACATGTCCGATCAGCGCTACAGGCAGGCGGCGCAGGTGCTCGACGCGGCCGAGCGACTGGCCGGGCGGGGGGACAACAACCTCTCTACTCGGTATTGGGTCGCTTCCGTCCAGGCCGAGGCATACGCAGGCCTTGGCGACCTGGACGCGTGCGAGCGTGCGATGGATCAGGCGGAGACCGTCCGCGACCTCACTGCGGACAGCGTCAACGGGGGATGGCTTCGGTTCGATGGTGCGCGGCTGGCCGAGGAACGTGGATCGCGCTACGTACAGCTCGGCCGTCTCGATCTGGCGGAGAACGCCTTGAAGGATGCCCTGGAGCAGACGGCCCTTGCATCCGGGCAGTCGTACCGGCGACGTGCAGCAGTGCTCACCGACCTGGCCGCCATCGGCGCGAAGCGACAGGACGTCGAGCAAGTCGTGGCGTACGGCGGGGAAGCTATCGACCTCGCCCGAGCCTCCGCGTCCGGGTACGTCGCCCGTAGACTCCAAGCCCTGTGCGACGAGTTCGGTCCCTTGAGCCGCGACCACCGCGTGGCGGAGCTGGGGGCGGAGATCGCCACGCTGAGCACGCCGTGACGAGAGGGGTAGGCATGCCGCAGACCGAGGGTGCACGACTGTTCCGGGAAACCTGGATCGCGGGAGTGCACCAGCATTTTCCCGGGGAGCCGAAGGCCGGCTACGTCACCCCGTGGGAAGACACCCCGCAGTGGGAGCGCGAGGCCGCAGGCTCGGTCTACGACCAGGTCCGGCAGTTCGTCGAAGTCAGCGGCGGCCGCACATCAAGGTTGTCCCGTGAGCAGAAGAGCCGGTTCGTCGCGATGTGCTGGACGGCGCAGATGTTCAAGCACTTCGAGGAGCCGAAGCCGGGCTACGTAGCGGACTGGCCCGACCTGCCGTCCTGGCAGCAGGAGACGGACGCCGACATCTTCGAGGCCATCGAGAAGGCGTGCAGCTGATCATCGCTGGATGCCGGTGGGGGCAGAGCGTCGACCGATGGGCTTCTCCACGGTGACGCCGGACCATCCGCAGCCCGCAGCCCTCACGGCAGCAGCCGCTGCTCCTTCGCCACGGCTACCGCGCCGGCGCGGGTGTCGACGTCGAGCTTGTCGTAGATGCGGCCCAGGTGGGTCTTGACGGTGGCCTCGCTGATGAACAGGGCGCGGGCGATGTCGCGGTTGCCCAGGCCCCGGGAGAGCTGGCCGAGGATGTCGCGTTCGCGCTCTGTGAGGGTGGGCAGCGGTTTGCGCATGCGGGCCATGACGCGGCTGGCGACGGGCGGCGAGAGGGTGGTGCGGCCCTGGGCGGCGGAGCGGATCGCGGCGAAAAGCTCCTCGGGGCGTTCGGCCTTCAGCAGGTAGCCGGTGGCGCCGGCCTCGATGGCGCGGGTGATGTCCGCGTCCGTGTCGTACGTGGTGAGGACCAGGACGTGGGCGTCGTCGGTGGAGGCCACGATCCGGCGGGTCGCCGCGACGCCGTCGATGCCCTCGCCCAGCTGGAGGTCCATGAGGACGACGTCGGGGGTGAGACGGGTGGCCAGGGCGACGGCCTCCTCGCCGCTGCCTGCCTCGCCCACCACCTCGATGTCGGGCTCGCTGCCGAGGAGGGCGAGGAGCCCGGCGCGTACGACTGCGTGGTCGTCGCAGAGCAGGATGCGGACGGGTGTGGGGACGGGCGGATGTGCGGGCGGGGGCGCGGCGGTCATTCGGGGTCCTCGGGGGTGATGGAGGTGAGGGGGACGGTGGCCGTGACCACCGTGCCTTCGCCGGGCGCGGACTCGATGGTCAGGGTGCCGCCGAGCTGACTCAGCCGGGCGCGCATCGCGGGCAGCCCGTGCCCGCGCACCCCGCGCGCTTCGGTGGACGCGGTGGGCGTGAAGCCGTGGCCGTTGTCCGCGATGTCGAGGACGGTCCGGTCGTCGAGGTGGGTGAGGGTCAGGGCGGCCTCGGTGGCGCCCGCGTGCTCGGTCACGTTGGCCAGGGCACCCTGGGCGATCCGCAGCAGCGCGGACTGCACCCGGCCGGGCAGCGCGGCGGCGGGTGCGCCCTCGACGTGGCAGCGGACGGTCAGCCTGCCCTGCGCCTGCGCGGTCTCGCGGGCGGCGAGCGCGTGCAGCGCCGCGTCCAGGCCGCCGCCCTCCGCCAGGTCCGCCGGGGCCAGGTCGTGGACGAAGCGGCGGGCCTCCGCGAGGTTGCGTTCCGCGATGCCGGTGGCGGTACGGATGTGGCGGCGGGCGGTAGCCGGGTCCGTGTCCCAGGTGCGGTCCGCTGCCTGGAGCAGCATCTGCTGGCTCGACAGGCCCTGGGCCAGGGTGTCGTGGATCTCCATGGAGAGCCGCTGGCGCTCCGCGAGGGTGCCCTCGCGCCGTTCGGTGGCGGCCAGTTCGCGGCGGGTGCGCAGCAGGTCGTCGATCAGCTCGTTCTGCGTGGCGGCCTGGCGCTGCATGTGGACGAAGACGGCGGTCGCGACGGCCGCGACGGCGGGCGGGGCGAGGATCAGGTTCGGGTCGAAGCCGTCGGCCAGCCGCAGTTGCGCGGCGACGACGAACAGGGTGAGCAGCGCGACCAGAGCGAGCGCGGCGCGCGGCGGCAGGATGCGCAGCCCGGTGTAGAAGAGCGGCACCGCGCACCACGCGAAGCTCGGCGCGAGGACGACCAGCACCATCCACACGGCGACCAGCGCCCCCAGCCAGAGCAGGCTGCGCGGGGTCGGGCGGGAGCCGAGCACCGGCCCGATCACGTACAGGGCGGCCAGCGCGACGGACAGCCCGATGATCCACGGGGTGCGGGCCTCGCCGGGGTGACGCAGCAGGAACCGGGTCAGCGAGGCGCCCAGGAGCAGGAAGAACGCGGCGTGCATGAGCAGGGAGAGGCTGCGGGTGTCGGGGTCGGCCCGCTCATGTCCGGAGAGGCCCCGGGTGTCGGGGTCTCCGGATTGCCCGGCTGCGCCCGCAGAGTGGCTTCGCCGCTTCATCTCTTACCCCCTTCTCCCGGCCGTGCCCCGTTCCGCGCACTGTCGCTGACCTGCGCGGACACTCCATCGTCACCCCGAACGACCCGGTCCGCATCAACCGATCGGCCGATGGGGCCGTCAGCCGTACCGCGCGCGGGGTCCAGCCGGTACGCCGACCGTACGGCCCCGGGTCCGGCCCAAGGATGGAACACAGACCACAGGAACACTTACGGCCACTCCAGAGGAGCCCACCATGAAGAAGATGTCGCTGCGCACCCGCGTCCTGACCGGTGCCGTCGCCGCCGCCGCCCTCGGGGCCGGCACCCTCGGCGCCGTGTCCGCGAACGCCTCCGCCCCGGCCGCCGCGCCCGCCACCGCCGTCAAGGCCGACACCGCGAACCGGAACCTCCAGCAGTCCACGCACCTGACCGTGGACGCCGCGTCGAAGGCCGCGCAGGCAGCCCTGGACGCGGCGGAGAAGGAGCACCAGAAGGTCGCCGTCTCCGTCGTCGACCGCAACGGCAACACCATCGTCACCCTGCGCGGCGACGGCGCGGGCCCGCAGGCGTACGAGTCGGCCGAGAAGAAGGCGTACACCGCCGTGTCCTGGAACGCGCCCACCTCCGAGCTGGTCAAGCGGCTGACCCAGACCCCGAACCTCAAGGACATCCCTGGCACCCTGTTCCTCGCGGGCGGCGCCCCGGTGCAGGTCAAGGGTGCTCCGGTCGCGGGCATCGGAGTGGCGGGAGCGCCCAGCGGCGACCTCGACGAGAAGTTCGCCCAGGCCGGCGCCGCCGCCCTCGCCAAGTAGCCGGACCGGACACAGGAGAGACACATGAACGCCCTCGATCAGCAGCTGCTCGACGCCGCACGCACCGGCGACACCGATTCCGTGCGGACCGCGATCGAGGGCGGCGCCCGGGTGGACGTCCGCGACGAGGAACTGCGCACGCCGCTGCTGCTCGCCGTCCACGGAGAGCACGTCGAGGTGGCCCGGCTGCTCGTCGCGGCGGGCGCCGACCCCGATGCGCAGGACCGGCGCGAGGAGAGCCCCTGGCTGGCCACGGGTGTCACCGGCAGCGTCCCGATGCTGCACGCGCTGCTGCCGGCCGGGCCCGATCTGAAGCTCCGCAACCGGTTCGGCGGCATCGCGCTGATCCCGGCGAGCGAGCGCGGCCATGTCGCCTACGTACGGGAGCTGCTCAAGGTCACCGACATCGACGTCGACCACGTCAACCGGCTGGGCTGGACGGCGCTCCTTGAGGCCGTGATCCTCGGCGACGGCGGCCGGGCACACCGGCAGATCGTCGAGCTGCTGCTGGCCGCGGGTGCGACGCCGGGGCTGCCGGACGGCGACGGGGTCACGGCCCTGGAGCACGCGGAGCGCCGGGGCTTCGCGGAGATCGCGGCGCTGTTGCGGGATGCGCGGTGAGGGCCAGTCCTGCCGGGCAACCCCGTCCCGCCCGGCAGTCCCGTCACCCGGTGAAAGCCCGTCACGCGGTCGTCGCCCTCGCGGCGGTGGCGGTGCTCGTGGGCTGCGCGGCGGACCGGTCGCCCGCCACCCAGCCCACCGCGACCACCACCGCGACCACCACCCCGAGTGCCCCCACCGCGAAGCCCTCCGCCGCGAAGGCGCCGACCAACGCGGCCGGCACCACCCCCGACGGCACCCTGCTCGTCGCGGACTTCGGCGGGGACACCGTGACGTTCGTCGATCCGGAGCGCGGCGCGTTCGACCGGGTCGAGGTCGGCACCGCCCCGTACGGGCTGGTCGTCGGCGCGGACGGCCGGGCCTGGGTGGCGACGGCCGAGGGCGTCGCGGTCGTCGACACGAAGACGCGTACCCGGACGGCCCGCATCCCGTACCGGACGGCGACCGGCCCCGTCACGACCGGCGAGTACCGGGGCGGCGGCATGGGCATCGCCCTCGCGCCCGACGGCCGGCACGTCTACGTGGGCGTCAACGTGCCCGGCGCGAACGGGGTGCTGGAGGTCATCGACACCGGCACCCGCGCGGTCACCGGCACCGCGCCGGTCGGCCGCCGCCCCTTCGACGTGGACGTCTCGCGCGACGGCGGCGAGGCGTACGCCACCGGCCACGACTCCTTCGACGTGACCGCCGTCCGTACGGACACGCTGCGCACCCGGCGGATGGAGGTCGCCCCATACGGCACAGAGGGCGGTCTCGGCTCCTGGCTGAAGCCGCACTACGCGGCCGTACGGCCGGGGGACGGCAAGCTGCTGCTGCCGTTCGAGGGCGAGCGGCTGGCGGTTCTCGACCCGCGCACCGGGAAGGTCGACGTCGAGCGGATGACGGCCAACACCCACCAGCACGGCGCGGCGCTGACCCCCGACGGCACGCTGCTCGTCGTCGGCACCGGCCCGATCGCGTCCGACGACGAGGACGCGTCGCTGACCGTCCGCGCCCCCGACGGCACCGAACGCGTCGTGCCCCTGGACGGTCCGCACGAGGACGTGGCGGTCTCCGCCGACGGCCGCACGGCGTACGTCACCGGGGGCTTCACCCGGGACGGGTACTGGAACGGGATCACCGTCGTCGACCTGGCCGGTGGCACGGCTCCGGTCCGGCTGGCGGCGGGTAACCGGCCGCTGGGGATCGCGGTGCTCTGAACCCACGGCCCGGGAAACCTTGGTCCGGGCATCCCCCTACTCCGACATTCCGCACATAGGATCATCGGCGTGGATCATCGACATCCGGTACGCGGCACGGCACGCACACCCCGCAGGGCCGCTCCGGTCGTCCTGCTGCTAGCCCTCGCTCTCCTCGCCCCCGCCTGTACCGGCGGGGTGGAGGGCAAACCGGGCGCCCCCGGGGTGCGCGACCCGTACTTCCCCAAGCTCGGCAACGGCGGTTACGACGTCACGCACTACGGCCTCACGCTCGATGTCGACCCGGACGAGCAGACGCTGCGCGGCACCGCCGAGATCACCGCACGCGCCACCCAGGACCTCAGCTCGTTCAACCTCGACCTCGACGGTCTCACCGTGGACTCCGCGACGGTGGAGGGCAGGCCGGCCGCCGTCAACCGGGCGGGCAGCGAGCTGACGCTGCGTACGGATCCGAAGGCCGAGGACCGGCTCCGTAAGGGCGAGACGTTCCACACCGTCATCCGCTACTCCGGCTCCCCGAAGACCATCACCGACCCGGACAAGTCGGAGGAGGGCTGGCTGCCGACCGACGACGGCTCCGTCGCGCTCGGTGAGCCGACCGGCTCGATGGCCTGGTTCCCCGGCAACAACCACCCGAGCGACAAGGCCACGTACGACGTGTCGGTCACCGTGCCCAAGGGGCTGACGGCGGTGTCCAACGGGGTGCAGGCCGGGCCGCCGACGACGGAGGGCGGCCGCACCACCTACCGCTGGCACACCGCGGAGCCGATGGCGAGCTATCTCGCGGTCCTGGCCGTCGGGCGGTTCGAGACGAAGACCTCGACGATGGCGGGTGGCATCACGGTGTTCACCGCCGTGGACCCGGAGTCGGCGGAGGCGAGCGCCAAGACCGTGGCCCGGGTCCCCGAGGTCGTGAAGTGGGAGGCGGAGCACTTCGGCCCGTACCCGTTCTCCGCCACCGGCGCGATCGTCGAGCGAGAGGACGACGCCGGGTACGCGCTGGAGACGCAGAACCGGCCGTTCTTCCCCGGCCCGCCGAGCGTCGGGCTGCTCGTCCACGAGATGTCGCACCAGTGGTTCGGTGACTCGGTCACGCCCGCGAGCTGGCGGGACATGTGGCTCAACGAGGGCCTGGCGACCTACGCGGAGTGGCTGTGGGAGGAGGAGAAGGAGGACACCCCGGCCCAGGAGTCGTTCGACGAGGCCTACGCGGACGACGACAACTGGGCCTTCCCGCCCGCCGATCCGCCGTCCGGGTCCAACATCTCGGACCCGCCGGTCTACGGGCGGGGCGCCATGGTGATCCACAAGATCCGCGAGGCGGTGGACGACGACAAGAAGTTCTTCGCGCTGCTCGCGGGCTGGACGAAGGCCCACCGGCACTCCAACGTCACCACCGCCGACTTCACCGCGTACGTGGAGAAGGCGACGGGGCTGGACCTGACGCAACTGTGGAAGAAGTGGCTGTACGGCGGGAGCCGGCCCGCCGCGGACGGCTGACCGGCTCCCTGAGCAACGGATGGACGATCGGGGATCGGGCGTTACTTCACGTTGACGCCGGTCCAGGCGGCGTCAACGGCCTTCAGCTCGGCGCTGTCCGCGCCGTAGAGGTCGGTCGCAGCCTTCTCGGTCGCGGTGCGGGCGTCCGCGTAGTCGGTGGAGGAGGTCATGTACTCGGAGAGGGCCTTGTACCAGATCTGGATGGCCTTGTCCCGGCCGATGCCGGTGACGGTGGAGTTGTCGGAGGTCGGGGAGTCGTAGTCGACGCCGTTGATGGTCTTCGCGCCGCTGCCCTCGGCCAGCAGGTAGAAGAAGTGGTTGGCGACACCGGACGAGTAGTGCACGTCCTCGTTGCCGACGCTGCTGCTCCAGTAGTCGGCCGAGCCGCCGTCCTTGCTCGGCTCGTCCATGTAACGCAGCGGGGTGCCGTCGCCGTTGATGTCGATCTTCTCGCCGATGAGGTAGTCACCGACGTCGGTGGCGTTGTCGGCGTAGAACTCCACCGAGGTGCCGAAGATGTCGCTGGTCGCCTCGTTGAGGCCGCCGGACTCACCGACGTAGTCGAGGTTGGCGGTGGACGAGGTCAGCCCGTGGCTCATCTCGTGCCCGGCGACGTCGAGGCCGGTGAGGGCGCTCTTGTTGTCGGCGCCGTCGCCGTACGTCATGCAGAAGCAGCTGTCGTCCCAGAACGCGTTGACGTACGCGTCGCCGTAGTGGACCCGGGAGTACGCGGCCTTGCCGTCGCCCGCGATGCCGTCGCGGCCGAGCACGTCCTTGTAGAAGTCCCAGGTCTCGGCGGCGCCGTAGTGGGCGTCGACCGCGGCGGTCTGGCGGTCGTTGCCGGTGCCGTCGCCCCAGGTGTTGTCGTCGTCGGTGACCAGGTCGCCGGTGCCGCTCTCGCCCTGGTTCAGGTCGTACGTCTTGTGGCCGCCCCGGTCGCCGTCGGTCAGCTCGAAGCCGGAACCGGACTCGGTGGTCGACAGGTCCACCTTGCCGCTGTACTGGCTGTTGCCGACTCCGGCGGTCTCGATCTCCTCGTAGCTGTGCAGGACCTTGCCGGTGGTGGCGTCGGTGAGGATGCGCTTGCGGCTCGGGGTGCCGTCCTTCTGCACGCCCGTCTTCACCGACTGGAGCGCGAGGACGGGCTTGGAGCCGCCGGCCCAGATGACCTTGCGGGCGCCGGCCACCGTCTTGATCTTCGCCGTCGTGGACGGCACGGATATCTTGGCGTCGGTCGCCCGGGTGACGCTCTTGAGCTTGCCGTTGCTCGCGGTGTGGGTGACGAGGTCGCCGCCGATGACGGGCAGTCCGGCGTAGGTGCGCTCGTAGCGGGTGTGGACGGTGCCCTTGGCGTCCTTGATCACGTCACGGGCGATCAGCTTCTCCTTGCCGCCGAGCTTGAGCGTGGCGGCGGTCGAAGAGGCGTCGGTCTGAGCCGACTTGATGGCCGTGGTGCGCGCGGCGGCGGCACTGAAGGCGGGGGAGGAGGCGGAGGAGCCGTTGTCGGGGGCGGCCGTCCGGGCGTTCGCGGTACCGGTCTGCACTCCGACGACGACCATCGCGGCCACGGCGGCCAGGGCTGCGGCGCGACGGGTGTTCATGTGGGGGGTCATGGGTTCTCCGTTGCTCGTTCCGTGGGGGGTTACGAGCGGAGAGCGTGCCACCGAATGACCGACATTGACGGTGTACCAACAATTACCTCACAATTCTTTGACCAGTTCTTGTCCGACTGGGGTGCGTCGGTGTCCGCTATCCGGCGGACTTCCTTCGGTTGGGTAACACCGCGTGTCGTGGGCCCCGTTGGGCGTGATCAGTGGTATGCGGACACGCCGGAGCCCCCGGCCGCAGGACGTTCGGCCGGGGGCTCCGGTGAAGCGGTGGGACGGAGCGTCAGAGGGTGACGCCGAAGTCCTGGGCGATGCCGCGCAGGCCGGAGGCGTAACCCTGGCCGACGGCACGGAACTTCCACTCGGCACCGTTGCGGTACAGCTCGCCGAAGACCATGGCGGTCTCGGTGGCGGCGTCCTCGCTCAGGTCGTAGCGGGCGATCTCGGCGCCGCCGGCCTGGTTGAGGATGCGGATGTAGGCGTTGCGCACCTGGCCGAAGTTCTGGCTGCGGGTCTCGGCGTCGTAGATCGACACCGGGAAGACGATCTTGTCGATGTCGGCCGGCAGGCCCGCCAGGTTGACGGTGATCTGCTCGTCGTCGCCCTCGCCCTCACCCGTGACGTTGTCACCGGTGTGCACGATGGTCTGGTCCGGCGTCGCCTTGTTGTTGAAGAAGACGAAGTGACCGTCGGAGAAGACCTTCCCGGCGGCGTTGACCGCGATCGCGGAGGCGTCGAGGTCGAAGTCCGTGCCGGTGGTGGTACGGACGTCCCAGCCGAGGCCGACCGTGACGGCGGTGAGGCCGGGGGCCTCCTTGGTGAGGGAGACGTTGCCGCCCTTGGACAGGCTTACTGCCATGGGAAGTCCCTTTCATCTGTCATGTGCGGGCTTCGTGCCGTCACGAAGCTACCGTCACCCTCCATAACGCGGACAAGGGACCGAGAGGTTCCTTCCGTCTTTGCTTTCTTTGCCGAACGGTCCTCCGGGCACGACCGCGGTGCCGTCGTAAAGAAGGTGACGAACACCCGGTGGGCCAGGGAACATGGGTGTCATGTCCGGGCCCTATGTCATCCGCGGTGCGGTCTCCCTGCCGGAGGCCGAGCTCATGTGGCGTTTCTCGCGGTCCTCCGGGCCCGGCGGGCAGCACGTCAACACCACCGACTCCCAGGTCGAGCTGCGCTTCGACCTCGCGGCGACCGAGTCGCTGCCGGAGGTGTGGAAGGAGCGCGCCCTGGAGCGGCTGGAGAGCCGGCTGGTCAACGGGGTGGTGTCGGTCCGCTCCTCGGAGCACCGCTCGCAGTGGCGCAACCGCGAGACGGCTGCCGTACGGCTCACCTCGCTGCTGGCGGAGGCCACGGCGCCGCCCCCCAAGCCGCGCCGCAAGCGCAAGATCCCGCGCGGCATCAACGAGCGCAGGCTGCGCGAGAAGAAGCAGCGCGGCGACACCAAGCGCGGCCGCTCCGGGCGCGACTGGTGAAGCCGTGGCCGGTGGCCGGTGGCCGGTGGCTGGGTGGCCGGTCTCAGCCCAGCTGCCGGTAGCGCCCCCGGAAGTACGTCAGCGGGCCGCCGTCCTGCGTCGGCAGCTGCGCACTGAGCACCCGGCCGATCACCAGCGTGTGGTCACCCGCCACGACGCGCTGCTCCGTACGGCACTCCAGCGTGGCGAGCGCGCCCCCGGCCAGCGGCGCCCCCGTGATCTCCCCGCGTACATAGGGGATGTCCTCGAACAGCAGCCGGTCGCTGATCCGGCCCTTCATGGCGAACCGCCCGGCGATGTGCCGCTGGCTCTCCGACAGCACGGAGACGGCCCACAGCGGCTGCTCCGCCAGCAGGTCGTCCATCCGTGAGTCGTTGCGCAGGCTCACCATGACCAGCGGCGGGTCCAGCGAGACCGACATGAAGGCGGTCGCGGTCATCCCGACGTCCTCGCCGCGCCCCTGCTCGTCGAGCGGCGGCTCCTGGGCGGTGACCAGCACCACGCCGGCGGCCAGTCGGGCAAGGGCACCACGGAACTCGTCGTTGCTCACCCCCTCAGCATGGGGGACGGGCCGGGAACGCGGGGTGGGGGGCTTCGTCTGCAACACACCGGGCACGCTAGTCGTGCACGGGCCGGCGGCGCATCGGGCCAGGGAACCAGCCAGGTCCTAGGACCTGGCGGAGAGCTGGAGGTAATCCTTTACTATCTGTTGTGACTTGTCTCACAGAGCGCGATATTTGTTGACCCTGTGTACCGGGTGTACAGCTCACTGTGATTCAGTGGCCGTGACACTGCAGTAAGTACGTCAAGTACGCCGATATGAAACCTGGAGTGCTGTCGAGGTCTCGGGGAGTGCGAGCGATGGAGGCCGAGTCGGAGCCGTACGTCCGTCTTGCGACGATGCGGCAGCTGCACCAGGCCGTGGCCGATCTCAACACGGCGCGGAGCCTGGCCGACACGCTGCAGACCGTGGCCGACGGAATCGTCGCTGGTCTCGGCTACGAGCTGGCCTGCGTCAACCTCGTCCGTCCCGACGGTGACCTCGTGGTCGCCGCCTTCGCCGGGAACAGCGCCGCGGAGGCCCTGATCACCGGCCGCGTCGGCTCCCGCACCTCCTGGGAGCGCCGGCTCGCCATGGGCGAGATATGGGACGAGCTCCGCTTCATACCGCACACCGACGGCTGGGTCCTCCTCGACGACGACGTCCCGCAGTGGTACACCGAGGGCCCCGAGCCCCGCTTCGAGGACGAGTGGCACCCGCAGGACCGGCTCTACGCCCCGATGTACGCCTCCGGCGGCGGCTCCGACCTCCTCGGCGTCATATCCGTCGACCGCCCCCGCAACGGCCGCCACCCCGGCGCCTGGGGCCGCGAGGCCCTCCAGATGTACGCCTCCCAGTCGGCCATCGCCATCAGCAACGCCAGGCTCCGGGCCAACATGCAGCGCGCCCTGGTCCGCCTGGAGCGGGAACAGCAGGCGCTGCGGGCCAGCGAGGAGTCCTTCCGCCAGGCCTTCGAGTACGCCCCCAGCGGCATGGCCATCGCGGAGATGGGCGGCGACCAGCACGGCCGGCTGCTGCGCACCAACGACGCCCTGTGCCGGCTGCTCGGCCGCCCCGCCTCCGTCCTGCGCCGCTACTCCTTCGCGGACCTGGTCCACCCCGAGGACATCGGCACCCTGCTCCGCACCTCCGCCGAGGGCGGCCGTGCCGAGCTGCGCCTCGGCCGCCGGGACGGCACCTACCTCTGGGTCTCGCTGCGCAACTCCGTCGTCGCGGACACCGCGGACGGGCCGCGCTTCCTGCTCACCCACGTCGAGGACATAGAGGAGCGCAAGCGCCACGAGCTGAACCTCGCGCACCGCGCCTCGCACGACGCCCTCACCGGCCTGCCCAACAGCGCAGAGCTGCGCTCCCGGCTCAGCGCCCGGCTCTGCGAGCGCCCGAACGCGATGGCGTCCACCGACGTGCAGGCGCTGGACGCGGCGTACGGCGATGTGGACGAGGCCCGGCTGCACGGCTTCCCCGCCGACGGCTTCGACGCCGGGGCGGGCGTCGGCCCGTACGACCACCATGTGCATTCCGTCGCACCCGACACCGGCCAGGACGACGGCTCGAAGGGCCTCGCGGTGCTCTTCTGCGACCTGGACGGCTTCAAGTCGATCAACGACCGCTTCGGCCACCACACGGGTGACGCGGTCCTCATCGAGGTCGCCCGCCGGCTCACCACCTGTGTCCGCGACGGCGACACCGTCGCCCGGCTCGGGGGTGACGAATTCGTCGTGCTCGCGGACGGGCTGGGCTCTGCGGACGCCGCGGACCTGGCCGTACGCCTGCGTAACGCCATCATTCCGCCCATTCGGGTCGACGGCCGGGCGGTCCGCGTCGGGGCGAGTTTCGGCATCGGCTGGGCCGCCTGCGGCATGACCGCGGAGGAAGTGCTGCGCTCCGCCGACCAGCGGATGTACGTCGAGAAGCGGTCCCGCTCGAAGGTTCACCGGAGGGCCGGCTGACGTTCTCCGGGGCGTTGCGCGGGTACCCCGCCCCGGTCCCCGCCGCACCTTCGGCAATTCTTGGGCTGGTCCGTTCGGGGTAGGCTCGGCCGGTCGGCGTGGGCTGACGGTATACGGCGAGTGGCCGACGACATGGTGAGGAGTGACCCAGGGATGGCCGGGAACAACGGCGCGAGCACACCCGAGGACGACGACCCGTTCGGCTACCTCTACGAGGACGGGCGCGCGGCCGGTGCGCAGCCGCCCGGTCAGGGCGGCCAGGGGGGCTACGGCTACCCGGGCCCCGCCGCGCAGCGCGGTGTCCCGCGTACCTCGTACAACCAGGTGCGGACCGTCGGTGAGCGCCAGTACGGCCAGCAGGTGCCGCAGCAGGGGGCCTACGGCTACCCGCCGCAGGCGCAGAACAACGCCCAGTACGGGCAGCAGCAGGGCCAGTACGGACAGCAGCAAGGCCAGTACGGACAGCAGCAGGGCCAGTACGGGCAGCCGAACGCGCAGTACGCGGCTCCGGAGACGTATCCCGGCGCCCCCACCTCCCAGGTCCCGCACCAGGGCGGCCGCTCCAACGGCGGCGGCCCCGGCAGGGGCGGCCCCAACACCAAGGGCCTGCTGATCGGTGCGATCGCGGTCGTCGCGGTGGTGCTCATCGGCATCGGCGCCGCCCTGATGACGGGCGACGGCGACAAGGGCAAGAAGAACGAGGACGCGGCGTCCTCCTCCTCCGGCGCGGCCGGTGAGGTCGAGGAGTCCCCGAAGCCGCAGCAGTCCAAGACCTCCGAGGCGCCGCCCGAGCTTCCGAAGCAGGACGCGGCATCGCTCAAGCTCGGCGGTGACGCGAGCCTCGACAACACCGTCAAGGGCGCCAAGAGCAACAACGGGCAGTACATCAGCCTCAACGCGGTCGGCAGGTCCGCGACCTGGTCCGTCGAGGTGCCGGAGGCCGGTGAGTACACGCTGTTCGTGACGTACGGGGTGCCGGGCAAGGACGCCAAGACGTCCCTCACGGTCAACGCCGAGGACCCCCGCGACATCAACATGACGAACTTCGCCCACGCCCCCGAGGGCGATCTGGAGAAGGGCTGGACCCGGACGTACGCCTACGTCAACCTCACCAAGGGCGCGAACACCCTGATGATCTCCTGCAACGACGGCGACCAGTGCGATGCCAACCTGGACCAGCTGTCGCTGAAGGCCGGTCACCAGACGCGCTGACGCGCCCGCCCCGCGCATGACGACGGCCCCCTCGCCTTACCGGTGAGGGGGCCGTCGTCGTGGACGCTCAGCCCATCAGCGCCAGGAACCCCGCCACCGTCGCGGCCATCGCCTCGCGGCCCGGGGCGATGTACTTGCGGGGGTCGACGCCCGTGGTGTTCTCGGCGAGGTAGGACCGTACGGCTCCGGTGAACGCGGTGTTCAGGGCCGTACCCACGTTGATCTTGACCATGCCGGAGGTGGCGACGGCCTGGCGGATCTCGTCGTCCGGGACGCCGCTGGAGCCGTGCAGCACCAGCGGTACGGGGACGGCGTCGCGCAGTCGGCCGATCAGCTCGTGGTCCAGGGCGGCGGTGCGCTCGGTCATGGCGTGCGAGGAGCCCACCGCGACGGCCAGCGCGTCGACACCGGTCGCGGCGACGTACGCGGCGGCCTCCGCCGGGTCGGTGCGGACGCCGGGGGCGTGGGCGTCGAGCGGGGCCTCGCCCTCCTTGCCGCCGACCTTGCCGAGTTCGGCCTCGATCCAGATGCCGCGCTCGTGGCCCCAGGCGACGGCCTCCGCGGTGGCCCGGACGTTCTCCGCGTAGCTCAGCTTGGAGGCGTCGAACATGACGGAGCCGAAGCCCTCGTCGTGCGCCTGGTGCAGCAGCTCCACGGACTCGACGTGGTCGAGGTGGAGGGCGAGCGGGACGGCGGAGGTGCGGGCGACGGCGGCGGCGGCCGCCGCGATGGCGGAGAGCCGGCCGCCGTGGAACTTCACGGCGTTCTCGGAGATCTGGAGGATGGCGGGGGCCCCGGCCCGCTCCGCGCCGGTGGCGATGGCCTCCGCGTGTTCCAGGGTGATGACGTTGAAGGCGGCGATCCCGCGTCCCTGGGCCTGGGCGGCGGAGACGAGTTCACCGGTACTGACGAGCGGCATTGCTGACCTCTGTTGATTCCTCGGGCCCGTGGGGGCCCGGTGGGGGTGCGGGGCGGCGCTCAGGCCGCTCCGTCTGCGTGTTCCTCGATGGCGACGCGCGGCAGCAGCTCCTCGTAGGCCGCGCGGTCGAAGTCACCCGCGGTGGGGGCCAGCACGGTCGCCGTCGACAGTGCCACCGCCCGTCGCAGCCGGTCCGGCCAGCTCAGGCCCTCGACGAGGGAGGAGAGCAGTCCGGCCACCGCGGAGTCGCCGGCCCCGGTCGGGTTGCCCTTGACCGCGGCCGGCGGGGAGGCCCGCCAGCTGCCGTCGGGGGTGACCGCCAGCATGCCGTCCGGGCCCAGCGAGGCGATCACCGTGTGCGCGCCTCGGCGGCGGGCGTCGCTGGTGGCGCGGGCGGGTTCGCGGGAGCCGGTGAGCTGGGCCAGTTCGTCGGCGTTCGGCTTGATGAGGTCGGGGCGGGCGGCGATGCCCCGGCGCAGCGGTTCGCCGCTGGTGTCCAGGAGCACCGGTACGCCTGCGGCGCGGGCCGGCCGGATCAGTTCGGCGTAGGCGCCGACGTGTATGCCGGGGGGCAGGCTGCCGCACAGGGCGACCGCGTCGGCGCCGATGAGCAGCTTCTCGTAACTGCGGAGGAAGGCGGTCCACTCGTCGGCGGTGACGTGCGGGCCCGGTTCGTTGAACTGGGTGGTGTCGCCGGTGGTCCCGTCCACGACGGCCAGGGTGCGGCGGGTGTCGCCGGCCACCGGGACGAGCGCGTCGGTGAGGCTCGCCCGGCCGGCCGGGAGGTCCGCGAGCAGTTGCCGCAGTACGGAGCCGGTGGCGCCGCCCGCGAAGCCGGTGACGACGCTGTCGTGGCCGAGGGCCGTGAGGACCCGGGCGACGTTGATGCCCTTGCCGCCGGGCCGCTCGGAGAGATCGGTGACCCGGTGGCTGGCGTGCGGGACGAGGGCGGGTACGCCGTACGTCAGGTCGAGTGCCGTGTTCAGCGTGACCGTGAGGATCACTCGGCCGCCCCCTCGATCGTGCTGAGCGCGGATGCCGTAGCGGAACCCGCTGTTCCTGGTTGGTTCGCGGACGATCATGCCAAAGAGCCGGCGGCGGGCCCAGACCCGGGGGACAACCGCCGTCTCTTCGTTACGTTCTGTCCGCGATTCGGACCGGTGGCCGTCAGGCCGGCACCGGCACCGGCTGGACGACCCACTCGCCCTTGCGCATGACGCCCTTGAGCGAGAAGTCGGCGTCCAGGACGACCAGGTCGGCGTCCTTGCCGGGTTCCAGCGAGCCGACCCGGTCGTATACGCCGAGCAGCCGGGCCGGGTTGGCGGAGATCGACTGGACCACGTCACCGACCGGGATGCGGTCGATGGTGACGGCCCGGTGGAAGGCGGTGTCCAGGGTGAGGGTGGAGCCGGCGATGGAGTTGCCCTCGACGAGCCGGGCGACGCCGTCCTTGACCTCGACGGCGAGCGGGCCCAGCTGATACTGGCCGTCGCCGAACCCGGCCGCGTCCATGGCGTCGGTGATCAGGGCGACGCGGTGGGCGCCCGCGTGGTGGTAGGCCAGCTGGAGGGCGGCGGGGTGCAGGTGCGTGCCGTCGTTGATCAGCTCGACCGTGATCCGCTCGTCCTCCAGGAGGGCGGCGATCGGGCCGGGCGCGCGGTGGCCCAGGGGCGGCATCGCGTTGAAGAGGTGCGTGGCGACGGTGGCGCCCGCGTCGATCGCCTCGACGGTCTGCTCGTACGTGGCGTCGGTGTGCCCGATCGCGGCGATGACGCCGTGCTCGGCGAGCAGCCGTACGGACTCGATGCCGCCGGGCAGTTCGGTGGCGAGCGTGAACATCTTCGCGGTGCCCCGGGCGGCGTCCATCAGCTTGCGGACCTCGGCCGGGTCCGGGTCGCGCAGCAGGCCCTCGCTGTGCGCGCCCTTGCGGCACGGCGAGATGAAGGGGCCCTCGAAGTGGATGCCGGCCAGGTCGCCCTGCTCGACGAGCTCGGAGAGGATGCCGGCCCGTCCGGCGAGGAAGTCCATCTCGCCGGTGACGGTGGAGGCGACCAGGGTGGTGGTGCCGTGCTCGCGGTGGGTGCGGACGCCGGTGAGGACGTCCTCCACGGTGCCGGAGGTGAAGGAGGCGCCGCCGCCGCCGTGGTTGTGCATGTCCACGAAGCCGGGGACGATCCAGTGGCCGGACAGGTCGAGGCTCGGCGCGTCCGGTGCCGGACCGGCGGCGATGCGGTTGCCTTCGATGACCACCCGGCCGTTCTCGACGGTGCCGGTGGGGAGTACCACCCGGGCACCTGCGAGAACTGTGCTGTCTGCGCGTCCGGCCATCAGGCGGATACCTCCGTGGAGAGAAGATCCCAGGCGAGCAGCCCTGCGCCCAGGCATCCGGCGGTGTCCCCGAGAGCCGCGGGGACGATGTGGGGCAGCTTCTGGAACGTGATGCGTTCCTCGACGGCCGCACGGAGTGGTGTGAACAAGGTTTCCCCCGCCTCGGCGAGACCGCCACCGATGATGAGCGTGCGGGGGTCCAGCAGGGTGAGCGCGGTGACGAGCCCGGCGGCGAGGGCGTCCACGGCGTCGTGCCAGACCGCGAGGGCCGCCGGGTCGCCCGACTCCACGGCCTTGGCGCAGTCCGCCGCGTCGGCCTTCGGGTCGCCGGACGCGGTGGCCCAGGCCCGGCTGACGGCGGCGGCGGAGGCCAGCGTCTCCAGGCAGCCGCGCTGGCCGCAGGGGCAGTCCGGGCCGTCCGGGCGGATGACGATGTGGCCGATCTCGCCGGCCGATCCGTGGGCGCCCGCCTCGATGGAGCCGCCGATGCCGATGGCCCCGGCGATTCCGGTGCCCAGCGGGATGAAGACGAAGCGGTCGGCGCCCCGGCCCGCCCCGATCCGGCCCTCCGCGAGTCCGCCGGTCCTGACGTCGTGGCCGAGGGCGACGGGGACGCCGCCGAGCCGCTCACCGAGCAGTCGGCGCATGGGGACGTCGCTCCAGCCCAGGTTGGCGGAGTAGAGCGCGACGCCGTTCTCGGCGTCGACGATGCCGGGTACGGCGACGCCTGCGGCGAGAGCGCTCTCACCGAAGTGCTCCACGCCGTACGCGCGCAGATCCGCCGCGAAGGCGAGGATCGACTCCACGACCGCGTCGGGGCCGCGCTCTCTGCCGGTCGCGCGCCGTGCCTCGTAGAGCAGGGCGCCATCGGCCCCGACCAGTGCGGCCTTCATTCCGGTGCCGCCCACATCGAGGGCGATGACGTGTTTCACGGGAAACAGTTTCGCCCGAGGAACCCCAAAAGGTCTAGTCCACTATCGCTGTTTGTTGCGCATCCATACAAAATCGGCCCGCAACCGGGCGGCAATCAGCCGTGAACGCGCCCGCGTGCGCCCTCGGAGGTCACCCGACAGCCTCTCAGCCCGGCAGGATCACGCTGCGCGACAGGTTGCGCGGGTGGTCCGGGTCGTAGCCCTTCGACTCCGCGAGCGCCACCGCCAGTCGCTGGGCCCGGATCAGATCGGCCATCGGGTCGGCGGCGGTACGGGCCACGAGCGTCCCGCCGACCCCCTCGACCTCGCCCGCCAGCCCCTCGGGCAGCGCGCCGAACACCCAGGCCACCCGGTTCGGCCCGGTGATCGCGATCGGGCCGTGGCGGTACTCCATCGCCGGGTAGGACTCCGTCCAGGCGCCCGCCGCCTCGCGCATCTTCAGCCCGGCCTCCTGCGCCAGCCCGTAGGTCCAGCCGCGCCCCAGGAAGGTCCACTGCTCGGCCGCGACCACCGCCTCCTCCAGCGGCTCCGTCACCGCCAGCTCCGCGTCCACCGCGGCCTCTGCGACCGTCTTCACGCCCGCCGGGAGCGGCCCGGACGCTTCGAGCCCGGCCCGCAGGAAGGCGAGCGCGGTGGTGGCGAACCGGGTCTGCACGACCGACTCCTCATCGGCCCAGTCCAGGACCGCCACCGTGTCCGCGGCGTCCATCACCGGTGTCTTGGGGTCGGCGGTCAGCGCGACGGTCGGCGTCTTCCCGCGCAGCTCGGCCAGCAGCGCCAGCACCTCGCTCGTGGTGCCGGAGCGGGTGATCGCCACGACCCGGTCGTAGGACCGCCCGGCCGGGAACTCCGAGGAGGCGTATGCGTCCGTCTCGCCCTGCCCGGCCGCCTCGCGCAGCGCCGCGTAGGCGATGGCCATGAACCAGGAGGTGCCGCAGCCGGTGACGGCGACCCGCTCGCCCGGACGCGGCAGCCCCTCGGCCACCGCTCCCGCCTCTGCGGCACGCCGCCAGCAGCTGGGCTGGGTAGCAATTTCTGATGCGGTACGGGACATCCGGTACGGCTCCTCGCGGGGATGGGCGCGTATAAAGGTCTGGACCATTAGAGGGTGCTGGAGGGCTAAGGGCCTTGTGCCGGACCCTCGTTGACCGAGACCTACTTAGCAGTCGCTCCGCGTCCCGTGCAATGCTGCTGCGTTGCCGAAGCGATACCGGGGTGGTGTAGACCTCCTCGGAGGCGGTGGGGCAAAATCGCAGCTCATCCGGAGCGCCCCACGCCGACGTGGTGGAGCGGATGGCGCGATCGACAAGAACGGACTGGGTTGTGCAGCGGCGTTACTTGGGACTGACGGCGGCTGTCGCCGCTCTGGGGATGACGGCGGCGCTGTCGGGCTGTGGCGGCGGAAGCGACGGCGGAGACGTCACGCTGAAGCTGGTCGCGGCCGATTACGGCACCGGCGAGGCGAACAAGTCGGACAAGTACTGGGACGGTGTCGCCCGGGGCTTCGAGGCGTCCCACCCCGGCATCAAGGTCGACGTGACCGTCCTGCCGTGGACCGACATCGACCGCAAGGTCGCGGAGATGGTGAAGGCCGGAAAGGCCCCCGACATCGCGCAGATCGGCGCGTACGCGGACTACGCCAAGGCCGGGAAGCTCTACTCGGCCGACCAGATGCTCAGCGTCCGCACCCAGGCCAACTTCCTGCCGGTCCTCGCGGACGCGGGCCGGGTCAGCCAGGTCCAGTACGGACTGCCGTTCGTGGCCAGCACCCGGCTGCTCTTCTACAACAAGAAGCTCTTCGGCCAGGCGGGCCTTGACGCCCCGAAGACCTGGAGCGACATCGCGAGCGACGCCGCCGCGCTCAAGCAGCGCGGCGTGAAGTTCCCGTTCGCGCTGCCGCTGGGACAGGAGGAGTCCCAGGCCGAGACACTGATGTGGCTGCTCAGCGGCGGCGGTGGCTACACCGACGACGTCGGCTCGTACAACATCGACTCGGAAGAGAACATCAAGACGTTCGACTGGCTGAAGTCGAACCTCGTCGACAAGGGCCTGGTCGGTCCCGTCGCCCCCGGCAAGCTCAACCGGGCGAAGGCCTTCGAGGCGTTCACCAGCGGTGACGTCGGCATGCTCAACGGCCATCCGACGCTGATGCAGGAGGCCCAGAAGAAGGGCGTGGACGTCGGCATGGTGCCGCTGCCCGGTATCACCGGGCCGAGCACCAGCTCGATGGGCGTCGCCGACTGGATCATGGGCTTCAAGCAGAACGATCACCGGGTCGAGGTGGGCAAGTTCTTCGACTTCATGTTCAGCGACAAGAACGTCATCGACTTCGCGGACACCTACGACCTGCTGCCGGTCACCGACAGCGCCTCGGCCGCGATGGAGACCGACCCCAAGTACAAGCCGCTGTACAAGTTCCTGGACGCGCTCCAGGGCGCGCAGCTCTACCCGTTCGGAAAGACGTCCTGGGCGCAGGCCAGCGAGTCGATCAAGAAGAACATCGGTGAGGCGGTCGAGCCGGGCGCGAAGCCCGAAAGCGTGCTGGCGCGCATAGCGCAGGAGTCCACGGCGGCGGAGAGCGCGGAGTAGCGGAGCGTGGGTCACGGTCTTCGGGTTCGTGGCCCGCGGGCCGCGCAATATATTGGCTGATATGACCGCCCTCCCCCCGGACTCTCCCGACGAGCCCGCCCCGCCCACTCCCGGACTCTCCGACCGGGACCGCGCGGTGCTGGCCGTGGAGCGACAGTCATGGGCCGGGCCCGGGGCGAAGGAGCGGGCGATCCGGGAGCGGCTCGGCATCTCCCCGACCCGCTACTACCAGCTGCTGAACGCCCTGCTGGACGACCGGCGCGCCCTGGAGGCCGATCCGGTCACGGTGAACCGGCTGCGACGGGTGCGGGAGGCCCGGCGGGGGCGGCGGTGAGGTCCGGGGCGGCCCGGCGACCCCCGGAGGCGCGGCATCACCCGGGGGCTCCGCCCCCGCACCCCCGCGCCTCAATCGCCGGCGGGGCTTGATTTTGCCAGCCGTCCAATCGCTCGCGGGGCTTGATGTGCCCGGCCGTCCAATCGCTCGCGAGGCTTGATTTTGCCGGCCTCTTCGCGTGGCGGGCCGACGGCGGTCGGCCATTTCCAGCCCCTCCGGCGATTGAGGAGCGGGGTGCGGGGCGGAGCCCCGGTCGGGCGCCCGCCCCGGTCTGTCCCGCGCGCAGGCCACCGCCTATAGGCTCGGGCGCATGGGCAGCCACCCGCACACCCCACCCCTGCCGACCCCGACGACCCCCGCCGGACGGGAGGGCCTCGCCGCTCTCCTCGGCCGGCCGGACCGCGCCGTCATCGCGCTCGATTTCGACGGCACCCTCGCGGACATCGTGCCGGACCCCGAACAGGCCCGCGCCCACCCCGGGACCGTCGAGGCGCTCGCCGCACTCGCTCCCCGGGTCGCGTCGATCGCCGTGATCACCGGCCGCCCGGCCGGCGTCGCGGTCCGCTACGGCGGCTTCGCCGGGGTCGCCGGACTGGACCACCTCGTCGTCCTCGGCCACTACGGCGCCGAACGCTGGGACGCCGTCTCCGGCACCGTCCACGCTCCCGCCCCGCACCCCGGCGTCGCCGCCGTGCGGGCCGAACTGCCCGGATTCCTCGACAGGTTCGACTCCTGGCACGGCACCTGGATAGAGGAGAAGGGGCAGGCGCTCGCCGTCCACACCCGCCGCGCCGAGGACCCGCAGGCCGCCTTCGAGGCGCTGCGCGGCCCCCTCGGCGAGCTGGCCGCCCGGCACGGCCTGATCGTCGAACCTGGCCGGATGGTCCTGGAGTTGCGGCCCGCCGGCATGGACAAGGGCGTCGCCCTCACGCGGTACGTGCGCGAGACGGGCGCCGAGTCCGTGCTGTACGCGGGCGACGACCTGGGCGACCTGGCCGCGTTCGCCGCCGTGGAGAAGCTCCGCACCGAGGGCCCCGACGGCACCCCCGGCCTGCTGGTGTGCAGCGGCGAGGCGGAGGTGCCGGAACTGGCCGCGCGCGCCGACCTGTTGCTGCCGGGCCCCGGAGCGGTCGTCGGTTTCCTGTCAGCCCTGGCGCAGCGCCTCTAGCTGGTCCAGGAACCACTGCTGCGGCGGCAGCGCGGTGGCCGCCTCCGCCAGCCGCTCCGTGCGCTCCGCGCGTTCACCGTCCGCCATCGTCAGCGCCTCGTGCAGGGCGTCGGCGGTGGCGGACACGTCGTACGGGTTCACCACGATCGCGTCGTTACCCAGCTCCTCGTACGCGCCCGCCTCCCGCGACAGCACCAGCGCGCAGCCGTGGTCGGAGACGACCGGGACCTCCTTGGCGACCAGGTTCATGCCGTCCCTGATCGGGTTGACGAGCGCCACGTCCGCCAGCCGGTACGCCGCCAGCGAGCGGGCGAAGTCGTCCTTGACGTGGAGCACGACCGGGGTCCAGTCCGCCGTGCCGTGCTTCGCGTTGATCTCGTCCGCGACGCGCCGCACCTCTGCCGTGTACTCCCGGTACACCGCGAGGTCCTGCCGCGAGGGGTAGGCGAACGCGACGTGGACGACCCGGC
Organism: Streptomyces sp. NPDC104307; assembly: GCF_055584045.1. Lineage (NCBI taxonomy): Bacteria > Bacillati > Actinomycetota > Actinomycetes > Kitasatosporales > Streptomycetaceae > Streptomyces > Streptomyces sp. NPDC104307. The sequence continues at coordinate 191,801 of NZ_JBVJMU010000015.1, forward strand.
CGTGCCACTCGGGCCGTTCGTCGAGCAGCGCCCGGTAGGCGAGCATGCCCCGGACGATGTTCTTGGACAGCTCCGTGCGGTCCACCCGCACGATCGTCTTCCGGCCGTCGCCCACCTGTTCGCGCAGCGCCGCCATCCGCTCGTCCACGTCCGGCTCGTGCGCGCGCCGGAGCAGGAAGTCCGCGTCGGCGCCGAGCCCGTGCACGCCGATCCGGGTGCGGCCCGTGCCGCCCAGGATCTCCGTGCAGCAGCCGATGAAGGCGTCCGCCCAGCGGCGGGTCAGGAAGGCCGCCCGGTCGGCGCCGAGGACGCCGTGCAGCACCTGCTCCGCGATGTCGTCGGGCAGCATCCGGAAGTAGTCGACGGGCGCCCACGGGGTGTGCGAGAAGTGGCCGATGCGCAGGTCGGGGCGGAGCTCGCGGAGCATGCCGGGCACCAGCACCAGGTGGTAGTCCTGCACCAGGACCGCCGCGCCCTCGCCCGCCTCCTGGGCGAGCGCCTCGGCGAAGGCCCGGTTGTAGGCCTCGAAGGACGCCCACTGACGGCGGAACTCCGCGTCGAAGACGGGTTCCACGGGGGTCTGGTAGAGCAGGTGGTGGACGAACCAGAGCACCGAGTTCGCGATGCCGTTGTACGCGTCGGCGTGCACGTCCGCGTCGATGTCCAGCATCCGTACGCCCGGCTCTCCGACCCCGCGCCGCACCGCCTCGCGGTCGCCGTCACCGAGCGCGGCGCAGACCCACATCTTGTCGTCCACCGCGCTCAGCCCCGAGACGAGCCCGCCCCCGCCCCGTTTCGCGTCGAGCGAGCCGTCCTCGCCCACTGTGTACGAGACCGGGCCGCGGTTGGACGCGACGAGTACCTGGGCGGCGGGCTGGGGGGCGTGCTCGGAGACCATGCGCGGAATCTAGCCCGATCCCGAACGGTCCAAACGTGCGTGCGGGCCGCGGGGCCCTCTCGGAGGCTGTCGGGTGACCTCCGGCAGGCCTCTCAGGCGGCGCGGCGCGAGACGTACTCCTCGATCTCGCGCATCGGCGGCCGCTCCTCGGTGTCCACCGGGTAGGTGTGCGGCACGAAGCCGTGCTCGCCGCGCTCGAACTGGGTCAGCTCGGGGCGCACCAGATGGCCGCGGGAGAGCCGCAGCGACGCGGTCCGGTAGATGGCCGCCGCCATCCGGCCGAGCGCCCGGCCGTCCTGGTGGCGGTGTTTGCGGACGCCGACGTCGACCTGGGCCAGCGCGTCCAGGCCGACCGTGTGCAGGGCGTCGACGAGCAGCCCCAGCTCCACCCCGTAGCCGACCGGGAACGGCAGCTGTTCGAGCAGTGAGCGGCGTACGGCGTACTCGCCGCCCAGCGGCTGGACGAATCCGGCCAGCTGCGGCCAGTGCAGATTGAGCAGCGGCCGTGCCACCAGTTCGGTGACCCGCCCGCCCTGGCCCGCGGTGTCCCCGAGCGGACGGTCGTACATCGCCTTGACGAACTGCACGGAGGGGTCGGTCAGCAGCGGGCCGACGATGCCGGAGACGAAATCGGCCGAGAAGTCCTTCAGGTCCGCGTCGATGAAGCAGACGATGTCACCGCCGGTCACCAGCAGTGACCGCCACAGCACCTCGCCCTTGCCGGGGACGGCCGGCAGCCGGGGCAGGATCGCGTCCCGGTGGATCACCCGGGCGCCCGCCCGGCGGGCGACCTCCGCGGTGTCGTCGGTGGAGCCGGAGTCGATCACCACGAGTTCGTCGACCAGCCGGACCTTCTCCATGAGCTCGCGCCGGATCGTCCGGACGATGTCCCCGACCGTCGCCGCCTCGTTGAGCGCCGGCAGGACGACACTCACGCTCCCCCGGCGCGGGTCGCCGCTCCGGGCGGCCAGGAGCTGCTCCAGCGGGCGGTCGGCGCACGACCAGGAACGCCTGGTCAGCCAGCGTTCGACCTCTTCCAGCACGGTCGATACTCCCTGTATGTGATCCATCTCGCGGTTCGGACGACTATCTCAACAGTCCGGTGCTTCGGTTACAGTCTGAACAACGCAGATGGCCGTGGCATGCCGGGGTCCATCCGCCGATAAACGCCTGGATCGATGGTCCAGTGCCATAGCGCTCATCCAGAGGGACAGAGGGAACGGCCCGTTGAAGTCCCGGCAACCATCCTGCCGACCGCGAGGTCAGGTGGGGATCGGTGCCAATTCCGTCTTGTGGCGAAATGCGTCACAAGGAAGATGAGGAGAAAGGGCCTCGCCATCATGGCTGTTCAGACTGTTGCAGCAACCACCGAATCTTCCGTGGACCTCGGTCCCGCCGCGGCACTTTCCTGCCGCGAGTGCGGAGAACGATTCCCGCTCGGTCCCCTTTTCGCCTGTGCGACCTGTTTCGGTCCGCTCGAAGTGGCGTACGACCTGCCGACCGGTTCCCCGGACGAGCTGAAGAAGCGCATCGAGGCCGGCCCGGACAACATCTGGCGCTACGCGCCGCTGCTGCCGGTCCCCTCCGACGTCGCGGACAAGCCCAACATCAACCCCGGCTTCACCAAGCTGGTCAAGGCCGACAACCTCGCCCGTGAGCTGGGCGTCACCGGCGGCCTGTACGTCAAGGACGACTCCGGCAACCCGACGCACTCCTTCAAGGACCGCGTCGTCGCGATCGCCGTCGAGGCCGCCCGCGCCTTCGGTTTCACCACGCTCTCCTGCTCCTCGACGGGCAACCTCGCCGGTGCGGTGGGCGCCGCCGCGGCCCGCGCCGGTCTGCGCTCGTGCGTGTTCATCCCGCACGACCTGGAGCAGGGCAAGGTCGTCATGGCCGCGGTGTACGGCGGTGAGCTGGTCGGTATCGAGGGCAATTACGACGACGTCAACCGGTTCTGCTCGGAGCTCATCGGAGACCCGCTCGGGGAGGGCTGGGGCTTCGTCAACGTCAACCTCCGCCCGTACTACGGCGAGGGCTCCAAGACGCTGGCGTACGAGATCTGCGAGCAGCTCGGCTGGCGGCTGCCGGACCAGATCGTCATCCCGATCGCGTCCGGCTCGCAGCTGACGAAGATCGACAAGGGCCTCCAGGAGCTGATCAAGCTCGGGCTGGTCGAGGACAAGCCGTACAAGATCTTCGGCGCCCAGGCCGAGGGCTGCTCGCCGGTCTCCGCCGCCTTCAAGGCCGGTCACGACGTGGTCCGCCCGCAGAAGCCGAACACGATCGCCAAGTCCCTCGCCATCGGCAACCCGGCCGACGGCCCCTACGTCCTGGACATCGCCCGCCGTACGGGTGGCGCGGTGGACGACGTGAACGACGAGCAGGTCGTCGACGCGATCAAGCTCCTGGCGCGCACCGAGGGCATCTTCGCGGAGACCGCGGGCGGTGTGACGGTCGGCGTGACGAAGAAGCTCATCGAGGCCGGTCTGCTCGACCCGACGCTCACCACCGTCGTCCTGAACACCGGTGACGGCCTCAAGACGCTGGACGCGGTGGCCGACACCTCGCAGGCGACGGCGACGATCCGGCCGAGCCTGGACGCCTTCCGCGCCGCCGGTCTCGGCACCGCCGGCTGATCCCACCCAAGACTCCAGGAAGGGCACCCACCATGAGCGTCAAGGTCCGTATCCCCACCATCCTCCGCACCTACACGGGCGGCCAGGCCGAGGTCCCGGCAGAGGGCGCGAACCTCTCCCAGGTCATCGAGTCCCTGGAGAAGGACCACCCGGGCATCGCCGCCCGCGTCCTGGACGACCAGGGCAAGCTCCGCCGCTTCGTCAACGTGTACGTCAATGACGACGACGTGCGCTTCGAAGGCGGCCTGGAAGCGGTCACCCCGGACGGCGCGGGCGTCTCGATCATCCCGGCCGTCGCCGGCGGCTGCTGAGCCCCGGGACCCGGGCGGTCCCACCGCACCGAGTGCACCGAGTGCGCCGAGCCACCTGAATTGCCCTCTCCGCGACAGAAGCGGAGGGGGCAATTCTGCATGGTTGAGCGCGGTACAGTGTGGGAAGTCCCCTTCGCTGCCCGTGCCCCCCGCATATGAGAATGCGCCCGGCCACGACAAGATGCAGCCAAAGTACCTGAGCCTCTTGCGCCATAAGTCGCCTTTGCCTGGCCCGACTTGCCCTGGAATCTCATGAATTCCTCATATTCGGGTGATCGGCGTGCCTGAGAATTCTCGTCCGATTGACCTGTTGCAGAGGGCAGTTGGGCAGATACATTCGGCCGCGGTCGACGCGTTCCGGCGCACGCACCCTCTCCTGACGGAGGGTGAGTTCTGACCCGGGCCCGCGAAGTGCGGTCCTGTGCAAGGGCCAGTAATAGGGGAGTTAGGCATGGCTCAGGGCACCGTCAAGTGGTTCAACGCGGAGAAGGGGTACGGCTTCATCGCGGTCGACGGTGGTGCGGATGTTTTCGTCCACTACAGCGCGATCCAGATGGACGGATACCGCACCCTCGAAGAGGGTCAGCGAGTTGAATTCGAAATCTCGCAGGGCCAGAAGGGGCCGCAGGCGGACATGGTCAAGCTCGCCGTCGGCTGAGCTCGGCGCGGTCGGCCAACGACACTACTCACGCACGGAGGGCCCGTACCCCTGGGGTACGGGCCCTCCGTGCGTCCCGAGCCACTCCCTGAGGGGGTAGGCGCTTGCACTCTCGGGGGTCGAGTGCTAATCATTGGGCTTAGCACTCTCCGGGTGAGAGTGACAGAAACTTGGACCGGGCCGGTGAGGCCCGCAGGTCTGCCGGGGCAAGGAACCGGCAGACGGCAGGCCGTCCGTCGCGGGCGCCACTCGGTCCGGAGAATCCACCCCTGTCCGGGAGGACCACTTCATATGGCCAAGATCATCGCGTTCGACGAGGAGGCCCGGCGCGGTCTTGAGCGCGGCATGAACCAGCTCGCCGACGCCGTCAAGGTCACCCTCGGCCCCAAGGGCCGCAACGTCGTCCTTGAGAAGAAGTGGGGCGCCCCCACGATCACCAACGATGGTGTTTCCATCGCCAAGGAGATCGAGCTGGAGGACCCGTACGAGAAGATCGGTGCGGAGCTGGTCAAGGAGGTCGCCAAGAAGACGGACGACGTCGCCGGCGACGGTACGACCACCGCCACCGTTCTCGCCCAGGCGCTCGTCCGCGAGGGTCTGCGCAACGTGGCCGCGGGTGCCAACCCGATGGCTCTCAAGCGGGGCATCGAGAAGGCCGTCGAGGCCGTCTCCGCCGCCCTCCTGGAGCAGGCCAAGGACGTGGAGACCAAGGAGCAGATCGCTTCGACCGCCTCCATCTCCGCCGCTGACACCCAGATCGGCGAGCTCATCGCCGAGGCCATGGACAAGGTCGGCAAGGAAGGCGTCATCACCGTCGAGGAGTCCCAGACCTTCGGTCTTGAGCTTGAGCTCACCGAGGGTATGCGCTTCGACAAGGGCTACATCTCGGCGTACTTCGCCACGGACATGGAGCGCATGGAGTCGTCCCTCGACGACCCGTACATCCTGATCGTGAACTCGAAGATCAGCAACGTGAAGGACCTCCTTCCGCTGCTGGAGAAGGTCATGCAGTCCGGCAAGCCGCTGCTGATCATCGCCGAGGACGTCGAGGGCGAGGCCCTGTCGACCCTGGTCGTCAACAAGATCCGTGGCACCTTCAAGTCCGTCGCCGTCAAGGCTCCGGGCTTCGGTGACCGCCGCAAGGCCATGCTCGGTGACATCGCCATCCTGACCGGTGGCACCGTCATCTCCGAGGAGGTCGGCCTCAAGCTGGAGAACGCCGGTCTCGACCTGCTCGGCCGCGCCCGCAAGGTCGTCATCACCAAGGACGAGACGACGATCGTCGACGGCTCCGGTGACAGCGACCAGGTCCAGGGCCGCGTCAACCAGATCCGTGCCGAGATCGAGAACTCCGACTCGGACTACGACCGCGAGAAGCTCCAGGAGCGCCTCGCGAAGCTGGCCGGCGGCGTGGCCGTCATCAAGGCCGGTGCCGCCACCGAGGTCGAGCTCAAGGAGCGCAAGCACCGCATCGAGGACGCGGTGCGCAACGCCAAGGCCGCCGTCGAGGAGGGCATCGTCGCCGGTGGTGGCGTGGCTCTGCTCCAGGCCTCGGCCGTCTTCGAGAAGCTGGAGCTCTCGGGTGACGAGGCGACCGGCGCCAACGCCGTCAAGCTGGCGCTGGAGGCCCCGCTCAAGCAGATCGCCGTCAACGGTGGTCTTGAGGGCGGCGTCGTCACGGAGAAGGTGCGCAACCTGCCGATCGGTCACGGCCTCAACGCCGCGACCGGCGAGTACGTCGACATGATCGCCGAGGGCATCATCGACCCGGCGAAGGTCACGCGCTCCGCCCTGCAGAACGCCGCGTCCATCGCCGCGCTCTTCCTCACCACCGAGGCCGTCATCGCCGACAAGCCGGAGAAGGCCGCTGCCGCGGGCGCTCCGGGCGGCATGCCGGGCGGTGACATGGACTTCTGATCCTGACGGATCGGTAGTTCAGCACGGCAGCACAGCACCACAGCAGTACGAAGCCGGCCCCCGGGGAGCGATCCCCGGGGGCCGGCTTCGTACACGGGCCTGCCCGCTCAGGGCGTGAACACCATCTCCGGGAAGCGTTCGGAGGGGCCGTGCAGCAGGCGGTCGTCGTGCCCGCGCAGCCACCGCCCGAAGAACGACGCCGCGTACGCCCGGCTCGCGGCCGCCGCCCGCTCCGGCCGCACCGTCCCGACCGCCCCGGCCAGTCCGCCGCCCGGCTCCGCGCCCTGCCGGGCCAGCTGCGGCAGCAGCAACTCGGCGTCGGTGTAGGAGGCGTGGCGCGAGCCGGTCAGGGTGACGTCCGCCCGCCAGCCCCGGGTGTTCTTCCAGAACGCCGCCCAGGACGGCTGCTGCCGGTAGTCGCCGGAGCCCTCACCGGCCGTCCCCATCAGGAGCAGCGGCCGGTCAAGACCGTCCGTGGCCACCGTGCTCAGCCGGCTGCCGTCGGGCACCTCGCCGCCCACGTAGTCCAGCTGCCCGTCCATGTTGATGCCCGCCCTGATCCGCCGGTCGTCGTGCATCGTCTGGGCCGCGGTGAAGCCGCCCGCGGAGTGGCCGAACATGCCGGTCCGGCGCAGATCGAGTACGTCCCCGAAGCGCGTCCGGTTCAGTTCCGGGAGCCGGTCGAGCACGAACCGGGTGTCGGCCACCCGGACCGCCACGACTTTGCGCAGCAGGGCGCTGATCGCGTCCGGATCGCTGGGCGGCGCCCCGTCGAAGATCCGCATGGTGGCGAGGCGCCCGTCGGGGAACTCCACCTCGGTCGCCTCGTAGGTGTGGTCGATCGTGACGACGGCGTACCCGTGGCTCGCCAGATCGTCCACCAGGGCGGTGTTCCAGGTGCGCGGGTCGCCGAGGCCGCCGGAGTACAGCACGACGGGCAACCGGCCGGCCCGCGCGGCGACCGGGGCGTCGCGGCGGGCGTGGCTGAGCGTGGCGCCCCAGTCGACGGACCCGGGCGCCATCCCCAGGTTCAGGGCGGCGGCCCCCTCCGCTCCGCCGAAGTGCGCGGCGGCCGCGGCCGTCATCTGCGGCTCCCGCCGCCCGGAGCCGCCGGGTGCGGCCGGGTAGCGGACGCTGATCATCAGCTCGCGGCGCGCGCCGGTCCCCGGCAGCCAGGGCTCCGCGCGGGAGGGGTCGACGAGGTGGTGCACGGTGGAGCCGACCTCGAACGGTCCGGTGGGCCGGGGCAGCCGCGCGGTCGGCAGCGCGGTGCGGGTCCGCCGCCCGCCGACCGCGTAGGACGGGATGGCGCCGGTGGCCACCAGGGCGGACGCCGCGAGGGCGGTGGTGAGGACCTGCCGGCGGTTGGCGGTACGAGTACGCGGGACTGCGGACACCTGGGGCTCCCCGTTCGGGCGGCGCTGCGCGGCACGGTCTCATGTCTCGTGTCGCGGGTTGCGCGGTACGTGTGCGAACGCCTCCACGATGCCCCGCGCGTACCGTCCCGCGCGTGATACCCAGGTGCTCATTCGGCGGCGTGCGACTGGCACCCGGGTAGGGGATGCGGGAGTGTGCCCGGGGCCGCGTCAGGAGTGGAACGCCAGGTACGGGGCCAGGGCCAGGAGCATGGCGGCCATGGCGTACTTGAGGCGGCGGGCCGGGACGGAGCGGGCGATGCGCCAGCCCACGAGCACCCCCACCAGTTCCGGTACGCCGACCACGGCGGCCAGGGTCCAGTCGATGGAGCCGTGCTGCACGTAGCCGATGGTGCCCACGCTCGCGATCACCACGGACTGCGCCTGCGCGGCGGCCAGCGCGGAGAGCACCGGGAGCCCGCAGACGACCAGGAGCGGCACGCTCAGCATCGGTCCGCCCAGGCCGAAGAGCCCCGCCGCGACGGCCACCGTGACCCCCACCGCGACGGTGAGCGCGAGCGGTACGCGCACCGGGTCCTCGGCCGCCCGCGAGGTTGCCGTGCGGCGCTCGCGGAGCCACACCAGCAGGCCGGTCACCGTGACGGCGCACGCCAGCAGGATGCCGAACAGCCGCCCCGAGACGTGGGTGTTGAGCAGTACGCCGACCGGGGTTCCGACGAGCGCGCTCGCGGCGAGGACCCAGGCGGTGCGCCGCGTGACCGGGTCCCTCAGCTGCCCGGACCTGGTGTACGCGGCGGTGCCGAGGACGCCGGTCGCCACGTGGGTGACGATGGCGGTGCCCGCGACACCGGCCGGGGTGAGCCCGGTCAGCAGGAACATGCCGATGGTGGGCAGCACCCCGCCCGGCCCGATCGCGGTGATCCCGATGCCTCCCGCGAGGCCGAACAGGGCGAGCAGAACCAGGGTGAGGGTGTCGGGGGTCCAGGGCATGGCGGTGCCTCCGCGGGCAGTGCAAGGGGTGGGGTGTCGCCTCGGTCAGACGAGGGCGCCGGGCGGGGAGTCGCCCCGGTGGAGCAGCGTGTGCAGGGCGAACCGGTCGGCCCGCACCCGCAGGGACTCGGTGTCCACGGGGCGGCCGTCGGCGAGCCGGGTGAGGCGGTCGATCACGAACAGGGCCGCTCCGGCGGGGATGGCGAGGAGGCGCGCGGTGTCGGGTTCCGCGGTGACGGCGTGCACGGTGATCTCGGCGCTGCCGAGCCGGGTCCCGGTGGTCTCCTCGATGAGCGTGAAGACGTCCCGGTGGGCGAGGTCGCAGCCGAGGAGGGGGCGTCCGATGTCGGGGGCGAGCCAGGTCGAGTCGACGGAGAGCGGCCGGCCGTCCAGGCTGCGCAGCCGTTCCAGGTACACCGCCTCGGATCCGTCGGGCAGTTGGAGCCGCTCGGTGACCGCCTTCGGCGCGTGCGGGACGAGCCGGGCCGCGCGCACCGTGTTCGCCACGGTGCCGTAGTCGACGAGGGTCTCCGCGAGGCCGGTGAGGCGGTCGAGACCGTGCCCGTACTTCGCCGTCACGATCTCGGTGCCGATGCCCCGCCTGCGGGTGATCAGCCCTTCGTCGCGCAGCAGTCCGAGGGCCTCCCGGATGGTGTTGCGGGAGGCGCCGAGCAGCTGGCCCAGGGCGCGTTCGTCGGGCAGCATGCCGTCCTCGTAGCGGCCGGAGGTGATCCGCTGGCGCAACGTGTCCGCGATCTGCCGCGCACGTTCGGCGCGGGGCAGCGGCTGCCTCTCCCGGCGCGGGGGCGGTGCGTGCTGTTCGTCTCGCATGGGGTGTCTCGTCACCTCCTCTCGGGCCCCACGCTACCCGGCGAAAGTCCGCTGCGATGTTACGCCGAAGTTACGCCACCCAAGCTGACCTGCGAAAACGTCTGAGCTGCGGCTTTGCCCCCGACTCGTTGCGCTCCGCCGGTCCGGGCGGTCAGCGCGCTCGCGTGCCGGGGGCGGTGAGGGCCCGGACCATCCGCACGAGCGCCTCGCGGGTGGCCTCGGGGGAGCCGTCGGCGCCGCTCAGGGCCATGCGGGCGAGCTGGGGCATGGTGAGCCACCAGGTCGCGAGGGCGAACGCGGCCCCGAACAGCCGGCCGGGCTCGAAGTCCGCGGTGACGGTGCCGTCGAGCTGGAGGGCGGCGATCTGCGCGGCCTTGCCGGCGTAGTGGGCGGCGCGTTCCGTCTCCGCGACGACCGGTGCGCGCCCGTCACGCAGCCCTTCCCAGGAGAGCAGCCGGAGCAGGTGCGGGTGGGCGCCGTGGTAGTCGTACAGCCGCCCGGCGAAGTCGCCGAGGTCGCCGTCTCCCGGTTCGGGCAGCGGCACGGCCTCGGCTGCCTTGGCCAGTTCGGATTCCAGTACGGCGGTGAACAGCTGCTCCTTGCCGCCGAAGTACTGGTAGATGCGTTCCTTGTTGACCTTCGCCGCAGAGGCGACGCGGTCGACGCGTGCGCCGGTCGGGCCGTGCTCGGCGAACTCCTCCACGGCGGCTTCGAGGAGGAGGCGTTTGGTGCGTGCGGTGTCCCAGGCCATGTCCGTATCCTTACGCGGCGCTTCGTGCGGCGTCCCGCGCGGCGAAGACCTCGCGTGCGGCGGTGATGCCGTTCAGGGCCGCCGGGAAGCCGGCGTAGGCGGCCAGGTGGGTGATCACCTCGGTCGTCTCCTCCCGCGTGCCTCCGGTGTTGAGGAAGCCGTGGATGTGCACGCGCAGCTGGGGCCCCGCCGTTCCCAGGGCGGTGCACATCGCGACCGAGGCCATCTCGCGGGTCTTCAGGTCGATCCCGGTGCTCTGGTAGACGTCACCGAAGACGAACTCGATGAGATAGCGGCCCAGTTCGGGGGCGATGTCGTTGAGGGAGTCCACCACCTGCTGTCCCGCGTGCCCGTCGACCTCCTCCAGGGCGCGCAGCCCTCGGGCGAAGCGCTCGGACGCACCCTCGGCCGCCGGTCCGGGGGCGCCGGGAGCATCTGGGGTGCCGGGCGCGGCCGGGTGCTCGGTGAACACCGCACGCGCGGCGGCGATGCCGTTGAGGGCGGCGGGGAAACCGGCGTAGACGAGCGCGTGCATGACCACCTCGACGATCTCGCGCCGGGTGCAGCCGACGTTGAGCGCGCCCGCGATGTGGAAGCGCAGCTGAGGCTCGGCGTTCCCGAGGGCGGCGAGCGCCGCGACGGTCACCAACTGCCGCTGGGGCAGCGTCAGTCCGGGCCGGGTGTACAGGTCGCCGTACGCGAACTCGACGGCGTAGCGGGCGAGGTCCGGAGCGATGTCGGACAGCGCTTCGAGCGGGGTGGGCGCGGAGCCGCCGATCACCTTCAGCACGTCCAGGCCCTCGGACAGCCGGGACGGCAGGGACGGCCGGGACGTTTCGGTGGGGTGCGGGTGGGACATGTGGAGCTCCTTGCCAAGGGTGGGGCCGGTGAGCATTTCCAACTGACGAGTTGGAAGGTAGCACGCGTGATCACGAAAATCCAACCATCGAGTTGGATGCTCGGTGAGCGGAAACGGCCAGGAGCAAGACCGGTCAGGAATCGAGAAGCCTCGGCTGCGGGGCGGCCCTTAGCGTGATGGACATGGCAATCAACGGTTCCACCGCATCCGACACCTCCCTCGCGTCCGTCACCGTCGAGGTGGCCGACCTCGATGCCGCCCGCCGCTTCTACGCCGCCTTCGGGGTGGACGCCTACATAAGCCTGCGGGCGTCCGAGGCGCACTCCACCGGATTCCGTGGCTTCACTCTGGGGGTCACGGTGTCCGGGCCGGCCACCGTCGACGGCTTCGTCGGCGCCGCTGTGGACGCCGGGGCCACGGTCCTCAAGCCCGCCGCGAAGTCGTTGTGGGGCTACGGCGGCGTCGTCCAGGCCCCGGACGGGACGATCTGGAAGATCGCGACCTCGGCGAAGAAGGACACCGGCCCGGCCACCCGCGAGATCGACGAGGTCGTCCTGCTGATCGGCGTCGAGGACGTGAAGGCCACCAAGGAGTTCTACGTCGGCCGGGGCATGACCGTGACCAAGAGCTTCGGCGGCAAGTACGCCGAGTTCGCCCCCGGCCAGTCCAGCCCGGTCAAGCTGGCGCTGTACAAGCGCCGCGGCCTGGCCAAGGACCTCGGCGTCCCCGCCGACGGCACCGGCTCGCACCGCATCGCCCTCGGTGGCGGCGGCTCCTTCACCGACCCGGACGGCTTCGCCTGGGAGGCCGCCGGGTCGCCCGCTCCCGCGCCGTCCACCGCGCCCGAACCGTCCTGACGCACGGCTCCGCCCGTCCTGACGCACGGCTCCGCGCTCCGCGCCCCTGCTCCCGCCCCGCTGCTCCCGCCCCTCTCATCCGCGTCCGAGGGGGAAGCGGTCGGTCGGCGCTCCGGGCTGTGGAGTCAGGCGCGGAGCAGATGGGCCGAGACGGTCCAGAGGCGCTCGGCGGTGGCGGGATCGAGCGCCCATTCCTTGACGCCGTGCGGGTGCTGCGCGAGGTCGGCGTCGTTCGGCACGGTGTAGGCCTCTTGTGAGTCGTCGAGGTAGTGGCCTCCGGAGTGGGCGAACTCGGGGGCGTGGGCCGCCACGATGCTGGTGGCGGCCCCCTGTTCGACCGATTTGTAGGTGAAGACCCCGGCGGCCTCGGCCGCGTCGAGCGACTCCTTCTGCTCCGGGGTGAAGTTCCGTTGCAGTCCCGTCGCGATACCGCCGGGGTTCACCGCGTTGGCGACGATGCCGTCGGATGCCCAGAGGCGGGTCGCCTCGACGGCGAAGAGGGAGTTCGCCGTCTTCGACTGGGCGTAGGCGATCTGCGGGTCGTAGGCGCGACGCTCGAAATGGAGGTCGTCGAAGTCGATGCCGGAACGCATGTGGGCTGTCGAACTGACCGAGACGATCCGTGCTCCGTCCCGGTCGGTTGCTCCGCGGGCCAGGGCGTCGTGAAGGCCGGTGGCCAGAGCGAAGTGGCCGAGATGGTTGGTCGCGAATTGCAACTCCCATTTCTCATGCGTTCGTTCGAGCCCACCGGTGATCGCGCCCGCGTTGTTGATCAGCAGGTGAAGGGGGCCGCGCCATGCGTCGACGAACCGTGTGACGGTGGTCCTGTCGGCGAGGTCGAGCCGGACGACCCGGGGCCGGATCCCTCCGGTCGACTTCGCGATGGCCTCGGCGACGGCGTCACCTGCGGTCGTGTTCCGGACCGCGAGCGTCACTTCCGCCCCGGCGGCGGTCAGCACCCGCGCCGTCTCGATCCCGAGTCCGGAGGAGGCTCCCGTCACGATCGCGCGGACGCCGGTGAGGTCACCGCCCCGCAGCACCTCCTCCGCGGTGCTAGAGGCGGTGAAGCGCGTGGAGATGAGCCTGCGAGTAGTCACGCCACCTACTATACGTACTGCACTCACTTTGTATAGTTCGACTACCGCTCGTATGCTCACCCCATGAGCAGCCCCGATTCCGCCCACTCCTCGGCGGCAATCGCCCCGAGCGACCGCCGCACCGCGGTTCTGGACTCCGCCATGGTCACGTTCGCGCGATTCGGCTACCGGAAGACCTCGATGGAAGAAGTGGCGCGGGCGGCACGCATCTCCCGGCCCGGTCTCTACTTCCTCTTCTCCTCCAAAGAGACTCTCTTCCGTGCCGCAGCCGCCCAGTCCCTGGAGCGGGACATCGCCGCGGTCCAGCACGTCCTGGCCGACACCGGCCGCCCCCTTCCGGAGCGTCTCGCCGAAGCGTTCGACCAGTGGGCGGGCCGCTATGTCGGGCCGCTGGCGCGCGACGTGGCGGCGGTCATCGAGGACAACCCCGACCTCCTCGGAGAGATCGTCGAAACCGCGCCGCGACGTTTCGAAGAACTGATCACAGGCGCGATCGCCGTCGAGTCAGGACAAGAGGCGGCCTCCCCTGTCGCACAGACGATGATCAGCGCGTCGATCGGCCTCAAGCATCAGGCCGCGTCACGGGAGTTCTACCTCGACCGGCTGAAGGTCGCTATCGGTCTCCTGGTGCGCTGACCTCTCCCGGTGCGCAGATCTCGCAACGAAGCGTCCTCGTAACGCAAAAATCCAACGAAGATGTGTACGTGGACAGCAAGTCGGAGGAAACATCTCGCAGGAGTCTTGTGGGCCGTGAGGTGCGGGTCCTACTGTCGCCTCACCTCCCCGGCGGCCATCCCGGGCTGCCCCGGCCGCACCTCAGAGAGACGGGCCTGCGATGTCACGGAAGATCACCGGTACTGAAGTGAGCCCGCGAAGACCGCGGCGAACAGCCCTGTACGCGACGGCGGTTGCCTCGATGACCGCCGCCGCAGTCGGCCTCGGCGTGCTGACGGGCGCGCCCGCACCGGCCGCCCCGCGCACCCCAGCCACGGCATCGACTGCCGGGGCATCCACTGCCACCGCATCCCCCGTGACCCGCGCCGCCCTCGACCCGGCGCTCGTGGCCGGCCGGGGCGCCGACGTGCCGTTCGTCGAGCAGGAGGCCGAGAGCGCCGCGACCAACGGCACGGTCATCGGCCCGGACCGGGCCGCGTACACGCTCCCGGCGGAGGCGTCCGGCCGCAAGGCGGTCAGCCTGGAGCCGGGCCAGCACGTCGAGTTCAGGCTGCCGCGCGCCGCCAACGCGATCACCGTGCGCTACAGCATCCCGGACGCGCCGAACGGCGGCGGGATCACCGCACCGCTGGACGTCGCGGTGAACGGCAAGAAGCGCTCCACCATGACGCTGACCTCGCAGTACTCCTGGCTGTACAACCAGTACCCGTTCTCCAACGACCCGGGCGCCGGGCTGCTCCACCCGGACTGGTGGATCACCGAGTGCTCCTGCGTACCCAGCGAGACGACCCCGGCCCCGGTCATCGCCAAGCCGTACCGGCCCAGCCACTTCTACGACGAACAGCGCCTCCTGCTCGGCCGTACGTACCGCGCGGGTGACACCGTACGGCTGACCGTCCCGGCGGGCAGCAGGGCCGCGTCCACGACGATCGACCTGCTGGACTCGGAGCTGGCCGGCTCCCCGCACATCGAGCTGCTCGCCGCCAACGTCCTCGCCTTCGGGGCCGATCCCACCGGCCGGCGCGATTCGGCGGCCGCGATCGACAAGGCCATCGCCTTCGCGAAGCGCACCCACCTCAAGGTGTACATCCCGCCGGGCACGTACCAGGTGAACCGGCACATCGTCGTGGACAACGTCACGATCGTCGGCGCGGGCAGCTGGTACACGAAGATCAAGGGCCATGAGGTCGCCCTCGACACCCCGGCCGCCGACGGTTCGGTCCACACCGGAGTCGGCTTCTACGGCAAGGACGCGGCGGACGGCGGCAGCCGCAACGTCCACCTGTCCGGCTTCGCCATCGAGGGCGACGTACGGACACGCATCGACACCGACCAGGTCAACGGCATCGGCGGCGCGCTCAGTGACTCGACCATCGAGGGCCTGCACATCAGCCACACCAAGGTCGGCATGTGGTTCGACGGGCCGATGAAGAACCTGCGGATCACCGGCAACACCATCGTCGACCAGATCGCGGACGCCATCAACTTCCATACGGGCGTCACCGATTCACGCGTAGCCCACACCTTCGTACGCAACTCCGGTGACGACGGCCTCGCCATGTGGTCCGAGAAGACGGCGAACGCCCGCAACACCTTCGACCACAACACCGTCCAGACCCCGGTCCTGGCCAACGGCATCGCGATCTACGGCGGCACCGACAACACCGTCTCGAACAACCTGGTGGCCGACCCGATCCGCGAGGGCAGCGCGCTGCACGTCGGCTCCCGCTTCGGAGCCGAGCCCTTCGCCGGGAAGCTGAACCTCACGGCCAACACCACGGTCCGCGCCGGTACGTACGAGCTCAACTGGAACATCGGCCTCGGCGCCCTCTGGATCTTCGCCCTGGACAAGAGCATCGACGCGGACATCCGGGTCACCGGCAACAACTTCCTCGACAGCACCTACAACGCGATCATGCTGGTCTCCGACTGGGCGGTGAAGGACCAGTACGTCATCAAGGGCGTCCACTTCAAGGACATCAAGGTGGACGGCACCGGCACCTCGGTGCTGAGCGCCCGCGCGGCGGGCGGCGCCACGTTCGAGAACGTGGACGCGCGGAACGTCGGCGCGGTGGGCGTCAACAACTGCGGCTCGTTCAACTTCCCCGCCACGGGCTCTGAGTTCGCCCTGACGGACCTGGGCGGCAACGACGGCGACTGGCTGGCCCCCTGGCTGCTCCCCAACACGATCACCTGCGACGACCGTCCGGCCGTCGTCCCGCCACCGGCGCCGGGAGCGTGGTGACACCGGCGCCGAGAGCTTCGTGACGCCGGCCGGCAGGCAGGAGAACCACTGACGACCGGCTGGGCCGCCCACTCCCCGGGACGGCTCAGCCGGTCACTGCCCCACCCGCCCGTCGACGCACTCGCGCAGCAGGTCGGCGTGGCCGCAGTGCCGGGCGTACTCCTCGATCCGGTGCACGAGCAACTCCCGTACGGCGATGCCGTCCTTGCCCAGCCGGGTGCCCAGGTCCGGGTGCCCGTACAGGGCGGCGTCGGTCGCGGCCTGTTCGCGGGCCAGGTCGGCCCAGGCGGCGTCCACCACGGCCGGGTCCGCGACGGCTCCGTCGAAGTCCGCGTCACGCTTTCCGTAGAGCTTCGGCTTCGGGTCGCCGTCGCTGATCCAGTTGAGCCAGTCCCGCTCGACCTCGGCGAGGTGCCGCACCAGGCCGAGGAGCGACATGGTCGACGGCGGAACGGCCTTGCGGGCCAGCTGTTCCGCGTCCAGGCCCTCGCACTTCATCCGCAGGGTGAGGCGGTAGTCCTTCAGGAAGTCCTGGAGGGTGGCCAGTTCGCCGTCCGGGCTGACTCCTTCGCTGTTGCGGGGGTCGTCGTCGGGGTCGGCCCACATGTCGGGATAGACGGTGGCCTGGCTCCATCGTGCGGGTTGGTCGCTCATGCGTTCCATGGTCGTCTGCGGAGACCCGCGACCGCCAGTGGTTTGCCGCCCGGCGCGCCTTGTCCGGTCCGTGCCGCCCGGCCCGCTGGTCAGCCTGGTCAGCCCCTCTTCTGCCGCTCGGCGCGGGGTACGAGTCCGGCGCGTACGGCGCTCATCCTGGCGCGTACGCCGTGGTCGGGGACGGCGTCTGCGGGGCCGGTGGAAACATCGGGGGAGTTGCCCCGGCAGTTTCCGCACAGTCCGCCGGGCATCGCTTGCGCACTGCCGGGTGCGCGGCATTCGCGGCATTCGAGGGTGCGCAGGACGATCCGGGGTGCCGGGGAGGCTTCGCGTACGGGTGGGAGTTTGTCGAGGAGGCGTCGGCGGAGGAGGGCTGCGGCGTGGTGGATGCGTGGTGGGAGGCCCTCGGTCAGGGCGTTCAGGACTTCCGGCTCGGTGGCGCCGCGCTCGAACCATTCGCTGACCTGCGGTTCGAGCGTCACGCAGTCCGCCTGGGAGAGCGTGAGCGCGGGTGTGTGGCGGCCGAGGGCGGCTAGCAGGATGAACGCGCGGGACCGGGTGGGGCGTTGGGATGTCCGCTCCTGATCCTGCGGTACGTCGCCCCGGGTGAACGCGTCCCACCACTCGTCCCCGCGTGAGGTGCGGGAGAAGAACGTCCGGGTGACCCAGATCAGGGCTTCCTCGGTCGCGACGCACTCGCTGCCCCGGCGCAGGTGGCCCGCTTCCTGGAGCCGGTTCAACGTCGTCCGCAGGGCGCACTGCCCGTACGGGAGCACTTTGGCGAGGGTCTTCACGGAGATGTCGGCACCGTCGCACAGGCCGTCGATGTACGCGGCGACGGCGGCGTCACGGGGGAGCAGGTGGGTGAAGTCGTGATCGGTGCGGGGGCGTTGGCCGGGCGCCGAACGCTTGCCGTACCCGGGATTGGCCATCGGGTGATCAAGCGTGGGAACAGAGGAGGGGGCAGCACTAAGCTGGCTGACAGCCATCAGATCGGGCCTAACGATCGAAGTGGTCAGGCCCCTGTTCGGTGCTTGGGTTCCAGTGGTCGTCGCAACACCGCCTGGTTTTTAGGTGGTGAGTAGATCACGTAGACGCTCGGCTGGGGTATCCCAGTCGAGCGTCTT
>NZ_JBVJMU010000016.1:0-195244 GCF_055584045.1 Streptomyces sp. NPDC104307
GGCATCGCCCGGATGCACAACCTCGCCCTCGCCGGATAAGCAAGGCGGCCGCCATGCCCGAGGCGGCTTCAAGATCTTTGCGGGACAGCCCTTAGACGCCGCCCCATTCATTCAGCAGCAGACGCCCCAGGCTCTCCGTTGCTGGCGAGTTGACCAGTGGGATCAGTTGGAGTGAAGGTTCAGTTTCAGCTGGATGTTCGCCTCCCGGACATAACGATGGTCCTTCAGCAGCCCGGTGCGCACCGACGATGCCTACGCGCCGGAGGCTTTTCGGCGGCCCGAGGCTTCGACCTCGTCTCCGGTGGCACGGATAACCACCTGCTGCTGATCGACCTCACGGCGAAGGGCGTCCCCGGCAAGGTGGCGGCCAAGGCCCTGGACCGCGCGGGCATCGTCGTCAACCACAACAGCGTCCCCTACGACACCCGCAAGCCCTTCGACCCCTCGGGCATCCGCATCGGCACCCCGGCCCTGACGTCACGCGGCGTCCCCGCCTCGGAGATGGTCACGGTCGCGGAGTGGATCGCCCGCGTGGTGGACGCCGCCCGCAGGGGCGACGAGTCCACGGTGTCGGAGGTCCGCTCCGAGGTGAAGGCGCTGATGGACGGCTACCCGGCACCGGGGCTGCCGGTGTCCTGAGCCGACGGTGCGAGCCTGCCCGTGCCTCGGGGGCGGGCAGGCTCAGCCCAGCACGCCGATGCCCCTCAGGTGAGCGTTCCTCGCCTACAGGTTGTCGAAGTCTCCCGCTGTCATGCCCGACTTGAAGGCGCGCCACTCGCCGGGGGTGAAGCAGAGGTGCGGGCCGGACGGGTTCTTCGAGTCACGGACGGCCACGCCACCGCCGGGCAGGGGGGCCAGCTCGAAGCATTCGCCGTTGTTGGCCGTGAAGCTGCTCTTCTGCCAGGACAGCGCGGAGGCATCGATCGAGTAGAGGTCTGCCTTCTCCATGAGTTCAGTCATCCTTGTGTCTGGTGAGTGCGATGATGTCGCGGCTCTCGTCCGGGGAGAGCGCCGCGTCCGTGAGGCTGCGGAAGAGGCGGTGCAAACGCCGCAGGTCTCGGGGATCGTCCATCGTCAAACTACCAGCGACCGACTCGCCGAAGGCCACGTCGGGCACGTCCTCGTCCGCGAACTGCAGGATTCTGAACGCACCGATCTGAGCTGCTTCTTCGCCCTTCGCGTAGGGAACGACGCGGAGGTCGACACTCGCGTGGGCTGAGATCTCCAGCAGGTGGTCCAACTGCTCCTTGTGCGTGCGCTCGCCGCCCACCTGGAAGTCCAACGCGGCCTGCGTGATGACATAGCGGCACTCCAGAGGTGTGGCCGCCTCCAGCAGACAGTGCCGCTGCCGCAGGCCACGTACCTCGACGAGCGCTTCGATCTGATCCGGTCCGAGCGAGGTGAACCCCACACCGGTCACCGCCTGTGCGTACGCCTCCGTCTGCAACAGGCCCGGCAGAATGCCGACTTGAAACTCATGGACGGTCGACGCCGCCGCCTCGAATCCGAGGAACCGTTCGTACTGCGCGCTGATCACGTCGCTGTACGTGGACCACCACGGCGGACGCCGCTCGCGCGTGGCCGCGTGCAGTTCGGCAAGCTCGTCGCGCTGGGCGGCGGGCACTTCGTAGATGTCCATGAGCTGGGCGAAGTGGGCCTTGGAGCACACCCGTTTGCCGTTCTCGATGCGGCTGACCAAGGAGAGGTCGCAGGCGAGAGCCGTAGCGACCTCCGCGAGGGTCAGTTGGTCGGCCTCCTTACGAAGGCGCCGCAGAGCGCGCCCGAATGTGACTCGGGACATGAGCAAGGTGCTGCTGCTGTCGGACATGTCTTCTTCTCCCTGGAGCTCAGAGGGCATAGAGGGCTGGTCAGTTGGCGGCAATATGCGAACGTGATCGGTGTGGGACTGATCAATTTCTATCTGCGTTGTCAATTGCCAGGCAGGCGACTTGACGATGTGTGGCAGAGCCGTCAGTTTAGCTTCCGTGACGTTCCGCATTCAGGAGAATGCCGAGAGTGGTCACTTCCGACGGGCTGCGCGGGATGCGCGCGACGAGTGACGGACGGCGGGTACGGAGATGAGCGAACCGAACGAAGTGAAGTTCAGGCTGCCTCGTTGCCACGGCAGTGTTCCTCGGGCGCGGGCGGCGCTACGGGCCAAGCTCGGGGAGTGGCGAGCGGGCCGGGCGTCAGCGGAGGATGGCGAGTTGGTCCTCTCCGAGCTCGTGACCAACGCGGTGCGCGTGCCCGTCCCCGGTGACCGCCTGGTGGGCGTACGCATCGAGTGCCGGGGGAGGGGCGAGTTCCTGCGGCTGGAGGTGAGCGACGCGGGGGCGGGCAGGCCGGAGGTGCGGCAGCCCGGCGAGCTGGACAAGGGCGGGCGCGGGCTCCTGCTCGTCGAGGCGCTGGCTCACCGTTGGGGCGTGGACGAGCGGCGGGCCGGGATCGGTAAGACGGTGTGGGCGGAACTGCTGGCACCGGCCGCTGACCTCACCCCTGCGGAGAGCGTGATCGTGGCGGAATCTGTCCGGCCCGGCCAGTGCGTACGCGCATGGGGTGCCTGGCACACGGTCCGCGCGGTCTGGAGCGAGCGGTTCGCGTCGGGCGGTCCGGCGGTCGTCATCACCCTGGACGACGGAGGACCGGCGCTACGTCTGCACGCTGCGGAGCCGCTGACCGTGCGAACGGTACCGGCGGTCGAGGCGGCCCCGGTGATCCAGTCGTGAGGGCGCTCTGGCGGAGGTGGCTCCGAGACCGAGGCCAAGTGTGGCACCGGGCACCGCGATTCACCGGCACGCTGACGCAGGTGGTCGACGACCGAGTGATCGTGATCAGCAGGGCGGGACGGCCAGTGGCGAGGACGCATCCCCAACAGCAACAGCAACAGCAACAGCAACAGCAACAGCAACAGCAACAGCCACAGACGCGGCCACGGCCACAGACGCGGCCACAGCCACAGACGCGGCGGCCGGGCCGGGGCTCGCTCAGGGGCCGTCTCCGCATCCCGGCGGACTTCGACGATGCCCGCGCGTCGGTGGCAGAAGCCCTGGGGATGCGCTGATGCGACTACTTCTCGATACGCGCGTGGTCATGTGGTGGATCGCCGACGCGCCCCAGCTGCTCGCGCCGTACAAGGAACTCCTGGAGACCCAACCCGCCGTGTACGTCAGCGCGGTGTCCGCCTGGGAGATCACCGTCAAACAGTTCCTCGGCGGCTTCGATGGCCCCGGAGACCTGGCCGAGCAGGTGCGGGATCTCCAGTTCAGGAACCTGCCGATCACGGCCGCGCACGGCGTACGGGCAGGCCGGCTGCCGATGGTGCACACCGATCCCTTCGACCGGATGCTGATCGCCCAGGCGCAGGCGGAAGGGCTGACGCTGGTCACCCGGAGCCCGTGGATCCCGCAGTACGACGTACAGGTCATGCCGGTCTGACCGGTGCGCGGGCCAGTCGGCCTCCGCCGCCGCAACTGCCCGTTCCGCCCGTTGCGTTGCCCGGCTACAGCCACATGTCGTGGCCGATCCGGCCGGTTCCGCCCGCACTCGGCACGGAGAGGAGCTCGGCATGCGGGGCGTGGGCGGGCGCAGAGACGATGAGTGTGTGGGGGCCCGGCCGCAGCCCGCTGACGCGGTACCGGCCCGACTGCACGGACCCCGCCGCGACCCGTTTCCCGCGCCCGTTGATCACCGTGATCCACCCCGCGCAGCCCGCCGGGTGCCGGTCGCACCGGATGCTCCCGGCGACGGTGACGGCGGCTCCGCCGGAAGGCGTGGCCGGGAGGGCAGGAGTGACCGGCAGGACGCGCTCCGGCGAGGCCGTCTCCGTTCCCGTACCGGCGGTTGTCGTGACGGTGGCGGATCGCTCGCAGGCGGCAGCGGCCCGGGGCGACCGCCGGGTGCCCCACTCCGCCACGAGTGCCCGCGTGCGCCGTTCCATCGGCGAACTCACGATGCTCTGGGGCGAAGCGCTGCGCACGGTGAGCCCGCACCGCTCCGCGTACCCGGCGAGTGCATCGTCGAGCGCGGCCAGCTCCCGCAGGGCCGTTCGGATGCGCTCGGCGCGGGGGCCGGACGGTGCCGTGTCCAGGTCCGCCTTCAGTTCCCGTACCAGCGGGCTGACCCGCTGCCAGGATTCCTCGGGCTCGCCGGTGGCCAGCGCGCGCTCCAGGGCCCTGAGCGAACCGGTCAGGACCGTGGTGATGCGCGTGAACCGTTCGGCCTGCCGGGGCGCCAGGTCGATGTCGATGTCGGCCGCTGCCGCGAGGGCGCGGGCGTGGCCGGTCGCCGTGGTGAGCAGGGCGGTGCGATTGTCCGCGTCGCGCCCGCGCACCCCGAGCGGCATCCTCACCAGCGGCCGCACCAGGCTCACGACCTGGAACAGGGCGGAGTCGACCGCGCGGGCAGCTCCGCGCAGCCGGACGGGGGCGTCGGGGTCCTCCCAGCGCAGGGCCAGCTGCGAGACCAGGTCGTCCACGGCGGACACGTAACCACGCTCCGCCTCCCGTGTGATCCTGCGGCCGGACAGCGGGAAGATCAGTGCCGCGCACGCGGTGGCGATCAGTATGCCGAGACCGTTGTCCAGCAGCCGTTCGCCGAGCAGGTGGTCCATCCCGGCGTCGGGCGTCGTCAGCCCGTACAGCTGCACGAGTGCGACGACCAGGCCCACGACCCAGAACGCGTAGGCACGCTGCATTCCCCAGGCGCCGAGGGTGATCCCCGCGACGATGATCGTGAGCATCACGTAGACGTGACCGTGGCCCACCAGGTGGAGCAGAGCGATGCCGATCACCGCGCCGATCACGGTGCCCGTCATGCGGTGGCCGAATTTGCGCAGCCGCTCGTGGGTCGTGTTCGTACCGAAGAGGGTGATCATCACGCCGACCAGACCCCAGTAGAAGCGGTGCGGGTCTATGGCGTCGGTGATCGGGCAGACGATGGCGGCGGCGATCCCCGCGTGCAGCGGTGCACGCACGAAGGGGACGGCCCGTCGCCAGCTCGTCTCCGTCCCTGCCGCGAGCACGCGTCGCGTCGCCGCGGCGGATCCGGCGGGACGGTCGCGCTCCAGGGCGACGGTCGGCTGGAAGGGGACCTTCGCCGGTGACTGCGGGGAGCTCCAGCCCAGCGCGAGCCAGTGGGAGAGCGAACCGGCCAGGGAGTCGAGCAACTGGGCCACGCGGTAGGCGGGCTCCACGGCCTCCGCCGGCCGGTTTCCGCCGGCGGGGTCGTTCGGCACGGCATCGGCCTGCCGGCGGATGATCTCGGCTGCGGGGCGCAGTCCCTGGGCACTGCCGAGGGGAGTGTCCCGCGCCACGACGAGTCCGACCACCAGTGCCTCGCGCAGGTGCGGATCCACCGCGAGCCCGGTCAGGTCCTGGACGGCCCGGCCTATCCCCCGTAGGGCGAGTTCCGCGTCGAAGAGGTGGCGGTGGAGAAGCTCGGCCATGTCGGGGTCGGCCGCGACCTCAGGCTGGGCGAGCCGTCCGTCGATGGTGACGGTGGTGACGTTGAGACGGCGCAGTGCGCGCGTCATACGGCGTACGGCACGTTCCTGGTCGGCATCGGGGTCCAGCGCCTCGATCGCCGCGTCCGCGACCCGGCGGGCTTCCACGACGAAGGCGCGCTGGGTACGCAGCAGATCCTCGCGCGGCATCGGGTAGCACAGCAGCAGCCGGGTCACGAGCACCGCTGCGGCGGACACCAGGGCGACCAGCAACGTTTTGCCCGACATCCCGGCCGGGATGTTCGCCATCATGCCGACCATCAGGCCGTTGAAGAGCATCATGCCCGTGAGCAGGTACAGCTGACCGAATCGGGCAAGGAAGAACGTCAGTGCCAGCGCACCGACCATCAGCCCGATCTCCAGGCGGCGGTCGTCGTGCAGCTCGGCGGCCAGCCACAGGACCGCGGCGTAGGGGAACGGCATCCACAGGATGGCGCGGGCGAGCCGCTGCCAGGTGTTCTCGGCCACGGCGAAGGCGCTCATCAGGCCCATCATCCCGCCGACCATCATGCCGATCATGGCCGGGATGTCGAGGGCCCTCGCCATCCCGTAGCCGACCGCGAGGGAGGTCACCATGGCGACCAACGTGCGCCACCCCGACTGGAGTTGGCCCAGACCGGGATCTGCGGCGAGCACCCAGTCCCAGCGCCGCCGGGGTCCGCCCACCCGACGCGGCGCGACGGCGCGCGGAATGCGGGTCCCGGCTGTGGGGGTGCATGGACCGGCCGGCCCCGGGCTGGGGGTGCCGGTGGGTGGTGCGGGCGTTGCCGGGTCCGATGCCGTGTCCGACGGCGCGGTGCCTGGGCTGATCAACTGGTCTCCGATTCCATCGCGTTCAGCAAGGTGGTGAGGGCGTCACGAGCGGCGACCACAGCGCGTTCGGAGTCCTCGACGCCTGCGTCGAGGCCCCTCAGGAGCGCTGCGGCCATCCGTCGGCGCCCTTCTTCGAGCAGGGTCCGGCCGGCCGGGGTCAGAGCCGCCTCCACGACCCGCCGGTCGGGTGCGCCGCGTTCGCGCGAGGCCAGGCCGCGTTCTTCGAGGCTCTGCAAGACGACGGTCACGCGCGGCTGGGACATACCCGTGTACGCCGCGAGTGCGGTCACCCGGAGGGAACGGTTCTCCAGCGCGTCCAGTACGGCCGCCTGGCTGCGGGTGAGTCCGAATTCGCCCGTGCGGAAGAGTGTCTGCGACAGTCGCCCGATGCCTCTGAGGAGGCCCCGAGCGGCGCTCTCGATGCGCTGCTCGTCGGTGAGCCCCGAAGCGGGTGACGATTGATGCATATAGCAATTATATAGATGTCAAGAGAGATCTCGGAACCATGTGCGGGCAAAATGCCCGGCCTCGCCCGGTCCCGCCCGGTACCGGGCCTCCTACTCGCTGCCGCGCGTCCGAGAAGAGGGCCTGGTCAGGAGGGGTAGGGCGATGCCGTCGACAATCCGGACGATGGCTTCTTCCGGCACGGGCTTCAACGTCATCAGGACCTCATGGCGAAAGAGGTCGAACGGAAGCGAGACGATGCGCGGCTCCAGGACCGCGGGATCGACCTCACCCCGTTCCACGGCCCGCTGCACGATGGACTCGGCTGCGGAGCAGTGGCCGCCGAGGATGCGCTCACGCAGTTGTTCCGGGCTCGATCCCCTCTCGGTGAAGTAACCGTCGAGGAGTACCGCGGTCGCGACGAGGAGACCGACGCGCGACTCGTTGGCCGTCCGCATGATCGCGATCAGATCGCCACGGAGTGTTCCGGTGTCGGGGGTCTCGACGGCACGCAGGGAACTGGCGTGCGCCATGGCGGCCTCCACCATCAGGGCTCTGTTGGCCCAGCGGCGGTAGATCACCGGCGTGCTCGTGCCCGCCCGCTTCGCCACGGCCTCCAGCGTGAACGCCGCGTATCCGCGCGCTGTCAGCTCCTCCCACGCGGCATCGAGCAGTGCTTCCTCAAGGGCTCTGCCCCGTCTGCGCTGCATCCGGAAACCTCCAAGATGTGTTGGTGCATCTTATGGCGGCGATGTACGGTCGAGAAATAGGAAGTGCTGGCACTTCTTATTTGATGGTCGGAGTCCCCCTCCGTCCTTGGAACCAGCGAACGGCGGGTGAGCCAACCATGAGCAGCGAGGGCACTGTGACCGTCCTCATCGAGATCCACGCCAAGGACGGACAGGAGGAGGACGCACGGCACGCCCTGCTGCACGCGATCGAGACCTCGACGAAGCCTGGCCTCATCAGCTCCACGGAGTACGAGGACACCGGCGACGCGGGCGCCTTCTATGCCATCCAGGTATGGGAGAACGTGGAGGCGTTCCATGCCCACATGGAGGACGCTGAGGAGAACGGCATGAGCGAGGCCATCCAGGTCCTGCGCGCGCACCCGAGGACGGCGGTACTGCGCACCATCGGCTGAACGACCGCCGGTTAACGCCGAACGCTGCACGCCGCACCCCGCACGCAGCACCCCGCGATCAGCGGTCAGCGGGCGCGGGGCTGTGGGTCACCGGCCCGGTGGCGGTCACAGGTCGAGGATCATGTCGAGTGCCCGCGCGCCGTCGGCATCGGTGAACGAGCCGACGGTTCGGAAGCCCTGCTTCTCGTAATAACGAATGGCGCGCGGGTTGTTGGCGAGCACGCCGCCCCACAGGAGGATCCGCCTCTGGCCGAAGCGCCGTGCGACGTCAGCGATGAGCGGGAAGACCCGTGTCGCCACGCCCTTCCCCTGATAGTCGTCAGCCAGGGTCAGGCCGAAGCGGCAGTCTGTCGCCGTCAGGGATACGCCGGCCTCGCGGTAGCGGGTGATGTCCGAGGGGTGCAGATCGAGGCTGAGTTCCAGGAGGCCGACGATCCGGCCGGACACCACCTCGGAGAGCACCAGTCTGAGCTTGTCGTAACGGGCGATTGCGTCACAGAGCTCGCGGGCGGCCCTTAGGTCGTACCCGTCGAACGTGGCCAGACGCCGGGATTGGGCTGACAACCCCTGAAGGAAGGAAGCCAGTTCATCGGCGTCGCCGTGCGTGAGCGGGCGGAAGACGACTTCCCGACCGTCGAGCAGCCTCACGGGCCGCGTCAGGACCAGCGGGTCCTCGGCAACCGCCGACAAGGTGAGCATCGGTATCCAATCGCTCCGCTCCTGCGTTCGGTGACACGAACCTACTGAACGCCAAACTCCGGTGACAACGCTTGAGTGTCGTGGAGGACGCGATCTCGGGGTTCCGCTCCATGGCGAGCGGTCGGATCATCAGCGTGGGGCTTCTTCTTCGCGGCTATGGGCGCCGGCGTCCTCCTCATCGGCTTTCTGCTGCGGCTCGCCGACGTGCAGGCCCAGAAATCCGGGCCCGGACGTGTACCGCAGCCTGCTCCAGGCCGCGCTGCACGTCGCGGGGGCGGGTGCGTACGCACTGCTCGCTACAGGTTCGTACGGCAGCCTTTCGGCAGCCGTGAGGAAACCGATCAGTCGTCAGTTCCCCGCCTGTCCACTCCCGTCAGCCCTTCTTCAGCTCCTGGGCCAGCATCACGAGGATGCCGCTGGGACCGCGGAGGTACGTGAGCTTGTAGACGTCCTGATAGGTCGCCACACCACGGAGCGGACGGCATCCGTGCTTTGCGGCCGCATCGAGGGTCTTGTCGATGTCGTCGACCGAGAAGGCGACGCGATGCATGCCGATCTCATTGGGAAGCGTCGGCTCCGTCTCGATCGCCTCGGGGTGGATGTACTCGAAGAGCTCAAGACGACCCTGACCGTCCGGAGTCTGGAGCATCGCGATCCTGGCGTGATTCCCATCAAGACCGACGGCGGTGTCGGTCCACTCCCCACTGACCGTGTCACGGCCGACGACCGTGAGGCCGAGGTCGGTGAAAAAGGAGATCGTTGCTTCGAGATCGCGAACGGCGATGCCGACGTTCTCAAGTTTGATGGCCATGGTTCGCATGCTAGTGAGCCGCGCTGACAAAGAGCGTCCGTCAAGGAAGCCGCCGAGCAGTCATGCCGGTCTGACCTACAGGTGGTTCAGCCCCTGACCTCAGCCGGCCCGTACCCCCGGCGCCAGTTGCCGGGGATCCGCCGAGCACGTACCGAGGAGCGTCACGGCCGAGCGTCCCGGCCCTGCCCGTGCGCGGAACCATGTCCTGGGCCACCGGCGCCCGGCTGGACTCCCGCGCGGTTGAGCCACCACGCGGTGCGCGCGACATGGAGTTTCCAGGGACTGGCTCCCGTTGCGACTGAGGGCCTGTCGCCAGTGCCCGACTGAGCGGCTTCCTCCACCTTCTGCATCCGATGAGCTGCCCATACGATCGAATGCCTACTGATACGTCGGAAGGATCGAGATGCAGGATTCGGAATTATCCGCCGCGGCGGTCAGGGTACTGACCGGGGCCGTGCCGGTTCCGGCAGAGCAGGCGGCAGCGGTTCGCGAAGTGATCTGGGGCCGGCTCGGACGGACGGCACTGGGATCCTCGGCCCTCGCCCGCCTGTACGAGCAGCCTGGGGTGGGGTCGGCGGGCATCGTCGAATCCGTGGTCGCGGACGAGTTGCTGGCAGACCCGAACTTCGGCGACCAGTTGCGTGCAGTCCTTCAGCCGCTCTCCACCCCGGCGACGTACGAACCCTCTCCCGTCATCACGGGCCCTCCGACGCCTGTGATGCCCTCCGGGCAGGCTGCGTCTGCGTTCCAGGGCGCCCCCGACCCCGCTGAGGTGCGGAAGGTGTGGCTACTGGGGCTCCCGCAACTCCTCCTGTGCTACGTCATCCTCTACGTCCTGAGTGCGGCCGGACTGAACGGATGGGCCGGCACACTTCTGTTCTTCCTCGTCTCCGGTGGCCTGGCCGCCTACGGACTTCGGTGCGGTGCCGCTCTCCTGCGCTACGCACGTGGCCCATGGCTCATCGCCGGAACAGTGCTTGCCGGCCTTGTGCTGCTCCGGATGGTTGCTTGGCTCGCCTCCCTGCTCATTGGCTGAGTGCCTCACCGGTACCACTCCAACACGGCCACCGGTTGCCTCTGTTCGGTGTCACCGGTCCAGAAATCTCTGTCGAAGGACAGCTCTGGGGTCGGAGCGTGGTGACTGCTTTTCTTCATTGCTCCCGGGAACGACTCCGTGACAGCCTGCAACGTATGTTCGATAACGGGGATGATGGGTCGGCTGCGCCTGCCCGACGCTCGAAAGGGGCCGGCCCGGCGGATTTGGCCGACTGGCCCGTCGGCGAGAGCGATTCCGCACTGAGGGTGGCACCGGCCGTGGCCGGTGCGGTTACGGCGGCGGATGAACCGTTGGCGATGGCGCAGCGTGAGTTTGCTGTGTTGCTGGGCGAGTTCCGGCGTACGGCCGTGCTGGTGCCGCTGGACGAGGCCGGGGATCTGTGGTCGGCGGAGCAGGGCGGGGTCCGCTGGATCTGTGCGTTCTCGTGACCGAACGCTTGAATGAGGCAGAACCAGGAGGAAATTTTATGCCATCCGAATTTATCACACCCGACCCCCAGGAAATCGTCAATTCTTTGGGTATCGAGCCAGAGTTCGCTGGCGAGACTCGGAGGACAATAGATCTAGTTGCTGTCACAGGCGAAGACTTGAAATTTTCGTACGACGCAGTCGGACAGTCGGTGGCTGTGCGCTGGTGTACGCGGTCCGGCAAGGTCGTGCTGAACCTGTTCAGAGAAGGGGCGATTCTACTCCGCGTGCAGGAAGGGGGCGGTGAGACCCAGCTCGTCGTGGAATTCGAAACCAGGGATACCGTGGGGGAGCTCAGGCTGAAGGTATTTCCGGAGGTATCGCTCACAGAGACTTCGCTCTTCTCGTGAGATGCTCAGTCGGGGCTTGGTGCCCACCTACGGGGGCGGGACTGGGCGGCAGGAGAGGCAGGCATGAAACGAAATGAGCGGGCCAGGCAGGTGCTGAGTCGTTTCGGCGATGTAGCGTGGTTCAGGCATCCAGTGGAGCGTCATCCTTTCTATGACTATTTTCAGGTTTCATTCGTTGGGTGGCGATATGCTGAACCCCGTGAAGAGTTGAAGACGGTTTTCGAATCGGCAATACGGGAAGCACCTAAACAGGTCGAATGGACATTCAGATCGATCAGAAACTGGATGATCGTACCTACACGTCTAATTCGCGAGGCTGGCCCGGACGGTCGAAACTTCAATGAAGCGATGGATGTAATTCGGGAGAGTGACCAGGAATTCTGTGCGGCGACGGCGGAAGACCTCGAAAATATCTTTCGGAAACTTGCGGAAGCCCCGTCAATTGATGGCTCGCCATCGGCCTGAACGCAGGCCCCGGGTTGCTCAATCCGTCCGGGCCAGACCAGCTGAGAGGGAATCCTGGTCGAGAGGGCAGCCCGCATTGGATGCCGATCCGCGTAGCTCAGCCACGCGATCCCGTCACCGCACCGCCGGTTCGAGCAGCGACAGGGACCGCTGCTGTGCGTCGAGGGCGACGCGGGTGCCGAGGGGCATCGGGAGGTTCGGGCCGGCGTGGCCGAACTCGACGTTGGCGAGGACCGGGATGTCGCGGTCGCCGAGGGCGTCGAGGGTGATCTCTCGCAGGGTCGGGGACCCGTCGGGCGAGCCGAGTCCTTCGATCGCGGTCGGGATGCCGACGACCATGCCGGAGATACGGTCGAGGATGCCGGCGTGCCGCAGGACCTGGAGGTAGCTCCACACGTGTGAGGCGAGGCCGCCCAGCTCCTCCCAGAACAGCACCGCTCCGTCGAACCGTTCGAGCGGCAGCGCGTATCGCGTCGCCTGGTTGAGCGCGATGCGGTTGAGGACCCCGCCGATCAGGTGGCCTTCGGTGCGACCGGTGCGCCAGCACTCCCAGGACGGGCCGGGCGGCAGTGGGCCGATCGGATCCGTGCTGGTCAGCAGCTTCGCGTAGAGCTTTTCGAGTTCCGCCCTGCGTGTGGCGGGCGCGGTCTGCCAGTGTCCGCCGAGTCCGGGTGTGGCCAGGTCGGCGTGGAACCCCACCAGCCCCGTCTGTGCGTGGAGGACCAGATGCAGCAGCGAGATGTCGCTGTAGCCGAGGATCGGCTTGGGGTCGGACCTGATCGCCTCGACGTCGATCAGGTCGAGGTAGCCGAAAGCCGTCTGGCCGCCGTCGTGCGCGATGATGGCGCGTACCTCGGGATCACGCAGGAGAGCGTTGAATTCCCTGACGATCTCCGCCGGTGTCGCCGCACTCCACCAATGGCGCCGCCCCGCTTCGAGCAGTGGTGCCCGCCGCACGCGGAATCCCATTCGCTCAAGTACGGCTACGGCCTTCTCCAGGTCGGGTTCGTACTGTGCGTGCAGCGGTCCGGAGAGCGACGCGATCACGACGAGGTCTCCGGGCT
The DNA here is from genome assembly GCF_055584045.1 of Streptomyces sp. NPDC104307. Lineage (NCBI taxonomy): Bacteria > Bacillati > Actinomycetota > Actinomycetes > Kitasatosporales > Streptomycetaceae > Streptomyces > Streptomyces sp. NPDC104307. The sequence continues at coordinate 12,815 of NZ_JBVJMU010000016.1, forward strand.
TGAGGGCGCGAGGCCGAAGCGGTCGGGGCTGCGCGGTAGTGGTCACCGAGGCAGTATCCAGACGGCGTCGGCACCCTGCGACCCAATTCCCGGTCAACCGACCAGTGGGCCCTGCCTGAGTGTGTCGCCATGCTCGGCTTCGCACGAGAGACGATCATGGCTTGTGCCCACTACGGGTCAGTTCGGATCTCTGACGGCCGGAAAGCGAGAACGTATGTGTACGCGAGCACTCTGGGCCGATGCCGGCGGGGCGGTTCTGGCCGGGCGCAACATGGACTGGATGGAGGAGATGGCGACGAACCTGTGGGCGTTTCCACGTGGCATGGCCCGTGAAGACGGCCTCGACGGGACGCTGACCTGGGCCTCCGTCTACGGCAGTGTGGTCGCCGCCGCACATGATCTGATGACCGTCGACGGGGTGAACGAAGCCGGTCTCGCGGCGCACCAGCTGTTCCTCCCGGAGTCCGACTACGGCGAGCGGGACGAGAGCCGGCCGGCGTTGAGCGTGGCGGTCTGGATGCAGTACGTACTCGACAACTTCGCGACCGTCGCCGACGCGGTCGCCTGGATCGAGAGCTCCCGGCTGCAAGTCGTCGCGCAGACCGACCCGTCGAGCGGGAAGGCGGTGACCCTGCACATGGCGCTGGAGGACCGGTCGGGTGACTCGGCGATCGTCGAGTACCTGGACGGGACACCGCAGGTCCATCACGGCCGTGCCTACACGGTGGTCACGAACTCGCCTCCGTTCGAGGAGCAGCTTGCCCGCCTGCGCACGATCGAGGGCCTGGGCGGAGTTGAGCCGCTGCCGGGCGGGACTGATCCCTCGGACCGCTTCGCCCGCGCGGCGTACTACCTGTCCAGGCTCCCGCAGCCCGGTGACACCACCGAGGCCGTCGCGTCACTGCTGAGCGTGATGCGTAACGCCGCTCAGCCCTTCCGGGTGGCCGACCCCGACAAGCCCTACGCCTCGCAGACCATTTGGCGCACCCTCGTGGACCTGACCAACGGCATCTACGTCTACGAGTCGACTTCCCGGCCCAACATCGTCTGGGTCCGCATGTCCGGACTCGACCTCTCGGACGGTGCGCCCGCGCTGAAGCTCGATCTGGCAGGCGACACCGGCCTCGAAGGCGGACTCGTCGGAGAGGTCACCGGCAGCTTCGCTCCGGCACCGCCGATGGCCTTCCTGCCGGCGCGGTAGGACCGGCTCTCAGGCGGGCCCCGCCGGCCCCACTGCCGGAACCTCCTCCGCCGTGATCGGTGGCTCCGGGGCGTCGGCCTTCTCCGGGCCCCGGCCCAGGCGGCGGATGGCGGGCACGCTCAGCATGACGGCGAGGCACACCACGGAGACGGCCGAGGAGAACAGCAGTACGCGGTCCGCGCCGAAGGCCTCGGACGCGGGGCCGGCCAGGGCCCTGCCCAGCGGGATGGCCATGATGGACCCGGCGACGTCGTAGGCGTACACCCGGCTCAGCACGGCGAGCGGGATGTGGGACTGCACGCTGGTCGCCCACATCACCCCCCAGAAGGCGAACCCGCACCCGGCCACGACCCCGGTGAGCATGGTGGCGGTGAAGGACCAGCCCAGGGCGGGAGCAAGTGGGTTGAGGGCGAAGCAGAACATCGCGCAGGCGCCCGCGACGAGCGGGCGGGTGGGCCGCACCCGCATGCCGAGCAGGCCGCCGACGATCGTTCCGGCGCCGTCGGCGGAGGCGATCCAGCCGTAGCCGTCCGCCCCGTGCTGCTCGGTGAGCAGGGCGGCGCCCAGCGGCAGGGCCGGGCCGAAGACGAACAGTCCGTAGATCGCCCAGACGACGATGACACCCCACAGCCAGGAGCGGGAGCGGAACTCGTGCCAGCCCGCCTTCAGGCGGTGCAGCACCGGGTCGTCGCCCTCCTCCCGGACGACGCTGAGCCTGCGCAGCGGTACGAGGACCAGCGCGCTGAGCCCGTAGGCCGCCGCGATCACGAAGTAGGAGCCCGCCACCTGCCAGTAGCCGACCAGCAGTCCGGCCAGGCCGGGGCCGACCAGTGCGCTCATCGCCTCGGATATCCGCAGCAGTGCGTTGGCGCGCTGGATGTCCGGCGCGACCTGCGGGACCATGCTGGCCACCCCGGGCTGGAACATGGCGGTCGCGGCGCCGCTGAGCGCCATCAGGGCCATGATCTGCCACAGGCGCACGTCGGTGGTGAGGAGCAGTGCCGCGAGCGTGAGCATGGCCAGCATCCGCACCATGTCGGCGCCGACCATCATCACCTGCGGGGTGAACCGGTCCGCGAGCACGCCGCCGAACAGCACGAGCAGGGCGATCGGCGCCATCCACGCGGCCAGCGCGTATCCCACGCCGCCGGCGCCGTATCCGGCCCCCAGCACGGCCGTGGTCAGCGAGACCATCAGCATGCCGTCGGCGAGCAGCGAGGCACTGCGGGCGGTGAAGAACAGCCGGAACGTACTCGACTTCCAGGGGCTGGGGAGCGGAGCGGAATCCGGTGACTCCGGCCGGTCCAGCACTTCGTCAGTGGTCATCTCGCGTCGGCCGGTGACGGCCGTTCCCTTCCATGAGGATTCGCTGCCGGAGCCACGCGGGGCTGTCGCCCGGAGCGGTCGGCGAATCGTGAACGATGACGTATCGCGCGGGCGCCAGAAGTCCCGAAGGGCCGGGGCCCGGTCCGGAGATCACGTCCATCAGCGCGGTGTGGGCTCCGTCCGGGGTGAGCGGCACGCCGCCGGACGCGATGAAGGCCGTCATACGCTCCCCGTCCGGCGCGGGCGCGGAGCCGTCGTCCGTCGTGACGTGTACGGGCAGGCCGCCCAGGGCGCCGCTCAGCGCGTCCGCCACTGCGGCCGGTGAGACCCAGCAGCCGTCCACCTGCCGCCAGTCGCCCGCGCGCTCGGCCGGCCGGATTCCGGTGACCTCCGTCAGTGCGGCCAGCGGTACGTCCTCGTACGCGACCGCCTCCAGCAGCTTCACCAGACCGGTGAGGAAGGTCTCCGCCTCCGCCCGGGGGAACAGCGCGGGGTCGGCCCACATCCCGAGGTGGAGCAGCGGGTCCGTCCGGTAGGCGAAGCACAGCAGACGGGTCGGCAGCACCTGCACCGGGCCCCAGTCCAGGTCGAGTTCGGCGTCCTGCGCGTGCCGGGTGGCCTGGCCCGGGGCGGATCCGCGGGCGTCGGTGAGTCCGCTCACGTCGTTGAAGACCACGTCACGCGCGAAGTGGCTGCCCCGCTCGAAGGTGGTTTCGTCGATCGCCTCCCACAGCCGTACCGAGTCGAACTGGCTGTGGCGGTAGGCGCCGAGGGCCGCCCCCCACGCCTTGCGCAGCACGGCGTCGAAGGACGGGCCTCGCACGTCGAGGGAGAGGAGCGCGTCCTGGGACAGGGTGTTCACCGAGCGGGCGAGCCCCGGGCGGGACCGGTTGGACAGCGGTGCGGCGGCGACGCAGGTGGACTGACCCGCGCGGTGCGCGACGAGTGTGCACCAGGCCGTCAGCAGCACGGTGGGGGAGGGGCTGCCGGTGCGCTTGGCCGCCTGGGCGAGTGCGCGGGCGCCCCGCAGCGAGCGCAGGGTGAGCTGCGGCTGCTGCCCGTCGGTGCGGGTGGCCGCCGGTTCGGCGAACATCTCCTGCGGCCCGGTGCCGATGATCTGCTTCCAGTACCGCAGCGACGCCTCCGACCTGCGCAAACCTGCCGGTGTCGCCTCCTCGGCGGCGAGGTCGAGCGGGGTGAGCGCGGCCACCGGCGGCAGCTCGGCGCCGCCCAGCAGGGCTAGCCACTCCTCGCGCAGTACGGCGAGGGCGCTGCCGTCCGTCACCGCGTGGCTGGAGGACAGGGAGACGAAGGCCGGTGCTCCGCGCAGGCTGAGCAGAGTGACGCGGAGGGGGAAGTCACGGTCCAGCCGGAACCGCCCCGCACGGGCCTGGCGGGACACTGTCTCGGCGTAGTGCGCGGGATCGGCGCCGAACGTCTCGTGGTCCAGGAGACGCACGGCGAAATCGCCCTCGGCGGCGACCACTTGGGTGCGGGACACACCGGCTTCCGGCTCGGGGAAGGTGGTGCGCAGCGCTTCGTGTCGTACGACCAGTTCGCGCAGCGCGTCCAGCACCTGCTGCGCAGTGGTGCCTGCGGGCACCGGCCAGACGTCGTGGTTGTTGATGTGCAGGGGCTCGTCCCGCAGGATGCAGCGGATCATGTTGGCCTGCCCCATCGTGACGGGGCCCCGGCGTTCCTCGCCGCCCGCGTAGGCGACGGTGACCTTACGTTCCCGCCCCGGCAGAGGCGCCTCGCTCCGGGTCTCGGCACCGACACCGAGGCCCGCGCGTCCGGCGGCCCGTACCAGGGGTTCCCAGGCGTCGATCAGCAGCGCGAAGTCCGCCATGTCCGCGCGTGCCTCGTCCAGCAGTTGCCCCCGGCGCTCGGCGAGCGCTTCCGCGACTGTCGTGTACCGGCCGCCGAGCGCACGGTAGGAGCGCTCGATGATGTCGAACCGTTCGGCGTTGCCTGCCGGGTCGAGCCGGGTGCTGTCCCGGACCAGCGCCGAGACGGCGCGGGCACGGACCCGGCCCGCCGGGTCCAGCAGGGTGTCGCCGGCCGCTGCCGCCGCCGCGTACACGGCGTTGAAGTACGGCATCGACAGCAGGAACTTCGCCAGCCGCACCTGGTAGGCGACGAAGCCGGCGCCGGTACGGCGTTCACCGGTGTGGTAGTTGACGATGTGGCGGTTGTGCAGCACGCCGGGGAGGCGGGCGTCGTGGACCAGGTGGATGAGGAAGTAGTCGCTGCCGATGGTGTCGGTGGCGGGCGGCAGCGGAACCGCCCCGTAGACCTGGCTGTCGAAGCCGATGTTGCACATGTCCACGCGGGTCGGGACGACCCTGGTGAGGGTCGTGAGGTCGGCGGCGAACGGGGTCGTCCCGGCGCCGCGGAAGGACTCCTCGATCAGGTTCCGCCGCCAGATCTCCGGATATCCCTCGGGCACCGACAGCCCGACGAGGTCGTGGTGCACGGCGGGGTCGAGCCGGCGGATCTCCTCGACGTCCACAGACATCTCGCCGATGAAGGAGCCCCCGACCATGGCCACCGGCCGCCCGGCGCAGGCGGGGTCGAGTCTGCCGCGCGACACCAGGTCCGCCACGTCGGCGGCCCGCCGCCCAAGGAAGGCCAGTTCCTGGTGGAGCGGGTAGACCGGCTCGCCGTCCAGGCTCTGGTACCGGCTGTCCGAGTCCCGGCGGTGCACCGATTCGCAGCCGAGCGCCTCCGCGATCAGGAAGGCCCGGTTGGTGCAGGCGCCGTACGACACGCGCTCGGGCAGCATCAGGTCGAGCACCCGGTCCGCGTCCGCGATGCCGGATCTGGTGGCGATCTCCCGCAGGAAGGCCCGCTGCCGGTCCTCGTCGAGGTGGTGGACGACCACGCCGGGTTCCCGGGGCAGGGCGGAGACCGCCGCCCGGTGCCCGGTGAGCGCCGGGGTGTCGGACGAGTCCAGGATCAGCAGGTGCACCTCGACACCGAAGTACCGGGCGCCGTGGGCCGCCTCCGCGGCGACCGCGGCGATGGTCTCGGCGCAGGGCCGGTTGGTCGGGAGGGTCAGGCAGACGCGGCGCACGACGGCTCCTCGCTCCGTCCGCCGGTGGACGGCTCCTGGTTCTGGCCCTGGCCCGAGTCCTGGCCCTGGCCCTGGCCCTGCTCCTGGCTCTGGCCCTGCTCCTGGTCCCCGTCGCTCCACGAGGTGAGGCCCAGCAGCCGGCTGCCGAGCCCGTCGAGCGTGGCGGTCGGGTAGCGCTTGGACTCGTGCCGGGTGAGATCGCCGACCAGGGTGCGGTTCCAGCGCGGGGTGCGCAGGTGCCGCCAGGACTCGACGCGTGAGTGCCGCAGCCTCTCGTGCTCCTCCAGCGCGGGCATCATGGACAGGTACTGGACCGCTCGGACCCCGTCGCGCGAGGTGTTGCGCGCGACCCCGTGGGCGAGCAGGCCGTTCCAGATCAGCAGATCACCGGGGTGCAGGTCGGGCCGCACGACGGGGAACTCGGAGCGGTCCACCGAAGGGCGGATCGGGTCCCGGTCGGAGGGGCTTGCGGTCTTCCACTCCTCGAACCGCCGGAAGAGTTCGGGGTTGCACTGGAAGCCGCCCGTCTCCGGGCTGGTCTCGTTGAGCGCGATGATGCCCTGCACCCGCTGCGGCGGGACGCCCAGCGTGGTGTCGATGTCCCAGTGCAGCTCGATGTCGAAGCCCCGGTCGGTGGGGTCGATGAGGGCACGGTCCCGGTTCCCGACGTTGGGCGGGTTGAGGTTGAGCCGGTCCAGGGTGACCCACAGCTCCTCGCAGTCCCACACGTCGACGAAGGCGTCGTACACCCGCTGGGCCTGGCGGTTGTCCCAGAGCAACTGGTGGTGGTACGCCTCGACGAAGCCGTAGACGTGCAGCTGACGGTCCAGTTGCGAACGGAACGGGCGGTCCTCGTACCAGCTGTCCGGCCGTTCCGGGTCGAGGCCCTGAAAGTCCCAGGTGAAATCGAGCAGTTGACGTGCCGTCTGCGCGGGGACCGCCTCACGGACGATGACGTAGCCATAGGTCTGCCAGTGGGCGAAGTCCTCCTCGGACAGCACCCGTAGCGGCCGCGACTTGCTCAGCTCCCGCAGGGTGGTCTGGGCGAGGTAGGACTCTCCGTCGGCGCTGAAGTAGGGACGGTCGGACGCCGCCCGGTGCAACCGGGGACGACGGGGGTCTTGCGGGGTGTTGGGTATCACTCTGACCTTCTGGGCAGGGGGACTTGGGCGCCCTGACGGTGGCCCGGGGTCCGGTTGGCAGGCGCCGGAGGAAGAGCGCGCGGACGGCGTGAGAAGGGCATGGCGGACACGGACTCCTTCTCGGCCGGGGGCAGCACGCCGCAGTCCGCGGGGAGGTGCGAACGGCAGGATCGGGGGCGGTCACTCCGGCGGATCGGTGGAGATCCCGCGATCAGCACAGTGGTCCAGACCATTACCCCTGTCAAGCGACGCGCCGGAACGGGCATTCGGGCGGGTTTCGCCATTGAGGGCAATGCGCCCGTGTCGCAAGGGGTTTCGTCATCTTTGGTCTAGACAAATTATGGGGACTCGTCCTAAGGTCCCTACGTGGCACGGCCCCTGACGGGGCGTCCGCCGGCGCACCCCGTGCGTTCCGGTGAAATCGCCACCTTCCCGCAGGACTTCACTCCGCCCTGACCAGCGGATCGGGACGTTCCGCCCTGCCGATGGACCAGCTCCTCGGCCAATCGCCACGCTCAGAGGGAACGGTCTGCATGAGCACATCCGACACCACGACGCCGCCGGGTATCACCCTGAAGAGCCCGGCACCCGGACTCGTCCCGCTGGACCCTGTCCACACCGCACTGCTGCACGGCCTCGACTCCCTGCTGACGGGACTGGCAGCCCGGCTCTCGGCCCCGGAGGTGGTGGGCCCGCCGCTGCTCTCCGCGGAGGGGCTGTCCCGGCTCGACTACTTCCGCAACTTCCCCCATCTCGGTGTATCCGCAGGGCGTTTCGCCCCGGACGCCTTCGACGGACTGGCCGGCGGGCAGCAGCCGGGCGGCCTCCCGCTGGAGCCGACCGGCCACCTCCTGCCCTCCGCCACCTGCTACGGACTGCTGCTCTCACTGGAGGGGCAGGACATCGGCGCCGACGGCCTGAGGCTCTCGGCGACCGGCCGCTGCTTCCGCAACGAGACCCACTACGACGGGCTGCGGCGGCTCTGGGGCTTCCACATGCGCGAGGTGCTGTACCTCGGCACCCAGGACGGGGCATCCGAACACCTCGACCGGGGAGCGGAGTTCATCCGCGAGACCGCCGCCCTGCTCGGCCTGGAGCTGACCCGGGCCGCGGCCGACGACCCGTTCTACGACAAGGGCGGATCCCGTGCCCGCCTGATGATGCTGGACCCGGTGAAGCACGAGTTCAGCGCCCCGGACGGCACCGCGATCGCCTCGGTCAACCGGCACCGCAACTTCTTCGGGGAGCGGCTGGGCATCCGCGCGGGCACCCCGGAGCCCGTGTACAGCTCCTGCGTCGCCTTCGGCGTCGAGCGCTGGGTCCACGCGATGATCCTCGCCCACGGAACCCCGGAGCGAGCCCTCGACCGGCTCCGCCGCGCCGGCGACTGAGCACCTTCCGGCCCGGCGGCCGGCCGGTCCGCCCCCTGGACCCCGGCCGCTCCGGCCCCGACAACACCCGTACGACAAGGAACGGTTGCCCACCATGGACAGCATCACCGCCTGGCTCCACGAGAAGAACCCCGGCCTCACCGGCACCGTCGCCCCGGACGAGGACCTGATCGAGGCGCGCCTCATCGACTCCATGGACTTCCTGGAGTTCATCGACCTGCTGGAGGAGCTCTCCGGCAACAGCATCGACCTCCAGGAAGTGACCATCGACGACTTCCGGACCCTCGACCGCATCCAGCGGACCTTCCTGACCCCGCCCGTCCCCTCGGCGGCCTCCGGAGCTGTGTCCGGTTGAGCGTCCGAGGTTGAGCGCCGATCAGCCGCCGCGCCGCCACCACGTGGTGGCCGCGGTGGCCACCACGGCGGAGGTCCTCGCCCACCCGGATCTGGACCCGGACATGCTCGCCCCGTGGGAGCACCGACGCCTCACCCGGATACGGGTGCAGGCCCGCCGCGACGACGTGGTGGCGGCGCGGCTCCTGCTGCGCCTGTGCGCCTCGCGCTTCACCGGCCGCGCCCCGGACGCCCACGAGCTCGTCCAGTTCTGCCCCGAGTGCGAGCAGTACGAGCACGGCCGCCCCTCGCTACGGGACAGCCCCCGCACCGGCGTCAGCATGAGCCACGCCCACGGCCTGGTCGCGGCGGCGGCCGGTCCTGGCGCCGTGGGCATCGACGTGGAGCCCTCCACCCGCCGGCCCGGCCCGATGGCGGTGCTGCGGCGGATGCTGCCGGAGGCCGAGCTGCGAGCGGCGGCCACCTCGCGGGACCCCGGCCCCGGACTGCTGCGGGCCTGGGTGCGCCGGGAGGCCCTGCTGAAGGCGGGCGACGCCGGTCTTCCCCTGCTGGAGTGGGAGGACCCGGGCCTTGGCGCCACGGCTGCGGTGGCGAGCGCCGCACCGGTCGACGTCCTGCCCGCGATGACCGCCCCCGGCCACTGGTGAGCCGCGCCCCGACCGACTGCCTTGCGGCGTAGTCAAAACGTGACTGGAACTCGGCTTATCCCTCGGTAAGATCGTTTCTCCAATACGTTACGCCGTGAAAATGTCAGGAATAAAATGAGATTGCGAAGGATCCTGCCGGTCGTCGCCGTACTTCCGGCCCTCCTGGTGATATCCGCGTGCAGCAGCGATGCGGACGGGTCCGACGCCAAGAAGGCCACGCCCAGCGCGAAGAGCAAGCAGAGCGCAGAGGAGAAAGAAGCGGCGGAGGCAAAGCGACTCGGGGCCCTTGACACCAAGCATCTCGAAAAGGTGACCCTCACGGGAACGGTCAAGGGGATCAACGCCAAGAAGGTGGCCAAGGCGGAGATCGAGGCCGGGCGCGGGATGAAGGCGGACAAGAAGGCCTGTCAGCCCCTCGCCAGCCTCATCGGCGGATTCACGCACATTCCTGCCGTGGGTGAGACGCACCGGTCGCTCCAGCCGGTCGAGGCGACCAATGCCACGGTGGGCTCGATGTGGCTCGCCTCGCATTCCGAGAAGAACGCCACCCAGGTCATGAAGGACCTCCGCGCCGCGATCACCGCGTGCCCCAAGGGATTCAAGACGCTGGGCCTCACGTACGGCAAGGTCGAGAAGCTTCCCGCGACGAATCTCGGCGACGAGAGCGTCGACTACCGGATCACCGGTGACATCGGCAAGCAGAAGGTGCCGATGGCTTATACGGTCGTGCGCAGCGGGGGCGTCATCGCCGCGTTCTACGGGGTGAACATGCTGGACAAGGAGAAGGCGGCCATCCCCAAGAATCTTGTCGAGGAGCAGTTGAAAATGCTCGGCTGAGGAACGAACGAGCAGGAACGACTGGAAGAATCACAGAATGCCTGGGCCGTCACTCCGGCCCAGGCATTCTGCGTTTACATCGGCTGTCATACTCTTCGGGTGAACCGTCAGGTCGGACCGATCACCCCGAGCCGCCGAACGGTCAGCCGATCTGCCCCCATTCTGCGGGGAATTCCGGCGGCCAGGGCGCTTGTGGGTCGTACAACGACTGTCGCTCGCCCATCAGCTCGTACTCCGCCTCGCGCCAGGACGGCTTGCCGCTGCGAATAAAGCTGTCGCCGTCCCGTTCCAGCATCCATGTGTAGGGGGCCTCCTCCTCCGGAATGCCGTGCCGCTCGCTCAGCATGCCGAACTCGGCCTCGTTCGCCGCCCGGACGTAAAGCCCATTCCTGTAGAGGGGCTTGAGGAACATCAGCGTGACATGGCCGAAGTACACCTCGACCCTCGTCGTGGTCCGGTCCACCAGCGTGGCTTCACTGCTGAGAAAGAGCTGCCGGTGCGAGGGGTTGTACCCGCTGATCCTGAAGAGCCGGCCCTCGCGGCGGAAATCTGTCATGCGCGCCATCTCCTCACTCATCGGGCACCAGCTCTCCGTTGGGGTACTTGAAGCGCTCCGGTTTCACCGTTACGACCTTGCCCTTGTCGTTGGTCATGTGCCACTCGATGGACGACCACGTGCGATTCTCAAGCCTGACGGCTGAGCGGAGCTTGATCATCTCCCATGCGGTTCCATAACCTTCGGACTGGATGACCGACCAGTCGCTGTTCTTGATCGTTTCCCCTCGCTGCAGAAGCAGCGCCAGTGCGTCGTCGGCGTTCTTGGCACCGGGGACACCGTCCAGGGACACCGAGATCTTCACGTTGGGGTTGGCCACCGCGTCCTCCACGCCCACCGTCCAGATGGCGCGCTGCCCCATTCCCAGGCCCGCGCTCAGTTCGGCCGAGTACTCGTCCCCGTTGAACGTGTGCGCGCCGGGGATGGTCTTGGCCAGATCGTCCGAGTAGGGGTTGACGCCGAGGACCACGTGGTCCCCGTCCTTCACCAAGTCCTTGAGGAACTTCCTCGCGCACTCGGTGACGTCGTCGGCGCCGGCCGCCGCGACGGAGAACACCGTGACCTTGAATGTCCGGGGGCCGAGCTTCGCGCACGCCTCGGAGAGCTTCCGGACGATACGGCTGATGATGCCGCTGACGGCACTCTCCGACAGGCCGAGGGTGCGCAGCGCCCGCCAGGCGTCGGTGAACGCGATGCCCGTCTTGAGGGAAGCGTCCAGCGCCGTCGCTGCGGCCGAAGCCGCCTTGAACAGCGCGCCGGCGACGAACATGCCCGCTACCCAGGCGCAGTCACCCCAGCTGCCGCCCGACGCGAAGGGATTGAGCTTCTTCGCGCAGCCGATGAAGTCACCGAGCAAGATGTCGATCGGATCGATGCCCGAGTTGAACTCGACCATCGTCAGCGTGTGAGACATCTCTTCGGTCTTGGCTTTTGAGACGTCGGTGCCGAGATAGATCGTGTCCGCGTCCGGGCAACTGCCCGAGTAGGTGCCCTGCTCGGCCAGACACATGAACACGTCGTAATGGGACTTGTAGGTGACATCGGCCGTGATCGTGCAGTTGCCGACGTGGATGATCGGGTTGCAGTTGTCCTTGACGACGTTCTTCGGTTCGCCGATGAACTCCATGTGGTCCAGGACCTGCCACACCCCACCGATCCCGGTGGTGGCGCCCTGGTTGATCTGCTCGGTGTTGTCGGCCTTCTCCGTGCGGTCCGCGGCCTCCTGAGCCTCGTTCGCCGCGTCCCACGCGCCCTCGGAGGCCTTCTCCGCCGCCGTCGCGTCGGTCTCCGCCTTGGTGGCGGTGGAGCGGGCACTGGCCGCGTCATCCTCGGCCTTGGTGGCCGTGGCGCGGGCCGAAGCGGCGTCGTGCTCCGCCTCGGTGGCCGCGCTGTCCGCCGCGGCCGCGTCGACCTGGGCGTCGTTCGACGCCGTCCAGGCCTTCGCCACGTCCGCGCCCGCCGACTCCGCGTAGCCGTCGGCACGCTTGGCCGAGGCCTGAGCGAGCTTCGAGTCCGCAGAGGCCTGGGTGGCCGAGGACTGGGCCCGCTGGTACGCCTTGGCGGCGCGGACCGCGTCGGACGCCGCTGCCGCGGACGCCTGCGCCGCGAGCTTCATGTCCGCCGCGGCCTTCGCGGCGAGGGCCTTCGCCTCCGCCGAGAACCCCTCCGCCATGTCGGCCGTGGCGCCGGCCGCGGCCGCCTGCTGCTGCGCGACCGTCAGGGACTGCTGGCCGAGAAGCGTCGCGAACGCGGCCGAGCTGTCGGTCTCCTGGTACGGACCGCCGAGCGAGATCGCCTCGTGCGCCGGCTTGTTCACCGCTGCCGCGGAGTCCCGCGCCGCGAGCGACGACTGCACCGCCGCGAGCGCCTTGCCCGCGGTGGTCGCCGCCCAGGACGCTGTCTGGACCGCCTCACTGCGGGCGGCCGCCGCCTCCTCCTTCGCTGTCTTGGCCGCGGCGGAGGCCTTCACCGACTCCTCCCTGGCGCCCTTGGCGTCGAGCGCCGCCGCCTCCGAGGCGTCGATGGCCTCGGCCGCCGCCGCGTGCGCCGCGGCGGCTGAACCGGCCGCCACCAGGTACGAGGCCCAGGTGGCGTCGGACGCCGCCTTGGCGCGCGCTGCCGCGCCCTGCGCCTTGGTGGCGGCCTCACGGGCGTTGGTGGCAGCGGTGGTGGCCGCGTTCGCCGAGGCGCGTGCGTGGGTGGCCGCCGTCGTCGCAGTGTCGGCGGCGCTACGGGCGTCGGTCGCGGCGGCACGGGCCGCCTCAGCGGCGTCCGTACCGTCCACAGCGGCGGCGTGCGCCTCCAGTGCAGCGGCCTTGGCCTTCAGCGAGTCCCGCCGCTGCTCGGCCTCAAGGGCGTCGCCACGGGCGGCGACCGCGTCGCGCTCCGCCTGCTCCGCGTCGGCCCTGCGGGACGACGCCGTGGCTCCGGACGCCTCCGCCGACGCACGCGCGTCCGAGGCTATCCGGCCCTGCGCGACCGCGTCCGCCTCATGACCGGCGGCCTTGTCCCGCTCGCTCTCCGCGGTGGCCCGGTAAGCCGCCGCGTTGGCGCGCTCCAACTCTGCGACAGCACGCGTCCGTTGGGCTTCGGCCGCGGCCTTACGGGCGTCCTCCTCCTCCGCCAGGGCGGTTTCCTTGGCCTTCTTGGCCGTGGCGGCGTTCGCCGCGGCCGAGGTCGCGTAGGCGTCGGCGCTGTCCGCCGCGGCCTTCGCCTGGGAGGCGGCCTCCTGCGCGGCGATACGGCGGAACTCGGTGTTCACCGCGTGCGCCTCGGTCTTCGCCAGGGCGAGCAGCGCCTCGGACGTCGACACGGTCGCGTTCGCCGCGTTCAGCGCGGTCTCCGTCGCCTTCGCGGCAGCCGTGGCGGCCGCACCCGAGGCGCGGGCGACCTGGACCGACTGCTGGGCGTAGAGCAGCCCTCGGCCGCGCGGCACCTCTGCGGCGTCCGCGATCGCCCAGGCCTGCTGCTGGCCGGTCACCGCGCGCTGCGCGGCGGCCTTGGCGGCGGTGGCCTGCTGCTGGGAGGCGGTGACGAGCGCCTGGACCTTGCCCCGGGCCTTCGCGAGGTCCGTCTTCGCCTTGTCGAAGAGGGACTGCTTCGGCTTGAGGATGTCGTCCGGGTCGTTCTCCAGCTGGTCGTGCCAGTACTTCTGCCAGCGCAGGATCTGGTCGGCGAGCCAGGCCTGGCCGATGGCCTCGACCATGTTGTCCGCGGCGGACCGGGTCGCGGCGGCGGCGTCGGCCTCCGCCTGCATGATGACCGCACGCGGCGCCGCCTGGCCGGCGTACTCCGCGTTCCACTCGGCCGAGGCCTGCGAGACGACCTCGCTCAGCGAGTTGCGCGGGTCCACCGGGTCCTGGTGGTTGCACGAGGCCCAGTCCTGCTTGAGGGTCTCGACCTCGACGCGGAACTCGGGGGAGTCCTCGGCGACCTTCTTGCCGAGGAAGCCGCCGTGCCGCAGGTAACTGCCGATGTCGGCCGAGGTCGTACCGCCGGAGTAGCGGGTTTCGCTCACATTGGAGGACCGCAGCATGACGTCGGCCTGGGCGTCGTGCCAGCTGTCCTTGCCCCGGTTCTGCTCGGTGACCTCGCGGGCCTTCGCCACCGCCTCGGCGCCGGCGTTGGTGTGGTCGTCCCAGCCCAGACGCTGGGACATCTGGGCCTGTGAGGCCAGGGTGAACCCGAGGATGTCCTCGCCGAACTCCGGCGCGTGCAGGGTGATCCCGTCGTCGAACGAGCTCATCGCGTACGGCCGGTTGGCGTCCTCCAGCAGGGCCTCGCGGGCCGCCATCGCGTCCCGGAAGGCGTAGCCGGCCTTCTCGTCCTGGTCCCGGGCCTGCCCCAGGGGCATGAACCCGATCCAGCCGACGTCACCGATGACGGCGTCCAGCTGTTCGTCCGTGCCGGTCAGGCCCTCGATGGCTTTGGCCTTCATCTTGGCGCCGCCCGCGTGCAGGGCGACTCCGGCGAGGCACTGGTTGAGGCGCGGGGTGGAGCGGACGTCACTGATGACGGCGGTCAGCTCGGTGAGCCGGCGCAGGGCGTTGTCGGCGTCGACGAATATCCGCCGGACGCCTTCGGAGACCTTCTCCACCGCCTGGGCGAGCGCGGGCACCCGGCCCACCGTCGCGACGGAGGAGGCGATGTCGACGAGATCCCAGAGGCAGTCCTCGACGTCGTAGCCGGCCAGGCACTCCTTCACATCGGCCGGGTCGAGCTCGTCGAACAGGATCTGTCCGCCGTTGGCCGTCGCCCACGCCACGAGGTCCACGGAAACGGCCTTCAGACCGGCCCGGTAGTCGTCGACACAGGTCTGGCCGCACGCGTCGAGGAGGATCTTCTCCTCGCGCTCGCCCAGGAGCGGCCAGTTGTCGGCGCCGCCCTTGATGGGCGTGACGCCCTCCGCGAGCGCGTCCTTGTGCGCGGCCTCGTTCTTCTCGCGCTGTTCCTTCTCGGCCTGCTCGGCCGCCTTCTCGGCGGCGGTGCTGTCGCCCTGCGCGTCGGACGCCTTGCCCTCGGCGTCCTTGGCGTCCTTCTCCGCCTGATCCGCCTTGTCCTGGGCTCCCTTGGCGGCTTCCCCGGCCCGGCCCGCCTTCTCGTTGGCCTCCGCGACATGCCGTTCGGCGTCGGTCGCCTCGCGGTCCGCCGCGTCGGCGGTGTCGCGCGCGTCGGTCGCGAGAAGAGCGGCACTGGCCGCGTCGGTACCCGCCTGCTCGGAGAATCCGGCCGCCTCGGTGGACGCGCTCTTGGCACCCTTGTGCGCGGCCGACGCCTCTGCGGCGGACGCCTGGGCGCGGGTCACGGCCTCGACGGCACGCACCGAATCGCTCGCGGCACGAGCGGCGGCCTCCGCGGCGAGCTTGGCGTCACCCGTGGCCTGCGTGGCAGCCTGCTGCGCGGACTCGGACGCCGCTGCCGCCTCCGTGGCCTTGGCCTCTGCGGCCGCCGCCTGCTGCTCGGCGATCGTCTTCGACGACTGGCCGACGAGCACGGCGAACGCGGCCGAACTGTCCGTCACCCGGTAGGGGGTTCCCACCGCGATGGCCTCGTTGGAAGCGGCGATCGCCTCCTTCGCGCTGTCACGCGCGGCCAGCGCCGCCTGTCCGGCAGCGTAGGCGCGCCCGAGCACGGTCGCGGCCGACTTCACGGCCGCTGCCGCTTCTGACCCGGCGGCCACCGACTCCTGCTCGGCCTTCTTGGCCAGTTCCGTGGCGTTCCCCGACGCCGTGGCGGCGTTGTCCGCGAGGAGCGCCGCGTCCTGCGACGCGTCCAGCGCCACGGCAGCGGCCGCGTACGCGGAAGAGGCCGCGCCGAGCGATGTGCGGTACGCCGACCACGCCTTGACCGCGTCGGCCTCGGCACGCCCGGCGGCGCCCTCCGCCTTGGTCGCGGCGGTCCGCGCGCCGACGGCGGCGGTGGTCGCCTCGTCCGCCGCGGTCTGCGCGGCGGTGGCGGCCTGGACCGCCTGGTTCGCCGCCGTACGGGCGGCGGTGGCCGCCGCCCGGGTCTCGGCGGACGCGGCAGTGCCCTCGGCCGCGGTGGCCGCCGCTTCGAGCGCGGCGGCGCGGGCCGCGACGGCCTGCTTCGCCTGGAGCGCGACGACGGCCTTCTCCCGCGCGGTCTGCGCGGCCTTCGCCTTCTCGGTGGCGACCTTGCGCTTCGCCGTCGCGTCGGTCTTCGCCGTCTCGGCAGCCGCATCGGCGCTGCTGGCCGTCGTCTGCTGGGTCGTCGCCCGCCGCTCGGCCTCCTGCGCCTTGGCCCGCTCGGTGGCGGCAGTGGCGCGGGAGGCGGCCGCGTTGGCCTTCTCCGTCTGCGCCTTGGCGCGCTCGGAAGCGGCGGTGGCAGCGGCCGTCTCGGCCTTGTTCCGCTTCTGCTCCGCCGTCGTGCGGGCGTCCTTCGCCGTCTTCGCGCTGTCGGCGGCGGCCCCGGCGTTGGTCTCTGCGCTATCGGCGGCGGCCTTCGCCTGGGCGGCGGCCTCCTCGGCGGCGACCCGGCGGAACTCGGTGCTGATGGCGTGCGAGTCGGTCTGCGCCTTGGCGAGCAGGGCGTCCGCGTTCGCGATCGTCGCGTTGGCGGCGGAGAGCGCGGTCTCGGTCGCCTTCGAGGCGGCCGTGGCGGCGGCCGCGGAGGCGCGGGCCACCTGGACCGACTGCTGGGCGTACATCAGGCCCCGCCCGCGCGGAACATGGGCGCTGTCCGCGACGGCCCAGGCCTCCTGTTGCGCGGTCGCTGCCTTCTGCGCCGCCGTGGCGGCCTTGCCCGCCTGCGACTTGGCCGAGACGACCAGGGCGGCCACCTTGGTACGGGCGGCGCCCAGGTCGGCGGTGGCCTTGTCGTAGAACGCCTTGTCGGGCTTGTCGAAGATCGTCTCGGGGTCGTTGGCGAGCTCGTCCTGCCAGTACTTGCGCCAGGTCAGGATCTGCTCGACGATCCAGGCCTGCCGGATGGCCTCGACCATGTCGTTGGTCGCGGCCTGGGTCGCCGCTGCGGCGTCGGCCTCCGCCTGGATGACCGCCGCCCGCTGCGGGGCCTGCCCCGCGTACTCCGATTCCCACTCGACCATCGCGCTCATGAGCGGGGCGTTGAGGTTGCGGCGCGGGTCGATCGGGTTCTGGTAGTCGCAGGCCGCCCAGGCCTGCTTGAGGTCCTCGACCTCGACGCGGTACTCGGGCGAGCCCTCGGCCGGTGCCTCGGTCGCGTATCCGCCGCGCCGCAGGTAGGCGCCGATGTCGCTGGAGGTGGTACCGCCCGAGTACTTGTATCCGACGTCCCGCAGCATCCAGTCGGCCGAGGCGTCGTCCCAGCTGTCCTTGCCCTGGTTCTCGTCGGCGATCGCGTGAGCCCGCGCGATCGCTTCGTCGCTGGCCTCGCTGTGGCCGTCCCAGCCGAGCGGGGAGACGAGCTGGACCTTGTTGATCGCGGTGAAGTAGTTCACGTCCGCGCCGAAGGAGGGCGCGTGCCACTCCATGTCGTCGCTGGCCCACGCGGACTCGCGGTAGGGCTTGTTGGCCTCGTCGAGCTCTTCGGTACGCAGGTCCATGGCGTCCCGGTAGGCCTTGCCGTCGTCCTCGTCGGCGGTTCCGGCCGTGCCCAGGGGGCCGAAGCCGATCCAGCCGATGTCGCCGATGGCCTCACGGAGCTGCCCGTCGGTGCCGGTCAGGGCCTCGATGGCCTTGGCCTTCATCTGCGGTCCGCCGACGTGCAGCGCCACCCCGGCGAGGCAGCGGTCACGCCGTGGGGACTCGCCGACGCTGTTGCGGCTGGCCCCGGTGTCCTCCTCCGGTGCCGGGGCGGCCAGCGCCTGCGGAGCCTGAATCACACCCATCAGCACGGCTGCGGCGGTGACGAGAGCCGTCGCACTGGTGGCTCTGGTCAGAGCGGAACGTATGCGACGCCGGCGTCTGCCGACGTCTCTGAGCATTGACATGTCTGCCTTGCAATCTCTAGACCGTTCGGCAGCACTTCTGCATGAGCATGACAGGCGATCCGCTGTCCGGGTCAGACTCCCCGCGGCGCGACAACTGCCGGCGTGCTCGCCTCTTCCACACGTCGACGCTGCCGCTTGCTCCGTGAGAGTGCCATGAACACGCCTTCACGTGAAGGTTGAATGATCTTCACTAACCGGGCACAGGATTCACTAGTGGGCAAAGTGATCCACATGTTGATCATCTTGTTATCCATCACCGCTCCCAGCGGTCGGATGTCTTCCGCGCCGTCGGCGTACGGGTGTACGGTCTCGGGCCAACGGAGAAATGGGAGCGCTCCCATATTCGTTGTGACCCCCATGGCTCCCGTCGTCGTTGTCCGCTTCGCACGAGGAGGAACGCCTTGAAACGCTTTCTCGCCTTACTGGCGACCTGCGCGACGGTCCTGGGCCTCACCGCCCTGGTCGCCCCCCAGCCGGCGGTGGCCGCCACCGGCTGCCGGGTCGACTACACGGTCACCAACACCTGGCAGGGCGGCTTCCAGGCCGCGGTGAAGATCACCAACCTGGGCGCCCCCGTCGCCGGCTGGAAGCTCGGATTCGCCATGCCGGACGCGGGGCAGCGGCTCGCGCAGGGCTGGAACGCCACCTGGTCGCAGTCCGGCTCCGCCGTCACCGCCACCGCCGCCGCCCCGGACTGGAACGCCGCGCTGGCCACCGGCGCCGCGGCAGAGCTCGGTTTCACGGGCACGTTCTCGGGCGCCAACCCGGCCCCCTCCGCGTTCACGCTCAACGGCGTCCCCTGCACGGGCTCCGACGACGGGCCCCCGCCCGTCGGGGACGACGGCACCCCCGTCGGGATCAACGGACAGCTCCACGTCTGCGGAGTGAACCTCTGCAACCAGTACGACCGCCCCGTACAGCTGCGGGGCATGAGCACGCACGGCATCCAGTGGTTCAGCCAGTGCTACAACGCCGCCTCGATGGACGCGCTGGCCCACGACTGGAAGGCGGACCTCCTGCGCATCGCCATGTACGTACAGGAAGACGGCTACGAGACCGACCCGGCGGGCTTCACGGACCGCGTGAACGGCCTCGTCGACATGGCCGAGGACCGGGGCATGTACGCCCTGATCGACTTCCACACCCTGACGCCGGGCGATCCGAACTACAACCTCGACCGCGCCAAGACGTTCTTCGCCTCCGTCGCCGCCCGCAACGCCGACAAGGCGAACGTGATCTACGAGATCGCCAACGAGCCCAACGGCGTGAGCTGGCCGGCCATCAAGAGCTACGCCGAACAGGTCATCCCGGTCATCCGGGCCGCCGACCCGGACGCCGTGATCGTGGTCGGCACCCGAGGCTGGTCCTCGCTGGGAGTCTCCGACGGCTCCAGCGAGAGCGAGATCGTCAACAACCGCGTCAACGCCACCAACATCATGTACACGTTCCACTTCTACGCCGCGAGCCACAAGGACAACTACCGCGCGGCAGTGAGCCGGGCCGCCGCGCAACTGCCTCTGTTCGTAACCGAGTTCGGCACGGTCAGCGCCACCGGCGGTGGAGCGATGGACCGGGCTAGCACCACGACCTGGCTGGACCTGCTCGACCAGCTGAAGATCAGCTACGCGAACTGGACCTACTCCGACGCTCCGGAGAGCAGCGCCGCATTCCAGCCCGGAACCTGCGACGGCGGCGACTACAGCAGCAGCGGCGTACTGACCGAGTCCGGAGCACTGCTCAAGGACCGGATCAGCACTCCGGACCACTTCCCGACCGGCTGACGGTTCCGTGCGGGCGGCGGCGGAACGGGGCCGCCCGCACGGGCCACGGCCGGACGGTACGGTGGGCCCCGTCCGCACGGTCTGGGGGAGTTATGGCAAGCAGGTTCACCGAGTTGAGTGTTGACTGCCACGATCCGGAGCGGCTCGCGGCCTTCTGGTGCGAGGTGCTGGATTTCAAGGTGATCGACCGGAGTGAGGACAAGGTCGAGATCGGTTCCTGGGAGCCGACCGTCGAGGATGTCCGGGCCGGTCAGATGCCGCCCACCGTGGTGTTCATCCAGGTGCCCGAGGGCAAGACGATGAAGAACCGGCTGCACCTCGACGTCAGCCCGATCGACCGCAGCACGGAGGACGAGGTGAGCCGATTGCTCGGTCTCGGCGCCACCAGGGCGGACGTGGGCCAGGGCCCGGACCGGAGCTGGGTGGTCATGGCAGACCCGGAGGGCAACGAGTTCTGCGTCCTGCGCACCCTGGCGCCGCAGAACTAGGGCCTGGACGCGGACCGGTCGGCCGACGGTTCTTCCTCAGCCCCTCGGGACATCAACGGCTGCCCGGACTGTGCCGCGGAGAGACGGGCGTGCGCGATGCCGACCCGGCGCCCTGAGTTCGTGCGGACCTAGGTGATGTCGGCCATGATGAACATCACCGCCAACAGCGTCCCCGCCAGGCCGCACAGCCCGACGAACGCACCTGTGCAGCGAAAGAGCGCCACGGGCCAGATGATGGGCGCGGCGCCGAGCATTCCCTGGGCCTGCCGTTGCAGGTCGACGTTCTCTTCGCGGCGCCGCGCCATCGTGTGGGCGGCACCTCGAATGTTCAGGGCGACCCGAGTGCCGCCTATCGTGAAGACCAGGGCAACGATCAGCCCCGCAATCATGCCGAACATGTTCCCCCCATGACGCGCGCACTCCGGATGGTGCGGCGCAATCCGCCCGGAGGTTAGCAGCCGGATCGGGGATGGGCGGGATCGAGGGCTCAGCCAGAGCCGCAGCTGAGCCGACGCCCGTGGTCGCTGGTCTCACGCAACGACAAAAGAGCCGGACCCAGTGAAACTGGGTCCGGCTCTCGAAGTCTGGCACTTCACCTGTCCAGCGCCGCAATCACGCTGTTCCGGTGAAAGTGCCCCCGGCAGGATTCGAACCTGCGCACCCGGCTCCGGAGGCCGATGCTCTATCCCCTGAGCTACGGGGGCGTATCGCGGTGTTGCTCTGCGACGGGTGAAACACTACCAGCTTCGACGGGGTGGCCGTGAACAGGTATTTCCGAGCCGCCGCCGAGCCGCCACGGAGCCGCCGCCGAGGTGTCGCGCGGGTCCCGCGAGCCCCGCCCGACCCGTCGCACACACATCCGGCCAACCTGTGCCGCCATCCGTCCGGGGACGGAAGTGGGCAAAACCCGGACGCAGCCACTCCGGCCCGCCTACTCTCGAAGGGTGTCAGTGGCGTCCGGCCGCGTGCTTGTTGTCGACGACAACAAGGTCATCCGGCAGTTGATCAGGGTCAATCTTGAGCTTGAGGGCTTCGAGGTCGTGACCGCGGCCGATGGTGTCGAGTGTCTGGATCTGGTGCATCGGGTCAGTCCCGATGTCATCACGCTCGATGTCGTCATGCCTCGGCTGGACGGTCTGCAGACGGCCACCAGACTCCGCTCCGATCCGCGGACCCGGCAGCTGCCCGTCGCGATCATCAGCGCCTGCACGCCGTACGAGGTGGACAACGGCGTGGCGGCTGGGGTGGACGCGTTCCTGGCGAAGCCCTTCGAGCCGAGCGAGCTGGTGCGGGTCGTACGACAGTTGATGGAGCGCGGCAGGCCGCCCGCGCTCGACGGCAGGCAGGGTGCCGGGCGGGCGGAGAGCGCCGCCGGCTGACCGGCTGCTGACCGGATGGCGAAACCGGTTCGCGAAAGGCCCCCCTCCCTCCCATACGCTTGTCCCGTGACCCCCGCCGATCTCTCCTCGACCGTGCTGCACGCCGTGCGCCGCGCGGTCGACGAGGACGCCTTGCGCGCGCCCGTGCCCGCGCGCGTGCGAGTGGAGAGGACGCGGCCGGGCGGGCGCGGCGACTACGCCAGTGCCGTCGCCCTCCAGCTGGCCGGGCCCGCCGCACTGCCCCCGCGTGAGGTGGCCGAGATCCTTCGGGCGCGCATGGCCGGGGCGCCCGGGATCGGGCGGGTCGAGATCACCGGCCCCGGTTTCCTGAACTTCACGCTCGACGCCCCTGCCGACGCCCACGGCGCACTCGTCCAGCAGGTGCTGGAGCAGGGGTCGCGCTACGGACACGGCGACGCGCTCGCCGGGACGCCGCTGCAATTCAGCCACCCCCGCGAGGTCCGGGCCGCCGTCACCGCCGACGCGGTGCGCAGGCTCGTACGGTCGCAGGGCGCACCCGTACGCATCAGCTGTGACGAGGTCTCCGACCCGGACTGGGCGCGCCTGGGCATCGCCGTCGATGCCCACGGGCGGCCCCCCGTCCCGTTGACGGAGATCCGGCCGGTCCCGGCCGGTGCCGCCGCCGGTGAGCTGCTGGAGCGGCTCGGGCCCGACGCCACCCGCTGGGGGCTCCTCCGGCCCGCCGGTCACGACCGCGCCCCCCTCGGGGACGAACTCCTCGTCCAGGGCGAGGGCAACCCCCTCTTCCTGGTCCGCTACGCGCACTCCCGCGCCCACGCGCTCACCCTCGGCGCCCAGCGGCTCGGGTTCACCAGCGACCCCGGCAACCCCGGCAACCCCGGCAACCCCGGTGACGCCGGTAACCCCGGCGGCCCCGGTGACGCCGCATCCGAGGAGCCCGAGGCGCTAGCGCTCCTCGCCCTCATCGCCGACCACCCCGCCGTCCTCGCCGCCGCCGCCCGGCACCGCGCGCCCGACCGGCTCGCCCGCCACCTCGAAGCGGTCGCGCACGCGTTCTTCGACTTCCACGACGCCGCGTCACCGCTCCCCGTCGGGGACGAGAAACCCTCGGCCGCCCACCGCGCCCGGCTGGCCCTCGCCGAAGCCGCCGGGACGGTGCTGGCAGGCGGCCTGTCCCTGCTCGGCGTCAGCGCGCCCCCGTACCTCTGAGAGACCCGAGAGAGCAGAGCAACACGATGAGCCGATCCGCACACCCCGCCGGTCCCCGTCACGCCGACGTCATGACCGAGGGCCACTACTCCGCCCCGGCCGAGGACCTCAACGTCCTCGACGAGAAGGTCTGGTCCCGCACCGTCACCCGCGACGAGCACGGCGCGCTGACCGTCGGCGGGATCGAAGTCGCCCGGCTGGCAGAGGAGTTCGGCACCCCGGCCTACTTCCTCGACGAGGCCGACTTCCGGGACCGCTGTCGCGCCTGGTCCGACGCCTTCGGCCCCGGCGCCGACGTCTTCTACGCGGGCAAGGCCTTCCTCTCCCGCGCGGTCGTGCGCTGGCTGAAGGAGGAGGGCCTCAACCTCGACGTCTGCTCCGGCGGTGAGCTGACCACCGCCCTGGACGCCGGGATGCCCGCCGAGCGCATCGCCTTCCACGGCAACAACAAGACGGTCGACGAGATCGAGCGGGCCGTCACGGCGGGCGTCGGGCGGATCGTGCTCGACTCCTTCCAGGAGATCGTCCGGGTCTCCCACATCGCGCAGCGGCTCGGCCGTCGCCAGCCGGTACAGATCCGGGTGACCGTCGGCGTCGAGGCCCACACCCACGAGTTCATCGCCACCGCGCACGAGGACCAGAAGTTCGGCATCGCGCTGGCCGGGGGACAGGCCGCGGAAGCGGTCCGGCGGGCGCT
The DNA here is from genome assembly GCF_055584045.1 of Streptomyces sp. NPDC104307. NCBI lineage: Bacteria > Bacillati > Actinomycetota > Actinomycetes > Kitasatosporales > Streptomycetaceae > Streptomyces > Streptomyces sp. NPDC104307. The sequence goes on from NZ_JBVJMU010000016.1 coordinate 36,310, forward strand.
CACCCTCGACGGGCTCGAACTGATCGGCATCCACTCGCACATCGGCTCGCAGATCTTCGACATGGCCGGCTTCGAGGTCTCCGCCCGGCGCGTGGTGCAGCTGCTGGCCGAGGTCCGCGACGAGCACGGCGTCGAGCTGCCCGAGATCGACCTCGGCGGCGGCCTCGGCATCGCGTACACCTCGGACGACGACCCGCGCGAGCCGCACGAGATCGCCAAGGCGCTCGGTGACATCGTGACCCGCGAGTGCGAGGCCGCCGGGCTCGCCACCCCCCGGATCTCCGTCGAGCCGGGCCGCGCCATCGTCGGACCGACCGCCTTCACGCTGTACGAGGTCGGCACGATCAAGCCCCTGGAGGGGCTGCGGACCTACGTCAGCGTCGACGGCGGCATGTCCGACAACATCCGCACCGCCCTGTACGACGCCGAGTACAGCGTCGCGCTCGTCTCCCGTACCTCGGACGCGGAGCCGATGCTCGTCCGGGTCGTGGGCAAGCACTGCGAGAGCGGCGACATCGTCGTCAAGGACGCCTTCCTGCCGTCCGACCTGGCCCCCGGCGACCTGATCGCCGTGCCCGCCACCGGCGCGTACTGCCGTTCCATGGCGAGCAACTACAACCACGCGCTGCGCCCGCCGGTCGTCGCCGTGCGCGACGGCGGGGCCCGGGTCATCGTCCGGCGCGAGACGGAGGAAGATCTCCTGCGACTCGACGTCGGCTGACGCCGTATTTCCCGGGGCACACCCCAGGTCCCCCATAAACATCTCAGGATCCGGACGGGTGGCGGGGAACGCCCGTCCGGTGAGTGAGACTGGTCCATACATCAGATGTAAAGGAAACGAGGTCGGATGATGCGTACGCGTCCGCTGAAGGTGGCGCTGCTGGGCTGTGGAGTGGTCGGCTCAGAGGTGGCGCGCATCATGACGACGCACGCCGACGACCTCGCCGCGCGCATCGGCGCGCCGGTGGAGCTCGCCGGCGTCGCCGTGCGCCGGCCCTCCAAGGTGCGCGAGGGCATCGACCCCGCACTGATCACCACCGACGCGACGGCCCTGGTCAAACGGGGCGACATCGACGTCGTCATCGAGGTCATCGGGGGCATCGAGCCCGCCCGCACGCTCATCCGCTCCGCCTTCGAGTACGGCGCCAGTGTCGTCTCCGCCAACAAGGCGCTCCTCGCGGAGGACGGCGCCGCCCTGCACGCCGACGCCGAGAAGCACGGCCGGGACCTCTACTACGAGGCCGCCGTGGCAGGCGCCATCCCGCTCGTCCGGCCGCTGCGCGAGTCCCTGGCCGGTGACAAGGTCAACCGGGTCCTCGGCATCGTCAACGGCACCACGAACTTCATCCTCGACAAGATGGACACCAGCGGCGCCGGGTACTCGGAGGCGCTCGACGAGGCCACCGCGCTCGGCTACGCGGAGGCCGACCCCACCGCCGACGTCGAGGGCTTCGACGCCGCAGCCAAGGCCGCGATCCTGGCCGGTATCGCCTTCCACACCCGGGTGAAGATCGGTGACGTGCACCGCGAGGGCATCACCGAGGTCACCGCCGCCGACATCGCCTCCGCCCGCCGCATGGGCTGCACCGTCAAGCTCCTCGCGATCTGCGAGCGCGCCACCGACGGCCGCTCGGTCACGGCCCGCGTGCACCCCGCGATGATCCCGCTCAGCCACCCGCTCGCCTCCGTCCGCGAGGCGTACAACGCGGTGTTCGTCGAGGCGGAGGCCGCCGGGCAGCTGATGTTCTACGGCCCCGGCGCCGGTGGCGCGCCCACCGCCTCCGCGGTCCTCGGCGACCTCGTCGCGGTCTGCCGCAACAAGCTCAACGAGGCCCCGGGCCCCGGCGAGTCCGCGTACACGCGTCTGCCGGTCAGCCCCATGGGCGACGTGGTCACGCGGTACCACATCAGTCTCGACGTGGCCGACAAGCCTGGCGTACTCGCCCAGGTCGCGACGGTCTTCGCCGAACAGGGCGTATCCATCGATACGGTCCGCCAGCAGAGCCGGCCTGACAGTCAGGAACCCGACGGCGAGGCTTCGCTCGTCGTCGTCACCCACCGCGCGCCCGACGCCGCCCTCTCGGGGACGGTCGAGGCGCTGCGCAAGCTCGACACCGTACGTGGTGTCGCCAGCATCATGCGTGTTGAAGGGGAGTAAGGACCCATGACCACCAAGGGCACCCACCAGTGGCGCGGCATCATCGAGGAGTACCGGGACCGTCTCCCGGTCACGAGCACGACGCCGGTCGTCACGCTCCGTGAGGGCGGCACGCCGCTCGTACCGGCTCAGGTCCTCTCCGAGCGCACGGGCTGCGAGGTGCACCTCAAGGTCGAGGGCGCCAACCCCACCGGTTCCTTCAAGGACCGCGGAATGACCATGGCGATCACCCGGGCCAAGGAGGAGGGCGCGCAGGCCGTCATCTGCGCCTCCACCGGCAACACCTCCGCCTCCGCCGCCGCGTACGCGGTCCGTGCGGGCATGGTCTGCGCCGTCCTGGTACCGCAGGGCAAGATCGCGCTCGGCAAGATGGGCCAGGCGCTCGTGCACGGCGCGAAGATCCTCCAGGTCGACGGCAACTTCGACGACTGCCTGACGCTGGCCCGCTCGCTCTCGGACAACTACCCGGTGGCGCTGGTCAATTCGGTCAACCCGGTCCGTATCGAAGGCCAGAAGACGGCCGCCTTCGAGATCGTCGACGCGCTCGGCGACGCCCCGGACATCCACGTCCTGCCGGTCGGCAACGCGGGCAACATCACCGCGTACTGGAAGGGGTACACCGAGTACGCCGGGGACGGCCTGTCCACGCACAAGCCGCGGATGTGGGGCTTCCAGGCCTCCGGCTCCGCGCCCATCGTGCGTGGCGAGATCGTCAAGGACCCGTCGACCATCGCCACCGCCATCCGGATCGGCAACCCGGCCTCCTGGCAGTTCGCGCTCAACGCGCGCGATGAGTCGGGCGGCTCCATCGATGAGGTGACGGACCGGCAGATCCTTTCCGCCTACCGGCTGTTGGCCTCCCAGGAGGGCGTCTTCGTGGAGCCCGCGTCGGCGGCCTCCGTCGCCGGTCTGCTCAAGGCCGCGGAAGAGGGCAAGGTCGACCGGGGCCAGCGCATCGTCTGCACGGTCACCGGCAACGGCCTCAAGGACCCGGACTGGGCCGTCGCGGGCGCCCCCCAGCCGGTCACCGTCCCGGTCGACGCGGTCGCCGCCGCCGAGAAGCTGGGCCTCGCGTAGGACGCACCGCGCGGCGGCCGTGCGGTGCCTGGTGCGCACCGCGCGGCCGCGGCAGCGGATTCGTCAGGAAGCCGGCCCAACCGCCCTTTTCGCGGCGGAGAGCGCACCGCCGACGGGCGACACGCATCGTGCGCCTCCTGTGCGCCCTATGTCGCCACAGAACCTTCCTTCGATAAGCTGTACCCAACCCACCCCGCCGCATATGACCGGGGTGCGCGCGAATATCTCTTAGCACTTCGGAATTCCCCGCCGCCTCACAAGGAGAGTCGTCAGAGCGATGGCCGGTCCCGCCTTCCGAGCCGCCGCCGTACGGGTGCGCGTCCCCGCAACCAGCGCCAACCTGGGTCCGGGCTTCGACGCCCTCGGCCTGTCGCTGGGGCTCTACGACGACGTCGTCGTCCGCGTCGCCGACGCCGGACTGCACATCGACATCGCCGGCGAGGGCGCGGACACGCTGCCCCGCGACGAGAACCACCTGCTCGTACGGTCCCTGCGCACCGCCTTCGACCTGCTCGGCGGACAGCCCCGCGGCCTGGAGATCGTCTGCGCCAACCGCATCCCGCACGGCCGGGGCCTCGGCTCGTCCTCCGCCGCCATCTGCGCCGGCATCGTCGCCGCCCGCGCCGTGACGACCGGCGGTGACGCCCGGCTGGACGATGCCGCCCTGCTGGAGCTCGCCACCGAGATCGAGGGCCACCCGGACAACGTCGCGGCCTGTCTCCTCGGCGGGTTCACGCTCGCGTGGATGGACGGCGGATCGGCCCGCGCCATCAGGATGGATCCCGCTGATTCCATCGTTCCGGTGGTTTTCGTCCCCGGCAACCCGGTGCTCACGGAGACCGCCCGCGGACTGCTGCCGCGCACCGTTCCGCATGTCGACGCCGCCTTCAACGCGGGCCGTGCCGCACTGCTCGTCGAGGCCCTGACCAGGCGCCCCGAGCTGCTGCTCACCGCCACGGAGGACCGGCTGCACCAGGAATACCGCTCCCCGGCGATGCCGCAGAGCGTGGAACTCGTGAACCGACTGCGCGCGGACGGCGTCCCCGCGGTCATCTCCGGTGCCGGGCCGACCGTGCTGGCACTGGCCGAGGACGGTGCGGCCGACAAGGTCGCACGGCTGGCGGGCGAGGGCTGGGCGGCCAACCGGCTCACTCTCGACGCCCAGGGTGCGAGCGTGCTGCCGCTCGCCCCGTAGCCGAGAAGTGATTGCCGGTGCGTGAGAGGGGGAATGTTTGTTGGAGCCGGTAGTGTTAACCTCAAGTCTGCAATCGACGTCTATGTGGCGCGTTGCTTCGTGTCCCTTTCCGGGACCACCATTTCTTCCGGGAGCCTCCCCAACTGCCTGAGCAGCCTGCCTGAGCAGTTTCGAGCACGCTCCGGAACCGGCACGACACCCTCTCGCTCGTCCAGGAGTGGGCCGAGCAGGGGGATGCTCGCGCCGGGCCCATGCACACGTTCATCTCTCCGCCGCACCTACCCGGCGGACCACCGCCCCGGCACGGTCCGCACAACCAAAGACCGCAGTCGGACAGCACAACCGGTCGCCGAGCCAGAAGGCCGACGTCCGCTCCAGGGAAGGACCCTTCGTGAGCGACACCACCGATCTGATGGGCGTGACTGCCGACAAGAGCGTCGACAGCGCCGCGCCCGCCGAAGGTGCTGCCACTGGCACCACCGCACGGCGCCGCCGCTCCGGCACCGGCCTTGACGGCATGGTCCTGGCCGAGCTGCAGCAGGTCGCGTCCGGCCTCGGCATCAAGGGCACCGCGCGGATGCGCAAGAGCCAGCTGATCGAGGTCATCAAGGAGGCCCAGGCCGGCGGCTCCTCCGCGCCCAAGGCCGCCAAGGCCGCCGCCGCGGCCCCTGCGGAAGAGGCCGGGACCAAGCCGAAGCGCCGGGCCACCTCCAAGGCGCGCACCGGTGCCGAGGAGGCCCCGGCCGCCACTGCCGCCGACAAGACCGCGGACCAGCAGCAGATCGACATCCCCGGTCAGCCGGCCAGTGACGAGCAGCCTGCGGGCGAGCGCCGTCGTCGCCGTGCGACCGCCCAGGCGGGCAGCCCGGAGACCAAGGCGGACGCCAAGGCGCAGGCCAAGGACCGTACGCAGGACGAGCCGAAGCGCGAGGCAGCCGCGGAGGACCGCTCCGAGCCCAAGGCCGAGGCCGCCGCGGACAACGCGGAGGGCCGCAGGGGCGACCGCCAGGACCGGGGCCAGCGCGGCGAGCGTGGTGACCGCGGCGACCGCAGTGACCGCGGTGACCGTCGCGAGCGCCAGCGCGACCGTCGCGGCAAGGGCGGCGACGAGCAGGGCGGTGGCCAGGGCGGCCAGCGTCAGCGCCAGGGCCAGGGCCAGGGGCAGAACCAGGGCCAGGGACAGAACCAGGGCCAGCAGGGCGGCGGCGGACCGCAGGACGACTTCGACGACGAGGGCGGCCGGCGCGGCCGGCGCGGCCGTTACCGCGACCGCCGCGGCCGCCGTGGCCGCGACGACTTCGCCAGTGACGCGCCGCCGGTCACCGACGACGACGTCCTGATCCCCGTCGCGGGCATCCTGGACATCCTCGACAACTACGCGTTCATCCGGACCTCCGGCTACCTGCCGGGCCCGAACGACGTGTACGTGTCGCTCGCCCAGGTCCGCAAGAACGGCCTGCGCAAGGGTGACCACGTCACCGGTGCGGTGCGCCAGCCCAAGGACGGCGAGCGCCGCGAGAAGTTCAACGCGCTGGTCCGCCTCGACACGGTCAACGGCATGGCGCCCGAAACCGGCCGTGGCCGCCCGGAGTTTCAGAAGCTGACGCCGCTCTACCCGCAGGACCGGCTCCGCCTGGAGACCGACTCCAACGTCCTGACGACGCGGATCATCGACCTGGTCGCCCCCATCGGCAAGGGCCAGCGAGGCCTGATCGTGGCCCCGCCGAAGACCGGTAAGACCATGATCCTCCAGGCGATCGCCAACGCGATCACGGTCAACAGCCCCGAGTGCCACCTGATGGTCGTCCTGGTCGACGAGCGTCCGGAGGAAGTCACCGACATGCAGCGGTCGGTCAAGGGCGAGGTCATCTCCTCGACCTTCGACCGTCCCGCCGAGGACCACACCACCGTCGCCGAGCTGGCCATCGAGCGCGCCAAGCGTCTCGTCGAGCTGGGTCACGACGTGGTCGTCCTGCTGGACTCGATCACCCGTCTGGGCCGCGCGTACAACCTCGCCGCCCCGGCCTCCGGCCGCATCCTGTCCGGTGGTGTCGACTCGACCGCGCTGTACCCGCCGAAGCGCTTCTTCGGTGCCGCGCGCAACATCGAGGACGGCGGCTCGCTGACCATCCTGGCCACCGCGCTCGTCGAGACCGGCTCGCGCATGGACGAGGTGATCTTCGAGGAGTTCAAGGGCACCGGCAACATGGAGCTCAAGCTCGACCGCAAGCTCTCCGACAAGCGCATCTTCCCGGCGGTGGACGTCGACGCGTCCAGCACCCGTAAGGAAGAAATCCTGCTCGGCACCGACGAGTTGGCGATTACCTGGAAGCTGCGCCGGGTGCTCCACGCGCTGGACCAGCAGCAGGCGATCGAGCTCCTCCTGGACCGGATGAAGAAGACCCAGTCCAACGCGGAGTTCCTGCTCCAGATCCAGAAGACGACACCGGCCCCGGGTAACAACGACTAGGGCCTGTCCGGCGGATCAGGGGCGGATAGGGCGCGGTGTCTGGTGCGGTGCATCGCAAGGCGCCGGAGCGTCTCGATAGCGGAGCTATTGGGGCGTTTCGGCAACGCGGCGAGGTGCCGTGCCAGACGCCGCGCCCCCGGCCATGATCCGCCGGACAGGCCCTGAGCCCGGTGCCGTACTCAGGGCCGCCCCCGTCACTTCGGTGCCGGGGGCGGCCCTGTCTCGTACGCCGTGACCGGTCCGAGACCTTCGCCACACGGGCGGCGGCCCCCGCACGCTCCACGCGTTGCCTGTACCGGGCAAGAAACCGCAGGTGAGCGCCGGATCACGGGTGGTCTCCGGCCTCCGCGTGACCGTGGTGCGCACGCCCGGCGACCCCGCTGCCCTGTGCAACCCTTCTTGTCGCCGTGACGTCGTACCCGACAGGGACGACGCGGCGACAGGACCCGCACACCGCAGCAGGGGGTAGCCGGGAGCAGCCGAGGGATCGAGGAGACGGATGACCGAGCAGAGCGGGAGCACAGGCCGAATACGGGCTACCGGCAAACGCCGGAGGAAGCCGTCCCGCCGCCGCAGGGCGACCGTCATAGCCGCCTGGAGTCTGGCCGGCCTGGTCGTCGTGGGCGGTGGCGGACTCGGTTACGCCTACTTCCAGCTCGACGGCAACCTCAAGGCCGTCGACATCAACAACGCCCTCGGCAAGAACCGCCCGCAGAACGTCGACAACGGCTCGGAGGACATCCTCGTCCTGGGCTCCGACTCCCGCTCCGGCGCGAACAAGCAGTACGGCGCCGACCAGGGCGGCGCCCGCTCCGACACCGCGATGGTCGTCCACGTCAACAAGGGCCACAAGAGCGCGAGTGTCGTCTCCATCCCCCGCGACACCCTCGTCACCCGGCCCGGGTGCAAGAGCGACGAGAGCGGCGCGGACGTCCCGGGGGAGCAGCGCGCGATGTTCAACACGGCGTACGAGGTCGGCGGACCGGCCTGCGCGGTCAAGACCGTCGAGTCGATGTCCGGGATCCGGATGGACCACTACCTCGAAGTCGACTTCACCGGCTTCAAGAAGCTGATCGACAAGCTCGGCGGGGTCGAGATCACCACCAAGAAGGCGATCAACGACCCCAAGAGCCACCTGAACCTGGAGCCGGGCACCCACACCCTCGACGGCGAGGAGTCGCTCGGCCTGGTCCGTACCCGGCACAGCGTCGGCGACGGCAGCGATCTCGGCCGCATTCAGCTCCAGCAGGCGTTCATCAAGGCGCTGATGGCGCAGGCGAAGAGCGTCGGCGTCCTCAACGGCACCAAGATGTACGGCCTCGCGGACACGGCGACCAAGGCCATCACGACCGACTCGGACCTCGGCTCGGTCAAGAAGCTCGCGGGCTTCGCCAACGGGCTCAAGGGCCTCGGCGCGAATGACGTCCACATGGTGACGATGCCGGTCGAGTACGACCCGGCCGACCCGAACCGCGTCATACCGCAGGAGAAGGCCGGAAAGCAGGTGTGGACGGCGCTCCGGCACGACCTGCCGATCCCCGCGTCCGCCACCGCGAAGTCGGCGGGCGACAAGGGCGACGCGGGCGACATCGTCGGGTGACCCGGAGCACCCGGGAATAGTTCCGCGGCTACCCCGGTTTGGGAGATACGGCCGGTCCTGGCAGACTGGTCCGTCGGCCCCGGTTCACGGACACGCAATCCGCGCGTACGACCCGGCGCCCTCCCGAAACTAGGAGACACCCTTGAAGCGCGAGATCCACCCCCAGTACTTCGAGACCCAGGTCAGCTGCACCTGTGGCGCCTCGTTCACCACCCGGTCCACCCTGGACAGCGGCGCCATCCGTGCGGACGTCTGCTCCGAGTGCCACCCGTTCTACACGGGCAAGCAGAAGATCCTCGACACCGGTGGCCGTGTGGCCCGCTTCGAGGCCCGCTTCGGCAAGGCTGCCGGCTCCGCCAGCAAGTAGCGAGCCAACTGCGCCGGTTCTCGGCGCCCTCTTCCCGGGGGCGCCGAGACCGGCGTTTTTTCCGGCCGGGACACGGCGACCCCGTATCCCGCCAGGCAGCCACGTCCAGCGAAGAAGAGCGAAGAAACCAGGAGCCCGAAGATGTTCGAGGCGGTCGAGGAACTGATCGGCGAACAGTCCGATCTTGAGAAGAAGCTCGCGGACCCGGCGGTCCACGCCGACCAGGCCAACGCGCGCAAGCTCAACAAGCGCTACGCCGAGCTGACCCCGATCGTCGCCACGTACCGCTCCTGGAAGCAGACCGGCGAGGACATCGAGACGGCCCGCGAGTTCGCCGCCGACGACCCCGACTTCGCGGCCGAGGTCAAGGACCTGGAGAAGGAGCGCGAGGAGCTCACCGAGAAGCTCCGCCTCCTGCTCGTACCCCGTGACCCCAGCGACGACAAGGACGTGCTCCTGGAGATCAAGGCGGGCGCGGGCGGCGACGAGTCCGCCCTGTTCGCCGGCGATCTGCTGCGCATGTACCTGCGCTACGCCGAGCGCGTCGGCTGGAAGACCGAGATCATCGACTCCACCGAGTCCGAGCTCGGCGGCTACAAGGACGTCCAGGTCGCCGTGAAGACCAAGGGCGGCAACGGGGCCACCGAACCCGGCCAGGGCGTCTGGGCCCGGATGAAGTACGAGGGCGGCGTGCACCGCGTGCAGCGCGTGCCCTCCACCGAGTCCCAGGGCCGCATCCACACCTCCGCCGCCGGTGTGCTGGTCACGCCGGAGGCCGAGGAGGTCGACGTCGAGATCCACGCCAACGACCTGCGGATCGACGTCTACCGCTCCTCGGGCCCCGGCGGCCAGTCCGTCAACACGACGGACTCCGCCGTCCGCATCACGCACCTGCCCACCGGTGTCGTCGCCTCCTGCCAGAACGAGAAGAGCCAGCTCCAGAACAAGGAGCAGGCCATGCGCATCCTGCGCTCGCGGCTGCTGGCCGCCGCCCAGGAGGCCGCGGAGCAGGAAGCGTCCGACGTACGGCGCAGCCAGGTGCGCACGGTCGACCGTTCCGAGAAGATCCGTACCTACAACTTCCCGGAAAACCGCATCTCGGACCACCGCGTCGGCTTCAAGGCGTACAACTTGGACCAGGTGCTCGACGGTGACCTGAACGCCGTGATCCAGGCATGCGTCGACGCCGACTCCGCCGCGAAGCTCGCCGCCGCGTAAGCTCCACCACCCCGCACCGCTCGTGAACCTGTACGGAGAACCGCGATGAACCTGCTGCTCGCCGAGGTGGCCCAGGCCACCCAGCGGCTGGCCGACGCCGGTGTGCCTTCGCCGAGATTCGACGCGGAGGAACTCGCCGCGTTCGTGCACGGCGTCAAGCGGGGCGAGCTGCACAACGTGCCGGACGCCGACTTCGACGCCCGCTACTGGGAGACCATCGCCCGGCGCGAGGCCCGCGAACCGCTCCAGCACATCACCGGACGTGCCTTCTTCCGCTATCTGGAGCTCCAGGTGGGGCCGGGCGTCTTCGTGCCCCGCCCGGAGACCGAATCGGTCGTCGGCTGGGCGATAGACGCCGTCCGCGCGATGGACGTCGTCGAGCCGCTGATCGTCGACCTGTGCACCGGCTCCGGCGCCATCGCCCTCGCCATGGCCCAGGAGGTGCCGCGCTCGCGCGTGCACGCCGTGGAGCTGTCCGAGGACGCCCTCAAATGGACCAGGAAGAACGCCGAGGACTCCAGGGTCACCGTGCACCGCGGAGACGCTCTGACGGCCCTTCCCGAGCTCGACGGACAGGTCGACCTGGTCATCTCCAACCCGCCGTACATCCCGCTCACCGAATGGGAGTACGTGGCCCCCGAGGCCCGCGACCACGACCCCCAGATGGCGCTCTTCTCCGGCGAGGACGGCCTCGACACCATCCGGGGCATCGAGCGCACCGCCCACCGGCTGCTGCGCCCCGGCGGCCTCGTCGTCATCGAGCACGCCGACACCCAGGGCGGCCAGGTGCCGTGGATCTTCACAGAGGAACGGGGCTGGGCCGACGCGGCCGATCACCCCGACCTGAACAACCGCCCGCGTTTCGCCACGGCCCGCAAGGCCATGCCGTGACCGGCGGACACCACCCGCACGACCCGTACCAGCCCTACCCGTACATGCTTGAGGAGGCCGGCTGATGGCACGGCGATACGACTGCAACGACGCGACCGACCGTACGACGGGTCTGCGTGAGGCCGCGTCCGCCGTCCGCCGCGGCGAACTGGTCGTGCTGCCCACCGATACGGTGTACGGGATCGGTGCCGACGCCTTCGGCGCCGAGGCCGTCGGGGACCTGCTGGAGGCCAAGGGCCGCGGCCGCAACATGCCGTCCCCCGTCCTGATCGGCTCCCCGAACACCCTGCACGGTCTGGTCACCGACTTCTCCGAGCAGGCCTGGGAGCTCGTCGACGCGTTCTGGCCCGGCGCCCTCACACTCGTCGCCAAGCACCAGCCGTCCCTCCAGTGGGACCTCGGGGAGACCCGCGGCACCGTCGCCATCCGGATGCCGCTGCACCCGGTCGCCATCGAGCTGCTCACCGAGGTCGGCCCGATGGCCGTCTCCAGCGCCAACCTCACCGGACACCCCTCGCCCGAGGACTGCGACGCCGCCCAGGAGATGCTCGGCGACTCCGTCTCCGTCTACCTCGACGGCGGTCCGACGCCGGGCATCGTCCCGTCCTCGATCGTCGACGTCACCGGCAAGGTGCCGGTCCTGCTGCGCGCCGGCGCGCTCTCCGCGGAGGAGCTGCGCAAGGTGGTACCCGACCTTGAGGTGGCCAATTGACCGCCCCTGAGGGGCGTGGCATAGCGGGCCGGACCGACACTTTCCGCATCCTCCACGTCAGCACCGGCAACGTCTGCCGCTCACCGATCACCGAGCGGCTGACCCGCCATGCCCTCGTGGACCGGCTCGGTGACCCGCTCCAGGGCGGCCTGATCGTGGAGAGTGCCGGCACCTGGGGGCACGAGGGTGCCCCGATGGAGGCCAACGCCGAGGTGGTCCTCGCGGACTTCGGCGCCGACGCCACCGGCTTCGTCGGCCGTGAGCTGCTGGACGAGCACGTGATCCGTGCGGACCTGGTGCTCACCGCCACCCGCGACCACCGGGCCCAGGTCATCTCGATGGGGCACTCGGCCGGTCTGCGGACCTTCACCCTCAAGGAGTTCACCCGGCTGGTCCGGGCGATAGACCACGCGACGCTGCCCGACGCCAAGGCCGAGGGCGTCGTCGAGCGCGCCCGCGCGCTGGTGCGCGCCGCCGCCGCGCTGCGCGGCTGGCTGCTGGCCCCGACCGCGGAGGCCGACGAGGTGTACGACCCCTACGGCGCCCCGATCACCTTCTTCCGGTCCATCGGTGACGAGATCAACCAGGCCCTGGAGCCGGTCGTCACCGCGCTGACCGGCGTACCGACTCCGCGCTGACCGGCGCGGGGTCCGGCGGCCCTCCGGACGGGCGTACCGAGGGGCGTGACAGCGGGCAGCAGGCCCGTCCCGGGCCTACATTGGAGCCGAGAAGCTGTGATCCAGCGGGGGTCGGACAACGGCTTCTGACGTCAGCGCACTCCTCCCAGGCCCGGAGCCCCCGATGTCGGTCACCGCTTCCGCCGCACCACCGGCCACCCTGCCGCAGGACTTCGGCGCCCTGCTCCGGGAGGACCCCGAGATCGCGGACGTGCTGCTGGCGGAGCTGGGCCGGCAGTCCGGCACCCTCCAGCTGACCGCCGCGGAGAACTTCACCTCGCCCGCGGTACTGGCCGCCCTGGGCTCGCCGCTCGCCAACAAGTACGCCGAGGGCTACCCGGGCAGGCGCCACCACGGCGGCTGCGAACAGGCGGACGCCGCCGAACGCATCGCCGTCCGCCGCGCCACCTCCCTCTTCGGCGCCGAGCACGCCAACGTCCAGCCGCATTCCGGCTCCTCCGCCGTCCTCGCCGCGTACGCGGCGCTGCTGCGGCCCGGCGACACGGTGCTCGCCATGGGACTCCCGTACGGCGGGCACCTCACCCACGGCTCACCGGCCAACTTCTCCGGCCGCTGGTTCGAGTTCATCGGCTACGGGGTGGACGCCGGCAGCGGCCTGATCGACTACGAGCAGGTCCGCACCCTGGCCCGCACCCACCGCCCCAAGGCGATCGTCAGCGGCTCCATCTCCTACCCCCGCCACCCGGACCACGAGAGGTTCCGCGAGATCGCCGACGAGGTGGGCGCCTACCTCATCGCCGACGCCGCGCACCCGATGGGACTGATCGCCGGGGGAGCGGCGCCCAGCCCCGTCCCGTACGCGGACGTCGTCTGCGCCACCACGCACAAGGTGCTGCGCGGGCCGCGCGGCGGCATGATCCTGTGCGGCGCGGAGCTGGCCGAGCGGATCGACCGGGCGGTCTTCCCCTTCACCCAGGGCGGCGCCCAGATGCACACGGTGGCCGCGAAGGCCGTCGCCTTCCACGAAGCGGGGACACCGGCCTTCGCCGCGTACGCCCATCGTGTGGTCTCCCACGCCCGGGTCCTCGCCGCCGGGCTGGCGGCGGAGGGCTTCGACGTCACCACCGGCGGTACGGACACCCACCTGATCGTCGCGGACCCGGCCCCGCTCGGCGTGGACGGCGGGACCGCCCGCACCCGGCTGGCCGCCGCGGGCCTGGTGCTGGACACCTGCGCGCTTCCGTACGGAGATGCCCGCGGCATCAGGCTCGGCACCGCGGCCGTCACCACCCAGGGCATGGACGAGGCCGCCATGGCCCGGCTCGCGGCGCTGCTCGGCGCGGCGGTACGCGAGGAGGGCGACGTTCTGGGGGAGGTCCGGGAACTGGCGGCGAAATTTCCGCCGTACCCGGTGTGACATGGGTCCTATGTCCTGAATGGGGCTGGCTCGTGCAACCATCACGGACAGCTCCGTGTCCTCAACCATGAGGCCGACCTAGTTAAGGTGTGGGCTGAGATAGCCGGCGATAGTTGTGGGGCAGCCCGTGCGTGATTACCTGCTGACGCTCTGTGTCACGGCAGCGGTGACCTACCTGCTCACCGGCCCGGTGCGTAAGTTCGCCATCGCGATCGGGGCGATGCCCGCGATCCGGGCGCGCGACGTCCACCGTGAACCGACACCGAGACTCGGTGGGATCGCGATGTTCGGCGGGCTGTGCGCCGGGCTGATCGTCGCCGATCACCTGGCCAACCTCGACAGCGTCTTCGACCTCTCCAGCGAACCCCGCGCGCTGCTCTCCGGGGCGGCCCTGATCTGGCTGATCGGCGTCCTGGACGACAAGTTCGAGATCGACGCCCTGATCAAGCTGGGCGGCCAGATGATCGCCGCGGCGGTCATGGTCCTCCAGGGTCTGACGATCCTGTGGCTGCCGATCCCCGGCGTCGGCACCGTCGCCCTCACCCAGTGGCAGGGCACGCTGCTCACGGTCGCGCTGGTCGTCATCACGATCAACGCGGTGAACTTCGTCGACGGGCTCGACGGACTGGCGGCCGGCATGGTCCTCATCGCGTCGGCCGCGTTCTTCCTCTACACGTACCGGCTCTGGTACGGACACATGATCGAGGCGGCCGCTCCGGCGACGCTCTTCACGGCGATCCTGATGGGCATGTGCCTCGGCTTCCTGCCGCACAACATGCATCCGGCCCGGATCTTCATGGGGGACTCCGGCTCGATGCTGATCGGCCTGGTACTGGCCGCCGGCGCGATCTCGGTGACCGGTCAGGTCGACCCGGACACCATGAAGATCTTCGAGGGCAGCGAGCGGCAGGCGACCCACGCGATGCTGCCGGTCTTCATCCCGCTGCTGCTGCCGCTCACCATCATCGCGATCCCGGCGGCCGACCTGGTGCTGGCGATCGTGCGGCGTACCTGGAACGGCCAGTCGCCGTTCGCCGCCGACCGGGGGCACCTGCACCACCGGCTGCTGGAGATCGGGCACTCGCACAGCCGCTCCGTGCTGATCATGTACTTCTGGTCGGCCCTGATCGCGTTCGGCGCGGTCGGCTACTCCGTGCACTCGGCGTCCATGTGGATCGTCCTGGTGATCGTGGGCCTGAGCGCGCTCGGCCTGATCCTGCTGCTGATGCCGCGCTTCACCCCGCGTGCCCCGCTGTGGGCGCAGCGCATCGTGCCGCCGCGCTACCGTCGCCGGCGCCGCCCGGCCGAGGAGCCGGAAGCGTCGGAGGGCGGGACGGAGAGCCAACAGGGGCCGCTGGATGCAGAGATGGAGCCGGAGCGACAGGAGGCCGCCGCGCGGGCCCCGATCGCGGCGGGAGTCTCGGGCGTCAACGGAGCGACCGCGATTGGCCCCCGTTCGCGCTTCGCGGACCGGCGCAAGGCGGATTCCACGCGCCGATAATTCGGTCATCGCGGGTCATTACCAGACAAGGTGCCGAGTTGTCTCGCTCACGCGTGTCAAGTAACTCTCACGTGTGACAGCAACCACACTTTCTTGGTAAAGACCTCATCAAATAGTTTGTGATACCGTTCACGAACCCGGTGACAGAGCCGAAGGACCTGAGTAGCGCGGTCCCTTGGCCCCGAGGCATCGACTCGGACCGGGCCTACGCTCGTCCATGACGACACACTGCCGACCCCCAGCAAGCGGAGCTGCCGCCATGCCGTCCAACGATGTCCGGACCGTCCTTCAAGCCGCCGTACCCACCGCTGTCGCCGGCGCAGTCGCCGCCGCGATCAGTGGTGGCGTCGCCGGCGGCAAGGGGGCTCTGGGATCGGTCATCGGTACGGTGCTGGTGATCCTCTTCATGGGGATCGGGCTCGGCGTCCTGCTGCGGACGGCGCGATCCTTCCCGCATCTGTTCCAGTCCATGGGGCTGATGCTGTACACGGCACAGCTGTTGTTGCTCTTCATCTTCCTCGCCGTGTTCAAGAACACGACGCTGTTCAACCCCAGGGCCTTCGCGATCTCGCTGGTCGTCGCGACCATCGTCTGGGTCGCGGCGCAGGCCCGAGGGCACATGAAGGCCAAGATCCTCTACGTCGAACCCGAGTCCAGTAAGGACGACAAGTCCGAAAAGACGGGCTCTTCGACGTGATGGGTAGGGGCGGAATAAGCGCGGGTCCAGGACCCTGCTATCGTCCGGTTCCAACTGCGGCACTGCGGGCGCGGGCATACGAGCTGACGCCTGCACCATCGCGAGGCTCAATGCCTGACTGCCGCTCACACATCCGTAACACCAGTCCAGTGCCGAACCGCGGCTGCGCGCCGCGCCGACACAACGAGGTTGCCGTACCTATGCGCCACGCTGAAGGAGCCCGCGGTGAGTGCTGACCCGACACAGGTGCTCGCCTTCGAGACCGACTGCCACATCTTCAATGGGTGCGGCTTCCCGGCTCCTGGCCTGCACTCCTTTGTTTTCGAGCCGATGTTCACCGTCGGAGGCGTCGAGATCAACAAGCCGATGCTGCTGGCGGTCCTGAGCACCGTTGTAGTCGTCGGCTTCTTCTGGGCGGCTTTCAACAAGCCGAAGGTGGTTCCCGGGAAGCTGCAGTCGGTCGCGGAGATGGGTTACGACTTCATCCGTACCGGCGTGGTGTACGAGACGCTCGGCAAGCGCGAGGGCAAGAAGTACGTCCCGCTCATGGTCTCGTTGTTCTTCTTCATCTGGGTCATGAACCTCTGGGCGATCATTCCGCTCGCCCAGTTCCCGGTGGTCTCGGTCATCGGCTTCCCGGTGGCGCTGGCCGCGATCGTGTACGTCCTCTGGGTCAGCCTGACCTTCAAGCGCCACGGTTTCGTCGGCGCCTGGAAGAACTTCTCGGGCTACGACAAGACGCTCGGCCCGGCTCTCCCGTTCGTCATGCTCATCGAGATCATGTCGAACCTGCTGATCCGGCCGTTCACGCACGCCGTGCGACTCTTCGCCAACATGTTCGCCGGCCACGTGCTGCTGCTGATCTTCACCATCGCCAGCTGGTACCTGCTGAACGGCATCGGCATCGCGTACGCCGGTGTCTCGTTCGTGATGGTCATCCTGATGACCGCCTTCGAACTGTTCATCCAGGCGCTGCAGGCCTACGTGTTCGTCCTCCTTGCGTGCAACTACATCGAGGGCGCTCTCGCCGAGCACCACTGACCAGCCCAGCTCCACCCCGATTGTCGTCCGGTGGCCAACCCCCACCGGTTCTGAAAGAGAAAGAAGAAACGGCATGTCCGCTCTCCAGACCCTCGCCGAAGTCAAGATCTCGGGCAACCTCGGCTCCATCGGTTACGGCCTGGCGGCCATCGGCCCCGGCGTCGGCGTCGGCATCATCTTCGGTAACGGCACCCAGGCGCTGGCCCGCCAGCCCGAGGCCGCCGGCCTGATCCGTTCGAACCAGATCCTCGGCTTCGTCCTCTGTGAGGCGCTCGCCCTGATCGGTCTCGTCATGCCCTTCGTCTACCCGTTCTAGTCGCGGCTTTACAACTGCCCGATGCGACGAAAGGCATTGATGTGAACGCCCTACACCTGGCGGCCGAGGAAGAGATCCAGAACCCTCTGCTCCCGGCGATCCCTGAGATCATCATCGGCCTCATCGCCTTTGTCATCGTCTTCGGCTTCCTCGCCAAGAAGCTCCTCCCGAACATCAACAAGGTTCTGGAAGAGCGTCGCGAGGCCATCGAAGGCGGTATCGAGAAGGCCGATGCGGCGCAGACCGAGGCCCAGAGCGTGCTTGAGCAGTACAAGGCTCAGCTCGCCGAGGCCCGTCACGAAGCCGCTCGTATGCGCCAGGAGGCGCAGGAGCAGGGTTCCGTGATCCTGCAGGAGATGCGGGCGGAAGGCCAGCGCCAGCGCGAGGAGATCGTCGCTGCCGGCCACGCCCAGATCGAGGCCGACCGCAAGGCGGCGGCGTCCGCGCTGCGTCAGGACGTGGGCAAGCTCGCCACCGACCTGGCCGGCAAGCTCGTCGGCGAGTCCCTTGAGGACCACGCCCGGCAGAGCGGCACCGTCGACCGTTTCCTGGACGAGCTCGAAGCGAAGGCAGAGGCCGTCCGATGAACGGCGCGAGCCGCGAAGCACTGGCCGCCGCGCGTGAGCGCCTCGACGCACTGACCGACAGCACGTCGGTCGACGCGGCGAAGCTCGCCGAGGACCTGGCCGGCGTCACGGCGCTGCTGCACCGCGAGGTGTCGCTGCGCCGGGTCCTGACCGACCCGGCCCAGGCCGGCGAGGCACGGGCCGAGCTGGCCGGGCGACTGCTGCGCGGCCAGGTGGGCGGCGAAGCCGTCGATCTGGTCTCCGGCATGGTCCGCTCGCGCTGGTCGCAGTCCCGCGACCTGGTCGACGCGGTCGAGGAACTGGCGAACACCGCAGACCTCACCGCCGCCCAGCGGGGCGGAGACCTCGACGACGTCGAGGACGAGCTGTTCCGGTTCGGCCGGATCGTCGCCTCCGACCCGGCGCTGCGCGCCGCGCTCACCAGCCGGACCGCGACCACCGCCGCCAAGGGCGAGCTGCTGCGCAGCCTGCTCGGCGGAAAGGCGCGGCCCACGACCGAGCGCATCATCGTGCGGCTTGTCACCCAGCCTCGGGGACGTAGCCTGGAAGAGGGACTCGACTCCCTCTCCAAGCTCGCCGCGGAGCGCCGTGACCGCATGGTCGCGATCGTCACCTCGGCGGTGCCGCTGAGCGATCGGCAGAAGCAGCGCCTCGGCGCCGCCCTGGCGAAGATCTACGGCCGGTCGATGCACCTGAACCTCGACGTGGACCCCGAGGTCCTCGGCGGAGTCACGGTGCGGGTCGGTGACGAGGTCCTCAACGGCACCATCGCCGAGCGTCTCGACGAGGCGACGCGGCGGATGGCCGGCTGACCCAGCCCGGCGCAGTAACAGAGACAGAGCAAGACCAGCGGCCCGGTTGGGCCGTGCAGAAATTGCAGAAGATTCCTGGGGGTCGGCCCCCAGACCCCCTTAAGAAACTTCGGGCCCAACAAGGAGAGCAGGGAACCCAGATGGCGGAGCTCACGATCCGGCCGGAGGAGATCCGGGATGCGCTGGAGAACTTTGTCCAGTCGTACAAGCCGGACGCGGCCTCGCGCGAGGAGGTCGGTACGGTCAGCGTTGCCGGCGACGGCATCGCGAAGGTGGAGGGCCTGCCCTCCGCCATGGCGAACGAGCTGCTGAAGTTCGAGGACGGCACCCTCGGTCTCGCCCTCAACCTTGAGGAGCGCGAGATCGGTGCGATCGTCCTCGGCGAGTTCAGCGGGATCGAGGAGGGCCAGCCGGTGCAGCGCACCGGTGAGGTGCTCTCCGTCGGCGTCGGCGAGGGCTACCTCGGCCGCGTCGTCGACCCGCTCGGCAACCCGATCGACGGACTCGGCGAGATCGCGACCGACGGTCGGCGCGCGCTTGAGCTGCAGGCCCCTGGCGTCATGGTCCGTAAGTCGGTGCACGAGCCGATGCAGACCGGCTACAAGGCCGTCGACGCCATGGTGCCGATCGGCCGCGGCCAGCGTCAGCTGATCATCGGCGACCGTCAGACGGGTAAGACCGCGCTGGCCGTCGACACGATCATCAACCAGCGTGACAACTGGCGCTCGGGCGACGTGAACAAGCAGGTGCGCTGCATCTACGTCGCCATCGGTCAGAAGGGCTCCACCATCGCCTCCGTGCGCGGTGCCCTCGAAGAGGCCGGCGCGCTGGAGTACACGACCATCGTCGCCGCCCCGGCGTCCGACCCGGCCGGCTTCAAGTACCTGGCGCCGTACACCGGTTCGGCCATCGGCCAGCACTGGATGTACGCGGGCAAGCACGTCCTCATCATCTTCGACGACCTTTCGAAGCAGGCCGACGCGTACCGCGCCGTATCGCTTCTGCTGCGCCGTCCGCCGGGCCGCGAGGCCTACCCGGGCGACGTCTTCTACCTCCACTCGCGTCTGCTGGAGCGCTGCGCCAAGCTCTCCGACGAGATGGGTGCCGGTTCGATGACGGGCCTCCCGATCGTCGAGACCAAGGCGAACGACGTGTCGGCGTTCATTCCGACCAACGTCATCTCCATCACCGACGGCCAGTGCTTCCTGGAGTCCGACCTGTTCAACGCCGGCCAGCGTCCGGCTCTGAACGTCGGTATCTCGGTCTCGCGCGTCGGTGGTTCCGCCCAGCACAAGGCCATGAAGCAGGTTTCCGGCCGGCTCCGCGTGGACCTCGCCCAGTACCGTGAGCTGGAGGCGTTCGCCGCCTTCGGTTCCGACCTGGACGCGGCCTCGAAGGCCTCGCTGGAGCGCGGTAAGCGCATGGTCGAGCTGCTGAAGCAGCCGCAGTACGCACCGATCCCGGTCGAGGAGCAGGTCGTCTCGGTCTGGGCCGGTACCACGGGCAAGATGGACGACGTCCCGGTCGAGGACATCCGCCGCTTCGAGAGCGAGCTGCTGGAGTACCTGCGCCGCGAGCGCAAGGAGCTCCTGACCAGCATCGTCGAGGGCGGCAAGATGTCCGACGACACGCTGCAGTCGATCGCCGACGCGGTCGCCGCGTTCAAGCAGCAGTTCGAGACCTCGGACGGCAAGCTTCTGGGCGAGGGCTGATAGATGGGCGCTCAGCTTCGCGTTTACAAGCGCCGCATCCGCTCCGTCACCGCCACGAAGAAGATCACCAAGGCGATGGAGATGATCGCCGCCTCGCGCATCGTCAAGGCGCAGCGCAAGGTGGCGGCCTCGATGCCGTATGCCACCGAGCTGAATCGTGCGGTCACCGCGGTGGCGACCGGCTCCACCACCAAGCACCCGCTGACCACCGAGGCCGAGTCCCCGGCACGGGCCGCGATCCTGCTCGTCACGAGCGACCGCGGTCTGGCCGGCGGTTACTCCTCCAACGCCATCAAGGCCGCGGAGCAGCTGACCGAGCGGCTGCGCGGTGAGGGCAAGGAGGTCGACACGTATGTGATCGGCCGCAAGGGTGTCGCCTACTACAACTTCCGCGAGCGCAAGGTCGCGGAGTCGTGGACCGGCTTCACCGACAGCCCGACGTACGCGGATGCGAAGCGGGCGGCCGCCCCGATGATCGAGGCGGTCAGCAAGGAGACCGCCGAGGGCGGCGTGGACGAGCTGCACATCGTCTTCACCGAGTTCGTCTCGATGATGACGCAGAACCCGGTGGACAACCGGATGCTGCCGCTCAGTCTCGACCTCACGAAGGACGAGGACGGCAAGGGAGAGATCCTGCCGCTGTTCGACTTCGAGCCGTCGGCGGAGGACGTCCTGGACGCCCTGCTTCCGCGGTACGTCGAGAGTCGGATCTACAACGCGCTGCTGCAGGCCGCTGCTTCCGAGCACGCTGCCCGCCGCCGCGCGATGAAGTCGGCCACCGACAACGCCGGGGAGCTCGTCAAGAGCCTCTCCCGGCTTGCCAACGCGGCCCGCCAGGCCGAAATCACCCAGGAAATCAGCGAGATCGTCGGTGGTGCCAGTGCGCTGGCCGACGCGACCGCGGGGAGTGACAAGTAATGACGACCACAGTTGAGACGGCCGTTGCCACGGGCCGCGTCGCCCGGGTCATCGGCCCGGTCGTCGACGTGGAGTTCCCCGTCGACGCGATGCCGGAGATCTACAACGCGCTGACCGTCGAGGTGGCCGACCCGGCCGAGGACGGCAAGATCAAGGTCCTGACGCTTGAGGTCGCCCAGCACCTCGGCGACGGCGTGATCCGTGCCATCTCGATGCAGCCCACCGACGGTCTGGTCCGCCAGGCCCCGGTGACCGACACGGGCACCGGCATCACGGTGCCGGTCGGCGAGATGACCAAGGGCAAGGTGTTCAACACCCTTGGTGAGATCCTGAACAAGCCCGAGGCCGAGGCCGAGGTCACCGAGCGCTGGCCCATCCACCGCAAGGCCCCGGCCTTCGACCAGCTTGAGTCGAAGACCGAGATGTTCGAGACCGGCGTCAAGGTCATCGACCTTCTCACCCCGTACGTCAAGGGTGGAAAGATCGGTCTGTTCGGTGGTGCCGGTGTCGGCAAGACCGTGCTGATCCAGGAAATGATCTACCGCGTCGCCAACAACCACGACGGTGTGTCGGTGTTCGCGGGCGTCGGTGAGCGTACCCGTGAGGGCAACGACCTCATCGAGGAGATGGCCGAGTCCGGCGTCATCGACAAGACGGCGCTTGTCTTCGGTCAGATGGACGAGCCGCCGGGCACCCGTCTGCGGGTCGCGCTGGCCGGTCTGACCATGGCGGAGTACTTCCGCGATGTGATGAAGCAGGACGTGCTCTTCTTCATCGACAACATCTTCCGGTACACCCAGGCCGGCTCCGAGGTGTCCACCCTGCTCGGCCGTATGCCGTCCGCGGTGGGTTACCAGCCGAACCTGGCCGACGAGATGGGTCTCCTCCAGGAGCGCATCACGTCGACCCGTGGTCACTCGATCACCTCGATGCAGGCGATCTACGTCCCCGCGGACGACCTGACCGACCCGGCTCCGGCCACCACCTTCGCCCACCTCGACGCGACGACGGTTCTCTCCCGTCCGATCTCCGAGAAGGGCATCTACCCGGCCGTGGACCCGCTGGACTCCACGTCCCGGATCCTGGACCCGCGTTACATCGCGAAGGACCACTACGACACCGCCATGCGGGTCAAGGGAATCCTTCAGAAGTACAAGGACCTCCAGGACATCATCGCCATTCTCGGAATGGACGAGCTCGGCGAGGAGGACAAGCTCACCGTCTTCCGCGCCCGTCGCATCGAGCGCTTCCTGTCGCAGAACACCCACGTCGCCAAGCAGTTCACCGGCGTGGACGGTTCGGACGTTCCGCTCGACGAGTCGATCGCCGCGTTCAACTCGATCGCCGACGGTGAGTACGACCACTTCCCCGAGCAGGCGTTCTTCATGTGCGGTGGCATTGAGGACCTCAAGGCCAACGCCAAGGAGCTCGGCGTCTCCTGAGCCTCCGGCTCACCGAGGGGGACGGGGTGCGTCCCGTCCCCCTCACCACGCCCCGTAGAATTGACCCAACACCCGGCATGACCGCCGGGTGGTGACCCGAGGAGCCACCCTTGGCTGCTGAGCTGCACGTCGAGCTGGTCGCGGCGGACCGTAGTGTCTGGTCCGGCGAGGCCACCCTGGTCGTCGCGCGCACCACGTCCGGCGACATCGGCGTCATGCCCGGTCACCAGCCGCTTCTGGGTGTGCTGGAATCGGGCCCGGTGACGATCCGTACGAGCGATGGCTCCACTGTCATCGCCGCGGTGCACGGCGGTTTCATCTCGTTCGCGGACAACAAGCTCTCGCTGCTGGCGGAGATCGCCGAGCTGGCGGACGAGATCGATGTCGAGCGCGCGGAGCGTGCGCTGGAACGTGCGAAGTCGGACACGGACGGCGCCGCCGAGCGTCGCGCCGATGTGCGACTGCGTGCGGTGGCGGCGCCGTAGCCGCCCCGCGCAATGGCTTTACCCTCAGCCGCGGCCCGAGCTGGAGACCTCTCCAGACCGTGTCGCGGCTGAGGCGATGCAGGTGCAGGTGAAGTTCGGGCGGTATCCGTTTACTCGATGACGCGAGGAGGTCGGTGGAGATGTTCCTCGCGCTGTGGGTGGGCGGGCTGGTCGTCGCACTGGTCGCGGTTGGTCTCTTCGTCTTCGGTCTGCGCCGGCGGCTGATTCAGCGCTCCGGCGGGACCTTCGACTGCAGCCTGCGCTGGAATGTGCCCGTGGAGCCCGATCTGTCGGGCAAGGGCTGGGTGTACGGCGTCGCCCGGTACAGCGGCGACAAGGTGAACTGGTTCCGGGTCTTCAGCTACTCCCCGCGTCCGCGCCGGGTGCTGGAGCGTTCCGCGATCGAGGTCGTCGCCCGCCGGATGCCGGAGGGCGAGGAGGAGCTCGCGCTCCTCTCCGACGCCATCGTGCTCGGCTGTCTCCACCGTGAGACCCGCCTTGAGCTGGCGATGAGCGAGGACGCGCTGACCGGCTTCCTCGCCTGGCTGGAGGCGGCACCGCCCGGCCAGAGGGTGAATGTGGCGTAGCGCCACCCATACGAAAACCGGGGAGACAGGGGGCGGACCTGTCTCCCCGGTGCTTTTCGGGGGTTACGCGGGTTGCTGAGCGGCGGTGACTACTTGAGGCCGCTGTTCATCGCGCTCACGAGTTCACCGTTGCTGGTGTCCCCGCTGAACTCCCAGAAGAACGCGCCTCCCAGGCCCTGGTTCTTCGCCCAGGTCATCTTGGACGAGATGGTGGCGGGGGTGTCGTAGCTCCACCAGTTGGTGCCGCAGTGCGCGTAGGCGGTACCGGCGATCGTGCCGGTGGCGGGGCAGCTGTTCTTGAGGACCTTGTAGTCCTCGATGCCCGCCTCGTACGTTCCCGGGGCGGCGCCGGTGGCGGTGCCGCCGGGCGCGTCCTGGGTGACCCCGGTCCAGCCCCGGCCGTAGAAGCCGATGCCGAGCAGCAGCTTCGAGGCGGGGACGCCCTGGGCCTTCAGCTTGGCGATGGCCTCGGAGGAGCTGAACCCGGCCTTCGGGATGCCGGTGTACGGGGTGAGCGGGGAGTGCGGAGCCGTCGGGCCCTTCGCGTCCCAGGCGCCGAAGAAGTCGTAGGTCATCACGTTGTACCAGTTCAGCGACTGTGCGGCGCCCGCGTAGTCGGCGACGTCGATCTTGCCGCCGTCGGAGCCGTCCGCCGTGATGGCGGCGGTCACCAGATTGTTGCTGCCGAACTTGGTGCGCAGCGCGGAGGTGAGCGACTTCAGCGCGGCCGGGCCGCTGGTGTCACAGGTCAGACCGCAGGCGTTGGGGTACTCCCAGTCGATGTCGATGCCGTCGAAGACATCGGCCCAGCGGGGGTCCTCCACCAGCTTGTAGCAGGAGTCGGCGAACGCGGCCGGGTTCTGCGCGGCCTGGCCGAAGCCGCCGGACCAGGTCCAGCCGCCGAAGGACCACAGGACCTTGATGTTCGGGTACTTGGCCTTGAGCTTGCGCAGCTGGTTGAAGCTGCCGCGCAGGGGCTGGTCCCAGGTGTCGGCCACGCCGTCGACGGACTTGTCAGCGGTGTACGCCATGTCGTAGTCGGCGTAGGAGTCACCGATCGTGCACTTGCCGCCCTGGACGTTGCCGAAGGCGTAGTTGATGTGCGTGATCTTCGCGGCCGAACCGGAGGTGTCCATGTTCTTGACGTGGTAGTTGCGGCCGTAGACACCCCAGTCGGTGAAGTAACCGAGGTTGACCTTGTCGCCGGTGCCGGGCCCGCCCGGGTCGGTGCCGCCGCCCCCGGTGGTGTGCACCTTGACCGCGCCGCTGACCGGACCGGTCTGGTCGGCGGTGTCGCGGGCCTGCACGGTGTACGAGTAGTCGGTGCCGGCGGTGAGACCGGTGTTGGTGTACGTGGTGCCGGTGACCGTGGCGACGACCGCGCCGTCCCGCAGGACGTCGTAGTTCTTGATGCCCTTGTCGTCGGTGGCCGCGCTCCAGCTCAGCTTCGCGGAGGTGTTGGTGATGGCGCTCGCGGTGGGGGTGCCGGGTGCGGAGGGGGCGTTGTCACCGGGCACGCTGCCGCCGTCGCAGGAGGCGCCGTTCAGCTTGCAGTTGGTGGCGGCGCCGGAACCGGAGCCGGTGCCGTTGAAGCCGAAGGAGACGCTGGCGCCCGGCGCGACCGAGCCGTTCCAGCCGAGGTTCTTGGCGGTCCAGTGGTTTCCGGAGCTGGTGACGGTGGCGTCCCAGGCGGAACCGACACCGGTGCCGGCCGGGAAGTCCCACTCGATGGTCCAGGAGCTGAGGGCGGTGGTGCCGGTGTTCTTCACCGTCCACTGGCCCTCGAAGCCGCTGCCCCAGTCGGACTTCTTCACATAGGTGGCGGTCGCCGAGGTCGCGGCTTCGGCCGGGGAGGCCATGCCGACCATCGCGGCGAGCGGGAGGAGCAGTGCGGTGAGGCCCGCGACGGCTCTTGATCTGGTGGCTTTCCCGGCCCCGAGTCTGAATCGGGTCCGGCGGGGGGTCTCAGTGCTCAACGGTGCTCCTGGGGTGAGGTCCGGACAAACGGGGATGGTCCGTCGACTGCAAACCCTGCGCCGCCCTGAGTACGCCTTGTCATGTCGTACTCACCGCAGTGTGTTCGGTGAGATTAAGAAGGTCTGGACCAATCGTCAAGAGGTCCAGACCAAAGATCGTGGTACGGCCGGAGTAAACCTCAGATGCCCAACTCCTGTGCCAGTACCGCCGCCTGGACCCGGCTGCGCAGCCCGAGCTTCCCCAGCACCCTGCTGACGTGCGTCTTCACCGTCGCCTCCGCCATCGAAAGCCGCACCGCGACCTCCGCGTTCGACAGCCCCTCACCGAGGCAGCCCAGCACCTCGCGCTCGCGCCGGGTGAGGGAGTCCAGCACCGCCCGGTCCGCGGTGTCCGGCGGCGCGGCGGTGGCACCCGCGAACTCCGCGATCAGCCGGCGCGTCACCGCCGGGGCGATCAGGCCCTCGCCGCTCGCCACCGTGCGGACCGCTTCGAGCAGGGCGCGCGCCTCCGTGTCCTTCAACAGGAAGCCCGACGCCCCGGCCCGCAGCGCGCCGAAGACGTAACTGTCCAGATCGAAGGTGGTCAGCACCAGCACATCCGCCAGCCCCTCGGACACCACCTGCCTCGTCGCCGACACCCCGTCCAGCCTGGGCATCTGGATGTCCATCAGCACCAGATCGGGGCGCAGCTCACGGGCCAGCCGCACCGCCGCCTCCCCGTCACCGGCCTCCCCGACGACCTCGATGTCCGGTGCGCTGCCCAGGATGAGCACCAGCCCCGCACGCACCGCCGACTGGTCCTCGGCCACCAGAACCCGGATGCTCATGCCCGCACGCTTCTTTCCCCGACGGGCAGTTCAGCCCGTACACGCCAGATCTTCGTCCCGATCCCGGCCGGTACCGGTCCCGCCTCGAACTCCCCGCCGAGCAGCGCCACCCGCTCCCGCATCCCGGTCAGTCCGGCCCCGGATCCGGGCGCGCGCGGACCGGGCCGGTCCCCGAGGGCGCTGGTGACCTCCACCGTCAGCCGCCGCCCCGGCCGCTGCCCCAGCCGGACCGTGACCGGCCCCGGCCCGGCGTGCTTGAGCGCGTTGGTGAGGGACTCCTGCACGATGCGGTACGCGGCCAGCTCGACCGGCGCCGGCAGGGGACCGGTTCCGGTGCGGGAGTCCTCCAGCACACAAGTCAATCCGCTGGAGGCGGCGTTCGTACGGTGCTGTTCGATCAGGGCGTCCAGCGAACCGAGGGTGGGCGAGGCACTGGGTCCGGGATCCGCCGCGCCGGTCCGCAGCAGCCCGATCAGACGGCGCATTTCGGCCAGACCGTCGACGCTGTTCTCCCGGATGACGCCGAGGGCGTTCCGGGACGTCTCCGGCTCGTCGATGGAGAGCGCGGCCGTTGAGTGGATGGCGATCGCGGAGAGGTGGTTGGCCACCAGGTCGTGCAGCTCGCGCGCCATCCGGGCCCGCTCCTCTGTCACCGCCTGCGCCCGGTCCATCTCGGCCAGCAGAGCCGTCTGATCGGCGCGCAGCCGCTCGGTCTCGGCGGCGTCGCGATGGTTGCGCACACTGACCCCGGTGAGCGCGGGCACGAACGAGACCAGTCCGGTGACGATGCCGATGAGCAGCGCCTCGGCACTGCGGAACCAGGCCAGGAAGCCGACCGTGACGGTGACCGTGATCAGGAGGGTGGCCACCGGGATGCGCCGGGCGGCCGCCGGGGTGCCGTACAGCACGGCGGCGTACATGACGTCGGTGTACAGCAGTACGGTCGCCAGGTTCCCGGCCGTGAACTGGTCCATGACCAGCGCCAGGGTGCCGATGACCAGGGCGGTCTGCGGCGCGCTCCGGCGCAGCAGCGCCAGCGCCGCCATCACGGCGAGCGGGACCAGCTCGATCCCGGGGGCGTCGAGGGGCCGGCCGTTCTGCATGTGCAGGCCGAGCAGCCACAGCACCACGCCGCCGGACAGACCGGCGACCGCGATGAGGACGTCGTCGCGGTGGGGGCGGGGATGGATGAGCACCCTGCCATCCAACACGGCGGGCCGCCGGCGGACCTCCGTACGGGGAGTGAGCCGCGAGTACATCGAAGTATGCAGTGGCGGTTCGTCACTCCGGGCGACGACCGGGGGCGCCGGGGCGGCGACGCTGGAGGGGAGCGAAAGGAGCAGGACCGTGATCGTCACGCTGATCGTTCTCTGCGAGATCGCCTTCTGGGTGCTGCTGGCCGCGGGGCTCGCGCTGCGCTACGTGGCGAAGAAGCCGCGGCTCGGTGGTGCGGTGCTGCTGTGCGAGCCGCTGCTGGAGGTGGTCCTGCTGGTGGTGACGGCCGTCGACCTGAAGAACGGTGCCGCCCCGGACTGGAAGCACGGGCTGGCCGCCGTGTACATCGGCTTCACGGTGGGCCTCGGCCACTCGACGATCCGCTGGGTCGACGCCCACGTCGCCCACCGCTTCGCGGGCGGACCGCCACCGGTGAAGCCGCCGAAGTACGGGATGGCGCGGGCGGTCCACGAGTGGCGGGTGGCCGGACGGTGGACGCTGGCCGCCGTGACGGCGCTGGCGCTGCTCCAGGCGGCGGTCTGGTACGTGGGAGGGGACGGGGACGTGGCATCGCTGCGGTCCTGGCAGCGGACGATGCTGTTCGTGGTCGGGATCAATTTGGTGATCGCGGCGAGCTACACGGTGTTCCCGAAGCGGGGCGCGGAGCAGGAGCGGGATACGACGAGGGTGCCGGGCCCGCCCGGGTGAGGCTTGTCCTCAATCGCCGGACGGGCTGGAAGTGCGGGACGGGCGCGCTCTGCTACCGTTCGCCGCCCGGTACCCACAGCACGTCGCCGACCTCCTTGTTCGCCACCCGGGCCAGGATGAACAGCAGGTCGGAGAGGCGGTTGAGGTAGGTCGCCGTCAGCGGGTTCATCACCTCGCCGTGCGCCTCGAACGCCGCCCAGGTGGACCGCTCGGCGCGCCGGACCACGGTGCAGGCCTGGTGCAGCAGCGCGGCGCCCGGAGTGCCGCCCGGCAGGATGAAGCTGCGGAGCTTCTCCACCTGCTCCAGGAAGTGATCGCAGTCCGCCTCCAGCTTGTCGATGTAGAACTGCTCCACCCGCAGCGGCGGGTACTTCGGCTCCTCGACGACCGGGGTCGACAGGTCGGCGCCCACGTCGAACAGGTCGTTCTGTACGCGGACGAGGACCTTCACGACGTCGTCGGTGAGCTGCCCGAGCGCGATCGCCGTACCGATGACCGCGTTGGCCTCGTTGGTGTCGGCGTACGCGGAGATCCGCAGATCGGTCTTGGCGGTCCGGCTCATGTCGCCGAGGGCGGTGGTGCCCTGGTCGCCGGTACGGGTGTAGATGCGCGTCAGATTGACCATGCGGTCAGCCTAGTTATGCCCCGGCCCTCCGGAAGACGCGTGTGCCCACCGTCACGGCGAGCGCCGCGAGTCCGAGGGCGACCAGCACCCCGTACAGCATGTGCGCGGTGGCGTACGAGCCGGTGTACGCGTCCCGTACCGCGTCCACGAGATAGCGGAACGGCGTGAAGTGGGAGAGCACGTCCAGCCACGCCGGCCCCAGGGTCATCGGCAGCATCAGCCCGGAGAGCAGCATGGCCGGCATGGTGAGCGAGTTGATCACCGGGCCGAACTCCTGCGGCGTGTTCACCTTCATGGCCAGGGCGTACGAGAGCGAGGCCAGCGAGACCGTCAGCAGACCGGTGAACGCGAAGCCGATCAGTACTCCGGGCAGCGGCGCGCGCAGCCCCATGACCAGGGCGGCCAGCACCAGCAGCACCGCCTGGAACAGGAACAACAGGGTGTCCCGCAGCACCCGACCCAGCAGCAGTGCTGGCCGGCTGACCGGCGTCACCCGCATCCGCTCCACCACCCCGGTCGATTTGTCGATGATGATGGCGAAACCGGCGAACGAGGCGCCGAACAGGCCGAGCTGGAGCAGCAGTCCGGGGACCAGGATCTGCCAGGAGTCACCGGAGCTGCCGAGCGGCAGACCGGTGAGCAGCGGACCGAAGAGGAGCAGGTACAGCAGCGGCATGAGGATGCCGAAGAGGATCTGGAACTTCGAGCGCAGGGTCTGCCGGGCGTACCGCCCGAAGATCAGCGCGGTGTCGTGGAGAAGCATCGGGTTCGGTTCCTAAACGGCGACGGGAGCGGTCTCTGCGGCGGGGGCGCGGCCGGTGATCGCGAGGAAGGCCTCCTGGAGCGAGGCCGCGGGGGAGCCCGCGTGACGGGTCTTCAGCGCGGTCGGCGTGCCCTGCGCGGCCACCACGCCGCCGTCGATCACGACCAGCCGGTCGGCAAGGGCGTCCGCCTCGTCGAGGTAGTGGGTGGTGAGCACGACGGTGGTGCCGTACGCGTCGCGCAGCCGTCGCACCAGGTTCCACAGATCGGTGCGGCTGCCCGGGTCGAGGCCGGTGGTCGGCTCGTCCAGGAAGAGCAGTGGCGGCCGGTGGGTGAGTCCCATCGCGATGTCGAGCCGTCGCCGCTGGCCCCCGGAGAGCGAGGCCGTCCTGCGGTCGAGCAGCTCCGACAGGCCCAGCTCCCCGGCCAGCTCACCGGCGCGGGCGACCGCCGCGGCCTTGCCGAGCCGGTACATCCGGCCCTGGGTGACCAGCTCCTCCCGCACCGTGATGTGCGGGTCCACCCCGCCGGACTGGGCGACGTACCCGCAGTTCTCCCGTACGCCGGCCGGGTCCGCGAGGAGGTCGTGGCCGGCGACGGTGGCGGCGCCGCCGGTCGGGGTGAGCAGCGTGGTGAGCATGCGCAGCGTGGTGGTCTTGCCGGCTCCGTTGGGGCCGAGCAGTCCGACGATCTCGCCGGCCGCGACGGTCAGATCGACGGAGCGTACGGCCTGGACCGGACCGGCCTTGGTGTCGAAGGTCCGGGCGAGCCCGGCCGTGCTGATGATTGGCATAGCGACCACAAAAACAGAGTCAATGAAAAATTGCAATGACACCAAATATTCAGGCACCCCAGTCGAGCTCTACGATGGGTCCATGGCTGAGGGACTCAGGGAGCGCAAGAAGCGCCGGACCAGGCAGCACCTCTCGGACGTGGCCACCGGTCTCTTCCTCGAACGGGGCTTCGACGCGGTCACCATCGCGGAGGTCGCCCGTGCCGCCGACGTCTCGGTGAACACGGTCTACAACTACTTCCCGACCAAGGAGGACCTCTTCCTGGACCGCAGCAGCGGCATCGTCGACCGGCTCTCGCGGTACGTCCGGGGCCGGGACGACGGCGAGTCCGCCGCGGAGGCCGTCCTGCGCGAACTGCGCGTCCAGGTGGAGGGCGTGTCGCCCACCGTCGGACTGATCGAGGGGTACGAGAGCTTCATGCGGGTCATCCAGGGCGCCGACGGTCTCAAGGCCCGCCTCTGGCACATACAGCAGGAGGCCCTCCTGCGTCTGGAGGAGACGCTCCTGGAGGAGTCGGGCGCGGAGCCGGGGGACGCCGTCCCGGTCCTGGTGGCCGGTCAGCTCTCGTGGGTGCACAGCACGCTCATGGGGTACATCGGGCGCGAGATGGTCGCGGGCCGCAGGGCCGCCGAGGTGTCCAGGGAGGCCCTCGTCCTGCTCGACGACATGGAGGACCTGCTGGGCGAAAAGGTGCTCAACTACGCCCGGCGCGCAGCCGAATGACGCATCCCGGTGTGATGTCCGTCATTTGAGACGTGACGCGCATCTCTTAGCGGCCCCAGCACCCCCCACGGGGACTAACCTCCGCCGGAGAGTATGGAACAGAAGCCGGATGGAAAGCAGGGGTGTCGACGTGGCCAGGAAGCTCGCCGTTATCGGAGCCGGACTCATGGGGTCCGGCATCGCGCAGGTCTCCGCCCAGGCGGGCTGGGACGTCGTGCTGCGGGATGTCACCGACGCGGCCCTGAACCGCGGCCGTGACGGCATCAAGGCTTCCTACGACAAGTTCGTCTCCAAGGGCAAGCTCGCGGCGGCCGACGCCGAGGCCGCGCTCGCCCGCATCACCACGACCACCGATCTCGACGCGGTCGCGGACGCGGACGTCGTCGTCGAGGCCGTCTTCGAGAAGCTGGAGGTGAAGCACGAGATCTTCCGGGCCCTCGACAAGATCGTCCGGGACGACGCGGTGCTCGCCTCCAACACCTCTGCCATCCCGATCACCAAGATCGCGGCGGTGACCGAGCGCCCGGAGCGCGTCGTCGGTGTGCACTTCTTCTCGCCGGTCCCGATGATGCAGCTCTGCGAGCTGGTACGCGGCTACAAGACGAGCGACGAAACCCTGGCCGCCGCGCGGGAGTTCGCCGAGTCGGTCGGCAAGACCTGCATCGTCGTCAACCGTGACGTGGCCGGCTTCGTCACCACCCGGCTGATCTCGGCGCTGGTCGTCGAGGCCGCCAAACTGTACGAGTCGGGCGTCGCCTCGGCCGAGGACATCGACATCGCCTGCAAGCTCGGTTTCGGCCACGCCATGGGCCCGCTCGCCACCGCGGACCTGACCGGCGTCGACATCCTGCTGCACGCCACCGGAAACATCTACACCGAGTCCCAGGACGAGAAGTTCGCCGCTCCGGAGCTGATGCGCCGGATGGTCGATGCAGGTGACATCGGCCGCAAGAGCGGGCAGGGTTTTTACACCTACTGATCGTTTCTGGCCCTCCGGTGCCTGATCTGCCGTCAATCAGGCCCGGAGGCCACGGGGGCCGCCCCCGGAATCAGTGGATCCGCAGGGGGATCCACGGCGGGCCCGGTTCACTCCACGGAGTGAATTCGGTATCGGTTCGCTTACAGACGGCAACTTCCCTGTCGCTGTCGCAGTCAGTTGGGGCAGAGACAGTTTCAGACAGACGGACCTTGCTACGGAGCATTCCAGGGGAGCGCATATGCACATCAGGGGCGACCACGCCGAGCTGGTCGTCGGGGGCCGCCTCGACGTCCGAAGCGCGGCGGACGCCCGTACGGTCCTGCACTCGGCCCTCGACGACGGAGTCGGCGATCTGGTGCTGGACCTGACCGAGCTGGATTCATGGGATGCCACCGGACTCGGTGTCATCATGGGCGCGCACAGACGGGCCGGGCGGTCCGGCCGGCGGCTGGTGCTCCGCGGGGTGCCACCGCAGATGCAACGACTTCTGGTGGCCACCAGACTGCACCGCATCCTGGCCATCGAGGGCGGACTCGCGGCGGAGTCCCTGCCACGCGTCTGAGGTACCCGACGGGCGGCGGACACCCGTCCGCACCCGCGGCCGGTCCCGCACAATCCTCACGAGACCGTGATCTGTCGGGCGGCACGGCACCCCGGATGTTCGTAGATACTGTGCGAAGGTTTAGGGTTCGGCCGTCTGCCGATTGACGGACCCACCTGGCTGACACCGGACCGGAAGCAACAGCTGGACGTGCGAGGCCGGGAGGGACAACCGCGCTCGACGCGTCTTGGGGGCTTTGGCGATGGACCCGACACACCGGGGGCCGGAAGAGTACGGCCACGACAGCAACGGCTCCGCGCAGGACGCCGGCCGCCGGCGCCCCGCCCGCGATCCGCTGACGCCCGATTTCGGTCAGCAAACACCGCAGCAGGCCCGCGTCGTCCAGCTCATATCGGGCAGCCTCCTGCTCACGGTCAACCCGGTCGACGGCAGCGAGGTCGAACCCGTCCGGCCGGGCGAGCACCCCGCGGAGCCGGTCCGCCGCACCCCCGAGGAGCGCGCGGACCGCGAACGCGCCGCCGCACCGCCCGTGCCGCCCGGACCCCCCGTCCTCCAGCTGCCCCTCCTGGAACGCGCGGACGAACGCGAGCGGCTGGTCCGCCTGCTGGCCCGAGGACGCTCGGTACGGCTCACCGGACCGGCCGGATCCGGCCGAACCGCGCTCCTCGAAGCGGTCGCCGCGGACTGCGCGCGACTCGCACCGGACGGAGTCGTCCGGCTCAACGGCCACAAGCGGACCGTCACCGACCTGCTGTACGGACTCTTCGACGCCATCCACGACGCACCGCTGCACCGCCCGGACCGGGCGCTGCTGCTGGAGAAGCTGCGCACCACCGGCGCCGTCGTCGTCCTGGACGACCTGGAGCTCGGCGGCGCCGCGCTGGACGAACTGTTCGACGCGACGCCCGAATGCGCCTTCCTGCTCGCCGCGACGCCCGACGTCGCCGCACCGGACCCGGACTCCCACCTCGAAGAGGTCTTCCTCACCGGTCTCGACCGCGACGCCTCTGTCGTCCTGATGGAGCGGGTGGTCGAACGGCCGCTCACCGAGGAGGAGGCCAACTGGGCGGGCGACCTCTGGTTCGAGTCCGAGGGCCTCCCGCTGCGCTTCGTCCAGGCGGGCGCCCTGCTGCGCCAGCGCGACCTGCTGCGCGCCGACCCCACCGCGTACGACGAGTACGGCTACCTCGACAACCGGCCCGCAGAGGCACCGCTGCCGCCCGAACCCCTCGATCTGCCGCTGCCCAGCCTCGGGGAGGGCGCCGCGCCCGCCGCGCTGCTCGCCTCCCGGCTGAGCGACGCGGCCCGCGACACCCTGCGCTTCGCGGTCGCGCTGGGCGGCGAGGTGCCGCACCAGGCGCATCTGCCCGCCCTCGTGGGGGACACCCACGCCGATGCCGCGCTCGGGGAACTGGCCGGCTGCGGGCTGCTCTCCCCGGCCGGGTCCCGCTACCGGCTGGCCGCCGGGGTGCTCGCCCAGCTGGCGGCCGCCGGCTACGGGGACGAGGCCACGGGCCGGGCCCGTACGGCCGCCCAGCACTATGCCTGGTGGGCCGGTCACCCCTCGGTCACCCCCGCCCGGACGGTCGCGGAGGCCGACGCGATCGTCGCGGCGATGACCCAGCTGGTGCCGGGGGACGGGGCCGGGCAGACGAGCGTCGCCGTGCTGCTGGCCCGCAGCGCCTCGCCCGCCTTCGCGGCAGGGCTGCACTGGAGCGCCTGGGAGAAATCCCTGCGGATCGGCCAGGAAGCGGCCCGGATCGCCGGTGAGGTGGCCGAAGAGGCCTACTTCCACCACGAGTTGGGCGTACTCGCGCTCTGCGCCGGTCATCCGGACCGGGCCAGGGCCGAGCTGGAGACCTCCATCAGCATGCGCGGGGCGCTCGCCGACAAGCCGGGGGCCGTGGCCGGGCGCCGGGCGCTCGCCCTGGTCGCGGACCTCTCCGGCGCCGCTGCGGCCGGGCTGGTCACGGTGGACGAGGAAGGGCCGGCGAGCCGCTTCGAGGCGACGCCGTCCGGTGCCACGACGTCCGTCATACCGGTCACGACGCCGGTGCCGTACGCCGATGGCACCGCCACCGTCCTGTCTCGGCAGGCCGCTCCGAAGGGTGCCGGCGGCGGGCCGGGCGGCCGCCTCGCGGTGCTGGGCGGGGCGCGCCGCAATCTCGTCGCCGCGGGTGCGGGTGTGCTGCTGGCCGGAGTGCTCGGCACGGTGGTGACACTCGGGCTGACGTCCAACAGCGATCCGCAGGACGATCCCGCCGTCTCGACCGAGCAGTCGGTGAGCGAGGGCGACGACGGTGAGAACGAGGTCCCGGCCGAGGAGCCGACGGACCGGACGGCTCCGTCCTCCCCGGCGACCGGCTCCACGTCGTCGACGCCGGGGCCGACGGGCACCGGCTCCGCGCCGACCGGCAGCGGGAGTTCGTCCCCGGGGTCGAGTGCGCCTGCGGACACCCCGTCCTCCTCGGGGAAGCCGTCGAGCGACGGGCCGAGCCCGTCCGACACGTCGTCCAGGTCGTCCGAGCCGCCGGAGTCGGATCCGCCGCCGGTGAGCGAGTCCCCGAGCACTTCTGTTCCGCCGACGAGTGAGCCGCCGTCGCCCACGGACCCCGAGACGGACGAGCCGACTGAGCCCGGTTCGTCGGACTCGGCGAGTGGGCCTTCGGGGGCGATGAGCGCGAGTGCGGAGGGGTCCGGGGCGCCGTCGGAGAGCCCGTCGGTGGTCTGAGCGGAAGCGGGGTGCGGGCGCCTGGGGCGGGCGCCTTGTCCTCAATCGCCGGACGGGCTTGATTTGTGCGCCCGTCCGGCAGGGTCCCGGGCTCCGGGGTGAGGATGTGTCCTCAATCGCCGGACGGGCTTGAGGTGTCGGACGGGCTTGAAATGAGCGCCCGCCCGGCGGGGTTCCGGTCTCCGGAGTGAGGGTGTGTCCTCAATCGCCGGACGGGTTGAGGTGTCGGACGGGGTTGATAGGCCCGGCGGGTTTGTTTCGCGTTGTCAGAACAGGCGGAGTTTGTCGTCCTCGATGCCGCGCATCGCGTTGTAGTCGAGGACCACGCAGCCGATCCCTCGGTCCGTTGCCAGTACGCGGGCCTGGGGCTTGATCTCCTGGGCGGCGAAGATGCCCTTCACCGGGGCGAGATGCGGATCGCGGTTGAGCAGCTCCAGGTAGCGGGTCAGCTGTTCCACGCCGTCGATGTCGCCGCGCCGCTTCAGCTCGACGGCCACGGTCCCGCCGTCGGCGTCGCGGCACAGGATGTCGACCGGGCCGATGGCGGTGAAGTACTCGCGGCGGATCAGCGTGTAACCCTCGCCGAGGGTCTCGATCCGGTCAGCGAGCAGCTCCTGGAGGTGGGCCTCCACGCCGTCCTTGATCAGACCGGGATCGACGCCCAGTTCGTGCGACGAGTCATGGAGGATTTCCTCCATGGTGATGATCAGTTTTTCGCCCGCCTTGTTCACCACGGTCCAGACGCCCTCGGTGTCGCCGGAGCCCTCTTTCAGGGTGCACGGCGGCGACATCCAGTTGAGCGGTTTGTACGCCCTGTCGTCGGCGTGGATCGACACGCTCCCGTCCGCCTTCACCAGGATCAGACGGGGAGCGGAGGGCAGGTGGGCCGTGAGCCGGCCCGCGTAGTCCACGGAGCAGCGGGCGATGACGAGACGCATGGTGGGCAACGCTACTCGACGACAGGCGGTCGACGCGATTCACCCACCCGTCACTCCATCCCCGTCCCTACCTGACCGAATCTGGCTTGTCCGTCTTTGAACCCCTTCGTTATTGGCCGGTTGTGTTCCCAATCT
Organism: Streptomyces sp. NPDC104307; assembly: GCF_055584045.1. NCBI lineage: Bacteria > Bacillati > Actinomycetota > Actinomycetes > Kitasatosporales > Streptomycetaceae > Streptomyces > Streptomyces sp. NPDC104307. The sequence goes on from NZ_JBVJMU010000016.1 coordinate 73,126, forward strand.
CCTGGTGCGGCCCGGACTGCGCCCTTACCGTGGATGCAGGAGGTCGCCGTCTGTGCACGCTGCGTCGCCGTCCTCCTTCCCTGCCCGTAAGGCTCCGGCACTCTGCCGGGGTCGCGAGAGGAGAACCCATGTCGCTCGACGTCTCACCGGCGCTGTTGGAACAGGCCGAGCGAGGCGAGGTCGACGAAGCCGACTTCGTCGACTGCGTCCGGACCTCCCTGCCCTTCGCGTGGGAGATGATCAGCTCGCTGGTGGCTCAGCTGAAGGTCGACGGCGGCGAGTTCGCCGACAACCAGACGCCGCCGCCCAGCGAGCAGGCACGCGGCCAGCTGCTGCGCGCACTCGCAAGTGACGCGATCCGCGGCGCGCTGCAGCGGCACTTCGGAGTGCGTCTGGCATTCCAGAACTGCCACCGCGTCGCGGTGTTCCCGCTGGACGCCTCGGTCGACGACCGGCTGGCCAAGTTCACCTCGGTGAGGGGCCAGTTGCTCAACCAGTCGCCCGAACTCCGGGACTGCTGAACGTCGTTGCTGCCGCTCCGGGCCGCGGGAGGTGCGACTGGTCCGGGGCGGCAGCTCCCGTTCGTACGCCGGAAGTGCCCTTTCCGGCGGTCATTTCAGGAGCGGCAGCACTTCGGTGCCCAGCCGCGCTACGTTCTCCTCCGTGGCCACCAGATCTCCCGAGCCCTCGACCAGGAGAGCGAAGCGCGTGATACCCGTGCGCTCCGCCGTGGCCGCGAGCCGGTCCGCCGCGAGCCGGGGCGGGCCCACCGGGTGAATGCCGCACAGCATCTCCGTATAGCCGACCGGGTCGCGCATCACCCGGTGCCGGCCGTCGACCGTGACATGGGCGTCCAGGCCCTGCCGCAGCCAGCCGGGCATGGCCTTCACGAGCGTCTCGGTGGCGTCCTCGACGCGGTCCCCGATCTGGGCCACCCCCGCCGATACGTGGCCGGCCCCCCGCACGCTCTCCGGCGAGCGGCCCGCGGCCAGCGCGGCGGTCCGCCAGAGGCCGACCATCTCGGCCTTCTCCTCGTCCCCGCAGTGCATGCCGAGCAGCATCGGCAGTCCGTTCTCGGCCGCGAGCCGCACGCTCTTCGGCGAGGTGCACGCGACGACCACCTCGGGGCCGCCGGGGTGCTCACCGCTCTCCGGCTCGTACAGTTCGTCGGCCCGGGGGACCACCGCCACCTCGGGGAAGCCGTAACGCTCCCCTCGGCCCGCCACGCGCGGTTCGCGCAGCCAGTCGAGCAACAGTCCCAGGGACTCCGGGAAGCCCCTCTCGTAGGCCTCCAGGCCGCCGCCGAACACCTCCAGGTCGATCCAGGGGCCGCCCCGGCCGACGCCCAGGATGAACCGGCCGCCGCTGGTGAGGTGGAGCAGCGCGGCCTGCTCGCCGAGGGCTACGGGGTGCTGCGTCGGAAGCACGCTCACCGCCGTGCCCACCCGGATTCTGCGGGTGCGGCCGAGCAACAGCGCGGCCAGTGTCACCGCGGACGGGCAGACCCCGTACGGCACGAAATGATGTTCTGCCAGCCAGACCGAGTCGAGTCCGGACTCCTCCGCGACCTCGGCGGACCGGATCGCGCGATGCAGCGCTTCCCCCGGCCCCTGCCCCGGGAACTGGGCTGCCAGTACGAACGTTCCCACACGCATCGCCTATTGCCTCCTTGCGGCCGACGCGGCTCTCCCCTGCTGGCAACAACGTCTGACACGTGCCAAAGGCACGGTCGGGCCGGAAGTTGTTGCGATTTTCCGGTAACCCGCCCCGTCCGTGGCCCGGCGCGCGCGGTGCGGTACGTATGCCCCCGCCGAATGGCCCTACGCTGGACGGGAACTGCCCAGCCTGCCCCGTGAGGTGTCCCGTGTCCCCGCGCCGCAACCGCCCCCGAGGCGGCGAGAGTCCCACCGATAGCGCCGGCGCGGTGGGGGACCGGTACGGGGGTGGCGGGCGCGCGGAGGAGTGGCAGGGCGAGGACTGGTCGGTCCGCCCGGTGAGCGGCGCGAGCGCGGCGGGCAAGCGCTACCGGTGCCCCGGCTGCGACCAGGAGATCCCGTCCGGCGTCCCGCACCTGGTGGCCTGGCCCCAGTACGGCGGCATCGACGACCGCAGGCACTGGCACAAGGCGTGCTGGAACGCGAAGGACCGCCGCACCACGCGGGTGCAGCGGTCCAGGAACGCGCCTCGGTACTGAACGTCCCCCTCCGGTGCGCGGCACCGGGGCGGTGGCCGGTCAGACGTCGGGGTCAGACGTCGCGGCGGCTCATCGCGAGGTAGGCGCCGCCCATGGCCACTGCGGTCACCACGAGAATGATCCACAGCGGTTCCCAGCCGGACGGGCCGGATTCGGTGACAGAGGCGTCGTAGAAGTTGCTGAGCTGGTTGGGGATCGAGTACTCCAGGAGCCACCTCTGGACCCTCGCGAGCGATTCCGCGAACATGAAGATCGCCAGCACGAGCGGGAGCAGCACCACGCCGATCATGACCGTGATCGCGCCCGCCGAGTGCCGGATCAGCGCACCGATCGCCAGCGAGAGCAGCCCCAGCGTCGCGATGTAGAGGCCCACGCCGACCGTGCTGCGCAGCCAGTCGGAGCCGCTGGGGGCGTCGGCATCCAGGATGGCCGTCTGGAGCACCGCGACGATCGAGGTCATCACGGTCGTCAGGACGAAGGTGAGCAGGAAGAAGACGAGGGCCTTCGCACCGAGCACCCGGCCGGGGCTGGGGCAGGCCGTCATCGTCGTGCGGATCATCCCGGTGCCGTACTCGGAGGCGATCGTCATCACGCCGAGCGTGATCACGCAGATCGAGCCGAGCAGAACGCCGAAGAAGCCGAGGCTGAGCACCGGGGTGGAGCCCAGATCGGTGTCGGAGGCGTCGACCGCGATCGCGGAGAGCAGGCCGACGACGAGCAGCAGCACGATCTGGACACCGAGCGTCCACAGCGTCGAGCGGACCGAACGGATCTTGGTCCACTCCGAGGCGATCGCGTCGGCGAGGGTGGCCCGGCGCACCGGGATCGGCGAGGTGTAGAAGCCGGCCCCGGCGTTCTGCTGCGGTGCGGGCGGCTGCTGGTACGCCTGCTGCTGGAACGGTGCCTGCTGGAACGGCGTCTGCGGCGTGGACGGCGTTGTCATCGGGGGTCCTCGCTGGTGTCGCGCGCGGTCAGGTCTGCTGGAGCCGCGGCGGGCGCTGCCGGGGCGGGAGCGGCTGGGGCGGGGGCAGGGGTGCTCGGGGCGGGCGGCGCCACCGGGGCCTGGGCGGGGGCGTGGGGCGCCGCGCCGACCGGTGCGGGGGCTGTCGCGTACGGGTTGTCCCCGGGCGGCGGCGGGGCGTACCAGCCCTGCTGCGGTACGTCGGGGACGGCGGGCTGCGGCGGGGCGTACCCGGGGTGCTGCCCGTATCCCATCCCCGGCGGGGGCGGTTGCAGCCCCGCCTTCTGGTCCGCCGTCGAGCGGTAGTCCACGGCGCCCTGCGTCATCCGCATGTACGCCTCCTCCAGCGAGGCCTGGTGCGGCGAGAGCTCCCACAGCCGTACGTCCGAGTCATGGGCGAGATCGCTGATCCGGGGCAGGGCGAGCCCGGTGATCCGCAGGGCGCCGTCCGGCTCCGGCATCACCTGGCCGCCCGCCTCCGTGAGGGTGGCGGTGAGCTTCTCCCGCTGCTCGGACCCGTTGTCCTGGACCCGGACCCGGGCGAAGTCGGCCGAGTTGGCCGAGATGAAGTCGGTGATGCTCATATCGGCCATCAGCTGGCCCCGGCCGATCACGATCAGGTGGTCGGCGGTGAGCGCCATCTCGCTCATGAGGTGGCTGGAGACGAAGACCGTACGGCCCTCCGACGCCAGCATCTTCATCAGATTGCGGACCCAGAGGATGCCCTCCGGGTCGAGGCCGTTGACCGGCTCGTCGAAGAGCAGCACCTGCGGGTCGCCCAGCAGCGCGGCCGCGATGCCGAGCCGCTGCCCCATGCCGAGCGAGAAGCCCTTGGAACGCTTGCGGGCGACGTTCTGGAGGCCGACGACCCCGAGCACCTCGTCGACCCGGGCGGCCGGGATACCGGCGAGCTGGGCGAGCGAAAGCAGGTGGTTGCGGGCGCTGCGGCCGCCGTGCACCGCCTTGGCGTCCAGCAGGGCACCCACCTGACGCGGCGCGTTCGGCAGGCTGCGGTAGGCGTGGCCACCGATCGTCACGCTGCCCGCGGTCGGCCGGTCCAGGCCGAGGATCATGCGCATGGTGGTCGATTTGCCGGACCCGTTGGGACCGAGGAATCCGGTGACGGTGCCCGGCCGCACCTGGAAGGAAAGGTTGTACACGGCCGTCTTCGCGCCATAGCGCTTGGTCAGGCCGACTGCCTCGATCATGCTCCAGCCCCATCGACTTATCTGTCGTCGGGGCCCAGGCCGTCCGGCCGCACGCCCCCGTAAGAGTTAGGAGGATAACCAGGCCTTTACGGTTCCGGCCAAGCCGTTGCGGGCGGCGAGTCCCCGGCGGAGGCCGCGGACCGGGGTCCGCGGCCTCCGCCGGTGCCAGGGGGCTGTCGTCAGGCGTCCCGCTTCTTGAGTACGAGGAAGCCGCCGATCACCGCGGCCGCCACCCAGGCCACCATGATCAGCAGCCCGGCCCACGGCCCGTAGGGCGCCGGGTCGCTGTTCATCGCGTCCGGCACCACCTGCATGATCTTGGAACCGGCCTGGTCGGGAAAGTACCGGGCGACGCTCTTGGCGCCCGGTACGGCCGACAGGATCTGCGAGACCAGGAAGAAGAACGGCATCAGGATGCCGAGCGACAGCATCGAGCTGCGCAGCATCGTCGCCACCGCCATGGAGAAGAGCGCGATCAGCCCCATGTAGAGGCCGCCGCCGACCACCGCCCGCAGCACGTTGTCCGCGCCGATGTCCGTGCCGTGGTCACCCAGCAGGGCCTGGCCGAGGAAGAACGTCACGAAACTGGTGGCCAGGCCGACCACCAGTGCCAGCACCGTGGCCACCAGCATCTTGCTGAAGAGGAACGTGGCGCGTTGCGGCACGGCCGCCAGCGAGGCGCGGATCATGCCGGAGCTGTACTCCGTACCGACCACCAGGACACCGAAGACCACCATCGCCAGCTGGCCGAGAATCATCCCGGAGAAACTGACGAAGGTCGGGTCGAAGGTGGCCCGTTCCGCGTCGGAGAGGTCGTTGAACTGGGAGTTCATCACCGCACAGAGCGCGGCGCCCATCGCGACGGTGACGACGAACGCCGAGATCAGCGTCCAGGTGGTAGAGGAGACCGTACGGATCTTGGTCCATTCGGAGGTCAGGACCGCGGGTACCGATGCCATCGTCGTCACGCCCCCTTGCCGGTGCCGGACCCGCCGGGAGCCCCGGGAGTGCTGTCGGGAGGCCCGGGGGTGGAGCCGGGCGGCTGATTCCACTGGTCGCCCCAGTGCGGTCCCACCGGCGGCGGCGCGGCTCCTCGTTCCGAGTGCGCGTGGTACTCCACGGAGTCCGCCGTCATCTGCATGAACGCCTCCTCCAGCGAGGCCCGCTGGGAACTCAGCTCATGCAGCACGATGGAGTGCCGGGCGGCGAGCTCGCCCAGGTCCTCCGAGGTCGCGCCGTCGACCTCCAGCGTGCCGTTGCCCGACTCGATGACGACGACGCCCTCCGCGTGCAGGACGTCGCGCAGCCGCTCCTGCTCCGGCGAGCGGAGCCGTACGTAGCTGCGGGAGTTCTGGTGGATGAAGTCGGCCATCGAGGTGTCGGCCAGCAGCTTCCCCTGGCCGATCACGATCAGGTGATCCGCCGTCAGCGCCATCTCGCTCATCAGGTGCGAGGAGACGAAGATCGTCCGGCCTTCCGAGGCGAGCGTCTTCATCAGATTGCGGATCCAGTGGATGCCCTCCGGGTCCAGACCGTTGACGGGCTCGTCGAACATCAGGATCTCGGGATCACCGAGCAGCGCCGCGGCGATGCCGAGGCGCTGGCCCATACCGAGGGAGAAGCCCTTGGACTTCTTCTTGGACACCGCGGTCAGGCCGACCGTGTCCAGCACCTCTGTCACCCGGCTCTGCGGGATGCGGTTGCTCTGTGCGAGACAGAGCAGGTTGTTGTACGCGCTGCGGCCGCCGTGCATCGACTTGGCTTCGAGCAGCGCGCCGATGTACTTGAGGGGTTCTTCCAGGTCGCGGTAGTGCTTGCCGTCGATGCGCACGGATCCGCTGGTCGGGTTGTCGAGATCGAGCATCATCCGCATCGTGGTGGACTTGCCCGCCCCGTTGGGTCCCAGAAAACCCGTCACCATTCCCGGTCTGATCCGGCAGGACAACTGGTCGACGGCGACCTTGCGGCCGTATCGCTTGGTGAGGCCATCCAGCTCGATCATGCGTTCACGCTAGAACGGCCGCGCGCCCGGCGCCACCAGAAAGGCGGAACCGGGCGCGTCGGACTCGTACCGGCCGGTGCGTCGGGGGACCACCGGCCGTTGCCGCGTTGCTTCCTGGCGTCAGCGGGTCTGCTGGGCCGGGACGCCGCGCGAGGCGGGCTCCTCGTCGGCGGGGGTGCCGGCGGCGGCCACCGCGGCACCGGTCAGCGTCGCCAGCATCTCGCGGACGTTGGTCAGCTGCGCGTTGATCGAGTCGCGGCGGTTGGTGAGCGCCGCCAGCTCGCGCTCCGACTCGCTGCGGATCCGGTCGGCCTTGGCGTTCGCGTCGGCCACGATGTCCTCGGACTGGCGCTGCGCGGTCTCCACCGTCTGACGGGCCCGGCGCTCGGCGTCCGTGCGGAGCTTCTCGGCCTCCAGGCGGAGCTGCTCGGCGCGGTGCTCGATCTCGGCCAGACGCTTCTCGGCCTTGGCCTGACGGGACGCGAGGTCGCGCTCCGACTGGTCGCGGCGCTTGGCCAGGTTGGTCTCGAAGTCCGCGGCGGCCTGGGCGGCCTTGGCGCGGGTCTCCTCGAAGAGCGCGTCGGCCTCCTCGCGCTTCTGCGCGGCGTCCTTCTGCGCGTCCGAGCGGAGCGTGGTGGCCTCGCCCTTGGCCTTCTCGACGATGCGGACGCCGTCGTCCTCGGCCTTGGCCTTGCGCTCGGAAGCGAACGTCTCGGCGTCGTTGCGGACCTGCTGGGCGGCGGACTCGGCCAGCTCGCGGTGCTGCTCGGCGGCGCGACGGGCCTCTTCTCGCAGGTCCTTCGCCTCCTCCTCGGCCAGGCGCAGAATCTTCTCCACGCGCGCTCCGAGACCGGCGTACGACGGCTCTGCGTCGTTCACCTGGGCCTGGGCGTTCTGCGTTTCGAGGTGCAGTTCCTCGATGCGCTTTTCCAGAGACGTGATGCGGGCAAGAGCACTATCACGGTCGGCGACGAGCTTGGTAATGCGGTCATCCACCTGACCGCGGTCGTAACCACGCCGCACGAGCTCGAAGCCGAAGGGGGAGGAAGGGTCACTCATGGGGTTCCTGTCGAAGTAAGACCGGTGAGGTGATAGAGGGAATCCTAGGGGCCCGGACGGCGTGTCATCGAGCAGATGCCTGTTTGATCTGGAGAATGACACCCCTTTTGAGTGGCTAACCCGCGCAAGCCTTGCCACTCGGAGGGCTGAACGTCCATGCCGGACCGCGGAAGCCCGCCGGACACGTCCTACCCATCGGACGGCTTGCCACTCGAACGAGTGCCCGCTGTCGCGCCTGCCTTGACGCTGTCGGCTCCCTTACCGCCCGCCGCGGGGGTCTCGAAAGACTCCAACGCCTCCAGTACGTCCTGGACACGGGAGATCTCCGTGTTGATGTCCGCGCGCCGGCGTACCAGCACGTCGAGTTCGTGCCGGCCCTCCTCCACCGTCCGCTTGGCCTCGGCCTCCGCGTCGGACCGCAGCTTCTCCGCCTCGCGCACCAGGCTGGCCTTCTTCTGCTCGGCCTCCTTGAGCAGCGACTCGGCCCGCTTCACGGCGGCGATCCGGACCTTGCTCGCCTCCGAATTCGCGTCAGCCAGCAGCTCCTTGGCCTTCTCCGCCGCTTCCTCGCGCTGCTCGGTCGCCGCCCTCATCAGGTTGTCGACGCGCTCGCCGGCCGTCTTCATCTGCTCGGAGGTCTCCCGCCGGGCCCGGTCGTGCAGCTCCTCGATCTCGCTCTCCAGGCGGGTCCTGAGCTCCTCGGCCCGCTCCCGGATCGCGGTGGCATCCCGGCGCGCGCCGACCAGCAGCTCGTCCGCGTCCGTCCGGGCCCGCTCCACCAGGGAGTTGCCCTCGACGGTGGCGTCGGAGGTGATCCGGACCGCCTCGTTGCGAGCCGCTCCGACCATCGTGTCGGACTGCTCCTCGGCCTCGGTGGCGGCGCGGAGCGCCTCCTCCTGGGCCTTGTTGATCAGCTGGTCGGCCTGGGCCGCGGCATCGGCCCGGCGCTTCGAGGCCGATTCGCGGGCCTCGTCCAGCAGCCGGTCCGCCTCCTGGCGGGCCTCGGCACGCAGCTGCTCGGCCGCCGCCTCCGCGTCGCTCCGCAGCCGCTCCGACTCCTCGCGGGTCCGGGCCGCGTGCTCCTGCGCGGAACCGACGGTGGCTGCCGCCTCCGCCCGCAGCCGCTCCGACTCGGCCGCCGCCTCTTCGCCGATCCGGGCCGCCTGCTGCGCCGCCTCCGTACGGACGCGCTCGCTCTCCGCGGTCGCCTCCGACATCAGACGGTCGGCCTGGACCGCCGCCTCCGAGCGCATCCGGTTGGCGTCCTCGCGGGCCTCGGCCCGGCTGCGCGCCGCGTCCTGCTCGGCGGAGGCCAGCGCGTCGGACGCCTCGGTCCGCATCCGCTGGCTGTACTCCGCGGTGTCGGAGCGCAGCTTCTCGGACTCCGTGATCGCGTCGGAGACCGTCCGCTCGGCCATCGCCTTGGCGGCCTCGGTCTCCTCGTTCGCGACCGAGCGGATCCGGGAGGCGTCCTCACCGGCCCGCTCCCGCTCGGCATGCGCGTCGGCGCGGAGCCGGTCCGCCTCCGCCTGCGCCTCGGACTTCGTCCGCTCCGCGACGTGCTCCGCGGTGGAGCGCAGCCCGGCGATCTCCGCCTCCGCCTGCTCCTGGAGCCCGCTGACCGCGTCCCGCACCTGCTGGGCGGTCTGCTCGGCGGCGGAGACCATCTCGGTCGCCCGGCCGTCCGCCTCCTCGACCAGCCGCTGGGCCTCTGCCTGCGCTTCCTCGACCCGCTTGCGGGCGGAGGCGAGGAGCTCCTCGCTCTGCTCGCGGGCCCGCTCGCGCTCCTGGTCCGCCTCGCCGCGCGCCGCGTCGAGCGTCTCCTGAGCCTCGCGGCGGCGCCGGTTCGCCTCCTCCTGGGCGGCGGCCAGCGCCTCGGCGGCCTCCGTGCCCACCCGCTCCGCGGCGGCCGAGGCCTCCGAGCGCACCCGGTCGGCACTCTCCTGCGCCTCGGTCTTGAGCCGCTCCGCCTCCGCGGCCGCCTCGCTCCGCAGCCGTACGGCGACGGACTCGCCCTCCGCACGGGACTGCGAGGAGTCGGCGGCGGCCTCGTCGCGCAGCCGCTGGGCCTCGGCCTCCGCCTGCTCCTGGAGGGTGCGCAGCCGCTCGGCGGCCTCGGACCGCAGCCGCTCCGACTCCTCGTTCGCCTCGCGCCGGACGCGCTCCGCGTCGGTGCGCGCCTCGCTCAGTGCCTGCTCGGCGGCGGTGACCCTGGTCTCGGCCTCCGTGTGCAGCCGGGTCAGCTCCTCGGCCGCCTCCGCCTGCCGCGCGGCGACGGTGCGCTCCGTCTCCTCGCGCAGCTCCGTCGCGGACTGCTCGGCGGCGGTCGTCGTCGCCTCCACCAGCTCCTCGGCCTCGGCACGCAGCGTCTCCGCCTCGGCGTGGGCCCGCTCCAGGGCCTCCTCCGCCTGCTTCTTCAGCGTCGCCGCGCGCTCAGTGGCCTCGGTGCGGACCCGCTCGCTCTCGGTGCCGGCGGCGCCGCGCAGCTCCTCCGCGTCGGCCTTCGCCTTGGCGAGGAGCTCCTCCGCGGTCTTCGCGCCCTCCTCGATCTGCTGGACGGCCTCCCGGCGGGCCTCGCCGCGGATCCGCTCGCCCTCCGCGACGGCCTCCGAGCGCAGCTGCTCGGCCTCGCCGCGCAGCCGGCGCGCCTCCTCCTGGAGCTCGACCGTCTTGGCCCGGTACTCCTTGGTGTCGTCCTTGGCCGCGCCCTTGAGCTGGTCGGCCTGCTCGCTGGCCTCGCCGCGCAGCCGGTCGGCCTCCGCCTCGGCCTCGTGGCGGATCCGGTCGGCCTCCTCGCTCGCCGCGCGGGTGGTCGACTTCGCGTCGTCCGACGCCTTGGTCAGCACCTCCTCCGCGGCGCGGGCCGCCTTGGCGAGCTGGGCCGCGGCGTCCTCCGCGGCGGCGGTGCGGGCGTCGTCGGCGGCCTCGGAGCGGAGCCGGTCCGCCTCCGCGCGGGCGTCGGCGAGCGCCTGCTCGGCCTCCGCCTTCAGCGATTCGGCGTCCTTGGTGGCCTCGCCGACCAGCCGGGCGATCTCCGACTTGGCGGTACGGGTGCGCTGCTCGTTCTGCGACTCGGCGCCGGCCAGCCGCTTGACCGCGGACTCCTTGGCCTCCGAGAGGACCTTCTCGGCCTCCACCCGGGCCTCGCGCAGCTGCGTCTCGGCCTCCTGCACGCGCTGCTCGGCCGTCCGGTTCAGCTCGGCGGTCTGCTGCCGGGTCTGCTCGGTCTCCGCCGTCGTGGACGTACGCAGCTGCTCGGCGTGGGTGGTCGCCTCCTGCGCCTGGCTGGACGCGGCGTTCAGCATCCGCTCGGCGTCCTTGCGGGCCCGCAGCAGGATCGACTCGGCCTCGGAGCGGGCGGACTCCGCCTCCGAGCCCAGCCGCTGCCGCGTCTCGTCAGCCAGCCGGTTGGTCTCCGCGCGGGCGGCGGCCAGTGCCTGCTCGGCCTCGGCCCGCGACTCCTCCAGCAGCCGGCGGGCCTGGGACTCGGTCCTGGCCCGCAGCTGCTCGGCCCACGCGACGTTCTCGTTGACATGGGACTCGACGGTCTGGCGGCGCTCCGCCAGCTCCTGGTCGAGCCGCTGGCGCCGCTGCACGGCCTCGTTGTGCAGCTCGGCCTGGAGCCGCGCCTGGTGCTCGGCGTGCTCCTGGAGGATCCGCTGCGTCTGCGCACGGGCGTCGCGCAGTTCGCGCTCGGCGTCGGTGCGCAGCTGTTCGGCCTGGACCTGGGCGTTACGGAGCAACTGCTCCGCCTGGTAGCCGATGTCCGCGCTGTCGTACGCGGGACGGGTCGCCAGACTGCGGCGGGCCTCGTGCAGCTTGGCGCGCAAGACCTCGACCTGGTAACCGAGGTCCTCGGCGTGCTGGACGGCCTTCTCCCGGTCGGTCTTCAGCCGGTCCATCTCGGCCTCGAACCGCGAGAGATGGTCGTCTTCAGCCCGGTGGCTCTCCTGGCGTTCGTAGCCCCGCACTGCGCGGTCCCATCCTTCCCCGAGCTCTCAACTCTGTTCGAGTCTGTTCGAGCAGGGGAGACCCCAACCCTGGTCGCAAACTCCGCACGAGTACCGTCCGCCGGCGAACGGTCCCCCCGGGGAATGGTGACAGATCAACGGCTGAGGACGCGGCGCGGCCCCGACCCGGCCCCGGCCCGGAACAGCCCACTCTACCGGGCCGGGTATCCCTGAGAAGATGTTGTCGTCAGTGCTCTGCCCTGGACGTGACCAGTTCGGTGAGGACACCGTGGCAGTCCTTGGGGTGCAGGAAGGTGATCCGGGACCCCATCGAACCCGTCCTGGGCTCGTCGTACAGCACCCTGACACCCTTCTCCCGGATGTCCGCGGCGTCCGCGTCCACGTCGGCCGTACCGAAGGCGATGTGGTGCACGCCCTCGCCGTTCTTGGCCAGCCATTTGCCTACGGCGGAGTCCTCGCGCACCGGTTCCAGCAGCTGGAGGTAGGAGGCGCCGCCGTCCGACGTCTCATTGATCTTGAGCATGGCTTCGCGTACGCCCTGCTCCTCGTTGACTTCGGTGTGGAAGACCTCGAACCCGTAGGTCGAGCGGTAGAACTCGACGGTGGCGTCGAGGTCGAAACAGGCGATCCCGATGTGGTCGATTCGCGTCAGCATGGAAACAGTGCAGCGCTCTGCGGGCGGTTACGCAACGTGCGCGCGATCACACTCGCGGCCGGATGACTGGTGGGGTACCGCTCAGTACATTCAAGTAAACCCTCGTTCACTTCTATTCCAAGGGGCTGCGCCTCATGTCAGGAACGACCGGTACGACTTCTGTGATCGTCGCGGGCGCCCGTACGCCCATGGGCCGTCTCCTCGGCTCGCTGAAGAGCTTCTCCGGGGCCGACCTCGGCGGCTTCGCCATCAAGGCCGCGCTGGAGCGGGCCGGTATCGGCGGCGACCAGGTCGAGTACGTGATCATGGGTCAGGTGCTGCAGGCCGGGGCGGGGCAGATCCCGGCACGGCAGGCCGCGGTCAAGGCCGGCATCCCGTTGAGCGTCCCGGCGCTCACCGTCAACAAGGTGTGCCTCTCCGGGCTCGACGCCATCGCGCTGGCCGACCAGCTGATCCGCGCGGGCGAGTTCGACATCGTCGTGGCCGGCGGCCAGGAGTCCATGACGAACGCTCCCCACCTGCTCCCGAAGTCGCGCGAGGGCCACAAGTACGGCGCGATCGAGATGCTCGACTCGATGGCGTACGACGGCCTGACCGACGCCTACGAGAACATCCCGATGGGCGAGTCCACCGAGAAGCACAACACCCGCCTCGGACTGGACCGCGCCGCCCAGGACGAGATCGGCGCCCAGTCCCACCAGCGGGCCGCCGCCGCCCAGAAGAACGGGCTGTTCGAGGCCGAGATCACCCCGGTCGAGATCCCGCAGCGCAAGGGCGACCCGGTCCTCTTCGCCAAGGACGAGGGCATCCGCCCCGAGACGACCGCCGAGTCGCTCGGCAAGCTGCGCCCCGCCTTCGCCAAGGACGGCACGATCACCGCCGGCACCTCCTCGCAGATCTCCGACGGCGCCGCCGCCGTCGTCGTCATGAGCAAGGCGAAGGCCGAGGCGCTCGGCCTCGACTGGATCGCGGAGATCGGCGCCCACGGCAATGTGGCGGGCCCGGACAACTCGCTCCAGTCCCAGCCGTCCAACGCGATCCGGCACGCCCTCAAGAAGGAGGGCATCGGCGTCGAGGACCTCGACCTCATCGAGATCAACGAGGCGTTCGCGGCCGTCGCCGTCCAGTCCATGAAGGACCTCGGCGTGACCTCGGACAAGGTCAACGTCAACGGCGGCGCCATCGCGCTCGGTCACCCGATCGGGATGTCCGGCGCCCGGGTGGTGCTGCACCTGGCGCTGGAGCTGAAGCGGCGCGGCGGCGGCACCGGGGCGGCGGCGCTGTGCGGCGGCGGCGGTCAGGGCGACGCGCTGATCCTCCGCGTTCCGGGCAAGTAGCGGGCAGTACGCAGAACACGCAGTGAGCGAGCGAGTGAACGGAGCGGTGATGGTGGACGTCCCCACCCTGGTGGAGCAGGCCCGCGAGGGCAGGCCCCGGGCCGTGGCCCGGCTGATCTCCCTGGTGGAGGGGGCGTCGCCACAGCTGCGCGAGGTGATGGCGGCCCTGGCGCCGCTGGCGGGTAACGCCTACGTCGTCGGCCTGACCGGCTCACCCGGTGTCGGCAAGTCGACATCGACCTCCGCGCTCGTCTCCGCGTACCGGCGGCAGGGCAAGCGGGTCGCCGTCCTCGCCGTCGACCCGTCCTCACCGTTCTCCGGCGGCGCGCTCCTCGGTGACCGGGTCCGGATGTCGGACCACGCCTCCGATCCGGGGGTCTACATCCGCTCCATGGCCACCCGGGGTCACCTGGGCGGACTCGCCTGGTCGGCCCCGCAGGCGATCCGGGTGCTGGACGCGGCGGGCTGCGACGTGATCCTGGTGGAGACCGTGGGCGTCGGCCAGTCGGAGGTGGAGATCGCCTCCCAGGCCGACACCTCCGTCGTCCTGCTCGCCCCCGGCATGGGCGACGGAATCCAGGCGGCCAAGGCCGGGATCCTGGAGATCGGCGACGTGTACGTGGTCAACAAGGCCGACCGGGACGGCGCGGACGCCACCGCCCGCGAGCTGAACCACATGCTGGGTCTCGGGGAGTCCCGGGGCCCCGGCGACTGGCGGCCGCCGATCGTGAAGACGGTCGCCGCCCGGGGCGAGGGCATCGACGAGGTCGTCGAGGCGCTGGAGAAGCACCGGGCGTGGATGGAGGAGCACGGGGTGCTCGCGGAGCGCCGGGCCTCCCGCGCCGCCCGCGAGGTCGAGACGATCGCGGTCACCCGGCTCCGCGAACGCATCGGGGACCTGCACGGCGACCGGCGCCTCGGCGCCCTCGCGGAACGCATCGTCGCGGGCCGGCTCGACCCGTACACGGCGGCGGACGAACTGGTGGCGGGACTGACCGGGGAGGCTTGATCGGACCGGGAGCCCTCCCCGGTTCCGGCGCGGCGTGCGGGCCGCACCGGAACCGGGGGTGCCGCACCGGAACCGGGGAGTGCCGCACCGGAACCGGGGAGGGCCGCACCGAAACGGGGGAGTGCCGCACCCGGACCTGGCGCGTTCCGCGCCGCAGGGCTGATAACGCGTCAGTCATGCGGCGGGAGTGCGCCGTTCGCGTCCTTCCGCCCTGCCGCACCCGCCCCGTACGTGACACGATTGCCGCCGGTCACGTGTCATGCGCGCCAGGGGGGAGCGACACATGCTGAGTCCGCTGCGGGAGGACTCGCCCAGACGGATCGGCCCGTACGCGATACGGGCCCGGCTCGGGGCGGGCGGCATGGGCGAGGTCTTCCTCGGGGACCGGGACGACGGGTCCGGCCCGGCCGCCGTCAAGACCGTCCGCCGCGACGTGGCCCGGGACCCCGGCTTCCGCAGCCGCTTCCGCCGCGAGATCACCGTCGCCCGGTCCGTCACCGGCCCCCGCCTCGCCCCGCTGCTCGACGGGGACGCCGACGCCGAAGTGCCCTGGCTCGCCACCGAGTACGTCGCCGGGCCCACCCTGTCCGCCGCCGTCCGGGGCGCGGGCGCGATGGGCGAGGCCGAGGTCCGGATGCTGGGCGCCGGACTGGCCCTGGCCCTGGCGGCCGTCCACGCGGCGGGCATCGTCCACCGCGATGTGAAACCCGGCAACGTGATGCTCGCCGCCGACGGGCCACGCCTCATCGACTTCGGGATCGCCCGGGACCCCGGCGGCACCCCGCTCACCACCACCAGCCGGATGGTGGGCAGCCCCGCCTTCATGTCCCCGGAACACGTGGCGGGCAGCGGACGCGTCGTACCGGCCTCCGACATCTTCTGCCTCGCCTCCGTGCTCTGCTTCGCCGCCACCGGCCGCGACCCGTTCGGGGACGGCCCCGTCGCCGCCGTCCTGTACCGGGTCAAGTACGTCGAGGCCGACCTGGCGGAGGTACCGGCGGGGCTGCGCGCCGTCCTGGAGGAGTGCCTGACCGCAGAGCCGGCCGCCCGCCCCACCGCCGCCGCGCTGGCCGCCCTGCTCGCCCCCGGCGCCGCCGAGGGATGGCCCGCCCCGGTGACGGGACAGATCGCGGAGTACGAACGGGAGCTGGCCAGGGTCGGCGCGCTGGACGGACCGCTGCTGCCCGGATACACGCCCACGGAGGCGGCCACCGGCAGCCGGGAGGCGCCCCGCCACCCCACGGTGGCGACGGACTTCGTGCTGCGCCCGCCCCAGGAGCCCGCACCCGCCCAGGAGCCCGCACCCGCCCCGGAGCCGGCCACGCCTCCCCGCTCCCGGCGGCGCCGGAACCTCCTGGCCGCCCTCGCCGCGCTCGTCCTCCTCGGAGGCGCGACCGGAGCGCTGCTGGCCCTGCGCGAGGGCGCCCAGGGCGGTGAAGACCGGAAGGAGCCGGCCGAGGTGCTCGCCGGCATCGACGCCCAGGGCGGCCGGGAGGGCTCGGGCACCGTTCCGTACGGCCGTGACGTCCGCCCGGCCGGGTGGCACACCTGGCAGGGCAAGGTGACCGGGGTCCCGTTCGGCTGCGCGGCGGGCCGGGACGTGCTGGTCTGCCGCACCACGGCCGGCTCCTACGAGGCGCTCTCGCCGTCCGACGGAAAGAAGCTGTGGGACTACTCGGCCCGGCTGGACGCCGATGAGGTCGGCGCCCGGATCAGCCCCACGGGGCAGGTCTTCATGCCGTCCGGATCGACCCGGCCCGCCGTCTACGGCGATTCTGTGCTGCTCGCCACCGGGGACCGGATCGTCTCGCTGGACTCCCGTACCGGCAAGCCCCGTTGGGAGACCCGCGCCGGATCGACGCACGGCTTCGAGAGCGCGCCGCTGGTCGCCGACGGGCTGGTCTTCGCGGACATCGGCCCCGTACCGGAAGGCGCCCGGGTGGCCGCGTTCGACCTCGCCACCGGCAAGGAGCAGTGGCGCAAACCGCTGGTGGGCGACAACCTCGCGAAGGTCGACGAGTACGACTTCTGGCCGCTCACCACCAGGGACGGCGTGCTCTACCTGCGCGGCCAGGACGGACTGCGCGCCCTGCGCACCGGGGACGGCGCCGAACTCGGCCGCAGGGAGGAGGGGCAGGACTCCCGGTGCTACGACGCGCTGATCCGGGCCCCGCACGTCTACTGCGCCGCGTACACCTACTCGGACGACGGCCCGCACATGGCCGTCCAGCGGCTCCGCATCCCCTCGCTCGCGTCCGACGGGGAGATTCCGCTGCCGGACGCGGTCACCGACGATGCCGCCCTCGCCGCCGTCGACGACCACGTGGCCGTCCTGGTCCGCACCGGCCTGCCCTGGGCGGAGGACGACATCGACCCGGAGATCGTCCTGGCGGGCCGGGACAACGGAAAGATCCTCGCCCGCTACCCGCTGGACCGGCGGTCCTTCAGTGACCCCATCAACGCCGTCTCGCCCCCCGTGATCGTCGCGGACACCCTGGTGTGGGCGGACAGCACCAGCCTGTACAGCGTCGCCCTGCACGGCACGGGGAAGCCCGGCCCGCTGCGCAGGACCGCGCTCAAGGGCGCTCCGGGGCCGGAGGCCCGCAAGGAGTACGACACGCTCCAGTGGGGCGTCGTGCTGTCCGAAGAGGTGCTGCCGCCGGAGGTGCTGCCGGTCGGCGGGGCCGTCTACGTCATCCAGCACGGCGGCAAGGTGTTCTCCGTCCCGCTGCCCGGCGCGTCCGCCTCATGATCGAACGGCCGGCCCCCGGCACCCGGACCCGGATCGGGCCCTACCGCGTCCTCGGCCTGCTCGGCACGGGCGGCATGGGCGAGGTGTACCTGGCGCGGCCCGCCGGGGTGCCCGACGGGGCGCTCGTCGCACTGAAGACCGTACGGCTCGAACTCGACCTGGACGACGGGTTCCGGGTCCGGTTCCGGCGGGAGATCCAGGCGGCGGCCGCCGTGCGCAGCCCCCGCACCGCCGCGTTCCTCGGGGGCGACGCGAGCAGCCGGACGCCCTGGCTCGCCACCGAGTACGTCCCCGGCCCCTCGCTCGCGGAGGCGGTGACCCGGGACGGGCCGCTGCCGGAGCCGGTGGTCAGGGCCATGGGCGCGGGACTGGCCCTGGCGCTCGCGGACATGCACGCCGTGCGGGTGCTGCACCGCGACCTGAAGCCGGGCAACGTGCTCCTGGGCCCCGACGGACCCAAGGTGATCGACTTCGGCATCGCCCAGGCCTTCGACGCCACCCAGCTGACCCGTACCGGTGTCGTGGTCGGCAGCCCCGGCTACATCTCGCCCGAGCACGTCAACGGCTCGGCGGCGCTGGTGCCCGCGTCCGACGTGTTCTGCCTGGGCGCGGTGCTGGCGTTCGCGGCGGCGGGGCGCGGTCCGTTCGACGACTCCGACATGGCGGCGGTGATCTTCCGGATCGCCCGGGGTGACGCCGAACTCTCCGGTGTGCCACCGCTGTTGCGCGAGGTGGTCTCCCGGTGCCTGGACGCACGGCCCGAGCGGCGCCCCGACTCACGGGAACTGGCTGCGCTGCTGCTCCCGGAGGGGCCCGTGGCCCCGTTCCCCTGGACGGCGGGGGTACGGGAGCAGCAGGCCGACTACGGGCGGGCGGCCAGGGAGTGCGCCGACTCGGCTCCGGCCGAGTCCGGCCCCGCGCCCTACGCGGCACCGCCGCTGCCGCCCGGCCCGCCGCCCCTCGCCTTCCCCCTTCCGGAGGTGGCCGGCGGGACGGGCGGTCCGCGCCGGGCGCCCCAGCTGGTCCTGGCGGCCGTGGCGGTCACGGTCTGCCTGCTGCTGGGCTACCTGCTCTGGCCGGACCCGCCTGCCGGTGGCGGCGGCCCGGGAAGCGGTGCCCGGTCCTCGGGTCCGGGCACCGGTCCCTCGCACGCCGCAGAGACCGTCGGCGTCCGCGCGGTTCCCCGGGCCGACAGCGGCCGCACGGGCGACTTCGGCAAGGCCGCGACCGATGAGTCCGTCCGGCCCGCCGGCTGGAAGGCGTGGAAGTCCACTGTCCAGGGCGGCACGGGCGACTGCGGCTACGCGGAGTCGGCCCTGCTGTGCGGCGGGACGAAGGGGCTCACCGCGCTCGACGCGGCCGACGGCAAGAAGCGCTGGCGGGTCCCGGAGAGCGCCGCCGGGGCCGTCGTCGCCGGCTTCACGAAGGGGACCGTGTACGCGTTCGTCGGCCAGGCACTGGTCGGCTACCGGATCACGGACGGCGAGGAGCGGTGGCGCGCGAAACTGCCTGCCGGGCACACCGGTTCGGCCGCCGTCCAGGACGGCGACACCCTCTTCTACGTCACCGCGGGCGGTTCGCCCGGCACCGGCAGGCTGGCCGCCCGCAGGCTGACCGGCGACCGGGGCGAACTGTGGCACAAGCCCTACGACGGGACCCGGCCCGTCCTGGTCGCCGACGACGGGCGGCTGGTCGTGGTCGCGGGAGACACCCGGATCGTCGACGCGGCGACGGGCGCCGTGAAGGAGCGGCTGTCACCGAACGACTTCCCGTGCCGGGATCCGGTGCTCAGGGGGCGCGTGCTGGTCTGCCGGGCGGCGTCGGGCACGGGCCTCGCCGCCATGAACGACGTGGACCGGCCCGGGGAGCACCGGATCATCGCCGCAGGGATCACGGTCCGGGGCCCGGTGGCGCTGACCGACGACGGAACCGTGGTGGTCAACGACGACGAGAGCCTGCGCGCCTTCTCCGTGGCCGGCGATGTCCCGAAATGGCCCACGGACCGGTTCGCGGACGGGGGCGGCACGCCCTCGGTCGCCGGGGACCTGGTCCTCGCGGCCACGCGCGGGGGCGTCGCCACGTACCGGCGGACGGACGGGGAGCTGGAGAACAGCACCAGCTACACCGGCGTCCCCTATCCGCCCAAGGACTCACCGCAGCTGCTGGCCGTCGGTGACGTCGTGTTCCTCGGCTTCCGCGACGGCACGGTCGTCTCCGGCTACGTGCCCTGAGGCGTAGGGGCGGCGGCCGCTCAGTCGTCGTCCCCGTCGTCGTCCCCGTGGTCGCTGTCCGGCCGGTCCACCGTGACCTTCGCCGTCTTCGCGTCCACGTTCCGCTCGTGCTTCGCGCCGTCCTTGCCCCGGATGTCGACCTCCCAGTGCACTGCCCGGCCGCCGCGTCCGTCGTGGTCCTCCAGCTCGACGGAGGTCACCGTGCCGGGCACGGAGCCGAGCGCGGCCCGGACCGCCTCGTCGAGCGTCACGGCGGTCCTGCGGGGGGCGTGCCGGTCGCCGTCGTCGTCGATGTCGACGTGCTTGCCGATCACCTTGCCGCTGCCCGGGTCCACCGTCACGTCGTGCCAGGCCCGGTCCGAGCCGTACACATCGAGCTCCCAGACGAGCCGGCCGTCCTCCTCGTCGAGTTCGGCCTCCGTCACCGTGCCGGGGACGGCCCGGACGGCGGCCCCGGCCGCGTCCCCGACGGTGACGCGGGCGCTGTCCCGGCTCGCCGTGCCGCTCGTTCCGTTCGTTCCGCCCGTCGAGCCGCTGCCCGCAAGGGCGACGGCGGTGGCCCCGCCGCCGGCCAGAACGGCGGCGGTGACGGTGGCGATGACGATCTTCCGCTTCATGAGGGGTCCTCCCCGATCGGATGGTCCGTTGCGACGGGATCCACCCTGCCGGGGTGATGCTGAACGCAGCCTGAAGCCACCTGAAGCCGTCTTCAGCTCCGGTTTGCGAGGCTGTGCGCATGCGCCTGTTGATCGTGGAGGACGAGAAGCGGCTGGCGATCTCCCTGGCCCGGGGGCTCACCGCCGAGGGATTCGCCGTGGACGTCGTGCACGACGGGCTCGAAGGGCTGCACCGGGCCTCGGAGGGCGCCTACGACCTGGTCGTCCTGGACATCATGCTGCCGGGGATGAACGGCTACCGGGTCTGCGCCGCCCTGCGCGCCGCCGGCCACGAGGTGCCCATCCTGATGCTGACGGCGAAGGACGGGGAGTACGACGAGGCGGAGGGGCTGGACACCGGCGCCGACGACTACCTCACCAAGCCGTTCAGCTACGTGGTGCTGGTCGCCCGGGTCCGCGCACTGCTGCGCCGGCGCGGCGGCTCCGCCTCGCCCGTGGTCACCGTCGGCGCCCTGCGGATGGACACCGCCGCACGCCGGATCCACCTCGGCGGGGACGAGATCGTGCTCACCACCAAGGAGTTCGCCGTGCTCGAACAACTCGCGCTGCGGGCCGGGCAGGTGGTGAGCAAGGCGGAGATCCTGGAGCACGTCTGGGACTTCGCCTACGACGGCGACCCGAACATCGTCGAGGTGTACGTCAGCACCCTGCGCCGCAAGCTCGGCGCGGCCGCCATCCGCACGGTGCGCGGCGCCGGATACCGGCTGGAGGCACTGTGAGATCGGTACGGGCCAGGGCGGCGCTCGGTGCCACGGTGGTCGTCGCCCTCGCCCTCGTCGCCGCCGGGCTGGCCGCCCTGCTGGTCCTGCGCGCCAACCTCACCGACCAGGCGGGCCTCCAGGCCGAGGTGGCGGCCCGCGAGACCGCGGGGCAGCTGGCCCTCGACGTCCCGTACGACAAGCTGGAGACGGGCGACGAGGAGGACCACCCGGTCCAGGTGACCGACGAGGACGGGCGGGTGGTCGCCGTCTCCGAGGACCTGGAGGCGATCTCCGGCACCGGCACGGACCGGGTCACTCCGCAGTCCTCGCCCGCCGCCCCGGAGAAGGGTGACGACGACGGTGACCGCGACGACGACGATGACGAGGGCGCAGACCCCGGCCGGGGCGAGGTCTCCACCGATGAGCCGGACTTCAGCAACGGCACCGCCACCGTCGACGGCGACCGCGCCGACTACCGGTTCGCCTCCGTCGAGGCGACGGACTCCGCCGGGCTGACCCTGACCGTCCACGCCGGAGCCCCGCTCGCCGCGGAGCAGCGGGCCGTCGCGAGCGTGCGCGCCGCGATGCTGGCCGCGCTCCCCGTCGTGCTGCTCGTCGTCGCGGGGGTGACCTGGCTGGTGACCCGGCGGGCGCTCCGCCCGGTCGAGGACATCCGGCGCGAGATGGCGGCGATCACCGCCTCTGAGGATCTCGGCAGGCGGGTGCCGGAGCCCGGCTCGCGCGACGAGGTCGCCCGGCTGGCCCGTACCACCAACGAGACGCTCACCGCGCTGGAGTCCTCCGTCGACCGGCAGCGCCGCTTCGTCGCGGACGCCTCGCACGAGCTGCGCTCCCCGATCGCCTCGCTCCGCACCCAGCTGGAGGTGGGCGCCGCGCACCCGGAGCTGCTGGATGTGGAGGGCGCGGTGGCCGACACCGTACGGCTCCAGGTGCTGGCCGCCGATCTGCTGCTGCTGGCCCGGCTGGACGCGGGGGAGCGGCCCGGGAACGCGCGGCTGGAGCCGGCCGCGCTGGTGCGCGAGGAGGTCGCGCAGCGCACCGGTGACCGGATTCCGGTGGCGGTGGTGGTGTCGGCGCCCGAGCCCGGCGGGCTCGAAGTGACCGGTTCACGCGGTCAGCTGGCCCGGGTGATCGGCAATCTGCTGGACAACGCCCAGCGGCACGCGGTGAGTTCGGTGGCCGTCGAGGTGCGGGCGGCACCCGGTGGCGTGGTCGTCGCGGTCACGGACGACGGGGCCGGGGTGCCGGAGGCGGAGCGGATGCGGATCTTCGAGCGCTTCGTGCGGCTCGACGACGCCCGCGCCCGCGACGACGGCGGGGCCGGTCTCGGCCTCGCCATCGCCCGCGATGTGGCCACCAGGCACGGGGGCCGGCTGACCGTGGCCGGTGCGGGGGAGCGCGGCGCCCGGTTCGAGCTGTGGCTGCCGGTCTCGCGCTGAGCGCCGCCCCCGGTGGTGTCGAGCTGTGTCAGCCGCGGCGCGCGCGCAGGTGGTCCGCGACCGGGGCGAGGGCCGCGTGCAGCTGCTCCAGCGCCTCCGGGGTCAGCAGGTCCATGAAGTGCTTGCGCACCGATGCCACGTGGTGCGGTGCCACCTTCCGCATCGTCTCGGCGCCGGTCTCGGTGAGGACCGCGTACAGCCCGCGCCGGTCGGACTCGCAGTTCTCCCGGCGGACCAGGCCCGCGCTCTCCATGCGGGTGACCTGGTGCGAGAGCCTGCTCTTGGACTGCAGGGTGGCGGTGGCGAGATCACTCATCCGCAGCCGCTGGTCCTGCGACTCCGAGAGGTTGACGAGGATCTCGTAGTCGTTGTTGGTCAGGCCGAACGGCTGGAGGTCCTTCTCCAGCTGGTGCATCAGCAGCCTGCTGACATCCAGGTGGGTGCGCCAGGCGCACTGCTCCGCGTTGCTCAGCCAGCGGGTGGCCGTCTCGGTCTCCATATATGGATTCTACCTAAGAAGTTGAAATCCGGACGAAGTTAGTTGGTGTGACGCCCGGCACGCGCCGGCCGGGTCCCGCGAGTGAGGTGCGGACGGTTCGGCGTCACACTGCGCAGAGTACCGTTCACAAACCGAAGCGCCGTTGGAGGTCCCCGAGCTGGCCTGGGGTGCGGGGACTGGACCCAGGTTGACCCCCGCCCGGAACACCCGGCTGCTGCGGCACCGTCCCGGTCGGCTGCTCGGCCATCAGTACCTCGGTGGACTGGAGCAGCACCGTACCCGCGCCCACGAACTCGAACTGGTGCTCCTCGCCGGAGGCGCCGCCGATCCCGGTGAACGCCCGAATCCCGCCCAGCACGCCCCGCATATAGCCGTGGTCGTAGTGGTGGCAGGGCGAGGGGCAGTCCGCCCAGCCCACCAGCGCCTGCGGATCGACCCGCAGCGGCGGCTCCATGAAGACCACCGGACCGTTGGACGCGGCGACGAACTTCCCGGTGCCGATCAGCGTCAGGAAACCCGGCACGATCGACTGCTTCAACGCCAGCGTCGGCTGGTAGGCCAGCAGATTGCCGGACCGGATCGTGAGGTTCCCGTCCTCCAGGTCGTAGGAGTTCACATCGAACGCCCGGTCCGCGAGCAGCATCTTCCCGCTGCCCTCCGCCACCACCCAGTCACTCGCGTGCAGCGGCGAGTGGAAGCTCGTACGGACCAGCCGCTCGAAGCGGCCGTGCCCGATGCCGTTGAACTCGATCCGCCCGTAATAGGCGATCATCTTGCCCTTCTGCAGGAACCACTGGCTCCCCTTGAGCTCCACACAGAAGGTGTACGCGTTGACGTTGTCGTCCGACGGCAGTGTCATCGGATCGAAGACCACGGGCGTGCTCACAGCTTCTCCTCCGACGCCTGGACGTACACCGCACCACTGCCGCTCAGCTCCAGCTGGAACCCCTCGCCGGAGCCGCGCCCCACCATCTCGCGCCAGCCGAGCGCGGTGGAGAGCTTGTTGCGGACATCGCCGTGGTGGGCGACGTACGCCTGCGGGTCCACGTGCACCTCGCGGCCCGGCGTGATCGGCAGCTCGATCACCCCGCCGTGCGCCATCACCGCCACCGCGCCGTGCCCCTTGAGCGTCGTGGTGAACAGGCCCTGGCCGCTCACCTGGCCGCGCACCATGCCCATCACGCCGCCCTGCGAGCCCATGAACATCGTGCCCTGCTGGAGCGCGCCGTCGAAGGCGAGCAGCCGGTCGGCCTCCACGTAGAGGGTGTCCCCGGACAGGTTGATCACCTGGATGTGGTGGCCGCCGTGACCGAACATCACGGTGCCGTTTCCCTCGACCGTCATCAGCGGGGTCGCCTCGTTCGCCACCCGTCGGCCGATCATCGACATCACGCCGCCCTGACCGCCCTGGATGTTCGGGGTGAAGGACACCTCGCCCCGGTAGGCCAGCATCGCGCCGCGCTGGCTGAACATCTTCTGGCCGGGGACCACCGTCGCCTCGACCATCTTCGAGTTGATCTCGCGGAACGGCATCAGAGATCGCCCCCGATCGTGTTCCGCTCACTGGGCTGGACGTAGACGAGTCCCTCGCCCTCGAAGCGGATCTGGAAGGACTCGCCGGACCCCTCGCCCATCAGCGTCCGGAAGTTCACCCCGGACTGGAAGTGCTGCTGGAGGCTGCCCTGGTGGGCGATGTAGGCGCCGGGGTCGACGAAGAGCGGGTACTGGGCGGAGACCCGCAGGGCCACGGCGGAGCCGTCCGACATGATCGCCGCCTGGCCGGTCCCCTCGACGGTGGTGGTGAACAGGCCGTTGCCCGTCCCGCCGCCGCGCAGCCCGGTGAAGGTGGTGCCGGTCCGCAGCCCGGCATCGGTGCAGAGCAGATTGCTCGCCTCGACGTGCAGCTTCTCGCCGCGCAGCGAGACGAGGCTGATGTCGCTCGCCCGGTCCGCGAAGTAGCAGGTGCCCTCGCCCTTCACCTCCATCACGGCCATCTGCTCGCCGGTCAGCCGACGGGTCACCATGCCGCGCAGCCCCTCACCGCCGCCGGTCATCTTCTTGAACGCCATCCGGCCGTCGTACGCGACCATCGAGCCGTTCTTCGCCTTGACGGCGTCGCCGGTCAGGTCGACGGCGAGCGTCTTGCTGCCTTGGAGTCGGAACATTGCCACGGTGCGACGGTAGCCGCCGGAAATCAGGCCCGTCCCGCGAATGAGGACAAGAACTGCCCGAAGGGCGCGAAACGGCCCCCGCCACACGTGCGGACGGCGGCCGGTGCCACAATGGTCGCGCTTGTGCCTGCGTTCACAAGCTGTCACCGTCCTCCCACCGAAGGTGCCCCCGTGGACATCAAGACCGCCACCGCCCTGCACCGGCTGCGCCTCATCTCGATTCCCGAGGCGCTGTCCTTCCCCGCGCTGATCCTCTTCGGCTCGGTGCTGAGCAGGATCTCCGACATCGACTTCCTGATGATGCCGCTCGGCATGCTGCACGGCGTGCTCTTCGTGATCTACGTCGTGCTGCTGCTGGACGTCTGGAACAAGACCAAGTGGCCGCTCAAGCGCGTCGCGTTCTTCTTCCTGCTCTGTGTGCTGCCGTTCGGCGGTCTGTACGGCGACAAGGTGCTCAAGCGCTACGAGGCCGACGGCGTCATCGCCGCCCGCGCGCGCCGGGAAGGGACGGTCAGCGCATGATCGTCGCCTTCTCCGTCAGTCCGCTGGGTGTCGGTGAGGACGTCGGCGAGTACGTCGCCGACGCCGTCCGCGTCGTCCGCGAGTCCGGGCTGCCCAACCGCACGGACGCCATGTTTACCTCCATCGAGGGGGAGTGGGACGAGGCGATGGACGTCGTCAAGCGGGCCGTCGCCGCCGTCGAGGCGCGGTCCGGACGGGTCTCCCTCGTCCTCAAGGCCGACATCCGCCCCGGCGTGACCGACGGTCTGAACTCCAAGGTCGAGACGGTCGAGCGGTACCTGGCCGACTGACACCGGGGCACGTCGGCCGAGCGGCAAGTTAGGGTAGCCTAACTTCATGCTGGCTACAGTCCCGGGCCGTGAGCGCGGCGAGCCGCTCCCGGCGGCCGCGCTCCGATGGGCCGAGCCGTCGGCGGGCGGCGCCCAGGTGTCCGCCCCCTATCTGCTCACCACCGCCGTCCTCGGCGGGAACCCCCCGGCGGCCCCGGTCACCGCCGGTGTGCACACGCACTCCGACGGACTCCTCGTCTGGCCCCGGCACGGTTCGCTGACGCTCCATACCCGTAACGCCGTGCGCCGGCTCGTGCCGGGGCAGGGGATCTGGCTGCCGCCCGGCACCCCGCACGACTCCTCGGCCGACCCGGGCGGCGTGAGCTGCTACACCTACGTGACCAGTGCGGCGATTCCGCCGCACTGGTCCGGCCTGCGCCCGCTGCGGGTGCTGCGCGCGCTCCAGGAGATGCTGCTCCACCTCGACACCACGTCGATGCCCGACGATCTCCGGCTGCGGACCCAGCGCGTCGTCCTGGACCTACTGGAGGACGACCCGCATCCGGCCATCGACGTCCCCGTCCCCGAGGACGCGCGCATCCGCGCCCTGGCCGACGACGTCATGCGTGATCCGGAGAGCGAACTCTCGCTGGAGGCGTGGGCGGCGCGGCACGCGCTGAGCGTGCGTACCGTCACCCGTGCGTTCGGCCGCGACATCGGCATGTCCTTCGCGCGGTGGCGGTCGCTGGTGCGGATGTCCGCGGCGACGACGCTGCTGGCCCAGGGCCGTCCGGTCAGTCTGGTCGCGCACCGCTGCGGCTACTCCACGACGAGCGCGTTCTCCGCCGCCTTCCGCCGGGTGACCGGGGTCAGCCCGACCGAGTACCTGCGCGATCAGGCGGTACCGGTGCAGGCCGGCCGCTGACGGTCCCACCTCCCACCGCGCACTGCCCCGTGTGCCGCCGATTCGGCGGGTGGCCGAATCGCGACAGACCCTGGCCAGTTCGCGCCCCCTTCGAGCGCCGCCGCTCCTTAGCGTTCACTTAGGTGAGGGTTACCTAAGTTGAAGCGGGTCCGGTCGCATACGCGTCGTCCCGCCACGGCCGCCCTCCCCGTACATCCGCCGTCGCTCCACCGCGACGCGCGCAGATCCGAGGAGAAGCATGTCCATATCCATCCCGGCCGAACGCGGAACGGGCGCCGTCGCACGCCTCATGGCGCTGATGCTCGCGGCCGTCGTGGTGCTGGCGGGCTGCGGCAGCGGCGGCTCCGGTCCGGACCCGGCGGAGGCGAAGCCGGGCAGCGCTCCGGGCGCGTTCCCCGTGAGCATCAAGCACGGCCACGGGACCACGACGATCAAGGCGAAGCCCAAGCGGGTCGTGGCGGTCAGCTGGATGTCGCTGGACGTGGTCGCGGCGCTGGGCACGGTCCCGGTCGGCGTCGACAAGCAGTGGGGCGGCGACAAGCAGGGCTACACCCCGTGGTTCCGCAGCACGGTCGAGAAACTCGGCGGACCGCTGCCCGAGACGCTGAACTACGGTGACGCGGGCGAGATCGACTTCGAGCAGATCCTCTCGCTGAAGCCCGACCTCATCGTCGGCCTGTACTCCGGCATCTCGGACGTCGACTACAAGCGCCTGTCCGGAATCGCCCCCACCATCCCGTACCTGAACAAGCCCTGGGACGGCGGGACCTGGCAGGAGATGACCCGCACCATCGGCAAGGCCATGGGCGAGACGAAGAAGGCCGAGAGCCTCGTCACCGACGTCCGGGGCCGGCTGGCCGAGGTCACCGAGGAGCACCCCGAGTTCAAGGGCAGGACGTTCACCTACGGAGTCGCCCTCACCCCCGGCTCGACAGAGGTCGGGCTGTACCTCAACTACGACGCCCGGGTCCGGCTGCTGACCGAGATGGGCTTCCGCAACACCCCGTCGATGAAGGCGATCGCGTCCACCGCCAAGGGCACCAACTGGTACGGCGGGGTCAGCCTGGAGAAGCTCGACACGATCGACGCCGACATCTTCGTCGGCTGGGCCAACGGCGCCGACGAGGTCCCCTACTCGCTCAAGGACCCGCTGTTCTCGCGCTGGAAGCCGATCGCCGGGAAGAACTACGCGTTCGTACAGGATCCGGCGATGGGCATGGCCACCAGCGGACCCTCGGTGCTCTCCATCCCCTGGGCGCTGAAGCGCTACGTCCCGATGCTCGCCGACGCCGTCGCGGGCAACGGGAGCGCCGGCGCGGGCTCCTGACCGCCGTCCGCCGCCCCGTGTGACGCCCTCTCCCAAGGACAACCATGACGACCGCCTCACCCACGGGTGACCTCACCACCGGCGCGGCGCGCGATGTGCCGGACCCGCGCGGCGCCGCGGGTCCGGCCCGGCGCACCCGGTACCGCCCGCTGATCCTGCTGGCCGCGATCGCGCTGCTGCTCGTCGTCGCCGTCCTCAGCGTGATGGTCGGCGCCCGCTCCATCGCCCCCGGCACGGTGTGGGACGCGCTGTTCCACTTCGACGACTCCGACGAGCACGTGATGGTGCGCGAACTGCGGGTGCCCCGCACCGTGATCGGGCTGGTCGTCGGTGCGGCCCTCGGCCTCAGCGGCGCGCTGATCCAGGCGTTCACCCGCAACCCGCTGGCCGACCCCGGCATCCTCGGCGTGAACGCGGGCGCGAGCCTCGCGGTGACGTTCGCCGTCGCCGTGCTCGGGTACACCGGAGCCGGCCAGTTCATCTGGTTCGCCCTGGCGGGGGCCTTCGGGCTCACGGTGCTCGTCTACACGCTCGGCTCGATCGGCGCGGACCGGGGCAGCCCGGTCAAACTCACCCTCGCGGGCGTCGCGTTCACCGCCGTGTGCGGCGGTTTCACCTCCGCCATGGCGCTCAAGAACACCACCACGTTCGACGTCATGCGGTTCTGGGGCGTCGGCTCCATCGGGGGCCGGTCGCTCGACATCCTCCCCGTCGCCCTGCCCCTGATCGGCGCCGGGCTCGTCCTCGGACTGGGCAGCGCGGGCTCGCTCAACACCCTGGCGCTGGGCGACGACCTCGCCCGGTCGCTGGGCACCCGGCTCGCCCTGACCCGGGCGGTACTGGTGCTCGCCGTCACCCTGCTGGCCGGGACCTCGGTCGCCGTCGCCGGCCCGATCTCGTTCGTCGGGCTGATGGTGCCCCACGTCGTCCGCTGGTTCACGGGACCCGACCAGCGCTGGATCCTGCCCGTCACGATCGTCGTCGCGCCCGCCTTCCTGCTGGCCGCCGACATCATCGGACGCGTGGTCCTGCCCTCCGGCGAGATGCGGGTCGGGCTCGTCACCGCGCTCGTCGGCGCACCCGTCCTCGTCGCGCTCGTCCGGCGCCGGAAGGTGAGCACCCTGTGAACGCCACGACGACGAAGGACGCCGCAGCGGACCGGGTCGACTTCGGCCGGACCGTCTGGGCCTGGCGGCGGCCCGGCCTGGCCCTGCGCGTCGAGCGGCGGACCGTGCTGGTCTGCGCCGCCCTGGCCGTCACCGTGGCCGCCCTCGGCGTCCTCACCCTCGGCACCGGGTCCATCCAGCTCACCCCGGCCCAGGTGCTGTCCGCCCTGTTCGACCCGGACGCCGACCCCCGCGACCGGCTGGTGGTCGTGACCTGGCGGCTGCCACGCCTGCTGTTCGCGCTTCTCTGCGGAGCGGCGCTCGCCATCAGCGGCGCGCTGTTCCAGTCGCTCACCAGGAACCCGCTCGGTTCGCCCGACGTGATCGGCTTCGCCTCCGGCTCCTACGCGGGGGCGAGCGTCGTGATGCTCGTGCTGGGCACCGCCAACTACCTCGCGGTCGCCTCGGGTTCACTGATCGGCGGGGCGCTGACCGCGCTCCTGGTGTACCTGCTGGCCTACCGCAAGGACCTGGCACCCTTCCGCCTCATCATCGTGGGGATCGCCGTCGGCGCCTTCCTCTCCTCCCTCACCTCGATGCTGCTGCTCTCCGTCAACCCGCAGCAGGCGATGCTGGCGGCGACCTGGGGAGCGGGCTCCCTCAGCGGACTCGGCTTCGAGCAACTGCGTCCGGCCGCAGCCGTGTTCGTCGTCCTGCTGATCTGCTCCGCAGCCGTGGCGCGGCCCCTGGTCCATCTGGAACTGGGCGACGACGCGGCCGTGGCCCTCGGGGTCCGCGCCCAGCGCGCACGCCTCGCGGCCACGCTCACCGGGGTCGCGCTCACCGCGCTCGTGACCGCGGCCGTCGGCCCGATCTCGTTCATCGCGCTCGCCGCGCCGCAGATCGCCCAGCGGCTGACGCGCGGCTCCACCACGGTCCGGATCGGGCCCGCCGCGCTGACCGGCGCCGCGGTCCTGACCGGCGCCGACTTCATCGCCCAGCGCGTCGACCTGCCCGTGGGCGTCGTCACGGTGTGCGTCGGAGGCGCCTATCTGGCCTGCCTGCTCGCCCGCCGGTACGCGGGGCGGCGGGGATGAGCGCACCAGTCCTGCCGTCCCCGGCGCCCGGCCCCCCTAGGGCGTGTCGTCAAGCTGCCGTCTGCCGGGCGACGCCATGCACGCACTCTCGCCGCACCGGCCCCAGACCCCGGTACGTCCAGTACAGGGGCCTGGGGCCGGCACGCCGAGAGCACCCACCTGACGCCGCCCGGCCGCCCTCCGGGCGACGACGGCAGTTTGACGACACGCCCTAGCCCGCCCGCCGCCCGTCCGCGAGGAGTACCCGTGACCGTCACGACGCAGCCCGCCCGCACCCGCACCCCGGCCCCGGCACGCCTTCAGGTGCTCGACGCCTCCATCGGCTACGGCCGGCATCCCGTCTCCGAGCACCTGGACGTAGCCATCCCGGACCGCTCGTTCACCGTCATCATCGGCCCCAACGCCTGCGGCAAGTCGACCCTGCTGCGCGCCGTGTCCCGGCTGCTGCGGCCCACCGCCGGCAAGGTCGTCCTCGACGGCCGGTCCATAGCGGAGTACGGCTCCAGGGAAGTGGCCCGGACGCTCGGGCTGCTGCCGCAGTCCTCCGTGGCGCCCGACGGGATCACCGTGGCCGACCTGATCGCCCGCGGACGCCACCCGCACCAGAGGCTGATGCGCCAGTGGACCCGGCAGGACGAACAGGCGGTCCTGGACGCCATGGCGGCCACCTCCGTCACCGAGCTCTCCGGCCGGGCGGTCGACGAACTCTCCGGCGGCCAGCGCCAGCGCGTCTGGGTGGCGATGGTCCTCGCCCAGCAGACCCCGGTCCTGCTGCTGGACGAACCGACCACGTTCCTCGACATCGCCCACCAGATCGACCTGCTGGAGCTGTTCACCGATCTGCACCGCGCCGGGCACACCCTCGTCGCCGTACTCCACGACCTGAACCACGCGGCCCGCTACGCGAGCCATCTCATCGCCATGCGCGACGGCCGGGTCGTCGCCGAGGGCACCCCGCAGGAGGTGGTGACCGCCGCCCTGGTGCGGGAGGTGTTCGACCTGCCCTGCCAGGTCGTCCCCGACCCGGTCACCGGCACCCCCATGGTCGTCCCGCTGACCCGCCGACGGGACGCCCGGTGAACCCGGCCGCCACCGCCCCCGCCGGCGGACCCGGTCCGGACAGCGGTGCCCGGGGGCCCAACTCCGTCGCGGCGCTGTTCCGGGTCGCACTGCTGCGCGACGGCCGGGGCCGCCTGCTCGCCCTCACCACCCTCGCGTTCATGGTCCATCAGCTGTGCGAGGCACTGGTGCCGGTCCTCATCGGCGTGGTCATCGACCGGGCACTCGCCCCGCAGGACCGCTCCGCCCTGCTCCAGTGGCTCGGCGTCCTGGGCGCCGTCTTCGTCGTACTGTCCCTGTCGTACCGGCGGGCGTCGACGGCCATGGTGGACGTCTACGGCCACGGCGAGCACGAGCTGCGGCAACGGGTGATGGCCCGGCTGCTGCACCCGCGCTCCCTGCGCCGCGGGCCCGGCCCCGGCGAGGCACTCTCGCTGGTCTCGTCCGACACCTACCGCGTCGCCGGGGTCTCCTGGAGCGTCGTGCAGCAGGCCTCGACGGTCACCGCGATCCTCACCGCCTCGACGGCCCTGCTGCTGATCTCCGTACCCCTGGGCCTGGGCGTCATCGCCGGCACGGTCCTGGTGCTCGTCGTGATGCGCCGGGTCTCGATGCCGCTGGAGGCGCGGGGACTGGCCGAGCAGAGTACGGCGGCCAGGGCCGGCGAGGTGGCCACCGACATGATCACCGGACTCCGGGTGGTCATCGGCATGAACGCACGGGCGGAGGCCGCCCGCCGCTACCGCGCCGCGAGCGGGGAATCCAGGCGCGCGGCCGTGGCCACCTCGCGCTCCGTCCTGGCGTACGGCAGCCTCAGCCGGCTGCTGTCGGGAGCGCTCCTCGCCGCGCTCTCCACGGCGTCGGGATACCTCGCGCTCGACGGCAGCATCACCATCGGCCGGCTCGTCACCGTCCTCGGACTCGCCCAGTTCCTCCAGGGCTCGCTGACCCACGTCGGTACGTTCGCCTCCAACTGGTTCCACAAGCGGGCCTCCGCCCGCCGGCTGGGCGACCTGCTGGACGAACCGCACCTGATCGGCCCCGCCGGGACCGGCACCGGCGAGAGCTCCGCCCACGTCACCGCCGGCTCCCGCCCCGCGCTGCGGTGGCACCCGCCCGAGCACGGCGAGCCCCTCGACCTGCGGCCCGGCGAACTCCTCGGCGTCGTCCCCCGCCACCCCGGGCACGCACGCGAGCTCAGCGACCGGCTCGGCTACCGCGTCCCGCTCCGCCGGGGCGAACTCCTGATCGACGGCACCGACGCCGTCGACCTCGGACCGGAGCCGGTGCGCGCCCGGATCGCGGCGCCGCCCCACCACGGCGCGGTGTTCTCCGGCACCCTGCGCTCCAACCTCACCCCCACGGGCGGTGCCGGCGACCCGGCCGTGCTGCGGGCCGCGATGCTCGACGACGTACTCGAACTGGTCGGCGGCGACCAGGCCGAAGTCGGTGAGCACGGCCGCAGGCTCTCCGGCGGCCAGCGGCAGCGCCTGCTGCTCGCCCGTGCCCTGCACGCCGACGCCGACCTCGTCGTCCTCGACGAACCCGCCACCGCGGTCGACCCGGTGACCGAGCAGCGCATTGCCGCGGGACTGCGGGGACTGCCCGCCACCACGCTCCTCATCACCAGCAGCCCGATCCTGCTCGCCGCCTGCGACCGGGTCGTCGACCTCGGCGGCGCCCACCCCGGACCGAACGGAACGACCAGATGACCCCCGCACCCGGCGCCCTGCCCATCGCCGGCCCCCGCCGCACCCGCGAGGAGATCGTCCGCCGGCTCGGCGCGCACCGCGCCCGGCTCGCCGCCGCGCTGCTGACGCTGGGCTGCGGTACGGCCGTCACACTCGCGACGCCCCCGGTACTCGGCGCCGTCGTGGACGCCGTCGCGGACGGGGAGGGCCGGGGCCGCGTCACGCTGCTCGGCGCTGCCCTCGTGCTCGTCGCCGTCGCCGGGTCCGCACTCGCCTACGCCGGTGGCCGGATGCTGGTCGTCCTCGTCCAGGGTGTGCTCGCCGCGCTGCGCGAGGACGTGTTCGAGACCGCGGTGCACCTTCCGGCGAGCACGCTGGAGTCCTCGGACAGCTCCGATGTCGTCTCCCGGGTGACGCGCGACGTGGAAGCGGTCTCCGAAGCCGCCTCCGACGTGCTTCCCGATGTCACCGACGCGAGCTTCACGATCGGCCTGAGCCTGGTGGGCCTCGCGGTCCTCGACATCCGCCTGGCCCTGGCCGGCCTGGTCTGCCTGCCCGTCCACATCCTCGCGACCCGGCAGTTCCTCGCCCGCTCGCACGTCGTGTACGCGGACATCCGCCGGCTGGAGTCCACCCGGGGCCAGTCCGTCATCGAGGCGGTGCACGGCGCCGAGACGATCCGTACGTACCGCTCGCAGGACCGGCACCTCGGCGCGCTGGCCGGACACAGCGAACTGGCCATCGCACGGCAGCGCGACGGCGTACGGCTGCGCAACCGGTTCACGGGCCTGCTCAACACGGCGGAGTTCCTCGGCCTCGCGGCCGTACTCGTCACCGGTTTCGCGCTGCTCGGCTCCGGCGCCGTCTCGGTGGGCGCCGCCACGGCCGCGGCCCTCTACTTCCACCGCCTCTTCGGCCCTGTCGGGGCGCTGCTGGGGAGCCTGGACGACATCCAGCGGGCGACGGCCGGGCTGTCGCGGCTGGTGGGCATCACAGAGCTGGGCCGGTCCGGTGCCGGGCACGGGCGGCCCGGCACGGGGGACGCGCGCCACCGCCCGGCGATCGACGTCAAGGGCGTCTCGTTCTCGTACGACGGCAGCCGCGACGCCCTGCGTGACGTCTCGTTCCACGTACCGCCGGGTTCGAGCCTGGCGCTCGTCGGCGCCAGCGGCTCCGGGAAGAGCACCCTGGCCCAGCTGATCGCCGGACTGGCCGAACCCGACCGGGGCGAGATCACAGCGGGAGAGGCGGCGGCCGGACGGGTCCCGTCCCGGTACCTGGTCACTCAGGAGATCCACCTGTTCGGCGGTACCCTGGCGGACAACCTGAGGATCGCCCGGCCCACCGCCACCGACGACGAACTCCGCCGGGGACTGGCAGAGGCCGGGGCCGACTGGGCGCTGGGGACGCGGGCGGGGCTCGACACGGTGCTCGGCGCGGCGGGCACCCCCGTCGACGACGGCTCTGTCCAGCACCTCGCGCTGGCCCGCGCGCTGATAGCCGACCCGGACGTCGTCGTCCTCGACGAGGCCACCGCCCAGTCCGGCCAGCAGACCCGCGGTCCGCTCCAGCAGGCCCTGGAACGCGTCACCCGTGGACGTACCAGCGTGATCGTGGCGCACCGACTGGAGCAGGCGCGCGACGCGGACCGCATCCTCACCCTGCGGCGCGGCGAGGTCGTCGAGCAGGGCACGCACGACGAACTGCTGGCTTCCGGGGGCGAGTACGCGGCCCTCTGGCAGGCGTACACGAGCAGAACCGGCCGCCCCTAGACGACCGCGGCCGATCCCGACGGCCGATCCCGACGACCGATCCCGAACCCACCTTCACCCCCTCACACCCGAAGGAGCAGCACCCATGACCATTCACCGCGCCGTGGTGGCCCGCGTCCGGCCGCTCAGCACGACCATGGCCCGCATCACGTTCCACGGCGAGGGCCTCGCCGCGTTCACCTCCACGGGCGTCGGCGACGAGTACGTCCGGCTGTTCCTGCCGCACGGCCCCGACCGGACCGATGTCTCCCTGCCCGACTCGACGGAGAACGGCGGCTGGCGGACCCCGGAGGGACGGCCGGAGGCCCCGGTGCGCACCTACACGATCCGGTCCGCCCGTCCGGAGGCCGGCGAGATCGACATCGACTTCGTGCTGCACGGCCACGGGACGGCGTCCGGCTGGGCCGCCGCCGCCCGCCCCGGCGACGTCATCGGCCTCAACTCCCCGACCGGCCTCTACAGCCCCCCGGCCGACCTCTCCCGGCAGGTCCTGGTCTCCGACCTGAGCGGTCTGCCCGCCGTCGGACGCCTCATCGAGAACACCCCGGACCACGTCATCACCCGGGCCGTCCTGGAGGTCCCCGACCCGTCCTGCGTCCAGCCGCTCCCGGACCGGCCCGGCGTCCGGGCCACCTGGACCTACGGCGGCAACGGCCACGGTCCCAGCCGGCTGGCCGAACTGGTCGAGGCCGCGATCCCGCCCGGCACCGACCTGACCGGCGGCTACGTGTGGGTCGCGGGGCAGACGGACGCCCTGCGCGCGGTGCGGCGCTACCTGCGCAGGGAACTGCGGCTCCCCGCCGAGCGCTTCAAGGTCGTCGGCTACTGGATGCCGGACGGCGAGTCCTGGACCCGGCGCTACGAAGCCCTGCCCGCCGCCGTCCGGTCCGAGCTGGAGAGCATGTGGCACGACCCGGCCGACGAGCCGGAGGACCTCGCCATCCGCTACGAGGACCGGCTCAGCACGCTCGGTCTGTGACCCGCGCCGGTCACGGGTGCTGCGGCGCGGCCAGCGCGATCCCGAGCGGCGTCCGCTCGTACAGCACCTGGTGCCCGTACCTGCGCGAGGTCAGCAGCCCGGAGGACCGCAGCACCGACAGGTGCCCGGATACGGAGGACGGCGCGAGGGCGAGCCGGTGGGCGAGCGCGGTGGTGCCGGCCGGCTCGTCCAGCGCGCACAGGACGTCGGCGCGGGCCCGGCCGAGCAGCCGGGCCAGCGCGTCCGGGGTGCGGTCGCCCGGCTCCGTCCAGAGCCCGCCGATCCCGCGTGCCGGGTAGATGACCGCGGGCAGCCAGGGGGCCTCGAAGCCGCCGACCACGTTCGGCCAGGCGAACACGCTCGGCATCAGCACCAGGCCCTGCCCGCCGAGTACCCGGGAGTGCCGGCCGGCCGTGCGGGCGATGGTGAGCGTGGAGTCCGCCCAGCTCAGCTGCGGGCTCAACTCGCTCAGCAGCCGCTCGAAGCCGACCGCCGCCAGCCGCCGCGAGTGGTACGCCACATCCGCCTCCAGCAGCGCCCGCAGCCGGGGCCAGTGCGGCTCGACCAGCGCCCGCCAGGCCCGCTCCAGCAGATCGGCCAGCTCCCGCACGGTCCGCGCCGGATCGGCCAGCAGCGCCCGCCCGGCGGGGGAGTCCAGCGCCCCGGGCCGGTCCGACAGCGCCCACGCGATGTCCTCCCGCGCCAGCCCCGGATCGACCGCCCGCACGCCCGCGATCTCCTCCTCGAACGAGGTGAGCGGCCCCAGCGGCGGCGGGCAGAAGAAGTCCGGGCTGTGACCGCGCTCGTTCATCAGCAGCCACAGCGGCCCGAGATCGAGCCCGGCGGCCGCTTCCCGGATCCGGCGCAGCCACGGCAGGTGATAGCCCTGCCGCTGCGGCGTGGCCAGCACCCGCACGGCGGCCTGGGTCTCCCCGAGCGGGGAGAGCGCGAACCGGCAGCGCAGCAGATCGCTCTCGTCGAAATGCAGATGGAACGGCATACGCGGCCCCGGGAAGATTCGGCTGGGACCGAAAGTCTACGGACCGCGTGCCGGGTTCCCGCAGGCTGCGTCCATGCCGAGAGACACCGATCCGCCGACGGGCGGCCACCCGCCCCGCGACCCGGAGCGCGCCGGTCCCCCTGACCCGAGCGAACCGCCCGCGCTCCGGGCCCCCGCGGCCCCCGTGACCGTGTCCGGACCCGCCGGGCCGGGACCCGACGCGGAACCGTCCGAACCCTCCCGCGGCTACCGGGCCGTCTTCGCCGTCGTCGAGTTCCGCGCCGTCTTCGCCGCGCATCTGCTCTCGCTGCTCGGCGTCGTCGTCAGCGAGCTCGCGCTGACCGTCCTCGTGTACGACCTCACCGACTCGCCCCTGCTCAGCGCCCTCACCTTCGCGCTCGGCATGCTGCCGTACCTCGTCGGCGGCACCCTCTTCGCGGGGATCGCGGACCGCTACCCCGCGCGCCGGGTCCTGGTCACCTGCGACCTGATCTGCGCGGCCTGCGTCGCCGTGATGGTGCTCCCCGGCACCCCCGTCGCCGGACTGCTCCTGCTGCGCTGCCTGGTGGCCGCCGTGTCACCGGTCTTCACCGGGACCAGGATGGCCGCGCTCACCGACATCCTGGGCGAGGGCGACCTCTTCGTGCTGGGCCGCTCGCTGCTGCGGATCGTCTCGCAGAGCGCGCTGCTGGCCGGCTTCGGCGTGGGCGGGCTGCTGCTCGCGGTGGTCTCGCCGCGCGGTGCGATCACCATCACCGTCGCCACCTTCCTCTGCTCGGCCGCGCTGCTCAGGCTCGGCACCCGGGACCGGCCCGCCCGCACCACGGGCAAGGGCGGCGGCACCCTGCTGGGGGAGTCGCTCGCGGGCGCCCGGCTGGTGCTGGGCCACCGCCGGATCCGGGCGCTGCTGCTGCTCTTCTGGCTGCCCCCGATGTTCGTCGTCGCGCCGGAGGCGCTGGCCGCCCCGTACGCCGACGAGATCGGTGTGGGCAGCGCCGCGCTCGGGCTGCTGATGTGCGCGATGCCGGTCGGCTCCATCGCCGCCGAGCTGTACACGGGCGCCGCACTGAGCCCCCGTACCCGCTCCCGCGTCGTGCTGCCCCTCGCCGGGGCCGGGCTGCTGCCCCTCGTGCTGTACGGGTTCCGTCCCGGAGCGGCCCTGGCCGCCGTCGCGCTGGTGCTGGCCGGGGCGGGTTCCGCGTACGTCATCGGGCTCGACCAGTGGTTCGTCGAGGCCGTCCCGGACGAGCTGCGCGGGCGGGCCATGACCGTGCTCACCGCCGGGCTCATGACGCTCCAGGGCGTCGGCATGGCGCTGGCGGGCCTGGCCGCCGAGTTCTTCCCGGTGCACCAGGTGGTCGCCGGGGCGGGAGCCGTGGGCACCCTGTGCCTGCTGGTGCTCGTGGCGGAGGTCCGCAGAACCGGACCCGCTCACCGAATTCGGACCGAAGTTCGAGACGGGGCGGACCAGCATGTGACCAGTGGGTAAGGTCGATGCCGTGCCGAAGCCGCTCAGTCTCCCCTTCGATCCCATCGCCCGCGCCGACGAACACTGGCAGCAGCGCTGGGGCCCCGTGCCCTCCATGGGTGCGATCACCTCGATCATGCGTGCGCAGCAGATCCTGCTCGCCGAGGTCGACGCGGTGGTCAAACCGTACGGACTGACGTTCGCGCGGTACGAGGCGCTGGTCCTGCTCACCTTCTCCAAGGCCGGTGAGCTGCCGATGTCCAAGATCGGTGAGCGGCTGATGGTCCACCCCACGTCCGTCACGAACACCGTGGACCGGCTGGTGCGCTCCGGCCTGGTCGACAAGCGTCCCAACCCGAACGACGGGCGGGGCACGCTCGCCTCGATCACCGACAAGGGCCGTGAGGTCGTCGAGGCGGCCACCGAGGACCTGGTCGCGATGGAGTTCGGGCTCGGGGTGTACGACGCGGAGGAGTGCGGCGAGATCTTCGCGCTGCTGCGGCCGCTGCGGATCGCCGCCCAGGACTTCGAGGAGATCTGAGCGGGTCCGCGGAGGGCACGGTTCCGGGCCCGGCCCGCTGCAAGATCGCCCCGGACGTCCGGTTAGGCTCGATGGCATGAAACGCAGCGTCCTGACCCGGTACCGGGTGATGGCTTACGTCACCGCCGTCATGTTGCTCGTGCTCTGCACCTGCATGGTCTTCAAGTACGGCTTCGATACCGGCGAGGGCCTGACGCTCGTCGTCTCGCAGATCCACGGCGTGCTCTACATCATCTACCTGATCTTCGCCTTCGACCTCGGCTCCAAGGCGAAGTGGCCGATGGGCAAGCTGCTCTGGGTGCTGATCGCCGGCACGATCCCGACGGCCGCGTTCTTCGTCGAGCGCAAGGTCGTCCGCGAGGTCGAGCCGCTGCTCACGGACGCCGCCCCGGTACCCGCGAAGGCCTGACCGGCGCCGGTCCGAAGCCGGTCCGAAGCCTGGCCCGAACCGCCCCGCGCAAAGCGCCGGGCGGTTTGCCATCGACATTTACTAGGACGTCCTAGTAAATTTGTACGCATGGAAGCTGACGCGATCGAGGAAGGCCGCCAACGCTGGCAGGCCCGTTACGACAAGGCCCGCAAGCGTGACGCGGACTTCACCACGCTCTCCGGTGACCCGGTCGAGCCCGCGTACGGACCCCGGCCGGGGGACGCGTACGAGGGCTTCGAGCGGATCGGCTGGCCCGGGGAGTACCCCTTCACCCGCGGGCTCTACCCGACCGGCTACCGGGGCCGCACCTGGACGATCCGCCAGTTCGCCGGCTTCGGCAACGCCGAGCAGACCAACGAGCGCTACAAGATGATCCTGGCCGCGGGCGGCGGCGGCCTCAGCGTCGCCTTCGACATGCCGACGCTGATGGGGCGCGACTCGGACGACCCCCGCGCGCTCGGCGAGGTCGGCCACTGCGGGGTGGCCATCGACTCCGCCGCCGACATGGAGGTCCTCTTCAAGGACATCCCGCTCGGTGACGTCACGACGTCGATGACGATCAGCGGCCCCGCCGTGCCCGTCTTCTGCATGTACCTGGTCGCCGCCGAGCGCCAGGGCATCGACCCGGCCGTGCTCAACGGCACGCTCCAGACGGACATCTTCAAGGAGTACATCGCGCAGAAGGAGTGGCTCTTCCAGCCCGAGCCCCATCTGCGCCTCATTGGTGACCTGATGGAGCACTGCGCCCGCGACATCCCCGCGTACAAGCCGCTCTCCGTCTCCGGCTACCACATCCGCGAGGCCGGAGCCACGGCCGCGCAGGAGCTGGCGTACACCCTGGCCGACGGCTTCGGATACGTGGAGCTGGGCCTCTCCCGGGGGCTCGACGTCGACACCTTCGCCCCCGGCCTCTCCTTCTTCTTCGACGCGCACCTCGACTTCTTCGAGGAGATCGCCAAGTTCCGCGCGGCCCGCCGGATCTGGGCCCGCTGGATGAAGGAGACGTACGGCGCGAAGACCGACAAGGCGCAGTGGCTCCGCTTCCACACCCAGACCGCCGGAGTCTCGCTCACCGCCCAGCAGCCCTACAACAACGTCGTGCGCACCGCCGTGGAGGCGCTCTCCGCGGTCCTGGGCGGCACCAACTCCCTGCACACCAACGCCCTGGACGAGACCCTCGCGCTCCCCTCGGAGCAGGCCGCCGAGATCGCCCTGCGCACCCAGCAGGTGCTGATGGAGGAGACCGGCGTCGCCAACGTGGCCGACCCGCTGGGCGGTTCCTGGTACGTGGAACAGCTCACCGACCGGATCGAGGCGGACGCCGAGAAGATCTTCGAGCAGATCAGAGAGCGCGGCACCCGGGCCCACCCCGACGGGCAGCACCCGATCGGCCCGATGACCTCCGGCATCCTGCGCGGCATCGAGGACGGCTGGTTCACCGGCGAGATCGCCGAATCGGCCTTCCGCTACCAGCAGTCGCTGGAGAAGGGCGACAAGCGGGTCGTCGGCGTCAACGTCGCCCACGGCTCCGTCACCGGCGACCTGGAGATCCTGCGGGTCAGCCACGAGGTCGAGCGCGACCAGGTCAGCGAGCTCGCCGGCCGCAAGGGCGGCCGCGACGACGCCCGGGTGGGCGCCGCGCTGGACGCGATGCTGGCCGCCGCCCGCGACGGCTCCAACATGATCGCCCCGATGCTCGACGCCGTACGGGCGGAGGCCACCCTCGGCGAGATCTGCGGGGTGCTGCGCGAGGAGTGGGGCACCTACACGGAGCCGCCCGGCTTCTGACAGATAGTTGGTAGTTACAGGTGTCACCTCCAGGGGCCCGGGTAGGCGCAGCCGCGATACTCGTACCCCTCTGGAGGCAACACCGTGAGACTGTCCGGGAGAATGACAGCGGCCGCGGGCGCCGCACTCGCCGTACTCGGAACGCTGCTGGTCAGCGGTTCGACGGCGGTCAGCGCCGCACCGACGCCGAAGCCGAGGGTGCAGGACACCTTCGACTCGCTCGGCCCGGATGTGCAGGCCGCGAAGCTCTCCAGCGGCCGCACCGCGCACTACATCGACGAAGGGCGCAGGGGCGGCACCCCGGTCCTGTACATCGGCGGCACCGGAACCAGCGCGCGCGCCGCGCACATGACCGACTTCTTCCGGTCCACCCGGGAGTCGTTCGGCCTCCGGCTGATCTCCGTGGAGCGCAACGGCTTCGGTGACACGGAGTACGACCCCTCCCTCGGCAAGGCCGACTTCGCGAAGGACGCCCTGGAGGTCCTGGACCGGATCGGCGTCAAGAAGGTCTCGGTGATCGCGATCTCCGGCGGCGGCCCGTACGCCGCCGAGCTCGCCGCCCGCGCCCCCGGCCGGATCAAGGCCCTCCACCTGGCCGCCGCGCTCCCGCCGTACGGCGAGAAGGCCGCGTACTGCTCTCTGAGCGACGACGCGCTGACCGACGCGGTCAAGGACTCGATAGCCGACCCGCGCTCCTGGTGGGCGTTCCCCGACGACAGTGCCGTCAAGTCCATCCCGGGCTTCGCCGACACCGCGTACGAGGAGGGCGCCCGCACGTACAACCAGCGCGGCCAGAAGTCCGATCCGGCGCCGCAGGTGCACGAGCAGAGGCTCTACTGCCAGCGCCCCGGCCCCGACCTGTCGAAGCTGAAGGCGCCCGTCTACCTGTACGGCGGCGACAAGGACACCACCGTCCCGACGGCCGCCGCCCTGGCCAACTGGCGCAAGGCGCTGCCGGTCACCCCGGTGGTCCGTACGTACGCCGACTCCGGCCATGACGTCCAGTACCGGCACTGGGACCAGATCCTGGTGGACCTGGCCGGACAGGGAGACCGCACCGTCGTCTGCCACAGCGACCGCACCAAGCTGCTGGCGCCGAAGCAGGCGGACCGCCTGGTCGCCGCGGGCAAGGCCACGCTGGGCAGCTGCGCCTGGCAGAA
Source organism: Streptomyces sp. NPDC104307 (assembly GCF_055584045.1). NCBI lineage: Bacteria > Bacillati > Actinomycetota > Actinomycetes > Kitasatosporales > Streptomycetaceae > Streptomyces > Streptomyces sp. NPDC104307. Next base: position 115,147 of record NZ_JBVJMU010000016.1, read on the forward strand.
GTAACCTCCCAGGCGCTAACCGCCGGCGGCCGCACCCAGCCCCGCCAGGAGCAGCAGGGTGAAGCGCCGGGCCCAGTCGGCATCGACGGGCTCGGCGCTCACCAGTGCCCGGTGCACCACGGCCCCGGCGATCACGTCGAAGATGCGGACCCGCTGGGCGGTTCCTGGTACGTGGAGCAGCTCACCGACCGGATCGAGGCGGACGCCGAGAAGATCTTCGAGCAGATCAGGGAGCGCGGCACCCGGGCTCACCCCGACGGGCAGCACCCGATCGGCCCGATGACCTCCGGCATCCTGCGCGGCATCGAGGACGGCTGGTTCACCGGCGAGATCGCCGAATCGGCCTTCCGCTAACGGCGTTCGCTGGAGAAGGGCGACAAGCGGGTCGTCGGCGTCAACGTCGCGCTCGGCTCGGTCACTGGCGAGAACACCCTATGGACGAACGGGGACATCGCGCAGCAGGCGGTGGACCGGGTGGTCGCCGACTACTTCTACCCGAGAGGCGTCAGGAACAAGGCCGCCTTCGCCAAGCTGGAGAGGTGGCGGAACACTGCGGGACCGGGCGACTACTTCACCATCAACGGGAAATGGGACGCCTATCCATCGCTGGGCAAGGCCTACCATCCTGACGGCAGCACCATCACGACAGTCGGCAACGAGGTGACTGTCCTCCTCAAGAAGTGGACCCACAAGGGACGCGGTGGCTTCGTCGTGTGCACCGCCTATCCGAACTGAGAGCGACCATGACAGTGCATCGATTTGACTGGGACTTCGGCTTCAGCCGGCTGACCAAGTTCTTCGCCGGGCCGTGGTCCCACGAACGGACCGTCGAGGAGACCATCGCGGACGCGGCTACGGGACACACGGACGACCCGTCCGGAGCGGCCGCCTCGGCGATCCTTGAGGACGCCGTCCGGCTGGAGGAGTCGTCGCTGCCGACCGAGGTGATCGCCACGGTATGGACGGTGGCCTCGGAAGGGGGCTACAACCTCGCCTATTTCGGCGTCGACGGACGGGACTGGCTGCGTCAGGTCGCGGCTGTCTGCTCCGGGCAGGTGCGGCAGGCTGATCCTGCCCGGGTGCCGGACGTCGAGCCGGTCAGGGCCGCCGAGGAGTCGGTGGACGCGGTCGTGGAGGTCATCAGGTCGGCGGCACCTGCCCTGGCGGCCAAGGCAGCCACCTTCCACGGCCATGAGGCCGGCGACGTGGTCCGGGGGCTGGAACTGGTCGCCACCGAGGTCGATCCCGACCTCGGTCTCCGGCTCCTCCTCCGCGTGCTGAACGTTTGTCGGGTGCCGCTCACCGACGCCCAGTACGCCCGGTACGAGGCCCTCGGCGAGGCGTTCGGCTACGGGCAGTTCCACGTCTCCGATGTGGAGCATCTGGCCCGGTTCTGAGAGGTGCCGAGTACGGGCATGTGAAGGGAAAGCGCCCTCAGGCCCCGGGGCGCCGTTCGGTCGCAGCAGCGCCCAGCCCCGCCAGGAGCAGCAGGGTGAAGCGCCGGGCCCAGTCGGCATCGACGGGCTCGGCGCTCACCAGTGCCCGGTGCACCACCGCGCCGGCGATCACATCGAAGATCAGATCCGCCGTCAGCGCCGCCGTGACCTCGTCCTGCTCCACCGGCAACTCGCCCCGTTCCTGGGCCCGTTGTCGGCCCTGGAGGACGAGGCGCTTCTGCCGGTCCACGATCGAGTCGCGGATCCGGGTCCGCAGCGCCTCGTCACGGGTCGACTCCGCGACCACCGCCATCAGCGCGGTCTGGGTCTCCGGCCGCTCCAGCAGCGCGGCGAACTGGAGCACCACCGCCTGCACATCGGCGGACAGGCTGCCCAGATCGGGGAGTTCCAGTTCGTCGAAGAGGACCGCGACCGCGTCCACGACCAGTTCGTTCTTGCCCGCCCAGCGCCGGTACAGCGTCGTCTTGGCGACCCCGGCCCGCGTCGCCACATCGCCCATCGTCAGCTTCGACCAGCCGAGGTCGACCAGGGAGGCTCTGGTCGCCTCCAGGATCGCCTCATCGGCCGCGGCATTGCGCGGGCGTCCCGTTCGTGCGGGTTTGGGGTGGCTGCGGCTGAGCATGACGCGACCATACCCGCCAGTAGCTAAATTCGACCGGCCCCGTCGGCCGTGAGACAGATCACCGGGTGGTCCTGTTCAGCAGGGGCTGTGGCCAGTTACGCTACGGGTCGTAGCGTAAGGACGACGGCTGTGCCGTCGTCGCGCGACGGACGAACGACAGCCACAGGCGCCGGGTGGGGACCGGGTGCCGAACCGGGTCTTTCAGGGGCCCTCGGACCGTGTCTGTCCGTACACCTCGCACACCGGCGGGGGTCGCGGACGGGCGCGGTTCACGTATCGCTTTCCGGAACGGTGTGCCGAGGGGGGAGGATGTACGCATGCAGCCTAGGAACATGTCCATGAGCGGCGTCGTCGACCTCGCCGCGGTGAAGGCGGCCGGTGAGGCCAAGGTAAAAGCGGAGCAGGCCCGTGCCGAGTCCGCCCGGCAGGGTGGCCCCGCCGCCGTACCCGCTTCTTCTCTTGTGTTCGATGTCGATGAGGCGGGCTTCGAGAGCGACGTACTGCAGCGCTCCGCCGAAGTCCCCGTCGTCATCGACTTCTGGGCCGAGTGGTGCGAGCCGTGCAAGCAGCTGGGACCGCTCCTCGAACGGCTGGCCCAGGAGTACAACGGCCGCTTCGTGCTGGCCAAGGTCGACGTCGACGCCAACCAGATGCTGATGCAGCAGTTCGGGATCCAGGGCATCCCGGCGGTCTTCGCCGTCGTCGCCGGGCAGGCGCTGCCGCTCTTCCAGGGCGCGGCCCCCGAAGCCCAGATCAGGGAGACCCTGGACCAGCTGATCCAGGTCGGCGAGGAGCGCTTCGGGCTCACCGGCATCCCGGTCGACCAGGACGCGGCGGCTCCCGGCGCCGGCGTGCGGGAGCCCGCCCCGGTGCCCGCCGGGCCGTACGACGCCCTGCTGGAGGCGGCCGCGCAGGCGCTGGACGCCAATGACTTCGCCGGCGCCGTCCAGGCGTACAAGAACGTCCTCTCCGACGAGCCGGCCAACAGCGAGGCCAAGCTCGGCCTCGCCCAGGCCGAACTCCTGGCCCGGGTCCAGAAGACGGACCCGCAGCAGGTCCGCAAGGACGCCGCCGAGAATCCGGCCGATGTGCCGGCCCAGCTCGCCGCGGCCGACCTGGATCTGGTGGGCGGTCATGTCGAGGACGCGTTCGGCCGTCTCGTCGAGACGGTTCGCCGCACTTTCGGTGAAGACCGGGACCGGGTGCGGGTGCGGTTGCTGGAGCTGTTCGAGGTGATCGGCCCCGACGACCCCCGGGTCGGCGCCGCGCGCACCGCTCTCGCGCGCGTCTTGTTCTGATCTGACAACACGGCCGCGGCTCCTGGTGGGAGTCGCGGCCGTTTTCGCGTCAGGACGATAAGAGAAGCCCGCGCTTTACCAAATCTTGATAAAAGCAACGGCTGTTACTCCGAGTAAATCACCGACCGGGATCTGTCCGGCTTCGGCCGCCAATGCCGTGATTCGTCTGTGCGTTGTGGGCAACCCTGTGTGGCCGCTCGGTGCCGCCCGGTCGTGGCTGGGTTATCGCGCCGTTACCAGTGAGTAACGAACCCCCTTGTGTCACGGCCGCGAATGGACCACGATCGGCCACGCTCGGTCCAATAACGTCAGTCCGGCTGCCAGTCGGTGCGGCGGCTCTGTTGGGTCCCCACCGGGTGGGTCGGCGGCAGTGGCGCCGGCTCCGGACAGGGGGGTTCCTGCATACCCGCAGGGCCTGTCCGAAGAGGTTGCGCGAACGCGTGGCCAGTGGTTGTCGCTCGGGGGTGATCGCCGGTGTTTCGGGCGCGGTTCACGTTTCCGTTCGCTAGCGCTCTCCTTTCCGAGGACGTAGCACTTCTCCCATCCCGCGTCGGGCAGGATGCCAGGCCGGAGATGTACGTCCGAGAAGGAGGAAAAGTATGAGTTCCCAGGTTCGCGGTGGCACGAGATGGAAGCGTTTCGCTGTCGTCATGGTGCCGAGCGTCATAGCCACCGCCGCGGTGGGTGTCGGCCTGGCGCAGGGCGCGCTCGCCGCTTCGTTCAGCGTGTCGGGGCAGCAGTTCAAGGTCTCGGCCGCCGAGCTGAATGGCGAGAACTTCGTCCAGTACGGCAGCATCGCGACGGAGGACGGCGCCGACCCCGCGAAGGAGGGCAAGGCGCACGCCGTGGCCGTCTCCGGGTTCAGCCACGCCACCATCAGCAAGATGTGCCAGTCGGTCGTCACCCCCAACCTGCCGTTCGGGCTGGGCAGCGTGACGCTGCGGCTGACAGCCGGTGACCCGGCCAAGACCAATGGCAAACTGGTTGACGCCACGGGTCTTTACCTCGACGTCTCGGATCTCAACGCTGACGCCGAGTTCGGAAATATCGACATCGGTGTGCGTACGGGCGATCTGGCGAACCCGGGCGTCCAGCCCAAGGCCGGGAAGTACGTCAACCCGAACGGGTTCTCGCAGCGGGCCGAGACCGCCAAGCTGACGGGCGTGAAGCAGCAGGCGTGGGCCACCACGGCAGGAACGTTCAAGCTGCCGGGTCTGCACCTGGCGTTGTCCAAGGGCGTCAACGAGTGCTACTAGGGCGTGTTTCGAGAGTAGCGTCGTCCGCCCGTAGGGCGGGCGTGCCAGGCGTTGCCACGCAGACGGGACTTTCGAAACACGGCCCAGGGCACTAGCCCGGGCGGTCGGGGGCGCACAGCGGGTCCCCGACCGTCCACCTTCTCCTTCTCACAGCAGTACCGGTTCCCAGGGAGCTGTTTTCCATGAGCCCCGAATCCCAAGGGCAGAACGAGCACTACCTCTCCGTCGCCCGGCGAGGCTTCCGCACCTGGCGGGGTGACCGGCCGTTCTGGGCCGGACTGTTCACCATGCTGGGCGGCGCGCCCATCATGTACTTCCCGTACGCGAACATGCACCTCGGCAACGTGACGTTGGCGATGTCCACCACGGCCGGCGCCGGTTCGCTGATCATCGGTGTCCTGCTCGTCACGCTGGGCCTGACGATGTGGTTCCACAGCATCGTCCGCGTGTTCGCCGGTGTCGCGGCGATTCTGCTGGCCCTCATCTCCATACCCGTCGCCAACATCGGCGGCTTCGTGATCGGCTTCCTGTTCTCCCTGATCGGCGGCGCGCTCTCCGTGTCGTGGGTCCCGGGCGAGACGTCGGCGAAGGAAGAGCCCGCGCCGGCCGCGGCCGCTCCCGCCGAGGAGGCCCCAGGCACCCTCTCCTTCGCGAAGGGCGAGCCGCTTCCCGAGGGCGCGCTCCAAGGGGCGGGCATCCCCGAGCAGCAGGCCCCGTACGACTCGACGGCCGAGGCCGAGGGCGGGAGGCACCGTGCGGGGTGACGACAAGCAGATGAACCGCTCGGACGAGAGCGGGCTCCAGGAACACAGGGGGCCCCGGCACGCCGCTCCCAGGAAGTCGCTTCTGACGAAGCTGCACATGCCCTCCGGTAAGAAGGCGTTCGCGCTCGCAGCGATGCCGACGGCTGTCTTCGTCGGGATGGGGCTCACCCCCAGGCTCGCGATGGCCGACGACAACACGGACATCCCGTTCGCGCCCGGCCCCTGCGTGACCCGCTCCGACGAGCCGAGCGAGTCGCCGTCGCCCTCCGCCTCGGAGACGAAAAAGCCGTCCCCGTCCGCCACGGCGAGCGACAAGGCCACGCCGGACAAGAGCGACGGGACGACGACCCCGAAGCCCTCGGCCACCCCGTCCGCGAGCTCCTCGGGCGACACGGAGGCGGACTCCACGAAGAAGGCCGCCGACACCCCGGCCGAAACGCCGAGCGCGACCCCCTCGCCCACCAAGTCGAAGAACCCGCTCGACCCGCTGGGACTCGGCGACGCGCTCAAGGACCTCTTCGACGGACCGGACAAGAAGACGCCCGACCCCTCTCCGAGTGCCACCACCGCGTCCCCGAAGCCTTCCGCGAGCACCACGGACGAGAAGTCCTCGGACAAGGCCTCCGGCAAGGCGGCGGACAAGCCGGCCGACAAGCCCGTCAAGAAGGTCACGGACGCGGCGAAGGACACGGCCGACAAGACCGCCGAAGCCATCCGCGAGGCGGCGGGCAAGGCCGGCAAGCCGGTCGAGGAGCTGGACAAGGACGTCAAGGGACTCGACCCCAAGAAGGACGAGGACATCCCGGACGGCGCCAAGCCCTCCTTCCCGTGCCCGACCGCCGACCCGAAGGCACTGGCCGACGCCGATCTGGAGCAGGGCATCCCCCGCCTCCCGAACGACCCGTGGATCCTGGAGAGTTCACGGCTCACCCTGAGCGGCCTCGACTACAAGGGCATCGTGGAGGTGCAGAAGGGCGACGGCTCCACGAAGAAGGTGCTGAAGTTCACCGCCTCCTCCGTCGACATCAAGGACCTCCACCAGCTCACGGTCGGCCCGCAGCCGGGCGTCACCGGCCACGTGAAGGCGAAGCAGGGCTCCCACTCCACCATCGAAGACGGCACGGTGACGATGTACACGGAGGAGCTGAAGGGCAACCTCTTCGGCCTCATCCCGATCACGTTCAGCCCCGAGACGCCGCCGCCGATCAACGTCCCGTTCGCCTTCTTCACCAAGGTGAAGGTGACCCAGGCCGGCCAGTTCGGCGGGACGCTGACGGTGCCGGGCCTGCACAACTACTTCACCCAGGACGGCTGACGCAGCCCTGACCCATTCGGGAGCCGCACAACGGCTGTGGGCCGCACCCCCTTTTCGGGGATGCGGCCCACAGTCATGTCTGCGGCGGAGGCCGTCAGTCGCGGCCCTGACCGCCCACGTGGTGCACGCGCACCATGTTGGTCGTGCCCGGGACGCCGGGGGGCGAGCCGGCCGTGATGACCATTGTGTCGCCGTTGCTGTAGCGGTCCAGCTTCAGCAGCTCCGCGTCGACCAGGTCCACCATCGCGTCCGTGGTGTCCACGTGCGGGACGACGTACGCCTCGACGCCCCAGCTGAGGGCCAGCTGGTTGCGGGTGGACTCGTCCGTGGTGAAGGCCAGGATGGGCTGGGCCGCGCGGTAGCGGGAGAGGCGGCGGGCGGTGTCGCCGGACTTGGTGAAGGCGACCAGCGCCTCACCGTTCAGGAAGTCCGCGATCTCGCAGGCCGCACGGGCGACCGAACCGCCCTGGGTGCGCGGCTTCTTGCCCGGCACCAGCGGCTGGAGGCCCTTGGAGAGCAGCTCCTCCTCGGCGGCGACGACGATCTTCGACATCGTCTTGACCGTCTCGATCGGGTACGCGCCGACCGAGGACTCCGCAGAGAGCATGACCGCGTCCGCGCCGTCCAGGATCGCGTTCGCGACGTCGGACGCCTCGGCGCGGGTCGGGCGGGAGTTGGTGATCATCGACTCCATCATCTGGGTCGCGACGATCACCGGCTTGGCGTTCCGGCGGCAGAGCTCCACCAGGCGCTTCTGCACCATGGGGACCTTCTCCAGCGGGTACTCGACGGCGAGGTCGCCACGGGCGACCATCACACCGTCGAACGCCGCGACGACGCCCTCCATGTTCTCGACGGCCTGCGGCTTCTCGACCTTGGCGATGACGGGGACCCGGCGGCCCTCCTCGTCCATGATCTTGTGGACGTCCTTGACGTCACCGGCGTCCCGCACGAAGGAGAGGGCGACCAGGTCGCAGCCCATCTTCAGGGCGAACCGGAGGTCGTCGATGTCCTTCTCCGACAGGGCCGGGACGTTGACCGCCGCACCCGGCAGGTTGATCCCCTTGTGGTCGGAGATCACCCCGCCCTCGATGACGATGGTGTGGACCCGGGGGCCGTCCACGGAGACGACCTTCAGCTCGACGTTGCCGTCGTTGATCAGGATCGGGTCGCCCTTGGCGACGTCTCCGGGCAGGCCCTTGTAGGTCGTCCCGCAGATCGACTTGTCCCCGGGGACGTCCTCGGCGGTGATGACGAACTCGTCCCCGCGGACCAGTTCGACAGGGCCCTCGGCGAACTTCGCCAGGCGGATCTTCGGGCCCTGGAGGTCGGCGAGTACGCCGACCGCCCGGCCGGTCTCGGCGGCGGCCTCGCGGACCCGGTCGTAACGACCCTGGTGCTCCGCGTGGGAACCGTGACTGAAGTTGAATCGGGCCACGCTCATGCCGGCCTCGATCAGAGCGACGAGCTGCTCATGGGAGTCGACGGCGGGGCCGAGGGTGCAGACGATTTTGGAACGGCGCATGAGGCGGATCCTATCGGTTTGTTTAGCTGCGGAATATTCCGGCTGGTGGAAGATACAAAAGGGCGCGGGGGTGCTCAGTTGTCGACCAGTGCGTAGGTCTGGCCGGCGATCTCCAGCTCCTCGTCCGTCGGCACCACGGCGACCGCGACCCGCGCGTAATCCGGCGAGATCAGCCGGGGTGCGCCGAACCGTACGGCGTTGAGATCCGCGTCCACCACCAGGCCGAGCTCCTCCAGACCGGCGATCGCAGCCTCCCGTACGGGAGCGGAGTTCTCACCGACCCCCGCCGTGAACACCACGGCGTCCACCCGGCCGAGGACCGCCGAATAGGCGCCGATGTACTTCTTCAGCCGGTGGACGTAGATGTCGAAGGCGAGGGCGGCACGTTCGTCGCCCTCGTCGACCCGGCGACGGATCTCCCGCATGTCGTTGTCGCCGCAGAGGCCGACCAGACCGCTCTTCTTGTTGAGCAGGACGTCGATCTCGTCCGCCGACATCCCCGCCACCCGCTTGAGGTGGAAGGTGACGGCCGGATCGATGTCTCCCGATCGCGTACCCATCACCAGCCCCTCCAAGGGGGTCAGTCCCATCGAGGTCTCCACGCACCGGCCGCCCCTGACCGCCGAGGCCGACGCCCCGTTGCCCAGGTGCAGCACGATGACGTTGACCTCCTCGGGCGTCCTGCCCAGCAGCTCTGCCGTCTTGCGCGAGACGTACGCGTGCGAGGTGCCGTGGAATCCGTAGCGCCGGATCCGGTGCGCGTCGGCCGTCTCGACGTCGATCGCGTACCGGGCCGCGTACTCCGGCATCGTGGTGTGGAACGCGGTGTCGAAGACCGCGACCTGCGGCAGGTCGGGGCGCAGCGCCTGCGCGGTGCGGATGCCGGTGATGTTCGCCGGGTTGTGCAGCGGCGCCACCGGGACCAGACGCTCGATCTCCTTCAGCACCTCTTCGGTGATCAGGGTCGGCTCGGTGAACCTCAGCCCGCCGTGCACCACCCGGTGGCCGATCGCCGCCAGCTCGGGGGAGTCCAGGCCCAGCCCGTCGGCGGCCAGCTCCTCCGCGGCCGCCCTGAGCGCCGCGTCGTGGTCGGGGATCCGGCCCAGCCGCTCGCGGCTCTCGCCACCGCCGCCGGTCAGCGGGGTGTGCACCAGCCGGGAGGTCTCCTCGCCGATCCGCTCGACCAGCCCGGACGCCAGCCGGGAGTGGTCGCGCATGTCCAGCAGCTGGTACTTCACGGAGGAGGAGCCGGAGTTGAGGACGAGCACCCGGCTCGCCCCCTCGACTGCTGCGGCGCCTTCGTTGGTGGTCATGCGGGTCGCTCCTCGCCCTGTGCCTGGATCGCCGTGATCGCCACGGTGTTGACGATGTCCTGCACCAGCGCGCCCCGGGACAGGTCGTTGACGGGCTTGCGCAGTCCCTGGAGGACCGGGCCGACGGCCACCGCTCCCGCCGAGCGCTGCACGGCCTTGTAGGTGTTGTTGCCGGTGTTCAGGTCCGGGAAGATCAGGACGGTGGCCTGGCCCGCCACCTCTGAGCCCGGCAGCTTCGTCGCGGCGACGCTCGGCTCCACCGCCGCGTCGTACTGGATCGGGCCCTCGATCATCAGCTCCGGGTGACTCGCACGCACCCGTTCCGTCGCCTCGCGGACCTTGTCGACGTCGGCGCCCGTGCCCGAGGTCCCCGTCGAGTACGAGAGCATCGCGATCCGGGGCTCCACGCCGAAGCGGGCGGCGGTGACGGCCGACTGCACGGCGATGTCCGCGAGCTGCTCCGCGTTCGGGTCCGGGTTGACCGCGCAGTCGCCGTACACCAGGACCTTGTCCGCGAGGCACATGAAGAAGACGGAGGAGACGATCGAGGCATCGGGTTTGGTCCCCCCAGCGCCCGCCGCCACCCTGCCTGACGAGCTCTGCTCGGCCCCCTTCGTTCTGATGATCTCGAAGGCCGGCCGGATCGTCGCCGCCGTGGAGTGCACCGCGCCGGAGACCATGCCGTCCGCGAGCCCCTCCTGGACCATCAGGGTGCCGAAGTAGTTGACGTCCGAGACGACGTCGTACGCGAGCTCGACCGTGACCCCGCGGTGGGCCCGCAGCTGCGCGTACCGCTCCGCGAAGCCCTGGCGCAGCTCGGAGGTCTGCGGGTCGACGAGCTGGGTTCCGGCCAGGTCGATGCCGAGGTCGGCGGCCTTCTTGCGGATGACGCCGGGGTCACCGAGGAGGGTGAGGTCGCAGACGCCGCGCCGCAGCAGTACGTCGGCGGCGCGCAGCACCCGTTCCTCCGTGCCCTCGGGCAGGACCACCCGGCGCCGGTCGGCGCGGGCCTGCTCCAGGAGTTCGTGCTCGAACATCATCGGCGTGACCCGGCCGCTGCGGGCGACCGAGATCCGGTCGAGGAGCGCACCGGTGTCGACATGGCGCTCGAAGAGGCCCAGCGCCGTCTCGGCCTTGCGCGGCGTCGCCGCGTTCAGCTTGCCCTCCAGGGCGAAGAGCTTCTCGGCGGTGGGGAAGGAACCGTCGGCCACCGCGACGACCGGGGTGCCCGGTGCGAGCCGTGCCGCCAGCGTGAGTATCTCCTCGCCGGGACGCTCGTTCAGCGTCAGCACGATGCCCGCGATGGGCGGGGTCCCGGCGCTGTGCGCGGCCAGCGAGCCGACCACCAGATCGGCCCGGTCCCCGGGCGTCACCACCACGCAGCCCGGCGTCAGCGCCTTCAGGAGGTTCGGCAGCATCGCGCCGCCGAACACGAAGCCCAGCGCGTCCCTGGCCAGCCCCGCGTCGTCGCCCAGCAGCACCGTCCCGTCCAGCGCCGCGGTGATCTGGGCGACCGTCGGCGCCGAGAGGGCCGGATCGTCGGGCAGTACGGAAATGGGGACGGGCAGCGTGGCCGCGAGCCGCTCCGCGATGACCTCGCGGTCCTCTGCGGCCACCCGGTTCACCACCATCGCGACCACGTCGCAGCCCAGACCGGCGTACGCGCGGTAGGCGTTGCGGGTCTCGGCCCGCACGGACTCCGCGTTCTGCTCCTGGCCGCCGACCACCGCGATGACCGAGGCGCCGAACTCGTTGGCGAGGCGGGCGTTGAGGGCCAGCTCGTCGGGGAGCTGGGTGGCCGCGAAGTCGGTGCCGAGCACGATGACCACCTCGTACGCCTGGGCGACCCGGTGGAAGCGGTCGACGAGCCGGGAGACGAGTTCGTCGGTACCCTGCTCGGCCTGGATCGCGGACGCCTCGTGGTAGTCGAGGCCGTAGACCGTCCCCGGGTCCTGGGAGAGCCGGTAGCGGGCCCGCAGCAGCTCGAACAGCCGGTCGGGATCGTCGTGGACCAGCGGGCGGAACACCCCGACCCGGTCAACCTGACGTGTCAGGAGCTCCATGACTCCCAGATCGACGACCTGGCGGCCGTCTCCCCGGTCGATCCCGGTCACGTACACGCTGCGCGTCACGCGTGCTCTCCCGTCCTTGACTGGCAGGTATGGGTGATATCGCCTGTTTGACGATACCTGCGGGGGCCGAGGGGCCGCCCGCCGGGCGAAAGCCCCTCTCCGCGGCCCCGGAGCAGCCGGGAGCGCGGGGTACGTACTCGGCATGGGACAATCACCGTGGCTCACGGTACGGGGGATTCCGCAGTTGCCGCCGGACAGGCCCTAGCGAGCAGGAGATAAAGCACGATGCGCATCGGAGTTCTCACCGCAGGCGGAGACTGCCCAGGCCTGAACGCAGTGATCCGCTCGGTCGTGCACCGTGCCGTGGTGGGTCACGGCGACGAGGTCATCGGATTCGAGGACGGGTTCAAGGGGCTGCTGGACGGCCACTACCGTCCCCTCGACCTCAACGCGGTCAGCGGCATCCTCGCCCGCGGCGGCACCATCCTCGGCTCCGCCCGGCTGGAGCGCGACCGGCTCCGCGAGGCGGCCGAGAACTGCGCCGAGCTGAGCCGCCGTTACGGCATGGACGCGCTGATCCCGATCGGCGGCGAGGGCACCCTCACGGCCGCCCGGATGCTCGCGGACGCCGGAATGCCCGTCGTCGGCGTACCGAAGACCATCGACAACGACATCTCGGCCACCGACCGCACCTTCGGCTTCGACACCGCCGTGGGCGTCGCCACCGAGGCCATAGACCGTCTGAAGACCACCGCGGAGTCCCACCAGCGCGTCATGGTCGTCGAGGTGATGGGCCGCCACGCGGGCTGGATCGCGCTGGAGTCCGGAATGGCCGGCGGGGCGCACGGCATCTGCCTGCCCGAGCGGAAGTTCCAGGTCGAGGACCTGGTCAAGATGGTCGAGGAGCGGTTCGCGCGCGGCAAGAAGTTCGCCGTCATCTGCGTCGCGGAGGGCGCGCACCCGGCCGAGGGCTCGATGCCGTACGCCAAGGGCGCGATCGACCAGTTCGGCCACGAGCGCTTCCAGGGCATCGGTAACCGCCTCGCCGTCGAGCTGGAAACCCGGCTCGGCAAGGAGGCCCGGCCGGTCATCCTCGGCCATGTGCAGCGCGGCGGCACGCCGACCGCGTACGACCGGGTGCTCGCCACCCGCTTCGGCTGGCACGCGGTGGAGGCGGCCCACCGGGGTGACTTCGGCCGGATGACGGCGTTGCGCGGCAACGACATCGAGATGGTGCCGCTCGCCGACGCGGTGACCCAGCTGAAGCACGTTCCGCTGGAGCGGATGCACGAGGCCGAGTCGGTGTTCTGAGCCGGCGGCCGGGTCCCGGCCCGCACCGCGGACCGGGACCCGGCCGCCGGGCGCGGTCAACGGGGGTCGAGCGCGCGCCGGGCGGAGACGATGACGCGGTGGGCGTCGGCGCCGTGGACGGTGACTCGCGGAGGGTTTGCCACACCTTCTTGTACAAGGTGACGTTGTCGGCGTCGTCCAGCCACAGTTCGGCGTGCCAGTCCTCCGCGACGACCAGGCGGTCGTCAAGGATCCAGAAGCCGTTGGCGGGCACGATCTCCATGGACGCCGTGAACGGGATGACGCCCAGCTCCACCGTGTCCAGGCCGATCATTCCGGTGAGGCGGTCGAGCTGGGCGGCCAGGACGGCGGCAGGACAGATCAGCGACCGCAACGCGGCCTCCCAGGTCAGGACGTGCAGCTTGCGGCCGGGCCGGTACAGCCACTCCTGCCGTTGCGCCCGGGATCGCACCGCGTCCTCGATGTCGCCCGCCCCGCCCAGCAGCTCGGAGTACCGCCGGATGACATGGCGCGCGTACTCGGGGGTCTGCAGCAGCCCGGGAACGACGGACTCCTCCCAGATCCACATGACAGAGGTGCGGTCGATCTCCGCACTCAGCCCTTCGTGCAGCGGCTTGAAGCCGTTCGCCAGGGCCCTGCGCCATGACCTGATGTGAGATTCGAACCCGGCCAGTCGGGCGGCGAGCTCCGGGTACACGCCCGGCTGTCCGGTCGCGTCGGCCCACGCCCTCAGGTCCTCGGGGGTGGCCGTCTGCTTGCCGTTCTCCAACTTGCTGACCTTGGAGCCCGGCCACCCGAGCCGCTGGGCGAGCTGCTGACCGGTGAGCCGGCCACCGGGGCAAGAGAAGCGCAGCTCGCGCAGCCGTGCGCCCAGTGCCGCTCTGGCTTGCTGATAGTCGGTGCTCACCGGCCGGACACGCTACTCCGCTGCTGCCACCTGCGCGGCGAACTGAACGAACGGGACGGCGTGGTGCATCGCTGCGTCGCGCACGATCGCATACCGCACGACCTCCGCCGGTTCCGTGATCAGTTCGAAGCTGTGCAGGTTGTCCTGGTCGTCGAAGTGGAGCACGGCCACGACGCGCGAGTCGAAGATCCAGAAGTCCTCGGACGGCAGACCCGCGGCGTCCGCGCGCCACAGGTAGCGGATGTCCTCACCGACCGCCGCGTTGTGCCGGGCGTAGTCGAGGAGGAACAGCTGCTCGGTCGTGGGCGGCATGTCCGCGATGCGGACACGGCCGACCGTCTTTCCCGCGTCGGTCTGGGCTCCGATGGTGACGAACCAGGGCTCATCGGGGTCGCACGGCGAGGAGCCGGTGGCCAGGAACTCCTGGAAGTCGGGATCCTGCCGGTCGGACGCGTAACCGCGCCGCGTCTCCAGCCGCCAAGCGGTGTGCTCGAAGGTCTCGAAGAGGCGGCGGAAGGTGGTCCGGTCGACAAGCTCCGGCACGCGCTCCACCTCCTTGGGCCCCCAGTTCACGAGCAGCTCGCGCGGCACGGACACCGCTGCCTCACCCGGCCCGAAGTGCCGGAGCTGCGCGAGGTCATCGGGGTCGGTCACGGGTGTGCCCTGAACGATGATCTCGCCGGTGCCGTCGTCCGTGTGCAGAGCGGGGCAGCCGTCGACCTTGCTGTCCGTGCCGGTGAAGCGCAACTGCCGTGCCATGGACGCTCTCCCTTCCAGGGGTAGATCCAACAGCTTGGCGGCAGGTGCGGGCCGGGCACCACCGTGTCCGGCCGGACACGGGAGAAAACATCAGCAAGACAGGTCGTCTCCCGAGCAAATTCGAGAAAGCAGCATATCGCCGCCAACGCCCGGCTTCTAACGTCCTGTTCATGGCGATCAATGAGCAGCAGAACCAGAACACCGACTCGGCCCCCGCCGCGGCCGTCGAGTCCCTGAGAGCGGCGCTGACCGAGGCCGGCATCGTCCTCCCCTCGCTCGGGCTCGACGTCGCGTCCCCGCGGCTACGGCTCGTGGAGCTGGGGCGGGTGCGCGCGGACGTGGCCGTCCGGCTGGCTCAGGCGCTACGCCGAGGGGGCCAGGCCACCCCGGACGGCGTGCGCCGGGTCGCGGACGAGGAGCGGCTGAGGTCCGTCCGGGAGCGGACCCGTGAGCTGAACGCGGTGAGCAGCGGCAGGAGGTACCTGTGAGCGCCGGGGCGGAGGGCGCGGAGATGTCCGCCGAGTGCAGGGTCGCCCAGCGACCCGGGTACACGGAGCTGCACCGCGCGTGCCGCCGGACCGAGGACGTGCCGCTGCCGCACGGCGGAGGGATTCTGCTCGTGCGCCGCTGCGCCTGCGCGCACCACAGCTACGACGGCGGGCGTGACGGGGGCCGTTGAGGAGCGCGGGCGTGCGCCGGTCACTTCTCCGTCGTCTGCCAGAACCGGCCCACTATCTGGGCCAGGAACGCCCGGCCCGCGTCACCCGTCGCACCCTCCCGCTCGCTGCCGGTGCTGCTCCAGCTCAGTGTGGACACCATCAGCGCCTGGTACTCGGAGTGCAGCTGTTCCAGGACGCCCTGGAGCAGCCGCCGGTCCACCGGCACCACTTTCGCGACCGGCTTCACGTACGCCTGCCAGCGCGTCGTCACGGCGCTGCGCAGCAGCTCTGCCAGCTCCTCGTCCCGGCCGGTCGCCGTCACGAAGTCGGCCGCCGTCAGTCCCAGCGCCTCGGTGAGCGCCGCGGACTGGCGCTCGTTGCCACGCCACCGCCCGGACTCCTCCATGCGCAGATACGCGGAGGTGGCCAGCCCCACCAGTCCCGCCAGCTCGTCCGGCGACAGCTGCCGGGCGACCCGGTGCTCGCGCAGGGTCCGGGCGGCGGTCAGGAGTTCACCGGGAGCGCACCACAACACGCCTGCGAGCGCGGTGAGTTCGTACTCGCTCGGCAGGGCGAGTCCACGCTCCCAGGCGGCTACGGTCTCGGCGGTGATCCGGAGTCCGTACTGGGCGCCGAGGCCGTAGGCGACATGACCGGGAGCCATTCCCAGGGCCTCGCGCAGTCTGCGCGCGGCGGGGGCGTTGAAAGGCGGGGTGGGGTGCACGGCCCTACCGTAAGAGGTCGGAGGCGGTCTGACTACGGTGTGTTCCACCTAGGCCACGGCTCGTAGGAATCTCCTAGGGCCCGCGAAGGGACTGCGAAGGCTCTGCGGAGGGACTGCGGAGGGACTGCGGGGCGTGCTCGCGGTCTGTTCAGCGGGCCTCCGCCACCCAACGGTAGTGCAGCTCCGGGCGCCCGATCTGTCCGTACTGCGGACTGCGCACCGCACGCCCCGCGTCCACCAGGTGCTCCAGGTAGCGGCGCGCGGTGATGCGGGAGATCCCCAGCTCCACGCCCGCGGCGGCGGCCGTCACCCCGTCCGGGGCCGAGCGCAGCGCCCGCGTCACCGCCTCCAGCGTCGGACCGCTCAGCCCCTTGGGCAGCCGGGCGGGCTGCGGGGAGCGCAGCGAGGCGAGCGCGCGGTCGACCTCGTCCTGTCCGCTGGCCTCACCGGCCGCCGCCCGGAACTCCGCGTAGCGGACGAGCCGGTCGCGCAGGGTGGCGAAGGTGAACGGTTTCAGCACGTACTGGACGACACCGAGCGACACCCCTTCCCGGACCACGGCCAGATCGCGGGCCGAGGTCACCGCGATCACATCGGCCGTGTGCCCGGCAGCCCGCAGCGAACGCAACAGGTGCAGACCGTGCCCGTCCGGCAGGTAGAGGTCCAGGAGCAGCAGATCGACCGGCGTGCGCTCCAGCGCGCGCACCGCCTCCGCGCGGGAGTGCGCGACCGAGGCCACCGCGAACCCCGGCACCCGGTCCACGTACAGCTGATGGGCGTCGGCGGCGACCGGGTCGTCCTCGACGACCAGCACCCTGATCACGGGGTTCATCTGGTCCTGCTCCTTCTCACGCCGCCGCCGTCGGGCAGCGGCAGCCGTACGGTGAACTCCGCGCCGCCGTCGGGCCCCCGCTCCAGTGTGACCGAGCCGCCGTTGCGGTGCGCGGCCTGCTGCACGAGCGCCAGGCCGATCCCGCGACCGGCGCCGTGGGTGGACCAGCCGCGCCGGAACACCTCCGCGGCGTCGGCCGGATCGACGCCGGTCCCGCTGTCCGCGACCCGCAGTAGCAGTTCGCCGTCCCCGGCGAGTGCCGTGACGGTGACCCGGGCGCGTACCGGGCGGTGCGGGGACGAGGCGCGCTGGGCGGGGACGGCGCCGTCCCCGGGGACGGTGTCCGGCGGGCCGGCCACCGCCTCCGACGCCGCGTCCACCGCGTTGTCGATCAGGTTGCCGAGGACGGTCACCAGATCGCGCTGCGGCAGCGACGCGGGCAGCGCCCCGTCGTCGATCAGACTGTCGTCCGCCAGCACCAGCTCCACGCCCCGCTCGTTCGCCTGCGCCGCCTTGCCCAGCAGCAGGGCCGCCAGCACCGGTTCGGCCACCGCGCCGACGACGCGGTCGGTCAGCGCCTGAGCCAGCTCCAGCTCCGCCGTGGCGAAGCCCACCGCCTCCTCCGCCCGGTCCAGCTCGATCAGCGACACCACCGTGTGCAGCCGGTTCGCCGCCTCATGGGCCTGCGAGCGCAGCGCCTGGGTGAACCCCCGCTCCGAGTCCAACTCGCCGGACAGCGCCTGGAGTTCCGTATGGTCGCGCAAGGTCACGACCGTGCCGCGCCGCTCCCCGCCCACCACCGGACGGGTGTTGACCACGATCACCCGGTCCGCCGTCAGGTGGACCTCGTCGACCCGTTCCTCGGAGGCGAGCAGCGCCCCGGTCAGCGGCGCCGGCAGGTCGAGTTCGCCGACCCGGCGCCCGACCGTACCCGGGGCCAGACCCAGCAGCTCCCGGCCCGCGTCGTTGATCAGGGCGATCCTGCGCTGCCCGTCGAGCATCAACAGCCCCTCGCGCACCGCGTGCAGCGTGGCCTCGTGGTAGTCGTGCAGCCGGCTCAGCTCGGCGGCGTTCATCCCGTGGGTGTGCCGCCGGAGGCGGGCGTTGATCACATAGGTGCCGAGGCCGCCGAGCGCCAGGGCCGCACCCGCCGCGAGCGCCAGCGCGCGCAGCTGCTCCCGCACCTGGGTGGAGACCCGGTCGACCGTGATGCCCGCGCTGACCAGGCCGACGATCCTGCCGTGGTCCCGGACCGGCGTGACGACCCTGATGGAGGGGCCGAGCGTGCCGGTGTACGTCTCCGAGAACGTCTCGCCGCGCAGCGCCCGCGCGGTGTGCCCGAGGAAGGTCGCACCGATCTGGCCGGTGTCCGGGTGGGTCCAGCGGACCCGGTGCGGATCCATGATCGTGACGAAGGCGACCCCGGTGTGCCTGCGGGCCGCTTCCGCGTACGGCTGGAGGACGGCCGAGGGGTCCGGGGTGCGGATGGCCTCCCGTACGGATGGTGAATCGGCCACCGAGAGCGCCACCGCCCGCGCCTGCCGGGTCGCGGTCTCGCGGGCCTGCGCGCTGCCCGAGGCGTACGCGAAGAAGGCGCACCCCGCCACGACGGCCGCCACCAGCACCACCTGCATGGCGAAGAGCTGTCCGGCCAGGCTGCGCGGACGGGCACGGGGGCGGGGGATGCGCATGGTTCCAGTCTGCCTGCCGGGAGCGGAGCGGCGGTCAGTGCGGCAGGCTTCGGCCCGGTGGTGTGTCCGGCGGTGTGCCCGGCAGCGGACCCGCCCGGGTGGGGCGCAGGCCGTCGAGAACGATGTGGAGATTGCGCTCCCACTGCTGCTCGCCGGCTCGCATGCCCAGCGTGTGGGCACCGGTCGCGGCGGCGGCGAAGAGGAAGGGTACGTCCTGCCAGGTCACGTCGGAGCGCATGGCACCGGCCGCCTGGGCGCGCTCCACCAGGCGCCGGATCCGCTCCCGCAGTCCGGTCAGACGCTGGTCCAGAGCGTCTCCGCAGGCGCCTCCGAGCGCCTCGCTGATGCCGCAGCTCTCGGCGCGCAGACGCACGAAGGCGGTGGCGAACGTACACAGCCCGTGCCAGGGATCGGGGTCGTCCAGAGCGTGGTCGGCCAGCTCCGCGATCTCGTCGAGCACCTCGTCGAGCACGGTTTCCAGCAGCACTTCGAGAGAGGGGATGCGGCGGTAGAAGGTGCCGACGCCGACACCGGCCCGGCGCGCGATCTCGTGCGCGGAGACACCGACGCCGACCTCGGCCACCGCGATCCGGGCCGCAGCCACCAGCCGCTCGACGTTGCGCCGCGCGTCGGCCCTCGGCCGGCGTCCGGACGCGTCGGCCAGCAAGCGGTCCACGGCACTGTCCGGTCGGTTCATGAGCCCGATTCTAGCAATAAATGGACAGCCTCTGTCCGCTTAGCTAAGGTCCCCTAAGCGGACAAGTGTTGTCCGCTTGAGTGGGCGGGAGTGGGCGGGAACCATGGACGTGGAAGCGAAGAAGATCCGGGTGGGTGTCATCGGCGCGAACCCCGACCGGGGCTGGGCGGCTCGGGCGCACATCCCGGCCCTGACGGCGCTGCCGGACTACGAGATCACCGCGGTCGGCACCAGTCGTCCCGAGAGTGCTCACGCGGCGGCGCGCCGGTTCGGAGCCGCGCACGCCTTCACCGACGCCCGGCGGCTCGCCGAGCACCCGGAGGTCGACCTGGTCGCCGTCACCGTCAAGGTTCCCGCCCACGCCGAACTGGTGGGGGCGGCGCTGGCGGCCGGTAAGCACGTGTACTGCGAGTGGCCGCTGGCCCGGACCACGGAGGAGGCCGCCGCACTCGCGAAGTCGGCCCACGCGGCGGGCGTCCACCACGTGATCGGGCTCCAGGCGCGCAACGCCCCCGCGATCGTCTACGCCCGCGACCTGGTCGCCGCCGGTCACGTGGGACGGGTCACCTCCGCCGCGGTGTATGCCACCCGTGACAAGGGGGCCGGGGAGAGGATTCCCGGCTGGGCGGCCTACACCCTCGACTCCGGCAGCGGTGCCGGACTCCTGGAGGTCGCGGGCGGGCACACGCTCGACGCGTTGCAGTACGTACTGGGCGGCATCAGCGACCTCTCGGCCTCGCTGTCCGTCCAGCGCCCCGGCTACACCGTCGCCGAAACCGGCGAAGCGGTCGAGGCGACCGGCCCGGACCATCTCTTGCTGAACGCGACCCTCGGTGGCGGCGCCGTCGTCTCGGCGCACATCCACGACGCCAAGGTCACCGGTGCCCGGACCCGGCTGGAAATCTCCGGTACCAGGAGCGACCTCGTCATCGTCTCCACCGGGGCGAGCGGCGCGGCGGGCGTCCAGATCGGTGAACTCCGTCTGCTGGGAACCCCTGCCCCGGGCGGGACCCGGCAGGAGCTGCCCATCCCCGGCAGGTACCGCTGGGTGTCCGGGGCCGGCCCGGACACGGAGGGCTTCAACGTGGCGCAGATGTACGCCCGGCTGGCCCACGACCTCCGCACCGGCTCGCGCGACTCCCCGGACTTCGAGGCGGGCCTGCGAGCACACCGCCTTCTCGACGTGATCAGGCTCTCCGCGGCCACCGGCACCCGCCAGTCCATGGCCGAAAACATATGAACGAAATGCACGTAAGGGTGACCGGTGTCACAGGGCGCGGAATAGTCGCCGGGGCCCCCAGGGACGGGGGAGGGACAAAGAAGAGCCGAGGAGACCCTCGTGGCAGTGGCCGCCGCCAAACGGGACCGTTCGAAGTATCTGTATCTCGCCGTGATCGTGGCGGTGGGGCTCGGCATCCTGGTGGGCCTCGTCGCCCCGGATGCCGCCGTCGAGCTCAAGCCGATCGGAACCGGCTTCGTCAATCTGATCAAGATGATGATCTCGCCGATCATCTTCTGCACGATCGTGCTGGGGGTCGGCTCGGTACGCAAGGCCGCCAAGGTCGGCGCCGTCGGCGGTCTCGCCCTCGGCTACTTCCTGGTGATGTCGACCGTCGCGCTCGCCATCGGCCTGGTCGTCGGCAACATCCTGGAGCCCGGCTCCAGCCTCCACATCACCGAGGCGACCCGTGCCGCCGGTGAGGCGCAGGCAGGGGACAGCGCGTCCACCGCGGACTTCCTGCTCGGCATCATCCCCGACACCATGGTGTCGTCGTTCACCTCGGGCGAGGTGCTCCAGACCCTGCTCATCGCCCTGCTCGCGGGCTTCGCGCTGCAGGCCCTGGGATCGGCCGGCGAGCCCGTACTGCGCGGCATCGGCCACATCCAGCGCCTCGTCTTCCGCATCCTCGCCATGATCATGTGGCTGGCCCCGGTCGGCGCTTTCGGCGCCATGGCCGCAGTGGTCGGTGAGACCGGCGTGGACGCGCTGAAGTCCCTCGCCGTCATCATGGTCGGCTTCTACATCACCTGCGGGCTCTTCGTGTTCCTGATCCTGGGCGCGATCCTGCGCCTGGTGGCCGGGCTCAACATCTTCTCCCTGCTGAAGTACCTGGGCCGGGAGTTCCTGCTCATCCTCTCCACCTCCTCGTCCGAATCGGCTCTGCCCCGGCTGATCGCGAAGATGGAGCACCTGGGCGTCAGCAAGCCCGTCGTCGGCATCACCGTGCCGACCGGCTACTCCTTCAACCTCGACGGCACCGCGATCTACCTCACGATGTCCTCGCTCTTCATCGCCAACGCGACGGGCGACCCGCTGAGCATCAGCGAGCAGATCTCGCTGCTGGTCTTCATGGTGATCGCCTCCAAGGGCGCCGCAGGCGTCACCGGCGCCGGTCTCGCCACCCTCGCGGGCGGCCTCCAGTCGCACCGCCCGGAGCTGGTGGACGGCGTCGGCCTGATCGTCGGCATCGACCGCTTCATGAGCGAGGCCCGCGCCCTGACGAACTTCGCGGGCAACGCGGTCGCCACGGTCCTGGTCGGCACCTGGACCAAGGAGATCGACCGGGAGAAGGTCGACCAGGTCCTCTCCGGGGCGCTGCCGTTCGACGAGACGATGCTCTCGGACGAGGGCCCTGCGGAACCGCACGTCCCCGAGGCCAGGGACGGTGGCGAGGAACAGCCCTCGCTCGTGAAGGCATAAGCGCCCCCATGCACGCCGGGCCGGTACGGAGCTTCCGTACCGGCCCGGCGTGCGTCCGCCCTCCAGTCGTCCCGCCCCTGCCGCCCTTGCCTTGACGCCGACGGCAAGGATTACCGTCGGAACATGCGAATCGGGGAGCTGGCCGAGCGGGCCGGAACGACGACGCGGACGCTGCGCTACTACGAGTCGCGCGGGCTGCTGCCCACGCGGCGGGCGGAGAACGGGTACCGCACCTACGACGAGGGCGATCTGCGGCTGCTCCAACAGATCAGGACCCTGCAGGACTTCGGGTTCGACCTGGAGGAGACCCGGCCCTTCGTCGACTGCCTGCGGGCCGGTCATCCGGCCGGTGACTCCTGCCCGGCGTCGCTGGCCGTCTACCGGCGCAAGCTCGGCGAGCTGGACGCGCTCATCGGCCAGCTGCGGTCGGTCCGCGCGGAGGTGGGCGCCCAGCTGGCCCGCGCCGAGCTGGAGGCGTCCGCCGAACTGCCCGGCGGCCCCGAACCACGATGTGAACTGAACTGGGAGGACGACACATGATCCAGGTGGATGGCGTGGCCGAGGTCACCGACGAGACGTTCGACGCGGAGGTACTGGGGGCCTCGCTCCCCGTCCTCGTCGAATTCACCGCCGACTGGTGCGGACCGTGCCGCCAGCTCGCCCCGGTGCTGGGGGAGATCGCGGCGCAGGAGAGCGAGCGCGTCAGGATCGTCCAGATCGACGTCGACCGGAACCCCGGGATCACCTCCCGGTACGCGGTGCTGTCGATGCCGACCCTGATGGTGTTCCGCTCCGGCGAGCCCGTGAAGTCGATGGTCGGCGCTCGGCCGAAGCGGCGGCTGCTCCAGGAGCTCGAAGAGGTGATCCCGGCGGCGGTCTGAGGACCCGAGCGCGCCCCGGCCCACGTTCCGGGACCGGCGCGCGCCCCCTCAACATCGCGGAAACATTGATGTACGGTCCACTCGCATGCGTACCCGACTTGTTCTCGCGTGGACCTCGGCGGTGACCGCCGCACTCGCGGTCGCGGCCGCGGCCGGCCCCGTGGCAGCCTCCCCGGCCGGTCGCGGGTCCGCGACGCCGACGGCCCGCTGCCCCCAACTCTCCGACGACCTCCCCTGGTACGGCGACAACCGTGCCCGGCTGCAGCGCGTGATCGACGAGCGCGGCAGCTGCCGCGGCAGGGGCGGACCACGCCCGGTCGCGGCGTTCGACTGGGACAACACCATCACCAAGAACGACGTCACCGACGCCACCATCAGCTGGTCCCTGCGGCACGACAAGATCCTCCGGCCCGCCCGCTGGAAGGACACCAGCAAGTGGCTGACCGGCACCGCGGACAAGGCCCTCACCGAGGCCTGCGGCACAGACGTCGCGGTGGGAGCGCCCCTGCCCACCTCCACCAACGCCCGCTGCGCCGACGAGATCCTCCAGATCCGTGAGGACGGCACCACGATGAGCGGCGAGGCCGCCTTCGCGGGCAAGTGGAACCACCGGCGCACCGTTCCGCAGTACGCCTGGGTGCCCCAGCTGTTCGCCGGACACACCGTCCCCGAACTGCGCGCGTACACGGCGGCCGCCCGCACGGAGGCCCTCGCCGCGCCCGTCGGCGCGACCCGCACCGTCGGCACCCACGTCCTGCCCGCCTACGTCCGGTACTACGAACAGCAACGTGACCTCGTCCGTACGCTCCAGAAAGCCGGGTTCGACGTCTGGATCGTCTCGGCGGGCTCCGAGCCGGTCACCGAGGTCTGGTCGCGCGGCATCGGAATCGACCGCGCGCACACCGTCGCCATCCGCTCCGTACTCGACCGCAAGGGCCGCATCACGACCAGGAACGAGGGCTGCGGCGGAACGGGCGTCACCGAGGGCGAGGCCATCCCGTACATCGACGGCAAGCGCTGCTGGATCAACCAGGAGATCTACGGGATCAAGGGCCGGGCCGCCTGGCAGAAGCAGGCCCCGGACCGGCGGATCACGCTCGGCGGCGGTGACGCCGACACCGACGTGACGTTCGTCGGTGACGCCACCGGCGCGCACCTCGTGCTCAACCGCAACAAGAACGAGGTGATGTGCCGTGCCTACGACAACGCCGACGGCCGCTGGGTCGTGAACCCCATGTTCATCGAGCCGCTGCCCCGCAAGAGCACGGCCTACCCCTGCGCGACCGCCGCCTACACCGAGCCCGGCGGTGGCTTCGGCCCCGTGCGGCGCGGCGACGGCAGCGTCGTACCGGACCAGCGGGACACGGTGTACTGACGCCGGACCGGCACGGCAGGAAACGGCGGCGGCCCCGGGGGAGATGACCCGGGGCCGCCGCCGGACTGTCAGGCGGGCCGCAGCCACACCGTCGCGAGCGGCGGGAGCGTCAGGGTCACGCTCGCCTCCCTGCCGTGGAACGGTACGGCCTCCGGCTTCAGCGGCTCCTCGTTGCACACGTCGCCGCCCCCGTACCGCGCCGCGTCCGTGTTCAGCACCTCCACCCAGGCCGCCGGCCCGTCCGGCACCCCGATCCGGTAGTCGTGCCGCACCACGGGGGAGAAGTGCGAGACGGCGATCAGCGGCGCTCCCTCCTCGTCGTACCGGACGAAGGCGAACACGTTGTCCTCCGCAGCGTGCCCCTCCACCCAGGCGAACCCCTCCGGGACCGTGTCGCGCTGCCAGAGCGAGGGCGTCGTCCCGTACACCGCGTTCAGATCGCTGACCAGGGTCCGCACGCCCCGGTGG
Organism: Streptomyces sp. NPDC104307; assembly: GCF_055584045.1. Taxonomy (NCBI): domain Bacteria; kingdom Bacillati; phylum Actinomycetota; class Actinomycetes; order Kitasatosporales; family Streptomycetaceae; genus Streptomyces; species Streptomyces sp. NPDC104307. Next base: position 139,774 of record NZ_JBVJMU010000016.1, read on the forward strand.
TCGCTCTCCGCCGCGTACGAGGGATCGAGCAGCCACCAGTCCGGACCGTGGCCCTCCGACCACTCCGCCCCCTGGGCGAACTCCTGGCCCATGAAGAGCAGTTTCTTCCCGGGGTGGGCCCACATGAAGCCGAGGTAGGCGCGGTGGGTGGCGCGCTGCTGCCACCAGTCGCCGGGCATCTTGCTGACCAGGGACCGCTTGCCGTGCACGACCTCGTCGTGCGAGATCGGCAGCACGTAGTTCTCGCTGTACGCGTACACCATCGAGAAGGTCATCTCGTTGTGGTGGTACTTGCGGTGCACCGGCTCCTTCGACACGTACTCCAGCGAGTCGTGCATCCAGCCCATGTTCCATTTCAGCCCGAAGCCGAGCCCGCCGAAACCGCCCGGACCGACGTGGTGCGTGGCCCGGGTGACACCGTCCCAGGCGGTGGACTCCTCGGCGATGGTGACGACTCCGGGGCTGCGCCGGTAGACCGTGGCGTTCATCTCCTGGAGGAAGGCGACGGCGTCCAGGTTCTCCCGGCCACCGTGCTCGTTCGGGGACCACTCGCCCTCCTCGCGCGAGTAGTCGAGGTAGAGCATCGAGGCGACGGCGTCCACCCGCAGCCCGTCGATGTGGAACTCCTCGCACCAGTAAGTGGCGTTGGATACCAGGAAGTTGCGCACCTCGGTGCGGCCGTAGTCGAATTCGAGCGTGCCCCAGTCCGGGTGCGCGGCCCGCTGCGGGTCCGCGTGCTCGTACAACGGCCGGCCGTCGAACTCCGCCAGCGCCCACTCGTCGCGCGGGAAGTGCGCGGGCACCCAGTCGACGATGACGCCGATCCCGGCCCGGTGCAGCGCGTCGACCAGGAAGCGGAAGTCGTCCGGCGTGCCCATCCGGGAGGTCGGGGCGTAGAAACCGGTCACCTGATAGCCCCAGGAACCCCCGAAGGGGTGCTCGGAGACCGGCATCAGCTCCACATGCGTGAACCCCAGATCGCGTACGTACGCGGGGAGCTGCTCCGCCAGCTGACGGTAGGTGAGACGGGGTCGCCAGGACGGCAGATGCACCTCGTAGACGGACATCGGCGCCTCGTGCGCCGGGACGTTCCCGCGGCGCGCCATCCACTCCTGGTCCTGCCATACGTGGTGCGCGGCCGTCACGACCGAGGCGGTGGCGGGCGGGACCTCGGCGTGGCGGGCCATCGGGTCGGCGCGCAGCGTGTGCGTGCCGTCCGGGCGGCAGATGTCGAACTTGTAGAGCGCGCCCTCCCCGATCGCGGGCAGGAACAGCTCCCACACCCCGGTCGAGCCGAGCGAACGCATCGGGAAGCCGGTGCCGTCCCAGTAGTTGAAGTCGCCGGAGACGCGGACCCCGCGTGCGTTGGGGGCCCAGACGGTGAACCGGGTTCCGGCGACGCCCTGGTGCTCCATCGTCCGGGCGCCCAGCGCGGTCCACAGCTCCTCGTGCCGGCCCTCACCGATCAGGTGCAGATCGAGATCGCCGAGCGCGGGCAGGAAGCGGTACGGGTCGTGGATCTCGATCTCGTTGTCCGGGTAGCCGACCAGCAGCTGGTACTCGGGGACCGCCGGCATCGGCAGGAGTCCGGAGAAGAACCCGTCGCCGTCGTCGTGCAGCTGGGCCCTGAGCCCCTTCGCCAGCACCGTGACAGACCGCGCGAAGGGCCGCAGCACCCGGAAGGCGACCCCGCCGCGGATCTGGTGCGCGCCGAGCAGATCGTGCGGGGCGTGGTGTTCGCCCGCCAGCAGCCGGGCCCGGTCCCCCTCGTCCAGCGGGCGGGCCGGGCGGACCCCCTGACCGCCGGCCCGGCGTGGCCGGGGCGGGGCCGCCGCTCGCTTGGCCCGCTTGGCGGGAGCGGGAGCGGGAGCGGCAGCAGGATCGAGGGCCGGGCCCGTAGCGGAGGCCGGGGATGGTGTGGGCGCGGCGGACGGGGCCGCGTCAGGCGTCGGCATCGGGGTGGTGACCGGCTCCGGGGGAGGGGCGCTCGCCTCCAGCGGTGCGAGGGTTCCGGTCGCCGGGCCTGCGGCGGCGTCGGCGTGCTCGGAGGCGGAGACGGAGGCGGAGGCGGACGCGGCGGCGGAGGCGGACGCGGACGCGCCGGGCGTGGCCTCCGGGGTGCTCGTGGCGGGGGCGGGAGCGGGCGCTTTGCGGGACGGCTTGCGGGCGGTCACAGGGACAGCCTCCTTGAGGGGTGCGGTCGGGTGGGGCGGGAGAGGCGGGGGACCGGGTGCGGGCCGGTCCGCACGGCGGGGCTCAGCCGGTGGCGTCGGCGGCGAGGCGGTGGATCGCGGCCATCGGGACCGGCAGCCAGTCGGGCCGGTGCCGTGCCTCGTACAGCACCTCGTACACCGCCTTGTCGGTCTCGTGGGCCCGCAGCAGTTCGGGTTCCGCGCGGGGATCGACGCCGGAGGCGGCGGCGTAGCCGTCGCAGTACGCGGAGCGGCAGCGCGCCGCCCAGTCGGCGTTCCACGGCCGGTGCGAGCGGGCCGCGTAGTCGAAGGAACGGAGCATCCCGGCGATGTCGCGCGCCGGTGGCTGCGGGCTGCGGCGCTCGGTGAGCGGCCGGGCCGGTTCGCCCTCGAAGTCGATCAGCGACCAGAAGCCGTCGGCCCCGCGCAGGGTCTGGCCGAGATGGAGATCGCCGTGCACCCGTTGCGCCGTCCAGCTCCGCCCCCGGTGGCCCAGCACCGTCACGGCGTCGAACGCGGCGCGCAGCCCCGGTACGTACGGCACCAGCTCCGGCACCGCGTGCGCGGCCGCCTCCAGCCGCCGCACCATACCGGCGGCCTGCTCCTCGCTCTCGCCCCGGCGCAGCGCCGGAGTGGGCAGCGCGGCGGCGAGCGCGGTGTGCACCTCCGCGGTGGCCCGCCCCAGCGCGTGGGCCTCGGGGCCGAAGTCGTCGCCCGCCGCTAGTGCGCGCAGGGCGAGCTGCCAGCCGTCCTGCGCGCCGTTCAGGAACGGCTGGAGCACCCCGAGCGTGAGGGGCTCGGGGACGGCGGCCTCGAACCAGGCGACGGGGGCCGGAACGCGCCCGCACCCCTCGCGGGAGAGCGCGAGGGGAAGCTCCAGATCGGGGTTGGTGCCGGGGAAGACCCGGCGGAAGATCTTGAGGATGTAGGCGTTGCCGTAGACGAGCGAGGAGTTGGACTGCTCGGTGTCCAGCACCCGGGGCGCGAGACCGGCCGGGACCGGGGCGGCGCCCCGGCCGAACCGGAGCGCGCCGAGCGTGCCGGGGGTGCGCAGCCGTTCCAGCAGTAGGGCGGCGAGGCGCGGGTCGTGCAGTCCGTCGTAGACGGTCAGCCCGGCCAGCGGACCGTCCGTCACATGGCCGATGAGGGCGGGCGCCAGCCGGGCCGGCAGGGTGGGCCGCACGCCGAGCAGCAACTGGTAGCTGTCGATGGGCGGCTGGGCGGGCATGGTGGGCTGATGGACCCGGACCAGCAGGTGCAGGAGTCCGGGGCCGGTGGTGGCGGCGGCGGTGTCGCCGGGCTTCTCGACCGGCAGTATCTCGGTGGCCGAGACGAGCGAGAAGGCCGTGATCGGCCGTCCCTTGCCCGCGAACCAGCGCTGCCGGGGCAGCCATTCGTGGAGCAGCGGTCCGAGAGACGGGAGCAGGGCTGTGCTGTTCGCCAGGGTGACCTGAGCGGATGCAGCCTCCGACATGGCATCGCGTCCTTTCCCCGGGCACACCACAGGATGCGAAGAGTGTCCCGGATTGCGGCTTTTGCTGTCCGGCTGTGCGGGACGTGTCGGGTCAGGATGGTCCGTACGGACTCGACTCGGAGGGAACGAAACGCCAGGAGGATCCAGGAAGGACCCTGAAGCGTTCGATATGGGTGGAGAGTGCCCCGTGCGGAGCGGCGGAAACCGCCCCGCACCAGAGCCTGGGTGCCGCCTGTCGGTCAGCTGGGCGGCGCGTCCTTGCGGAGGCGGAACCAGTAGAAGCCGTGTCCGGCGAGAGTCAGCAGGTAGGGCCACTGTCCGACGGCGGGGAAGCGCACCCCGCCGATCAGCTCCACCGGATGACGCCCGTTGAAGGACCGCAGATCCAGCTCCGTCGGCTGCGCGAACCGCGAGAAGTTGTGCACGCACAGCACGAGGTCGTCCCCGTGCTCACGGGTGAAGGCGAGCACCGCGGGGTTGGACGAGGGCAGTTCGGTGTACGAGCCGAGGCCGAACGCCGGGTTCTGCTTGCGGATCTCGATCATCCGGCGCGTCCAGTGCAGCAGCGAGGACGGTGACGCCATCGCCGCCTCGACGTTGGTGACCTGGTAGCCGTAGACCGGGTCCATGATCGTGGGCAGGAAGAGCCGGCCCGGGTCGCTGGAGGAGAAGCCCGCGTTCCGGTCGGGCGTCCACTGCATCGGGGTGCGTACGGCGTCCCGGTCGCCCAGCCAGATGTTGTCGCCCATCCCGATCTCGTCCCCGTAGTAGAGGATCGGGGAGCCGGGCAGCGACATCAGCAGGGCGGTGAACAGCTCGATCTGGTTGCGGTCGTTGTCCAGCAGGGGTGCCAGGCGCCGCCTGATACCGATGTTGGCCCGCATCCGAGGATCCTTGGCGTACTCCGCGTACATGTAGTCGCGCTCTTCGTCCGTGACCATTTCGAGCGTCAGCTCGTCGTGGTTGCGAAGGAAGATGCCCCACTGGCAGCCGGACGGGATCGCCGGTGTCTTGGCCAGGATTTCGGAGACCGGGTAGCGGCTCTCGCGGCGTACGGCCATGAAGATCCGCGGCATCACGGGGAAGTGGAACGCCATGTGGCACTCGTCGCCGCCCGCCCGGTAGTCGCCGAAGTAGTCGACGACGTCCTCCGGCCACTGGTTGGCCTCCGCGAGGAGCACGGTGTCCGGGTAGTTGGCGTCGATCTCCTTGCGGACCCGCTTGAGGAAGCCGTGGGTCTCCGGGAGGTTCTCGCAGTTGGTGCCCTCGCGCTGGTAGAGGTACGGCACGGCGTCGACCCGGAAGCCGTCGATGCCGAGGTCCAGCCAGAAGCGCAGGGCGGAGATGATCTCCTCCTGCACGGCCGGGTTCTCGTAGTTGAGGTCGGGCTGGTGCGAGAAGAACCGGTGCCAGTAGTACTGCTTGCGCACCGGGTCGAAGGTCCAGTTGGACGTCTCGGTGTCGACGAAGATGATCCGGGCGTCCTGGAACTGCTTGTCGTCGTCGGCCCAGACGTAGTAGTCGCCGTACGGACCGTCGGGGTCGGTACGGGACTGCTGGAACCAGTCGTGCTGGTCGCTGGTGTGATTCATGACGAAGTCGATGATCACGCGCATGCCGCGCTGGTGTGCGGCGTCGACGAACTCGACGAAGTCGGCGAGGTCGCCGAACTCGGGGAGCACGGCGGTGTAGTCGGAGACGTCGTAACCGCCGTCGCGCAGCGGCGACTTGAAGAACGGCGGCAGCCAGAGGCAGTCGACGCCCAGCCACTGGAGGTAGTCCAGTTTGGACGTGATGCCCTTCAGATCTCCGATGCCGTCGCCGTTGGAGTCCTGGAAGGAACGGACGAGTACCTCATAGAAGACGGCGCGCTTGAACCAGTCGGGATCGCGGTCCTTGGCCGGGGTGTCCTCGAACAAGTCGTGGACGGGCTCGTTGACGATCATGGTGTGGGTGACCCTCCGGTCGGCGGGGACGGTCGCAGGACGGCGATGTGCGCGGGCGTGACGCCCGGCTCAAGGCGCACATAGAAGGTCCTGCCCCAGTGATAGGAAGTGCCGGTGAGCTCGTCGCGCACCGGCACGCTCTCGTGCCGGTCGAGGCCGAGTTGCGGCATGTCCAACGAGACGGTCGCCTCCTGGGTGTGGTGCGGGTCGAGGTTGACGACCATCAGAACGATGTTCGAACCGGACCGCTTGCTGTACACGATCAGGGCGTCGTTGTCGCACGAGTGGAAGTGCACGTCACGCAGTTGCTGCAGCGCCGGGTGGCGGCGCCTGATCCGGTTGAGCGTGGTGATGAGCGGGGCCAGCGACCGGCCCTCGCGCTCGGCGGCTTCCCAGTCCCTGGGCCGGATCTCGTACTTCTCCGAGTTGAGGTACTCCTCACTGCCGCTGCGGATCGGGGCGTTCTCACAGAGCTCGTACCCCGCGTACACCCCCCAGGCCGGGGAGAGTGTCGCCGCGAGCACCGCCCGTGCCTCGAAGGCGGGCCTGCCGCCGTCCTGGAGATATCCGGGCAGGATATCGGGGGTGTTCACGAAGAAATTGGGCCTCATGCAGGAGGCCGACTCGCCGGAGAGCTCGGTCACGTACTCGGTGATTTCCTGCCGGCTGTTCCGCCAGGTGAAGTAGGTGTACGACTGCTGGAATCCGATGGTGGCGAGCGCGCGCATCATCGCGGGACGGGTGAATGCCTCGGCCAGGAAGATCACATCGGGATCGGTCCGGTTGATGTCGGCGATCACCTTCTCCCAGAAGATCACCGGCTTGGTGTGCGGATTGTCGACGCGGAAGATCCGTACCCCGTGATCCATCCAGAAGCGGAGGATGCGCACGGTCTCCGTGACAATTCCGCGGAGATCCTTGTCGAAGGCGATCGGATAGATGTCCTGGTATTTCTTCGGCGGATTCTCCGCGTAGGCGATGGAGCCGTCCGCGCGGTGCTGGAACCACTCGGGGTGTTCCGTGACCCACGGATGGTCGGGGGAACACTGGAGGGCGAAATCCAGCGCGATCTCCATGCGCAGGTTCCGGGCCGTCTCCACGAAATGGTCGAAGTCGTCGAGAGTGCCGAGATCGGGGTGCACGGCGTCGTGGCCGCCCTCGGCCGAGCCGATCGCCCAGGGCACCCCGACATCGTGCGGGGCGGGCGAGAGGGAGTTGTTCGGGCCCTTGCGGTGGGTGGTCCCGATCGGGTGGACCGGTGGCAGGTAGACCACGTCGAAGCCCATCGCGGCGACCGCCGGCAGCCGCTCGGCGGCGGTGCGGAAGGTGCCGCTGATGATGCGGGGCGGCTTCGGGGCCGGGGCGGGCTTGCCCGTACGGCTCTTGCGCGGCGCCTTCGCCGGTTCGGTCCTGGCGCCCTCGGACCGGGGGAACAGCTCGTACCAGGAGCCGTACAGCGCACGCCGGCGCTCGACGACGAGCGGCAGCGGGCGCGAGGCGGTGACCAGCTCACGCAGCGGATGACGGTCCAGCGCGGCCGCCGCCTCCGGGGTGAGCGCGGCGGCCAGCCGGGCGGCGGCCGGCCGGGACGTGTCGCGCAGGGCGTCGACCGCGGCCAGCACCGCCTCGCGGCCGTCCCGCTTGGGCACGCCCTCCGCAGCCCGCTCGTACAGCTCGGCACCCTCCGCCAGGACGAGCGCCGTGTCGATCCCCGCCGGGATCTTGATCCGCGCGGTGTGCCGCCAGGTGGCCACCGGATCGCTCCAGGCCTCGACCGTGTACGTCCAGCGGCCCTCTGCGTCCGGTGTCACCTCCGCGCCCCAGCGGTCGGTGCCCGGGGCGAGTTCGCGCATCGGCGTCCAGGGGCCGGGACGCCCGTTCGGGTCCAGCAGGACGACATTGGCCGAGACCGCGTCATGACCCTCGCGGAAGACGGTCGCAGAGACCTCGAAGGTCTCACCGGAGACCGCCTTGGCGGGCCTTCTTCCGCAATCGACGAGCGGGCGGACGTCGAGGACGGGAATGCGACCGATCATGAAATCACCTGGGGACTGGAGCTCGGACTCAACAGGGCGCGTTGCGGCCGCGGAGGGCTGAACGCGCGCGCCGCGATGGTGGGGTTCCGTCCTTTCTAGCTGCTCCGTTGACGACTGGTGGGGTGTGGGCATGGCCGCTCCTGTCCGCGTTCACTCGAATGGCACTCGAATGGATGGGTCGCGGGTGTGGTGCACGGGTGTGGATCGAATGCGCACGGCCGCACCGATTGCATACGAACCGTGGGTGGAATGCCGCCGAACGGCGGATGAACCGGCTTCGGGGTCCGAGCCGGATCGCCTTGAGCTGTCGTCCGAACGCATTCGTTCCGGGTACCGGAGAAGCCTTCCCACGGATGCCGGTGGGCCAATCCGGTGGTTTGTTAACTACTCGGGCGTATCTGTGACGGTCTGAATGCGCCGGGCTCCGCCGCGCATGCGCGGGGTTGCGGAAATCCGGCGCACGCGGGGGCGGCGGGCGCCACTGGGAAGCCTTCCCCGTGGGGCCAAGGTCCACAAGGCCGCATGCGGGGAGGGAATCGGCCATAACCCCTGTGACGGATGTGCCTGAAATGGAGTCCAGTGGCCGGCGTTGCGCGGGGCGTGGAGCGGAGGGGGCGGTCGGCCCGCCCGGGGTCGCACGCCGCCGGACGGCCGTGCGCCGTGGTTGCCGAGTGCCGCGCCCGGCTAACGTCGAGGGTGACGGAGCGGCGCACAGCGTGGTGCGTCCCCTCGGATCCGGACGTCCCCTGTAAAGGTGGAACACGTGCAGGCCATTCGTCGATTCACCGTGCGTCCCGTCCTTCCCGACCCCCTTCAACCGCTCAGCGACCTCGCCCGCAACCTGCGCTGGTCCTGGCACACCGAGACCCGTGAGCTCTTCCAGTCCGTCGACCCGGTGGCCGGCCGGACGGCGGACGGTGACCCCGTGCGCCTCCTCGGCTCCGTGTCCGCCGGCCGGCTCGCCGAGCTGGCCGGGGACGAGGAGTTCCTGCGCCGGCTGGCCGAGGTGTCCGCCGGTCTCCAGGACTACCTCCAGGGCCCCAGGTGGTACCAGGAACAGCTGGCGCAGGGCGTCGGACTGCCCGCCGCCATCGCCTACTTCTCACCCGAGTTCGGGGTCACCGCGGCCCTGCCCCAGTACTCCGGCGGGCTCGGCATCCTCGCCGGGGACCACCTCAAGGCCGCCAGCGACCTGGGCGTTCCCCTGGTCGGCGTCGGCCTGCTCTACCGCCACGGCTACTTCCGCCAGAGCCTCTCCCGGGACGGCTGGCAGCAGGAGCACTACCCCGTCCTCGACCCCAACGAGCTGCCGCTCACCCTGCTGCGCGAAGCCGACGGGACACCGAGCGAGGTGGTCCTCGCGCTCCCCGGCGGCCGCTCGCTGCGCGCCCACATCTGGCAGGCCCAGGTCGGCCGGGTGCCGCTCCTCATGCTCGACTCCGACGTCGAGGGCAACGCCCCCGGCGAACGCGAGGTCACCGACCGGCTGTACGGCGGCGGCAGCGAGCACCGGCTGCTCCAGGAAATACTGCTGGGCATCGGCGGCGTCCGCGCCGTACGCAGCTACTGCCGGCTCACCGGCCACCCCGCGCCCGAGGTGTTCCACACCAACGAGGGCCACGCCGGATTCCTGGGCCTGGAGCGCATCCGGGAGCTCTCGGACGACGGACTGGACTTCGCCGCCGCAGTGGAGTCCGTACGGGCGGGCACCGTCTTCACCACCCACACCCCGGTGCCGGCCGGGATCGACCGTTTCGACCGCGAACTGGTCGCCCGTCACTTCGGTGACGACGGGGAACTGCCCGGTGTCCCGGCCGACCGCATCCTCCACCTCGGCACGGAGACGTACGACGGCGGCGACCCCGGCGTCTTCAACATGGCCGTGATGGGCCTGCGGCTCGCCCAGCGGGCCAACGGCGTCTCCACCCTGCACGGGGCGGTCAGCCGGGAGATGTTCGCCGGGCTCTGGCCGGGCTTCGACGCCCCTGAGGTGCCGATCACCTCCGTCACCAACGGGGTCCACGCACCCACCTGGGTCGCCCCCGAGATCTACCGGCTGCGCACCGAGTCCGGCGCCGCCCCCGGCCGGTGGGACTCCGCCGCCGGCATCCCCGACCAGCAGCTCTGGGACGTACGGCGGACGCTGCGCGAACAGCTGGTCACCGAGGTGCGGGAGCGGCTGCACGCCTCCTGGCGCACCCGGGGCGCCGAGCCGGCCGAGCTGGGCTGGATCGACGGCGTGCTCGACCCCGGCGTGCTGACGATCGGCTTCGCCCGCCGGGTGCCCTCGTACAAGCGGCTGACGCTGATGCTGCGCGACCGCGACCGGCTGCGGGCGCTGCTCCTCCACCCCGAGCGGCCGATCCAGATCGTCGTGGCCGGTAAGGCGCATCCGGCCGACGACAGCGGGAAGCGGCTGGTCCAGGAGCTGGTCAGGTTCGCGGACGACCCCCGGGTGCGCCACCGCATCGTCTTCCTGCCCGACTACGGGATGGGGATGGCCCAGAAGCTCTACCCGGGCTGCGATGTCTGGCTGAACAACCCGCTGCGCCCGCTGGAGGCGTGCGGTACGAGCGGGATGAAGGCGGCGCTGAACGGCTGCCTCAACCTGTCGGTCCTGGACGGGTGGTGGGACGAGTGGTTCGAGCCGGACTTCGGCTGGGCGATCCCGACGGCCGACGGCTCCGCCATGGACGAGGACCGGCGTGACGATCTGGAGGCCAACGCGCTCTACGAGCTGATCGAGGACCGGGTCGCCCCGCGCTTCTACGACCACGGGGCAGCGGGGCTCCCGGACCGCTGGATCGAGATGGTCCGCCGCACCCTGGGCACCCTTGGCCCCAAGGTCCTCGCGGATCGCATGGTCCGGGAGTACGTGGAGCGGCTGTACGCCCCCGCGGCCCGCGCCCAGCGCTCGCTGGACGCCACCACGGCACGGGAGCTGGCCGACTGGAAGTCCAGGGTCCGGGCGGCCTGGCCCCGGGTGGCGGTCGACCACGTCGAGGCGGTGACGCCCACCGGGGCGGGCGGCTCCGCGGAGCTGGGTTCGACGCTGGCGCTGCGGGTCCGGATCACCCTCGGGGCGCTGGAGCCGGACGAGGTGGAGGTGCAGGCGGTGGCCGGCCGGGTGGACGCCGCCGACGCCATCACCGACGCCCAGGTCTTCCCGCTGAAGCCGGCCGGCGGCCAGGACCTGGAGGGGCGCTGGCTGTACGACGGCCCGCTCGCCCTGGACCGCACGGGTCCCTACGGGTACACGGTGCGGGTGCTGCCCGCCCACCGGCTGCTGGCCGGCGGCGCCGAACTCGGCCTGGTCGCGCAGCCGACCGGGGCCACGGGCGAGGGCGCGGGGCTGCTGATGCGCTGACGTTGCGTTCTCTCGCCCCATGCGAAGGGCCCGGTGCCGCTCCACGGTGCCGGGCCCTTCGTCTTCTGAACACAGGTGCTTGACGTGCTCATGCGATGCCTTTAAGTTCCTCACTCATCGCAGGGTTCACAACTCGGCCCAGAGTTCATGCATATGAACTTCCTTGGTCTCGGGTCGAGTTGCCGGACCTCCCCCGCACCGGAAGGCACCCCCACATGCGCACCGGAACCATCGCACGCGGCCTCGGCCTCGCCAGCGCTCTCGCGGCACTGATCACCGGCCTCTCCATGAACCCCGCCTCGGCCGTCCGGGCCGCCCCGGAGCCGGCCCCGGCGGCGGCCGCCGCCCCCGCCGCCTTCACCCACCCCGGCGTCCTCGTCAGCCGTCCCCAGCTGGACTTCGTGCGCGCCAAGGTGCAGGCGGGCGCGCAGCCCTGGAAAGGCGCGTACGACCAGATGATGGCCAGCAAGTACGCCTCGCTGACCCGTACCGCCAAGCCCCGCGCGGTCGTCGAGTGCGGCTCGTACTCCAACCCCAACTACGGCTGCACCGACGAGCGCGAGGACGCGATAGCCGCCTACACGCTCTCGCTGGCCTGGTACATCACCCAGGACAGCCGGTACGCCGCCAAGGCCATCGAGCTGATGGACGCCTGGTCGGCCGTGATCAAGGACCACACCAACAGCAACGCCCCGCTCCAGACCGGCTGGGCCGGCTCCTCCTGGCCGAAGGCCGCCGAGATCATCAAGTACACGTACAGCGGCTGGCCCAACGCGGGCCGGTTCGCCACCATGCTGCGCGACGTCTATCTGCCCAAGGTCATCAATGGGTCGAACAGCAACGGGAACTGGGAACTGAGCATGACCGAGGCCGCGATCGGCATCTCGGTGTTCCTGGAGGACCGCACCTCGTACGACAAGGCGGTGGCAAAGTTCCGCGGCCGGGTTCCCGCGTACATCTATCTGACCTCGGACGGGGCGCTGCCCAAGACCGCGCCCGGCAGCGGGCTCGACACCCGCGACAAGATCATCAACTACTGGCAGGGCCAGTCGACATTCATGGACGGGCTCTCCCAGGAGACCTGTCGCGACCTCACCCACACCGGCTACGGCCTCTCCGCCATCTCGCACATCGCCGAGACCAGCCGGATCCAGGGGCAGGACCTCTACCCGGAGATCGCGGACCGGCTGCGCCACGCGCTGGGGCTGCACGCCAAGTACCAGCTGGGGGCGGCCGTTCCGTCCTCGCTCTGCGGCGGATCGCTCAAGGACAACCTCGGCCCGGTCACCGAGGTCGGGTTCAACGCGCTGCACAACCGGATGGGCATCGCGATGACGAACACCCAGACCCTCACCGAGCAGCGCAGGCCCGCCGGGACCGACAACCTGTTCGTCGCCTGGGAGACGCTGACCCACGCGAACAACCCCAACTGAGCACGGCGCCGCCCGGGAGGAGTCCGTTCTCCTCCCGGGCGGGATGCCGCGTCAGCTACGCGGCATGCGGTGCTGCCGGTTTCAGAAGGTGAGCTTGAAGCTGTTGATCTTCCCGGTGTCGCCCGAGTAGACGTCCTGGACCTTCAGCTTCCAGGTACCGTTCGCCGTCTCCGAGGAGGCGTTGACCGTGTACGTGGTCTTGACGTTGGCCGCCGAGTCGCTGGAGGAGGAGTTCTTCAGGCGGTAGGCCGTGCCGTCCGGGGCGACCAGGTCGATGACCAGGTCACCGCGGTAGGTGTGGGTGATGTCCACGCCGACCTTGAGGGTGCTCGGGGCGTTGCCGGTGCGGCCGGTGACGTTGACCGAGCTGGTGACGGCCGAGCCGTGGTCCGGGATGGCCGTGGCGGTGGTGTTCTCGAAGACCGTGCCGCCGGGGTCGGTGCCGCCACCGGGACGGGAGCCGACGTTGATGCCGGCCCAGGCGTCGGCCACGGCCTTGTACTCGGCGCTGGTCGTGCCGTACAGCTCACCGGCCGCGGCGAGCGTGCCCGTGCGGGCACCCGCGTAGTTCGTGTTGGAGCTGAACTTGGTGGTGAGCGCCTTGAACCAGATCAGCGCGGCCTTGTCGCGGCCGATGCCGGTCACCGGCAGGCCGTCGGAGGTCGGGGAGTTGTAGTTGACGCCGTTGATCGTCTTGGCGCCGCTGCCTTCGGAGAGAAGGTAGAAGAAGTGGTTGGCCGGGCCCGACGAGTAGTGGACGTCGACGTTTCCGATGCCGGAGTACCAGGCGTCCTTGGACGCGCCGTCCCTGCTCGGCTTGTCCTGGTAGCGCAGCGGGGTGCCGTCGCCGTTGATGTCGATCTTCTCGCCGATGAGGTAGTCGCCCGGGTCGGCGCTGGTGTTGGAGTAGAACTCCACGGCGGTGGCGAAGATGTCGCTGGTCGCCTCGTTGAGGCCGCCGGACTCACCGCTGTAGACCAGACCCGCGGTGTTCGAGGTGACGCCGTGCGTCATCTCGTGCGCCGCGACGTCGAGCGCGGTCAGCGGCGAGGCGTTCCCGCTGCCGTCGCCGTACGTCATGCAGAAGCAGCTGTCGTCCCAGAAGGCGTTGACGTAGCTGTTGCCGTAGTGGACGCGGGAGTACGCGCCGACGCCGTCGCCCCGGATGCCCGTCCGGCCGTGGACGTTCTTGTAGTAGTCCCACGTCTCGGCCGCGCCGTAGTGCGCGTCGGCGGCGGCGGTCTCGGCGTTCTGGGGGGTGCCGTCACCCCAGATGTCGTCCGAGCCGGAGAAGAGGGTGCCCTTGCCGGAGGTGCCGTGGTTCAGGTTGTACGTCTTGTGGCCGCCGCGACCGGTGTCGGTCAGCGTGTACGAGGGGGCGGTGCCGAGGGTGACCTGCCCGCTGTACTCGGTGTTGCCGGTGCCCTTCTCGATGGCCTGCCACTCGTAGATCTTCGCGCCGCTGGTCGCGTCCGTGACGACGTGCAGCGCGTTGGGGGTGCCGTCGTCCTGGAGCCCGCCGACCACGGTCTCGTAGGCGAGCTGCGGTGTGCCGCTCGCCATCCAGACGACCTTGCGGGGCGCCTTCTCGGCAGCGGTCTTCGCCGAGCCGTCGGCCTTCGCGGCGCCGAGCGCCTGCTTCTCGGCCGCCGCCGGGGCGACCTTCGCGGTCGTGTCCACGGCCTTCAGCTGGGCGGTGGTCGCCTTGGACGCCTTGGTGACGCTCTCGGTCGCGCCGGCCTTCGACTCCTGGACGATCAGGTCGCCGCCGAGTACCGGGAGCCCGCCGAAGGTGCGCTCGTAACGGGTGTGCGTGGTGCCGTCGTTGTCCTGGATCACGTCCCGGACGACGAGCTTCTCCTGCGAGCCGAGACCGAGGTCCTTGGCGGTGGCCGCCTTGCTCGTGTTGGCCTCGCGGATCAGCTCCGCCCGCTGGGAGGGGGAGAGCTGCTTGGGCAGCGCGCCGTGGTCGGCGCCCGCGGATGCCGCGGCGGTGATGGCGGCGGCGCTGGTGTCGCCGGCCGGTGTTGCGGTGGCTGTGCCGGTCTGGACTCCGGCGGCCAGGAGAGCTGCTGCGGCTATCAGAGCGCCGGTCGCGGTGGTACGACGGCTGGGCGTGGATCTCACGCGGACTCCTTCTGCAAGGGGGGTACCGGCGGCTGAGTGAGCCGTCCGGGCAGAGCAGGCAGTGCGCAGAACGGGGTGAACAGTGTCAGCAGAAGGGCGTTGCTGTCAGGACCGCGTCAACAAGATGGCCGGAATTCGTCCGTTGCCGTAATGGTCATGTTCGTTAAGCGGACGTTTCGCCGATCATCACCGCGATGCCGTCCAGAGTCCTCTGTAGCCCGAATTCGAAGAGTGTGTCGAGGTCGAGCTCGAAGTTGTCGTGTTCGAAAAGACTGTGAAGAACCGGGAAGTGACCACCTGTCGAGACGGCTTCGAACTGTGGCTCGTTCCGCGTCATCCACTCCTCGTCCGACAGCCCGGTGTCCTGGAGCGCCTGCGCCTCCATGTCGGCCGCCAGCGCCACCCCCTGCACGTAGGCGAACAGGGTGAGGTGGGTGTGGAGCATGGCGTGCGGGGGGAGCCCGGTGCCCCTGAGGGCACGCAGCGTCCACTCCGTGTACCCCATCGCGTGCGGGGAGGCGGTGGGCCGGGTGAAGGACGCCATCGCCTGGACCATCCACGGATGCCGCCCGTACATCGCGCGCAGCCAGCGGGCGGCGAGTTCCAGCCCGGTCCGCCAGTGCTGCGGTACGGAACCGAGCGGACGCTCGCCGAAGGCCGCCTCCGACATCAGCCGCACCAGCTCGGCCTTGCCCGGAACATGGCGGTACAGCGCCATCGTGGAGGTGCCCAGCACGGTCGCGACCCGGCGCATCGACACCGACGGCAGCCCCTCGGCATCGGCCAGTCCGACGGCGGTGCGCACGATCCGCTCGCGGTTCAGCGCCGGACCCTGCCCGGCGGCCGCGATCCTCTGCCCGTGCTCCGCGACCACGGTGCCGACCCCCGGCACGGCCCGCACCAGACCCTCCGCGCGCAGCACGGACAGCGCCTTCGTGGCCGTCGCCATGGCGACACCCCACTCCCGGACGACGGCACGGGTGGAGGGCAGCCGCTCACCCGGGGCGAGTTCACGGGAGACGATCCGCCGACGCAGCTCGGCGGCGATCCTGAGGTAGGGCGGTTCGATCGGCACGGAGCGGACTGTACTAGTGCACCGCGGACGACGTACACCGTGACGACCTGCCCGAACCGTTCAACTCCGCCACGGGACAAGGGGCATGCACTACGGCGCTGTTTGTGGTGTACGCGGGCCCGCTGCTCTGCTCGCGGCATGACTTCCTCACCGCCGGCCGCCCTCGCGGGCCGCCGTGAATGGACCGCACTCGGCGTGCTGATGCTGCCGCTGCTCTTCGTCTCGATGGACGTCTCCATCCTCTTCTACGCACTGCCCGCCATCGGCGCCGACCTGGAACCGGGCTCCACCCAGCAGCTGTGGATCCTGGACATGTACGGCTTCGTGCTGGCCGGGCTGCTCATCACCATGGGCGCACTCGGCGACCGGATCGGCCGCCGGAAGGTGCTGATGGCCGGCACGCTCGTCTTCGCCGCCGCGTCCCTCGCCGCCGCCCTCGCACGCTCCCCGGAGGCCCTGATCGCGGCCCGCGCGCTGCTCGGGGTGGGCGGTGCCTGCCTGATGCCGTCGACGCTCGGGCTCGTCCGCAACCTGTTCCACGACCGCGGCCAGCGGTCCAGGGCCGTCGCGCTGTGGACGACGGTGATGGCCACCGGGATCTCGCTCGGCCCGGTCGTCAGCGGAATCCTCCTCGAACACTTCTGGTGGGGCGCGGTCTTCCTGATCAACCTGCCCGCGATGGGGCTCCTGCTGGTGCTCGCGCCGGTCCTGCTCCCGGAGTCCCGGAGCCCGGTGAAGGCGCGGTTCGACGTCCTGAGCGCGGTGCTCTCCCTCGCCGCGCTGCTGCCGGTGATCCACGGCATCAAGGAGCTCGCCAAGCACGGCTACCGGCCGCTGCCCGCCCTCGGCATCGCCGTCGGTCTCGTCCTCGGCCTGGTCTTCGTCCACCGGCAGAGCCGGCTCGCCCACCCGATGGTCGACCTGGCACTCCTGCGCCGCCGCGCCTACGGAGGTTCGGTCCTGGTCAACCTGCTGGCGATGGGCGCGACGATCGGCTTCGCCGCCTTCTTCTCCCAGTACGTGCAGTCGGTACTCGGCAAGAGCCCGTTCGAGGCCGCGATGTGGAGCCTGGTGCCGTCCGTCGGCGTCATCGTCGCCGCACCCGCCGCGGGCGCGCTCGCCAAGCGCCTGGACCGGGGATACGTCATGGGCGGCGGGTTCCTCGTCTCGGCGGCGGGCTTCCTCTGGCTCACCGGAATCAGCACCGGCTCCCCGCTCTGGATGACGCTGGCGGGCTCGGCCGTCTACGCGGGTGGACTGGTCGCCGCGATGACCCTCGCCAACGAACTCGCCCTGGGCGCCGCCCCGCCCGAGCGCGCGGGCTCCGCGGCCGCCGTACTCGAATCCGGCCAGGAACTCGGCGGCGCCCTGGGCATGGCCCTGCTCGGCTCGCTCGGCGCGGTGGTCTACGGGCGCGACATGACCGCCACCGCACCGGACGCGGCCCGCGAGACCCTGGGCGGCGCGGTGGCCGTGGCCCGGGAGCTCCCGTCACGCGGCCAGGACGCCCTGCTCTCCGCCGCGTTCAAGGCCTTCACCCACGGCCTGAACGCAGCGGCGGCGGGCGCGGCCGCGGCGATGGCGCTGGCCGCGCTGGTCTCGTTCGTGGTGCTGCGGCGGGCGGGGGAGTCCGGGCCGGCCGAGCCCTGAGACCGCCTTCGCGATCTGTCGCCGCCGGGCTCTCGCGTGTGCTCGTGGTCAGCTCTGCCGACGGAAGTCCAGCATGCACAGGACTTTGTCGTAGCGGTGCTCGCCGACGGCTACGAAGTCGGGCAGGCGGCCGTATTCGGTGAAGCCCAGCGACCGGTAGAGGTGCAAGGCATTGATGTTGTCGCCACGGGCGTCCAGGGTGAGGACCTCGATCCCCGCCTCCCGGGCGTCGGCGATCAGGGCAGCGGTCAGCGCCCGACCGACACCACGGCCATGGGCAGCGGCATCCACCGCGATCTTCTCCAGATCGGCGTGTGGCCGGTGGGTCGGCCGGGCGTGGCGCAGCCAGTACCCCAACCCGACAAGCCGGTGGCCGAGGTATGCGGCCCGCAAGGCCGCGTCCCCGGACCGCGCTGCGGAGACGACGTGGCCGACAAGTTCCGCCACCTCATCCCGCGAGGGTGGTTCGACCCAGCCCAGCGCGGCACCTCCACTGACCAGGTCTGCCAGGATCCGGTGAGCCGACTCCACGAACCGAGCCCCCAGATCCGGATCGGAAGTCAGCTCCATGGCGTCAAGGATGGCGGGCTCAGTGGTCGCACCGCTGGTCATCGCCGTATTCATGGCCCGCAGCCTACGGCCCGGCCCCGGTGCCGGCGGGAGGAACCTGCCGTGCCGGGGCCGGCCGCCGGGCCGTGCCGGTGGTGCCGCTACCCCAGGGGTGCGGGTACCCGGGCGGGGAGAGGTGCGGTCAGCCGGTCCGCGCCGGCCGGGACGGGTACGGCGGCGAAGAGGGCGTTCTGCTGTTCCTGGAGATCCTTTTTCCGCTCGGGGCCGGTGCCCGGGAGGCGCTGCTCCTCGTACAGCTTGTGGGTGGCTTCCTGGGCCCCCTTGCTGGCGGGGGTGTGGAACTGGATCTCGAAGAGCTGCCCCGAACGGGGAGCGCGCCAACCGCTGTTGAGCCCCTTGTACCCATCGGTGCGGCCCCAGGTGTTGGACCACTTCGTACTGTCGTTGCCCCATGAGGAGAGTTCCTGGGCGGCGGTTGTGACACCGTCCGTGTACTGGCCGTCGCGCCACTGGAGGGTGTAGCGCACCGCGTCACTGAGAGTGGCGAGCACGGTCTCGGCGCTCTGCCCGGGGCGCTCCTTGAGCGAGGTGGCGACCTTTCGCTTGAGGGAGTCCGGGGACTTCAGCCGGTTCTCGAAGCCGATCACCTCGGCGCCCGCGATCCAGGCCGCGGCCCGCACCTGGGGACTGATGGACCGCTCGGCGCGCTCGGCGTCCTCGATGTAGTCCTCGACCCTCTCGTTGTCGGCCGGACTGAGTGACAGCCCGCCTTCCCCGGTCCATCCGTCCCCCGGCTGCTGGGCGGCAGCCGTCCGATAGCTGCCGGCCCCGTCCGGGCCGGCCAGGGCGGTGGAGGTGATGCCGATGGAGAGCGCGGTGGCCAGTGCGGCCGTGATCGCGCCCCGGGTGACGGTACGGGTGGTGGTCATCGGAGTGAGCTGCCTTCGCGTTGGAGTCGTTACGCGCGGCACAACCGGCACATCGGGATCAAGGTGTCGTGCGGAGGGCCAAAGAGGTGATCTTTGGCCGGATCCGCTCTCGGCCGGTATCAGACCAGGCTCTCCCGCCACACCCGGTGCAGCCCCGCGAACCGGCCCGTGCCGCCGATGAGTTCGGCGGGGGCGCCGTCCTCCACGATGCGGCCGTGCTCCATCACCAGGACCCGGTCCGCGATCTCCACGGTCGACAGCCGGTGGGCGATCACCACCGCGGTGCGGCCGTGCAGCACGGTGTCCATCGCCCGCTGCACCGCACGTTCGCCCGGGATGTCGAGGGAGCTGGTCGCCTCGTCGAGGATCAGCACCGCCGGGTTCGCCAGCAGGGCGCGGGCGAAGGCGACCAACTGGCGCTGGCCGGCCGAGATCCGGCCGCCCCGCTTGCGTACGTCGGTGTCGTAGCCGTCGGGCAGGCCGCTGATGAACTCGTGGGCGCCGATCGCCTTCGCGGCCCGCTCGATCTCCTCGCGGGTCGCGTCCGGGCTGCCGATCGCGATGTTCTCGGCGACGGTCCCGGAGAACAGGAACGCCTCCTGGGTCACCATCACCACCCCGCGCCGCAGTTCGGGGACGGCGAGATCCCGCAGGTCGGCCCCGTCCAGCAGCACCCGGCCCTCGGTCGGGTCGTAGAAGCGGGCCAGCAGCTTGGCGAGCGTCGACTTGCCGGCGCCCGTCGAACCCACCACGGCCAGCGTCTGGCCGGCCGGTACGGTCAGATCGAAGCGGGGCAGCACCTCACCACCCGTGCGGTAGGCGAAGCTCACCGCGTCGAAGACCACCTCGCGGCCCGGCAGTTCGCCCTTGAGCGGCGGCAGCTCCCGGGGTTCCAGGGCCTCCGGGACCGTCGGGGTCTGGGCCAGCAGGCCCGCGATCTTCGCCAGTGAGGCCGCCGCCGACTGGTAGGAGTTCAGGAACATGCTGAGCCGGTCGATCGGGTCGTACAGCCGCCGCAGGTACAGCACCACCGCGGCCAGCACTCCGAGGGCCAGGGTGCCGGAGGCGACCCGGTAGGCACCCCACAGCACGATGGCGGCCACCGCGGTGTTGGCGATCAGCCGGGACCCGACGACATAACGCGCGTTCTCGATCATCGCGGCGCCGTTGGTGCGCCGGTGCTCGTGGTTCAGCTCCTGGAACACCGCGTCGTTGACCGGCTCCCGGCGGAACGCCTGGACGGGCCGGATGCCGTTCATCGTCTCCGCGAACTTCACGATGACCGCGGCGATCGCCGTCGACCGGGCGGCGAAGATGACTCCGGCCCGGCGCTGGTACTGCCGCACCAGCAGATACAGCGGGGCGAAGGAGAGCACGGCGACGGCGCCCGTCGCGAGATCCAGCCAGAGCAGCATCAGGGAGATGGAGACGAAGGAGAGGACGACCCCGATCAGCTCCTGGAGCCCCTCGCTGAGCAGCTCCCGCAGCGACTCCACATCGGTGGTGGAACGGGAGATCAGCCGCCCGGAGGTGTACCGCTCGTGGAAGTCCACGCTCAGGGCCTGGGCATGGCGGAAGATCCGGCCGCGCAGATCGAGCAGGGCGTCCTGGTTGACCCCCGCCGAGGCCCTGATGAACGCGTACTGCATGGCTCCCGCACCGGCCGCGCAGAGGGCGTAGCCGAGGCCCACGGCGATCAGCGGCCCGTAGTCCTCGTCCCGGAACGCGGGCACCCCGCTGTCGATGGCGTACGCGACGAGCAGCGGCCCCGCCTGCACCGCGATCTGCTGGACCAGCAGGAACAGCGCGGCCACCACCACCCGGGCGCGGTGCGGGCGGAGCAGTGACAGGAGGAGCTCGCGCGTCGCGCCACGGGGAGTGGGCAGGTCATCGCGGTCGAAGGAGTCCCTGGGGGCCGGGGCCGGGGCGGCCTTCTCTTCGTCGTCCTCCGTGGGCCGCCCCGTCGTGGTGCTGGTCATCGGCTGCTGCCCTCCTCGGCAGGGGCGTACATGCCCAGCGTGTCGGTGGTGGGTCCGGGGGCCGGCGGGAACGAGTCCGGGTCGTCCGGGAGGTCCGCGCCGGACATCAGCCAGGCGTACTCGGCGTTGCCGCGCAGCAGCTCCTGGTGGGTGCCGACCGCGCTGATCCGGCCCTCCGACAGGAGCGCCACCCGGTCCGCGAGCATCACGGTGGACGGCCGGTGGGCGACCACCACCGCCGTGGTCTCCTTCAGCACACTGCGCAGCGCCGCCTCGACCAGCGTCTCCGTGTGCACGTCCAGCGCGGAGAGCGGGTCATCGAGCACCAGGAAGCGCGGCCGGCCGACGACGGCGCGGGCCAGCGCGAGGCGCTGGCGCTGACCGCCGGACAGGCTCAGCCCCTGCTCGCCCACCTGGGTGCCGGTCCCGTGCGGCAGATCGTGGACGAAGTCGGCCTGCGCGACAGAAAGGGCTCGCCGCAACTCGTCCTCGCCCGCGCCCTCCGCGCCCATCAGGACGTTCTCCGCGACGCTCGCGGAGAAGAGCGTCGGCTCCTCGAACGCCACGGACACCAGCTCCCGCAGCCGCTCGCGCGGCATCGCGGTGATGTCCTCGCCGTCCAGGGTGATCCGCCCCGACGTGGCGTCGTGCAGCCGGGGCACCAGCGCGGTGAGCGTGGTCTTGCCGCTTCCGGTGGCCCCGACCAGGGCCATTGTCTCGCCGGGCCGGATCCGCAGATCGATCCGGTCCAGCACCGGAGCGGAGTCCGGCGCCGCGTCCGGGTAACGGAACCGGACCCCCTCGAAGACCATGCCGCCCGCACCGGACCCCGCCCCGGACGAGCCCGCCACCCGCTGCGTCGCGGTCTCCTTCTCCTCGGCCACGTCCATCACCTCGAAGAACCGGTCGGTCGCCGACGCCGACTCCTGGCACATCGCCAGCAGGAAGCCGATCGACTCGACCGGCCAGCGCAGCGCGAGCGCCGTCGAGAGGAAGGCGACCAGTGTGCCCGCCGACAGACCGCCGTCCGCCACCTCGATGGTGCCGAGCACCAGCGCGGCCCCGATGGCGAGTTCGGGGATCGTCGTGATGAGGGCCCAGATGCCCGCGAGCAGCCGCGCCTTGTCCAGTTCCGTGGCCCGCAGCCGCCGCGCGAGGGCGCGGAACGCCAGTGCCTGGCTGCGGTGCCGGCCGAAGCCCTTCACGATCCGGATGCCGAGCACGCTCTCCTCGACCACCGTCGTCAGGTCCCCGACCTGGTCCTGGGCGCTGCGCGCCACCAGCGAGTACTTCGCCTCGAAGACCGAGCAGACGATCATCAGCGGTGCGACGGGGACCAGCAGCACCAGGCCGAGCGTCCACTCCTGGCCGAGCAGAATCACGAACCCGACCACGATGGTGGTCGAGTTGACCACCAGATAGGTCAGCGGAAAGGCCAGGAACATCCGCACCAGCATCAGGTCCGTGGTCCCGCGCGACAGCAGCTGGCCCGACGGCCACCGGTCGTGGAAGGCCACCGGCAGCCGCTGCAGATGCCGGTACAGGGCGGCCCGCATCGACGCCTCGACGCCGGCCAGCGGACGCGCCACCACCCAGCGCCGGAGGCCGAACAGGAACGCCTCCGCGATCCCGAGCAGCAGCAGGTACAGCGCCCCGAGCCAGACGCCGCCCGGGTCCCGGCCGGCGACCGGGCCGTCGACCATCCACTTCAGCACGAGCGGGATCACCAGCCCGAGGCACGAGGCGACGACGGCGATCAGGACGGCGGACGAGAGCCGGGCCCGCACCGGCTTCACGTACGGCCACAGCCGCATCAGGGAGCGTGCGGTGGACCGGTCTTTGGGCTCTACATGTTCTTCGGGCATCAGGCGCGAGCCTACGGTTCACCACTGACATCGCTCATCTGAATTTCCGGCCCAGGCCGCAGCTTGACGCAAAGCACACCGCGTCCGATATTTGGTCGGCCCCGGGGAGGGGCGGCTGTCGCGGGTCACGCGCGGCCGGGGCGGTGAACATCAGGGGCGGGACACATGACGACGACCGACGTGTACAACGAGCGCTGTGAGCAGCTCTTTCTCGCGGGAGGCCTCGCCGGGGTCCGGCGCACCGCCACCCAGGGGCTCGACGAGTCGGGGCCGCACGCGGATCTGTACTGCTGGCTGGCCGTGGCGCACGCCTCGGAGGACGACGACGACCACGACACCGAGGCCGAACGCGCCTTCCGCAGAGGGCTGGCCCTGGACGCGGACCATCTCGGACTGCTGGCCGGATACGCCGAGCTGTGCCTGCGCAGCGACTCGTTCGACTACCCGGGCCGTGCCGCCCGTGCCGCGGAGCTGACCCGACGCCTCGAAGAGCTCGCCCCCGACTCCGCGGAGAACGCTCAGCTGCGGGCCGCCCATCGCTGGGCCGGCCGCGGCTACTGGCAGGACCTGCGGATGTCGGCCGCGGAGACCGCCGTGAAGCGGCGGGAGCGCGAGACCCGGAGCGACGAGATCGCCCAAGCCCTCAAGGGCCGGGGGCCGGGGGAGGCGCGGGCCGAGGCCCGGGCCGCCGCCGCGGCCCGGCCCGACGACCGGCGGGCCGCCGTTCTCGCGGACACACTCGAAGCGCTCTCCGGGCCGGGGACCGGCTGGCTGCGCTGGGCCGCCCGGCATCGTGCGGAGGCGTGGGCGGTGTCGTTCGCGCTCTCGGCGCTGACGAGTCTGCTGCTCCGGACGACCGGCGTGGTCCACGGGTTCGGTCCCTGGGGGCTGCTGTGGATGGCGCCGATGCTGCTGGCCGACGCAAGGCTCACGTCGGTACGCAAGGAGGCCGAACGGCTGGCCGTGGCACGCCTGGAGGCACGGCTGTCGGAGAGCGAGGAGGCCGGTTCCGCCACCGGGCCGGCCACCAACGCCGACGCGGGCGCCTGACGGCCCGCAAGACGGTCGTAGTCCGGCATCAGCCGATCGGCTGATGCCGGTTCGAGCGCGATGGCGGATGGAGCACGCGGGCCGGGGCCGGGATGCTCGTGGCATGGCAATCATCGAAGTGGACGGGGTGCGCAAGGCCTACGCCGGACGCCCCGCGGTGGACGGGGTGAGTTTCACCGTCGAGGAGGGGGAGATCTTCGGGATCCTCGGCCCCAACGGCGCCGGCAAGACCACCACCGTCGAATGCGTCGAGGGACTGCGGGTCCCCGACTCCGGTACGGTCCGCGTCGCCGGGCTCGACCCCGTCGCCGACCACGAGCGGGTGACGCTGCTGCTCGGCGCCCAGCTCCAGGAGAGCGAACTCCAGCCCAAGATCACGGTGGGCGAGGCGCTCGAACTGTACAGCGCGTTCTACCCGGACCCCGCCGACTGGCGGTCACTGGCCGAACGCCTCGGCCTGCACACCAAGCTCACCACCCGGTTCGGCCTGCTCTCCGGCGGTCAGAAGCAGCGGCTGTCCATCGCGCTCGCCCTCGTCGGCAGTCCCCGGGTCGTGGTCCTCGACGAGCTGACCACCGGCCTCGACCCGCGCGCCCGGCGCGACACCTGGAAGCTGATCGAGGAGGTGCGGGACAGCGGCGTCACGGTGCTGCTCGTCACCCACTTCATGGAGGAGGCCCAGCGGCTCTGCGACCGGATCGCCGTGATCGACAAGGGCCGGCTCGCCGCCCTCGACACCCCCTCCGGGCTGATCGCCAAGGCCGCCAGCTCCACGGTCATCTCCTTCACGCCCTCGCAGCCGCTCGACGACGATGAACTGACCCGGCTGCCAGGCGCCGCCTCGTACGAGAGCCGGGGCGGCCGGATCGTCATCAACGGCACCGACGAGACCGTCAACGCGGTGATCTCGCTGCTGGCCCGGCTCCGTATCACCGCGCACCAACTGCGCGTCTTGGAAGCCACCCTGGACGACGCGTTCCTCGACCTCACCGAGCACTCCGGCCCGGCCGACGGCCACGACCTCATGGAACGGGGAGTCTGAGATGGCTACTTCGCACACCGCCCCCGCACGCACTCCCCGCGCCATCCCCTCCGGCGCCTCGTTCGCGGTCCTCAGGTCCGAGACCAGGCTCTTCCTGCGAGAGCCCGGCAGCCTCTTCTGGATCCTGGTCTTCCCGACCGTCCTGATGACGGTCCTGGGACTGATCCCGTCGTTCCGGGAGCACGACGACGGACTCGGCGGCCGGCGCGTGATCGACCTCTACGTCCCCGTGGCGGTGCTGCTCGCCATGATCATGGCCGGGCTCCAGGCGATGCCGCCCGTACTGACCGGCTACCGCGAGCGCGGCATCCTGCGCCGGATGTCCACCACTCCGGTGCGACCCGCGGCCCTGCTCGGCGCGCAGATCGTCCTGCACGGTGTGGCGGGGCTCGGTTCCGCCGTGCTGGTGATGGCGGTCGGCCGGATCGCGTTCGGAGTGCGGCTGCCCGGACAGCCCTTCGGCTACCTGCTGGCGCTGCTGCTGGCCGTCGCCTGCGTGCTGGCCCTGGGCTCGCTGGTCTGCGCGGTCTCCCGCACCACCAAGATCTCGGCCGCCATCGGCTCGGTCGTCTTCTTCCCGATGATGTTCACCGCGGGCGTCTGGGTGCCGGTGCAGGCCATGCCCGGCACCCTCCGCCGCATCGTCCAGGTCACCCCGTTCGGCGCGGCCTCTCAGGCGCTGGACCGGGCGGCCTCCGGAGCCTGGCCGAGCTGGGCCTACCTCGGGGTGATGGTGCTGTGGGCCGCGGCGGTGGCGGCGGTCGCGATCCGCACGTTCCGCTGGGAGTGAGGGGAGCAGGGGGAGTAGGAGGAGTAGGGGGAGCAGCGGATCGGGGAGACTTCAGCCATGTACGCGGGTGAGAGCGAAGCCGTGACCGGGGCGCCGACGGCCGAGCAGTGGTGGGAGCGGTTCTTCCGGTACGGGCCGTACGGACTGCTCGCCCTGGCCACCGCGGTCTCGGCCGTCACCGGTGACCTCATCATGTCCCGGCAGGACGTGTACGCCGTCTCGGTCCTCGTCCCGCTGGCCCTCGTCCTCCAGCTCGGGTGGGGACGGTCGCGGGCGGCGGCGGGTTCGCGGGCGGCGCAGTCCTACTTCGTCGTCCGCACCCTGCTGGCCTTCGGGCTGACCTGGTGCAACCCGTTCTTCGCCATCTTCACGACGCTCGGCTACTTCGACGCCGCCCGGCTGCTTCCGCGCAGGGGCGTCAGGGCCGGGCTGCTGGCCACCGCCGCCATCATGGCGGGCTCGCAGTCCGGCAGCGGCCTGCCGCCCGTCAGCCTCATGAACTGGGTCGCCTTCGTCATCCTCTTCGCCCTGCACGGGACCCTCACCATGGTCTTCGCCCAGATCGGCAGCCGGGAGGCGGAGCAGTCCCGTACCCAGGACGAGACCATCGCCGCACTGGAGTCCGCCAACGCCCGGCTCGAACAGGCCATGGCGGAGAACGCCGGACTGCACGCCCAGCTCCTCGTCCAGGCCCGTGAGGCCGGGGTGGCCGACGAGCGGAGGCGGCTGGCCGCCGAGATCCACGACACCATCGCCCAGGGGCTGACCGGAATCATCGCCCAGCTCCAGGCCGTGACGTCGGCGGCGGTCACCGATCCGGAACTGGCCGGCCAACACCTCCTGCGGGCCACCGCGCTGGCCCGGCACAGCCTGGGCGAGGCGCGCCGCTCCGTGCACGATCTGGTCCCGGCCGCGCTGGAGCACGACGACCTGCCCGGCGCCCTCAAGAAGACGGTCACCAGCTGGTCCGAACGTACCGGCGTCCGGGCCGAGTTGACCGTCACCGGTACGGCGGAGCCGCTGCACGACGAGGTCGGCGCCACCCTGCTCCGGATAGCGGAGGAGGCCCTCGCCAACGCCGGCCGGCACGCCGCCGCCTCCCGGACCGGCGTCACGCTGTCCTACATGGGCGACGAGATCACCCTCGACGTCCGGGACGACGGGCGGGGCTTCGACCCGGGCGCGCTGGAGCCGTACCGGGGCGCCGGCGGGTTCGGGCTCGGCGGCATGCGGGCCCGCGCCGAACGCATCGCGGGCACGGTCGAGGTGGAGACGGGCCCCGGCCTCGGCACCGCGGTCTGCGCCCGGGTCCCGCTGGTCCGCGACGACTGAGCGACCGCACCGCCCGCGGGCACAGTACGGTGGGCCGCTATGGCTGAGGAACCCGCGCGCGTCATCACGCTGATCGTCGTCGACGACCACCCCGTCGTACGGGACGGACTGCGCGGCATGTTCGCGTCCGCGCCGGAGTTCGAGGTGCTCGGCGAGGCGGCCGACGGTGTCGAGGGCGTCGAGATGGCCGTCCTGCGCGACCCCGACGTCGTCCTGATGGACCTCCGGATGCCCGGCGGCGGCGGAGTCGCGGCGATCACCGAACTGACCCGGCGCGGCGCCCGCTCCAGGGTCCTGGTCCTCACCACGTACGACACCGACTCCGACACCCTGCCCGCGATCGAGGCCGGTGCGACCGGATACCTGCTCAAGGACGCCCCGCGCGAGGAGCTGTTCACCGCGGTGCGCGCCGCCGCCGACGGCCGCACCGTCCTGTCGCCCGCCATCGCCTCCCGGCTCATCTCACGGGTGCGCGCGCCCGCCGCGTCCGGCGGCGAGACGCTCTCCGCGCGGGAGCGCGAAGTGCTCGGACTCGTCGCCAGGGGGACGTCGAACCGGGAGATCGCCGCCGTGCTGTTCATCAGCGAGGCCACGGTGAAGACCCATCTCACCCATGTCTTCGCCAAGCTGGGCGCCAAGGACCGCGCTGCGGCCGTCGCCGTCGCGTACGACCGGGGCATCCTGGGCTGAGCGGCTGTTGTCCAACCCCCGCCGGGCTCACTCCCGTACCCGCAGCAGCAGGACCGATCTCGCGGGCACCGTGAGGGCCGAGTCGCCCCGGTGGACGGTGCCCGGTGCGGTGGACTGGTCCTCTCGCGCGGTGTCCAGGACCAGTTCGTACTCCCGCGCCCACGGCGCCCCCGGCAGCCGGAAGTCCACCGGGCGGTCACCGGCGTGCAGCACCGCGAGGAAGCTGTCGTCGCTCACCTGCTCGCCCCGGGCGTCCCGGCCCGGGATGTCGCGGCCGGAGAGGTAGAGCCCGACCGTCGCGGCCGGCGCGTACCAGTCCTGCTCCGTCATCTCGGCCCCCTGCCGGGTGAACCACGCCAGGTCCCGCAGCCCGTCCGGGGCCTGCGGCCGGCCGGAGAAGAAGGCGCGGCGGCGCAGCACCGGATGGGTGTGGCGCAGCGCCAGCACCCGGGCCGTCAGCTCGGTCAGCGCGCGCCACCGCGGCTGCTCCAGCAGCGACCAGTCGACCCAGCTGATCTCGTTGTCCTGGCAGTAGGCGTTGTTGTTGCCGCCCTGGGTGCGGCCCATCTCGTCGCCCGCGACCAGCATCGGCACCCCGGTCGACAGCAGCAGGGTGGTGAGGAGGTTGCGCAGCTGGCACAGGCGCAACGCGTTGACCTGGGGGTCGTCACTCTCGCCCTCGGTGCCGCAGTTCCAGGACCGGTTGTCGGAGGTGCCGTCGCGGTTGCCCTCGCCGTTGGCCTCGTTGTGCTTCTGCTCGTAGCTCACCAGGTCCCGCAGGGTGAAGCCGTCGTGCGCGGTGACGAAGTTGACCGAGGCGTACGGGCGGCGGCCGCCCCACGCGTACAGGTCGCTCGATCCGGTCAGCCGGTAGCCGAGATCGCGTACGTCGGGCAGCGCGCCGCGCCAGAAGTCCCGCACGGCGTCGCGGTAGCGGTCGTTCCATTCGGTCCACAGCGGCGGGAAGGCGCCGACCTGGTAGCCGCCGTTGCCCACGTCCCACGGCTCCGCGATCAGCTTCACCCGGCGCAGCACCGGGTCCTGGGCGATCACCGCGAGGAACGGGGAGAGCATGTCGACGTCGTGCATCGAGCGGGCGAGCGCCGCCGCCAGGTCGAAGCGGAAGCCGTCCACGCCCATCTCGGTGACCCAGTACCGCAGCGAGTCGGTGATCAGCCGCAGCACGTTCGGCTGCACCACGTGCAGGGTGTTGCCGCAGCCGGTGTAGTCCGCGTATCTGCGGGCGTCGGACTGGAGCCGGTAGTAGCCGCGGTTGTCGATGCCGCGCAGCGACAGCATCGGGCCCAGCTCGCCCGCCTCCGCCGTGTGGTTGTAGACCACGTCGAGGATCACCTCGATCCCGGCGTCGTGCATCGCGCGGACCATCCGCTTGAACTCGCCGACCTGCTGGCCCGCGGTGCCGCTCGCGGAGTAGCCGGCGTGCGGGGCGAAGTAGCCGATCGAGTTGTAACCCCAGTAGTTGTGCAGCCCGCGCCGCAGCAGATGGTCCTCATGGGCGAACTGGTGCACCGGCAGCAGCTCCACCGCCGTCACCCCGAGGTGCTTCAGATGGCCGATCGCCGCGGGGTGCGCGAGTCCGGCGTAGGTGCCGCGCAGCTCCTCCGGGATGCCGGGGTGGCGCTCGGTGAAGCCGCGCACGTGCAGTTCGTAGATGACGGAGTCGGCCCAGGGCGTCTTGGGCCGCCGGTCCTCCGCCCAGTCGTCGTCATCGTGGACGACCACCCCTTTGGGGACGTACGGGGCGGAGTCCCGTTCGTCGCGCACGGTGTCCGCGACCTGCTGTTCCGGCCAGTCCCTCACATGGCCGTACACCTCGGCCGGAAGGGTGAAATCGCCGTCCACGGCCCGTGCGTACGGATCGAGGAGCAGCTTCGCCGCGTTCCAGCGGGCGCCCGTCCACGGGTCCCAGCGGCCGTGCACCCGGTAGCCGTAGCGCCGGCCGGCCCGCACACCGGGGACGAAGCCGTGCCAGATCTCGTGGGTCAGCTCGGTCAGCGGCAGCCGGGTCTCGGTGCCGTCCTCCTCGAAGAGGCACAGCTCCACGGCCTCCGCGCCGCCCGCCCAGAGCGCGAAGTTGGTGCCCGCCACCCCGTCGGGCCCCACCCGGAAGCGGGCTCCGAGCGGCGTCGGCGTACCGGGCCACACGTCGGGCGCCCGCTGTCCTGGGGCGACCGCGGGCCGCTCCACCGCCCGGTCCACCGGCCCCGGACACGTCTTCGGCACTGCCTCCTGCTCGGCTGCGCTCGACACCTGTTCGCCTCCCGCGGCTCTTGGGGGACCGGCACCGAAAGGGAGCGCGCGGCGTCCCGGCCGCGGCTCCCCGAGTGTGGTCGTCCCCTCTGTTCTGCCCACGAGTGGCCCCGCACTCACGTTTCCCTCCGGCGGCCACGTCGTTGGGGGGACGTGAACCACGTAGCGAAGAAGGCAGGCGCGAGACAGGCCACCGTGCTGAGACGGTCGGGACTGCTCGTCGTACTGGCCGTACTGGTTGTTCTGACCGGCTGTTCGGGCGCCGGTTCGATCATCGGCGGGAAGTCCCGGTCGCCGCAGGAGGCGATCCGGATCACCCCGCAGGACCGGGCCCAGGACGTGAAGGCGGACGCCGAGGTCGCGGTGAAGGTCCCGGACGGGCGGCTGGAGAGCGTCAAGGTGACCCGGATCGAGGACGCGCAGCGGGAGGAGGTGCGGGGCCTGATCGCGAAGGACGGCCTCTCCTGGGCTCCGCAGGGCTCGGCGGGCCGGCTCGGGCTCGCCGCCAAGTACAGCGTCGACGCGGTGGCGGTGGACGGCGCGGGGCACCGCTCGGCCCGCCACACCACCTTCACCACGGTGGTGCCCGAGCACCGCTTCATCGGCTACTTCAAGCCGGAGAACCGGTCCACGGTCGGCACCGGCATGATCGTCTCCTTCGAGTTCAACCGGCCGGTCACCCGCCGGGCGGCCGTGCAGCGCGCCATCCGGGTGACCAGCGATCCGCCGGTCGAGGTGGCCGGGCACTGGTTCGGCGCCGACCGGCTCGACTTCCGCCCGGCCGCGTACTGGGAGCCGGGCACCGAGGTCACCGTCGAGGTGGGGCTGCGTGATGTGGAGGGGGCGCCGCAGGTGTACGGCAGCCAGCGCAAGACCATCCGATTCACCGTGGGCCGGGAGCAGATGTCCCGGGTGGACTCGGCCGCGCACACCATGCAGGTGCGCCGGGACGGGCAGCTCGTCTCCACGGTCCCGATCACGGCGGGCTCCCCGACGACGACCACGTACAACGGCAAGATGGTGGTCAGCGAGATGCACGAGGTGACCAGGATGGACGGGCGGACCGTCGGCTTCGGGGGCGAGTACGACATCAAGGACGTACCGCACGCGATCCGGCTCACCAAGTCCGGCACCTTCCTGCACGGCAACTACTGGTCCGACGACGACATCTTCGGCTCGACCAACGTCAGCCACGGCTGCATCGGCCTCCGTGACGAGCAGGGCGGCAGCGGGTCCACCCCGGCCGGCTGGTTCTTCGACCGGACCCTCATCGGTGACGTCGTCGAGGTCGTCAACTCCAAGGACAAGCAGGTGGCCCCGGACAACGGGCTGAGCGGCTGGAACCTGAACTGGAAGCAGTGGAAGGCGGGTTCCGCCGTGCACTGAGCCTCGCCGGCCCGTTCCGGAGTCCTCCGGGACGGGCCGGGCCGCCGCTCTGTACGGCCCCTCGCGCGGGCAGCGCCCCCGACCAGCGGAAGTCCGAGACGAGTTGGGACGGAACGGTGACATTCCGGGGGAGAGCTGCCCGCAGTCGGTGTGATTATCTTTCGCTGAGCGCGCATATGCAGCGCGCGGGGGCGGGAGCCTGCGAGCTCCCAGGGCCGGCCTTGGCGGGGCCAGGCCGTGCGAGGGGAGACGACCACATTGAACGGGCAGCCGATATCGGGGACATCGGTCAGGGCGGGCAGCGGGCGGCGCGGACGCGGGACCACCGGACTGCTGGCCCTGGTGCTGGGCGCGCTGCTGCTGCTGGTGACGGCATGCGGCGGCGAGGACAGCGGGGACGCGGGCAAGGGCGGCGCCGGCAAGGGCGGGGCGAAGGGCGGTGACACCAGCGCCTCCCAGGCCGTGGTGAAGGTCGCCCCGCAGGACGGTGCCGACTCCGTCGCCACCAGCGGGGCGCTGAAGATCTCGGCCGAGCGGGGGAAGCTCTCCACGGTCAAGGTCTCCGACTCCAAGGGGGCCGAGGTCGCGGGGAAGATCGCGGCGGACGGCACCAGCTGGGAGCCTGACCAGCACCTGGCCTCCGCGACCAAGTACCAGGTCCACGCCGTGGCGAAGGACGAGAAGGGCCGTGAGTCCGCCAAGGACACCGCCTTCACCACGCTGGTCCCGAAGAACACCTTCATCGGGCAGTACACCCCGGAGGACGGTTCCACGGTCGGTGTCGGCATGCCGGTCTCGATCCACTTCACCCGGGGGATCACCGACCCGGAGGCCGTCGAGAAGGCCATCAAGGTGACGGCGGACCCGGCCGTCGAGATCGCGGGCCACTGGTTCGGCAACGACCGCCTGGACTTCCGGCCGCAGGACTACTGGGCCGCCGGCACCAAGGTGACCGTGAAGCTCGACCTCGACGGCGTCGAGGGACGCCCCGGGGTCTACGGCAAGCAGGCCAAGACGGTGTCGTTCACCGTCGGCCGCCGGCAGGTCAGCACCGTGGACGCGAACACCCACCGGATGAAGGTCGTCCGCGACGGCAAGCAGATCAAGGACATCGCGATCTCCGCCGGCGCCCCGGCCACCACCACGTACAACGGCAAGATGGTCATCAGCGAGAAGCTCCGGGTGACCCGGATGAACGGTGACACCGTCGGCTTCGGCGGCGAGTACGACATCAAGGACGTGCCGCACGCGATGCGCCTGTCCACGTCCGGCACCTTCATCCACGGCAACTACTGGGGCGGTTCCGGCGTCTTCGGCAACACCAACACCAGCCACGGCTGCGTCGGCATGCTGGACGCGCGCGGCGGCGGTGACTCGGGTACCCCGGCGGCGTGGTTCTTCGACAACTCGCTCATCGGTGACGTCGTGGTCGTGACGAACTCCCACGACAAGACGATCCAGCCGGACAACGGCCTCAACGGCTGGAACATGGACTGGTCGCAGTGGACCAAGTAGCTCCGCGGCACTGACCACGGACCCGCGTGACACCGGCCCCGGACCACAGTGTGGTCCGGGGCCGGTGTCACGCGTTCGGGACAGCCCGTAAGGTCACTGCGCCCGGGGCGAGGCGGGCCGGGGCAGGATCTGGCACAGTGGTGCGCAGGAAGTCGCAGGGCGGGTCCGGAGTGGTGTACGAGGTCCGGGCCCAGCTGCTGCGGCAGGGGTACCCCGGGCACGGGTCCGGGGTTTCGTTGAGAGGTTGGTTCTGATGGTCACCGGTCGTGTGGTGCGGTTCGACGGCGTCAAGGGTTATGGGTTCATCGCTCCCGATCACGGGGGCGAGGATGTCTTCCTGCATGTGAACGATCTCCGCATCCCCGAGGCCTCCCTCAGGCCCGGTCTGATGGTCGGGTTCGAGATCGAGGAAGGCGACAGGGGGCTGAAGGCGTCCGCGGTGCAACTCGCCCCCGGCAGCGGCAATGCGGCTTCGGGCTCCGGGTTCCAGGGGCGCTCCGAGTCCCCTGCCAGGCAGGTCGTGGACGGCGACGACGTGCTGTGCGACGTGCTCAACTCCCAGGAGTACGTGCGGGACGTGACCGAGGTGCTGCTGGAAGCGGCGCCCGGCCTCACCGCCGCGCAGATCCTCCAGGCGCGTCAGGCGCTGCTGCGGTTCGCCAAGCAGCACGGCTGGGTCGAGGGCTGAGAGCCGCCCGGGGCCTGTGACGAACGGCACCGGCCCCGGGCCTGTCCGGCATCACGTGAGCGCCGGTGCGGACCGGTCGGCACGTGGGGGGCGGCCGGTCTAACCTGCCTCCCATGACCGTAACCCTCGAAGTAAGCGGCGGCGTCGGCACGATCCGGCTGGACCGTCCGCCGATGAACGCCCTGGACATCGCCACCCAGGACCGGCTGCGCGAGCTGGCGGAGGAGGCCTCCGGGCGCGACGACGTGCGCGCCGTGGTGCTCTACGGCGGCGAGAAGGTGTTCGCGGCGGGCGCGGACATCAAGGAGATGCAGGTGATGGACCACCCGGCGATGGTGGTCCGGTCCAAGGCACTGCAGGAGTCCTTCACCGCGGTGGCCAGGATCCCCAAGCCCGTCGTCGCGGCCGTCACCGGCTACGCGCTCGGCGGTGGCTGCGAGCTGGCCCTCTGCGCCGACTTCCGGATCGCCGGGGACAACGCCAAGCTCGGACAGCCGGAGATCATGCTCGGACTGATCCCGGGCGCCGGCGGCACCCAGCGGCTCGCCCGTCTGGTGGGCCCCGCCAAGGCCAAGGACCTGATCTTCACCGGCCGCCATGTGAAGGCCGAAGAGGCGCTCGCCATGGGTCTGGTGGACCGGGTCGTACCGGCCGCCGAGGTCTACGAGCACGCGCACGCCTGGGCCGCGAAGCTGGCGAAGGGCCCCGCCCTCGCGCTGCGCGCCGCCAAGGAGGCGGTGGACGCGGGCCTGGAGACGGACATCGACACGGGCCTCACGATCGAACGCACCTGGTTCGCCGGACTCTTCGCCACGGAGGACCGGGAGCGCGGTATGCGCAGCTTTGTGGACGAGGGACCGGGCAAGGCCAAATTCCTCTGACCGAACGCCAGTTGGGAACAGATCGCGGCGCGTTCATCCGTGCGGGCGGATTAGCTGAGCCTTAAGGCAACCTTAAGGCTCAGCGCTCCGCCGGTCTCGGCAAACCCGCTCCGATGCGGCGTTCGCGCAGGTCGGCCGGGGTGCGAGTGGGGGCATTTTGCCGGTGGCATATGCCAGAAGGTCGCTGCGGAATGGCTGATTCCGGGGTGGGGATTCCCCTGGAACGGCCCCGGAGTGTCCGCCTTGCGGCCATGATGGTGTCCATGGCGGGCCTGGAGGGTGTGGAGCAGCCGCGACAGCGCAGCAGCGCGACAGCGGCACGGAGGATGCCGGCCGTCGAGGACGAACAGGCGTTCAAGGCGCTGGAGTTGTTCGGTAACCCGACGGAGGGCGAGGTCCGGCTGCCCTCCCGTCCGGAATCCGCGGCCACCGCCCGCCGGCTCACCTCCTGCGTGGTGCTGCGTCAGTGGGCGCTCTCCCCGCAGACCGGCGAGTACGCCGTGCTGCTCGTCTCCGAACTCGTCGGCAACGCGGTGCGGCACACCGGCGCCAGGGTCTTCGGTCTGCGGATGCTGCGCCGCCGTGGCTGGATCAGGATCGAGGTGCGCGACCCCTCGCGCGGACTGCCCTGCCTCATGCCCGTACAGGCGATGGACGTCAGCGGGCGGGGCCTCTTCCTCGTCGACAAGCTCTCCGACCGGTGGGGCGTGGATCTGCTGCCGCGCGGCAAGATCACCTGGTTCGAGATGCGGATCTCCGACCGCTGACGCCCCCCGGTGACGGCCCCCGCGGGCTCCGGACGCACAGAAGCCCCCGGTTCGGCCGTGGTGCGGCGCTGCGGGGGCTGCTGTGTGGGGGGCCGTGAAATGGGGGGTGTGTCCACGGCCGCTTATGACGACCCGGCCCGGGTCAGTGCGGGTCGTGTCACCGACTATGGCAGACGGGCGACTACATCGCCAAAGCCGCAAATCGCCCATTCATGGATAGTTCCAGTGATTCTTGCAATGAATCTTAGGTGTGATGAGTCACTTGCCTGGAAATCCATGAGTGCTGCTGGGGCTTCGCGAGTGATTCATTGATCCCTGCAGATGTCGATCGTGCGCATCCGTGTGATCGTCGAAAGCGGCGATAAGGGTCAATTGTTATTTTCCTGACAGTCCGCACTTACTGTTCTGCGCATGAACGTCTCCGCCACACCGGTGCACCGCCGCAGCGCCCTGCGCGCAGGGACCGGGGCCGCCCTCGCCGCCGCCCTCGCCGCCGGTTGCGGGGACCGGGAATCAGGCGGCCCCGCCGACAGAGCAGCGAAGACCCTCACCCACCCGGCACCGAGGAAGCCGGCCGCCTCCGCCGGAGCGCACGCCCCCGCACCCGCCCCGCGCCGCTTCCCCGGGCAGCCGGTGCAGATCGATCACGGCCCCCGCGACCGCGCCCGTGTCGCCCTCACCTTCCACGGCCAGGGCGACCCCGCCATCGCCAGGACCGTGCTGGCGGAGGCCGAGCGGGCCGGAGCGCGGGTCACCGTCCTCGCGGTCGGCGGCTGGCTCGACGAACACCCCGAGATGGCCCGCCGGATCCTCGACGGCGGCCACGACCTCGGCAACCACACCCAGCGGCATATCGACATCTCCTCGATGGACGAGGCGCAGGCGTACGCGGAGATCACCGGCTGCGCCCAGCGGCTGCGACGGCTCACCGGCTCCATCGGCACCTGGTTCCGGCCCTCGCGCACCCAGTACGCCACCCCGCTCGTCCAACGGCTCGCCGTCCGCGCGGGCTACCCGCACGTCCTCTCCTACGACGTGGACTCCCTCGACTTCACCTCGCCCGGCGCCGCGGCCGTCACCCGCAAGGTGGCCGGCGAGATCCGCAACGGATCGGTGGTGAGCATGCACTTCGGCTACGCGGACACGGTCGCCGCGCTGCCCCTCCTCCTCACCGAACTCGACCGCCGCCAACTGCGCGCGGTGACGACCACGGAGCTGTTGACCTGATGCATCCCTCCACCACACGCACCGCGGCCCTGCTCGGGGGCGTCCTGCTCGCCGCACTCACCGGCTGCGGCACCCCCGCCGCGAAGCCGGCGTCAGACACCGCGACCGAGGCCGCCGCGCCACCCGCCAGAGCCAAGCACGTCACCCCACCCGCGCCGCCCGGACTGGCCGGGATGCCCCCGGTGCTCGACCCCGCGAACGTGTACGCGGCCGACGCCGCCGGAAAGCTGTCACCGGCCGTCAAGGGCTTCCCGTCCCGGGTGTACGTGCCCAACACCAACTCCAACACGGTGACGGTGATCGACCCCGCCACGTACAAGGTCATCAAGACCATCCCGGTCGGCCGGCAGCCGCAGCACGTCGTCCCGTCCTGGGACCTGAAGACCCTCTGGGTCAACAACGACGTCGGCGACAGCCTCACCGCGATCGACCCGGCGACCGGCGAGGCGGGGAAGACGGTCGACGTCTCCGACCCGTACAACCTCTACTTCACGCCGAACGGCAAGTACGCCATCGTGATGGCCTCGATGGACCGTCAGCTGGTCTTCCGCGACGCGCACACCATGAAGACGGCCAAGGCCGTCCCGGTCAGCTGCGCGGGGGTGAACCACGCGGACTTCTCGGCGGACGGCCGGTACTTCATCGTCTCCTGCGAGTTCTCCGGCGAACTCCTCAAGGTCGACACGGCGAGGATGAAGGTGGTGGGCAAGCAGAAGCTGCCGTTCAAGGGCGCCATGCCGCAGGACGTGAAGCTGTCTCCCGACGGAAGCACGTTCTACATCGCGGACATGATGGCGAACGGCATGTGGGTGCTGGACGGGAAGAAGTTCACCACCCCGAAGCTGCTGCCCACCGGCAAGGGCTGCCACGGGCTCTACGTCAGCCGCGACGCCAAGGAGATGTACATCTCCAACCGGGGCGAGGGCTCCGTCTCCGTCTTCGACTTCGCACAGCGGAAGCTGGCGAAGAAGTGGCATCTGCCGGGCGGCGGCAGCCCCGACATGGGCGGCGTCTCCGCCGACGGCAAGGTCCTCTGGCTGACCGGGCGCTACAACTCGGAGGTGTACGCGATCGACACCACCAGCGGCAAGCAGCTCGCCCGGATCCCGGTAGGCAGCGGACCGCACGGCCTCGCCGTCTACCCGCAGCCGGGCCGCTACTCGCTCGGCCACACCGGCGTCTTCCGTTGAGCCCGTCCCTTCCGGGCCTCCGCCGGCCGGTGGCTCAGCCCTGGACGAACAGCGCCTCCGAGCCCACCGGCCGGTAGCCCGCGGCCTGGAACGTCCGCACACTGCGGGCGTTGCCCGGAGACTGCTGCGCCCACACCACCGCGTCCGGCACCAGCTGCCGGGCCGCCCGCGCCAGTCGTTCACCGAGCCGCCGCCCGCGCGCCTCCTCGGCCACCTCGATCGCGGTCTCCCAGCGTCCCGCGACACCGCGGCCGAGGATCAGCACCCCGCCGTCGGCTCCCCAGACCCGCACCTCGTCGCGGAACCTCATCGCCCGTGCCACCCGAGGGTGTTCGGGGTCCCGGATCTCGCGCAGCTCCAGCTCCGGAGTGCCCGGCAGCGTGGGTGCGACCGTGAGCAGGTCGATCGTGTTCATGTGCCGGCCGGTCCGGGCCATCAGCGCGCCGAGGAAGTGCGGGTTCATCGTCGCGGCGAGCGCGTCACCGGGGGTGCCGGCCAGGGCGGCCCGCACCCACCGGGGGTCCTCGTCCGTGAACACCACCGAGTGCGCGGTGAATGCCAGCACCCCGGCGTCCCGCGCGTTCGGCCGGCGCACCACCGTCGTGGAGCCGTCCGGCGGCGGGAACCGCCCCTGCGCCGCGGCTGCCAGAATCCCCGCCAGTGCCTCGGTCATCGCGCCGTACCCTCCCCGTCCCTGGCCGCCGTCTGCCGGCCGGCGGACGGTCCCCACCATGATCGACGACCGGCCGCCGCGACCGCCATCCGTGTCGCCCGTTAATCTGACCTCCGTCATATAGGCATTACGAAGGGGCGGAACAGTGGCGGACATCGAGTCGGCGCGCAAGGCGTTCGAGCGGTACGACCTGAACAGCGACGGGCTGATCTCGGCTGCCGAGTACAAGAGCGTCATGGCCCAGCTGGGGGACCCCTACGTCACCGAGCCGGTCGCGCAGGCCGTGATCAACTCCCACGACGCGAACGGTGACGGGCTGCTCACCTTCGACGAGTTCTGGGCCGCGCAGAACAAGGGCTGACGGCAGCCGTCCCAGGACCCCCGGCCGGCGGGCCGGGGCCACTGGACCGGCCTCGCTCACGGCCCGGACGCGCCGGTCCCACCGTCCCGCGGTTCCGGCGTCTCCTGCGCGCCGAAGGCGTCGTCCGGCGTCGCCACCGGGCGGAACAGGTCGTGCAGCCGGCCCGCCCGCAGCAGCCGCAGGATCCGCGGGCAGTCGCAGACGAGCCAGAACCGCCCGTCCCGGTCCAGCGCCCGCCGCCGGGCCCGGCACAGCAGCGTCAGCCCCGAGCAGTCGAGGAAACTCACCTCGGTCAGGTCGACCACCACATGCGGTGACCCGGCAGAGGTGGCGCCGTCCAGAGCCGGGGCGATGAGCGTCGCGGTCGCGATGTCGATCTCGTCGCGCAGTGCCACCACCGTCCGGCCGCTCCTGCGGTACACGTGGCCGCACGGTTCGGGCAGGGGGACCAGCGTGGGGGATGCCGTGGGGGGCAGCCTCTCGGTCATGATGCCTCTCCTCGCAGCGCCGAATCCGCGGAGGCACCCGGGCCTGGGTGACTGTCAGTGGGGTGACAGTCGGTGAACCTAACCCGAGGCTCGCGGCGAGCGGGGATGCAGAAACGTTCGCGCCTGCCGTAATGCGTCCTTCCGGGTGAATGTTCGATGGTGCCGTGGACGTCGGGGGCCCATTTGTGTGTTTGTCGGCCAGGGAGGAGGCGGGCGGTGCACCCCTCCCGCGTGCCCGCACCCGCCCGCCGCAGGCTGTCGCCCCGCTCGCCCTCGTCGTCGGCGCGGAGGCGTTGCGCGCCCACCCGGAGGCGTACAGCCCGATGCTGGGCGCCGCGCTCACCGTCGTCCATCTGACCGCCGCCTCGCTCTGGTGCGGCGGGCTGCTCCACGTGCTGCGCACCATGCGGCTGTGGCGGCGGACCGGGCCCGGCGCCGCCCGCGCGCTGCTCGGCCGCTACGCCCGGCTCGCCGACTGGCTGTACGCGGCCCTCGCGGTGACCGGCACCTGCAGCGCGCTGCGCCGGCTGCCGCCCGATGTCGTCCTCGCCTCGGCGTACGGGCGCACCCTGCTGGCCAAACTGGTGCTGGTGGCCGTCGTGAGCGCGCTGGCGCTGGGCGCGCGCCGGAGGCTGGCGGCGGACCCGGATCCGACGGCCGCCCACCGCCGGGCGCGCCGCGAACTGGTGGCGCCGGCCGCCGTCGTGTTCGTGTCCGCGGTACTGACCGTCGTACCCGACCCGCACTGGCTCAGCACCCGCTGACCGCCGCGCTCAGCGCCCGTCGCGGTACGGCGCCCAGCCGCGCAGCTCGTCGTCGCGCGGGGCGCGCGCCGTCGCGGGGGCGCCGGGGCCGAAGAGCATCACCGGCCGCGAGGCGTCCCAGCCGGGCCAGCCGGGGTCGCCGGAGACCGCGAAGCGCACCCACGCCGCGTGCATCGCGCCGGCCAGCTCGCGGGGCGCGTCCCGGCCCGCGAGCAGCACCGCGTCCGGCCGGTCCAGGTTGTCGAAGACGAACCCGACCTCCAGCCCGTGGCAGGCGCCGAGCCGCTGTACGGGGGACGGCCAGCCGAACTCGTAGAGGTGGGTCGAGCCGGCGGTTCCCGCGCGGGCGTCGGCCAGCCGGTTCAGCGGGACGCGCAGCAGGAGATCGGTGGCCAGGGCGCCGAGCAGTTCGCCGGGGGTGGCCTCCGGCCGGTTCGCCCGGTAGGTACGGGCCGTGGCGCCCGGCACCCGGAACTTCAGCAGGGCGAGGCGGAGTTTCGTGCGCGAGAGCCGCTCGGTGAGCCCGCTGGGTACGAACCAGAGCCGGTACTCCTCGGTGTTGGAGCCCATCAGCAGATCGACGCCGGAGGCGGCACCGTCCCGCAGGGCCTCGGCCGGATCGCGGGGCAGCAGCTCGCCGTCCACCACGACCTGGAAGGAGTTCCCGCCGGTCAGCGGGGAGCCGCCGCTCGTCACCGCCGTCTGCGCCGCCAGCAGCGCGGCGGGGTCGACGGCGGACAGGGCCCGCGCCGTCGCGGCCGTCCCGAGCCGTTTCGCTATCAGCTCGGTGGTGCGGCGGGCCTTGTCCACGGGGAGCGCGGACGGGGCCCCGCTCTGCAGCACCGCACGCCGGAACAGCCCCCGGGACCGTGGCGCGGCGAGCAGTGCGGCGATGCTGATGGCCCCCGCCGACTCGCCGCACACCGTCACCAGGTCCGGATCGCCGCCGAACGCCGCGATGTTGTCCCGCACCCAGCCGAGCGCCGCGAGCTGGTCGAGCAGCCCCAGGTTGGCGGGCGCGTCCGGGAACACCCCGAACCCCTCGATGCCGAGCCGGTAGTTGAGCGACACGAGGACCACGCCGTCGCGGGCGAAGGCGGCCCCGTCGTACAGCGGAACGGCGGAAGAGCCGTGCAGCAGCGAGCCGCCGTGTATCCAGACGAGGACGGGCAGCCCGGTGCGGCCGGGCGACGGGGTCCACACGTTGAGGTTGAGGCAGCCGTCGCCGTCCACCTCGGGGTCCGGCAACAGCCGGTCCAGCGGCGGCGCGTACGGCCGCTTCGGCGCGGTCGGACCGAAGGCCACCGCCTCGCGTATCCCTTCCCAGGGTTCCGCCGGCGCCGGCGCCCGGAACCGGTGCGCGCCTACTGGCGCCGCCGCGTACGGGATGCCTCGGAAGACGGCGACACCCTGTTCGTACGTGCCCCGGACGGTGCCCTGGACAGTTTGGGAGTGCGGGGCGGTCCGGTCGGCGCAGGCGCCGAAGGCGGCCTCGTGCGCGGGCTCCTGGGCGGACGCGGACGGGGATGCGGATGCGGGCACGGACGCGGAGTCGGGCTCTGGTTCCGGCTCGGACGCGGATCCGGATCCGGATATCGGAGGAGGTGCGGCGGTCATGGATGCCTCCAGCCCTTCTGCGGTACGGCCGGCGAGTTCGGGTCATCAAAACCGCCGCCTGGCATCGGGCGTACGTACCAGCACATCACGGTAGGGGGCGGTCGGCCATTCGTGGGGGACGGCGGAGCCGGACAGCGGCCGCTTTCAGCGGCGCGCGTTTCCGGTCACGGGCGGACCGGCCGGGGCCGGACGACGGATGGGGACGACGAATGTCCGGAAATCGCTGCTCTGTTCCCGCATTCCGGCGCCGGGCGCCGTCGGGGCAGGGCCCGGCGGGGGTGTCGGGCCCCGCCGGGCGCCCCGTCAGGCGGCGAAGTTCCGGGACAGCGAGTCCTGTTCGTCGATCTCCAGGAGGTCGGGACGGGTGTAGCGTTCCGCCCGCGCGTGGTAGTCGAAGTCCCCTCGCACGAGCCCCCGGTAGTCCTGGACACAGCGTTCCAGGGCGGCTCGCGGGAGGCCCTCGATTCCGGCCGCCTCCATCTCCTCCTCCAGTTCCTTCTCGGCCCGCTGCACGCGGTCCGCGATACGGGCCAGCAGGATTCCGGCCTCGTCGGCGGCTTCCTGGAGCGTGCCCCCGCGGTCCCGCTGGATCAGCCGCACCGTGTTGTGCTCATAACCGAGA
The DNA here is from genome assembly GCF_055584045.1 of Streptomyces sp. NPDC104307. Classification (NCBI taxonomy): domain Bacteria; kingdom Bacillati; phylum Actinomycetota; class Actinomycetes; order Kitasatosporales; family Streptomycetaceae; genus Streptomyces; species Streptomyces sp. NPDC104307. The sequence goes on from NZ_JBVJMU010000016.1 coordinate 181,771, forward strand.
AGAGCCTCCTTCTCGAACGAGCAGATGTCATTGCAGAGACCCGAGTGATCGGTCACCGCATTGCGCAGCGCGATATAGGCGGGAAGGCTCCGGGCGGATTCCGGGAGATCGATTCCGGCAGCGATCTCGTGCAGGTCGAGGAACGGCTGCATGGCCACCGAATCGCGGCGGTGCTTCACGAAATCGGCGGTGCTCGGCACATGGCCCGCCGCCCGGTCGACCGCCTCGGCGTAGTACGTCCACAGCCACGCGGCGGTGTCCCTGCGGAACTGCCGTACCCAGTGCGCCGGCCGGTCCGTGCAGGTCCGGACTAACAGTTCGCCGAGGGCGTTCTCCATGGGGCCGACCGGTGCGCGGGCGCCGTCGAGCACGTCCACCAGATGGGTGATCGCCGACTCGCACAGCCCGGGGTCGCGGCCGGCCGGACCGTCGTCGAACTCGTCGTCGACGAGGAAGGCCCAGAAAAGCCACTGGCAGAACAGGTCGAGGTGTTTCTGTGAGGCCTGGGGGAAAATCAGGGAGATCCAGAGCTCGGGGCGGGTCCGGAGCATTTTCTTGTGAGCCACCGGCGACAGCACGAGATCGCTGGACTCGGCCCATTCCCAGGCGGCCTGTTTGGTTTTCTCAGATCCTGGATTGCATCCCGCACTCTCGAACGGCATGTGGAATTCTGGAAGCGCGATCTTGCTCATTGTGCACCTCGTCGAAACGAAACGGACATGGAAGGGAGAAACGCGGAAGGAACCGCGCACGCGCGGCCGGAGCGGCGAGCGGTGGACGCGGCCCCGCCGATCGGCGCTCCGCCGGGGCCGTGCCGTCGGGGACAGCGTCCGCACCGGCCCGGGGTGTGGGCGGTGCGGACGTGGAGCCGACTGCGCCGGACCGCCGCGGGAGCGGATCAGCGGCGGGACGGTTGGTCGGTGCGAGGATGCCGCGAAGCACTGCGTGAAACGGCGCGACCGGGCCGGACGGCCGGATCTCGTCGGGGGTGCGTCGCGGGAGGGGCGGCTGTCATCGCTGTCCTCTTTCCTCCGCCGGGGCATGGGCATCGGAGCCGGGCCCTGTGGGTTCATGGCAGCAGACCGCCTGACGTGCACGGCGATTGCATCACCACTCGTCACGACCAGTGAACTCCCAGTATGCGGGGGAGGGAAGCCGCTTGTGACTGAAAATGTGTGTTCGTCGTGAACACCTGCTCAGTTATGAGCAGTTGGGGCACTCCCGGGCGGGGCGGGTTGTGGGCACCTGTGCACGCGTGTTCGGGCCCGGTCCGGCCGGCCGGACCCCTCGCCGCAGAGCCGGTTCAGGCGGAGAGTGAGGCGAGCCAGCCTGTCAGGATCCGGTTGACCTCTTCGGGGCGCTCCTGCTGGATCCAGTGGCCGCAGCCGTCCAGGAGGTGCGAGGAGACCAGGCCGGGCAGGGTCGTCGGATACGCCGCGATGGCATCGGCCAGCCAGGTGGTGGAGGCGTCCAGGGAGCCGCCGACGAAGAGGGACGGCTGGGTGACGGGTGCTCCGTCGAACTCCGCGAGATCCTCCCAGTCCCGGTCCATGTTCCGGTAGCGGCTGAGCGCCCCGCTCATCCCGGTCCGCTCGAACTCGCCGGCGTAGAAGTCGAGTTCCGCGTCACCGAGCCAGCCGGGCCGCCGCTCCGGGAAGCGTTCGCGCAGCGTCCCGCCGGGCCCGGCGAAGTGCGGGTCCGGTGCCTCTGGCGCGGGCATGGTGTCGGCGGAGAACGCCGCGTAGAAGCCCGCGAGCCAGCCCCGGACGTCCGGCTCGATCTCGCTCTCCGCCCGGCCGGGCTCCTGGAACCGGGAGACGTAGAACTCCTGGTCCCCGCCCATCCCCGCGAAGATCTCGCTGGGGCGCGGACCGCCGCGCGGGGCGTACGGGACGCTCAGCAGCCCCACCGCGCGGAAGACGTCGGGCCTGATCAGCGCGGAGTTCGCCGCGATCGTGGCGCCCCAGTCGTGGCCGACCAGCACCGCGCTCCGCTCCCCGAGCGCGTGCACCACGGCGACGTTGTCCTCGACGAGCGCGGCCATCCGGTACGCGGCGACGTCCGCGGGCCGGGAGGACCGCCCGTAGCCACGGACATCGATGGCGACCGCCCGGTACCCGGCGGCGGCCAGCGCGGGCAGCTGGTGGCGCCAGGAGTACCAGGACTCCGGGAACCCGTGCAGCAGCAGCACCAGCGGCCCGGTGCCCTGCTCGACCAGGTGGACGCGCCCGGCCGGCGAGGCGACGGTGCGGTGCGTGAGCTCCGGGGACGGGGTGGGCTGGTGCGACATGGGTCCTCCGCGGCTGGTTCTGCGTGGTCCGGGGAGCCGGCCGTTCACAGCCGCGCCCCGGGACCCGTACCGCCCGGCGGCCGCCCGACGGCTCCGGACACGATCATGCGACGGGGCGGGGCCGGCCGCGAGTCGTGTTGCCGTTTCGGCAAACGCGAGGCGGGTGCGCGCGGCGGCCAACGGGGTTCCGGGGTTCAGGCCCGCCCGTCGTCCACTCGTCCGGTGAACTCCAGGACCGCGTCCGCGAGTTCCCCGGGGGCCTCCTGTGCGATGAGGTGGCCGACCCCTTCGAGACGCACTGCGGTGACCTCACCGGAGGCCACCTGGCGGAAGGTCTTCTCGGTGATCCCCTTGTGGCCGGCGGCCTCGACGGTGAGTACCGGCACGGCGATCGGGTGCGACGCGGCCAGCGCCCTGGTGGCCCCCCGGTCGGAGAAGATGCTCTGGTAGAGCCCCTCCGTGCCCCGCCAGGCGTGCGGGCGGGCGTAGCTCCGCACGAACTCGTCGATGTCGCTCTCACCGATGGCACCCTCCGTCCCGTTCATCAGCGGGAAGGCCCAGCCGGCCAGCAGTTCCCGCTCGTGGCCCGGCAGGAGCATGCCCGGGATGCCCGGGGCGCCGAGGAATCCGACGTGCCAGGAACCGTGGTTGTTCACGTCCGCGAGCGCCTCGAACCCGAAACCCGTCAGGGCCGTCTCGACCCCGGTGAAACTGATGACGTCCTCGGGGTGCGTCGCCGCGAAGCGGAAGCCCGTGCCGCCGCTGATGTCCTGGCACAGGAGATGGACGGGGCCGGCGCCGAGGTGGGCGACGAGCTGGTGCAGGTCCTCGGCGGCGACCGCCTCGCCGTACTCGGTGTCGGCGTTGCTTGAGTCACCGAACCCGCGCAGGTCGAGGGCGAAGACCCGGTGGGTCCGCGCGAGCGGCGGGATCAGCTTGCGGAACGCCCACCAGGTCTCCGGCCAGCCGTGCACCAGCAGGATCGGAGAGCCGTCGGTGCCGGCGGAGACGTAGTGCAGTCGCGTTCCGTTGACGTCGGCGAGGTGATGCGTGACGCCAGGGAGGGTTGCGCCGCAGGGCGTGGTCGTGGTCATGGGGAGCCTCCAAATAGGCAACCTGGTTGTCAACCACGATAGGCAACCAGGTTGCCCTTGTCAAAGGTGGCCTTATGCTGGCCGCATGTCCAGATCAGGCGCCGACCTCGCGCTGCTCCTGCTCGCCGGCTTCCGCACACTGGCGGACCGGGCCGGCGCCGAGCTGGCGGAGCGCGGGTACGAGGACGTCCGGTCCGTGCACGACTTCGCCCTCCACTCGATCCTGTCCGGCGCCGACAGCGCCTCCGAGCTCGCCCAGCGGATGTCGGTGACGAGGCAGGCGGCCGCGAAGACGATCGCCGCGCTGGAGGAGCGCGGCTTCGTGACGCGCCAGGCCGATCCGGCCGACCGCCGGCGGACGCGGCTGCGCGTCACCGAGCGCGGACTCGCGATGATGCGGCAGGGCGAGGCGATCTTCGACGAGTTGCGTGAACAGTGGGAGGCCCAGGTGGGTGCGGCGTCGGTCGCGGCACTTGAGGAGGCGCTCAGGTCCCTGGTCGGGGACCGCGCGATCCGGCTCGACTCACCGGGCTGGGGTGCGCGCGGCCCGGACGTGGAGTAGGTCCCGACTGCTTCCCGGCTCCGCCGGGCGAAGGGTCAAGGCGATGCCCCGGTGCCCGGCCCCGGACGGCGGGAACGGCCCATCCGGACCAGCAGGGCCACGGCGGAGAGCGCGAACAGGACGGCCGTGATGATCAGCCAGCGCCCGAGGAACACATCGGCGGAGAGCGTGGAGTACAGGGTGTAGCGCCGGCTCACCCGTCCCAGGATCAGCGGGAAGTACGTCAGCAGCAGCAGTCCGGAGAGGAAGACCGGAACCCGGACGTAGTTGATCCAGCGCCCGCCCGGCCGGCCGGACTCATCGGCCGCGGCGGGCTCCCGGCGCTCGCCCAGGACGGTCTGGGCGGCGCGGTCGGTCACCGTGTACAGGGGCAGCAGCACCAGGTCGTGCAGGAACGCGGCCCCGACGAACCAGATGACGACCTTCCAGGGCTCGGCGCCACCGAGCAGCCGCACTCCGGCATAGCCGGTGAGCGCGAACGAGCAGAGGACCAGCAGCAGGTGCAGCGGCGAGGCCCCGTACAGGGCGCGGAACCGGTTCACGCGCGCTCCCCGAAGGTCAGCCGGGTGACCCACTTGGTGTTGTGCACGCCCGGGTTGGCCGGAACGATGATCCGCGCCGGGTAGCCGTGGTCGGGGGACAGGTCTGCCCCGTTGACCCGCAGCGCCAGCAGGGAGCGCGGATCACGGACCTGGTTGTCGCGCAGCGTGGTGGAGCGGAAGGACCCCGACCGCTGAACGGACTGGACGAACACGCCGGGCGCCGCCCCCGTGAACCCGGCGAGTGCCGCCATATCCGCGAGCCGCACCCCGCTCCACTCCTGGTCCTCCGTGGACCACCCCTCCACGCACGCGATGGGCAGCGCCGCCGTGTGCTGCGGCATGGCCAGCACCTGGGCGCGGGTGAGGACCCGCTCCCGGCCGGGCCCCCGCACGACGAGCCGCCAGTCGGGGCCCACGTCCCGCGCCCTGATTCCCACGCTCGCCGCGGTCTTGTTGATCTGGAATCCATTGGGGCCGGTGCCGGGGTCCTGACCGCGCGGCGCGAGCAGCGCGGTGGACCGCAGGACGCCCCCGATGCTCTGCCCCGCCGTCACCACGAGCAGCACCAGCGAGCCCGCTCCCACCATGCCCAGCGCCCCCCGGCGCGACATGGTGGGCGCGGCGGGGCGCGGAGTCACCAGCTCCGTGGGGTCCTCCGGTTCCTTCCGTCCCGCCCTCGCCGGGCTCCGCAGCTCCTCGCGGAGACCGCCGCCGCGCAGCATTCGCACCATGAGGGGGACGCGGAGGGCGACATGGACGACGAAGGCGCCGATGAAGACCCAGGCACCGTAGAAGTGCAGCGTGTAGAACGAGCCGGGGAAGATGTAGTCCAGCTGGATGTTGAGCACCCCGGTGGCGAACTCGAACAGCACACCGCCCACGAGCAGCAGCAGCGAGAGCCGCTCCAGCGCGTGACCGGCCGACCTGACCGGCGGCCACGCGAACAGCTTGGGGACCACCGACCACAGCTTCGCGAGCAGCACCGGGATCAGCACGATGCCCAGCGTGACGTGGACGCCCTGGGTGAGCCGGTAGAGCCAGTACGGGTGGGTGGGCCAGGAGAACAGGTAGAAGCCCAGCCAGCCCCGGTCCGGAGTCTTGTCGTTGGCGCCGAGGTCGGGGTTGTACGCGGCGTACGAGAGCAGCCCCGTCACGAACATCAGCGTGATGCCCACCAGCAGTACCGCGCCGAGTACGGACGTCAGCCAGGGTCCGCGCAACGGGCTGCGCCAGAAGCCGCGCCGGGTCGGACCGGCCGGCGGCCCGTCCCGCAGCAGATCCGGCAGCGAGGGCCGGCGCCGGGCCGGCCGCCGGAGCGTCGAACCGGTCCGGCCCGTGGGCATCGCCTGTCTGTCTTCCATGACGCCCCTCGCGATTCGGACACGACGTTGGACAAACGCCAGAAAGGGGACCATAGCCTCCGCGTCGTCATAGACGCGGCATTACTCCGAGCGTGCTCGTGGACCAGGCGTGCGCCGGGCGTATTCGGGAGCGCACGCAGGCAGTTGGGGTAACGGGGGAATCCGTTCGGTGCATCTCCTGGAGCGGATTTGGCGCGTCTGTTCCGGACAGCGCCTCGCCCGGTTCATGGTGAATCGCCCGCACTACCCGTGATGTACCGCAAAAGGAGTGACCCATGATTCGCCGTATCGCAATCACGCTGGCCACCGTTGCCGCTGCAGGATTCATGGCCGCCTCCCCGGCCGCCGCAGGCGGCGGCGGGAACGGCGAGGAGGCCGGCAAGATCGGGGCCAGCTACCAGGAGGTCGAGGCTTCGCGGGAGAACACGGAGTTCTTCAACGTCGGTGGCCCCTACGGCATCACGTACGGCAAGCAGAACAAGGCGGAGCTGGAGGCCGAGGCCGGCAGCTTCTACGCCGAGTACCTCAGCCGGGGCTGACCTCCCGCACCACGCGCAGGGCCCGTCCCACGGTGGGACGGGCCCTGGCGCCTGTCCGGCGCGGCCGAGTGGGCAGGGCCCATCCGGCTGGCACTCGATGATGTTCACCGCGAGGCCGCCGCGCGCGGTCTTCTTGTATTTGACGGACATGTCGGTCCCCTGTCGCACTATGCCCTTGACCTGCATGTTCGAGGGCGTCCGAGGGGTGATCCACGTCCGCAGGGACTTCTCAGGGACTTTCGGCCGGGAGGGATCCCGCAGCCAGGCGTCCATCGCGGTGAGCCCTCGCTGCCCCGCGCCGGGCATGAAGTGAGCGTAGTGGTCGAGCGTGACCTTCGGCGTCGAGTGCCCGAGCCATTTGGACAGGCTGACGACCGACTCGCCGGCTTCCAGCTGCACGCTCGCGTAAGTGTGGCGGAGGACGTGGAACATGTCCTCGCGTGGGGCGGCATAGCGCGGGACCCGGCGGATTCGGTTGCCGTCGTGCCGCACCTTCTCGCCCACGGGCTTGATCAGTCCGGCGGCGGCGAGCGCACGCTTCCAGCTGCGGTCGTTCCAGGTCCGGTAGTAGATGCGGTTCCCGTGCGACGAAGTGAGGATCAGGTCGACCGTGATCGGCTTCCGCTGGCGCTCTTCGAGCGCGGTGGTGGGGGTCTCCGGGTTCCGCCAGGGCAGCATGCATGAAGTCGACGGGAATCGGCGGAAGTGAGCTCGGGCCCGAAGCGCGAGGTTCGCCGGCAGGGGGATCTCGCGGGTCTTGCGCCCCTTGGGGAGCGAGAAGTAGGGGCGTCCCTTGATGTCCCACCTGAGCTGGCGGCGGACGTGGACAACTCCAGCCGCGAAGTCGAAGTCCTCTTCGGCGAGACCGAACGCTTCGCCTTGGCGCAGCCCGAGCCCGATGCCGAGATCGACAGCGATCTGGTAGCGGTCTTGCAAACCCACGCGGACGGCGTCGACGACCTCACGTGACCACGCCTTGGCCTTGCTGTCGATCGCTCGTGGGGGGGGCTTGACGCTGTTCTTCGTCTTCACCGGGGTTGCGCAGCAGACGCTGGTCGTCGACGGCACTGCCGAGGATCGAGGACAGGTGTCCCCAGATCACCTCGGCCGTCGACTCCTCAACCCTCGTGAGTAGTCCAGCCTTGAAGGTCCGTAGAGCGGAGACATCGATCTCACGCAGGGCGTAGTCGCCCATCAACGGAATGATGTGATTCCAGATGCGGCTGCGCATCGGGTCCGCCGTCGAGGGCTCGTCGGAGCGGCCCGCCCACCAGTACTCGGCGAGGAGGATCTCCCCCTTGCGGGGGTCGACGAACTCACCACGGCTGGAGTCCGTTTTGGCGCTAGCAAGCCACTGCTTCGCGTCCTCGCTCGTGTGGAACGACCGGTCCTGGATGCCGAGAATCCCCTTACCCGGTAGCGCTTCCCGGTGCCGTAGATCGCGGTCCGCTCCCGCTTCCCGGTCAGCTTGTCGGGGCGCTTCTTCAGCCATCGGTCTTCTATGTAACCCGCCATGACGAGGTCCTCCAGTGGTGCGTGATCATGAGCTGGTCGGTGCTAACGCGATCTGCGGCACGATCCAATCCCCGTGCGGAGAACTTCTTCTCGGGGAGACCGGACGCGTAAGCCACCGCGCTACTTCATGGCCTTCGAGCGCCGCTGCGGCTTACGGCTCAGCGGGTCGAGGGCGCGGTTAGAGCGGGAGTCCGCTCGCTCCTGATCGCAGACCCACTCGTCGAGCGCCGTGATCCGGTACATCACGCGCTGTCCCATGCGGAAGCTGGGAGGACCCTGTCGGCGGTGTCGCCAGACGTACAACGTGTTGGGTGAGATACCGAGGTACTCAGCAGCCCTGGGGAGGGTCAAGAAGGCGGCCTGGGATGCTCCGCGCGGCTCCGGCATGGGGCGACTCCTGTCGTGTGGGGCGATGACAGGACGAGATTCCAGAGAAAGGGCGAGTTGGACGAACCGGATTCCTGCGGTAAAGAGGACGTTGCTGAAATGGATCTTGTGATGCCATGGCAGCTAGCGGTGGTTGCCCGCTGCGCTAAGTGGCTGTTGTCTTTCCGGGCTTGAGGGCTGCGGTTCCGCTGTTCAGGCATGGGGTCGGCGGTCTCGGGGAGTGGTGTCGTGTCGTCGCTCTGCTGGAGGTCGGATGCCGTCGGTCATGGGGCTGCTGGAACAGCGTGAGCTGACCGCTCGCCGTCGTTTGGACGCACTGCGGGAGGAGGCGGACCGTATCCAGGCCGAGCTGGTCGCGGCCGAGCGGGAGTGGAACGAGTGGGGCATCGCCCGTTCACGCGTCGGCGAGGTGCTGTCCCCGGGCGAAGGAGACACCGCCGGCCCAAACGCCGCCGAGGAGCCGTCGGATCGCGGTGCCCCGCCCGCGCTGCCCGCCTCTTCGGAGGCGGCGAAGCCGAAGTCCGTCGTGCTGATATGGCGTGCGGGTCTGGCCCGGTCGGCGGACTACCAGCGCATCCCGCAGGCTTTCGCGGACCGGGGCCGGCTTGGTCAAGGCCCGCTGACCTGCCAGGAGATGGCCGACTGCTTCGGCCTGGACCCGGTGCCCGCGAAGGTCGAGGCGTTGCGGTCGAAGGCGAAGCGACTGACGGCGCGCGGGTGGCTGGCCGAGCCGGCACCGGGCCGCTTCATGCTCGCGAAGGCCGTCGCCGGGCCAGGCGGCGGGTCATGAGCAGGGTCATCGACCAGTGGACCATCGCCTCCGCGCTGCCGGTGGACCGTTCGAAGTCCCGCGCGAGGCGGCGACTTCGCATCAGATGGGCGAAGAACCGCTCGACGATCCACCGCTTGGGCAGCACGACAAAGCCGCGCATGTCGTCACTGCGCCGGACGATGGCCAGGACCAGGGCAAGGACGGCCCGGCAGTGCTCGACCAGGCTGCCGGTGTAGCCGCCGTCGGCCCAGACCAGCGCCAGCCGGTGGTGCGCGGCGGCGACCTGGGCGAGCAGAACCTGCGCGGTGGCGCGGTCGCCGATGTCCGCGGCGGTGACCATCACCCCCAGCAGCAGGCCGAGGGTGTCGACCACGGCGTGCCGCTTGCGGCCGTTGATCAGCTTGCCGCCGTCGAAGCCGCGGCTGTCGGCCCCGACGACGGCGTCCGCCTTGACGGACTGGGAGTCGATCACGCCCGCGCTCGGCTCCGGGTCCCGCCCGGCCTGCTCGCGGACCTTGCGGCGGAGCCGGTCGTGCAACTCCTTGACCAGACCATGGTCGCGCCAGTGGCGGAAGAACGCGTAGATCCGGTCCCACGGCGGGAAGTCGGCCGGTATGGCCCGCCACTTGGTTCCGTTGTCGACGAGGTAGCGGACCGCGTCCAACATTGTGCGGTGGCAGTAGGCCTCCGGATGCCCGCCCCGCCCGCGCAGCCAGCCCGGCATCGGCAGCAGCGGCCTCACCACCGCCCACTCCGCATCGGACATGTCGGTGGGGTAGCGGCGCTCGTGTACTCCGTTGTCACCAGCACTTCCGAACTGGTGGGCCAGGCAATCACACAAGTGGGTGACCGCGCTGGACTCCTCGGCCGCAACTGCGAAAAACTGCGGCAACAGGGCCTCCTGGAAAACTCGCTGGCGTAGACACCCTCCGAGCTACCACGAGGCCCTGCTTCCATGCCCGGCACCGACCGCGATCACCCGATCGAGACTCCCGCTCGACGGGAGATCCCGGCCACCCGGCCTCGCGAACACGAAATTGTGGGGACCGCCGAGCTGCCCAGGGCTAGGTTGGCGCGGTGCATCCGATCCGGTTTGAGGCTTCTACGACTGACGGCGTCCATCTCTTCCACTACCTCCCGGGCGATGACCTGGCGGTGACTCGGCACTGGCCTGGCCTTTGGCAGGAATGGCCTGAGGAGGGGACGCCGTACACCGAGTGGGCGGTGAACAACAACAACATGGAGGAAGTCGCCGCCTATGTGGGCTTGGTGTGGCAGCTGACGGCGGGCCTGGACCGCTATGCGATCCCGACCTACTACTGCGACGACGCCGAGCGTTTCCTGGAGCAAAAGCCGATGCTGGTGAGCTGGGAGTACGAGGTCGACGCCGAAGCGCCGACCGTCACCACACGGGACAAGGGGTTCGTATCTGGTTGTACGGCAAAGCCCCTTCGGGCGGAGCCGGACAACGCTGGTCGTGCGGGCTTGTTCCGGTTGTCCACGCCTCGCGACCTGGTATCCGCGCTTCACGCGGTGATCTTCGACGCCTCGTCGGAGATCACGGTCTTCGCGGTCGCCCCCGGGCCAGAGCGTCTCCAGCGTCTGGTGAGCGCGTTGAGCGGCCCAACTCCCCCGACTCTGGCCGATGTCCTTGAGGAAGAAGGGGTGTTCGTGGACCTGACGATCGGTTCGGACTTCGGCTACTACGACTCGATCACGGTGGCGTCGCGCGCCGATCTGCGGCACCGAGTCGATGACCTGGCTGCCGACTCTGCGCGCAGGATCTCGGCATATGAACTGCGCTTGGACGATCTCGCGACTGTTCCGGACTTCCTCCGGGCGATGCCGGCGCTTGCCGGTGTGGTCTTGGACGTTCCCTGAGCCCTCGATCACTCGATCGAGACCCCCGTTCGATCGGCAAGCCGCTTGATCGGTACGACAACAGCTTCTGAGAGTCAGCCGCGTGCGCTGTCCTTCGCCAGCCCGCCCCGGAAGTCACACCCCGGGCATTCGTCCTCACCCTGGACGTATCCCTCTTACCAGCCGTGGACTGCCGCATGCAGGATGGCCTCCTTCACGGTGGTCTCGCCGCTGCGGACCGACTCGATGGCACGGCCGACGATCAACCCGAGTACGGCGTTGTCGGTCGAGGGGAACGAGGGCGACGCATCTGCGCGTCGGGCGTCATGCCCGCAGCCTACGGGCGAGTACCCGCTTGGTCAGTCGGTCGGGGTGGCCTCCTGCCGGGGGAGCTGCGCAGGTCGCTGCGAAACCCCCGGCCGACCGGCCTCCAGTTATGGAACGTGGACGGCTTCCAGCGGGGACGGTCCGGCACGCTGTCGTCGCATCCTTCAGCACCTCGAAAAACGGCGCTCGGGGACAGCACAGAGCCTGAATTCTCTGCGGTGTCAGCACGAAGGGCTAGCTGGAGTCCCCGTAGCGATCGGTCAGAGCGTCCAGCCGTTCGATTTGCGACTCAGCTGGTGGCAAAGGCGACATCGACGACGTGGCAGGCTGTGGCTCATGGTGATGCTGCCGCCCGACGATGCTGACGACCATCTCTTCGGCGTGTTGGATGCCGTGGACGTACCCGTTGTGGTGCGCAGTACCGGTAAGCTCCGGCGCCCTTCCGAGGTGCAGTGGAAGAGCGCTGTGGACCCGTGGACCGCCCTAGGTCAGCTCCCTGGCGACGGCGTTTACCTGGCGACGACAACGTGGCGACAGATCCTGCAGGCGGCCACGGGCGTCGGGCGGGACCTGGCGCCGTGGCTTCGGAAGACACCCTGGCTGGCGGTGAACGAGTTCATCGCCCGAGTGGCACCGTTGCAGGCTTATCTGTGCATGAAGGACGTGCCGGGGCCGGAGCACGCGGCCGGGCGTCGGCTGTTCGTTAGTGCCGTCTATCAGCATGGGACCGAGCGCAGTGCTCACTCGGCATTCGGCTACCACCTGGGGATGACCATGGCGCAGTGGGCATGCGTCGGCATGTCTGGTCTCGGAAGCACAAGACACATCGAGGCTGGCGGCCCCAATGGAAACCAGGGGTTCCTGGACGCAAGCCTCCGGCTGCCGGATCTATGGGGCACGCATCCGAGTCCCCGACTTCCATGGCTCGTCGAGGCGAAAGCTGGCCGCCACCTCGGCGAGGGGCGCCTGAAGGATGGCAAGGTGCAGCTGAACGGCGGCACTGATCTCATGACCGTCCCGCACCGGCAGGTGCTGTGCGGTACTTCCTTGCCACACCGGAAAAGGTGGGAGGATGACCACCTTTTCATGACGATCGACACCACGTCGATCGCGGCTCCACCTGTTGTCGGCGGCAGCGCCCTCTCCCCGCTCGGCCCGGCGCCGGACGGGGCCGAGGAGCACATCGCAGAAGATGTGGAGGCGCTGCTTGTGGTCGCCCGCTCTCAGTTGTTGGCCTATCAGGCCATCGCCTTCGGCGCGGTTGAAGATCTCCGCCTAGTTCCGGTCAGTAAGGCGCGCTCTGCGCGATTCCGTGCCCCCACGGGGTCTCTCACCCCAGTGGAGCGCGACGAGCCGACCCGGCAGATTCGGCACCGACTGCGCTCTGAGTCCGTGACCAGTGAGGCCGTGCTGCGGTCACGTGGGGACGCCGGCGACTTCATTGCCGCCAGGCTCCCTGGCACAGGTATCCACCTGGGCATGTCCCGACGGCTCTTTGCCGCGTGCGCTGCCCTGCATCAAGCACAGTCCGAAATGCCCGTGAGTGAGCCTCTGTTCCCGCCGGACACTGTCAGGACGCGTCACCGCGTCGACGATGAGGAGCGTGAGGAGCACAGCCGCGCCACCCGCCGCGCCTACTACGAACAGGAAGAAGAGCGAGGCCCGTACTTGCGTGCCCGTATCCATCGCGGATTCGTGCAGGCTGATGCTCAGTCCTGGAGCGATCTTCTGTCGGGTCGTCATGTCGAGGTACCCCTGGGGGACCCTGAAGAGGGCGGACTCTTGGAGGGAACAACGGCCGAGACCTACCTGGCGATCGAACGTACCGAGCCTGTGTTGGAAAATTCCGAACGTCGATAGATGCAGATTTTATCGGCCGCGTCGTTTGCCAATGAGCAGTCGTAGGCGCGTCCTCCGACATAGAAGGGAGCCAGGATGCTTTGTAAAGATCAGACAGGCACCCCCTCCATCGCTGCCTGGCCTTATCAGGAGCAACTGTCGCAGCCCTTTAATCGTCTGACGGACCTTTCCTGGCGGTCCCGCCGGTGGGCAGCCGGTGGACAGGCGCCTTTGGATGAGTCAATGCGAGGTGAAAGATTGCCGCACATGGTCTGGTCAGGAAAGACGTCGCTAAGGGCTGTCCCGTAAGTAATCTTGCTCTGCGATGATCTCGCCCGTGTCAGGTGTGATCACGGCTTGCGAGTCGTTCTGGATAGCCCCGTTTA
>NZ_JBVJMU010000017.1:0-673 GCF_055584045.1 Streptomyces sp. NPDC104307
AAACGCCCGGTTACATTCCGAACCCGGAAGCTAAGCCTTTCAGCGCCGATGGTACTGCAGGGGGGACCCTGTGGGAGAGTAGGACGCCGCCGAACAATCTTTCAAGGACCCTTGGTCCCAGCGTTCAACGCTGGGACCAAGGGTCCTTTTTTGTTTTGTCGAAGCGCGTCGGGTGTCCGGCTGCGCAAGAATGTCTGTAGTACCCGATGACAGGAGCACCACCGATGTCCACCAACTCTCCCGACGATCGTTCGGAGCGCGAGCCGCGTCGCCGCGACGGCGGTGACCGGGGCGGCTTCAGCGGTGGTCGTGACGACCGGTCAGGCGGCCAGCGTCGGGACAACGACCGCGGTGCGGACCGGCGTGACGACCGCCGGCCCACCAACAGCGGCGGCGGTTTCCGGCGCGACGACAGTCGGCCCAGCAGCGGCGGCGGCAACTTCCGCCGCGACGACAACCGAGGCGACCGGGACCGTGCGCCTCGCCGTGACGACAACCGTGGTTCCAGCGGTGGCGGTTTCCGCCGTGACGACAGCCGTGGTGGTTCCTCCGGTGGTGGCTTCCGCCGTGACGACAACCGTGGCGGTTCCTCCGGTGGCAACTTCCGCCGCGACGACAACCGTGGCGGTTCCAGCGGTGGTGGCTTCCGTCGTGACGACCGGGCTCCGCGTCG
>NZ_JBVJMU010000017.1:771-189656 GCF_055584045.1 Streptomyces sp. NPDC104307
CGGGATGATGACCGTGGTGGGCGTTCGGGTGGTGGGTTCGAGCGTCGTGACGACCGCCCCCGTGGGCCGCGTCGCGACGACGACAACCGTGGCGGCTCCTCGGGTGGCGGTTTCCGCCGTGATGACAGCCGTGGTGGTTCCTCCGGCGGTGGCTTCCGCCGGGACGACAGCCGGCCCAGCAGCGGTGGCGGCAACTTCCGCCGGGATGACAACCGTGGCGGTTCCACGGGTGGCAGTTTCCGTCGCGATGACAGCCGTGGCGGTTCCAGCGGTGGTGGCTTCCGCCGTGATGACCGGGCTCCGCGTCGGGATGATGACCGTGGTGGGCGTTCGGGTGGTGGGTTCGAGCGTCGTGACGACCGCCCCCGTGGGCCGCGTCGCGACGACGACAACCGTGGCGGCAACTTCCGCCGCGACGACAACCGTGGCGGCTCCTCCGGCGGCAACTTCCGCCGGGATGACAGCCGTGGTGGTTCTTCCGGTGGTGGCTTCCGCCGGGACGACAGCCGGCCCAGCAGCGGTGGCGGCAACTTCCGCCGGGATGACAACCGTGGCGGTTCCTCCGGTGGTGGCTTCCGTCGCGACGACAGCCGTGGCGGTTCCACTGGTGGCGGTTTCCGTCGCGACGACAGCCGTGGCGACCGGGATCGTGCGCCTCGCCGTGACGACAGTCGGGGAGGCGCTTCCGGCGGTTTCCGTGGTCGGCGCGATGAGGGCGACAGGGGTGGCTACCGAGGCCGCGACGACCGTGGTGGGTACGAGCGTCGGGACGAGCGTGAGCGCGAGCCGATCAAGCGGCTCCCCATCCCCGACGAGGTCACCGGCCACGAGATCGACAAGGATGTCCGGCAGGAGCTGATGAGCCTGCCCAAGACCCTGGCGGAGGACGTCGCCCGGAACCTGGTCATGGTGGCCCGGCTGCTCGACGAGGACCCCGAGCAGGCGTACGCGTACTCACGCATCGCCCTGCGACTGGCCTCGCGGGTCGCCGCCGTTCGTGAGGCGGCGGGCTTCGCCGCCTACGCGACGCAGAAGTACGCCGAGGCGCTCGCGGAGTTCCGGGCGTCCCGTCGGATGACCGGTTCCGTCGAGCTGTGGCCGGTCATGGCCGACTGCGAGCGTGGACTCGGGCGGCCGGAGCGGGCGATGGCCATGGCCGGTGAGCCCGAGGTGCAGAAGCTGGACAAGGCCGGACAGGTCGAGATGCGGCTGGTCGCTGCCGGGGCCCGTCGCGACATGGGGCAGATCGATGCCGCCATCGTGACGCTCCAGAGTTCCGAGCTGGCTTCCAGCGCCGTCCACCCGTGGACGCCGCGACTGCGCTACGCGTACGCGGACGCGCTGCTGGCCGCCGGTCGCGAGGATGAGGCGCGCGAGTGGTTCGGGAAGGCCCTGGAGGCCGACAAGGACGGCTCGACCGATGCGTCGGACCGCCTCGCAGAGCTGGACGGTGTCGAGTTCGTCGATGCTCTCGGCGACGATGACGAGGACGGCGCTCCTACCGCCCCGGCCCCCGCCGCCCCCGCCGTCTCGGACGACCTCGATGACGAGGACGACGAAGACGAGGACGACGAAGACGATGAGGACGACGAGGACGGTCCGGTCAAGGCGTAACGCCTGAGAAGAGGGCGGTACCCCACTCGGGGTACCGCCCTCTTCTGTGTGCCGGGGCCGGGGTCAGCCGAGGGGGAGACTGCGCAGGACGAGACCCGTGGCCGGCTTGGGGCCGAAGGAGGTCGACTTGCGTGGCATGGTGACGCCCTGGCGGGCCAGGTCCCGGACGACTTCCTCGCGTACCGGATGCATCAGCACCGCCGTGGCGTTGTGGCGTTCGGCCTGTTCGACGGCGGCGGCGGTGTCGTGGATGTACGCGATGTGTGCCGGGTCGTCCGGGATCCGCCAGACATGGTCGAGCAGCGTCGAGTGCAGGACCGTCGCGTCGAGCGTGCGCCAGGCCTTCGGCCGGTCGGCCGGGACGGTGCGGGCCAGCAGGGCCTCTTCGGGGCGGTCGACCAGGTGGAATCCGCCGTCGCCCGCGAGCAGGAAGGCGTTGCCCTCGGCCGCCGCCCCGGCCAGGGCGTCCAGGGCCCGGGGGAGCGGACCTTCGACCTGGCGGACGCGGAAGAGGCCGGCCAGCGCGGCGAGCGCGTCCGGGACGGGCAGCCCGTGCAGCAGCCGGTGGATGGACCGTACCCGGAGCGGGTACCTGGCCGTGTCGACCAGGAGTACCAGGCCGAAGTCCCACGGTCCGGGCTCTGTGTGTTCCCGCTGGAGTCTGAGATAGGTGGCCCAGCGGTGGTGGCCGTCGGCGATCAGGGCCTGGCGTTGGGCCAGATCCGCCTCCACCACCGACCGTTCGGCCGCGTCGGTGAGTGCCCAGAGCCGGTGGCTGAAGCCGTCCTCCGTGGTGGTGGCGAGCAGCGGCGGGCGGTTAATCGTCCGCTCGATGACGCCGGCCGCCCCGGTGGCGTGGCCGTCGCTGCGGTAGGTCAGGAGCAGGGGTTCGAGGTGGGCCTCGGCGGTCCGCATCAGGTCGGCGCGGTCCTCGACGACATCGGCCATCACGTCCTCGTGCGGGAGCACGATGCCGTCGGCAGGGTCGGAGAGGGCGAGAGCGCCGATCACGCCGCGCTGGAGCATGTCGCCGTTGCGCTGCTCGTACACGTAGAGCGCGGGTTCGGCGTCGGGGGCGAGGATTCCCTCGGCCAGCCAGCGGTTCAGTGTCGCGGCGGCCTGTTCGTGGCGGGCGGCAGCGGTGTCGGCCTGCGGGAGGATCAGGCGCACGATGTTGTGCGGGTCCGCCGATTCCAGATGGAGCAGTCCGTCGGGCCGTACGACGACGTCGTACGGGGGCGAGGTCACCGCGGAGAGACTGCCGACCAGCTCGGGGACGTAGCGCAGTCCACGGAACGGAATCAGCCGCAGTCCCTGGTCCGCAGGGCCTCGTGAGTTCATCTTTCCTCCTGTTTGGATGCCCCGTGCGTTGGCTCGGGGAGGAAACACAGCTCCTACCGCTTCTACCCGACTGGTTCGCAGGCGGCGGAGCTGTCGCGCACGTTCGGGTGCGTTCGCAAGGTCTACGACCTGGCGCTCGCCGCACGGTCCGAGGCGTGGACGCTCCGTCAGGAGGGGGAGGGTGTCAATTCTGCATCGTATGTGCGGTTCGTGGATGCGCGATGATCGGGGGAGACCCAGGCATTGAGGAGCGCAGGATATGAGTCAGGCGAGCAGGACCAGGCCGAGCGGGATCGGCACCGCGTTGAGTGAGGCGTACGACACGGCTCTGCTCGATCTCGACGGAGTGGTGTACGCGGGCGGGCAGGCAATCGACCACGCGGTCGAGGCGCTCGGCACGGCTCGGGACGGCGGGATGCACCTGGCGTACGTCACCAACAACGCGCTGCGGACACCGGACGCGGTGGCGGAGCACCTGACCGAGCTGGGAGTGCCGGCCGAACCCGCCGACGTGATCACTTCGGCGCAGGCCGTGGCCCGGCTGATCGCCGATCAGCTGCCTGCCGGGGCCAGGGTGCTGGTGATCGGGGGCGAGGGGCTGCGGGTGGCGCTGCGGGAACGCGGGCTGCGGCCGGTGGAGTCGGCGGATGACGAGCCGGTGGCGGTCGCGCAGGGATACGGCGGGCCCGATATGACGTGGGGGCGGTTCGCAGAGGCCGCCCACGCGGTCAATCGCGGATTGCCGTGGTTCGCGTCCAACACGGATCTGACCATTCCGAGCGCCCGGGGCATCGCGCCCGGCAACGGGGCGGCCGTGGAGGTCGTACGGATCGCGACCGGCGCCGAGCCGCAGGTGGCCGGGAAGCCGCTGTCGCCGATGCACCGGGAGACGGTGCTGCGGACCGGTGCCGAACGGCCGTTGGTGGTCGGGGACCGCCTCGACACGGACATCGAGGGGGCGTTCAACGGCGGTGTCGACTCGCTGCTGGTGCTGACCGGGGTGGCGGACGCGGCGCAGCTGCTGGCCGCGAAGCCGGAGCACCGGCCGACCTACGTGGCCGCCGATCTGCGGGGGCTGCTGACCGGGCAGCCCGAGGTGACGCCGGAGGGCGAGGGCTTCGGCTGCGGCGGTTGGACGGCGTCCGTCCGGGGCGAGCAGTTCGTGCTGGAGGGCGACGGGGAGGCGCTCGACGGTCTGCGGGCGCTGTGCGGGGTGGCGTGGTCGCACGCCGGAGCGGGTTCGTGCGGGCTGGACGCGGGGAAGGCCGTGGCCAGGCTCGGGCTGTAGCGGCTGTAGCGGCTGTGGCGGCGGAGGTTCGGCCGGTGGCCCCGCACTCAGCGGACTGGCCGGCCGCCGCCCGCCGCCCGTGAACGCGCGGACCCGCGTGCCCGCTTCCGCGTCAGCCGAGTACGGCGAGGTCGAGGCGGCGCAGGCGTGCCGGGTCCGCGATCACGTCGTACTCGGTGATCAGGTCGTCCTCGATGGTGAAGGTGAGCGCGAACAGCAGGCGGCCGCGCGGGGCCACGACGACTCCCACCGCGCCGTTGACCAGGGCGGGTTCGGCCAGCCGTGACCGGTGGGCCAGGGCCGCCGTGCCCTCCGCGACGGCGTGCGCGCCCCGGGCCTCGGCCACGCCGCCCGGCGGCACCGCGACGGGGTCGGCACGCCGCACCACATCGGGGGCCAGTACCGCGAGGACCGCGGTGAGGTCACCGGCCCGCGCGGCCGCCAGGAACGCCGAGACGACCTGATGCTGGCGGGCGAGTTCGGCCGCCGGGACCACGGGAGTGCCCCGTACCTTGTGACGCGCACGGCTGGCGATCTTCTTCGTGGCGCCCGGCGTGCGCTCCACGACGGTCGCGATCTCGCTGAACGGTACGGCGAACATGTCGTGCAGCACGAACGCGATCCGCTCGACGGGGTCCAGCGTGTCCAGCACCACGAGCAGCGCCCGGCTCACCGAGTCGGCCAGCAGCGCCTCGTCCTCCGGCGGACTGCCCTGCGCGGACCCGGCGACCTGGTCCAGCACCTCCTGCTCCGCCAGGTCCTCCCTGCGCGACCTCCGGGTACGCAGCAGGTCGAGGCAGATGCGGGTCACCACCGTCCGCAGCCAGCCGGTCAGGTTGTCCAGCTCGCCGGCGTCGACCCGGCACAGGCGTAGCCAGGTCTCCTGGACCGCGTCCTCCGCCTCGTCCAGCGAACCGAGCATGCGGTGGGCCACCGCGCGCAGCAGAGCGCGCCGCGCCTCGAAGCGTTCCGCCAGTGCCTCGCGCTCGTCCACCGGTCACCTTTCGCCGTGCTGTTCCGTCACCCCTCCTGACGAACGCAACGTAACCGAAGTGACAGGGGAGCATCCGATGACGTCCTTGCTGCATCTGGATTCCGGCGCCAACCGCTCGGACGATTCGGTCAGCAGGCAGCTGACCGCACTGTTCGCCCGTACCTGGCGGACCGCGCACGGCCCGGCCGGATACCGCTACCGGGACCTGGCCGCGGACCCGGTGCCGCCGCTGGACACCGCCTACTGCACGCTCGGCCGGAGGGCGGAGCGGACCGGCCTCGTCCCACCGGACGGAGTGGACGCGCTGATCGGGAGCGAGGCCGAGCGGCGGGAGTGGTCGCTGACCCGCCCGCTGATCACCGAACTGCTGGCGGCCGACACCGTGCTGGTCGGCGCCCCGATGTACAACTACTCGGTCTCCGCCTCGCTGAAGGCATGGATCGACCGGGTCGGATTCCCCGGCGCGCTCACAGAGCCGGACACGGGGGAGGGGCTGCTCCGGGGGAAGCGCGTCGTGGTGGTCAGCGCGCGGGGTGGCGCCTACGGGCCGGGAACCCCTCGGGAGGGCTGGGACTTCCAGACGCCCTATCTGCGGGCGTACTTCGGTGAGAAGGGGGTGGCGCCGGAGGACCTGCGTTTCGTCAGCGCCGAGCTGACCATGGCCGGGCTGGTGCCCGCGCTGGCCCCCTTCCGCTCGTCGGCGGCGAGCTCGCTGGCCGGGGCGCGGGCGGAGGTGATCGCGCAGGCGTCCAGGCCGGAGCCCGTGGGACGCCGGATCGAGGTCACAGGAGGGTAGGCTAACCTAACCGGCGTGTTTGTTGAGAGTCCCCCGGAACCGAGTGCAGGCCCGACAGCCGCACCGGCCAAAACCGCGCCCCCCAGGCGCCATGCGGTTCGCGCCGCAGGGCTCCTGGTCGCCTTGGCGCTCCTGGTGCTGGTGTGCCTGGCGAGTATCGGGATCGGTGCCAAGGCGCTGCCCCTCGCCGACGTCTGGCACGGCCTGTTCCACTACGCGGGGAGCAGCGACGACGTCCTGGTACGGAAGGTGCGGATTCCCCGGACCGTGCTCGGACTGATCGTCGGCAGCGCGCTCGGCCTCGCCGGGGCGGTGATGCAGGCGCTGACCCGTAACCCGCTGGCCGAGCCCGGACTGCTGGGTGTCAACGCGGGGGCGTCGGCGGCGGTCGTCTCCGCGATCAGTTTCTTCGGTGTCACCTCGCTGACCGGGTACGTCTGGTTCGCCTTCGCCGGCGCCGCGATCGTCTCGGTGGCGGTGTACCTGCTCGGGGGCAGCCGGTCCGCCACCCCGGTACGGCTCGCGCTCGCCGGGACGGCGGTCACCGCGGCCCTGTACGGGTACGTCAACGCCGTACAGCTGCTGGACTCGGCGGCGCTGGACCGGCTGCGGTTCTGGACCGTCGGGTCGCTGGCCTCCGCGAACACGGAGACCGTCGGCAAGGTGTGGCCGTTCATCGCGGTCGGCGTCCTGCTGACCCTGCTCATCGCCCGTCCGCTCAACGCCCTGGAGATGGGCGACGACACCGCGCGGGCGCTCGGCGCCCATCTGACCAGGACCCGGGTGCTGGCCATGCTCGCGGTCACCCTGCTGTGCGGGGCGGCGACCGCCGCGTGCGGGCCGATCGTCTTCATCGGGCTGATGATCCCGCACCTGGTGCGCACGATCACCGGGCCCGACATGCGGTGGATCCTGCCGTACGCGGCCGTGCTCTCCCCGGTGCTGCTGCTCGGCGCGGACGTGGTGGGCCGGATCGTCGCCCGGCCGTCCGAACTCCAGGTCGGCATCGTCACCGCGCTGATCGGCGGGCCGGTCTTCATCCACCTCGTACGACGCAAGAGGATGTCCCAGCTGTGAAGGCCACGAAGGAGAAGCCGGGGGCCGCGGAGACGGCCCGGAAGGCAGGGCGGCCGGGAACGGCCCGGTCGGTGAAGGCCGTGCGGACGGCAGGCGGGTACTCGTTCCGGATGAACGTCCGGGCCTCCCTGGTGGTGGTGCTGCTCGCCGCCGTCGTGGCCGCGGCCGGGGTCGTCCTCATCGGCAGCGGCGACTTCTCCATGACCCCGGGCGAGGTCGTCACCACCCTCTTCGGGCACGGCACCTTCCAGCAGGAGTTCATCGTCACGGACCTGCGGCTGCCACGGGTGCTGGTGGGGCTCCTGGTGGGCGCGGCGCTCGGGGCCGGCGGCGCCGTCTTCCAGACCATCTCGCGCAACCCCCTCGGCAGCCCCGACGTGCTGGGCTTCGGCCAGGGCGCGACGGTCGGCGCGCTGACCGTGATCGTGGTGTTCCAGGGCGGGGCGACGGCGGTCGCGGGCGGTGCGGTGGCCGGCGGTCTGCTGACCGGGGTCGCCGTCTACCTGCTGGCGTGGAAGCGCGGGGTGCACGGCTTCCGGCTCGTGCTGGTCGGGATCGGCGCCGCCGCCATGCTGACCGCCGTGACCCAGTACCTGATCACCAAGGCCGACCTGGTGGACGCCACCCGGGCCGTCGTCTGGATGACCGGCTCGCTCGACGGACGGGACTGGGCACAGGTCTGGCCGCTGCTGGCGGTCTGCGCCGTGCTGCTGCCGCTGGTGTTCGGGCACGGCCGGGCCCTGCGGGTGATGGAGATGGGCGACGACGCCGCGTACGCGCTCGGGGTACGGGTCGAACGCACCCGGCTCGTCCTGATGGGCTCCGCCGTGCTGCTCGTCGCCGTGGCCACGGCCGCCGCCGGGCCGATCGCGTTCGTCTCGCTCAGCGCCCCGCAGGTGGCCCGCCGGCTGACCCGCTCGACCGGCCCCAACCTGGTGGCCGCGACCTTCATGGGCGCCGCCCTGCTGCTCGTCGCGGACTGGGTCGCGCTCGACGCCTTCGGCGACCGGCAGCTGCCCGTGGGCGTGGTGACCGGAGTGCTCGGCGGCTGCTACCTGCTGTGGCTCCTGGTGTCCGAGCGCAAGGCGGGCCGCATATGACATCCGGCACCGGGCACCCGAAGCCCTCCTCCGCCCCGACTTCCCCCAGCACCCCGATCGACCCACGGAGTACGACCATGCAGCGCCTCACCGCGGACTCGGTGACCCTCGGCTACGACCAGCGGGTCATCGCGGAGAACCTCTCGGTCGAGATACCCGACCACTCGTTCACCGTGATCGTCGGCCCGAACGCCTGCGGCAAGTCGACATTGCTGCGCGCGCTGTCCCGGATGCTCAGGCCGAGCCGGGGCCAGGTGCTGCTGGACGGGCAGTCCATTCACCGGATGCCGGCGAAGAAGGTCGCCAGGACGCTGGGGCTGCTGCCCCAGTCCTCGATCGCCCCGGACGGCATCACCGTGGCGGACCTGGTGGCGAGGGGGCGCTACCCGCACCAGGGGCTGCTGCGGCAGTGGTCGCCGGAGGACGAACGCATTGTCGAGGAGTCGATGGCGGCGACGGGCGTCGGTGAGCTCGGTGATCGCTATGTCGACGAATTGTCCGGCGGGCAGCGTCAGCGGGTCTGGATCGCGATGGCCCTCGCGCAGCAGACGCCGCTGCTGCTGCTGGACGAGCCGACGACGTACCTCGACATCCAGCACCAGATCGATGTGCTCGACCTGTGCGCGGAGCTGCACGAGACGCAGGGGCGCACGCTGGTCGCCGTCCTGCACGACCTGAATCACGCCGCGCGGTACGCGACGCACCTCATCGCGATGCGGGAGGGCGAGATCGTCGCGGAGGGCGCGCCCGGGGAGATCGTCACCGCGGAGCTGGTGGAGCGGGTGTTCGGGCTGCGGTGCCAGGTGATCTCCGATCCGGAGACGGGGACGCCGTTGGTGGTGCCGGCCGCGCGGGTGCGGGGGGCGCGGGTCGCGCCGGTCGCGCCGGTTTAGGGGCGCGGTGCGGTGGGTGGGGCGCGTGACCTTCGGCCACGCCTTGTCCTCAAGCGCCGGACGGGCTTGAAAGATGTCCTCAAACGCCGGACGGGCTTGGTTGGCCGGACGGGTTTGGTTTGGCCGGACGGGTTTGGGTTGACGGGGCGGGCTTGAGCTGTCGGGTTTGATTTGGACGGGTCCCCGTTGGTTACAGCAGG
Source organism: Streptomyces sp. NPDC104307 (assembly GCF_055584045.1). Lineage (NCBI taxonomy): Bacteria > Bacillati > Actinomycetota > Actinomycetes > Kitasatosporales > Streptomycetaceae > Streptomyces > Streptomyces sp. NPDC104307. The sequence continues at coordinate 10,075 of NZ_JBVJMU010000017.1, forward strand.
GATCTGAGTTTCAGGAGGTCTCGGAAGCCGGCTTCCAGGCGTACCCGGCCGGAGCCCCACGCCTTGGCGAAGTTCAGCTCGCCGTTGACCAGGGCCACCAGATCGTCCCCGGTCATCGCGAGGCGTATCTCCGCCTTTTCCGCAGGCGGCCCCTCGACGGTGTCCAGGACCTGGATCCGGCCGCCGGCCAGCCGGCCGGTGAACGTGACGTCGAGGTCCTTGATGTGGCAGCTCAGCGAACGGTCCAGGGACGCCGCGCTGCGCACGTCGCCGTCGGCCCCCGCGAGGTTGTCCGAAAGTCTGTCGAGTGCGCTGCGGCACTCCGCCATGGTCGCCATCGTGATCGACGGTACCGCAGCGCCTCGGGGTAGCGTTTCCCGCATGAGCGACTCGACGCCGGGGCCGGGGACGGCCGCCGGAACCGAACCCGGGGAGATCCCGCAGGACGCCCCGCAGGAGCCGCCCCCGGCTGCTCCGCACGACCCGGCGGCCCCCGCGCCCCTCGGCGTCGTCCGCACGCCCACCGGCAACGCCGGGGTGGACGCGCGACTGGAGCGGCTGGCCGACGCCGACCGCCTCCCGGCGAACGGCCACATCGAGGTGTACGAGGATGTACACCGTGGCCTGCGCGACGCGCTGACCGCGCTGGACGCAGGACCCGCACCCGTCCCGGGGCCCGCGCACAACAACCCGCACAACACCTCGCACAACAACCCGCACAACACCTCGCGCAACAACCCCCACAACACCCCGCACCACAACTCGTACGACAACAGGAGCTGAACCGAACGTGGCAGGAGTGGCCCGTCGCCGCCTCGACGCCGAGCTGGTACGCAGAAAGCTCGCCCGCTCACGCGAGCATGCCAGCCAGCTGATCGCCGCAGGACGGGTGACCGTCGGCGGCAACACCGCGGCCAAACCGGCCACCCAGGTCGAGACGAGCGCCGCGGTCGTCGTCACCAAGGACGACAGCGACCCCGAGTACGTGTCGCGGGGCGGCCACAAGCTGGCCGGCGCCCTCGCCGCCTTCACGCCCCTGGGGCTGAAGGTGGAGGGGCGCCGGGCGCTGGACGCCGGGGCGTCCACCGGCGGGTTCACCGATGTCCTGCTGCGGGCCGGAGCGGCACACGTCGTCGCCGTGGACGTCGGCTACGGGCAGCTCGCCTGGTCGCTCCAGTCCGACGAGCGCGTCACCGTCAAGGACCGCACCAACGTGCGGGAGCTGACGCTGGAGGCGATCGACGGCGAGGCCGTCGACCTGGTGGTGGGCGACCTGTCGTTCATCCCGCTGGGACTCGTCATGCCCGCCCTGGCGCGCTGCGCCGCCCCGGACGCGGACCTGGTCCTCATGGTCAAACCGCAGTTCGAGGTGGGCAAGGAGCGGCTCGGCAGCGGCGGGGTGGTGCGCAGCCCCGAGCTGCGGGCCGAGGCCGTACGTGAGGTGGCGCGCCGGGCCCGGCCGCTCGGACTGGGGGTCCGGGGCGTGACGGCGAGCCCGCTGCCCGGACCGTCGGGGAACGTCGAGTACTTTCTGTGGCTGCGGGCCGGAGCACCTGAGCTGGATCCCGCGGATGTCGACCGTGCAGTGGCGGAGGGGCCTCGTTGACGACGAATACGGCACGAACTGTCTTTCTTCTGGCGCACACCGGCCGGCCGGCCGCGATCCGCAGCGCCGAGCTGGTGGTCCAGGGGCTGCTGCGCAACGGCCTGGGCGTACGGGTGCTGGCGACGGAGGCGGCCGACCTGCCGCTGCCACCGTCCGTCGAGACGGTCACCGACGCCACCCCCGGGCCGCTGAACGGCTGCGAGCTGCTCATCGTGCTCGGCGGGGACGGGACCCTGCTGCGCGGCGCGGAGCTCTCGCGCGCCTCCGGGGTGCCGATGCTCGGCGTCAACCTGGGCCGGGTCGGCTTCCTCGCGGAGGCGGAGCGCGACGATCTGGACAAGGTCGTCGACCGGGTCGTCACCCGGGCGTACTCCGTCGAGGAACGCATGACGATCGACGTCGTCGTGCACAGCAACGGCACCGTCGTCCACACCGACTGGGCGCTCAACGAGGCGGCCGTGCAGAAGGTGTCGCCCGAGCGGATGCTGGAGGTCGTCCTTGAGATCGACGGCCGGCCGGTGACCGGGTTCGGCTGCGACGGCATCGTCTGCGCGACGCCCACCGGCTCGACCGCGTACGCCTTCTCGGCCGGCGGGCCCGTCGTGTGGCCCGAGGTCGAGGCGCTGCTGATGGTCCCGATCAGCGCCCACGCGCTGTTCGCCAAGCCGCTGGTGACCTCGCCCACGTCGGTGCTGGCCGTGGAGGTCCAGCCGCACACCCCGCACGGGGTGCTGTGGTGCGACGGGCGCAGGACCGTCGAGCTGCCCGCCGGCGCCCGCGTTGAGGTGCGGCGCGGCACGGTGCCCGTCCGGCTTGCCCGGCTGCACCAGGCCTCCTTCACGGACCGGCTGGTGGCCAAGTTCGCGCTGCCGGTGTCCGGGTGGCGGGGCGCGCCGCACTGACACCGGACCGGGCACCCGGGGAGTCCGCCGTACCCACCCGATCCGGTGTCCCGGCAGTGGCCGTGTGCGCGGGGGCCACGAAACCTCGTATGGTCATGACCGTGTTGGAGGAGATGCGGATACGGTCGCTCGGAGTCATCGACGACGCGGTGGTGGAACTGTCACCCGGTTTCACCGCCGTGACCGGTGAGACCGGCGCGGGCAAGACCATGGTCGTCACCAGCCTCGGGCTGCTGCTCGGCGGACGTGCCGACCCCGCCCTCGTACGGATCGGCGCGAAGGCGGCGGTCGTCGAGGGCCGGATCACGGTGTCCGAGGGCGACGCGGCGGCGCTGCGGGCCGAGGAGGCCGGTGCGGAGATCGAGGACGGTGCGCTGCTGATCAGCCGTACCGTTTCCGCGGAGGGGCGCTCCCGCGCGCATCTCGGCGGCAGATCCGTGCCGGTGGGGGTGCTGACGGAGCTCGCCGACGAACTCGTCGCCGTGCACGGCCAGACCGACCAGCAGGGGCTGCTCAAACCGGCCAGGCAGCGGCAGGCTCTCGACCGGTACGCGGGCGACGGCGTCGCCGTACCGCACGCCACCTACGCGGCGGCCTACCGGCGGCTGCGCGAGGTCGCCGGTGAACTCGACGAGCTGACCACGCGTGCCCGCGAACGGGCCCAGGAAGCCGACCTGCTGCGCTTCGGGCTGAACGAGATCGCCGCCGTCGAACCGCTGCCCGGTGAGGACACCGAGCTCGCCGCGGAGGCCCAGCGGCTCGGCCACGCGGACGCCCTCGCCTCCGCCGCCGCCCTCGCGCACACCGCGCTGGCCGGTAACCCGGAGGACCCGGAGTCGGTCGACGCGACGACCATCGTGGCGGCGGCCGGTCAGGCCCTGGAAGGGGTACGGGCCCACGACCCGGCACTCGCCGCCCTCGCGGACCGGGTCGGCGAGATCTCCATCCTGCTCTCCGACGTGGCGGGCGAACTCGCGGGCTACGCCGACCAGCTGGACTCCGACCCGCTTCGGCTCGCCGCGGTCGAGGAGCGCCGCGCCGCGCTCACCGCGCTCACCCGCAAGTACGGCGAGGACATCACCGCCGTGCTGGCCTGGGCAGAGGACGGGGCCGCGCGCCTCATGGAGCTGGAGAGCGACGACGACCGGATCGGTGAACTGACCGAGGAACGGGACGCGCTGCGCGGTGAACTCTCCGGACTCGGCCAGGCGCTGACCGACGCCCGGACGGCGGCGGCGGCGCTCTTCGCGGAGGCGGTCACCGCGGAGCTCGCCTCCCTCGCGATGCCGCACGCCAGGGTCTCCTTCGACATCCGGCAGACCGAGGCGCCCGACGAGGCGTCGGGCATCGACATCGGCGGACGCAGCGTGGCCTACGGGCCGTCCGGCGCCGACGAGGTCGAACTGCTGCTGGCCCCGCACCCCGGCGCCCAGCCACGGCCGATCGCCAAGGGCGCCTCCGGGGGTGAGCTGTCCCGGGTGATGCTCGCCGTCGAGGTGGTCTTCGCCGGTTCCGACCCGGTACCCACCTACCTCTTCGACGAGGTCGACGCGGGCGTCGGCGGCAAGGCGGCCGTCGAGGTCGGGCGGCGGCTGGCCAAGCTCGCGAGGTCCGCGCAGGTCGTGGTCGTCACCCACCTGCCCCAGGTCGCCGCGTTCGCGGACCGGCAGCTGCTGGTCGAGAAGACCGTGGACGGCTCGGTGACCCGGAGCGGCGTCACCGTACTGGAGGGCGAGGAGCGGGTACGGGAGCTGTCCCGGATGCTCGCGGGCCAGGAGGACTCGGAGACGGCCCGCGCCCACGCGGAGGAGCTCCTCGCCACGGCACGGGCGAACGGGTAGCGGCGGGTCGCGGGGCCCCGGCCGCCGAACCCGGCGCCGCGGCCCCGCGATCTTCACCCGTGCGAGTGGTACGCCACGCCCGGTTTGTTGCGGTGCGCACCGGAGTTACGGTCCGGTCGTGCCGGAACGTGCGTACGGACTGGCATCCTTGGCGGTGTACACACCGCCGACTCGGCAGCCCCGGGAGCCATTCAACGTGTCACAGCTGCGTACGGTCCAAGTACTGGGCGGAGGCAGTGCGGGAAGCAGCGCCCATGTCGGCTCGCTGGCCGCCGGACTGGTCGCGCGAGGCGTGCAGGTCACGGTCTGCGCGCCCGCAGGGCTGGACCGCGCCTACGACTTCGCCGCGACCGGGGCGCACTTCGCGCCCGTGCCCAGGCGCGGCGACCCCGCAGCCGTCGCCGCGTTGCGCGGTGCCTGCGCGGGCGCCGACGTGGTCCACGCGCACGGCCTCAACGCCGCCGTACGGGCCGCCCTGGCGCTCGGCGGCCGCCGCGTCCCGCTGGTCGTCACCTGGCACACCCGCTCCCACGCCGAGGGAGCCCGCCGCAGGCTGCTGCACCTGCTGGAGCGAAGGGCCGCCCGCGCGGCGGCCGTTGTGCTCGGCGCCTCCTCCGACCTGGTCGACCGGGCCAGGCAGCGCGGCGCGCGCGACGCGCGGCTCGCAGCCGTCGCCACCCCGCCGCCGCTGCTCCCCGCCGCCCCGTCCGGTGACAAGGTGCGTGCCGAACTCGGCGCCGTGGAGCGGCCGTTGATCGTGGCGGTCGGCAGCCTGGTGCCGCACCACGGGTTCGGCACGCTGCTCGACGCGGCGCGCGCGTGGCGGCGGCTCGACACCGTACCCCTGCTGGTCATCGCGGGTGAGGGGCGGGAGCGGGCGGCGTTGCAGCGCCGGATCAAGGCCGAGGACCTGCCCGTCGCGCTGATCGGCAGCCGGACCGATGTCACCGAGCTGCTGGCCGCCGCCGACCTGGCCGTGCTGCCCAGCCGCTGGGAGGCCCGCTCGCTGCTGGCCCAGGACGCGCTGCGGATCGGCGTACCGCTGGTGGCCACCTCGGTCGGCGGAGTGCCCGAACTCGTGGGCGAGGCCGCAGAACTCGTGCCGTACGGGAACGCGGAGGCGCTCGCCCGCGCGGTGGCCCGGCTGCTCGGGGATCCGGCCGAACGGGATCGGCTGGCCGCCGCGGGGATCGCGCAGGCGGCGAGCTGGCCGACCGAGGACGACACGATCGCCCAAGTGCTGAGCGTGTACGACGAGTTGGCACAGCCGCTGGCGGTGGCCCGGAACCGTTGAGCCGGTGGAGTGCGGGCCGGAACAGCCGAGCCGCTGGCGTGCGGGCCGGAACCGCTGAGCCGGTGGCGTGCGGGCCGGTCCTCGGGCCGTGTTGCGGCGGGTGCGGGCGGTCCGGATCTCAGACCGTGTGGCGGCGGGCGCGCAGGGCCAGGCTCAGGGCCAGGACGGCCTGCGGATCGTCCAGATCGGTGCCGAGAAGTTCACCGATACGAGCGAGCCGGTTGTAGAGCGTCTGACGGTTCAGATGCAGCTCACGCGCGGTCTCCGCCTTGCGGCCCGCGTGCGCGAGATAGGTCTCCAGGGTGGGCAGCAGCGGTGGGCGCGAGGTGCGGTCGTGGTCGCGCAGCGGGCCGATCGCCCGCTCGACGAACGCCGCCAGATCCGGGTGGTCCCGCAGTCGCCAGAGCAGCAGATCGATATCGAGGCGCCGGGCGTCGTACCAGGGCCGGTCGTCGAGCCCCTGCGCCGCCGTGGCCGTCTCCGCCGCGTGCCGGAGCCCCGCGCCGGCCGTCGCCCAGCTGCCCGCCACCCCGACCACCACGACCGGGGGATGGGAACCCGCCCGCTCAAGGCCGGCGCGCTCCACCCCTGCCCGCAGCGCCGCGGCGACCCGGTCGGCCACCGCCGTACGCTCCGTCTCCGTCCGCAGCGCCAGCAGCAGCGGCACCCGGCCCTCCACCGGCCGCACCCCGAGCAGCACCGGCACCCCCACGGAGGACAGCTCCTCCAGGACCGCGCGGGCCAGCAGCGCCCAATTGCCGGACGGGGACAGCTCGGGGGCCAGCCGCATCACCACGGGCAGCAGCGGCATCTCGCCCGGCTTGAAGCCGAGCACCCGGGCCTGGGCCGGGGCGTCCTCCGGGGCGATCCGGCCCTCCGCCAGATCGGTCAGGAAGTCACCCCGGCCGCGCGCCGCGAGCTCCTCCTCCTGACGTGCCTGCATCAGCACCACGGCGAGCAGGCCCGCCGCGCGCTCCGCCGCCATCCGGTGCACCGTCACCAGCGGACCGTCCACGGCCAGCAGCACCAGCCTGGCCCGTACCGAACCGGTCCCGGGACCGCCGCCCGGCACATCCGCCAGCACCGCGCCGACGGGCGGCGACTCCCGGGCCGCCCGGCCGCCGCGCATCCCGTCCCAGACCTGGAGCGGATCGGCGGAGACCGGGCCCGACTCGGTGCCGGCCGCGTACAGGAGCTGGCCGTCGGCCGTCTCCAGGAACACCGGGTTGGCCGTGAAGTCCGCCAGGATGCCCAGCACCTGAGGTACCCCGCCGCCGCCGAGCAGCGCATGGGTACAGCGCCGGTGGACCTCCTCCGCCTGCTGGAGCAGCGCGTAGTGACCGTTGACGATCTCGGTGTGGACCTCCTCGGTCACCGTCACGAACGGCACCTCGCGGTGCAGCTGGACCAGCGGCAGCCCGGCGGCGCGGGCGGCGTCGACTATCGAGGCGGGCAGCCTGCTGAACCGCGGACCGAGCTCCACCACCAGGGCGGCGATGCCCCGTTCCGCGAGCCTGCGGACGAACGCGCGCTGCTCGGCCGGGCGGGTGCCGAGCCCCAGGCCGGTGGTGAGGAGCAGTTCGCCGCCCTTGAGCAGCGAGGCGATGTTGGGGACCTCGCCCGCGTGCACCCAGCGCACCGTGCGGCTGAGCCGGTCGGCGCCGGACACCACCTCGGGGAGCCCGCCGCGCAGCCCGGGGAGTTCCAGGGCACGCTGCACGGTGATACCGCCTTGGGTCTCCATCGACTCGTGCCTCGCGCTTCGCTTCGGTCGGACCGGGCGCGCACACTTGCCGACGCCCTGGTCAGGAAGGTACCGGCCCGGAGCGCCGGAGGCACCGCCGGGGCGGCGGGCCGTTGACAGTCCGGGGCCCCGCTGCGATCTTGACCCTTCGGCACCGGCACGGGGGAGGACCCACCCATGGACGAAGCGGCACCTGCGTACGAGGACGGCCCGCCCGGCCCGCTCGTGGGCCCCGACTGGCTCGCCGCCCGGCTCGGCCGGTCCGGACTGCGGGTCTTCGACGCCTCGGTCGGCGCCCACCGGGAAGCCCCCGTACGGATCCCCGGGGCCCGCGCCTTCGACCTCGACGGCGCCCTGTCAGAGCCCGGCGGACCGCTGCCGCACACCATGCCCGGAGCGGCCCGGTTCACCGAGGAGATGCGCGCGCTCGGCCTCCACGACGGCGACACGGTCGTGGTCTACGACGCGGTGGGGCTCTACTCCGCCGCACGGGCCTGGTGGATGCTCCGGGCGATGGGCCTCGACCGGGTCGCGGTGCTCGACGGCGGGCTGCCCGGCTGGAGGGCCGCCGGACTGCCGACCCGGGAAGGCGCCGCCGACGGCCTCCCGGCGCGGGGGGACTTCACGGCCGTGCCGCGCCCCGGGATGTTCGTGGACGTCGACGAGGTGGCGGCCGCGCTCACCGATCCGGCGGCCGTCGTGTTCGACGCCCGGTCCCGGGGGCGCTTCGGCGGCACGGCGCCGGAACCACGCCCGGGGCTGCGCGGCGGCCATATGCCCGGGGCGGTGAACCTGCCGTTCACCGAGGTCCAGCGCGAGGGCCGGATGCGCTCGGCGGCCGAGCTGCGGGCCCTGTTCGACGCGCTCGCCCCGGGCCGGAGCCGGCTGCTGTTCAGCTGCGGATCGGGCGTCACCGCCTGTGTGCCCGCGCTGGCTGCCGCCCTGGCCGGCCACGGGGAGTCCGCGGTCTACGACGGCTCCTGGAGCGAATGGGGACTGCCCTCGGAGAACCGTCCGGTCGTCACGGGCGGCTGAACGGGACCGGTGCGGCGAGCCACCGAAGGCGGCCCGCCGCGATCCGGTCCGTCAGCCCACGTACGCCCCGCTCGCCGTCAGCCGGAGCGCCGTGTCGATCAGCGGCACATGGCTGAAGGCCTGCGGGAAGTTCCCCACCTGGCGCTGCAGCCGGGAGTCCCACTCCTCGGCCAGCAGGCCCAGGTCGTTGCGCAGGGACAGCAGCCGTTCGAAGAGCTGGCGGGCCTCGTCGACCCGGCCGATCATCGCCAGGTCGTCGGCCAGCCAGAACGAGCACGCCAGGAATGCGCCCTCGTCGCCCTCCAGACCGTCCACACCGGCGTCCCCGCCCGTGGTGGGGTAGCGGAGCACGAAGCCGTCCTCCGTGGACAGCTCCCGCTGGATCGCCTCGATCGTGCCGATGACCCGCTTGTCGTCGGGCGGCAGGAATCCCATCTGGGGGATCAGCAGCAGGGAGGCGTCCAGCTCCTTCGAGCCGTAGGACTGGGTGAAGGTGTTGCGCTCCTTGTCGTAGCCGCGTTCGCAGACGTCGCGGTGGATGTCGTCGCGCAGCTCGCGCCACTTCTCCAGCGGCCCCTCCGCGTCCCCGGCCTCGATCAGTTTGATCGTCCGGTCGACCGCCACCCAGGCCATCACCTTGGAGTGCACGAAGTGGCGGCGCGGCCCGCGCACCTCCCAGATGCCCTCGTCCGGCTCCTCCCAGTGCTTCTCCAGGTACTCGATCAGCTTGAGCTGGAGGCCGGTGGCGTAGTCGTTGCGGGTCAGCCCGGTCATGTGCGCGAGGTGCAGCGCCTCGGTGACCTCGCCGTACACGTCCAGCTGGAGCTGGCCCGCGGCGCCGTTGCCGACCCGGACCGGGCCCGAGTTCTCGTAACCCGGCAGCCACTCCAGCTCGGCCTCGCCCAGCTCCCGCTCGCCCGCGATCCCGTACATGATCTGCAGGTTCTCGGGGTCGCCCGCGACCGCCCTGAGCAGCCACTCGCGCCAGGCGCGGGCCTCCTCGCGGTAGCCGGTGCGCAGCAGCGAGGACAGCGTGATCGCGGCGTCGCGCAGCCAGGTGTAGCGGTAGTCCCAGTTGCGGGAGCCGCCGATGTCCTCGGGCAGCGAGGTGGTGGGCGCCGCGACGATGCCGCCGGTCGGGGCGTAGGTCAGCGCCTTGAGGGTGATCAGCGAGCGGACCACGGCCTCGCGGTAGGGGCCGTGGTACGTACACTGCTCGACCCACTCGCGCCAGAAGTCCGCGGTCGCCTCCAGCGAACCCTCGGGGTCCGGGAGCGCGGGCGGTTCGCGGTGCGAGGGCTGCCAGCTGATCGTGAACGCGATCCGGTCGCCCGGGGCGACGGTGAAGTCCGCGTACGTCGTGAGGTTCTCGCCGAAGGTCTCGGCCGTGGTGTCCAGCCAGACCGAGTCGGGGCCGGCGACGGCGACCGTGCGGCCGTCCACCTTGTGCACCCACGGGGTGACCCGCCCGTAGCTGAACCGCATGCGCAGCTCCGAGCGCATCGGCACCCGGCCGCTGACGCCCTCCACGATCCTGATCAGCTGCGGGGCGCCGTCACGCGGCGGCATGAAATCGGTCACCCGGACCGTGCCGCGCGGGGTGTCCCACTCCGATTCCAGGATCAGTGAGTCCCCGCGATAGCGGCGGCGGTCGGCCTGGGGCGGTTCCTCGCCCTCGGTGCGGGGCCCGAGGCGCCAGAAGCCGTGCTCCTCCGTGCCCAGAAGGCCCGCGAACACGGCGTGTGAATCGAAGCGGGGCAGGCACAGCCAGTCGGCTGTACCGTCCCGGCAGACCAGGGCGGCGGTCTGCATGTCTCCGATGAGTGCGTAATCCTCGATGCGCCCGGCCACGTGCATCTCCAGTCGAACGGCCATGTCGCCCCGTAGGGCGCTTACTGCGGGTCAAGAGGTCGTTGCTAGGGGTAGAGGTGGGGGAATCTGCGCGTCCATACCTCGCCCGGAGCGAGTGTCCGAGCAGGATACGACGCACCTGGGTGATCCGCGCGACGGTCCCGGCAAGAGAGATGAGCCGAACGGGTGGGGCGTGAGGGACATGCGTGGATCGTGTGTGCCGACTGTGCCGGGAGTGGCCGGAAGCAGGCTCCCCCGGTCGCTGATACCCTGGTAGCCCGTGGACCGGTGGTCGTCTGGCAACAGCAGACGAGGCCCCCGAACCGCAGCGACGGCGCCTCCGGAATCTCCGGACGGCAAAGCCGGTACGCACCTCACGATCGCGACCACGGGAGCCCCCTTTGGCTATGCAGCCCACATCCACGACGACCAAGCACATCTTCGTCACCGGGGGTGTCGCCTCTTCCCTCGGCAAGGGTCTGACTGCCTCCAGCCTCGGTGCCCTGCTCAAGGCGCGCGGCCTTCGGGTCACCATGCAGAAGCTCGACCCGTACCTGAACGTCGACCCGGGCACGATGAACCCCTTCCAGCACGGTGAGGTGTTCGTCACCAACGACGGCGCCGAGACCGACCTGGACATCGGACACTACGAGCGCTTCCTCGACGTCGACTTGGACGGCTCCGCCAACGTCACTACAGGCCAGGTGTACTCGCAGGTCATCGCCAAGGAGCGGCGGGGCGAATACCTCGGTGACACCGTGCAGGTCATCCCGCACATCACCAACGAGATCAAGCACCGCATCCGCCGAATGGCCACCGACGACGTGGACGTCGTCATCACCGAGGTCGGCGGCACGGTCGGCGACATCGAGTCGCTGCCGTTCCTGGAGACCGTCCGCCAGGTCCGCCACGAGGTGGGCCGGGACAACGTCTTCGTCGTGCACATCTCGCTGCTGCCCTACATCGGCCCGTCCGGCGAACTGAAGACCAAGCCGACCCAGCACTCGGTGGCGGCGCTGCGCAACATCGGTATCCAGCCGGACGCGATCGTGCTGCGGGCCGACCGCGAGGTGCCGACCGCGATCAAGCGCAAGATCTCGCTGATGTGCGACGTCGACGAGTCCGCCGTGGTGGCCTGCCCGGACGCCAAGTCGATCTACGACATCCCCAAGGTGCTGCACTCCGAGGGCCTGGACGCCTACGTCGTGCGCAAGCTCGACCTGCCGTTCCGGGACGTCGACTGGACGACCTGGGGGGATCTGCTGGACCGCGTCCACAACCCCGACCACGAGGTCACCGTCGCCCTGGTCGGCAAGTACATCGACCTGCCCGACGCCTACCTCTCGGTCACCGAGGCCATCCGGGCCGGCGGCTTCGCCAACAAGGCCCGCGTCAAGGTCAAGTGGGTCGCCTCCGACGACTGCAAGACCCCGGCGGGCGCCAGGAAGCAGCTCGGTGACGTCGACGCCATCTGCATCCCCGGCGGCTTCGGCGAGCGCGGTGTGATCGGCAAGGTCGGCGCCATCCAGTACGCCCGTGAGAACAAGGTGCCGCTGCTCGGACTCTGCCTCGGTCTCCAGTGCATCGTGATCGAGGCCGCGCGCAACCTCGCGGAGATCCCCGACGCCAACTCCACCGAGTTCGACGCCGCCACCGCCCACCCCGTCATCTCGACGATGGAGGAGCAGCTGGCGTTCGTCGAGGGCGCGGGCGACCTCGGCGGCACCATGCGGCTCGGCCTCTACCCGGCGAAGCTCGCAGAGGGCTCGCTGGTCCGTGAGGCGTACGACGGCCAGCCGTACGTCGAGGAGCGCCACCGCCACCGCTACGAGGTCAACAACACCTACCGCGCCGAGCTGGAGAAGAAGGCCGGTCTGGTCTTCTCCGGCACCTCCCCGGACAACAAGCTCGTCGAGTACGTCGAGTACCCGCGCGAGGTCCACCCCTACCTGGTCGCCACCCAGGCGCACCCGGAGCTCCGCTCCCGCCCGACCCGCCCGCACCCCCTGTTCGCGGGCCTGGTGAAGGCGGCCGTCGCGCGCAGGACGGGCAGCACACCGGAAGCCACGCCGAGCAAGTAACGGCACCCCCGCAGGCGTTACGGTTGACCGGGGTACGCGTCCTTCGAGGACGTGTACCCCGGTCACTGTTTTTTGTGGGAGGACGTAGATGGGTTTCCAGGACACGCCCGAGGAATGGCCGGTCACCGCGACCGAGACCCCGTTCCGGGGCAACAAGACCAGCGTCCGCACCGACCAGGTGGTGATGCCCGACGGATCCGTCCACGGCCGCGACTACCAGGTCCACCCGGGTTCGGTCGCCGTGCTCGCACTCGACGACGAGGGCCGCGTCCTGGTGCTGCGCCAGTACCGCCACCCGGTGCGCCACAAGCTGTGGGAGATCCCGGCCGGACTGCTCGACGTCCCCGGCGAGAACCCGCTGCACGCCGCGCAGCGCGAGCTGTACGAGGAGGCGTACGTCAAGGCCGAGGACTGGCGGGTGCTGACCGACGTCTACACCACGCCCGGCGGCTGTGACGAAGCCGTACGGATCTTCCTCGCCCGCGACATCTCCGAGGCGGACGGCGAGCGTTTCGAGGTCGCGGAGGAGGAGGCCGACATGGAGCTGGCCCGGGTGCCGCTCCAGGACCTCGTACGCGGTGTGATCGCCGGGGACCTGCACAACAGCTGCCTGGTGGTGGGGGCGCTCTCGCTCGCCGCGGTGCTCGCGGGCGACGGGGTCGAATCGCTGCGGCCCGCGGAGGCGCCCTGGCCCGCCCGGCCGTTCGAGGCCTGACGGCCCGTCGGACAACCGGAACGTCCCCCAGTCGGAAAAAACGCTGATCCGATCGGGGGACCCGTCCGCCGCGCTCCACCGGATTCGCCCACCCGCCTGAACTACGCTCGGAATGCCCTGACCGGAGTCCCGGCGGGCGACGCGTGCAGCGAAGTGGAGCGTGGCCCGTGACGGATCAGGCGGTGGACACCAGCGACCCGGCCGAGGCAGCGGGGACCGAGGGGCCGGCCACCGACGGGCCATCCCAATTCTTCGGGCGCGAGCGCGAGTTGAAGGAACTCCGGGCCGACATCGAACGGGCCGGACTGGACACCATGGCCGGTCGCAAGAGCGTCCGGGCCCGGGTCCTGCTGATCGCCGGACGCCCCGGCTCCGGCCGCACCGCGCTGGCCGGCGAGCTCACCCGGCGACTGCTCGGCACCGGCGACTACCCCGACGGCCTGCTCCGCGTCCGGCTCACCGAACCCGGCGGAGCCCCGGTCCCCACCGAACGCGCCGCCCGGGACCTCCTCGGCCAGCTCGACGTGGTGGGACCACCCGGCGCGGACGAGGACGAGCTGTCCGAAATGGTCCGCGAAGCCCTCGCCGTACGCCGGGTCCTGCTGCTGATCGACGACGCGCCGGATGCCGAACAGGTCGACCCGCTGCTCCCGGACAACCCGGACTGCCTGGTCGTCGCCACCGCGCAGGGCCCGCTGACCGGTCTCCCCGGCGTCCGGCCCTGCACCGTCGGCGGACTGGAGGCGGGCCCCGCGGTCCAGCTGCTCGCCCGCACCATCGGGCAGGTCCGCATCACCGTCGACCCGCGGACCGCCGAGACGCTGGCCGAGGAGTGCGGTGGCCAGCCCGCCGCGCTCGTGATGGTCGGGGGCTGGCTGGCCGCGCACCCGACCGCCTCTGTGGCGGACGTCACCAAGCAGCTGCGGGAACTTCCCGACGACGCCGAACTGCCCACCGGCGCCCGCCCGCTGGCCCGCGCCTTCCGGCTGATCCACGACTCGCTGCCGCCGGCCGCCGCCCGGATACTGCGACTGCTCTCGCTGGCCCCCGCCGGACTCGCCGACGCCCACACCGCGTCCGCGCTGGCCGGCTGCTCCGTCTCCGCCGCCCAGACCACGCTCGACGACTTCGTGCGCCTGGGGGTGCTGCGCGGCAATGGGGCCGACCGGCCGCAGTACGAGGTGCCCGGCTGCCTGGCTCCGTTGCTGCGGGCGCTGCTGGAGGACCGGGACCGTGCGGCCGAGATCCAGCTCGCGCGGGCGAGGATGCTGGAGCGGACCGTGCGCCTGCTCCAGTCCTGCCGCGCGGTCACAGAGCCCGAGGGCTCACCGGCCCGGCGCAGACTCGCCGGACTGCCGCGCACCCTGCGCTTCCCCGGCCCGGAGGCCGCCGCCGAATGGCTGCGGATCCGCCGTCCGGCTCTGCTCGCCTCCGCCCGGATCGCCGTGAAGGACGGCGAACTCGACACGCTGGCACGGCGGTTGGTGGCCGCACTGGTGCGGGCGCTCGCGGTGCACGAGGGCACGGAGGCGGCCGCGCCCGAGCTGTACGGACTGCACGGTCTGGTGCTGGCCGTCGCGGAGCGCCGCGAGCTGCCGCGCGAGCGGGCGGCCGCCCTGCTCAACCTCGCGGACCTGGACGCCGGGACCGGCCGGACCCGGGAGGCGCTGGCCCGCTACCGGGCCGCGCTGGATGCCGGACGGGCGGCGAAGGACCCGTACGCCACCGGGCGCGCGATGGAATCCGTGGGCGGCGCCTACGCGGAGCTGGGCGACTTTCACCGGGCCTCGGACTGGTACGGCCGGGCGCTCGCGCAGCGGCTCACCCAGGGCGAGAAGGCCGACGAGGCACGGCTGTACGGGCGCCTGGGCACGGTCCACACCTACGCCGGGCGGTACGGCGAGGCGCTGCGGAACTGGCGCGCCGCGGCGGCCGGCTACCGCAGGCTCGGTGACCTGCCCGCCCAGGCGCGGGCGCTCAGCGAGGTGGCCCGGGTCCAGGAGTACGCGGGCCGTCCGCAGGAGTCGTTGCAGACGTGCCGGGAGGCCGTGCAGTGGGCGCGGCAGGCCAAGGACGTACGGCTGCAGGCCGCCCTTGAGCTGCGGCTGGCCGACACGCTGGACCGGCTCGGTGACCCCGCGGCCGCGGGGCTGCACCGGGGTACAGCCGACAGATTGCTGGGTGAGGAGAGTGCAGCCTACGAAATCCGTAGTACGGCGACGGAAAATTAATGCTTTGTAAGGCTAGACAGCGGGAAGCCCTTCATTAGACTGGCTTTGCCGCGGGTGTTCGCGGTGTCTCCATTTACACTGCGTCTATCCGGGTATGTATCGCTATGCCCGGATAACCCCTCTGAGTCAAGGACCGTGATCGACGTGAAGGTCGGCATCCCCCGCGAAGTCAAGAACAACGAGTTCCGCGTGGCGATCACGCCTGCCGGTGTGCACGAGCTCGTCCGCCACGGCCACCAGGTCGTCGTCGAGGAGAGCGCCGGTGCCGGCTCGTCCATCACGGACGCGGAGTACGTCGCGGCCGGGGCGCGGATACTGCCCACCGCCGACGAGGTCTGGGCCACCGCCGACCTGCTGCTGAAGGTCAAGGAGCCGGTCGCGGAGGAGTACCACCGCCTCCGCAAGGGCCAGACCCTCTTCACCTACCTCCACCTCGCCGCCTCCCGCGCCTGCACGGACGCGCTGCTGGAGTCCGGCACCACCGCCATCGCCTACGAGACCGTCGAGACCGCGAACCGCGCGCTGCCGCTGCTCGCCCCGATGTCCGAGGTCGCGGGCCGGCTGGCCCCGCAGGTCGGCGCGTACCACCTGATGCGCTCGGTCGGCGGCCGCGGTGTGCTGCCCGGCGGCGTCCCGGGTACGGCGGCCGGGCGGGCCGTCATCATCGGCGGCGGCGTCTCCGGCTGGAACGCCACCCAGATCGCCGTCGGCCTCGGCTTCCACGTCACGCTGCTCGACAAGGACATCAACAAGCTCCGCGAGGCCGACCGGATCTTCGGCACCAAGGTGCAGACGGTCGTCTCCAACGCCTTCGAGCTGGAGAAGGCCGTCGTCGAGGCGGACCTGGTCGTCGGCGCCGTGCTCATCCCCGGCGCGAAGGCCCCGAAGCTGGTCACCAACGAGCTCGTCGCCAAGATGAAGCCCGGAAGTGTACTTGTCGACATTGCAATTGATCAGGGTGGCTGCTTCGAGGACTCCCACCCGACGACGCACGCCGAGCCGACCTTCATGGTTCACGACTCGGTCTTCTACTGCGTCGCCAACATGCCCGGCGCGGTGCCGAACACCTCCACGTACGCCCTCACCAACGCGACGCTGCCCTACATCGTGGAGCTCGCGAACCGGGGCTGGGCCGAGGCGCTGCGCCGTGACGCCGCGCTCGCCAAGGGGCTCAACACCCATGACGGGCAGGTCGTTTACCGTGAGGTGGCGGAAGCGCACGGCCTCGACCACGTCGAACTGAGCACGCTTCTCGGCTGAGGGTCAACCCCTCCCGTCAACCTCGCGCACCCGGCCGGACCTTGCCGAGCAAGGTCCGGCCGGACGCATGCCGGGCCCCTGCCGGACCCCGTGCAACTCGCCTCGAACGTAACCCTTTAACCGATTCGTGCACCCGCGAAAAGTACGCCCGGAGGGCTGCGCGCCCTTGACAGCGGGGTGTTCGATTGCCGACACATCGGGCCGGGTCCGGCGGATTGTGTTGCTGCGAACCGGTGACACGCCATAGAGTCGCCAATCGTCGGCATGGTGCCACGCTGACCTATCGATAAGTTTCCTGGTCACGTCCAAGGAGGTAAGACGACTTGTGAATGAGTCGACATTTACTCCCGGGGGTGTTCAACCAGGGATGCCTGCACGGGGCCAGAGCCCGAACGGGCTGGAGGCTGTCGGCTCCGTCGCTGTCCGCACCTTCGCCACCCACCAGCACATGACGACAGCCCCCCAGATGATGGACGGCCTACACGTGAACGCCATGGCCGGCAACGAGAGTGGCCGGGACACCGCCCACTTCGCCGACTTCGACGAGGCGCCCCAGGGGCGCTTCTACGACCCCGACGCCGAGTACGAGCCCGATCCGGAGTACGCGGCCACTCTCGCGCCCGACGCCGCCCGGCAGCGCCGCGAGCGGGTCGGCCCGACCGGCCGGCCCCTGCCGTACTTCCCGATCCCGGGCCCGCTGACCGATCACGGCCCCGCCAAGATCATCGCGATGTGCAACCAGAAGGGCGGCGTCGGCAAGACCACGTCGACCATCAACCTGGGTGCCGCGCTCGCGGAGTACGGGCGGCGGGTCCTGCTCGTCGACTTCGACCCGCAGGGAGCCCTGTCGGTCGGTCTCGGCGTGAACCCGATGGAGCTCGACCTCACCGTCTACAACCTGCTCATGGAGCGGGGTATGGCGGCCGACGAGGTCCTCCTCAAGACCGCCGTGCCCAACATGGACCTGCTGCCGAGCAACATCGACCTGTCGGCCGCCGAGGTCCAGCTGGTCAGCGAGGTGGCCCGGGAATCCACCCTGCAGCGCGCCCTGAAGCCGCTGATGGCCGACTACGACTACATCGTGATCGACTGCCAGCCCTCGCTCGGCCTGCTCACCGTGAACGCCCTGACCGCCGCGCACAAGGTGATAGTGCCGCTCGAATGCGAGTTCTTCGCACTCCGAGGTGTGGCGCTGCTCACCGAGACCATCGAGAAGGTCCAGGAGCGGCTCAACCCCGAGCTGGAGCTCGACGGCATCCTCGCCACCATGTACGACTCCCGTACGGTGCACAGCCGCGAGGTCCTCGCGCGCGTCGTCGAGGCCTTCGACGATCACGTCTACCACACGGTCATCGGGCGTACGGTCCGCTTCCCGGAGACCACGGTCGCCGGCGAGCCCATCACCACGTACGCGTCCAACTCGGTCGGTGCCGCCGCCTATCGCCAGCTCGCCAGGGAGGTGCTCGCCCGGTGTCACGCCGAGTGAGTCTGCCGGGGGCCGACGAACTGTTCCGTACCACCGGGGGGATGGGCCTGCAGTCCTCGTCCCCCGCCGAACGACGGCGCAAGGCGAACGGCGAGGCCGCCCGGGTACCCGCCCCGGCCGGCGGCGAGAGCGACCCCGGGGCCGACGCCCCGGCGACGGGCTCCGAGGCCCCGGCCGCCCCCGCCGCACCGGAGGAGCACTCGGCGGCCAGGGCCGACGCGGGCGATTCGCGCAGCCGCGGCGGTGAGAACGACCGGATGGCGGTGGCCGCACAGGCCGGGCGCCGTCCGCAGCCGCCCTCCTCGCAGGAGCCGGTTCCGGCGCCCGTGGTCCAGCAGCAGCGCAGACGCGGTGGCGGGCGCGGCGCGAACCGGCGGCCCAGCGGCCGGGAGCGCCACGACGAGAAGATCACGGTCTACGTCTCCGCCGAGGAGCTGATGGACCTCGAACACGCTCGGCTGGTGCTGCGCGGCGAGCACGGGCTGGCCATCGACCGGGGCAGGATCGTCCGTGAGGCGGTCGCCGTCGTCCTGGCCGACCTGGAGTCCCGGGGCGACGCGAGCATCCTCGTACGGCGGCTGCGCGGCCGCTGACGGGCCCGGCGCCGGTAGCCTGCCCCGGAGGGCGGGCCGCCGTCCGCCCGCCCCGTGTCCCGCCGCACCCTGGATCCCCATGCCCTCACCCGACGAGCCCGCCCGCACCTCCCGCCGCCCGCTGGGCCGCGGGCCGGGCGGCGGGCCCGTACCGGTGCCTGTCCCCGAACCCGCGCCTGTTCCCGTACCGGAGCCTGATCCGGCGCCTGTTCCCGTACCGGACCCCGAACCTGCGCCTGTTCCCGTACCGGACCCCGAACCCGCGCCTGTTCCCGTACCGGAGCCTGATCCCGTCCCCGTCCCCGCGCCCGTTCCGGATGCCGAGGACGGTCGGTTCACCGTGCGGCTGGCGAACTTCGAGGGGCCGTTCGATCTGCTGCTGCAGCTCATCTCCAAGCACAAGCTGGACGTGACCGAGGTGGCCCTGTCCAAGGTCACCGACGAGTTCATGGTCCACATCAGGGCCATGGGCCCTGACTGGGACCTGGACCAGACCACCGAGTTCCTTGTCGTCGCGGCGACCCTCCTGGACCTCAAGGCGGCCCGGCTGCTGCCCGCTGCGGAGGTGGAGGACGAAGGGGACCTGGCGTTGCTGGAAGCCAGGGACCTGCTCTTCGCGAGGCTGCTGCAGTACCGCGCGTACAAGCGCATCGCGGAGATCTTCAGCGAGCGGCTCGAATCGGAGGGCCGCCGCTTCCCCCGTACCGTCGGGCTGGAACCGCACCACGCGGAGCTGCTGCCCGACGTGGTGATCAGCATCGGGGCCGAGGGCTTCGCGAAGCTGGCCGTGAAGGCGATGCAGCCCAGGCCCCGGCCGCAGGTATACGTCGACCACATCCACGCCCCGCTGGTCAGCGTGCGGGAGCAGGCCGGGATCGTGATGGCCCGGCTCCGGGAGGCGGGGGAGATGAGCTTCCGGGAGCTGGCCGGGGATGCCCCGGACACGCTCACCGTCGTCGCCCGGTTCCTGGCGCTGCTGGAGCTCTACCGGGAGAAGGCCGTCGTCCTGGACCAGGAAGAGGCGCTGGGGGAGCTGATGGTGCGCTGGGCCGGGGAGCAAGGGGCCGAGCCGGTCGTCACGGACGAGTTCGACCAGGAGGCACCGGACATGCGGGACGAGCGGCAGGACGTGAAGGCATGAGTGAGCAGGACGTCACCGGACCGGCTGTCGCGGGCCTCGATCTGAAGCCCGCCCTGGAGGCCGTGCTGATGGTCGTCGACGAGCCCGCCACCGAGGAGCACCTGGCCAAGGTGCTGGAGCGGCCCCGGCGGGCCGTCGCGGACGCGCTGCGGGAGCTGGCCGACGAGTACACCGTGCAGCGCCGCGGCTTCGACCTGAGGCTGGTCGCGGGAGGCTGGCGGTTCTATACCCGGCCCAGGTACGCGGCGGCGGTCGAGGGCTTCGTCCTGGACGGCCAGCACGCCCGTCTCACCCAGGCGGCGCTGGAGACCCTCGCGGTCGTCGCGTACCGGCAGCCGGTGAGCCGTTCCAGGGTCTCCGCGGTGCGCGGCGTGAACTGTGACGGGGTCATGCGGACCCTCCTCCAGAGGGGCCTGGTCGAGGAAGCGGGCGCGGAACCCGAAACAGGTGCGATCCTGTACAGGACGACGAACTACTTTCTGGAGCGAATGGGCCTGCGTGGCCTGGACGAGCTCCCGGAGCTCGCGCCCTTCCTACCGGAGGCGGACGCGATCGAGGCTGAGACGCTAGAGGGTGTGCCGTCGTTCGATCCGGACGCACCGGACACCCCGGATACTCACGCAGACGACAAGACGGAATTTTGATGCGAAGCAGTGGCAGGAACAGCGGAAGCGGCAGCGGCGGCTCCAGGAGCGGCGGCGCCGGCGGAGGCGCGGGCCGGAGCGGCGGCGGCTCCAGGAGCGGCGGCGGCGCGGGCCGGAGCGGTGCCCGGAACAACATCGGCACCGGCCGGAACACCAACCCGAACCCCCGGGTCTCCGGCTCAGAGCGCGACGACAAGCAGGAGCAGCGCCCCCGCCGGCCCCGCCCCGAGGAGCGCCGCTACGACGTGGGCAACGACAAGCCGGGCGGCGACGGCGGCACCCGCAAGGGCCGCGGCGCGGCGGCCCGCGGCGGCGCCAAGGGCGGCCCGAAGGCGGCCTCCGGCGGCTCGAAGAGCAGCGGCCGGCGTGCCCCGTACGGCGCCCCCGCCCGCCCGCGCGAGCTCGACGCCAAGATCGAGCAGCGCAACCGTGACCGGTACGCGAACAAGCCCGAGATCAGCACGCCCAAGACGCACCCCGGCGCCGAGCAGGAGGGCGAGCGGCTGCAGAAGGTCCTCGCCAGGGCGGGCATGGGCTCGCGCCGCGCGTGCGAGGAGCTGATCGAGCAGTCCCGCGTCGAGGTGAACGGCGAGATCGTCGTCGAGCAGGGCATGCGCGTCGACGTCCACCACGACGAGATCAAGGTCGACGGCCTGACGGTCGCCACCCAGTCGTACCTGTTCTTCGCGCTGAACAAGCCGGCCGGTGTCGTCTCCTCGATGGAGGACCCGGACGGGCGCCAGTGCCTCGGCGACTACGTCACCAACCGTGAGACGCGGCTCTTCCACGTCGGCCGGCTGGACACCGAGACCGAGGGCATCATCATGCTCACCAACCACGGCGAGCTGGCCCACCGTCTCACCCACCCCAAGTACGGCGTGAAGAAGACCTACCTGGCCGCCATCCAGGGCCCGCTCCCGCGCGACCTGGGCAAGCGGCTCAAGGACGGCATCCAGCTGGAGGACGGGTACGCCCGCGCCGACCACTTCCGGGTCGTCGAGAACACCGGCAAGAACTACCTGGTCGAGGTGACCCTCCACGAGGGCCGCAAGCACATCGTCCGCCGGATGCTGGCCGAGGCCGGCTTCCCGGTCGAGCGGCTCGTGCGGACGTCGTTCGGCCCGATCCCGCTGGGCGACCAGAAGTCGGGCTGGCTGCGCCGGCTCACCAACACCGAAGTGGGCATGCTGATGCGCGAGGTCGGTCTGTAGACCCCGGCTCCACCGCGCACGGCCCGCGGCCGGTTCCTGGATTCCGAATTTCGGACAGGAACCGGCCGCGGGCCTTTTGCTACCTGCGTTCGACCTTTATAGTCAGAATGACTATTAAGGGGGCGGTGTGAGTCTCGCGAACGTCTTCGGTCCGGTCTTCGATCCGCTGCGGCAGCCCCTGGCGATGGCTCCGGGCGCCCCGGCCGGCCCGCGCGACCGGCGGCGCGGTCTCACCGTCCGGCAGCGGGAGTTCACGGAGGCCCCGGCATGAAACGCTTCGCGCACGGCCTGGTGCTCGGCAGGTTCTACCCGCCGCACGCCGGTCACCACCACCTCGTCCGCACCGCGCAGGACCGTTGCGAGCGGGTGACCGTGCTGGTCTGCGCCGCCTCGGTGGAATCCGTTCCGCTCGCGGACCGGGTCGCCTGGATGCGCGAGGTGCACCCGGACGTGACGGTGGCCGGCGCCGTCGACGACACCCGGATGGATCTCCACGACCCGGCGGTCCGGGACGCCCGCATGGCGGTCTTCACCGCGGCCGTGCCCGACCGGGTGGACGCCGTCTTCACCTCGGAGCCGTACGGGGACGAGCTCGCCCGCCGCTTCGGTGCGGAAGCCGTCGCCGTCGACCCGGACCGCACGGTCTTCCCGGTCTCCGGCACCGCCGTGCGCGCGGACCCGGCGGGCCACTGGGACTTCCTCGAACCGCCGGTCCGGGCCGCGCTGGCCCGCCGGGTCGTCGTCCTGGGCGCCGAGTCCACCGGCACCACCACCCTGGCCCGCGCACTGGCCGCCCAGTACCGCAGGCGCGGCGGCGTCTGGGCGCTCACCGGGTACGTCGCCGGGTACGGACGCGAGTTCAGCGAACAGAAGCCGGCCGCGCTGCGCGCCCGCCGGCCCCGCGCCCAGTGGGAGGACGTCGCCTTCACGACCGACGGCTTCTCGCTGATGGCCGAGGCCCGGAACGCCCGGGAGGAGGCGGCCGCCCGTACCGGATCCCCGGTGCTCGTCTGCGACACCGACTCCTTCGCCACCACCGTCCGGCACGAGCGGTACGTCGGCGGCCGCGACCCGCTCGTCGAGCGCACGGCCGACCGGGCAGCCCATCACCTGTGGCTGCTGACCGACCACGAGGGCGTCGCCTTCGAGGACGACGGGCTGCGCGACGCCGAGGAGCTGCGGCCCCGGATGACCGACCGTTTCCGATCCGAACTCACCCGGACAGGAAGGAACTTCATCGAAGTCACCGGAAGCCGCCAGGAGCGCCTGGCCACGGCCGTCGAGGCGGTCGACGCCCTGCTGGCCAGGGGCTGGCACTTCGCCGAGCCCCTTCCGGAGCGGCGATGAGCGGCGCCGCACCCGAGGGCTACGACCCGCACGCCTTCGAACCGTTCGCCGTCACCGTGGACCTGGCCGTCTTCACGGTCCGCGACACCCGGCTGCACGTCCTGCTCGTCGAGCGGGGCGAGGACCCGTACAAGGGCCGGTGGGCGCTGCCCGGCGGCTTCGTCCTGCCCCGCGAGTCCGCAGAGGACGCGGCCCGCCGGGAGCTGGCCGAGGAGACCGGGCTGAGCGAGGACACCGTCTCGGCCCTCCACCTGGAACAGCTCGCGACGTACAGCGAACCGGACCGCGATCCGAGGATGCGGGTGGTCTCCGTCGCCTACGCCGCGCTCGTCCCCGATCTGCCCGAACCCCGCGGCGGCGGCGACGCGGCCAGCGCCGGATGGTGGGACGCCGGAGAGCTCGGCGCGCTCGCCTTCGACCACGACCGCATCCTCGCCGACGCACAGATCAGGATCGGCGCCAAACTCGAATACACCTGCCTGGCCACCGCGTTCTGCCCGTCCGAATTCACCCTGGGAGAGCTCCAGCAGGTGTACGAGACGGTCTGGGGCGTCGAGCTGGACCGGCCCAACTTCAGGCGCAAGGTCCTCACCACGCCCGGCTTCGTCCAGGCAGCCCAGGGGCCACCGCGCCGTACCGGCGGACGGGGAAAGCCGGCCGCCCTCTACCGGGCGGGCGCCGCGACCGCCCTGCACCCCCCACTGCTGCGACCGGAAGGAAGAAGCACGTGATCGTGACCAGGACCATCACCAAACAGGCCGCCACCGGCGCGCTGACCGGGCTCGCGCTCGGCGACGCGCTGGGATTCCCGACCGAGTTCAACAACGTCCCCTCGATCCTCGCCAAGTGCGGGCCGTGGCGCCGGATGCGGCTGCCGAACCCGGCCTTCGTCACCGACGACACTCAGATGACCCTCGCCCTGGGGCGCGGCATCCGGTCCGCCATGGACCGGGGGCTGCTCACCCCGATGCGGCTGGTGCGCCCGGTGCGCGAGGAGTTCGTTGACTGGTACCACTCGCCCGACAACAACCGCGCCCCCGGCCGCACCTGCATGACCGCCTGCCGGATGCTCGACAGCGACCGCGTCTGGCAGGAGGCCAGCCAGACCGGCTCCAAGGGCTGCGGCGCCAACATGCGGGTCGCACCCATCGGACTCGTACCCGGACTGAGCGACGAACAGCGCGCCGGATCCGCCCAGTTGCAGGCGGCCCTCACCCACGGACACCCCACCGCACTCGCCGCGTCCGACCTGATGGCCCGCGCGGTCTACCTGCTGGCGCAGGGCGCGGACCCGGTGGGCCTGATCGGGCAGCTGCGCAGCTACGCGTACGAGAACAGCGGCACCTACCTCACCCGCTGGCTCGGGGACCTCTGGCGCTACGCCGGCGACTCCTCGCCCGAGGCCTACATCCAGCGGGGCTGGGAGGAGTGCCTGACCGCACTGGAGCGCGTCCAGGACGCGCTGCGCGACCCGTCCCCTGAGACCGATCCCTGCGAGGCGACCGGCGACGGCTGGATCGCCGAGGAGGCCCTGGCCACGGCCCTGCACTGCTTCCTGCTCTTCCCCGGCGAGCCGGTCACCGCCCTGCGCCGCGCCGCCTGCACCCGGGGCGACTCGGACTCGCTCGGCTGCCTGACCGGTGCGCTCGCCGGGGCGCACCTGGGCTCCGGTGCCTGGCCCAAGGAGTGGTCGGAGCGGATCGAATACCGGAGCGACCTGCTGTCCCTGGGGGCGCTCTGGGACTCTTGAGCCATGCGTACGGACATGAAGCGTCTCAAGGAAGCCGGGCTGCCGGTCACAGACCTCGGCCCGGTCGTCGCCGGGGAACGCCACCCGCTGCTGTTCGCCACGGTCTCCGGGGCGCATCTGTACGGATTCCCCTCCAAGGACTCGGATGTGGACCTGCGGGGGGTCCACCTCCTGCCCGCGGCCGATCTCCTCGGCCTGCGCGAGCCGGCGGAGACCCGGTCCCGGATGTGGGACCAGGACGGCGTGGAGATGGATCTGGTCACCCATGACCTGCGCAAATTCGTCCGGCTGATGCTGAAGCCGAACGGCTACGTACTGGAGCAGCTGCTCTCCCCGCTGGTCGTGCACACCAGTGCGGCGCACGCGGAGCTGGTGGCTCTCGCCCCGGCCGTCCTCACCCGCAACCACGCGCACCACTACCGGGGATTCGCCAACACCCAGTGGCGGCTCTTCGAGAAGACCGGTGAGCTCAAGCCGCTGCTCTACACCTTCCGGGCACTGCTCACCGGCATCCATCTGATGCGCAGCGGCGAGGTACTGGCCCATCTGCCGACGCTGCTGGACCGGGTGGCCGCGCCGGCCTCGCTGCCCGGCCTGATAGCGGCCAAGGCCGAGGCCGAGCACGGGGGAGCGGAGGGCGTGGACCGGGCGGAGGCGGCGCGGGACGTCGAGTCGCTGCACCGGGTGCTCGACGCGGCGCAGGAGGGCACGGACCTTCCGGACGCGCCGGGCGGGTTCGACGCCCTGCACGGGCTGGTGGTGCGGGCGCGGCTCGCCGGGGCGTCAGCCGGCTGAACCGTCCCCGGCCGACGCCGACGCCCGCCGGGTGCGGATCAGGAAGTCCTCGATCCGCGCCCGGTCCGGCTCGGCCGGCAGCGGGGAGGCGACGGCCGCCGCGTCGTTCTCCTCGGCCAGCCTGTTCATCCGCCGCTCCACCTCCGGCCAGGTCACCTCGCCGCGCTTGACCGCCAGCAGCCCCTCCCGCTCATCCCTCACCTCGATGGTGAGCTCACCCGTACGCAGCAGGTCCCGGCCGCTCGTCAGCAGCCGCAGCAGATGCATGGCGTGCTTCCAGCGCGGCGCCCCGTGCAGCCGTACGTCCGCCTCCAGCTTTCTGCGCTGGCCCATCGCGTAACGGACGAAGGTTCCGTGCGCCCGCCGGGAGAGGAAGGCGCCGCGCAGCGAGAGCAGTTCGCGGCCGGTGGCGTCGGCGTGTTCGACCAGCGGTGAGTGCAGGCACTCCAGGACGTTGGGGTTGGCCCGAAGCGCCAGTTCGCAGAAGCGTTCCAGCTCCCAGGAGAACTGTTCGTGGGCCGGTCCCTCGACATGGGCCGGCGGCTTGTCGAACCGCCAGAACAACGGGGTCGGTGCGAGGAAGACCCCCCGCCGGTCGGTGTCGCTGTCCTCCGTGGCCAGCCCGAAGGCGCGCGAGCCCATCACACAGGAGTAGACGGTGTGGTCGCGCACCAGCGCCTCGTCGGACGGAGTGATCATGCGGGGAGGGTACGCGAGGGCCCGGGGCGGCCACCCCGTGGACCCGGCGCCACCGACGCGTCTCACGGACAGGGCGGCCCGGCGCGGGACCCCGCCACCCCTCTACGCTGAAACAGCCGGAACACACAGGCAGCGAACACAGGCAGTACGAAGCGGTACGCACTAGCAAGGAGCACGACGTGGCGGTACGAGCGGTCCGAGGAGCCGTCCAGCTGGAGCGGGACGAGGCCGGGCACATGGGCGAGCAGGTCGGCGCTCTCCTGACAGCCGTCCTGGAGCGCAACAGCCTCGTCCCGGACGACCTGATCAGCATCTGGTTCACGGCCACCACCGACCTGCACAGCGACTTCCCGGCCGCCGCGGCGCGTGGCATCGGTATCGTCGACGTACCGCTGATCTGCGCCCAGGAGCTGGACATCGAGGGGGCGATGCCCCGGGTGGTCCGGATCCTCGCCCACATCGAGACCTATCTCCCCAAGTCCGAGATCGCCCACGTCTACCTCGGCGCCACCGCCGCCCTGCGCAAGGACATCGCCCAGTGAGAAACGCCGTCGTCATCGGAACAGGCCTCGTCGGCACCTCCGCGGCCCTCGCCCTCGCCGGCCGGGGCATCACGGTGTACCTCGTCGACCACGACCCGGAGTCGGCCCGGACGGCGGCCGCGCTCGGCGCGGGCACCGACGAGGCGCCGGACGGCCCGGTCGACCTGGCGATCGTCGCCGTGCCGCCGGCCCACACCGCGTCCGTGCTCGCCACCGCCATGCGCGAGGGCGTCGCCCGCGGCTACCTCGACGTGGCCAGCGTCAAGGGCGGACCGCGCCGCGAGCTGGAGGCACTCGGCGTCGACCTCGCCCCGTACATCGGCACGCACCCGATGGCCGGCAAGGAGCGCTCCGGTCCGCTCGCCGGTACCGCGGACCTCTTCGAGGGCCGCCCCTGGGTCCTCACGCCGACCCGCGACACCGACACCGAGGTCCTCAACCTCGCCCTGGAACTGGTCGCGCTCTGCCGGGCCGTGCCGGTCGTCATGGACGCCGACGCCCACGACCGGGCCGTCGCGCTCGTCTCGCACACCCCGCAGCTGATCTCCTCGATGGTCGCCGCCCGGCTGGAGGAGGCCGACGAGACCGCGGTACGCCTGTGCGGGCAGGGCATCAGGGACGTCACCAGGATCGCCGCGTCCGATCCCCGGATGTGGGTGGACATCCTCTCCGCCAACCCCGGACCGGTCGCCGACGTCCTCGCCGGGGTCGCCGCCGACCTGGACGAGACCGTCACCGCGCTGCGCGGGCTGCAGTCCGCCGACGAGGACAAGCGCCGCGCCGGCACGGAGGGCATCCAGGACGTGCTGCGCCGGGGCAACGCCGGCCGGGTCAGGGTGCCCGGCAAGCACGGCGCGGCCCCCGCCTCCTACGAGGTCGTGGCCGTCCTGATCAGCGACCGGCCGGGCGAGCTGGCCGGGATCTTCGCGGACGCGGGCCGGGCCGGGGTCAACGTCGAGGACGTACGCATCGAGCACGCCACCGGCCAGCAGGCGGGTCTCGTGCAGCTCATGGTCGAGCCGAGCGCCGCCCCCGGCCTCAGCGCCGCCCTGCGCGAGCGCGGCTGGTCGATCCGTCAGTAGCCCTTGGAGCACCGGGCAGGGAGGCGGTTGTCCACAGGGGTGGTCGGGCCCGCGCCGACACTCGGTAACCTTGTGCGGGGCGGGTTCGCGCGTCCCGTCCCGCCCACCCCGTGTACCAGGAAGGTGTCCACCACCGTGGAAACCGTAAGCGCCGCCGCCCGGACCGCCCCGGCCGCAGTGATCGTCGCCATCGACGGGCCCTCCGGCACCGGCAAGTCCAGCACGTCCAAGGCCGTCGCCGCCCAGCTCGGCCTGAGCTATCTGGACACCGGTGCCCAGTACCGGGCGATCACCTGGTGGATGCTGAACAACGGCATCGACGTGCACGACGCGCTGGAGGTGGCCACCGCGGCCGCCAAGCCCGTCATCGTCTCCGGCACCGACCCCGCCGGCCCGACGATCACCGTCGACGGCGAGGACGCCTCCGGCCCGATCCGCACCCAGGAGGTCACCTCCAAGGTCAGCGCCGTCAGCGCCGTCCCCGAGGTGCGCACCCTGATCACCGAGCTGCAGCGCACCATCGCCCGGGGCGCGGAGAAGGGCATCGTGGTCGAGGGCCGGGACATCGGCACGACCGTGCTGCCCGACGCCGACATCAAGATCTTCCTGACCGCTTCGCCGGAGGCGCGCGCCGCCCGCCGCAGCGGAGAGGTGCGGGGCTCCGATCTCGCCGCCACCAAGGAGGCGCTGATCAAGCGGGACGCCGCCGACTCCGGCCGCAAGACGTCTCCGCTCGCCAAGGCGGCCGACGCCGTGGAGGTGGACACCACCGAGCTGACCCTCAAGCAGGTCATCGAGTGCGTCGTCACCCTCGTCGGGGAGAAGCAGGCGGCGAAGTGAGCCCAGCCGCGGGCGCGCCCACGCTGCGCGGAGCGGCGGTCGGGCGCTCCATCGGGATCGGGCTGATGTACGGGCTGTTCAGGCCCCGGGTGCTCGGCGCGTGGCGGGTCCCCGCCTCGGGACCCGTCATACTCGCGGTGAACCATTCGCACAACGTCGACGGTCCGATGCTGATGGGCACCGCGCCCAGGCCCGTCCACTTCCTGATCAAGAAAGAGGCGTTCGTCGGCCCCCTGGACCCGTTCCTGCGCGGAATCGGTCAGCTCAAGGTGGACCGTACGACCGCCGACCGCACCGCCATCACCCACGCCCTCGGCGTACTGGGGGACGGCGGGGTGCTCGGGATCTTCCCCGAGGGCACCCGGGGCGAAGGAGACTTCGCCTCGCTGCGCGCCGGACTCGCGTACTTCGCGGTACGCGGCGGGGCGCCGATCGTGCCCGTGGCCGTACTGGGAAGCACGGAGCGCCGCGGACGGTTGATATCAGCGCTGCCGCCACTGCGCAGCCGCGTCGATGTCGTCTTCGGCGAGGCGTTTGAGGCCGGTGACGGAAGCGGGCGGCGCACGCGTAAGGCGCTCGACGAGGCGACCGTGCGGATCCAGGGCCGGCTGACCGGCCACCTGGAGCAGGCCAGACGCCTCACCGGGCGCACTGGGTAAGACTTGAGTAGTGGACCGCGTGCTGCGTGGTCCATCGATGATGATGCAAAGAGGAACGGACTTCATGAACGACCAGATTCACTCCGGCGGCTCGGACCACGAGCACGGAGCGCTTGGCGATGCCGAGTACGCGGAGTTCATGGAGCTCGCCGCGCAGGAGGGGTTCGACCCCGAGGACGTCGAGGGCGCGATCGGTGAGGCCGGTCACGGACCGCTTCCCGTGCTCGCCGTCGTCGGCCGCCCCAACGTCGGCAAGTCGACGCTGGTGAACCGGATCATCGGCCGCCGTGAGGCCGTCGTCCAGGACAAGCCCGGCGTCACCCGTGACCGCGTCAGCTACGAGGCCGAATGGGCGGGCCGCCGCTTCAAGGTCGTCGACACCGGCGGCTGGGAGCAGGACGTGCTGGGGCTCGACGCCTCCGTCGCCGCCCAGGCCGAGTACGCCATCGAGACGGCCGACGCGGTCGTCTTCGTGGTCGACTCCACCGTCGGCGCCACCGACACCGACGAGGCCGTCGTCAAGCTGCTGCGCCGGGCCAAGAAGCCCGTCGTGCTCTGCGCCAACAAGGTCGACGGACAGAGCGGCGAGGCGGACGCCACCGCGCTCTGGTCGCTCGGCCTCGGCCAGCCGCACCCGGTCTCCTCGCTGCACGGCCGAGGCACCGGCGACATGCTGGACGCCGTCCTGGACGCGCTTCCCGAGGCCCCCGCCCAGTCGTTCGGCACCGCGGTCGGCGGACCGCGCCGCATCGCGCTGATCGGCCGCCCGAACGTCGGCAAGTCCTCGCTGCTGAACAAGGTGGCCAATGAGGACCGGGTCGTCGTCAACGAGCTGGCCGGCACCACCCGTGACCCGGTCGACGAGCTGATCACGCTCGGCGGCATCACCTGGAAGTTCATCGACACGGCCGGCATCCGGCGCCGGGTCCACCTCCAGGAGGGCGCGGACTACTACGCCTCGCTGCGTACCGCCGCCGCCGTGGAGAAGGCCGAGGTCGCCGTGATCCTGATCGACTCCAGCGAGTCGATCAGCGTCCAGGACCAGCGCATCGTGACCATGGCCGTCGAGGCCGGGCGTGCGATCGTCGTGGCCTTCAACAAGTGGGACACCCTCGACGAGGAGCGCCGCTACTACCTGGAGCGCGAGATCGAGACGGAGCTCGCGCAGGTCGCGTGGGCCCCGCGGGTCAACGTCTCCGCGCTCACCGGCCGCCACATGGAGAAGCTGGTCCCGGCGATCGAGACCGCGCTGGACGGCTGGGAGACCCGCGTTCCGACGGGCCGGCTGAACGCGTTCCTCGGCGAGATCGTCGCCTCGCACCCGCACCCGATCCGCGGCGGCAAGCAGCCCCGTATCCTCTTCGGCACCCAGGCGGGCACCAAGCCTCCGCGCTTCGTGCTCTTCGCCTCTGGCTTCCTTGAGCACGGCTACCGGCGCTTCGTCGAGCGCCGGCTGCGCGAGGAGTTCGGCTTCGAGGGCACCCCGATCCACATCTCGGTGCGGGTCCGCGAGAAGCGCGGCCGCAACAAGTAGCCGGCGTGCCGCCCGTCCGGCCGCAACAAGTAGCCGACGGACGGGCGGTGCGGCCCCGGCGCGAGAGCGTCCCGGCCGCGCCCGCCGGGCCCGGACACGACTGATCCCCGGGCCACTCGGAGAACGAGTGGTCCGGGGATCAGTCGTACGGTCAGGCCCCTCGGGAGCCCGGTGGCAGCGCGGCCTGTACCCGCCCCGCGTGCCGCCCCACGCGCTGCCAGGAGCCCAGGCTCCCGGTGTGCGTACCGGGGCTGCCGCTGCCGTGCCCGGCGGCCGAGCCCGTGCCACCGGACGCGCCACCCGCGCCGCCGTGCCCCGAGTGACCGCTCAGCGGGGCGCGGGAGCCGAAGAACCCGCTGCCGAAACTCGGGAGCCCCAGGCTCTCCTCCCCGGTCCGGTCACCCGGCAACGCCCTGAACGACCGGCGGTACTCGGAGTACAGCGCGTCGTAGATCGGGGTGCGGGACGGGCCACCCGATGGGTCCTGCGCGGGACGCATGGCAGGGATCGGGCTCGGACGCTGGTGGGAGGGGTCGTATGAGTGCACGTATGTGCCAACGACCTCACCGCCCGTGAGATGCGGGCGCGCCGGAGAAATAGCTGTTCGCCCCCGGGCCCCGGAGTTTCCGGACACGGTCAGGTACCGGCCAGCGGCATCGCCGCGGCGACCAGGATGCCGCCCGCCGCGGCCTTCTCCAGGGCGTCGCGCAGCAGGTCCTCGCGGGGCTGCTGGCCGATCGAGCCGGCCGGGGCCGCGTAGACGAGCACGGTCTGCGACTTGTTGGCCGCGGTCCGCCAGCCCTCGGTCACCTGGAGCGGCGCGTGCGCCTGCCACCAGGCCACCGGGGCGCCACCGCCGGTTCCCGGCTGGAGCACCGCGTGCAGCTGGCCCATGGCGAGCAGGATCGACCAGCCGTGCAGTACCTCGGGGACCTGACCCATCTGCTGGACCGGGTGGAAACCCTGCTCCAGCAGCAGTTGCAGGAACTCGTCGCCGCCGCTGCCGTCCGTGCCGGGCCGGGCGATCGCCCCGGTCGGTTCGACGACCAGGGCCGGGTGGAGTTCGTCGTCGATCAGGACGAGGCCGCTGGTGATCCCCAGCACGGCCTGCTCGGGGTTCGGCCCGTCCTGGGTCTCCTGCTCGCTCCCGGTGATGCTGCGCACGGCGCCCTGCAGCTGTTCCTCGGCCACCTGGACGACCTGGGAGGGGATGCAGGTCGCGTGGGCGAAGGCGAGGACCGCCGTCTCGTCACCGACGAACAGCACCGTGCTGGTGCGTTCCTGCTCGGAGTCGCCGGGGGTGCGGCAGGAGGTGCAGTCGTAACTGCCGGGGGCGTTGTCGCCGACGAGCAGCCGGTCGGCTTCGGCGTCGCCGATCTCGGCGCGTACGTCCTCGCTGACGTCGAGCATGCGCGGCACGGGTGGCTCCTCGAACTCGGTACGTGCGCCGGGCGGTTCCCGGCTCATGAAGAAGACAACGGGTGAGTCGCCGCCGGGGTCACGCGAGAAAGCGAACGGAATCGAACCGGGGAGCCGGCCGGCCGTCGATACGCCGACAAGTCGGGAAATCATGGCGCTCGATCGCGGCCCTGCCCCGGACCGGACGGTGCCAGGGCCCTACGCGAGCCCCGCCCGTGCCGCCCCGGCGTGCCGGTGACCGGAGCGGCCGTGCCGACGTCGGAAAGCGGGGTGATTCGGGCCGCCGGCTATACGGGAGGAACCGCGCTGCCGGACCCGGTGCGATGGTGTGGATATTGTGAGCATGAGATAAGGGTGCGATAAGGAAGGATGAATTCCTGACGGGTCTCCCGCTTGCGGGAGGATATTCAGGAGGGAATTCAGCGGCGTCCGGCAGCGGAAATCCAGCCCGTTTCTCCTTCCTCTCCGCTGATCTTTTTCCGGCCTGTGTGATTACTGTGCGTCCAGTTCCGAATCGCGCGATCGGGTGACGGAGTACGGCGGGAACGTGTGTGGTGATCCTGTGACACAAGCGTGACCGGTGAGGGACGTGAGGATGCAGTGCGGCCGGCCGGCGCCCCGGCTTCCGCCGCGGTCCCCGGCCGCCTACGGTGAGAGGCATGGCACCCATACCGACCCCTTCCGCCCAGCCCGACGACACACCCGGCGCGTATGTCGGCCTCGGCGCCGAGACCGCCGAACGCAGGGCCCGGGAGCGCGGCTGGACCACGGTCAGAGCCCTGCCGCCGGGCACCGTCATCACCATGGAGTTCCTGGGCGGCCGCATCAACTTCGAGGTCGACGGCGGCGTCGTGAAGCGCTGCTGGGTGGGCTGAGCGCCTCGTACGGCCCTCTGTGGCCCTCTGTGGGGCCGTACACACGGGTGAAGGCCCCGACCGGAGTCGGGGCCTTCACCCGTACGAGGGCGTCCGTACGTGCCGCTCAGCCGCCCGCCACCGGCCGGGCCGGAGTCGTCCCGCCGCGCGGCGTGCGGTCTGCGTGCGGTGGCCGGCGGCTGCCCGCCGGGGTGACCGGGGTGCGCTCCGAGCGGGCCGGGTGGCCCTGGTGCGCGGGGGGCGTGGTGTGGGCGCGCGGACGGCTGCCGGTGGCCGTGGTGACCACCGCCACCGCTGCCGGGCGGCTGCCCGTGGCGACCGGCGGGCAGACCTGGCTCTGTGCCGCCGCCTCCGCCGCGGCCGGCTGTCCGGTTGTCTGTCCGGCCGTCTGTCCGGCCGGAACCGGCTGAGGGTTGCCCACCGCGACGGGCGGGGCCGGTACGAGCCTGCTGCGGGCGCTGAGCCGCTCCCGGGCCGCGAAGATCCAGTTCTCCGCCCGGGTGATCATCGGCTCGCACCACGGCAGGCCGAGCAGGATCAGCAGACCCGCCGCCCAGCCGAGCACCACGTCGCTGAGCCAGTGCGTACCGAGGTAGACGGTCGTCAGGCCGACCCCGAGCGACACGACCGCGGACATCGCGGAGAGATAGCGCCTGGCCCTCGGAGTGGCGGCCAGATAGGCGAGGATTCCCCAGGTCACGACCGCGTTGGCGGTGTGCCCGGACGGAAATATATCGCCGCCGGCGAAGAGCTCGGCCGATCCGATCTGGGTCGCGTAGTGCGGGCCGAGCCGGCCGAGGCCGTACTTGACCGCTCCCACCGTCACGTTGAGCAGCAGCAGTGAGGCGCCCAGCGTCAGCAGGGGACGCAGGGTGTGCTGCCGCCAGGACCGCCAGCCGAGCCAGCAGGCGACCATGACAGCGGTGGGGCCGCGCTGACCGAGTACGACGTAGTAGTCGAGGAAGGCATGGATCTGGGGCCACTGCTGGTAGGGCCGGAAGAGCATGACCTTCCAGTCCAGGGTCACCAGCCAGGACGACATGAGCACGGCAATGACGATGGCGAGATAGAACGCCAACGTCCCGCCGAAGAGAGCGATGCGGTGACGGCTCATCCGCGGTGTCTCTATCTTCGGCGGTTCCGGCTCCCGGTCCAGGCGGGCAAAGATGTCGGTACGCACCCAATCGACGTTACAGCGAGTGAGTGGGTGACCTGGTCGATCCGGCCGCTTTGTGATGACGATGTGATGTGGACTATGTCTCAGTGCGGTCGGATTTCCTGACCCTCCGGAGAATCCTGGATTCCTTCTGTTCTATTACTTCGGCACTCGCGGCGTAGGGATTTTTGGATATTGACGTAAAAGCGCACGGGATATGGAAGTGCATTTACCGGGGACCCCGGAGAGGCGGAACGGACGGTATCGGTCCGGTTACCCGACGCCTTCGTCCGTCGTCCCGCAAGCGCTCCACGCCGCCCCCGGGTGGCCGGTCCGCGCAGGTCGGGAGGGGTCTCCCGACGGGTCGGTGAGGCCGTGGGGAGTGGCGTACACCACAGTCGAGGGTGGTTGGCGGTATGAGATGGGCCACGTGTAGCCCTGCCGAACTCGCGTACGCTGACGCATCACTCGCCCGTCGATGCCGGGCCCGGAGGGACAGCGGACGCTGGATCCCCGGGGGGCCTGCCGAGCGCGAGGGACCTTCTGGGAGGTAGATGCATGTCCGGGACGACCACAGCCCGAGCCCGCCTGCGCGCAGCCGCCGACGGTGCCAACCGATGGGTCGTCCTGGTCGTCCTCTGCCTCAGTCTGCTGCTCGTGGCGCTCGACGCGACGGTCCTGCATGTCGCCGTCCCGGCCGTCACGGAGGATTTGCGGCCCAGCGCCGTCGGCCTCCTGTGGATCGTGGACGCGTACCCGCTGGTCTGCGCCTCGCTGCTGATCCTCTTCGGCACCCTCGGGGACCGGGTCGGGCGGCGGCGGGTCCTCCTGCTCGGCTACGCCCTCTTCGGGATCGCCTCCGCCGTCGCGGCGATGGCCGACAGCGCGGGCGTACTCATCGCGGCGCGGGCCCTGCTCGGCGTCGGCGGCGCGATGATCATGCCGGCCACCCTGTCGATCCTCCGCCAGGTCTTTCCCGACCGGCGCGAGCGGGCCGTGGCGATCGGCGTGTGGTCCGCGGTCGCCGCGGTCGGCGCCGCCACCGGACCGGTCATCGGCGGATTCCTCGTCGAGCACTTCTGGTGGGGCTCTGTCTTCCTGATCAACATTCCGCTGATGGCGCTGCTCCTCCCGGTCGGCCGGCTGCTGCTCCCGGAGTCCCGTGGCAGCGACGACGGCCCCTGGGACGTGTTCGGCGCCCTGATGGCCGCGGCCGGTGTGCTCGGCGTGGTGCTGGGCGTCAAGCGGGCGGGCACCGGCGAGGGCGTCCTCGGACCGGCCACGCTCGCCCCCCTGCTGATCGGGGCCGCGCTGCTCGTCGCGTTCGTCCGCCGCCAGAAGCGGCGCACGCACCCGCTGATCGACATGGGGATGTTCGCCAGGCCGGCCTTCTCCACCGCGGTGGGCTGCATCGTCCTCGCCATGCTGGCCCTGGTCGGCCTGGAGCTGATCGCCGTCCAGTACCTCCAGCTCGTCCTGGGGCTCAGCCCGCTGGAGACCGGACTGCGGCTGCTGCCGCTCACCTTCGCCGCGATGGCGGCGGGCGCCACCGGTTCGTACACCCTGCGCCGGGTCGGGCCCCGCCGGATGGTCGGCCTGGGCTTCGTCCTGACGGCCGTCGCGGTGCTCATGCTGACCGCGATGGGGCAGCACGACCGGCCCGGCCTGCTGGCGGCGTCCTGCGTCGTCCTCGGTTTCGGCCTCCAGTCCGCCCTCTTCGGCGCCTACGAGTCGATGCTCAGCGAGGCCCCCGCGGACCGGGCCGGCGGGGCGGCCGCGATCGGTGAGACCTCCTACCAGCTGGGCGCGGGCATGGGGATCGCGCTGCTCGGCAGCGTCATGAACGCCGCGTACACCCCGGGCCTCGCGCGGCTCCCCGAAGCGGGCGTCCCCGCCTCCGCCGGTGCCGCCGCCTCCCACTCGCTCGGTGAGGCCTATCAGGTGGCCGCGCAACTGGGGGGTCCGCTCGGCGGGGTGCTGCGCTCCACGGCCCGGCACGCCTTCATCCACGGGCTGCACGTCACGCTCCTGGTCAGCGCCGCCCTGCTGCTGCTCGGCGCCCTCGCCGCGCTCCGGCTGCCCCGGGTGATGGAGTGCCCGCCGCCGCTGTGCGAGCCCGGCGAAGCCCAGGACGGCCGCCGGGCCGCCGAACCCCGGGGAGCCGGGGATTCCCCCGGTCACCCGGGCCGCGAAGCGCCGGCGGCGGACCGGCCGGGGGCCCTGCTCCCGCTGCCCGGTGCGCGGCGGGCCGCGGAGGCGACCGGCTCTGGACGCACGGCACGCTGAGCCGTAACGTCGGCATGACGCCCGTAACTAACACTGCTAGTTTCCGGTGCCGGGCCGTAACGTCGGCACGACGCCGTAACCCAGGCTGCTGGTTTCCGGCGTCCCGTACCGACCTCTCCGTACCGTTGCGAGCCGCCGGAGGCACATCCTCATGTCCACCGCTCCGTCCTCGAAGCTCCCGCCCTTCGACCCCCGCGACCCCATCGGCATCGACGACCTCCTGAGCCCGGAGGACCTGGCGATCCGCGACACCGTCCGGGCCTGGGCCGCCGACCGCGTCCTGCCGCACATCGCGCAGTGGTACGAGGACGGCGAACTGCCCGGCATCCGCGAGCTGGCCCGCGAACTCGGCTCGCTCGGCGCCCTCGGCATGTCCCTGGAGGGCTACGGCTGCGCGGGCGCCACCGCCGTCCAGTACGGGCTGGCCTGCCTGGAGCTCGAAGCGGCCGACTCCGGCATCCGCTCACTCGTCTCCGTGCAGGGCTCGCTCGCCATGTACGCGATCCACCGCTTCGGCTCGGAGGAGCAGAAGCAGCGGTGGCTGCCGGGCATGGCGGCGGGCGAGATCATCGGCTGCTTCGGCCTGACCGAGCCCGACCACGGCTCCGACCCGGCCGGCATGCGCACCTACGCCAAGCGCGACGGCGAGGACTGGGTGCTCAGCGGCCGCAAGATGTGGATCACCAACGGCTCGGTCGCCGGGGTCGCCGTCGTCTGGGCGCAGACCGACGACGGGGCCGCCGGCACCGGCATCCGGGGATTCGTGGTGCCCACCGACGCGCCCGGCTTCTCCGCACCCGAGATCAAGCACAAGTGGTCCCTGCGCGCCTCGGTCACCAGCGAACTGATCCTCGACGGGGTACGGCTGCCCGCCGACGCGGTGCTGCCCGGAGCCACCGGCCTGCGCGGGCCGCTCAGCTGCCTCAGCCACGCCCGCTACGGCATCGTCTGGGGAGCCATGGGCGCCGCACGGGCCAGCTTCGAGTCGGCCGTCGACTACGCCAGGACCCGGGAACAGTTCGGCAAGCCGATCGGCGGCTTCCAGCTCACCCAGGCCAAGCTCGCGGACATGGCCGTCGAACTCCACAAGGGCATCCTGCTCGCCCACCACCTGGGCCGCCGGATGGACGCGGGCAGGCTCCGCCCGGAACAGGTCAGCTTCGGCAAGCTGAACAACGTGCGGGAGGCCATCGAGATCTGCCGCACCTCGCGCACGGTCCT
Source organism: Streptomyces sp. NPDC104307 (assembly GCF_055584045.1). Taxonomy (NCBI): domain Bacteria; kingdom Bacillati; phylum Actinomycetota; class Actinomycetes; order Kitasatosporales; family Streptomycetaceae; genus Streptomyces; species Streptomyces sp. NPDC104307. The sequence continues at coordinate 47,915 of NZ_JBVJMU010000017.1, forward strand.
CGGCGCCAACGGGATCTCGCTGGAGTACCCGGTGATGCGGCACGCGACGAATCTGGAATCGGTGCTCACCTACGAGGGAACCGTGGAGATGCACCAGCTGGTGCTGGGCAAGGCGCTCACCGGCCTGGACGCGTTCCGGTAGTCCGGAACAACGGCCCGACCGATTCGGTGAGCGCCCCGCTCAGCTCTGGTTGAAGAAGCCGTCGGCCGGCCGGCCGACGGCTTCGCCGGTGACGACCTGGGTGTCGGCGGGGCTCAGCAGGAAGACCCGGGTGGCCACGCGCTCGATCGACCCGCGCAGTCCGAAGATGAGCCCTGCGGCGAAATCCACCACGCGCTTGGCGTCGGCGGAGTCCATGGACGTGAGGTTCATGATCACCGGGACGCCGTCCCGGAAGAGCTCACCGATGTTCCGGGCGTCCCGGAAGCTGTCCGGGGTCACGGTGGCGATCCGGCGGCCCGTCTCCTCAGCCGCCTCTGACGCCACCCGCACCCTCGGATCGGTCACCCAGGCCTGTCCGGTCCCGGTCCGTGCACCCTCGGAGTACTCGTCGTCGTAGTACCGCTCGTCGTTGTCCTCTACGAGGCCCAGCCAGGCACTCGCCTTGCGCACCGATCCCATGGACGCCTCCTCTCACCGCGGTTCCTTGGCGTTCCGCATCTCTTTCGTATCCCTATGGTCGTCCATCATGCGGATCGTGCGCCAAGGGGATAGGCGGCGCGCAGGCCATTCGTGACGGTACTGGTGCAGAGGATGTGGCGATTCGTCAAGGTTCCTCCTGCTAAAGGACCCTGGAGAAAGAAAATATGATGCTCCGGGCCGTACGGGTGACATGGGGGACGTACGGGTGAACGGGGCGCTCGATACGATGCACGGCGCGCCCTCGCCCGAGCGCGGCGCACAGCTGAACGAGACCCGGGGGATCGTCGTGTTCGGAATAGTCAGGCCCTGCGTCCACCGGCTGTCGGACGGGCTCAGGGCCGAGTGGATGGCTCATCTCTGCGGGCTCTGTCTGGCACTTCGGTCCGATCACGGACAGTTCGCCCGGATCGTCACGAACTATGACGGCCTGATCGTCTCGGTTCTGACGGAGGCTCAGTCCGAACGCACCCCCGCGCAGCGCCGCACGGCGGGCCCCTGCCCGCTGCGCGCCATGCGGACCGCCCCGGTCGCGCGGGGCGAGGGGGCCAGGCTGGCGGCCGCCGTCTCGCTGGTGCTGGCGTCGGCCAAGGTGCGGGACCACGTCGCGGACCGGGACGGGCTGTTGAAGCGGCGCCCGGTGGCGGCTGCGGCGCGCAGGGTGGCGGCGGGCTGGGACCGCGCGGGCGCGCGGACCGGCGCACAGCTCGGCTTCGATACGGCGTTGCTCGTCGACGCCGTCGACCGGCAGACCGGCATCGAGCTGCTCGCGGGCCCCGGCACCCCGCTGCTGACGGTCACCGAGCCCACCGAGACGGCCACCGCGGCGGCCTTCGCGCATACCGCCGTCCTCGCCGGCAAGCCGCAGAACGCCGAGCCGCTGGCCGAGGCGGGCCGCCTCTTCGGACGCCTCGCGCATCTGCTGGATGCCGTGGAGGACCAGCAAGCTGACGCGGCGTCGGGTGCCTGGAACCCGCTCACCGCGACCGGCACCTCGCGCGCCGAGGCCCGCCGGCTGTGCGACGACGCGCTGCGCGGCGTACGGCTGGCACTGCGCGACGCGGAGTTCACCGACGGCAAACTGGCGCATGTGCTCCTGGCGCACGAACTGCGGCGCTCGGTGGACCGGGCCTTCGCCACGGACGTCTGCTCCCATCGGTCGGGAGGCCTGCTGACCGCGGGGCCCACCGGCCCGGACGGAGCCGGCCACTCCCCAGCCGATCACCCGTCAGGAGGGCGTCACACGGCGTCGTTCGGACCGCCGCCGGGCAACCCGTACGCGCCCTCGGGCCCCGGCGCCCCCTTCGGCCCGCCGCAGCCGCCGCCGGAGCCGCCGCGCGACCGGCGCGGGCTCGTCGTGGGGTGCCTGGTGTGGGCCGGGCTGGCCTGCACCTGCCAGATGTGCTGCGGCACCTTCGACGATCCGTGGACCCGGCAGCGCCGCGAGGGGCTGTGCAACGACTGCGATTGCGGTGACTGCTGCGACGGCTGTGACTGCTGCAGCAACTGCGGCGACTGCTGTGACGGGTGCGATTGCTGCGACTGCGGGTGTGACTGCAGCTGCTGATGTGACGTCATGCGCTGGCTATGTGCCGTTCGTGACGTCGTATCACTCATGGTTCCGGCGTCAGCTGATCTCGGGCGGCGAGATCCGCGAGGTCTCGATCGCCGACTCGTCGATGCCCCACTTCTTCAGGATCCGGTCGTAGGTGCCGTCCGCCTTGAGGGCGCTGACGGCGGCCTGGAAGGCGGGCGCCAGCGGAGTGCCCTTCTTGAACGCGAAGCCGACGTCGAGACGCGCGAACTCGTTGAGGAAGCGGACCCCCTCCTGCTGTTTCACCGCGTACCGCAGCCCGTTGATGGTCGACATCACGATGTCGGTCCGGCCCTGCTGGAGCGAGCTCCAGACCGCGGCCAGGTCCGAGTACGTCTTCACGTCGTACGGCTTCTTGCCGGCGTCGGCGCACCGGTGCTTGTTCTCCTCCAGCGTCACCTCGAACGTGGTGCCCGCGGCGGTGCCCACCGTCAGACCGCAGAGCTGGGTCAGATCGGTGACCTTGCCCAGCTCGCTGTCGTCGCGGACCGCGAAGCCCTGGCCGTCGTTGAGGTAGGTGACGAAGTCGATCGTCTTCCGGCGCTCGTCGGTGACCCCGAAGTTCCCGGTGCCCACGTCGTACTTCCCGCTGCCGAGCGCGGGCAGGATCGCCTCGAACGCGGCGACCTCCCGCTTCGGCTTCAGTCCGAGCACCCTGGCGACGGCGTCCGCGAAGTCGATGTCGGTGCCGGCCAGGGTCTTGCCGTCGGCCAGATAGGTGGCTCCGGGCGGAGTGCCGACGCTGGAGGCGATGTTCAGGGTCCCGGCGGAGCGGACGGCGGCCGGCAGCAGGCCGGCCGCGGCCTTGTCCCGCTTCACCCCCGACACGACGTCGGTCGTGGGGATCGCGCTCTCGGCGGCGGGACCGGCCGCGCCGGCGGGGGCGGTCGCCGGATCGCCGGAACCGCAGGCGGTGAGAGCCAGCAGGGCCGCGGTGATCAGCGCGAAGGCAGCGGTGTGCCGGGTACGGGGCATCAGGGAAGGTCTCCAGTTTTCGGCGGCCGAGGACGGGTGCGGGTGCCGTGAACGGCAGACTCTGCCGGTCACGGCACCGGGGCAGCGCGAGGCAGCCCGCGGCCGGGACGGAGGAAGACGTGCCGAGGCGTCGCAGGGCACGGTGTGGCGACGAGGGGAGGGTGGAGCGCTGTCGCGTGCACGAGGGCACACAGAGGGAAAGCTCAGGCGCCGCTCACGGCGCGAGAAGTGCGGGAACGCAGCGGGGTCAGCTCAACAGGAACAGGACCACACGCGACCGAAGTCGATGTGGGAGCGCTTGACCAGCCATTTCTGCGAATGCATGGCCCAAGTGGAACAGGCATCCGGTAGTCCGTCAACTGGCCCTGTGGGTACGGCTCACAGTGTGGACAGGCTTGACATCCCGTTGTGAACAGCGCTTACCTCGGAGGCGGATCGCGCTGAGGGGCCCGGTCCATGTCGTTCCGCGAGCTGTCGCGTTCCCAGCTGCCGTGTTTCCAGCTGTCGTGTTCCGTGCCGAGGGCACGCCCCGTGTTCGATCACCGCATCCACGGAGCCCTCGCATGTCCGCACAGACAGACATCCTTCCGCCGGCCGGTCCGGCCCCACCGCTCAAGGACGACGCCGCCGACGCCGACGCCGTCGATGGGTTGCGCATCGTCCCGGCCCGCCGGACCGGTCAGTGGGCCGCCGCCGTCGCCGTACTCGTCCTGCTGGCCCTCGCGCTGAACTCGGTCATCCGCAACGACGCCTTCCAGTGGGACGTCGTGGGCGACTACTTCCTGACCACCGCCGTGCTGCGCGGTCTCTGGCTCACCCTCTGGCTCACCGCGCTCGTCATGGTGCTCGGCTTCGCGCTCGGGACCCTGCTCGCCGTCCTGAGGCTCTCCGCCAACCGCGTGCTCCAGGCCGTCGGCTGGGGGTACGTCTGGCTCTTCAGGTCCACCCCGATCCTGGTCCAGCTGCTGTTCTGGTTCAACATCGGCGCCCTCTACCCGGAGATACTCGGCGTCCGCACGGTGAACCTCCTCGGCCCCGTCACCGTCGCCGTCATCGGACTGACGCTCCACGAGGCCGCCTACGCCGCCGAGGTCGTACGCGGCGGCATCCTCTCGGTGGAACGCGGACAGCTGGAGGCCGCCCAGTCGCTGGGCCTCGGTCCGTGGCGGCGGCTGCGCCGGATCGTGCTGCCCCAGGCGATGCGCTCCATCGTGCCGCCCGCCGGGAACATGCTGATCGGCACCCTCAAGGGCACCTCGATCGTCAGCATCATCGCCGTGCAGGACCTGCTGTACTCCGTCCAGCTCGTCTACCACCGCACCTACCAGGTCATCCCGCTGCTGCTGGTCGCCACCCTCTGGTACGTCGTGGTGACCTCGGTGCTCAGCATCGGCCAGCACTACGTCGAACGGCACTACGCCCGAGGCTCGGCGGACCCCCGGTGAACGGCCGCCCCTCGCTGGTCGTTATAGGCGCCGGACCGCGCGGCACCGGCCTGATCGAGCGCATCGCCGCCAACGCCCCCGAGCTGTACGGACACCGGCCGCTGGACCTGCACCTCGTCGACCCGTACCCGCCGGGCGCCGGGCGGATCTGGCGCCACGACCAGTCGCCGCTGCTGTGGATGAACTCCATGGCCCAGGACGTCACCATGTTCACCGACGACACCGTCCGCCAGGACGGGCCCATCAGACCGGGGCCCGCGCTGGACGCCTGGGCGGCGGACGTGCGCGAGGGCCGGATCCAGCCACTCGGTGACGCGGCCGAGCCCGGACTCCGCGCCGAGATCGAGGCACTTCGGGGGCAGGACTTCCCGAGCCGGCGGCTCCAGGGCGCCTATCTGCGCTGGGTGTACGAGCAGTCCGTGGCGGCCCTCCCGCCCTCGGTCACCGTCCACGAACACCGGGGCCGGGCGCTGGACGTCACCGGCCCGCCCGGCGGACCCCAGAGCGTCCGGCTGGAGGGCCGCGCCGAACCGCTGCTCGCGGACCTGGTGGTCCTCACCATCGGCCACCTGGACGCCGAACCGGACGCCGGACAGCAGGCCCTCGCCGCCTTCGCCGGCCGGCACGGGCTCGTCCATCTGCCGCCCGACTTCACCGCCGACAGCGATCTCACCGCCCTGCGCGCGGGCGAACCCGTCATCGTCCGGGGCTTCGGGCTCGCCTTCATCGACCTGATGGTGCTGCTCACGGAGGGGCGTGGCGGACGGTACGAGAACGGTGCCTACCTGCCCTCCGGCCGGGAGCCCGTCCTGTACGTCGGATCGCGGCGCGGCGTTCCGTACCGCTCCAAGATCGGATACGGCTGGCAGGGCGAACGGCCACCGCTGCCCCGGTTCCTCGGCCCCGAGCGCACCGGGGAACTGCTCAGCCGGGCCGAAGCGCCCGACTTCCGCCGCGACATCTGGCCACATGTCGACAAAGAGCTCGGGTACGCCCACTACCACCGGCTCTTCACCGCCCACCCCGAACGCACCGCAGCGGACCGGACCGCCTTCGAGGAGAAGTACGCGGCCGCGGAGCCGGGCAGCGACGAACTGCGGGCCCTGATCGCCGACGCCGTCCCCGACCCGGCCGACCGGCTCGACATCCAGGCGCTCGACCGCCCGCTGGACGGCGTACGGCACTCCTCGTACGACGCCCTCCAGAAGGCGACCCGCGAGCACATCGCCGCCGACCTCGACCGGCGGCACGACCCCGGGCACAGCGAGGACCTCGCCGTCTTCCTCGGACTGCTCTCCGCCTACGGCCAGCTGATCCGGTTCGGTGACATCGGGGACTGGTGGCACGGCTTCTTCAGCTACCTCGCCTCCGGTCCGCCCGGCCCCCGGCTGCGGCAGCTGCTGGCGCTCTCCCGGGCCGGCGTCGTCCGCTTCCTCGGCGCCGGAATGACCGTGGAGACCGACGAACGGCACGGCGTCTTCCGGGCCGGCAGCGCCACCGTGCCCGGCGAACGGATCGAGGCCCGCGCCCTCGTCGAGGCCCGGCTGCCCGACCCCTCGCCGGAACGCACCCGCTCCACCCTGCTGCGGACCCTGCACCGGGACGGGGCCGCCGCCACCGCCACCGGACTGCTCGCCGTCGACCCGGAGGACGGCCGGATCCTGGACCGCGAAGGCCTCCCGCACCCGCGCCGCTTCGCACTCGGCCCGCACACCGCCGCCCGCAGCAGCGGCGCCTTCACCCGGCCGCGCACCGGCGGCCCGGCCTTCCGGCAGAACGACGCCACCGCGCGCGCCGCCCTCACCCTCCTGCGCGAACTTAACCTGCAGCGACGGCTGAACCGATGACCGACCGGTCCGCGCACCCTCCGCCACGAACCGCCAGAGGAACCCATGACGACGACCAGCCGCCCACCGAAGACCGAACCGGCCGCCGACCGAGCCCCACTCCCCGCCGAAGCCATGGTGGAGATCCGGGGCGTGCACAAGAGCTTCGGCCCCCTGCACGTGCTGCGCGGGATCGACCTGTCCGTGCGCCCCGGCGAGGTGACCGTGATCCTCGGCCCCTCCGGCTCCGGGAAGTCCACCCTGCTGCGCACCGTCAACCACCTGGAGAAGGCGGACCGAGGCTCGATCACCGTGGACGGCGACTACGTCGGCTACCGCCGCAAGGGCGACAAGCTGTACGAACTCCCCGAGCGCGAGGTACTGCGCCGCCGCACCCGGATCGGCTTCGTCTTCCAGAACTTCCACCTCTTCCCGCACCTCACCGTCCTGGAGAACATCACAGAGGCGCCGGTAGCCGCGCTCGGCCGCCCCAAGGAGCGGGCCGCCGCCACCGCGCACGAACTCCTGGACCGGGTCGGTCTCGCGGACAAGGCGCACGCCTACCCCCGGCAGCTCTCCGGCGGCCAGCAGCAGCGCGTCGCCATCGCCCGCGCGCTCGCCCTGGAACCGAGGCTGCTGCTCTTCGACGAACCCACCTCCGCGCTCGACCCCGAACTGGTCGGTGAGGTCCTCGACGTCATCAAGGACCTGGCGGACCGGGGCACCACGATGATCGTCGTCACCCACGAGATCGGGTTCGCCCGGGAGGCCGCCGACACCGTGGTCTTCATGGACGAGGGACGCATCGTCGAACAGGGCCCGCCCGCCGAGGTGCTCGACCGCCCCCGGCACGAGCGCACCCGCGCCTTCCTCTCCAAGGTCCTGTGACCCGGGACCCGGCCGGTGCCGTGTCGGCCGGCTCCGGAACCTGACCAGAACCGTGCCGAAAGGGCCCGTACATGCCTCCGATCCGCCCCCTCCACCTCGCCGCCGAAATCGGTGGTCCACCCCGTTACGAGCCGGCGCACTACACCGCCCTGGCCCGGCTCGCGGAGCAGGGCGCCCTCGACTTCGTCACCCTCGGCGACTCCTTCGCCCGGCCCGGCCCGGACGCGCTCGCCGTGCTGTCCCGGGTGGCGCCGGCCACCCGCCGGATCGGGCTCGTGCCGACGGTCACCACCACCCACACCGAGCCGTTCCACGTGTCGTCCGCCGTGGCCACCCTGGACTGGGTGAGCCGGGGCCGGGCGGGCTGGCAGGCGGACGTCTCGACGACCGGCGCGGAGGCCCGGCTGTTCGGCCGCCGCCCGGCCGCACCCGCCGCCGAACTCTGGCGCGAGGCAGGCGAGGCGGCGGACGTGGGCGCGCGGCTCTGGGACAGCTGGGAGGACGACGCCGAGATCAGGGACACCGCCACCGGACGGTTCATCGACCGGGACAAGCTGCACTACGTCGACTTCGAGGGCGCCACGTTCGGCGTCCGCGGACCGGCCATCGTGCCCAGGCCCCCGCAGGGCCGCCCGGTCGTCGTCATCGACGGCACGGCGGAACCGGCCAGACAGACCGCGGCGCGCCACGCCGACGTCGTGCTCGTCCGGGCCACCACGCCCGAGCGGACCGCCGGGATCCGCGACGACGTGCGCCGCCGCGCCGAGGCCCACGGCCGCCACCCCGACACCCTCCGGGTGCTCGCCGCGCTCACCGTGGACCTCGGGGACGCCGAATCCGCCCCGGAACCCGGGCTGGCGAGCGGCCCGCCGCTCGCCGCGCACGGCACGTACTACCGGGGCGGCCCGGTGGACCTCGCCGATCTGATCGGCCGGTGGCACCGGGCCGGGGCGGTGGACGGCTTCCACCTCACTCCGATCACACCCGGCCGCGATCTCGAACGGATCGTCAACGGCACGGTGGCCCTGCTCCAGCACCGCAGCCTCTTCCGCACCTTCCACCCCGGCGGAACCCTCCGCGAGCACCTGGGCCTGGCCCGCCCGGCCGGCCGGTACGCCAGGGACCGAGTCCTCCGAGGAGAACGGGCATGACGACCGCACCGAAACAACTGCACCTCGCCGCACACTTCCCGGGGGTGAACAGCACCACCGTCTGGGCGGACCCCCGTTCCGGCAGCCAGATCGACTTCTCCTCCTTCGAACACCTGGCGCGCACGGCGGAACGCGGACTGTTCGACTTCTTCTTCCTCGCGGAGGGCCTGCGGCTGCGCGAGCACAACGGGCTGATCCACGACCTGGACGTGGTCGGCCGCCCCGAGTCCCTCACCGTCCTGAACGCGCTGGCCGCCGTCACAGACCGGCTCGGCCTCGCCGCCACCGTCAACGCCACCTTCAACGAGCCCTTCGAGCTGGCCCGCAGACTCGCCACCCTCGACCACCTCAGCGAAGGCCGGGCCGGGTGGAACGTCGTCACCTCCTCCGACGCCTTCACCGGGGAGAACTTCCGCCGGGGCGGCTACCTGGACCGGGCCGACAGGTACACCCGCGCCGCCGAGTTCGTCGCCACCGCCCGCGAGCTGTGGGACTCCTGGACCCCGGACGGGGCCCCGCGCCCCTTCGCCCACCACGGCGAGCACTTCTCCATCGAGGGCGAGTTCACCCTGCCGCGCTCCCCGCAGGGCCATCCCGTGGTCATCCAGGCCGGGGATTCCCCCGGGGGCCGTGAGTTCGCCGCCTCCGCCGCCGACGTCGTCTTCACCCGGCACGGCACCCTGGAGGCGGGCCGCGCCTTCTACGCGGACGTCAAGGGACGGCTGGCGAAGTACGGCCGGAAGCCCGGCGAGTTGAAGATCATGCCCGGCGTCGGCTTCGTGCTCGGGGACACCGACGCCGAGGCGCGGGAGAAGGCCGCCGCGATCCGGCTCCAGCAGGTCTCGCCGCAGAACGCGATGCTCGCCCTGGAGCAGGTATGGGGCCGGGACCTCTCCTCCTACGACCCGGACGGGCCGCTCCCCGAGGTTGATCCGGTCCCCGATTCGGAGCTGGTCCAGGGCCGGGTGCGCCATGGTGACCCGCTCGCCGTCGCGGCCCGCTGGCGCGCGCTGTCGCAGGCGAAGGGGCTCTCCATCCGGCAGACGGTCATCGAGGCCACCACCCGGCAGTCGTTCGTCGGCAGCCCGGGGACCGTCGCGGCGGAGCTGGCCGAATTCGTCGCCGCCGGAGCGGCCGACGGCTTCATCCTCGTACCGCATCTCACCCCGGGCGGACTGGACGGCTTCGTCGACCAGGTCGTCCCGCTCCTCCAGGAACGCGGGGTCTTCCGCTCGGCGTACACCGGTTCCACACTCCGGTCGCACCTCGGGCTCGCGGAGCCCGTATGGAAAGGTTGAGCCCATGAGCACGGACGCACAACAGCAGGCAGCGCAGGACTGGGACCGCTGGCACGAGGAGCGCACCGGCACGGTCTCGGCACCGTACGGACCGCTCTCCCTCACCGGCACGCACTGGCTCTCCGACTACCCGGAAGGCCGAATTCCGGCCATTCCCGGGCTGTGGCGGGAGGACGGTGACGAACTGGAGCTCACCGCCGGGCCCGAGGACGGGCTGACCGTCGACGGCAAGCCGTTCACCGGACAGGTCCGGCTCGGCGCCGACCGCGGCCCGATCGACGGGTCACGGGTCGCGCACGGGGAGCGGCGGCTGTTCGTGCTGAGCCGCGAAGGGCTCTGGGCCGTGCGCGACTTCGACCCGGACTCGGCGGCGCGGCGGGCCTTCCGCGCGATCGAGGCCACGCCGTACGACCCGCGCTGGTCGCTGCCCGGCACCTTCCGCCCGTACGACACCTCCCGCACGGTCCGGGTCGAGAACGCCGACGGGGTCGAGCGCGGGCTCGGCCTCGCCGGGGAGATCGCCTTCGAGCTGGACGGTGCCGAGCACACGCTCCAGGTCGCCGTGGAGCCGGACGGCTCGCTCTGGGCGGTCTTCGCCGACGCCACCAGCGGGCGCGGCAGCTACCGCTTCCGGTTCCTGCGGCCCGCCGCCCCGGCGGCCGACGGCAGCGTGACGGTCGACCTGAACCGTGCGCTGCTGCCGCCCTGCGCCTTCGCGGACCACTTCATCTGCCCCTTCCCGCCGCCCGGCAACACCCTCCCGTTCGCCGTCGAGGCGGGGGAGCGCAACCGGACCGACGGCTGAACCACCGCCTCCGCTCCCTGGGCGTCCGGCCCCGGCACGCGTCTCCGCCGGGGCCGGACGCAGGGGCGCGACGGGTGGCCCGACCCGAAGCTCAGACCAAGAGGCCCTCTTGCGCTGGAAGTTGACGCCTTGAATACTCCCGAGCAGCGCTTGTCAGGAGCACGGCAGGTTCGAAATGCGGACACCCCTGCCGTGCGGCTGACTGCGCCTCACGGGTCCGACCACCCCCACGGGCGGACCCTCAACCCCCCTCGGGAGGAATGACACGTGAGGATCAAGCGCACCACCCCCCTCAGCGGTACCGCGAGACGCGGCAGGGCCGTCGCCATCGCCGCAGGACTCGTAGCGGTCGCCGCGCTTACCGTCCCCAGCGCACAGGCCAGCTCCACCGGAACGTACAGCGCGAACCAGCTCTCCGCCGCGAGCGACGCCGTCCTCGGCGCCGACGTGGCCGGCACCGCCTGGACCGTCGACCCCGCGACCAAGAAGGTCGTGGTCACGGCGGACAGCACGGTCTCCGCCGCGGAGATCCAGCAGATCAAGGACTCCGCCGGCACCAACGCGGGCGCCCTCAAGATCGAACGCACCTCCGGACAGATCCGCAAGCTGATCTCCGGTGGTGACGCCGTCTACGGGCCCGGCTTCCGCTGCTCCCTTGGCTTCAACGTCCGCAGCGGCAGCACGTACTACTTCCTGACGGCAGGCCACTGCACCGAAGGCAGCCCGCCGTTCTACAGCAACTCGTCGAACTCGACGAGCATCGGACCCACGGTCGGAACCAGCTTCCCGACCAACGACTACGGCCTGGTGCGCTACGACAACGCCTCGATCTCCCACGAGGGCACCGTCGGCAGCGTCGACATCACCGGTGCGGCCAATGCCACGGTCGGCATGTCCGTCACCCGCCGGGGCTCCACCACCGGCATCCACAGCGGCACCGTCTCCGCGCTCAACGCCACCGTCAACTATGGCAACGGCGACGTTGTGTACGGCATGATCAAGACCAACGTGTGCGCGGAGCCCGGCGACTCGGGTGGTCCGCTCTACTCCGGCAACAAGGCGATCGGCCTCACCTCCGGCGGCAGCGGCAACTGCTCCTCCGGCGGTACGACGTACTTCCAGCCGGTCACCGAAGCGCTCAGCGCGTACGGCGTCAGCATCTACTGACGGCCGGGCGGCCGCTCCCGTACGCCGGGAGCGGCCGCCGCCTCTCGAAAGGCCCACTCGAACACGTCCTGGCCCCCGCCCGAATTCTGGGCGGGGGCTCCCGCATACCCCGCGGCTTTTGAGAGGATGTGGCGCAGGACGGTCGCGCAGGAACAACGGGGGCGGACGCCGCGCCTCCTGGAGGGACGCCCTCCGGGAACCCCCGGCTCAGACCTCAGGGGGATCCAGGTCCGTGAATCGCATCGGAGTGACCGGCCACCGCAGCATTCCGCAGGAGGTGCACGCCCATGTGCTGGCCGCGATGGGCGCGGCGCTCAGCGCGTTCGACGGCTCGGTGGAGGCACTGTCCAGCCTGGCCGTGGGGGCGGACCAGCTCTTCGCGGACCTCGCGCTCGCCCATGGCGCGGAACTCACCGCGGTCATCCCCAGCGGCGACTACGAGGCCTGCTTCGCGGACGGCGCCGAACTGGCCCGCTACCGGCAGCTCAAGGCCCGTGCCGTGCGGGAGGTCCGGCTGGACTACCCGCACTCCACCGACGAGGCCTACTACGCGGCGGGCGCCTACATCGCGGACCACTGCGACCGGCTGCTCGCCGTCTGGGACGGGCTGCCCGCCCGGGGGCTCGGCGGCACGGGCGACATCGTCACCTACGCACGCCGGCTCGGCCGCCCGGTCACGGTGATCTGGCGCGACGGGGTCGTACGCGCCTGACCGCGCCGGGCGGCCGTCCGGACCGTCACATCTGGTGCCGGGCCAGCCAGTCGGTGTGCTGCGGGGAGACGATGCGTTCGGTCTCGAACACCGCCCTCGGCCACTGCCGCTCGTTCAGGGTGGTCTCCATCGCTATCTGCATCGACTCAAGGTCCTTCTCCACCAGGGAGTGGGCCGAGATCAGCGGGTGGTGGCGGCGCATCTCGGCCCAGGCCAGACAGGCCGCCGCGGCGGCGGACAGCACTCCGGTCAGTGCGAAGGACTGGCCCACGGAGAACGCCCTGAACAGGGCGAGGGCCAGGGCGAACGCCGTCAGTGTGGCGATGGTGGTCGACCAGATCACGGTGGCCCGGCGCGACACCTCCTGACGCCTGCGGTACCAGCTGCGCTGTTCGATCAGCCGGTCCCGTACATATGTCTCCTTGCGTACGGTGAATGCCTTGTCCCGTAACGCGTGCATGGAATCGGTGATGAGTCCGCCGGAATCGGCGGTCAGGTCCCGGGGGTCCGCCCAGCCGACCTTGCGGAGCTCCTGGAGCCCTTCTTCGAGGCGATTGGCGAACACCGCCTCGGGGTGCTGGGTACCGGTGTCGAAAGGTGAGCCGTGCACGGAGTAACGCCAGCACATCGATTTGATGAACTCTGCCGCGGAGCGATTGAGTTGCCAATGCGACTTTGCTTTCCGCCGGGAGGTGAGGTACGTCGCGATCAGGACGCCCAGGTACGCCAACACCGCCGCGCAGTCCGAGAGTTGGAGCGTGCCGGCGACCTCCGCATGCCAGGGCAGCGCGGCCGGTACAGTGCCCCCCACCAGCAGTATCAGCTGCCACCGGGTGGTATTCACGGCCTCCCGCTGGCGCGCGACCGCGATGGCGTCCGTGTGGTGAAAGAGTTCGGGCAGATCAGCGTTCCTGAAGACCATGCTCTGCAGTGGTCCGGGAATCGCCGTCATGTTCACTCCCGTCTGCGGTTATGTTGTCACCCTCATGGCGGAATCTGTAGTTCCGCTCGATCCGGGCAGGTCCCGTGCGACCCACTGCCGCCAAGTAGCCTGCCTCGGTTGCCAACCGAGGCCATGAGAGTAAAGTCGTGCCGCCGGACACTGCAATGGTGCAGGTACCAACGCTGGTTTCCTGTCCGGAACCATTCCATTGGAACGAATCCCCTCAAGGACGGCCGTGAAGACCTCTGAATCCTCCCTCTCCTTCGCCGTCGCGAAGAAGAGCCGTGTCCCGCTCACCGCGATCGACGCGCGTGGTGGCGAAGCTGCCAGGAAGCTCGGCCGGGTGCAGGTCGCGACCGCCGGCCGCACCGTCCAGGCAGCCACTTTCAACTCCTCCCTCTGAAATCCCTCCGACGCACTGAAACGGAACACTCCACGGGCGCGGCCGGACTGCCGGGATCACCCTTCCGGGCTGGCTAGACTGGTGGAATGACAGGACCCCTGGTCCCTTTCCGTGAAGTAGTCCTCAAGGTTCACAGCAGGTGTGATCTCGCCTGTGACCATTGCTATGTCTACGAACATGCCGATCAGAGCTGGCGAACCCGCCCGAAGACAATCTCTGATGACGTCATTTCCCGGACTGCTCAGCGCCTGGCTGAGCATGCCAAGACACACGCACTGCCCTCCGTGTCAGTAATCCTGCACGGAGGGGAGCCTCTGCTCGCCGGCCCCGCACGGCTGCGCCGCATCTGCGAAGAGCTGACGTCCGCCTTCGACGGCATCGCCGCGCTCGATCTCCGGATCCACACCAACGGCCTCCAGCTCAGCCCGCGCTATCTCGACCTCTTCAGCGAGTACGGCGTCAAGGTCGGCATCTCCCTGGACGGTGACCGCGCGGCCAACGACCGGCACCGCCGCTTCGCCGACGGACGCAGCAGCCACCCCCTGGTGCTCAAGGCCGTCGAGCTGCTCCGCGAGGAGCGCTACCGCCATCTCAACCTCGGTCTCCTGTGCACCGTCGACATCGAGAACGACCCGCGCGCGGTCCTCGACGCCCTCACCGAGCTGGAACCGCCGCACATCGACTTCCTGCTTCCCCACGCCACCTGGGACGACCCGCCACCGCGTCCGGACGGATCGCCCACCGCCTACGCGGACTGGCTCCTCGCGGTCTTCGACCGCTGGCAGGAGCTCGGGCGGCCGGTGCCGGTGCGGATCTTCTCCTCCGTCCTGTCCACGCTGAACGGCGGGCCGAGCCTCACCGAGTCCCTGGGCCTGGCCCCCACGGATCTCGTCGTCGTCGAGACCGACGGAAGCCTGGAACAGGTCGACTCGCTCAAGAGCGCCTACGAAGGTGCGGCGGCCACCGGGTTCGACGTCTTCACGCACGCCTTCGACGAGGTCGCGGCGCATCCCGGGGTGCGGGCCAGGCAGCTGGGCCTGGAGGGCGTCAGCGAGACGTGCCGTCGTTGCCCCGTCGTACGTTCGTGCGGTGGCGGCCTGTACACCCACCGCTACAGCTCCGCCGGGCCGGGCGGGGGGACGCCGGACGGGGGTGCGCCTGCGGAGGGGTTCGACAACCCGTCCGTGTACTGCCGGGATCTCGCCGCCCTGGTGCGCGGCATCGAGGCCCGCACGCCGGCGGACTCGGCGGCGCCCGCGGTGGCGGACCCCGCCGAACTGCTCGCGGCCCAGGAGGACCTGACCCGCACCCTGTTGGCCCGGCTCCACGGCGACCTGGACGGCCGGGGCGGCGAGCGGTGGGCCGGGGCCTGGGAGCTGGCGGCCGCGCTGGACGGCTCCGAGCGGGGCGCCGGCGGCCTGGACCACGTGCTCGCCCACCCCTACACCCGCACCTGGCTGCTCGACGCGCTGGACGCCCTGCACGAGGAGCGGCCGGGAGCGGTCCGGGACGCGGCGGACGGACTGCCGGCCCGCCTCGCGGCCGCCGTCGTGCGGGCGGGGCTCGACACCTGGGTCCCGGTGCCCTACCGGGACGGCGGGCTGGTCCTGCCCACCCTGGGCCGGCTGGCCCTCGGCGGCGCGGGGGAGCGCGGCACGGTCCGGGTGCGCGCCGTGGAGGACGGCTTTCTGGTCGCCCGCGGCGACGGATCGGGGGAGCGGCGGATCGGCTGGCCCGCGCCGGCGGTCCCCGGCTGGCTTCCGGTGCGCGGGTACGCCCTGCCCGGAGGCGGACCCGGCTTCCTGATCGACGACCTCGACCCGTACCGGGACTGCTTCGCGGCGCCCGCCGCCGCCACGCTCGATGGCCCCGCGGCGGACCGGCTGGCCGCCGCGCTCACTGAGGCCTGGGCGCTGATCGAGGAGCGGGCCCCCGGGTACGGGGCGCGGTCCGCCGCCGCCGTGCTGACGCTCACGCCGCTGACCGGCCAGGCGCCGGGCGAGCCGTCCGTCGGGCGGCACGGGTACGGCGCGCTGGGCATCGGGGCGGACGACGGGGTGGAGGCGCTCGCGCTCGCGCTGGTGCGCGGAGTACGGCGGGCCGGATTCCGGGCACTTGTGGACGTCACGGATCTTTACGCGGCGGACGGCTCCTGGGAACATCGAATGCCCTGGCGGGAAGAATTGGTTCCGTTTTCCCGGCTGCTGGCCGGTACGTACGAACGGCTGGCGCTCGCGGCATTCGACCCCAGGTACCGGAACGGCGTACCGCAGGCACTCGACACGCTGGAGGGAGCGGCCGAACTCACCATCGGCGGGAAACGACTGCTCGCTCTGATGCGAAAAGAATTCTGAATCCCGGATTCCGGTTCGAGGGGAACCATGCGCGGAGTCCGGACAACTGGGAGGAACGGCCGCAGACCGAATTCGATCAAGAGTGTGATCGATAGGACTTGGGCATACATGACTGGAAAGTGGCGTTGAATGACCGAACGCCATGGGGGTGGAGCAAGGTCCGCTCCGGAATGATGAATTCGCTCGCATTCTCTTCACTCCTCGGGTGCGGGTGCTCACACAGGACGGGGGTCGTGTGCACGCGACGACGCAGCAGCGAGCGGCGGACCATCGGCCGTACTTCTTCTTGAGCTACGCCCACACACCGGGGTACGGCGGTGGAACGGACCCCGATATGTGGGTCGAACGGCTTTTCCAGGATCTCTGCGGCCATGTGATGGCCATGACCGATCTGCCGGCCGGCGCGCCGGCCGGGTTCATCGACCGTGAGATACGTTCCGGCGAGGGCTGGTCGGAACGGCTCGGTGAGGTGCTCGCCAGCTGCCGGGTGTTCGTCCCGCTGTTCTCTCCGCGCTACTTCGCCAGCGAGATGTGCGGCAAGGAGTGGTACGCCTTCGCCCAGCGCGCCATCCACTACCGGGCCCGCTCCAACCAGCCGGCGGAGGCGATCGTCCCGGCGCTCTGGGTCCCGGTACCGCCCAGCCAGCTCCCCGGGCCGGCCGAGCGATTACAGTTCAACCACCGTGATTTCGGAGACCGTTACGTCAGCGACGGTCTGTACGGGCTGATCAAGCTCAGGCTCTTCGCCGAGGAGTACGAGCGCGCGGTGTACGAGCTCGCCAAGCGCATCGTCAGCGTCGCCGACACGGTACGGATCGGCACCGGCCGGCCCGTCGACTACCGGCTGGCCCCCAGCGCCTTCGGCGCGCCGGGCGGCGGAGCGGGCGGCCCCCGCCCGATGCGGGTCACCATCGCCGCCGCCACCCGCCACGACCTGCCCGAGGGGCGCGACGCCGACTACTACGGCGACAACCCGCAGGACTGGAACCCCTACCACCCGGACGCCGCCCGCCCGCTGGCCTATGTGGCGGAGGACCTGGTGCGCTCCCTCAACTACCAGGCCACCATCACGTCCTTCGACGAGGAACCCGGCCACTCCGGCGGCAAACAGCCCCCCACCACACCCGAGATCCTGCTCGTCGACCGCTGGGCGCTCCAGGACGAGGACCGGTGCCGACGGCTCGCCGCCTTCGACGCGGAGAACCGCCCCTGGGTGACGATGGTCGTCCCGTGGAACCGCGACGACCACCAGAGCAGGGCCGCGGAGGCCGAACTGACCGCCAAGCTGGAGCGGACCATGCCGACCAAGATGCGCCAGGGCCGGGCCTACTGCCGCGCCGCGGCCAAGGGCGTACCGAGCATGGAGGCCTTCGGCCAGATCCTGCCGCAGGTCGTCGAGGTGGCCGCCCAGCAGTACCTGAGACACGCGGCCGTCTACCTGCCCGCCACCGGCGGCGGAGGGCACGGCGAACGGACCCGGCTGATGGGACCCATGGCGCAGACCCAGTACATCCCCGAGACACATGACGCTGCGACGGACGCGGAGGACACGGATGACGGCCAGTCGTGACGGGCGCATCGTCACCTTCTACTCGTACAAGGGCGGCACCGGGCGCACCATGGCCCTGGCCAACACCGCCTGGATCCTCGCCGCCAACGGCAAACGGGTACTGGCCGTCGACTGGGACCTGGAGGCGCCTGGCCTCCACCGGTTCTTCCACCCGTTCCTCGACCCCTCGACCCTCGGTGCCACGACCGGCGTGATCGACCTGATCACCGAGTACGCCTGGGCCGCCACCAGCCCGGTGCCCCGCGCCGACGACTGGCACCGGGACTACGCCCGGATCCAGCCGCACGCGGTCTCGCTCACTCCGGAGGCGCTCGGCTGGGAGTTCCCGCAGGGCGGAACGCTCGACTTCGTCTCCGCCGGACGGCAGAACCGCGAGTACTCCGCGACCGTCTCCACCTTCGACTGGGACAACTTCTACGACCGCCTCGGCGGCGGACACTTCTTCGACGCCCTGCGCGACGACATGAAGGCCAACTACGACTACGTCCTCATCGACAGCCGCACCGGGCTCAGCGACATCGCGGACATCTGCACCGTCCACCTGCCCGACGCGCTCGTCGACTGCTTCACCCTCAGCGACCAGTCCATCGACGGCGCGGCCTCCGTCGCCCGGCAGATCTCCGAGCGGTACACAGGCCGCCCCATCTCCATCTTCCCCGTCCCGATGCGCATCGACGAGGGCGAGAAGGAGAAGGCGGACGCCGGACGGGCCCTGGCCCGGCTGAAGTTCGACCGGCTGCCGCGCGATCTCTCCGGCGACGAACTCACCGCCTACTGGGGCGCGGTGGAGATTCCGTACCGCCCCTACTACGCGTACGAGGAGACGCTGGCGACCTTCGGGGACGAGGCGGGGCTCAGCAACTCCCTGCTCTCCGCCTTCGAACGGCTCACCTCGGTCATCACGGACCAGCAGGTCACCGCGATGCCCCCGGTCGGCGAGGAGGTACGGCTGCGCATCCGCGACGCCTTCACCCGGCGCCGTCCGGCCCTGCCCGCCGACCTCTTCCTCTGCTACGTGGCGGAGAACCGGATGTGGGCCGACTGGATCGAGTCCGCGCTCACCCGGGCCGGCTTCCGGGTCGTGCCGCGCGACGTGTCCGCCGAGCGGGGACCGGACGAACCGGCGGCCGTCACCGCCGAGACCGCGGCCCGCACCGTGGTGCTGCTCTCCAGCGCCTACCTCAAGTCGAGCCGCGCGGTGGGCATCTGGGACCGGGCGGTCGCGGAGGACCCGGGCGGCGGGCGGCGCCATCTGCTGCCGCTCAGGGTCGGTGACGTACGGCTGTCCGCGCCCTACATCGACCGCAACCCCGTCGACCTCTTCCGGCTCGACGAGGTGCACGCCACCGCGGCCCTGTTACGGGCCCTGGACCGGCCCGTGCAGATCACCGACGGGGTCTCGCCCGGACCGCGCTTCCCCGGCACCGTCCCGCGGATCTGGAACGCACCGCCGCGCAACCCCGGCTTCACCGGCCGCTCGCTGGTCCTTGAGCGGATGCGCGACCAGCTCGGCGGCGGGATGGCCGTCGTGCTGCCGCAGCCGCAGACCCTGTACGGTCTCGGCGGCGTCGGCAAGACCCAGGTCGCCCTGGAGTACGTCCACCGGTTCATGGCCGACTACGACCTGGTCTGGTGGATATCGTCGGAGCAGACCGACGACGTGGTCGCCGGTCTGGCCGAACTCGCCGTCCGGCTCGGTGCCCAGGGCGGCGACGACATGGCGGCCGCCTCCCAGGAAGCGGTCGACCTGCTGCGGCGCGGGGTGCCCTCCGACCGCTGGCTGCTGGTCTTCGACAACGCCGACGACCCCGAGCGGCTGCGGCGCTACTTCCCGCAGGGCGGCTCCGGGCACATCCTGGTCACCTCCCGCAACCAGGCCTGGTCCCAGCACGGCGACGCACTGCCCGTCGACGTCTTCCTGCGCGAGGAGTCCATCGAACACCTCCAGCGCCGGGCACCGGGACTGAGCGACGAGGACGCCGCCCAGGTGGCCACCGCCGTGGGCGATCTGCCGCTGGCCGTCGAACAGGCCGCGGCGTGGATCGCGGAGACCGCCACCCCCATCAACACCTATCTGGAACAGCTCGCCCAGCAGGCCCCGGAGGTCCTGGCGCTCAACCAGCCGGCCGGATACCCCGAGCCGGTCGCCGCGACCTGGAACATCTCCATCCAGCGGCTCAAGGAGCGCTCACCCGCCGCGGTGCGCCTCCTCCAGCTCTGCGCCTTCTTCGCCCCGGAGCCGATCTCGGGGAACCTGTTGTACAGCAAGGAGATGATCGAGGCGCTGAAGCCGTACGACGCCTCGCTCCAGGAGAAGCTGGTGCTGGGCCGGGTCATCCGGGAGATCGGCCGGTTCGCCCTCGCCAAGGTCGACCAGGTCTCCAACTCCATCCAGGTGCACCGGCTCGTCCAGGCCGTCATCCGGGCGCAGCTCACCGAGGAGGAGCAGCGGGACGCCCGGCACGCCGTCCACCGCATCCTGGCGGGCGCCCGGCCCGATGACGACGAGCCGATCGACAACCCGGCGAACTGGCCTCAGTTCTCGACGATATGGCCGCACCTCGGCCCGTCCGACGCGCGCAACTGCCAGGAGCCGGAGGCCCGCAGGCTGCTGATCGACCGGGTCCGCTACCTCTGGAAGCGCGGTGATTTCAGGACGGCCACCACGCTCTGCGAGGAGCTGCGCGACATCTGGCGCGAGACGCTGGGGGAGCGGGACATCCAGTACCTGTACCTCTGCTTCCACCTGTCCAACATCTACCGCTCGCGCGGCCGCTACGTGGAGGCCAGGGAGCTCGACGAGATCACCCTGGCGACCCAGCGGGAGGTGCTGGGCCCGGAGCATCCGCACACCTACATGAGCACCAGCAGCCTGGCGACCGACCTCGGGACGCTCGGGGAGTACACCCGGGCGATCGAGTTGGCGACCGAGGCGACCGAGGGGTTCAACCAGATCTTCCACGACTCCCACCCCAGGGCCCTGGCCGCGGCCAACAACCTGGCGTTCACCCTGCGGTCCATCGGCCAGTACGCCAAGGCCCGCGAGATCGACCAGGACGTCTTCGACCGGCGCCGCGAGGTGCTCGGCGAGGAGCACCCGTACAGCCTCTCCTCCGCCATGAGCCTGGCCCGCGACCTGCGTGACGTGGGCCGGTACGAGGACTCGGTGGGCCTGCTGAGCCGTACGTACGACAGCTACAAGGCCACGCTCGGCCGGTCCTTCCCCGGCACCCTCAGCGCGGCGAAGGCGCTGGCCGTGTCGCTGCGGCGGGCCGGGCGGCTGGACGACGCCCGCCGGCTCACGGTGGCGACCAGGGCCCGGTACCGGGCCAAGTACACCTCCGCCAACCCGGAGTGGCTGGCCTGCGACCTCAATATGGCCGCCGACCTGTACGCGGCCGGCGAGGCGGACGAGGCCAGGGTCACCGCCCGGGAGGTCGTCGACCAGTACATGAAGGTGCCGGGCGAGAAGCACCCGTACACCCTGGCCGCCCTGAACAACCTGGGCGTCTACCTGCTGGGCGCCGGCGCCGCGGAGGAGTCGGAGCAGGTGCTGACCCGGGTGGTCGCCTCGATGCGCGAGGTGTACGGGCCGGAGCACCCCAACACGCTGTTCAGCGTGATGAACCTGGCCAACACCACTGCGGAACGGGGCGATCTGGACCTGGTGCTGACGACCGAGCGGCGGCTGGCCGGGCAGTTCCGGCTGGCTCTGGGGGCGCATCACCCGGAGACGCTGGGCATGAAGTCGAACATGGCGGTGACGCTGGACGCCATGGGGCGCCATGAGGAAGCGCTCCAGGTCAGGGCGGAGACGGTCGAGGAGCTGTCCCGGCAGCTCGGCGACGAACATCCGCTCACCCGGATCGCCCGGGACGAGCGCCGCTTCCAGCGCGAACTGGAACCGCTCGCGGTATGAGAAAGCCCGCGGAATGACGGAGCGGGAGCGTCCGGCCGTCGCCGGACGCTCCCGCCCCGCCGCTCGGCTCAGCGCTCGGCCGTGTCCAGCAGCCAGGTGAGGATCCGGGGGAGCGCGTGCAGCGCGTCGAAGTGCGCGGCTGCCGGTTCCACCACGACGGTGGCGCCCGGGATGCGGCTCGCCAGCCAGCGGGTGTGCCCGACCGGTGAGAAGACGTCCTTCTCGCCGTGCCACAGCAGGACCGGACCGGTGATGCCGGCCGGATCGAACCCCCAGGGACGGCTGAACGCGAGCGCGTCGTCGATCCAGCCGTACGCCGAAGTGCGCAGCCCCTCACGGTAGTTGCGCAGCAGCATGGTGCGGACACCGACGTCGTTGACCACCATCCGGTCGGAGTCGGTCAGCTCCTGGCGCAGATCGTCGATGAGCCGGACCGGGTCGCGTCTGATCACCGCGGACCGCGAGATGAAGGACTCCGCGAGCCCGTCCGGATCGTCGGCCGCCGTGGTGTACGCCGCCACGTTGGAGGCGGCCATCCCCTCGAACCAGTCGAGGCCGGCGGCGTCCCAGGGGGCCAGCCCCACCAGGGCCGCGGTACGCGTGACCCGCTCGGGCATCAGCGCGGCGCAGGCCAGGGCGTGCGAGGCCCCGCCGGACCGGCCGACGACCGCGAACCGGTCGAGCCCGATGTGGTCCGCGATGGCCCGGACATCCTCCACCGCGTCGGCGACGCAGCGGCCCGGCTGCCGGTCGGAATCGCCGTATCCCGGCCGGTCGTAGGTGATCAGCTGGGTCTTGCGCTGGTACAGCACCATGCCGCGCGGAGCCGGACCGAGCCTGCTGCCGGGCATCCCGTGCAGCAGAAAGACCGGTCTGCCGCGGGGATCCCCCAGACGCTCCACCACCAGTTGCCGTCCGTCGGTTGCGCGCACGCGACTGCGCACTCCGCGCCTCCTTGCGATTCCTGCGGACACGGCGTGTCCGGCTTTCCCCGCACCATCCGATGATGACCCATCAGAGCTGTTACCGGGATGGCGCGTGGGGAGAATCCGGGAGGCTCCGGAGCGGCGGGCGGTTGCGAAGTCCCGGGCACGCGCCGGGAACCCGACCCTCAGGGGGGGAGAACCGGCCAAGGGCAGAGGCGTGCTGCGGAAACCCTGCGGCCGCTCTGGCCACCGGGCCCCGATCCGCCCGGCCGCCGAGTTGGGAGGCCTTCCAGTACGGAGCCGCAGAACGGCGGCGGAACGGGCTGATTCCGCGGGCTTGACCACCCTCCGTCCCTGTTCGCGCGTCCACAGGTCACAATGGAAGGGCTTCCATATCTGCACCGAGGGAAGGCCCACGTCCATGACTGAGGAACTGCCGCGCCGGCACGCCACGCTCGACGAGGTGGCCGCCATGGCCGGTGTGTCACGGTCGGTGGCTTCCCGGGTGATCAACAATGCTCCCCATGTCAGCCGGGCCAAGCGTGAGGCCGTCGAGCGGGCGATCAGGAAGCTCGGCTACGTCCCCAACCCGAAGGCGCGCGCCCTGGCCACGCGTCAGGCGGGCGCGGCCGCGCTGGTCATCTCGCGCGACGACCCGGAGGTGTTGACGGACCCGTTCTTCGCACAGGTCATCGCCGGAGTGGCCAGCGCCCTGGAGGATGCCGACCTGCACATGATGCTGTGCGTGGCCGCTACCGCGCGCGGCCGGGACCGGGTGGAACAGCTCGTGCGCTCGCGGGTCGTCGACGGGGTGATGCTGATGGCCCTGCACGAGGACGACCCCTTGGCCCGGATCGCCAAGGAGAGCCAGCTGCCGGTCGTCTTCGGCGGGCGCCCCGTCGACTTCGAACCGCGCTGGTACGTGGACATCGACAACGTCGGAGGTGCGCGGGACGCGACCGATCACCTGCTCGCGCGGGGGCGGAACCGGATCGTCACGATCTGCGGCCCGCTGGACACCGAGGTGGGCGACTCACGGCACCGCGGCTACCGGGAAGCCATGCTGCTCGCCGGTCTGACGCCGCTCCCGCCCGCGGAAGGAGACTTCACCGAAGCCGATGGAGCCGCCGCCATGGCCCGGCTCCTGAAGGCGTATCCGGATCTGGACGGGGTGTTCGCGGCCAACGACAACATGGCGGCGGGCGCCTTGCGCGCGCTGCGCGCAGCCGGCCGTTCGGTACCTGAGGACGTGGCCGTGGTGGGGTTCGACGACCTGGCCGTCGCGCAGATCGCCGATCCCGCACTCACCACGATCCACCAGCCCATCCGGGATCTGGGCCGTGAGATGGCCCGGATGCTCGTCGGGCTCATCGCGGGCCGCTCCTCCAGCCCGCTGATCCTGCCCACCCATCTGGTGAAGCGTGCCAGTTCCTGAGGGAGCCGGCGCAGGGCGACCTGCTCGGTGGGCTCTTGTGAGGAGATCACTCCCGCCACCCTGATACGCCGCGGGTCGGCCTGAACCGACGGCAGGGCGCGCTGCCGTCCGGCGCCGGGCGGCAGCGCGTGTCCTGCTGCTAACGGCCGGTGTTGAAGGTGAGCGCGGGCTTCGCGTTCTTGGCCAGGGTGTGCGCGAACGCCGGCCACCAGGCGCCGGCAGCCGGGTCCTCGACCCCGTACTCGGGGTCGACGGGGCCCGCCGTGCCCCGGTGGCAGGTGCCGTCCGATTCACCGATGGTCTTCACGTACAGGTACGCGTCGGCCAGCGGCTTGCCGGTGTCGGCGGTGGGCCGCACACCGATTCCTCGCCCGGGGGCGTTGCACCAAGGTTCGGCATCGGTGTACTTGCCCGCCGGGGGTATCCAGGCGCCGAGGCCGTTGCGGCTGTTGTCCAGGACGTAGTGCGAGAGGTCCTTGACCGGGGGCCGGCCCACGGTCCGGTCGAACCAGGCGTCGGTCCACTTCCAGGTGGCCGTGTCGAAGAAGTCCACCGCGTTGCCGGGCTGCCCGTCGTTGGGGGCGGCCGGCGAGTAGTACTGACTGGCGCAGGTGTCCGTCTTGCCCCGCGCCTCCGCCGGGCCCTCGGTGGCGTACCAGACGCACTTGGAGACCCAGGTGGCGTACCGGTTGAGCTGGTCGGTGGGCTGGTAGTTGGAGACGTTCAGGGCGAAGCCCTGGGTCTTGGCCAGATCGGCCTTGATGAGCCGTCCGGCCAGTTCACCGACCGGCTGCCAGTTGCTGCTGCCGCCGTCGAGGTACACCGACGTCCTGGGCCTGGACCCGATGATGTCCACCGCGGCCCGGATGTTGGCATACCGCTCCTCGGTGCGGGTGCCGTCGGCGTCGCCCTCGGGGCAGTCCTTGGGGAGCAGGGCCAGCCCGTCGGGCTCGACGACGACCACGGCGCGGCCGGTGCCGACACCGTCGGCCACCGCCTGGACCCAGGCGCGGTACTCCTCCGGGCTGTCCGCGCCGCCGGCCGAGTAGAAACTGCAGTCGCGGCCGGTGACGTTGTAAAGGACGAAGACCGGGACGGTGCCGGTGATCGCGGCCGCCCGCATCTTCTTCCGGACGACCTTCCTGATCTCGGCGGGGGTGCCGTAGTCGAGCCAGATCGCCTGCGGCCAGGAGGCCAGCTTGGCCATCCGCAGGGCGTCTTCGACGTTGCCCGCCTTGAGGTCAGCGACCGCCTGTCCCGCGGCGCCGGCCTCGGGGTCGACGTAGAAGCGGGTGTTCCTCGGCAGCGTATGGTCCGCCGCCGGAGTGCGGGGCGCCGCAGTGGCCTCGCCGCCGCCAAGGGCGCCGGCGGCGAGCGCCGCGCAGGCCACGGGGACGAGCAACCGTCGCACTCTGCTCATGAGGTGAAGTCTCCTTCGTACGGGGAGGGTGGGCCGGTTCGCCGGGTTCGGACAGAGGGTGCGCTCGTGGCGAACGGGGTGTGCGGAGCCCGAGCGGTGCACCCCGCCGACGACATGGGGCCGCGAGGCGGGCGCCGGTACGGATGGGGCGGAGCACGCTCTGCTTGCAGCTCATTATTGGGAGCGCTTCCAGCCTTGTGTGGAGTCCGGCGCTTCCGTGGGCACATGCTGAGGCCCGTATCGCCGGCATGTCAATAGCCGTCCTGCCGCCCGTTGCCTTCACCTCTTCAACGTGCCGGAACTTGGGAGTTGGGGCGCTGAACGGCGTGTGCGCGCTTCGGTGACGGGGGTCTCGGCGTGAACGGAAGGTTTCCTCCGTGCTTCACCAAGTGCACCCGGTCTCTTGTCGGCCGGTTGATGTGCTGCTACTTTTTGGAAGCGTTCCCATATGGGAGCGTTCCCACTGTTCGCTCATGGCGCGCCACCCATGCGCCGAACGCACCTGCCGAGGTCCTGCCCGGGTGTCAGCTGCGCCCTGCCGTCAGCGGACGCCGAACCTGTCCCGCACATGGGTTCCACGGCACCTGCTCCGAGCCATGCCCGACAAGGCCAGGACGCGTCGGCCGACCGCCGGATAGGCCGACGCCCCCGTACGCCTCGATGGATGGTGCGCCCGGACGCCGCCTGCCGCATTCGCCCCCCAAGGAGGCCGACATGCAATCCCCTACGACATCACGCCGGTTCCTCAGACACCGTTGGCTGCTCGCCCCGCTCGCCGCCCTCGCGCTGATCCTCAATCCGATGACCAGCCCCGCGTATGCCGTCGGCGGCAGCTTCACCGACAACTTCGACTCCTACGACACCGGCCGCTGGAGCACATCCGACGGCTGGTCCAACGGAGGCATGTTCAACACCGGCTGGCGTGGCGACCACGTCTGGTTCAACGGCGGCGTCATGGGCCAGAACCTCGACACCGCCTCCTGCCCCACCGGCTGCTCGGGCAAGCCGTACGCCTCCGGCGAGTACCGC
This sequence comes from Streptomyces sp. NPDC104307, assembly GCF_055584045.1. Lineage (NCBI taxonomy): Bacteria > Bacillati > Actinomycetota > Actinomycetes > Kitasatosporales > Streptomycetaceae > Streptomyces > Streptomyces sp. NPDC104307. Next base: position 74,415 of record NZ_JBVJMU010000017.1, read on the forward strand.
ACCAACGACCTTTACTCGTACGGCCGCTTCGAGGCCCGGCTCCAGGCTGTCAAGCGTGAAGGCACGGTGACCGGGTTCTTCACCTACACCGGACCGAGCGACGGTCAGCCCTGGGACGAGATCGACGTCGAGATCCTCGGCAAGAACACCAACCAGATGCAGACGAACTACTTCACCAACGGTGTCGGCGGCCACGAGACGCTCATCGACCTCGGATTCGACGCCTCCGCCGGGTATCACGACTACGCCATCGAGTGGTGGAACCAGGGCACCGTCAACTGGTTCGTGGACGGCAAGCTCGTCCATCAGGAGGACGGCTCGCGCGGCGCGCTCCCCACCCATCCGATGCGCATCATGGCCAATCTGTGGCCCGGCACCGGAGTCGACGGCTGGCTCGGTCCGTTCAGCTACCCCGGCACTCCGCTGACCGCCCGCTACGACTGGATGAAGTACACCAAGTACTGATTCCGGTGAAGTAAGTGAGGCCGGTACAGGGCCTGTTGCCCGGTGCCGGCCTCACTGCTCAGTCACCCGCGCCGAGGTCCGGCCGCCGGCAAGTGAACGTGTCACGACCGAATCGGTGGTGTCGTGTGTGCGTCCTGAGGTCGGCCTTGTGTGCTATCCGCTCCGTCGGAATAGTGGGCGCCTCATCCTCCGTGTACGGGCGACCCCACATCACCCGTGCGCGGCCCCCACAGGAGGTCGAAGTTGAAGCATCGACGCATATCCAGGAAGCGGGCAGTGCTGGCGGGTTCGGCGGTGGTCGCCCTGGTCGCAGCGGGAGCGACGTTCCAGAGCGCGAATGCCAGTGAAGGAACCCCCGAGGTCACCGCGCGGACGCTGACGGCCGACGCGGCAGGCAAGCTGGCGACCGGTCTGGGCAAGGATCTGGGCGCCGACGCGGCCGGCTCGTACTACGACGCCAAGTCGAAGAACCTCGTGATGAACGTGGTCGACCAGGCGGCCGCGGACCAGGTCGAGCAGGCGGGCGGCCGGGCCAGAGTCGTACCGAACTCGCTCGCGGAGCTGAAGTCGGCCCGGCAGACCCTGACCGGCAAGGCGACGATCCCCGGCACCTCATGGGCCGTCGACCCGGTCAGCAACAAGGTCGTCGTCACGGCCGACCGTACGGTCAAGGGCGCGGCCCTGCAGAAGCTCAGCTCGGTGGTCGAGTCGCTGGGCGGCAAGGCCCAGCTCAAGAAGTCCGCCGGGGAGTTCAAGCCCCTCATCGCGGGCGGCGACGCGATCTGGGGCGACGGCGCCCGCTGCTCGCTCGGCTTCAACGTGGTCAAGGACGGCGAGCCGTACTTCCTGACCGCCGGGCACTGCACCGAGGCCATCTCCAGCTGGTCGGACTCACAGGGCGGCGGGGAGATCGGCACCAACGCGGCGTCGGAGTTCCCGGACAACGACTTCGGCCTGGTGAAGTACACCTCGGACACCGCGCACCCGAGCGAGGTCGACCTCTACAACGGCTCCACCCAGCCGATCACCAAGGCGGGCGAGGCGACCGTCGGGATGACGGTGTCGCGCAGCGGTTCCACCACCCAGGTGCACGACGGCGAGGTGACGGGGCTGGACGCCACGGTCAACTACGGCAACGGTGACATCGTCAACGGGCTGATCCAGACGACGGTCTGCGCCGAGCCCGGCGACAGTGGCGGCTCGCTCTTCGCCGGCGACACGGCGATCGGCCTGACCTCGGGCGGCAGCGGCGACTGCTCCTCGGGCGGTGAGACGTTCTTCCAGCCGGTGCCGGAGGCGCTGGCGGCCACCGGGGCGGAGATCGGCTGACCGTCTCGACCGTCTCCGTGCGGTGACGAATGGCTCCCGGTGCGCTTTGGCGCCGGGGGCCATTTCGCGACACCTGCGCCACGGGAAGCCTCGGAGACCCGGGCCGTGATGTGGACCGGGCCTCCGAGTGGTGGTGCCGGTCAGGCGGCCTGAGGCAGTCCGCCGGCGCCCGCCTTCGCCGGTGCGATGCCGAGGATGTCCACCGCGTGGTAGTACGTCCAGGCCGTGGCGTTGCACGAGGTCAGCTTCGCGCCGGAGTAGGCGGCGCATACGCGCTTCAGGTCCTCGTAGAGGGCGGAGTCGATGCGGGCCTTGTTGGCGGAGAACGTGCCGGCGGCCTTGTAGTTGCGGTAGCCGAAGTCGTGGCGGGCGCAGGCCGTCTGGAAGGGGAAACCGAACGGGTTGTCGGGCGAGGAGCTGCAGTAGTCCGTCGACCAGTCGAAGCCGTAGGCGGCCCATGTGCCCTGGTTGTTGCGGGCGGCGTTCCAGGAGTTGTAGCTGGAGGCGCTCGTCTGGGTCCAGGAACTGAGGACCTGGGGCTTGTCAGAAGGGGCGGCCGAAGCGGATGTGGCGGGCAGCAGGGCGATGGGGAGCGACAGGGCGGCCGTGGCGAGCATTGTGGCGGCGAAGCGGCGAAGCATGAATAACCTCCGGGCGTTTTGGGAGAGTTGCTGTGGTCATGCATTTCGTGGGTCCCACGAGATCGCTTCAGGATGCTCGTCATGGACCTGTCATTTCTAGCTGTTGTGTCAACTGGACACCACGGGCTGGTGTGCGTGTCAGGGGCTGAAGAACATCCAAGAACATCCGAATGGAATCAGCCGGCACTGACGGGCGGCTGACGGAGATCCCGGCCGTCCGGGTCGCAGTCGCTTCGTTCAGTGTTTAACGGCTGTTGTGGCGTGGGCTATTGGCTGCCCGGCCGCCGGATGATCCCGTCGCCGCCTCCCGATCGGGTGGCCCTTCAGGGCTCGGGTGCAGGGCAGCGTGTCGGAAGGAAAGAGCCGGTAAAGCCCGGTACATCTATGCAGGTACGCGCAAAGGCTCACGGCCGCACGCAAGGAGAGAGACATGCGCTACGGAAGCGCGCTGCGCCAGCAGATCCACACGCCCGGGACCACTCCGCTCGTCGGCATCTACGACATGTACTCGGCATCGGTGGCCGCCCGCCACTACGACGGCTTCTTCGTGTCCGGGTTCGGCTTCGCCGCCTCCTACTACGGGCTGCCGGACATCGGCTTCATCGCGTGGCCGGACATGGTCGCATTCGTCGAACGGCTCCGGCACGCCTTCCCGTCGCACCACCTGCTGGTCGATATCGACGACGGGTACGTCGACCCGGAAGTGGCGTGCCACGTGGTGCGGCAACTGGAGCGGAGCGGGGCGTCCGGAGTGATTCTTGAGGACCAGAAGCGCCCGCGCCGATGCGGCCACGCGGACGGCAAGACGGTGCTGCCCCTGGAGGAGTACCTGGAGAAACTGAACCTCGTCCTGGAGAACCGGGGGGACCTCGTGGTCGTGGCCCGCACGGACGCCACGGAGGAGGAGGACATCCTGCGCCGGGCCCAGGCGCTCGCGGAGACCGACGCCGATGTGGTGCTGGTCGACGGGGTGCGGGACGTCGAGTGGATCCGCCGGATCCGGAAGGTCATCAACGACAAGCCGCTGCTCTTCAACCAGATCGCGGGCGGCAAGTCGCCGAGGCTCTCGCTCTCCGAACTCACCGACCTGGAATGCCAGGTGGCCATCTACAGCACGCCGTGTCTGTTCGCCGCGCACACCGCCATCGACACCGCGCTCAGTGAGTTGAGGGAGGCCGACGGGCGGCTCCCGGAGTTCTCGCCGGGCTCATCGGTGGGTGTGCGGGCCGCCACCGAACTGCTGGAGAAGAACATCAGCCGGCACCACCCGGCCGAGCCCCGGCTCGTCACCTCCTGAGGCGGACCCGGGAGCAGCGGGCCGGCCGGTGAGGGTGCTGTGCACGGCACGGTTCGCGGAAGGCGCCGCGTGGGCCGACGCCCCGACGGGGGCATGGAGACGAGACACGTCCCCTCGTTGATCACCCGACCGGGACGTCTAGGCGAGGCTTGATCCGCCGCTCGCTGTCCCCGTTTCCGGCCCCGGCCCCGTCCCCGCTCCTGTCCCCGTTCCCGTTCCCGTGAGCCGGTTGTCGTCCGCCTCCTCCGGCTTCTTCCGCATCGCCATCAGCAGAGTGATGACCGTGCCGACCACCGCCCACGCGGACAGCACCAGCAGCGGTCCGGTCACCGCGTTGCCCCGGAAGTACGCGATCGAGCGGGCCACCCAGGTGCCGGCCCCCGGCGGCAGCGCGGGGCCGATCGACCGCCAGAAGTCCGGGAGCATCGGCAGCGGGAAGGCGCCGCCCGCGCTCGGGTTGCCCGCGATCACCACGAGCAGGACGGCCAGGCCGATGCCGACGATGCCGGTGAGCGCCTCCAGGGCGAGCGTGATCATGCCGACCGAGAAGACGGTCAGCGCGCCCAGTCCGGACAGCCCCCAGAAGGATCCGGGCAGGGCTCCCAGGATCGGGCCGATGATGATCGCGCCGCCGATTCCGCCCGCGATCGAGTACAGCGCCATGACCCCGGTCCTGATCACCGCGCGCTGACGGTTGGCGGGGCGGGTCCCGGCGCTGATCGCCAGGATCGACGCGCACAGGTACCCGCCGACGCACCAGCCCACCACCAGGTAGAAGGACGAGAGCCCGTCGAAGTCGTCGCGAGAGGCCGGGGCCACGTCCACGGAGCGGACCGTGCGACGCTGGGTGAGGTCGACCTTCGTGATGATCGCCGTCAGCGAGTTGGCCAGTACGGTGCCCCCGCCGGAGGCGACCAGCACGGTGTCGGTGGTGCCCCGGGGGCTGACGATCAGGGCGCCGTCGATGTCGCGGTCGAGGATCTGCCGGCGGGCGGCGGCCGCGTCGCTGACCGTACGGGGATCCAGCGGGCCGCCGGGGAGGTCCTTCAGCTCGGTGAGGAGCCGGGCGGAGATCTGCTGGGGTGCGACGACCCCGAAGGGGACGTCCGTCGGCTTCGGCTTGTGCAGCGCTCCGACATAGGACGCGATGAACAGCAGCTGCAACGCCAGTACGCCGATGACGAGCAGCGCGGCCCGCGGAGTGACGGCGTTCTTCACCTCATCAGCGAAAGTCATGCCCCCACCGTCCTGCGTGCCCGTTGTCCACGCAGTCGGGGCCGGGCCGAATGGCTGAGCGGCGGCTGAGCGACGGCTGCGGGGTGGCTGTAGGGCGGCTCACCTCCCGGTCTCGGGAGTTCCGCCCTCATCGAATCGTTGAATCGAATGAATGTGCGAACATTGAGTTAGGGTACTTCTCTCGATCGGGGTGAATCGGGATGACACGGACAGCGGAAAGGGGGGCCATGAGCAGCAGGAGGTGTGTATGTCGTTTACGCACCTCCGTGCGGCGAGCGGTTACTCGCTGCGGTACGGAGCCAGTCACCCGCAGGCACTGGCCGAGCGGGCTGCCGAGCGTGGTCTCGATGCCCTGGCACTGACCGACCGGGACTCCCTGGCGGGCGCGGTGCGCTTCGCCAAGGCGTGTGCGGGGGCCGGGGTCCGGCCGCTGTTCGGCGTCGACCTGGCGGTGCCCGGCGTACCGTCGGCCGGACCGGCGTCGGCGCGGAGGCAGCGGACCACCCCCTCCAGGGGCGGCGCGTTCGTCACGGAGGCACCGCAGCGCGCGGTGTTCCTGGCCCGGACCGCACGCGGCTGGGCCGAGCTGTGCCGTCTGGTGTCGGTCGCGTCGGACGGGGGCGTCACCTGGGAGGACCTGTCCTGCCCGGACGACGAGCTGTTCGTCCTCCTCGGGGCGGACTCCGAGGTGGGGCAGGCGCTGGCGGCGGGGCGGCCGGACCGGGCTGCCGTACTGCTCGGCCCCTGGCGCGAACGGTTCGGCGGGTCGTTGCGCATCGAGGCGTCCTGGCACGGGCGGCCCGGCACCGGGCCGGGATCGCTGCGGCTGGCCTCGCGCATGGCTGGGTTCGCCGCCGAGCAGCAGGTGGTCCCCGTGCTGAGCAACGCCGTGCGCTACGCCGATCCGGGCCGGGGCGAGGTCGCGGACATCCTGGACTCCGCCCGCCTGCTGGTGCCGATCGACGCCCGTGACGCGTCCCGGCTCGACAGCGGAGAGCGGTGGCTGAAGGACGCCGGGGAGATGGAGCGGATCGCCGGGCGGATCGCGGAGGCCGTGGGCGGCCGGGGCGGGGACGCGCGGCGGCTGCTCGCGGCGACGGAGGAGACGGCCGAGGCGTGCGTGGTCGATCCGGGTGAGGCGTTCGGGCTCGGCCGGCTGAACCTTCCGGAGCCCGAACTCGTGGGCGCGAGCGCCGAGTCGGCGGACCGGGTGCTCGCGGACCGGTGCGCGGCGGGCATGCTGAGCCGGGCCTACCACCGGGAGGGGAAGCGCTGGGACCGGCTGGAGAACGAGTTGCGGATCATCGCCGGGCACGGCTTCGCCGGGTACTTCCTGACCGTCGCGGAGGTCGCGGCGCAGGCCCGGCGGCTCGGCGTCCGGGTGGCCGCGCGCGGCTCCGGCGTGGGCTCGCTGGTCACACATCTGCTGGGGATCAGCCCGGTCGACCCGGTGGCGCACGGCCTGGTGATGGAGCGCTTCCTGTCCGAGCATCGCTCGGCCCTGCCCGATATCGACCTGGACGTCGAGTCCGCCCGCCGCCTGGAGGTCTACCAGGCGGTACGGGAGCGGTTCGGGGGCGACCGGGTGGCGACGCTCGCCGTCTACAAGACGTACCGGGCGCGCGGGGCGATCGAGGTCGTGGCCCGCGCCCGCGGCATGGCCCCGGACCGGGCGGCCCGGCTGGGCAAGGCGTTCCCGCACATCCGGGCCAAGGACGTGCGGGCCGCGCTCGCCGAGCTGCCGGAGCTGCGCGAGGTCGCCGCGGAGGACCACGGCCGGCTCTGGGAGCTGGTGGAGGCGCTCGACGAGCTGCCGTTCGAGGCGGCGATGCACCCGTGCGGTCTGCTCGTCTCCGACGCGGCGCTGGTACGGCGCACCCCGCTGGCGCCGACCACCGTCGAGAACATCGCCATGTCCCAGTTCGACAAGGAGGACATCGAGGACACCGGACACCCGAAGATCGACGTCATCGGCGTACGGATGCAGTCGGCGCTCGCGCACGCGGCCGCCGAGATCGAACGCGTCACCGGTGAACCCGTCGACCTGGACGATCCCGCCCAGGTGCCGCCGGACGACGCCGCCACGTACGACCTGATCTCCTCCGGGGACACCCTGGGCACCTTCCAGCTGGAGAGTCCGGGCCAGCGGGAGCTGGTACGGAACCTGCGGCCGAGGTCGTTCGGGGACCTGGCGCTCGACATCAGCCTGTTCCGGCCCGGACCGGTCGCGGCGAACATGGTGGAGCCGCTGATCAGCGCCCGCGAGGGCCGGAACGTGACCCGTTACGCGCACCGCGACCTGGAGGCGATCCTGGCCGAGACCGAGGGGCAGGTGGTCTACCACGAGCAGGTGATCGCGATCATGGTGACGCTGACCGGCTGCGACCGGGGCATGGCGGACGAGGCCCGCCGCGCCCTGTCCGTCCCCGAGCGGGCGGGCCGGGTCCGGGCCTGGTTCGCCGACCGGGCCCGAGGGCGTGGCTACTCGGTCCAGGTCGTACGGGACGTGTGGAAGACCCTGGAGAACTTCGGCAGCTTCGGCTTCGCCAAGGCGCACGCGGCGGCCTTCGCGCAGCCCGCCTACCAGTCGAGCTGGCTCAAGGCCCACCGGATGGCGGCCCTGCTCGCGGGGCTGCTCACGCACGACCCGGGGATGTACCACAAGCGGGTCCTGGCCGCCGACGCCCGGCGTCACGGGGTGCCGCTGCTGCTGCCCGACGTCAACCGGTCCCAGGCCGCACACATAATCGAACTGGTGTCTGGTAAGTGGGGAGTGCGGATCGGCCTCTCGCAGGTGCGCGGCATCACGGAGGCCGAGAGCGGGCGCATCGCGGCCGGGCAGCCGTACACCTCGGTCGAGGACTTCTGGGAGCGTGCCCGGCCCAGCCGCCCACTGGCCGAACGGCTGGCCCAGGTAGGCGCGTTGAGCGCGTTCGGGCCCCGCCGCGAGCTGCTGCTGACCCTCGCCGAACTGCACCGCTCGCGGCGCGGTACGGGTGGGTCCGCCGCCGGTCAGCTCCCCATGGCGGACGTGGAGAGCGCGGGGAGTGCGGAGGGTGCGGAGGGGGCGAACGGCTCGACGGACGCGGGGAACACCTGCGCCGGGCCGGACGGCGGTGGAGCGGTCACCGCCGCCGACGCCGTCGGCGCCACGGGCCTGCCCGCCATGAACGCGTCCGAACAGCTCGCCGCCGAACTCGACGTGCTCGGCATGGACATCTCCCACCACCTCCTCGACGAGCACCGCTCCCTGCTCGCCGACATCGGCGCGACCCCGGCCGCCGATCTGCCGGGTCTCCGGCACGGCACCACCGTGCTCGTCGCCGGTGTCAAGGTCGCCACCCAGACCCCGCCGATCCGCTCCGGCAAGCGCGTCATCTTCGCCACCCTGGACGACCCCACCGGCCTGTCCGACCTGGCGTTCTTCGAGGACAGCCACGGGCGTTGCGCCCATACGGTGTTCCACAGCGGTCTGCTGCTGGTACGCGGCACCCTCGCCCGCCGTCCGCCGCGCGCCTTCAGTATCACCGGCACGGCCGCCTGGAACCTGGCCGAGCTGATCGACCTGTACCGCGAGGGCGGCCCTGCCGCCGTCGCGGACCGCCTCACCCGCCCCGAGCCCACCCCGCGCAGCGCCGGGCCGCGCCGCACCCTCACCCAGCCGAACGGCTACGCCCTGCACCCTTGGGCCGACCTCCAGCCGCCCGGCACCCCCGCTTCCGCCGGTTTGCCCGCCCTCGACGTACTCGACGGACGGTCCTTCCACCACGCGAGCCCAGGAAGCGCGGGGTGACCGGGATGATTCTCTACCTCCACTTCGGCGCCCCGCAGCCGGACCCCGCGTACCGCCGGCTCCTGGACATGGTCGGTGAGTTCACCCCCGTCGCCCAGGCCCTGCCGCCGGACGCGGCCCTGGCCGACGTGTCCGGCAGCACCCGCTACTTCGACCGCGACGCCGCCGGGCTGGCGGCCCTGATCCGGATGCGCGCGGCCGCGCTCCACGGCCTCGACGTGACGGTCGGCATCGGCCCCAACCCGCTCCTCGCCCGGCTCGCCGCCCACCGGGGGGAGCCCGGCGCCATCCGTACGATCCCGGACGACCCCGAGGCCGTCACCCGGTTCCTCACCGGTCTCCCCGTCACCGCGCTGCCCGGCGTCGGCCCGGCCACCGCCCGCACCCTGGCCTCGTACGGCCTGCGCACCGCCGACCGGATCGCCGCCACCCCGCTGCTCACCCTCCAGCGCATCCTCGGCGCGGCCTCCGGGCGTGAGCTGCGCGAACGCGCGGCCGGCATCGACCCCAGCCGCGTCGCTCCCGGCGCCCCGCCCCGCACGGTCGACGCCGAACACCGCTTCGGCCGCGACGAGTCCGACGCCGCCCGCCAGCGGGCCGCCCTGACCCATCTGACCGAACAGCTCGGCGCCCGACTCCGCGACGAGCGGCAGACCTGCCGGGCGCTGACCCTGACCGTCCAGTACGCCGACCGTGCGGGGCACTCGTCGATCACCCGCAGCCGCACCCTGTCCGAGGCCACCGCGCACAACCCCCGGCTCCGCGCCGTCGCCCACGCGCTGCACGGGTCCCTCGGGCTCCAGCGGGCCCGGGTCCGCTCGCTCGCCCTGCGCGCGGGTGAACTCGGCGACGCGGCGTCCGCCTCCCGGCAGTTGACCTTCGGTCCCGACGACGACCGGTCGCGCCGTATCGAGGCCGCGGCCGACCGCGCCCGCGCCCGCTTCGGGCCGGGCGCGGTACGGCCCGCCAGCACCGCGGGGATGCGATGAGCGGCTGAGCGGCGGTGCGCCGCTGCCGAGGGCTGTCCGGAAGTCGCGGTTACCGCCGGTCAGTTTTTACCGACGCGTAACTTCCCAGGAAACGCTACTCGTGCGTAAGTTGGCATGAGCACGCTTAATGAGGCGTGCGGAACACCGTCAGAACTTGTGGTCCGGGCCGCAGGGTGCACAGACATCGCAACTCCCTTGAGCCGCAAGGAGAACACACGATGCTGCCCTGGACCCGTGCGCCGCGTACCCCACGAGCGCGCAGAACCCTCGCCGCACTGCTCCTCGCAGTCGCCGCGCTGGCCGCCCCCACGGCCACCGCCGCTGCCGCCGCCCCCACCGCCGCCACAGCCACCTCGCACGGCTGGAACGACTACTCCTGCAAACCCTCCGCAGCCCACCCCCGGCCCGTCGTCCTGGTCCACGGAACCTTCGGGAACTCGGTCGACAACTGGCTCGTCCTCGCCCCCTACCTGGTGAACCGGGGCTACTGCGTCTACTCGCTCGACTACGGGCAGCTCCCCGGTGTGCCGCTCTTCAACGGCCTGGGCCCGGTCGATAAGTCGGCCGGGCAGCTCTCCACCTTCGTCGACAAGGTGCTCGCCTCCACCGGAGCACCCAAGGCGGACATCGTCGGCCACTCGCAGGGCGGCATGATGCCCAACTACTACCTGAAGTTCCTCGGCGGAGCGCCCAAGGTGAACGCCATGATCGGGCTCGCGCCCGACAACCACGGCACCACCCTCCTCGGGCTCACGAAGCTGCTGCCGTACTTCCCCGGAGCCGAGTACCTGCTCAACGCCGGCACCCCCGGACTCGCGGACCAGGTGGCCGGATCGCCCTTCGTCACCAAGCTCAACTCACTGCCCGACACCGTGCCCGGCGTGCACTACACCGTCATCGCGACCAAGTACGACGAGGTCGTGACCCCGTACCGGACACAGTTCCTGGACGGGCCCGACGTGCACAACGTGCTGCTCCAGGACCTGTGCCCGGTCGACCTGTCCGAGCACGTGGCGATCGGCACCATCGACCGGGTCGCCTACCACGAGGTGGCCAACGCCTTGGACCCGGCGCACGCCACCCCGACCACCTGCGCCTCGGTCGTCGGTTAGGTCCTTCCGTCCGGCAGGTCCTCCCGTCGGGACCGGGGCTTCCCGTAATCCGCCGCTGTCAGAGGCGGATGGCACGATCGGTGCATGACGACGATCGACTGGGACTCCGCCGCCGATTCCTTCGACGAGGAGCCGGACCACGGGCTGCTCGACCCCGTGGTCCGGCACGCCTGGGCGCGACGGCTGGAGAGCTGGCTGCCCCGGGAGCGTTCCGAAGTCCTCGACCTGGGATGCGGCACCGGAAGCCTGTCCCTGCTCGTCGCCGGGCAGGGGCACCGGGTCACCGCCGTGGACCGCTCGCCGCGCATGGTGGAGCAGGCGCGCGCCAAGCTGACCGGCACGGGCACCGAGGTGCTCGTCGGGGACGCCGCCGCGCCGCCCGTCGGCAGACAGCGGTTCGATGTGATCCTGGCCCGGCACGTGGTGTGGCTGCTGCCCGACCCGGCGGCGGTCCTGCGGCACTGGTCCGCTCTGCTGCGGCCCGGCGGCAGACTCGTGCTGATCGAAGGCGTGTGGAACGGGGTCGGGCTGTCCGCCGGGCAACTCACCTCGCTGCTCGCCCCGTTCACCGAACGCATCCACCACGAACGGCTCTCCGGCGACCGCGACCTCTGGGGCAAGGACGTCGACGACGAGCGCTACGCCCTGGTCGCCCGCGCCGAACCACCACGCCGGCACACCGAGGTGGTGGACGTTCACCTGATCCTGCGGCGCGGCTCCGACGTCCTGCTCGCCCGCCGGGCCGGTACGGGCTACGCGGACGGGCTGCTGCACGCCCCGTCCGGGCACCTGGAGGACGGTGAGGACGTCCGCGAGGGCATGATCCGCGAGGCGGCGGAGGAGATTGGGATCGCGCTGGAGCCGCAGGAGCTGCGGGTCGCCCTCGTCATGCACCACCGGGGGCCCGGCGGCAGTCCGCGGACCGGCTGGTTCTTCGAGGCGGAGTACGACCCGGCCCGGCCGCCGTACAACCGCGAGCCGGACAAGTGCTCGGAGCTGGCCTGGTTCCCGCTGGATGCCCTGCCGGACGACATGGTGGCGTACTGCCGGGCCGGGCTCGACGGCTACCGGGCGGGGGAGCGCTTCCTGGTCCACTGGCACGAGGACGGCGACACCGTCGCGTACGAACCGCGCGGCCCCCGTCGCGCGGTCCCGCTGCCGGCCGGCGGCGTCCGCACCGGCCGGGTCCACCACATCGAGCTGTGGGTGCCCGACCTGGCGGTGGCAGAGGCGGGATGGGGCTGGCTCCTCGGCGAACTGGGCCATGTCCCGTACCAGCGCTGGGCGCACGGGCGCAGCTGGCGCCGGGGCGACAGCTACGTGGTCGTCGAGCAGTCGCCCGACCTGGTCCCCGGAGCGCACGAGCGGTGCCGTCCCGGCCTCAACCACCTGGCGTTCCACGTGGCGGACCGGGAGGCCCTCGACGCGCTGGTGGCCCGCGCTCCGGAACACGGCTGGCGGCTGCTCTTCCCGGACCGCCATCCGCACGCGGGCGGCGAGGGGCACGTGGCCGCGTACCTGGAGGACGCGGCGGGGTACGAGGTCGAGCTGGTGGCCGGCTGAGGCGCCCCGGGGGAGGACAGGGGGAGGACCGGCGCGGGGTGCTCAGCCCAGCAGGCCGGTGAACCCCTCCGGCGCGCGGGCGAGGCGCTCCAGCTCGTCCAGCGCCGCGACGGCGGCCCGCGCCGCCTCCGGATCGCGTCCGGCCAGCCCGCTCTCCTCGAACTCGTCCTCGTCCAGGCGCAGTACGTCGCAGTGGTCCGCCGACACCCACAGATCAAGATCCAGGTCCTCGACGATCAGCTCACCGTCCCGCAGCACGGACGGGCGGGTCACATCGCAGTACCAGCCCTTGAGTTCACCGACGCCTGTGCGGACCTCCTTCACCGCGAACCAGGCGTCGCGCCAGTAGTGCTCGGTGAAGACGTCACCCGGTTCGAAGCGTACGAAGCCGAAGTCGCGGACCCCGGGGGCGGCCCAGGGCGCCCGCACCGTCACCCGGGTGCCGTCGTCGGCCACCAGGGCGGCGGGATAGCGGATCTTGGTCTTTCCGGCCTTGACCAGGACGACGGTCAGTCCGGCGTCCGGTCCGGTGCCGGGTCCGGCGTCCGTTCCTGTGTCAGCCGAGCTTGCGGACATGGCGTACCTCCGTGGCACAGATCTCGTAGCCGAACCAGCGGTTGACCGCCAGCATCGGACCGTTGTCGGCGTCATTGCCGGTGTAGGCGTCGGTGTACCCGGCGGCGCGCGCCCGGTGCAGCGAGTCGTTCTTGGCGAGCTTCGCCAGCCCTCGGCCTCGGTACGCCCGCCGGGTGCCGGTCATCCCCGACCAGTAGCGGCCGGAGCTGTCGCACCGCGCCGCGCTGAACGCCGCGACCTCGCCGTCGACCACCGCCACCGAGGTGAGGCGCCGGTCGAGCCCGGGGTCGGCCCAGGTCCCGGTGAGCCACTCCGCGTAGTCCGACGGCTGGGCCGGGGTGTCGCTCGGCTCGTCCGCCGTCGTCTCGGCGTCCGCCTCGAAGAGCGGTCGCGGATCGTCCTCGAAATCGGCGCCGGTCCGCAGCTCGACACCGGCCGGGAGCTCCTGACGGGGCGGCAGCGTGCCGCCCGCCAGATCCAGATGCAGGAAGTGCGCCGGGCGGCTGGGTTCGTAGCCGTGCCGCTCCGCGAACGCCCGGTCGCGCGAGGTGTCCAGCACCCAGGCGTAGACCTCGCTCGCACCGGCCAGGGCCAGATACTCCTCGGCCGTGCGCAGCAGCAGGGAGCCCGCACCCCGGCCGGTCCGCTCCGGATGGACGTGCGGATTGCAGGAGGCCTGACCGGGCCTGGGGCTCTCATGGGCCAGACCGGCCTCGACCGTCCCGATGATCTCGCCGTCCTCCTCCGCGACCAGCAGACGGTACCGCCGGCCGGGATGGGCGTTCGCCAGACTGAAGACCACCGCTTCCGGGGTGGTCACCAGGAACGGGAGCGCCGCGCGTCGCACCCGTACCCAGTCCTCGGCGTCGGAGGTGCGGAAGTCGCGAACGATGACAGTCATGCGGCGGACCGTACCCGCAGGCACCGCCGGTGTGCCCGTGATTTTCGGGCGGCGGGGCGGGCACCGGCGGCTTCGGGCGGTGGGGGGAGAATCGGGGCGTGACTCTGAAGATCTCCGTTGACCCGGATTCCGGCGCCGCCCCGTACGAGCAGCTGCGCACCCAGATCTCCGAACTCGCCCGCTCCGGCGCACTGCCGGTGGGCTACAGACTTCCGACCGTACGCGGCTTCGCCGAGGAACTGGGCCTCGCCGCCAACACGGTCGCCAAGGCGTACCGGGCGCTGGAGGCGGACGGGGTGATCGAGACGCGCGGGCGCAACGGCACGTTCATCGCCGCCGCGGGGGACGCGGCCGAGCGCAACGCGGCGTCCGCCGCCCAGGAGTACGCGGAGCAGGCCCGGCGGCTGGGCCTGTCCCGCGCGCGGGCGCTCGCGCTGGCGCAGGACGCGGTGCGGGCGGTGTACGCGGGGTGAGGGCGGTGAGGCCGGTTGTGCGGGTGCCGGGGCGTCCGGCGGGCCGCTTCGTCCTCAATCGCCGGACGGGCTGAAAAGATGTCCTCAATCGCCGGACGGGCTTGAATGTGCCCTCGGTGGGCTTGGACGTGCGCGCGGCGGGCTTGAGTGTGCCCTCGGCGGGCTTGAACGCGCGCGGCGGGCTTGAGTGTGCCCTCGGCGGGCTTGAACGCGCGCGCGGCGGGCTTGTGCCTGGTCAGAGGTACAGGCCCGCGTCCGCGCCCGAGTCCTGCTTCGGGACCGAGGCGGGGCCCGTGCCGCGGTGCAGGGCGTACAGCTCCGCCAGGGTCGCGCCCCCGGGCGAACCGTCGTGGCCCAGGCCCTCGTCGGTGCCGAGCCAGGCCGCCGACTCCTCGCGGGTCAGCGGGCCCACCTCGATCCGGGCCAGGCAGCGGCCCGGCCGGACGACCGCCGGGTGCAGGCGTTCCAGGTCCTCGTTGGTGGTCACCCCGACGAGCACGTTGCGGCCCTGGCCCAGCAGTCCGTCCGTGAGGTTCAGCAGCCGGGACAGCGCCTGACCTGCCGTGTGCTTGGCCTCGCCGCGGATCAGCTCGTCGCAGTCCTCCAGGAGCAGCAGCCGCCAGCGTCCCTTCGCCGTGCCGTCGTCCTCGCCGATCGCTATGTCCATCAGGTAGCCGACGTCGTTGAAGAGCCGTTCGGGATCGAGTACGCAGTCGACCTGGCACCAGTCCCGCCAGGACCTGGCCAGGGTGCGCAGGGCGGAGGTCTTGCCGGTGCCGGGCGGACCGTGCAGCAGGAGCAGCCGGCCGGCGATGTCGTCCGGGGTGACCTTCATCAGGCCGTCCATGGCATCGGCCACCGGCGCGGTGTAGTTGGCGCGCACCTCGTCCCAGGCGCCGGCCGTGATCTGCCGGGTGGTGCGGCACGGGCCGCGGCGCGGCGACAGGTGCCAGAAGCCCATGGTCACGCTCTCGGGCTGCGGCTCCGGCTCGTCCTGGGCGCCGTTCGTGGCCTCGTCGAGCACCTTCCGTGCCAGCTCGGGGGAGGTCGCGGTGACCGTGACGTCGGCGCCCCGGTTCCAGCGTGAGACGAGCAGTGTCCAGCCCTCGCCCTCCGCGAGCAGGGCGCTGCGGTCGTCGTCACGGGCGGCGCGCAGGACCGTGGCGTCCGGGGGCAGCAGCGTGGCCCCGCTCCGGACCCGGTCGAGGGAGGTGCTGTGGGAGTACGACTGCTCGCCCGTCGCGAACCGGCCGAGAAACAGAGCGTCGACGACGTCGGACGGGGAGTCGCTGTCGTCGACGGTGAGCCGGATCGGCAGAGCTGACTCGGGGGTGGCAGACATGGCGCCCATGATCCGTCACCCGGGCACCCGGCGCACCCAGGTTTCACCACTTCCCGCAGCGTGGGCCGCTGCCGCCGGACGCCGCGATCCGGCACCCGCGCGATCCCCCGGTGCGCCGGGGTGACGCGCCCTCAGCGGACCGGCGCCAAAAGCTCATCCGATGGACTTGGCATGCACACTTCCGGAATGACTCTCCCTGCTGCTACCACGTAGGTGGCAGAGATCCTGCTGGTCGGTCCAAGGGAGATTCCATGAAAATGTCCAGACTCGTGGCGTTCTCGTCCTCGCTCCTGTTCGGTGCCGTCATCGCCCTGACCGGGGCCGCCACCGCGAACGCCGCTCCGTCCGTCCAGGCCGTCGACTACGTCGCCCTCGGTGATTCCTATTCCTCGGGGGTCGGCTCCGGCAGCTATATCGGCTCCAGTGGGGACTGCAAGCGCAGCACCCTCGCCTACCCCTCGCTCTGGGCGGCCGCCCACTCGCCCGCCTCTTTCGCCTTCACCGCCTGTTCGGGGGCGCGCACCGGCGATGTGACGGCCGGCCAGCTGGGACCGCTCAACTCCTCCACCGACCTCGTCTCGATCTCCATCGGCGGCAACGACGCGGGATTCTCCGACGTCATGACGACCTGTGTCCTCCAGTCGGAGGCCACCTGCCTCAACCGCATCGCCACCGCCCGCGGTTACGTGGACTCCACGCTCCCCGGCAAGCTCGACACGGTCTACGACGCCATCCACGCCAAGGCCCCGTCCGCCCATGTCGTCGTCCTCGGCTACCCGCGCTTCTACAAGATCGGCGGCAGCTGTGTCGTCGGGCTCAGCGACAAGGTGCGCACTGCCATCAACGGCGCGTCCGACTACCTGAACGCGGCCACCGCCAAGCGGGCCGCCGACCACGGCTTCACCTTCGGTGACGTCACGGGGAAGTTCACCGGGCACGAGATCTGCTCGGGAAGCGCCTGGCTGCACAGTCTCAACGTGCTCAACATCGGTGAGTCGTACCACCCCTTCGCCGCCGGGCAGTCCGGTGGCTATCTGCCGGTTCTCAACTCGGTCGCCTGACGCCCGCGCCGAGACCCTTCCGCCGGGAGGGGGTTCCGCAGGCCGGGGCCCTCTTCCGGGTGCGTTCCGGGCACTCCCCGCAGATCGGTTCCGGGGGGCCCGGTCGTCGGCGCTCTGTCCAACTCGCCCTGGAATCGGTAACATTCGGTGAACCGTCGTCAACCTCCGTATGTGTGTGCTCAATCCTGTGCCCGGGATACACGAGTGTCGCCGCGGGGGGATAGGGTTAACCTGCCCGGGTCGGGTGCCCTCGTACGGGTGGGGAGTGACATGGAACAGATAACGGTGCGAAGCAGGCCGCGAGTGCCTGCTATTACCTGCGGGACAGGGGCGACGAGTTCGCGCCTCGACCGCCATCTCGCGGTGCTGGGCGGCCCTGTCGTCCCGCAGCGTGATTCCGCGGAGGCGACGCTGCTGATGCGCGAGCTGACCTCGCGCGACGCCGCGCACACGCGTCGGAGCAAGAGCGCGCGGGTCTCGCTCTTCGCGCCTCTGCGACGACTGCGACGCTCGCTCTTCGGCAGCCGCCGCTGATCCGACGGCCCCGGTCCAGGTATCGCGCCGCTGCCCGCTCTTCCGTCATCCCCGGAGTCGGCAGTGGCGCGTCGCCATGTCCAGGTGAGGCTCCGGAGCCGCTGCCGGCGCCTGCCTGTGGGTGGCCGGGCGGACGTCGAGGTAATTCGGCGCCGAAATACTTCTACACTGGCGGCATGCCCGAGAAGCGAGCCGCGCGTCTGAGCCCCGACGAGCGAAGGGCGCAGCTGGTATCGATTGGCGTGGACATGCTCGCGGATTGCTCGCTGGACGAGCTTTCCACCGATGACGTGGCGCGCCGCGCGGGTATCTCCCGGGGGCTGCTCTTCCACTACTTCGACTCCAAACGCGACTTCTACCGTTGTGTGGTGCGGCGGGAGTGCGACGATTTCGCCGCGGCCACGGACCCGGACCCCTCGCTGGAGCCCGTCGCCTGGCTGCGGTCGTTCATCGCCGGATTCGCGGCGTACGTGACGGAGCATCGCAAGGTCTATCTCGCGCTGGTCCGAGGCGCGGCCGGCAGCCATCCCGCGGTGGAGGACATCGTCGAGTCCACCCGCGCCACCCTGGCCCGGCGCGTGGAGGAGGGACAGCGGCGGCTCGGGATGCCGGATTCACCCCGGCTGCTCGTCGCCGCACGGGCCTGGATGGCCTTCGCGGAGGAGGCCGTCACCAACTGGCGGCTCGACGAACCGGACGCGCTCGCGGAGCTCGGCGCGTTCCTGGAGTCGAGCTTCGTCTCGCTGCTGGGCGCACTTGACCGGCCGGCCGCACTGCCCGGCTGAGCGGGGCTCACCGCGTGACCGCGTGACCCTGTGACCGCCTGGGCGGTCGGGACCGGCCCGGCCCGCGCTCACAGCAGTGCGAACTGGCCGTCCGGCCCCTCCTCCTGGAGACCGAGTACGGAGGCGGGCCGCCGTGCCCCGGCCGCCACCGGCAGTACCCCCGCCGCCCGTAGCTCCCGCACGCCGATCCCCGCGCCTGGCCCCAGCGCGTCCTGCCGGGGCCGCAGCTCGGCCAGCAGGGCGAGCAGCGTGATCAGTTCCAGCAGCTCGGACGTCCACTCCTGCGGCCAGGCGGACGGCCGTACGGCCTCCAGGCCGTCCGCCTCCGCTCCGGCCACCGCCGTCCGCCGCTCGAACCAGAGCTCCAGCATCCGTACGCCGCCCACCCGGAACTCCCACGCCCCGGCGTCCACCGGCGAGATGCGGCCCGTCCCGATCCGCAGCACCTGCTCCTCGGCGTCGTAGGACAGCTCCGGCGGGGCGGGCGGCACGGCGGCCCGCACATACGGGCGGCGCCCGCCCGGCAGCCGGGGCCGCTCCCCGCCACGGGCCCCGCGCAGCTGGAGCCGCAGCAGCTCCCGCCCCAGCTCCACCCCCGCCGTCCAGCGCGCGGTGTCCGCGGGGAGCGGCACCACGCAGCCGGCCGGGGAGTGCCGGGCCGCCGCGAGGATCCACGCGAGCACGGACTCCGGGGAGACCGCGTCCCCGTGCCGGGCGCGCAGAAGCGCGAGCAGTCCGGGCGCCAGATTGGGTTCGAGGCCGCCGGGGCGCCGGTAGAGCGGCCGGATCCGGCCGGGGCGTCCCGCGGGGGAGTGCCCGTCGGGGAGCAGCGCCGTCACGGACAGCGCGGGCCCGGTGTCCTGCGGGATCCGGCCGTGCTCGACGAGAAACAGCTGGTGCTCGTCGGCCACCCGCCACAGTTCGGGCCGGGCCGCGTCTATCAGCCGGTGGTCGGGGAGCAGCCACTGCTCGTCGTACGGGCCGTGCAGGATCCGTACCGGCTCCGGGCACGGGCCCGGCTCGCGGGCGAACCGGGCGGTGCCGGTCATCTGTCCGGGCAGCGCGGCCACCGCCGTGTGCGGGGTACGGGAACGGGTGGGGCCGAAGAGCCGGTCGCGCTCGGCGTCCTGGGCCCGCGCGAGCCGTTCCCAGCGGGCCCTGAGCGAGGCCGCGTCCGGGGCCGTCACCCAGGCGCGTCCGGTCCTGAGCGGCCGTACGGACCACGGCATGAGGTCGTCGAGTCGCGGGCCGTACGGGTCCTCGCCGGAGCCGGCCGCTGCCGGAGCTGCCACCGTGTCGTCCTCCCCGTCGCCACGCCTGCCGCTTTCCCCGGCATCGTAACGGCGCTGCCGGACCCCGCGTCAGGGCGCCTCCGTGCGGGTGCCGGGCGGGGTGTCAGTGCGCCTCCGTGCGGCTAGGGCCTTTCGTTTGGATCAGGCTGGGCTCGCGTGCCCTGGTGCCGTACCTCGTGGCGTTGTCGTCAATCAACAACTTCCCCGAGCTCTCGGCTTCGCTCGAGCAGGGGAGACCCCATCGCGTTGCCTCAATCCTCCGCCTTGCGATGCACGGCACCAGGCCCCGCTCCCTGATCCAGCCTGATCCAAACGAAAGGCCCTACCGGGCCGGGTGTCAGTGCGCCTCCACCGTGACCGAGAACGAGAACCGGTCGCCCCGGTAACGGATCTGCGCCACATCGACCACCCGGCCGCTCTCGTCGTACGTCACGCCCGTGTAGTACAGGATCGGGCTGAGCAGCGGGACCCGGAGCAGTTCTGCGGTGACCGGGTCGGCCAGTCTGGCCTCGACCGTGTCGGTGATCCGGGCGATCCGGACCCCGACCCGGTCGCGCAGCACCTTGGTCATCGGCCAGCGCTCCAGGTCCGCCGGGTCGAGTGCGGCCGCGACCTCCGGACGGAGCCAGTTCTGCGCCCAGTTCGTCGGCTCGCCGGAGTCCTCCTCGCACCGCAGCCGCCGGTAGCCGACCACCTCCGGGCAGCCGGGGAAGTGCTCCGCGACATCGCCCGGCACGGCGAGCGGGCCGTGGTCGAGCAGCGTGGTCAGCTCGCCCGACTGCTGGGCGACGATCGCGTCGATCGAGCCGAGCAGCCGGACCGGCGAGACCCGGCGGGCGCGCGGCTCGATGAACGTGCCGCGCCGCCGGTGCCGGCTGATCAGCCCCTCCGTCTCCAGCTCCTTGAGCGCCTGCCGCATGGTGAGGACGCTGACGCCGTAGTGCGCGGCGAGCTGCTCCTCGGTCGGCAGCCGCAGCGTGGCGTCCGGCGTGCGGCCCAGTATCGAGGCCCGCAACGACTGCGAGACCTGGTACCAGAGCGGCAGTTTGCGGTTCAGAACCAGCGAATCGGGTGCGAAGGCGGCCCCCTGGGGCGCGGGGGGCTTCAGAGGGGTCTGAGACACCGGGTCACCTGTATTCATCGTCACTGGCACGGCTGGCACGGCTGGCACGGCTGGTACGGGGAGACACCGCCCCGTGGCACCGGTACGGGACACTGCCACGGGGGACCGGCGCGAAGGGGTCCGCTACGGATGGAAGTTGCGGCTCAGACCCTGCCACACGTCGTCGTAGCCGTGCTGAAGATGGCCGGCGGTGGTGGCCTGGCCGGTCGCCGTGACGGGCCAGCGGGTCTCGAACATGAAGGCCAGACCGTCGTCGATCTTCTGCGGCTTCAGCTCCGCCGCGCTCGCCCGGTCGAAGGTCTCCCGGTCCGGGCCGTGCGCCGACATCATGTTGTGCAGCGAGCCGCCGCCGGGCACGAAGCCCCCCTTGCCGGCCGTCTTCGCGTCGTACGCGCCCTCGATCAGGCCCATGTACTCGCTCATCACGTTGCGGTGGAAGTACGGCGGCCGGAAGGTGTCCTCGCCGACCAGCCAGCGCGGCGCGAACACCACGAAGTCGACCCCGGCCAGACCGGGGGTGTCCGAGGGGGAGGTCAGCACCGTGAAGATCGACGGGTCCGGGTGGTCGTAGCTGACCGAGCCGATGACGTTGAACCGGTGCAGGTCGTAGACGTACGGGGTGTGGTTGCCGTGCCAGGCGACCACATCGAGCGGGGAGTGGTCGTACGTCGCGGACCAGAGGTTGCCGCAGAACTTGTTGATCACCTCGACCGGCCGCTCCACGATCTCGTACGCGGCGACCGGGGCGAGGAAGTCCCGTGCGTTGGCGAGGCCGTTGGCGCCGATCGGGCCGAGATCGGGGAGGGCGAAGGGCTGCCCGTAGTTCTCGCAGACGTAGCCCCGCGCGGTGGCATCGAGCAGTTCGACCCGGAAGCGGACGCCGCGTGGGATCAGCGCGATGTGGCCCGGTTCCGCGCGCAGCAGGCCCAGTTCGGTGCGGATGAGGAGACCGCCGTGCTCGGGGACGATCAGCAGCTCGCCATCGCTGTCGCTGAACACCCGGTCCGTCATCGCGGCGTTGGCGTGGTAGAGGTGCACGGCCATGCCGTTGCGCTGCCCCGCGTCGCCGTTGCCCCCGAGCGTCCACAGGCCGGCCAGGAAGTCGGTGCCGGGCGCGGGCTCCGGGAGCGGATCCCAGCGCAGCCGGTTGGGATCGGGGACGGTCTCGGTGAACGGGGCGGTGCGGACGGCCCCGTTGTCGATCCGGCGGAACGGCGGATGGGCCGCGGAGGGGCGGATCCGGTAGAGCCACGAGCGGCGGTTGTGGGCCCGTGGCTCGGTGAACGCCGAGCCGCTCAGCTGCTCCGCGTAGAGCCCCAGGGGCGCGCGCTGCGGCGAGTTGCGACCGTGCGGCAGCGCCCCCGGCGCCGCCTCCGAGCTGTGCTGATTGCCGAAACCGGCGGAGTGCTCCAGCCCTTCCGCCGTCTTCCTCGCCTGCTCGATGCCACTCATGTGCGCTCCCGGTGCCGAAGGAATCCTATGGGTAACCGTAGGAATCATAGGGAGGCGAGTCAACGGCATTCGTCGCGCACAGGGGGGTTCCAAAAGTTGAACAATGCTCTACTCTCCGGCACATGTCGTGGACACGTAGACTCCTGGCGATCCTGGCGGCGCTCGCCGCCGTCCTCCTCGTGGCCCCGGCCGCCCAGGCGCACGAGGAACGTCCGGTCACCCTGCCCGACGGAACCGGCAGCGTCCCGGCGCACCGCGCGGGCGAGCCCGACCTCCTGGTCTGCAAGAGCGACCGGGCCGACTTCGAGCACCGGATATCGGGCTTCCCCGACGCCCTGCGCTCCAGGAACCTCAAGCTCTTCGACCGGTGCCAGAAGTCCGGCTACCGCCACCTCCAGCAGGCCGTCGACGCGGTCACCGGCCCCGGAAAGAACATCGCGATCCTGCCGGGCCTCTACGAGGAGGAGCCCTCCCTGCCGGCGCCCACCGGGGAGTGCTCCCGGCTGAAGGCCCCCGACTCCCAGCTCGGCTACCAGATCCTGAGCTACGCCCAGCAGGCGAAGTGCCCGCACAACCAGAACCTGGTGGCGATCCTCGGCAAGAAGGACCTCCAGATCGAGGGCACCGGCGCCGAACGTACGGACGTCGTCATCGACGCCAAGTACCGCAAGCTCAACGCGATCCGGGCGGACGGCTCCGACGGCGTCTACTTCAAGAACTTCACCGCCCAGCGCACCACCTTCAACTCGCTGTACATCCTGGCCCAGGACGGCTTCGTCATCGACGACGTGCTGACCCGCTGGAACGACGAGTACGGCTTCCTGACCTTCGCCAGCGACCACGGCCTCTACAAGAACTGCGAGTCGTACGGCAACGGCGACTCCGGCATCTACCCGGGCAGCGCCTCCGACATCAACGACGGTTACGGCTACCGGGTCCCGCGCTACTCGATCGAGATCACCGGCTGCCACAGCCACCACAACATGGTCGGCTACTCCGGCACCGCGGGCGACTCCGTCTACGTCCACGACAACGAGTTCGACCACAACATGGGCGGCGCCTCGATGGACAGCGCCTTCCCCGGCCACCCCGGTCTGCCGCAGAACCACGCCCGCTTCGAGCGCAACCTGATCCACGACAACAACGCCGACTACTACCCGTACGTCGCCGACGGCACCTGCGCCAAGCCGCCGGTCGAACGCGGTTACGAGAACGGGGTGGTCTGCCCGCAGATCTCCATGCCGCCGGGCACCGGCATCATCACCGCGGGCGGCAACTGGAACATCTACGAGAACAACTGGGTCTACGGGCAGCGGCGCGCCGCCTTCTTCCTGAGCGCCGTACCCGCCTTCATCCGGGGCGAGAGCGCGCTCGGCAAGCAGACCGACACCTCGCACCACAACCGGTACGCCAACAACCACCTCGGCACGGACAAGGCAGGCAACGTGCGGCCCAACCGCACCGACGTGTGGTGGGACGGCCAGGGCGACGGCAACTGCTGGCAGTCGGACGCGGGTCCCTCCACGCCCCGCTCGCTGCCCGCCTGCGGTGACGATCGCGGCGCGGTCACCGGCCGCACCGACCGGCTGATGGGCGAACCCGTCAAGCTCGCCCAGCTGCTGGTCTGTGCCGACTACAACGTGCAGGCGCGGCGGTTGCCGGCCGGCTGCGACTGGTACGGCGCACGCGGGATCGAACGCATCGAGCTGCAGGCGGCCCTGGGCATCGCGCTGGTGCTCGTGCTGGTCGGCGGCGTGCTGTGGTGGCGCAGGCTCCGGTCGAGCCGGCTCGCCACGGCGGCCTCCGTCCTCGGGCTCATCGGCCTCGGTCTTGACGTGGCCGGCTCGACCATGGGGCTCGCCGCCGGCTATCTGCCCGCTGTCGCGCTGCTGCTGACCGGGCTGTGGTGGACGGGCATCGGCCTTGTGCTGCGGCGGCGGGGGCGGCCGGGGCTGGGCTGGACGACGGTCGTGCTGGGCGCGCTCACGCTGCTCGACGCGCTGGACAAGGGCGTGTTCATGATCCCCTGGATCCCGCTCAGCCCCGCCTGGGTGCGGGGACTCCTCGGCGTGGTCTGGGTGGTCTGGGCCGTGGTGGCCGCCGCCCGGCACGGCGAACGGGAGGCCGGGAGGGCGTCGGACGGGGGCGACGCAGAGGGTGCGGGTACGCAGCCGGGTGCGGACGGTGGCGCGGGTGCGGAGCAGGGTGCGGACCGGGCCTCTGACGCGGCCCCGGGCGGAGCCCCTGACCGGGTTCCCGCTGCCGGTACCGGCCGCGCGCCCGCCCCCGCGCCGGACGGCACCCCGCCACCGGCTCCGTCCGACCCCGCCACGGAGGGAGACGCCTCGTGACACACCTTCAGGACCACACCCAGGGCGGTCCGCGGGGCCGCACCCACGATCAGGCAGCGGCTTCCTCCCGCCCGCGGCGGGGCCTCAGGGCCGCCGTCGCCGTGCTCGCCGCCGCCACACTCGTGCTCGGCGCGGGTGCCTGCGGCGGGCGGGCGACCACCCACCACAAGCCGGGCACCAGCCACGAGCAGGCCACCGGCAGCGTCGGCCGGCTGCTGTCCTCGGACGACGGCTCCGGTCACCGGCTGCGCCAGGTCGACGCCGAGGGCGCGCCGGAGGTGACCGTCGCCGTGCGGCCCGACTCGGAGGACGGCTGGAACGTCCACCTCTCGGTGCGGAACTTCCGGTTCACCCCGGACAGCGTGGGCGGCGGCGCACTCCCCGGCCGGGGCCACGCCCGCCTCTTCCTCGACGGCCATCCGCTCGCCCGGGTCTACGGCACCTGGTTCCACCTGCCGGAGTCACTGCTCCGGGGCGCCGGGGGCGGCACCGAACTCACCGCCCGCCTCTACGCCGACGACCACACCGCCTGGGCCGTCGGCTCCAAGCCGGTCCAGGCCACCACCGCTCTCACCGCCACTCCGACGACCGCACCCGCCACCACCCCCGCCGCACCCGACCCCGGCACCACGCTGGAGATCTCCGTCCACGACGGCAAGGTCAGCCCGGTGCCGGGCCGCGCCGAGATCAAGAAGGGCCGGACCGTCCGGCTGAAGGTCCGCAGCGACCACGACGACACCCTTCACGTGCACGGCTACGACAAGGAGGCGCGGCTGCCCGCAGGGCGGACCGTCACCCTCACGTTCACCGCCGACCGCACCGGCCTCTTCGAGGTCGAGACACACGAGTCCGACCTGCTCCTGACCCAACTCGTCGTACGGTGACCGCCGGTCCGGCCGCTTCGGCCTATCTGGCCGGTCCGGCCGATCTGGCTGGTCCGGCCGCTTCGGCCGACGGCAGCGGTCCGGCCGCCGACGCCATGGACGTCCTCGCCCACGGCATCGGTGCCCAGCACGATCTGCCGCTCTCGCCGTTCTACGCGTTCGCGGGCGCTTTCGCCGCGCTGTTCGTCTCCTTCCTCGCGCTCGGCCTGCTCTGGTCCGCCTCGCGGTTCCGCGGCGAACTGGCGGGCCGCCCGCTGCCGGCCCCCGTCCAGCGCGCGGCCGACGCGCGTGCCACCCGCGTCGCGGCCCGCGCCCTCGGCCTGGCCGCCGCGCTCCTCGTCGTGCTGCACCTCCTCCTCGGCCCGGCGGACCCGGACCGCAACCCCGCCCCCGGCGCCGTCTACGTACTCCTGTGGGTCGGGCTCGTCCCGGCCTCCCTGCTGTTCGGTCCCGTCTGGCGGCTGCTCAACCCCCTGCGCACCGTCCACCTCCTGGCCTGCCGCGCGCTGGGGCGCGGCCCCGACGCGGGCCGGCCCCTCCCCGTGCGCCTCGGGATGTGGCCGGCGGCGGCCGGGCTGCTCGCCTTCACCTGGCTCGAACTCGTCGCCCCAGACCCCGCGTCACCCACCGCGCTCCTCCTCTTCCTCGCCCTGTACTGCGCCGTCCACCTCGCGGGCGCCGCCCGGTACGGCGCCCACTGGTTCGACCACGCCGACGCCTTCGAGGTCTACTCGGGGCTGCTGGCCAGGCTCTCCCCGCTCGGCCGCCGCCCCGCCGACCGCCGCCTCGTCCTGCGCTCCCCGTTCAACGGACTCGACGCCACACCCCAGCTCCCCGGACTCGTCGCCACCGTCTGCGTCATGCTCGGCTCCACCGCCTACGACGGTTTCTCCGACGCACCTTCCTGGATCACCGCCGTCCAGACCTCCCCCCTGGGCCGCACCACCGCGGCCACCCTCGGACTCCTGGGCGCCGTCGCCCTCGTGGCCTCCCTCTACGCGCTCTGCGCCGGTGCCACCCGACTGCTCTCCGGCCGACTCCCGCACCCCCTCACGGCCTTCGCGCACTCGCTCGTCCCGATCGCGCTCGGCTATCTCGTCGCCCACTACTTCACACTCTTCGTCACCGAAGGTCCACGTACGGTCATGGTGGCACTCGGCACTGACAATCCGGCCCCGCCGGAGCCACCCCTGGGTCCGGGCGGTGTCGCCGCCCTCCAGGTCCTCGCGATCGTCCTCGGCCACGTCCTGGGCGTCGTAGCGGCCCACGACCGCTCCGTACGGCTCTTCCCGCCCGGCCGCGCGATAGCCGGCCAACTCCCGCTGCTGGTCCTGATGATCGCGTACACCGTCGGCGGACTGAGCCTGCTCATCGCCTGAGACCGGTGCGCACCCCGGCGACGCGATCGCGCCACGGGGCGCGGCGCCCCGGTCGTAAACCACTGGGCGTCCGCGCCATCCAGGAAGGAAGCTGTACCCCATGACGACAACCTTGATCACCGGGGCCAACAAGGGCCTCGGCCACGAGACCGCCCGCCGCCTCATCGCGGCGGGGCACACCGTATACGTCGGAGCGCGCGACCCCGAGCGGGGCAAGGCGGCCGCGACCGGGCTCGGCGCCCGGTTCGTGCGACTCGACGTCACCGACGACGCGTCGGTCGCCGCCGCGGCGGCCACCATCGAGGCCGACGGCGGACTGGACGTTCTGGTCAACAACGCCGGAATCGAGGTGCGGTCACCGGGAGGCGACATCATCGGGGCCGCGGAGCTGACCGCCGACGTGATGCGCGAGGTGTTCGAGACCAACGTCTTCGGCCTGGTCCGGGTCACCCACGCCTTCCTGCCACTGCTGGAGCGCTCCACCGCCCCGGTCGTGGTCAATGTCAGCAGCAGCCTGGCCTCGCTGGCGCGGGCCGGGAAGGGGTACCCGGGGGTTGCCTACCCGACCTCCAAGACCGCGGTCAACATGCTCACCGTGCAGTTCGCCCTGGCGTTCCCGCAGATGCGGATCAATGCGGTGGAGCCCGGCTACACCTCGACCGACCTCAACCGGCACGAGGGCACCCAGACCGTCGAGCAGGGCGCCGAGATCATTGTCCGGATGGCTCAGCCGGGCCCGGACGGCCCGACCGGCGGCTACTTCGACGCGGCGGGCCCGCTGCCCTGGTAGTCGACGGGGCGTACGGCGGGGCGGGGGGCCGGGCCCGAAGTACGGCCTGGTCCTCGCCGGCCGCCCCGTCGGGCCCGCGCTTCCCGACCGAAGTCGCGGACCGAGTCCTTACGCCCGGTGAAGGAGGCCCACGGCATCATGGAGCCCGTGCCCCACGTGAACACGAACCTCCGCCGCGCCCCCGTACAGCAGCGCAGCGCCGAACGGCTCGCCCGGATACTCGACGCCTGCGCCGAACTCCTCGACGAGACCGGCTACGAACAGCTCTCGACCCGCGCCGTGGCCGTACGCGCCGAGGTCCCCATCGGCTCCGTCTACCGCTTCTTCTCCAACAAGCGGGCCCTCGCCGACGCCCTCGCCCTGCGCAACCTGGACAGCTACGCCGAGCGCATCACGTCCCGGCTGGCCGTCATCCCGGCCGACGACTGGCGCCGCGCCATCGACGCCGTGCTCGACGAGTACCTCGCGATGAAGGGTTCCGTACCCGGCTTCGCCCTGGTCGACTTCGGTGCCCCGGCACCCGACGAGGACCCGGCCGACGACGCCAACCACCGGGTCGCGAGCCGGCTGGCAGAGCTCCTCTGCGGGCACCTGGGCCGCACCTTCGACGAGGACCTGGTGCGCACCGTCCTGGTCTGCGTGGAGGCCACCGACGCCCTGCTCAAACTCGCCTTCCGCATCGACCCCTCCGGCGACCGCGCGATCGTCACCGAGACCCGGGTCCTGGTCCAGGCGTACCTGGCGCGCGTACTGGACTGAGACGGCCCGGCGCGGGGACACCGGCTCCCGGGGACCCGGGCCGAAGCGGAATCGCACCTGGCACTTCCGGTCCGGCAGCTCCCGTGCCCGGCGAGCTTTGCGCGAATCATTCCCTCGCCCCGCCCAGTGGGTTAATTTCAGGCCACTGCTGCCGCTCCCCACCGCTCCACCACCATCCTTCCGGGCGGAACCACATGACTCGCGCCATCACTCTGAACAATGTCAGCAAGACGTACGGGCGGTCCTCGCGTGCCGTCGACCGTCTCTCGCTCTCCATCGACCCGGGCGAGTTCGTCGTCCTGCTGGGCCCCTCCGGCTGCGGCAAATCGACCGTGCTGCGCATGATCGCCGGTCTTGAGGACGTCTCCGAGGGCGAGGTGCTGCTCGACGGTGAACGGGCCGATCACCTCACGCCCCGCGAACGCGGAATGGCCATGGTCTTCCAGAACTTCGCGCTGTACCCGACGATGACCAACCGGGCCAACATCGGTTTTCCGCTGAAGCTGGAGAACCCGCGCCAGGACCACAACGAGCGCATCGAGAACACGGCCAGGATGCTCGGGATCGAGAGCGTCCTGGACCGGCTCCCCGGCCAGCTCTCCGGCGGGGAGCGCCAGCGGGTCGCGATGGGGCGGGCCATTTCGCGCCGGCCCTCCGCCTTCCTGATGGACGAACCGCTCTCCAACCTCGATGCGAAGCTCCGCAATCATCTGCGCGCCGAGATATCCCTGCTCACCAAGGAACTCGGCGTCACCACCGTCTACGTGACCCACGACCAGGCGGAGGCGATGTCGCTGGGCCACCGGGTCGCCGTCATGCGCGGCGGTGTGCTCCAGCAGGTCAGCCCGCCGCGCGAGGTGTACGCGCTGCCGGAGAACGTGTTCGTCGCCGCGTTCATCGGCACCCCGAGGATCAACCTGCTCCAGGCCGTCGTGCACGCGCCCCTGGAGGGGCGGATGTCGATCGACCTCGGCCGCCAGCGCCTTCCGCTGCCCGAACCGCTCAGCCCGGACCACCAGTTGCTCCGCATCCAGCAGGGCCGCCGGATCATCGTCGGACTGCGCTCCGAAGCGGTCCGGATCGCCCCGCCGAGCCAGGCCCGCCCGGGGGAGGTCGCCCTCAGCGGCATCGTCGAGCATGTCGAGTACCAGGGGCACGAGGCGCTGGTCCACCTCAACACCGGCTCGCGGCCCGCCGTGGTGCCGGACCTGGAGTCGGCCCGCCAGGATCGCGGCGTCCAGCGCAGGCGCCGGGGCGCCGAGGGCGGAGCAGGGGTGCTGGGGCGGCTCAGGGAGCGCGCCGCCGGGCACCTCGGCGGTTCCGTCGCCGTCCTGGACGCACCCGAGTCCGAGACGCCGGCGCCTGGGGTGCGCAGCCCCGACCGCCCCGCCGTCACGGCCAGCGATCTCGTGGTGCGCACCGGCCCGGACATGCGGCTGCGCACCGGAGGCCAGGTCCCGCTGCTGGTGGACCTGGCGCACCTGTACGTCTTCGATCACCAGGGGCGCCGGATCTGCCCGTTGCCGAGGGATGTGCCGGGGCTGGACATGTAACCGGGCGGCCGGACGGGCATGGATGGCGTGACCTGTGTCTCTGGCGCCTGAAAACTAACGGCGCTAGTTTGGGGCGTGGACGAGCCCGTCCGTCACCGTGCCCGGGAGGAACAGCCATGAAGGCCCACGACGGTATGTACATCGGCGGCGCCTGGCGGCCGGCTGCGGGAACGGACACGATCGCGGTCGTGAATCCGGCGGACGAGCAGGTCATCGCCCATGTCCCGGCCGGAACGGCGGCCGACGTCGATGACGCCGTACGGGCCGCGCGCGCCGCGTTCCCCGGCTGGGCCGCGACCCCGCCGGCCGAACGCGCCGCCCGGATCGGCGCGCTGCGCGACGCCCTGGCGGCCCGCAAGGACGAGATCGCCGCGACGGTCACGGCGGAACTCGGTTCGCCGCTGCCGATGTCGCAGGCCGTGCACGCGGGGGTGCCGGTGCTCGTCGCCGGCTCGTACGCCGAACTGGCGGCGACGTACGCCTTCGAGGAGCGGCACGGCAACTCCACCGTGCTGCTGGAGCCGGTCGGTGTGGTCGGCGCGATCACCCCGTGGAACTACCCGCTGCACCAGATCGTCGCCAAGGTCGCCCCCGCGCTCGCCGCGGGCTGCACCGTCGTCCTCAAGCCCGCAGAGGACACCCCGCTCACCGCCCAGCTCTTCGCCGAGGCCACCGAGGAGGCCGGACTGCCGGCCGGGGTCTTCAACCTGGTCACCGGCCTCGGCCCGGTCGCCGGACAGGCGCTCGCCGGGCACGAGGACGTCGACCTGGTCTCCTTCACCGGCTCCACCGCCGTCGGGAAGCAGATCGGCGCGACGGCCGGCGGCGCGGTCAAGCGCGTCGCGCTGGAGCTGGGCGGGAAGTCCGCCAACGTCATCCTGCCCGGCGCCGATCTCGCCAAGGCGGTCAACGTCGGCGTCGCCAACGTGATGTCCAACTCCGGCCAGACGTGCAGCGCCTGGACCCGGATGCTGGTGGACGCGGACCGGTACGAGGAGGCCGTCGCCCTCGCCGCCGCTGCCGTCGCCAAGTACGTGCCCGGCGAGCGGGTCGGCCCGCTCGTCAACGGCAAGCAGCGGGCCCGGGTCCGCGGCTACATCGAGAAGGGCATCGAGGAGGGCGCCCGGGTCGTCGCGGGCGGCCCCGACGCGCCGCTCGCCACGGGCTATTACGTCAGCCCCACCGTCTTCGCCGACGTCACCCCGGAGATGACCATCGCCCAGGAGGAGATCTTCGGCCCGGTCATCTCGATCCTGAAGTACGAGGACGAGGACGACGCCCTGCGGATCGCCAACGGCACCGTGTACGGGCTCGCCGGCGCCGTCTGGGCCGCCGACGACACGGAGGCCGTCGCCTTCGCCCGCCGGATGGACACCGGCCAGGTCGACATCAACGGCGGCCGGTTCAACCCGCTCGCCCCCTTCGGCGGCTACAAGCAGTCCGGCGTCGGCCGTGAGCTCGGCTCCCACGGCCTCGCGGAGTACCTGCAGACCAAGTCCCTCCAGTTCTGAGTACGTTCCCGAGCCCGTGCCCCCCCATCAGCAAGGAGCCACACCGTGGTCCGCGCCGCCGTACTGCCCGCCGTCGGAGCTCCGCTGGAGATCACCGGCATCGAACTCCCCGAGCCCGGCCCCGGCCAGGTGCGCGTCCGGCTCGCCGCGGCCGGGGTCTGCCACTCCGACCTCTCGCTGTCCAACGGCACGATGCGGGTGCCGGTGCCCGCCGTCCTCGGCCACGAGGGAGCGGGCACCGTCGTCTCCGTGGGCGAGGGCGTCGGCCATGTCGCACCCGGTGACGGGGTGGTCCTCAACTGGGCCCCGTCCTGCGGGAACTGCCACCACTGCGGGATCGGCGAGGTCTGGCTCTGCGCCAACGCCCTGGCCGGCGCGGCGAACATCCACGCCCGCACCGCCGACGGCACCGAACTGCACCCCGGGCTGAACGTCGCCGCCTTCGCACAGGAGACCGTCGTCGCCGCGAACTGCGTGCTGCCCGCGCCGGACGGCGTCCCGCTCACCGACGCCGCGCTGCTCGGCTGCGCGGTACTGACCGGGTACGGCGCGGTCCACCACAGCGCGCGGGTCCGCGCGGGGGAGTCCGTCGTGGTGTTCGGCATCGGCGGCGTGGGCCTCGCGGTGCTCCAGTCCGCCCGGATCGCGGGCGCCTCGCGGATCATCGCGGTGGACGTCTCCCCGGAGAAGGAGGAGCTGGCCCGGAAGGCGGGCGCCACCGACTACGTCATCGCCTCCGCCACCACGCCCCGCGAGATCCGCGGCCTCACCGGCGGCCAGGGCGCGGACGTCGCGATCGAGTGCGTCGGCCGGGCCGCCACCATCCGTACCGCCTGGGAGTCCACCCGCAGGGGCGGCCGCACCACGGTCGTCGGCATCGGCGGCAAGGACCAGGAGGTGACCTTCAACGCCCTGGAGATCTTCCACTGGGGCCGCTCCCTGACCGGCTGCGTGTACGGGAACAGCGACCCGGCCCGCGATCTGCCGGTGCTGGCCGGCCATATCGCGGCGGGCCGTTTCGACCTCTCCATGATGGTCACGGAGCGCATCGGCCTCGACGGCATCCCGGCCGCCTTCGACAACATGATCGCCGGCAAGGGCGGCCGGGCCCTGGTGGTGTTCTGAACGCGCTTCAGCTCCGGTTCGTGGTTACGGGCCGGGCGGGACGCGTCGGCGCCCGCCCGGCCCGCGGCCGTGTCCGGGACACCGCCACTCCGGCGAGGCAGAGCAGCCCGCCGCCGATGGTGAGCAGGGCGGGCACCTCGTCCAGCAGCAGCCAGGCCATCAGCACGACGAGCGCGGGCACCGCGTAGGTGGTGGCGCCCATCCGCCCGGCGGTGGTGCGGGCCAGCGCGTAGGCCCAGGTGGTGAAGGCCAGCGCGGTCGGGAACAGTCCGAGATAGACCATGTTCAGCGTCGCGGACAGGGGCGCGTCGGCGGCGTCCGAGACCAGCGCACCGGAGAACGGCAGGCACGCCACCGTGCCGACCAGGCAGCCGAACGTGGTGATCTGGAGCGCCGAGCCGTGCCCCAGCGCCGGCTTCTGGCCGACCACCCCGGCCGCGTACGTCACCGCCGCCAGCAGGCAGAGCAGCACACCCAGGACCGAGGAACTCCCCTTCCCCGACATGGAGAGCCCCACGACCACGGCGCCCGCGAAGGACACGCCCATGCCCAGGGCCAGCCGGCGCGGCAGGCCCTCACCGAGCAGCCGTGAGCCGAGCAGTGCGATCAGCAGCGGCCCGATGTTCACGACCATGGCGGCCGTGCCCGCGTCCACCTGCTGCTCGCCCCAGTTGAGCACCACCATGTACAGGCCGAACCACAGCAGTCCGGAGGCGATGATTCCGGGCCAGGCCGCCCTGGGCGGCAGGCCCTCGCGCCGTACGAGCAGGAGCGCGCCCAGCGCCAGCGAGCCGGTCAGCAGCCGCCCGAGGGCCAGCGCCCCGGGGGAGTAGGCCTCGCCCGCGCTGCGGATGGAGACGAAGGCGGAGGCCCACAGCACCACGGTGGTGCAGGCGGCGGCGGGGGCGCGCCAGTCGGAGCGTGGTGCGGGGGAGGGGATAGTCGTCATGGCCCTGACCGTAAGGGCGCGATCCTTCGGTGCCTAACGAATAGTCGTCGGGTCGATGCCCAGCCGTGCGGCCAGGGCCCGTTCCCCGTCCGGGGTGGCCCGCACCGCGCGCCCCGACCCGATCCGTACGCACCAGCCGGACTCCAGCGCGTGGCGGCACAGGGCGGCGCCCGCGGCCCCCGCCAGATGCGGCCTGCGCTCGGTCCAGTCCAGGCAGCCGCGGACGAGCGGACGCCGCGACCGGGTCTCCAGGCCGATGCCCAGCGCGCCGAACCAGTCGAGCCCGGCGTCGGTGAGCGCGAAGCCGGTGTCCTGCCGCAGCAGTCCCCGTGCGGTCATGGCATCGGTGATCGCGAGTCCGATGCGGCCCGCGAGATGGTCGTAGCAGGTGCGGCCGCGGGCCAGCGCGCTGTCGGCGCCCGAGGCCCCCAGGGTGCGCGGCCGGGCGGCGGGGCCCGGCGCCTCCCGGCCCGCCAGTTCCTCGACCAGGTGCGCGACCTGTTCACCGGCGAGCCGCAGATAGCGGTGCCGGCCCTGCCGCTCCTCGGCCAGCAGCCCGCCCGCGACGAGCTTGCCCAGGTGCTCGCTCGCGGTCGACGGGGCGACCGAGGCGTGCCGGGCCAGTTCGCCCGCGGTCCAGGCCCGGCCGTCGAGCAGGGCCAGGCAGAAGACGGCGCGGGTCTCGTCCGCGAGGAGAGCGGCCAGGGCGGCGAGCCGGGGCGCGGCGGGGTCGGGGTATGCCATGTTTTCCAGGATGCGTCAGGAACGCTTCGGCGCCGGCCGAACGGTTCCGGCGGCCGTGGGCGGCGCGTACTGCAGGGCGAGTCCGTCGATCAGGGCGCGCAGGCCCGTCTCGAAGGCCCCCTCGTCGACCTGCTGGCGGCGCTCGGCCAGCAGATGGGCCTGGCCGAGGTGGGGGTAGTCGGCGGGGTCGTACGCGGTCTCGTCGTCCACGAAGCCCCGGGCGAAGGAGCCGAGCGCGGAGCCGGTGATGAAGTAACGCATCAGCGCGCCGATGTACGTGGCCTGGGCGGGCGGCCAGCCCGCGCGGACCATGGCGCCGAACACCGCGTCGGCCACCCGCAGACCGGCCGGGCGGCGGCCGGGGCCCTGGGCCAGCACCGGGACGATGTGCGGGTGCTCGGTGAGCGCCGCACGGTAGGAGACCGCCCAGTCGTGCAGGGCGGCCCGCCAGTCACGGCTGTCGGACTCGTCGAACATCGACAGGTCGACCTGTGCGGAGACGGCGTCGGCGACCGCGTCCAGGATCTCGTCCTTGTTGCGGAAGTGGTTGTAGAGCGACGGGCCGCTGACCCCGAGTTCGGCCGCCAGCCGGCGGGTCGAGACGGCGTCGAGCCCCTCGGCGTCCACCAGGGCACCCGCCGTCGCGACGATGCGGTCTCTGCTGAGGAGGGGCTTGCGCGGGCGGGCCATGCGGCACATAGTAGGCCCTGCGCAGCTAAAACTAGCGGTGCTAATTAAGGTGGAGGGCCGAGCGATGAACCTGGAGCTCAGCGAGGAGCAGGAGGCTGTCCGGCGGCTCGCCAAGGACTTCGTCGCCCGTGACATCGCGCCGCACGTCGTCGAGTGGGACCGCGCCGAGAACGTCGACAAGTCGATCGTGAAGAAGCTGGGCTCCCTCGGCTTCCTGGGGCTGACCGTCCCCGAGGAGTACGGCGGCTCCGGCGGCGACCATCTGGCGTACTGCCTGGTGACAGAGGAGCTGGGCCGGGGCGACTCCTCGGTCCGGGGCATCGTCTCGGTATCCCTGGGGCTGGTCGCGAAGACCATCGCCGCATGGGGCGACGAGGAGCAGAAGCGGCAGTGGCTGCCGAGGCTGACCTCCGGCGACGCGGTGGGCTGCTTCGGACTCACCGAGCCGGGTACCGGCTCCGACGCCGGGAACCTGACGACGAGGGCCGTCCGGGACGGCGGGGACTACGTCATCAACGGCTCCAAGATGTTCATCACCAACGGCACCTGGGCCGATGTGGTGCTGCTCTTCGCCCGCACCAACGACACCCCCGGCCACAAGGGCATATCCGCCTTCCTGGTCCCCGCCGACACCCCCGGCCTCACCCGCCGCACCATCCACGGCAAGCTCGGACTGCGCGGCCAGGCGACCGCGGAGGTGGTGCTGGAGGACGTCCGGGTTCCCGCCGCCACGCTCGTCGGCCCCGAGGGCAAGGGCTTCTCGATCGCCATGTCCGCCCTGGCCAAGGGGCGGATGTCGGTGGCGGCCGGCTGCGTCGGCATCGCGCAGGCGGCCCTGGACGCGGCCGTCGGGTACGCCGGTGAACGCGAGCAGTTCGGCAAGTCCATCGCGGGCTACCAGCTCGTCCAGGAGCTGATCAGTGATATCGCCGTGGACGTCGACGCGGCCCGCCTGCTCACCTGGCGGGTGGCCGACCTGATCGACCGGGGCGAGGCGTTCGCCACCGCCGCGTCCAAGGCCAAGCTCTTCGCCTCGGAGGCCGCCGTCCGTGCCGCCAACAACGCCCTCCAGGTGTTCGGCGGCTACGGCTACATCGATGAGTACCCGGTCGGCAAACTGCTGCGCGACGCCCGGGTGATGACGCTCTACGAGGGCACCAGCCAGATCCAGAAGCTGATCATCGGCCGGGCCCTGACGGGGGTCTCCGCGTTCTGAGGCGGGCCGGGGGCCGCACGGCTCGGCCGACACCGCGTGGCTCGAACGGGCGTCTGAGTACGGACTGAGTACCCGGACGGATGTGGTGTACGTCATGCCGCCGGGATGCTGGGCGGCATGAGTGAGACGACATCGGTCAAGCAGCAGAGCACCGCCGCCTTCTACGGTCAGGCAGTCGCGTCCTTCGGGGTGGCGATGGGCGCGGTGGCTCTCGGTATCTACTTCCTCGACGCGGACGCCTGGGTGCGCGGGTTCCTCGCCATCGGCGTCCTGTATCTCGTCACGTCCTGCTTCACCCTGGCCAAGGTCATCAGGGACCGGCAGGAGGCGGGCCAGCTGGTCAGCCGGGTCGACCAGGCCAGGCTGGAGAAGATCCTGGCCGAGCACGACCCCTTCCAGAAGCTCTGACGATCTCATCCGGTGGACCTCTAAGCGCTTGCTCAGGATCGGGGTATGGTGTTCGTCCTGCTGACCGAGAGGGGCCATGACGATGAGCACGGCGGAGGAGACCGACGGCGAGAGCGCGCCGTGGGCCGAAGTGACGCCCGAGGCCGCCAGGCGGCTTCTCGTCGCCGCCGTGGACGCCTTCGCCGAGCGCGGGTACCACGCGACCACCACCCGGGACATCGCGGGCCGCGCCGGAATGAGCCCCGCCGCGCTCTACATCCACTACAAGACGAAGGAAGAGCTGCTCCACCGGATCAGCAGGATCGGTCACGACCGCGCCCTGGCCGTCCTGGAGGCGGCGGCCGGCAGTGAGGGCACGGCCGCCGAGCGGCTGGCCGCAGCGGTCCGCTCCTTCGTCCAGTGGCACGCCGAGCGGCACACCACCGCACGCGTCGTGCAGTACGAGCTCGACGCCCTCGGCGCGGAGCACCGCGCCGAGATCGTCGAGCTGCGCCGCCGGAGCGACGCGGTGGTGCGCCGGATCATCGGGGAGGGCGTGGCGGCGGGGGAGTTCGACGTCCCCGACGTGCCGGGCACCACGCTCGCCGTGCTCTCGCTCTGCATCGACGTGGCGCGGTGGTTCAACGCCCAGGGCAGCCGGACGCCGGACGAGGTCGGTGACCTCTACGCCGGCCTCGTGCTGCGCATGGTCGCGGCCGGACGCTGACCCGGCCGCCCGGGGGCCGTGCTCAGAAGTAGTACCGCGACACCGACTCGGCCACGCAGGCCGGCTTCTCGCCGCCCTCGCGCTCCACCGTGACGACCGCGGTGACCTGCACGCCGCCGCCCGCCTCCTCGACGCTCTTCAGGACGGCTGTCGCCCGCAGCCGCGATCCCACGGGCACCGTGGAGGGAAAACGGACCTTGTTGGTCCCGTAGTTGATGCCCATCTTCATCCCCTCGACCCGCATGACCTGCGGCACAAGGGCCGGCAGCAGCGAGAGTGTGAGGTAGCCGTGCGCGATCGTCGTGCCGAACGGCCCGGCCTTCGCCCGCTCCGGGTCCACGTGGATCCACTGGTGGTCGCCGGTGGCGTCCGCGAAGAGATCGATCCTCTGCTGTTCGATCTCCAGCCAGTCGCTGTGCCCGAGCTGCTCGCCCACCCCGTCGCGCAGCTCCTGCGCGGACGTGAAGATCCTCGGCTCTGCCATGTCCCTGGTCCTGCCTTCCCGCTCTCGGCCAACCCTGCCCGCGCCTGTCTAAGCGCTTGCTCAGCATGGTTCGCGGGTGCGTTCCTGTCAACGACGGACCGGCCGGGACGCGGCCACGTAGGGTTCGAGGGGTGCCCCAGATCCCACAGAGACTCCATGAACTCACGGTCGGCCAGCTCTCCGCGCGCAGTGGCGCCGCCGTTTCGGCCCTGCACTTCTACGAGGCCAAGGGCCTGATCGACAGCCGCCGCACCAGCGGGAACCAGCGCCGCTACGACCGGGACGCGCTGCGCCGGGTCGCCTTCATCCGCGCGGCGCAGCGGGTCGGCATCCCGCTCGCCACCATCCGGGACGCGCTGGCCGAACTCCCGGAGGAGCGCACCCCCAACCGTGACGACTGGGCGCGGCTCTCCGAGGCGTGGCGCTCCGAGCTGGACGAGCGGATCGTGCAACTGGCGCGGTTGCGCGACCACCTCACCGACTGCATCGGCTGCGGCTGCCTGTCGCTGGAGAACTGTGTGCTCTCCAACCCGGACGACGTCTTCGGTGAGCGGATGAGCGGCTCGCGCCTGATGCCGGGCAAGCCCGCGAAGGACCCCAAGGCGGGGCGCTGAGGCGCCCGGCCGTATGTGTGTGTTGCCCGTCCGGCAGCCGCGAGTCCCCCGGGCGCCGGGCGGGCCGCTCTGTTCCTCAGGCCCTCAGGCCACCGATGCCAGGCCGCCGCGCAGCCGGTTCCGCCGAGCCTTCGCCAGCGCCGCCCGGGTGAGCACGGGCCGCGGCACCACGATTCCGCAGCCGGTGCAGACCGGACCGGACCACGGCTCGCTGTCCAGGTCTTGCCGCCAGGCGATCCGGCCCTGCGCGCAGACCGGGCAGCCGTTGCCCGGCTCCGACTCCAGGGCGGAAATCAGCCGCGCCAGTACCTCCGCGAGCGGCGCCGCGGGATGGACGGCCGGGTCGTCGCACCGC
This sequence comes from Streptomyces sp. NPDC104307, assembly GCF_055584045.1. Lineage (NCBI taxonomy): Bacteria > Bacillati > Actinomycetota > Actinomycetes > Kitasatosporales > Streptomycetaceae > Streptomyces > Streptomyces sp. NPDC104307. The sequence goes on from NZ_JBVJMU010000017.1 coordinate 112,897, forward strand.
GCGACGCCGTTCCCGCCCCAGGTGCGCCGGTGCCAGTCGTCGAACGCGCCGGGCCGGCGCAGTCCGTCGTGCTTCTCCCGTCGGCGGCGCTCGGCGAACCCCGCCTCGTAGTGCAGCCAGACCGCGCGGGCCGTCTCCAGTTCCTCCAGCGCGCGCGTCAGCCGCGCCGGATCGGGGGCCCGGTCCTCGGGCTCTATTCCGTGCCGGGCGCACAGGTGATCCCAGGTCGCCCGGTGTCCGTAAGGGGCGAAGCGCTCCAGGCACTTGCGCAGCGAGTACCGCCGCAGTGCCAGATCGCTCCGCGGATCGCGGACCTGTCTCGCAAGACTCCGGAAACCGGCCATTGCGCTGCCACCTCCGTCGTTCGTACTCCGTCGCCCGAAATTCGGCGTCAACCCAATGGACGTACGACTGCCCGGATCGGCTCCATCCATGAGTGCGGTCGTCCATCCACTGAGATGACCGGTCGTCATGTGACCGCATGTGGTGATTCGGAAAAGGTGACTGATGCTCACCTTACCGGCGGGTCATACCGCCGGTAACGTCCGGCGCATCGGCCTTTCCGAGGAGCACGCATGCCCCCACGCACCGGCACCACCGCCCGCACCGGCAAGTTCCGGGCCGCCACCATCGCGGCCGTACTCGCACTCGGTGCCTCTCTGCTGGCCACCGCGCCCCACGCGGGCGCCGCCGAGCCCGATCCCGTACCCGACTACTGCCAGGGACAGTGCGACGACATCCTGCCCCCCGGCGAGAACGGCAACGCCACCCTCGTCGACATCCTGGGCAACAAGGCGTTCGGCACCCATCCCGCGCACAGCGACGACCAACTCGACCGCTACGACGGGCTGGTGGCCGGGCACACCGGACTGACCGACCAGAAGCTCACCGACTTCTTCAACGACGCCTCCTTCGGAGTCCCGAAGAACCAGGTCGAGTCCGTCACCTCGCCCCGTGACGACGTCACCATCACCCGCGACAAGGTGTCCGGTGTCCCGCACATCAAGGGCACCACCCGCTACGGCACCGAGTTCGGCGCCGGTTTCGCGGCCGGGCAGGACCGGCTCTGGCTGATGGACCTCTTCCGCCACATCGGGCGCGGGCAGCTGACCTCGTTCGCCGGCGGCGCACTGGCCAACCAGGGCCTGGAGCAGCAGTTCTGGCCGCAGGCCCCGTACACGGAGGACGATCTCAAGGCCCAGGTCGAGTACATACGCACCCACGAGGGCGCCCGCGGCGAGCAGGCCATGGCCGATGCCCAGGCCTATGTGGACGGCATCAACTCCTACCGCGAGAAGTCGAAGAAGGGCCGCTACTTCCCCGGCGAGTACGTTCTCACCGGCAAGATCGACGCCATCACCAACGTCGGTGAGATCCAGCCGTTCGAGCTGACCGACCTGATCTCGATCGCCTCCGTGGTCGGCGGCCAGTTCGGCGGCGGTGGTGGCGGCGAGGTCCAGGCGGCGCTCTCGCTGCTCTCCGCCCAGCAGAAGTACGGAGTGGCCGAGGGCACCAAGGTCTGGGAGTCGTTCCGGCAGCGCAACGACCCGGAGACGGTGCTCACCGTCCATGACGGCACCTCTTTTCCGTACGCGAACAAGCCGGACAAGGCCGTCGGTACAGCGCTCCCGGACGCCGGCTCCGTCACCTCCGAACCCCTGATCCACGACCGCACCGGCTCCGCGGGCACCAACGCGAAGGCCCCGGTCAAGGCACCGGCAGAGCTCAAGAAGGCGCAGGGCATCTACGACGACGGGGTCATCCCCGAGGGCTCGCTCCCCGGCTCCGGCTCCGGCGCCCAGAAGCGCGGCATGTCCAACGCCCTGCTGGTCTCCGGCAAGAGCACCGCGAGCGGAAACCCGATCGCCGTGTTCGGCCCGCAGACCGGCTACTTCGCCCCGCAGCTGATGATGCTCCAGGAGATCCAGGGCCCCGGCATCAGCGCACGCGGCGTCTCCTTCGCCGGTGTCGGCATGTACATCCAGATGGGCCGGGGCCAGGACTACGCCTGGAGCGCCACCTCCGCGGGCCAGGACATCACCGACACCTACACCGTCGAACTCTGCGAGCCCGACGGCTCCACGCCCACCAAGAACTCCACGCACTACCTCTACCGGGGCGACTGCACCGCCATGGAGAAGCTGGAGCGCACCAACTCCTGGAGCCCCACCGTCGCGGACTCCACCGCGAAGGGCTCCTACCGGATGCAGGTGTGGCGCACCGGCTACGGAGTGGTCACCCACCGCGCCACCGTGGACGGCAAGCCGGTCGCGTACACCTCGCTGCGCACCACCTACCGGCACGAGGCCGACTCGATCATCGGCTTCCAGATGCTCAACGACCCCTCCTACGTGACCGACGCCGCCTCCTTCCAGCGGGCGGCGAGCAACATCGACTACGCCTTCAACTGGTTCTACGCCGACTCGCGCACCGCCGCCTTCTACAACAGCGGCATGAACCCGGTGCGCGCCCCCGGCGTCGACCCGGCACTGCCCATCAAGGCCGAGAAGGCGTACGAGTGGCAGGGCTACGACCGGGCGGCCAACACCGCCGACTACACCCCGTTCGCCGAGCACCCGCACTCCAGCGGCCAGGACTACTACGTGTCCTGGAACAACAAGCAGGCCGAGGGGTACGCCTCCGCGGGCTTCGGGCTCAGCGCGGTGCACCGGGCCGATCTGCTCGACGAGCGGGTGTCGAAGCTGGTGGAGGAGGGCGGCGTGACCCGCGCCTCCCTCACCCGGGCGATGGCGGACGCCGCGCTCACCGATCTGCGCGGCGAGCAGCTGCTGCCCGAACTGCTGAAGGTGATCCGCTCCCAGCCGGTCACGGACCCGGACCTCAACGGGGTGGTCCAGCAGCTGGATTCCTGGCGGGCGGCGGGCGCCCAGCGCAAGGAGAGCAGCCCCGGTTCGCACGCGTACACCTACGCCGACGCGGTGCGGATCATGGACGCGTGGTGGCCGAAGCTGATCGATGCGGAGTTCAGGCCGGGGCTCGGTGACGACCTGTACGGGGCGCTGACCGCCAACCTCGCCACCGACGAGTCCCCGGCGGCCAGCCACGGACCGAGCGGCGCGCACAGCGGTTCGGCCTTCCAGTACGGCTGGTGGGGTTTCGCCGACAAGGACCTGCGCCAGGTGCTCGGGCAGCCGGTCAAGGGGCCGCTGGCCAGGACCTACTGCGGCAACGGCGATCTGAGCAGCTGCCGCGCGGCGCTGCTGTCCTCGCTGAAGCAGGCGGCGGCGGTGCCGGCGGCCGAGGTCTACCCGGCCGACGCCAACTGCAAGGCCGGTGAGCAGTGGTGCACCGACTCGATCATCCACCGGGCGCTGGGCGGGATCGCGCAGAAGGCGATCCACTGGCAGAACCGCCCCACGTACCAGCAGGTGGTGGAGTTCCCGGCACACCGCTGAGCGATCCGGGGACCATCCCGGCACCTCGTCCCGCCGGACGGGCCATTCCAGCCCGTCCGGCGATTGAGGACGGAACCGGTCCGCCGGGCGGGCCCGCGCACAACGGTCCGCCCGGCCGGGATCGCTCACCGGTACTGCAGGTACCGCTTCCGCACGGCCCGGAACGCGGCGAGATCCTTCGCCCACGCCCCCACGACCTCATCCGTGTCCGCACCCGCGTCGATCATGGTGCGGACCCGGGTGTTGCCGGTGAGTTTGTCGATCCAGTTGTCCGACCGCCAGGCGAACCCGCTCCACGTCCGCTTCGCCGTCACCAGCAGCGCGATTCCGGTGCGCACCGGGTCGAAGACCTCCCGGTCCCGCACATGGACCTGCACCCCGCCGACCGTCTTCCCCACGAACTTGGAGAACGTCGGCGCGAAGTACGCCTCGCGGAAGGACACTCCGGGCAGGTCGAGCGCGTTGGCGGCGGCCGCCCAGGTGTGGTCGATGCCCTCCGCGCCCAGCAGTTCGAACGGGCGCGTCGTGCCGCGCCCCTCGGAGAGGTTCGTGCCCTCGAACAGGCAGGTGCCCGAGTAGACGAGCGCCGTGTCCGGCGTGGGCATGTTGGGGCTCGGCGGCACCCACGGCAGACCGCTCGCGTCGAAGAAGTCCGAGCGCGACCACCCCGACATCTTCACAATCTCCAGCTCGGCCGGACGGTCCGCGAGGAACTCCCCGTTGAACAGCAGGGCGAGTTCGGTGACCGTCATGCCGTGCGCCTGGGCGATCTCCCGGCGCCCCACAAAGGTGCCGAAGGCCGGATCGAGGACCGGTCCCAGCGCCGCGCGCCCCGACACCGGGTTCGGCCGGTCCAGGACGACGAACCTCTTGCCCGCGAGGGCCGCCGCCTCCATGCAGTCGTACAGCGTCCAGATGTACGTGTAGAAGCGGGCGCCCGCGTCCTGGATGTCGAAGACGATCGTGTCGACGCCGGACTCCGTGAACACGTCGGCCAGCGGCTGCCCGCTCTTGAGGTACGTGTCGTAGACCGGGAGCCCGGTCGCGGGGTCGTCGTACCGGCCCTCGGAGCCGCCCGCCTGCGCGGTGCCGCGGAAGCCGTGCTCCGGGCCGAAGACGGCCGTGAGGTTCACCCGCCCGTCCGCGTGCATCACATCGACGATGTGGCGTACGTCGGAGGTGACCCCGGTCGGGTTGGTGACGATGCCGACCCGCTGCCCCTTCAGCAGCGCGTAGCCGTCCGCCGAGAGCCGGTCGAAGCCGGTACGGAGGCCGCCGTGCCCGCCTCCGTGTCCATCCCCGTGCCCGTGTCCCTTGCCGTGCGACGTACCGGCGGCTGCGGGAGCAGCCGTCGCCGCGAGGGCCCCCACGGCACCGCCCGCGGCCAGCAAACCACGCCTGGTCAGGCTCATTCCGCTACCTCCATGATCGCGACGTCTGTCATGGTCACGCACGCTAGCGCGCACCCGGGCCGCAGGGAACGAGCCGGACGTGACCGATGTGGCGGGCGTGACGCATGAGGAGCGCCAGCCCCTTCCCCGACGACATACCGACTGGTTAGTCTGCTGGGGAAGTCGGCTGAGAGAGGCGGGACCGATGAGTACGGTGCAGGGCGCGGGCGTAGTGGTCACGGGGGCCGGAGGCGGCATCGGAGCCGCCCTGGCCCGCAGATTCGCGGCCGAGGGCGCCCGGGTCGTGGTCAACGACCTCGACGCGGACCGGATCGAGGCGCTGGCCGAGGAGATCGGCGGTACCGCCGTCGCCGGGGACGCCTCCCGGATCGTCGACGCCGCCCGGGACGCCCTGGACGGCACGGTCGACATCTACTGCGCCAACGCGGGGCTCGCCTCGCCCGGTGACGTCTTCGCGGCAGAGGAGGTCTGGGCCGACGCCTGGGACGTCAACGTGATGGCCCACGTCCGCGCGGCCAAGGCGCTGCTCCCGGACTGGCTGGAGCGCGGCAGCGGCAGGTTCGTCTCCACCGCCTCGGCCGCCGGACTGCTCACGATGATCGGCGCGGCGCCGTACAGCGTCACCAAGCACGGGGTGGTCGCCTTCGCGGAGTGGCTCGCCCTCACCTACGGCCACCGGGGCGTCAAGGTCCACGCGATCTGCCCGCAGGGCGTGCGTACCGACATGCTGACCGCCGCCGGCTCCGCGGGGGAGCTCGTCCTCGCCCCCAGCGCCATCGAGCCCGAGGCCGTCGCGGAGGCGCTCTTCGCGGCGATGGCCGAGGACCGCTTCCTCGTCCTGCCGCACCCCGAGGTCGCCACGTACTACCGGGCCAGGGCCAAGGACACAGACCAGTGGCTCGGCAGCATGAACCATCTCCAGCAGAAGTGGGAGGCGACCGGCGCATGACCGAGTCGATCTACGCGGCGAAGCCCTGGCTGCCGCTGCTCAGCGAGGCCCAGCGGGCCCCCGTCCACCCGGCCGCCACCCTGGTGCACGCCTTCCGGGACTCGGTGGTCCGCAGCCCGGACCACCCGGCACTCGCCTACTTCGACGGGCGCCTCAGCTACCGCGAGACCGACGCCCTCTCCGACTCCGTGGCCGGTCACCTCGCCGCCCGGGGGCTGGAGCGCGGCGACCGGGTCGCGATCATGCTGCAGAACTCGCCGCACTTCGTCCTCGCCCTGCTGGGCGCCTGGAAGGCCGGGGCGACCGTCGTCCCGCTCAACCCGATGTACAAGTCCGGCGAGGTCGGCCATGTGCTGAAGGACGCCGAGGTCTCCGCGCTGATCTGCTCGGACCGGGCCTGGGAGTCGTATCTGCGGGACACGGCGGCCGCCGCCCCGGCCGTCCGGATCGCCCTCACGGCCTGCGAGCTGGACTTCCAGACCACGAGCGACGACCGGGTGCTCAACTTCGACCGGCTGCCCGCCGCAGAGGACGCGGACGACCTGGTGACCGTCGCCCGGCAGGGCCTCGCCGCCCCGGCCGGCCGGGAGCTCACCGCCACCGACGTGGCGCTGATCAGCTACACCTCCGGCACCAGCGGCACCCCCAAGGGCGCCATGAACGCGCACGGCAACATCATGGTCAACGTCGAGCGCCAGCGCACCGGCCACCCCATAGCCGAGGGCTCCGCCTACTTCGCGCTCGCCCCGCTCTTCCACATCACCGGCATGGTCTGCCAGCTGGCCGTCTGCCTCGCCCACGCGGGCACCCTCGTCCTCGCGTACCGCTTCCACCCCGGCGTCGTCCTCGACGCCTTCGCGGAGCACCGCCCCGCGTACACCGTCGGCCCCTCGACCGCCTTCATGGCGCTCGCCGCGACCCCCGGGGCCACGCCCGAGCACTTCTCCTCGTTCCGGGTGATCTCCTCCGGCGGCGCACCGCTGCCGCCCGCGCTCGTGGAGAAGTTCCGGGCGGGCTTCGGCCCGTACCTCCGCAACGGCTACGGACTCACCGAGTGCACCGCGCCCTGCGCCTCCGTACCGCCCGAGCGGGAGGCCCCTGTGGACCCGGTCTCCGGCACCCTCTCGGTCGGCGTGCCGGGCCCGGACACGGTGGTGCGGATCATCGACGAGAACGGCGCGGACGTGCCCTTCGGCGAGCAGGGCGAGATCGCGGTGCGCGGACCGCAGGTCGTCTCCGGCTACTGGCGGCTGCCCGAGGCCACCGCGGCCGCCTTCCCGGACGGTGAACTGCGCACCGGCGACATCGGCTTCATGGACCGCCAGGGCTGGCTCTACGTCGTCGACCGCAAGAAGGACATGATCAACGCCTCCGGCTTCAAGGTCTGGCCGCGCGAGGTGGAGGACGTCCTCTACACCCATCCGGCCGTCCGCGAGGCGGCCGTCGTGGGCGTCCCCGACGCCTACCGGGGCGAAACGGTCCGGGCCTACGTCAGCCTGCGGCCCGGCTCCTCCGTGGAACCGGACGAACTGGGCGCGTACTGCAAGGAACGGCTCGCCGCGTACAAGTACCCGCGCGAAGTCGAGATCCTGGCCGAACTCCCCAAGACGGCGAGTGGGAAGATCCTCAGGCGGGAACTGCGTTCACCCCGGTAGTACGCACGTACGCACATACGCACGGAAGGAAGGCGGCGGCTATGGCCAAGGCCACGGACGGGAGCGGCACCCCCGTTCCCCAGCGGCTGCTCGCCGCCGCCACCCGGCTCTTCGCGGAACAGGGGTACGACCGCACCTCGGTCCAGGAGATCGTCGAGGCGGCCGGCGTCACCAAGGGCGCGCTCTACCACTACTTCGGCTCCAAGGAGGACCTCCTCCAGGAGGTCTACGCCCGGGTGCTGCGGCTCCAGCAGGAGCGCCTGGACGCCTTCGCGGAGGCCGACGCCCCCGTGGAGCAGCGGCTGCGCGACGCGGCGGCCGACGTCGTCGTCACCACCATCGAGAACCTCGACGACGCCTCGATCTTCTTCCGCTCGATGCACCACCTGAGCCCCGAGAAGAACAAGCAGGTACGGCTGGAGCGGCGCCGCTATCACGAGCGCTTCCGGGCCCTGGTGGAAGAGGGGCAGCGCAGCGGGGTGTTCTCCACCGCCACCCCGGCGGACCTGATCGTCGACTACCACTTCGGCTCGGTCCACCACCTGTCCACCTGGTACCGCCCGGACGGCCCGCTCACCCAGCAGGAGGTCGCCGACCACCTGGCCGATCTGCTGCTGCGCGCGCTGCGGCCCTGATCCGTCACTCCGGACCACCAGCACCTGCACCGGCCAGCCGGTCCAGCAGCGCCACCGCCGCCGGGTTGCGCGGCCGGGGCGTCCGGCCCGCCAGCACGACCGTCCGGCCCGGCTCCGGCTGCCGGATGCTCACACACGGCAGCCCGGCGTCCTCACCGATCCGGCGCGGCACGATCGCCACACCGATCCCAGCCCGGACGAGATCCACCAGCAGCCGGATCTGGGTGACGTCGCAGGTGATCCGGCGCTCCAGACCGCAGTGCGCGGCCAGCCGCCGCACCGCCGTCTCCAGACCGGTACCGGCCCGGAAGTCCACGAACGGCTCCCCGGCGAGGTCCTTGATCAGGGTGCGCCCGGCCGTCGCCAGCCGGTGACCGGGGGCGGTGATCAGCACCAGGTCCTCCTGCCAGGAGGCGAACGCCACGAGGCCGTCCGGGAGTCCGGCGGCATCCGGCGCCAGGAAGCCGAGGTCCAGCTCACCGGCGAGCAGCCCCGCCAGCAGTTCCGGGGTCGTCGCCTCGCGCAGGGAGATCTGCACCCCGGGCCACAGCCGGTGGAACGCGGCGAGCTCGGCGGCCAGATCCACACAGGTCAGCGTCTGGATCGTGCCGATCCGCACCCGGCCGGTGGCCAGCTCGGAGACGGCGGCCACCGCGTCGCGCGCCGCGTCCGTCCCCGCGAGCACCGTCCGCGCCGACGGCAGCAGCGCCCGGCCCGCCTCGGTCAGCACCACCCGGCGGCCGGTGCGGTCGAACAGGTCTGCGCCCAGCTCCCGTTCGAGATTGCGCACGGACGTGCTCAGCGCGGACTGCACGATCAGTTCGGCGCGGGCGGCGGCGGTGAAGCTGCCGTGCGTGACGACCGCCATGAAGTGGCGGAGCTGACGAATCTCCATCCATCTACGGTAGCGATCGCAGCCAGCGAATCCATCTGTTGGACCGAACCGGCGGACGGGGTCACGCTGGATACATGGCGCACATCCAGACAACGACGCGGGTCCCCGCCCTGTGGACCGTCGCTTACGGACCGCACCGGCCACGCACCGTCCGGGCCCTCGCACGGTGCCTGCTGCGGGTGCGGGCCTTCGCCCGCGACCTGGCACTCGCGGAGCACGTACCGTACGGCGGCTACTGAGGCGGCTACTGAGCCGGGAGAAGCGGGCGAAAACGCGTTCGTGAGGCCCGGGAACGTCCGGCTAGCATCCGACGATGCGGACGCCGGCCGAAGAAGAGCTGCACACCCTGGGACGAGAGATCGGGCAGGAGGACCCCGGGCAGCGTCACACGGCACTGGTCCGGCTGACCGAGCTCCTCGCCACCCGCCCCCCGACCGACGGGGAGATGGACGTACTCACCGGACTGCTGCCCGAATCCCTCACCGGCCCCCCGGAGGCCGACCTCCTGCTGGCCCGGCTCTACGAGCGGCTCGGCCACCGGCTGACGGGCCGCCCCCGGCCCCGGTGGCGCACGGCCGGACACCTCCCGGCGACGGTACGCATCGCCTGGCTGCGCGCCGATGTGCTCCACGATCCCCGCGTCCTCCGCGACGAGACCCCGGGCGAACTCCTGTACCAGGCCGTGCGCGAGCTGGCCGTCAGCGGCACGCACCGGCCTGGCCCGCTGGTGGACGAGCTGGCGGCGAGCGGCGATCCGCTGCTCCGGGCCGAGGCACTGCGGCTGGCCCGCGAGGGACTGCGCACCGGGGTGCTGGCCCCGGCGAAGGTCCGGGAGAAGCTGATCGGACTGCTGGCGGCGGACAGCGCCCCGGTCGCCGCGGGCGCGCTGGGCGCCCTCGCGGAGCCTTGGGCGGCGACGTCCCCGTTGCCGCCCGGCCTCCTCGCCCCGTTCCTGGGCCCGGAACCGGCAGGGGAACGGCCCGCGGTGGCCGAAGCCGCCCTGGTGGCCGCCGCCCGCCACGGCCATCGCGATCTGCTGCGCGATGTGGTCGAGGATCCCCGGCTGACGCCGGCCCTGCGCCGGAGCGGGATGGAGCTGCTCGGTGAGCTGGCGGACCGCGACGACATCGGCGCTCTGACGGCCACCGCAGCCCGCGATCCCCTGCTGCTCGGCGGCCCCGCCGTGGCCTGCCTGCGCGGCCTCCACCGCCGGGGGTACTTCCCGGCCGACGACCAGGTTCACGCACTCGTCGGCCTGGCCCTGGCCGATCACTCGATCCCGGCCCGCGACGTCGCAACCCTCCTCTACACCTCCCGGAACGAAGCGCTCAAGGTGCTGACGGACGCCCCGGCCGCGGATCCGGGCTGGCCGCGACGGCTCGCCCTGCTCGTCGCACTGGCCGGGCAGGGGGCGGGCGACCTCCCGGCCGGGGACGCCGTCACCCGGGTACTGCCCTCGGCGCCCTCACCCGTGCCCTTCCTCGACGCGATCCGCGCCCTGCGCCACACGGACGCGGAAGAAGCCGTGATCGCCCTGCTTCCCTCTGCGCCGGCCGCCGCCCTGGACACCCTGGAAGCGATCGGCGGCGATCCGACGGCACGGGCCCTGTGCGAAGGACTGGGTCTCACCACCGGCAGGACGGCGCCCCACCTGCGCCCCGTACGCGGCCGGGCCCTCGAACTGCTCTGGCAGCTCAACCGGGATCCGGCCGTGCGCCGCGCCCTGCTCGCCCGGCTCGACCCCGTCGATCTGCCGCCGCGCGTCGCGGCGGGTCTCGGCGGACCGGACGCGGCCGAACTGGCGCTGCTGAGCTCCCACCTGGACCCGGACGCGCCGGAGGCGGCGCTGTGCCGACTCGCCGCCCATGGCGACGCCGCGACCCTCCCGGTCATCGCGGACCTGCTGTCGCGCATCGTGGCGGGCCTGGCCGCTTCGAGGCGACCGGACGCGGCGCCCAGGACCGGGGAGCACGGACAGCCGGCCGGTGAGCCCGTGGTGCCGCAGGAGGTCCTGGACGCCATGAGCGCGCTCGGCCGGCGGCTCCACGAGCGGGGCGCGATCCGGCCCGTCTGCCTGCTCGGCGCCACGGACGCCCAGGAGGCCGGGCACGCCCTGGTCGCGAGTACGGGACTGGACCTCCTCGACCACCCCGAACGCACCGACGACGAGTTGGTGGTCCTGCTCGAACTGCTGCTCAGGGCCCCCTGGACGGGCACCCGCGCACGGGTGTACCGGCTGCTGCGCCACCGCGACCGGCACGTACGCAAGCACGTCATCGCGCAGCTCGCCCAGGACGCCACCGGGGAGGACGCCCAGGCACTCTCGGCGTCACTGACCGTCCTGACCAGGGCCCAGGACATCCAGACCGTCCGGCAGGCCCTGCTCGCCCTGGGCCGGCTCCGGGCCCACTGGGCGAGCGGCGCGATCTCCGCCTGCCTCCGGCACCCGAACATGAACATCAGGAAGACGGCGGCCGATGCGCTGGTCAGGGCGGGCGCACCGGAAGCCCTCCCGGAGCTCCTGTCCCTGCTCGGGCAGGACGGCAACCCCAATCTGCGCGCCTCCCTCGTCGCGGCCCTGCGCGCGGTCCTGGGCGACGCCTACGCGGCTACCCTCATCGCCGCCGCAGAGCACAGCCGCGACGACGCCACCCGGCAGCGGCTGCTGACGGGGCTGGACGGCGTGCTCACCGCAGGATCGGTGCTCGCACTGGACGAGCAGGAGTCACCCGTGGCGGTACCGCTGCTCACCTTGATCGCGTCCCGCCAGGTCGCCCTGGCCACCGGCCCGGTGGCGGACCTGGAGCCGGCCATGGCCGCGCACGGGATCACCGTGCGGCCCGCCGCCTCCTGGGAGGCCTCCGGCGAGGCGGACCGCGACGCCGAGGCCCTGGCGACCGGGGGCTGGGACCCCGAGACCGCACTGCGTCTCGTGGCGCGGGGCAAGCGGGTCGCCTTCGCCCACGAGGACCGGCTGCGTCCGATGCTGGCCGACTGGCTCGCACTGGCGGAATCCCAGTACAGGGGCTCGCGGTACAAAGGAGCCGGGTATGGGGACGCGGTCTCCCCGTACCCGGCGGCCCGGGACAGGACGCGGGGAGCCGAGGTGCTGCGGTTCGCGCTGGCGCTCTGTTCCAGGCCCCGGAGCGGCCCGGATCTCACGGCGCTCGCCCGGTCCGCCCCGCTCCTGCTGGACGCGCTGGCCGACGCCCGCGATGCCTTCCGGAACAGCCTGATCGCCGTACTCGAAGAGGTGGCGCCGCTGCTGACGGCCTCCGCGAAGCAGTCCGCCGTCACCGCTGTACGCGCCCTGGCCCCCGCACCTGCGACGCCGGGCCGCTCCACCCTGACGCTGCTGCGCCGCCTCGGCGCGATACCGGTCCGCGCCGATCTCGACCGGGCGCTCGCGCAGGCGCGCCTCGCCGCCGATCCCGGGCGGGCCGCGACCGACGTGCTCCGCGAGGCCTTCGCCGTACCCGAGCCCCGGCCGGACGCGGCGCCCGGGGCCGAAGCGGCCCTGGCCTGGCGTTCCGCACTGGCCGACGCGGTCCGGGAGCCGGGCGCACTGGCGGAGTTCCGCCGCGCGGACGACGCCGCCGTCTCCTCCCGGGACCGGCTGGCCGCCCTGATCGAGGCCCACGACGGGGCCGCCCCCGGGGCCCGGGACGCTCTCATCGACTGGATGACCCGGCTCCAGCCCCTGGACGCGCCGCCCTGGACCCTCGGGGAGACCGCCCGCGCGCCGGAGCAGCCGTCACGCCGGGTCCGTGCCGACGACCTGGACCAGCCGCGCTCGGCGGCCCTGCGGGAGCGGCTGCTCGGCATGCTCGGCTCGGCGGAGGCGGGGCGCCGGCAGACCGCCGCCGAGGCGCTGGCGGGGTGGCCCGAGCCGGAGGTCCGTGCGGCGGTGCTGCGCGCGCACCTGAACGGCCGGGTCCCCCTGCCCGCCGGAGCCGGACCCGGCAGCGCGCTCGACGCCATCGGTGAGAGCGAACTCCGGGGCGACGGAATCCGGCGCGACAGGGTGGCAGCCGTGGCCGTCGGGCTTGATCCGCGGCAGCGGGAACGGCTCGTCCCGCTGCTGCTGGGGTGGTGGGAGCACACGCCGTCCGAATCGGCGGCGGCCGTCACCGACGCGCTCCGCGCCCACCCCGCCGACGCGCTGGCCGAAGCGCTGGGCGACCGGCTCGACGCCGGGGCCTGGGGATTCCTGGACCTGCTCACCGGCCGCCCGCTCCTGCGCACCCCGGCGCTCACGCGGGTCCGCCACCGGCTGCGTACCGAAGGGCGCGACGAACTCGCGGACCGGATCGTCCTGGTGGACGGCCCGTTGCGGGGGCCGGACGCCGGACGGCAGGACGCGGCGGCCCTGGCCGCACTCCGCGACCGCGACGCGGCCCTTCCCGCCGCGACGCGGCGCCCCCGGAGCAGGCGTGAGCTGATGGACCTGGCCGCGACCGGCGCCCCCGAGCAGATCTGCCGGGCGCTCACCGAGCTGGCCGAGGCGCACAACGGCCCCGGACCGGACCGGGACCCGCGCCTCCTCGACCTGCTGGGTGAACTGCTGACGCACCCCCGGCCCCGGGTCCGGCTGCGGGCCCACCGCACCGCGCGGGTGATGCTCGACCGGACGGAGTACCTGCGCCACACCGTGCAGTTGCTGGACGATCCCCGGCCGGACGTGGTGCGCATGGCGCTGCGGACGCTCTGCCGGGCGGGCTGGGAGCCGTCGTTCCCCGCGGTCACCGGACTGCTCGGGCACCCGCACGCGACCGTGCGCGACGCGGCGGCCGAGGCACTGGCCGGGGTGGGCGGGGCGGCGGTCCCGGCACTCCGGCACGCCGCCGCCCGCGCCCGGCCCGACCGGCGCTCCCGGTACACGGACCTGCTGGACCGGATCGGGGCCGGCGAGCACTGACGCGGTCCGCCGCCGGTCCGGTAACCGCAGCCCTTAGAGGTACTTCTTGATCTCCCGGCGGGCCAGCGACCGCTGGTGCACCTCGTCCGGGCCGTCCGCGAGCCGCAGCGTCCGTGCCGCCGCCCACAGTTCGGCCAGCGGGAAGTCCTGGCTGACGCCGCCCGCGCCGTACAGCTGGACCGCCTGGTCGAGGATGGAGACCACCGCACGCGGGGTGGCGATCTTGATGGACTGGATCTCGGTGTGCGCCCCCCGGTTGCCCACCGTGTCCATCAGCCAGGCCGTCTTCAGCACCAGCAGCCGCAACTGCTCCACCTGGACCCGGGCGTCCGCGATCCAGTTCTGCACCACGCCCTGCTGGGCGAGCGGCTTGCCGAAGGCGGTACGGGAGACCGCGCGCCGGCACATCAGCTCGATGGCGCGCTCCGCCATGCCGATCAGCCGCATGCAGTGGTGGATCCGGCCCGGTCCCAGCCGTGCCTGGGCGATGGCGAAACCGCCGCCCTCCTCGCCCACCAGGTTCGTCGCGGGCACCCGCACGTTGTCGAAGAGCACCTCGGCGTGGCCGCCGTGGTAGTGGTCCTCGTAGCCGTACACCTTCATGGCGCGCTTCACCGTCAGCCCCGGGGTGTCGCGCGGGACGAGGATCTGCGACTGCTGACGGCGGATGTCGTCGCCGTCCGGGTCGGTCTTGCCCATCACGATGAAGATCGCACAGTCCGGGTTCATCGCCCCGGAGATGTACCACTTGCGCCCGTTGATGACGTAGTCCTCGCCGTCACGGATGATCCGGGTCTCGATGTTGGTCGCGTCCGACGAGGCCACCTCCGGCTCCGTCATCGCGAACGCGGACCGGATCTCACCCGCCAGCAGCGGCTCCAGCCACTGCTTCTTCTGCGCGTCGGTGCCGAACTGGGCGAGCACCTCCATGTTCCCGGTGTCCGGCGCCGCGCAGTTCAGCGCGGTCGGCGCCAACTGCGGGGAGCGGCCCAGGATCTCGGCCAGCGGGGCGTACTGGAGGTTGCTCAGCCCGGCGCCGTACTCGGCGTCCGGCAGGAAGAGGTTCCACATCCCCTGCCTGCGCGCCTCGGCCTTGAGGTCCTCGACGACCTGCGGGGTGTCCCACGGCGACGCGAGCCGCTCCCGCTGCTCTTCCGCGATCCGCTCCGCCGGGTGGACGTGCTCGTCCATGAAGGCGAGCAGCTTGCCGCGCAGCTCTTCGGTGCGGGCGTCGAATGCGAAGTCCATGGGGGTGATCAGCCTTCCTGGAGGGTGGTGAGGCCGTGCGCGATGAAGACGGGGACCAGGTCACCGATGCGGTCGAAGCCGCCGCCGACGGTCTGGCCCTGCGTGTAGCGGTAGTGGATGCCCTCCAGGATCACGGCGAGCTTGAACCAGGCGAACGCCGTGTACCAGGAGATGGCGGAGGTGTCCCGGCCGGAGCGGGCGGCGTAGCGCTCGATCAGTTCGGCGGGGGAGGGGTGGCCGGCCGCGCCGCTGGTGGTGGAGACCGGTGACTCGGGCAGCCCGAGGTCGGAGCTGTACATCACCAGCAGGCCGAGGTCGGTGAGCGGGTCACCGAGCGTGGACATCTCCCAGTCGAGGACGGCCTTGATCCGGTCGTCGGAGCCGATCAGGACGTTGTCCAGGCGGTAGTCGCCGTGCACCACCGTCGGTGCGGGGGAGGGCGGCAGGGTGCGGCCGAGCGCCGCGTGCAGCTCGTCGATGCCCGCCAGTTCGCGGTTGCGGGAGGCGTCCAGCTGCTTGCCCCAGCGGCGCAGCTGCCGGTCCAGGAAGCCCTCGGGGCGCCCGAAGTCACCGAGCCCGACCGCCTCCGGGTCCACAGCGTGCAGTTCGACCAGGGTGTCGACCAGTCCGAGCACGGCCGCCCGGGTGCGCTCCGCGCCGAGCGGGGCGAGCTGCTCCGCGGTGCGGTACGGGGTGCCCTCGACGTACTCCATGACGTAGAACGGCGAGCCGATGACGGAGTCGTCCTCGCAGAGCAGGACCGGCTCCGGGACCGGGACGGCCGTCGGGTGCAGTGCGCTGATCACCCGGTGCTCGCGCTTCATGTCGTGCGCGGTGGCCAGCACATGACCCAGCGGCGGACGCCGGACGACCCAGCGGCCGGTGCCGTCCGTGTCCGTGACGGCGTAGGTCAGGTTCGAACGGCCGCCCTCGATGAGCCGGGCGTCCAGCGGTCCGTTCACCAGGCCCGGCCGTTCGCGGTCGAGATGGCCGCGCAACCGGTCGAGGTCGAGGCCTGGCGGGTGGACTGGGCTCATCGTGCGCACCTCCGGGATGGATGGACGGTCGGTGTTCATGATGCCGACCAGTCGGTATGTCGTCCAGTGAACTCCCGGAACCGGATGTGACCGCTCCGGTGTGATCGGCTGCTCAGCCTCTGGTATTCAGTCGTATCTCTGAATAGAGTTCACGTATGGATACAGCGTTGTTGATCGAAGAAGTCCGGCTGACCCCGATCCTCATTGCCGACCCGCCGCTCCTCAACACCCAGGGCGTCCACCAGCCCTACACGCCGCGCCTCGTCGTGGAGGTCGTCACCCGCGGCGGAGTGACCGGCATCGGGGAGACGTACGGCGACGGCAAGTACCTCGAACTGGCCGAGCCGCTCGCCGCCGCCCTGCCGGGCCGTCCGGTCAGCGATGTGAACGGGCTCTTCGCCCTCGCCGACGAGGTGTGCGCGGACTCACGCGCCGCCGACGAGCGGGTCGACGCGGGCGGGCTGCGCGGTGTCCAGACCGCGGACAAGCTGCGGCTCTCGGTGGTGTCCGGCTTCGAGGTGGCCTGCCTGGACGCGCTCGGCAAGTCCCTCGGCCTGCCGGTGCACGCGCTGCTCGGCGGCAAGGTCCGCGACACCGTCGAGTACAGCGCGTACCTCTTCTACCGCTGGGCCGAGCACCCCGAGGGCGGCGAGCGGGACGACTGGGGAGCGGCCGTCGACCCGGCCGGAGTCGTCGCCCAAGCGCAACGCTTCGCCCGCGACTACGGATTCTCCTCCTTCAAGCTGAAGGGCGGCGTCTTCCCGCCGGACCAGGAGATCGCCGCGGTCCGCGCGCTGGCCGAGGCGTTCCCCGGCCGGCCGCTGCGCCTGGACCCCAACGGCGCCTGGTCCGTCGAGACCTCGCTGTACGTCGCCGAGCAGCTCAAGGGCGTACTCGAATACCTGGAGGACCCGGCGGCCGGTACCGGGCTGATGGCCGAGGTCGCGGCCGGCACGGACGTACCGCTGGCCACCAACATGTGCGTCACCACCCTCGCGGAGGTCCCCGAGGCCTTCGCGAAGGACGCCGTTCAGGTCATCCTCTCCGACCACCACTACTGGGGCGGACTGCACCGCACCCGTGAACTGGCCGGGATCTGCCGCACCTTCGGCGTCGGGCTCTCCATGCACTCCAACACCCACCTCGGGATCAGCCTCGCCGCCATGACGCACGTCGCGGCCACCGTCCCCAACCTCGACTACGCCTGCGACAGCCACTACCCCTGGCAGACCGAGGACGTCATCACCACCCGCCACGTCTTCGAGGACGGCCGGCTCACCGTCTCCGACGCCCCCGGCCTCGGCGTGGAGCTGGACCGGGAGCGGCTGGCCGCACTGCACCGCCGCTGGCTCGACGACGACGGCACGATGCGCGAGCGCGACGACGCCGCCGCGATGCGCAAGGCCGAGCCCGGCTGGCGGACGCCGTCGATCCCGCGCTGGTGAGGGCCGGGGCCGGGCGGACGGGGCCGGCGGCCGGACTCCCCCCGGTCCCGTTCGCCCGGCGTAAGGCGTCCGCTCAGTCGTCCCAGCCCTGCGCGGCCACGAAGGCGTCGCCGTACTCCGCCGACCAGCGGCCCAGGGCCCCGATCGGCTCCAGCAGACTCCGGCCGAGCACCGTCAGCGCGTACTCGACCCGCGGTGGCGCCTGAGCGAACGCCCGCCGCTCGACCAGCCCGTAACCCTCCAGCCTGCGCAGCGTCTCGGTCAGCACCTTCGCGCTGATCCCGCCGATCTCCGCCCGGAGGTCCCCGGGGCGGCGCGGGCCCTCGTCCAGCGCGCAGATGATCACGGCGTTCCAGGTGTTCGCGAGCAGATCGAAACCGAGCCTCGCCCGGCAGTCCGCCAGCAGCCGTTCCACAGCATTCCCCTCCCCGCGCCACCCGTCAGGCACCGAATGGTGCGCAACGGATCTTCTACCGTCCCCTCCACCGGCAAGACGCTACGCCAACGGGATCCAGGGAGACGGACATGCGCATCGGCATTCTCGGCACGGGAAACATGGCGGACGCCCTCGGCACCCAGTGGGTCCGGGCCGGACACCAGGTCCTCTTCGGCGGCCGCTCGCCCGACCGGACCCGTGCACTCGCGGCCCGGGCGGGCGGCGGCGCGGGGAGCCTCCAGGAGGCCGCGGCCTTCGGTCCGGCGACCCTTCTCGCGCTGCCCCACGCGGCCGTGCCCGGCATACTCGCGTCGCTCGGCGCCGCCGAAGGGGCGCTGCGCGGCCGGCTGCTGATCGACTGCACCAACGCGGTCGGGCCCGGCTTCGTCCTCACCACCGAAGGCGGACCCGGAGCCGCCCGCTCCATCGCCGATGCCACCGGCGCCCGGGTCATCAAGGCGTTCAACCACCTCCCGGACGCGGTCTGGCGGCTCACTCCGCCCGCCTTCGCCGACGGCCCGGTCGCCGTTCCGCTGTGCGGGGACGACGAGGAGGCCCTGGAGACCGTGGCCGCACTCGTACGGGACCTGGGATGCGCCCCTCTGACGGCAGGCGGTCTCGACCGGGCCGCGTACCTGGAGACGACGACGGCCTTCCTCATCGGGCTCTGGCACTCCGGCATCGACCCGCGCCGCCTGCTGCCGCCCTTCGCCGCCGCCACCGCATGACTTGCGCCGTTCCCGAGCCGCGCCGATGGTCGAAGGATGAAGGCGATCAGCTACAGCGGATACGGCGATGCCGACGTCCTGGAGTACGGCGAGCGGCCCGAACCCAAGGTCGGACCCGACACCGTCCTGGTGAAGGTGCGGGCCGCCGCGGTCAACCCGGTGGACCGGCAGGCGCGGCAGGGGAATCTGGACTCCGCGCTCGACGCGGTCTTCCCGGTGATCCCCGGCTGGGACGTGTCCGGGGTCGTCGTGCAGCCCGGCGCGGCCGTGGACGAGTTCGCCGTCGGCGACGAGGTCATCGGATACGTGCGGGAGGACTTCCTCAGCCGCGGCACCTTCGCGGAGTACGTCGCCGCCCCGGTGCGCACCCTCGCCCGCAAACCGCTGAGCCTGAGCTTCGAGGAGGCCGCCGGGCTGCCGCTGGCCGGCCTCACCGCCTACCAGGTGCTCCACCGGTCGCTGCGGATCCAGGACGGTGACACCGTCCTGGTCCACGCGGCGGCGGGCGGTGTCGGCTCGCTGGCCGTCCAGCTCGCCCGCCACGCGGGCTGCCGGGTCATCGGGACCGCGAGCGCGCACAACCACGACCACCTGCGACAGCTCGGCGCGGAACCCGTGGAGTACGGGGACGGGCTGGTGGACCGGCTGCGGGCACTGGCCCCGGACGGGATCGACGCCGCCTTCGACACGGTGGGCGGGGAGGCGCTGCGGGCCTCCGCCGAGACGCTCGCGGCGGATGGGCGGCTGACCTCCATCGTGGACAGCGAGGTGTTCTCGTACGGCGGCAAGTACGCCTTCGTGCGGCCCGACGCCAAGGACCTCGCCCACCTGGCCGAACTGGCGGAGCGGGGCATCATCACGGTCCACGTCGACCGGGTCTTCCCGCTGGAGCGGACCGCGGAGGCGCACCGGCTCAACGCGGAGGGCCGCACCCGCGGAAAGATCGTCGTGACGGTGGACTGGGAGAGCTGACGGGACCGGCGCGCCGCCCGGACCGGTCTTCGCCGGGCCGGATCAGACGCGCCGCCCGGACCGGTGTCCGCCGGGCCGGATCAGAACAGCATGGCGGCCGCGAACACGGCCAGCGCGACCGTGCACGCCGCCGCCGTCAGCGCGGCGCGCGCACCCAGCGGCCTCGGACGCGCGGTGCCCATGCCCTGCACCCGGCGGTTGGCCACCCGCAGGAACCCCAGCCAGGCCAGCACGCTCAGCGACAGCGCGACGATCCCCGCCGGGCTCGCCCCGCCGTTCAGCGCCTGCTTGCCCGCCAGCAGCGCCACCACCGTGCAGGACAGCGTGGTGCGCCGCCAGGCCAGCCTGGTCCGCTCCGGCTGGAGCCCCGGATCGCGTCCGGCCGAGGTCACCGGCCCTCCCAGCCGAACAGGACCACCACCACCATCGCCACGGCCACCACCGCGACCGCGAGACTCAGCAGCGTCGGGAACCGGGACACCGGCAGGTCCTCGCCGCGCCGCATCGCCCGCTCGCACCGCACCCAGTGGTTGACGGCCCGCAGCGCGCACAGCACCCCGGCCGCGAGCAGCGCCAGCGCCAGACCGGCGCGCACGCCCCAGGACAGCTCGGGCAGGAACTGGTCGACCGCGAAACCGCCGCCGATCAGCGCGAGAGCCGTCCGGATCCAGGCGAGGAAGGTCCGCTCGTTGGCGAGTGAGAAGCGGTAGTCCGGGGTGTCGCCCTCTTCGCGGATCCGCTGCGGCGCGAACCACAGCCGCAGGCTCTGTACGAATTCGTTCACGTCCGGACCTTATCTGCCGCTTCGGTACGCACTGCGGGGCGGTTCAGGGCGCTCCGCGGAACGCCCGCAGCCGCCGGTAGGCATCGAGGCCGTCCGGCACCCACGGCCAGTCGCCGAGCCGCCGCTCCAGTTCCTCATCGGTGAGGAAGGTGTGCCAGGCGACCTCCTCCACCTGCGGCTTCACGGGCAGCTCGCACCGGACCCGGTACACGTACGACCACCAGCTGTGCTCGTCGCCGTCGTAGAGGAACTTGAAGAGCGGCTCGGGCCGGGGGAGCCCCGTGACACCCAGCTCCTCCTCGGCCTCCCGCAGCGCCGCCTGGTCGTACGTCTCGCCCGCACCGACCACCCCGCCGACGAACATGTCGTAGTGGGACGGGAAGACCAGCTTGGTGGCGGTCCTGCGGTGTACGAAGATCCGGCCGTTCGCGTCCCGGGCCTCGATGAACGCGCAGCGGTGGCGCAGGCCGCGCGCGGTCGCCTCGCCGCGCGTGGCCTGCCCGACGACCTCGTCGTTCTCGTCGACGATGTCCAGGATCTCGTCAGAAGGTGTCATGCACCTCATCCAACAGCAGGCCGCCCGGGCGCGATCACTCGCCCATGACGTACTTGACGGTCGGGCCGGTGGTCCAGCCGCCGTCCACGGCCAGCTCGGCGCCGGTGATGTAGGAGGCGGCGTCCGAGAGCAGGAAGACGACGGCCTCGGCGATCTCGCCGGCCTCACCGACCCGGCCCATCGGGGTGTTGGGGTAGTTGCCGTCGCCCTGCTGGATGCCGACGGAGGCGGTCATCGGCGTGTAGACCATGCCGGGGTGCACCGAGTTCACCCGCACCTTCGCCGTGCCGAGCTCCACCGCGCCGACCTTCGTCAGCCCGCGCACACCCCACTTGGACGCGCCGTAGCTGGAGGTCAGGGCCAGGCCCATCAGCCCGGCGGCCGAGGAGATGTTGACGATCGAGCCGCCGCCGTTCTCCTTCATCAGCGGGATCACCGTCTTCATGCCGATGAAGACGGCCGTCAGGTTGATGTCGATGACCTTGCGGAAGTGCTCGACCGTCTCGCTCTCCAGCGGCTGCCCGGTGGAGACCCCGGCGTTGTTGACCAGTCCGTCGATCCGGCCGAACTCGGAGAGCGCGAAGGCGGCGACGCGCTGCCAGTCCTCCTCCGAGGTGACGTCGTGGTGGAGGAAGCGGGCCTGCGTGCCGAGCTCGGCGGCGGTCGCCGCGCCCTCCTCGTCGAGTACGTCGGTGATCACGACGTTCGCGCCGCCGGCCACGGCGAGGCGTGCGGCCTCCGCCCCGAGGCCGCGGGCGGCGCCGGTGATGACGACGGTCCGGTCACTGAGGTTGTTCTTGTCGCTCATGACATGTCCTTCATGTGGTGCGGGTGGTTCATGTGGTGCGGTGCCTTACGCGCCGTGCGGCGCGGGGGCGTGCAGGAACGCGGTGGTGGTCCCCACGAGATCGGCCAGGAAAAGCCCCTGGCCGGTCAGCGGCTCCGTGCCGTCGAGCCCCTGCCGGGCGCGGTCGGCCAGCGCCGCGCCGATCAGGGTGAGTGCCAGATCGAGCCGCTCCAGCCGGACCGGCTCCGGCAGCGGGTCCAGCCGGTCCCCGATCCGGCCGATCAGCCGGCCGTAGGCGGTGCCGTCCAGGGCGGGGTGGAGGCGGCCGGTCCGCAGGCCGGTTTCGTGGCTCAGCTGGGCCGAGATCCGCAGACAGCGCCGGCCCCGGTCGTCGCTGAGCAGGCTCGCCTCCGCCGCCACCAGCGCGGTGAGCAGCTCCCGTACGCCGCAGTCGGCGGCCAGCTCGTCGAGCAGCGGTGCCACCACCTGCTCCGTACGGGCCTGGCGGCCGGCCATCACGGCGTCGAGCAGCCCGGCGCGGGAACCGAAGTGGTACTGGACCGCCGACGGATTGCTCTGGCCCGCCAGCCGGACGATGTCCCGCAGCTGGGCGCCGTCCGTGCCCTGCGCGGCGAAGATCTCCTCGGCCGCGCGGATCAGCTTGTCCCTGGTCTCTTGTCCTGACGTTCGCGCCATACGGCAACTGTAATGCTGGCCATTATTAATTGCCAGGACAGGGCGGCCGCGCGTCTGTGAGAAAGGGGACACCGGCGCTACGGGGCGAGTGCGGACGCGTACGGACCGGTTTCAGCGCGGCTCAAGGGTCTTGGTGCGCCGGCCGCCCACCGGTCCCTCCGGCATCGCCGGATGCAGCCCCAGCAGCACGATCCCGGTCACGATCGCCGCGAGCCCGGCCGCCTGCCAGGCCAGCGCGCCGGTATCGGTGCGCACCTGGTCGCCGAGGAAGCCGATGCCACAGGCGATCCCGGCCAGCGGCTGGGCCGCGGTCAGCGCGGGCAGCGACATCCGCAGCGGTCCGGTCTCGAACGCGCTCTGCACCAGGAGCAGCCCCGTCACCCCCAGGACCAGCACCGCGTACGGCTGCCAGCTCATCACCAGCGCCGCCCAGCCGTCGTCCCCGATCAGCTGGCCGCTGACCCGGGTGAGCGCGTCCTGGAGTCCGTACAGCAGCCCGGCCGCCACCGCGAGGAGCGCCGGGGCCGCCACGGAGCGCGAGCGCGCCGCGTACATGGTGAGCGCCAGGGCGATGCCCGCCACCACGCCGATCACCAGCCAGTGCCGCAGCGGGCTCGACACCGCAGAGCCGCCCTTCGGCTCGCCCGCCAGCAGGAACGCCGCGACCCCGCACGCGAGCAGCCAGAGCCCGGCCCAGCCCTGCCGGCCCAGGCGCTGGCCGGTGCGGTGGCGGGACAGGGTCATCGCGAAGAGCAGATTGGTGGCCAGCAGCGGTTCGACGACGGAGACCTCGCCCTTGCCCAGGGCCAGCGCGCCCAGCACCATGCCGCAGACCATCAGGCCGATACCCGCGAGCCAGCTGCGTACCCGCATCAGGTCCAGCAGCAGCCGGAACGACAGATAGTCGCTCTTCGGGGCGTGTCTGGCGGCGGCCTGCTGCAGCACGAAGCCGAAGCCCAGACAGCAGGCCGCGCTCACGGCGAGTACGAGAACCAGCACCGACACGCTTCTCTACCCCAAGTCAGGCCGGAAGAGAGTGAATTGTTTCCGACGATAGCGCCTGGGCGCCACGGGTGCGCCCGTAGCGCGGCCGACCGGGCGGTTGACGCCGGGGCGGCCGGTACCGAAGATCTGACGCACCAGTAACTTCGCGAGGAACCTCACGGGCAGGTGCGGCCTTCCGCCGGACCGGGTCCGGATCGCCCCGACAAGGATGGAACCCATGGCGTACGACGCTGATGTGATCGTGATCGGGGCGGGACTCGCCGGTCTTGTCGCCACCGCCGAGCTGGTCGACGCGGGCCGCTCGGTGATCCTGCTCGACCAGGAGCCGGAGCAGTCGCTCGGCGGCCAGGCGCACTGGTCCTTCGGCGGTCTCTTCCTCGTCGACTCACCCGAACAGCGCCGGATGCGGATCAAGGACAGCCATGAACTGGCCCTCCAGGACTGGCTGGGCACGGCGGGCTTCGACCGCGAGGAGGACCACTGGCCGCGCAAGTGGGCCGAGGCGTACGTCGACTTCGCCGCCGGTGAGAAGCGCTCCTGGCTGCACCGGCAGGGCATGCGGTTCTTCCCCGTCGTCGGCTGGGCCGAGCGCGGCGGGTACGACGCGAACGGCCACGGCAACTCCGTCCCCCGCTTCCACATCACCTGGGGCACCGGGCCCGGTGTCGTCGCCCCGTTCGAGCGCCGGGTCCGCGAGGGCGTCGCCAAGGGCCTGGTCACCTTCCGCTTCCGCCACCGGGTCACCGGTCTCGGCCGCACCGGGGGCGCCGTCGACACCGTCAGCGGCGAGATCCTGGAGCCGAGCGGCGCGGCGCGCGGGACCGCGAGCAGCCGGGAGGCGACCGGGAGCTTCGAACTGCGGGCCCAGGCGGTGATCGTCACCTCCGGCGGCATAGGCGGCAACCACGACCTGGTGCGCAGGCAGTGGCCGCAGCGGCTCGGCACCCCGCCCGAAAAGATGCTCTCCGGAGTACCCGCCCATGTGGACGGGCTGATGCTCGGGATCACGGAGGAGGCGGGCGCCCACCACATCAACCGCGACCGGATGTGGCACTACACCGAGGGCATCGAGAACTGGAACCCGATCTGGGCCAAGCACGCCATCCGCATCCTGCCCGGACCGTCCTCGCTCTGGCTGGACGCCAGGGGCAAGCGGCTGCCCGTCCCGCTCTTCCCCGGCTTCGACACGCTCGGCACCCTCGAACACATCATGCGCACCGGCCACGACTACACCTGGTTCGTGCTGGACCGGAAGATCATCGGCAAGGAGTTCGCGCTCTCCGGCTCCGAGCAGAACCCCGACCTGACCGGCAAGTCGGTCCGGGGCGTGATCGGCCGGGCGCGCGCGGACGTGCCAGGACCGGTGAAGGCGTTCATGGACAACGGAGCGGACTTCGTCGTCGAGAACGACCTCGGCGCCCTGGTGCGCGGCATGAACGCCCTCACCGGAGACGGGCTCATCGACGAGGAAGAGCTGCGCCGCGAGATCACCGCCCGCGACCGCGAGATCGCCAACCCCTTCACCAAGGACCTCCAGATCACCGCGATCCGGGGCGCCCGCGCCTACCTGGGTGACAAGCTGATCCGGACCGCCGCGCCGCACCGCATCCTCGACCCCGAGGCCGGGCCGCTGATCGCCGTACGGCTGAACATCCTCACCCGCAAATCGCTCGGCGGCCTGGAGACGGACCTCTCCTCCCGGGTCCTCACCCCGGACGGCTCCCCGCTGGCCGGGGTCTACGCGGCCGGCGAGGCGGCCGGCTTCGGCGGCGGCGGGGTGCACGGCTACCGCTCGCTGGAGGGCACCTTCCTCGGCGGCTGCATCTTCTCCGGCCGGGCCGCCGGACGGGCGGCGGCCCAGGCGGTCGGCTGACGGCTGTCACGCAGGGCTCCGCGCGCGGCGTTCGCGCGTCCGTCCGGTGGGGTTCGGTGCCCGGGACCGTGCGCGGGCACCGAATCCGGGCACGGTAAGAAGATGCCAGGAGTAGCCGAACCCGTCATCAATCTTGTCCGGCGCACCACGGAGCCCGTGGCGGCGCAGACCCTGCGCTCCACGGGCGCGGCGGTGATCGCCTATGCCGTGGCGACCGCGACGCTGACCGAACCCGCACCCCTGACCGCGCCGCTGACCGCGCTGCTCGTCGTCCAGGTCACCCTCTACGCCACCGTCAACATGTCGGTCAAACGTGTGGTGGCCGTCATCGTCGGCGTCCTCATCGCGAGCGGTTTCAGTGCCCTGGTCGGCATTTCCTGGTGGAGCCTGGGACTGACCATCTTCACCGCGTTGATCATCGGCAGACTGGTCCGCGTCGACGAGTTCGTCCCCGAGGTGGCGATCAGCGCCATGCTGGTCCTCGGCGTCACCTCGCAGACCGCGCGGTCCAGCATGGCGTGGGAACGCGTGTACGAGACGCTGATCGGCGCCGGTGTGGGCCTGCTGTTCAACCTGCTGTTCGCGCCGCCCGTGTGGGTGCAGACCGCGGGCACGTCCATTGACGGACTGGCCGGCGAGATGGGGCAGATGTTCCGCGACCTGGGAAGCGACCTCGCCCGTCCGGTGACCGTGGCGGAGGCGGCCGACCGGCTGCACCGGGCCCGCCGTCTGGACCACGACATCGTGGAGGTGGACGCCTCCCTGCGGCAGGCCGAGGAAAGCCTGATGTACAACCCGAGGGTGCGGCAGGGGCTGCTGCACCGCGTGGTGCTGCGCACCGGACTGGACACGCTGGAGATCTGCGCGGTCGTCGTCCGGGTGCTGTCCAGGACGCTGACCGACCTCGCCAAGGACCGGGGCGACGAACCGCAGTTCCCCGCCGAGGTCGCCGCCCACATCACGGAACTGTTCGAACAGATGGCGGGGGCCATCGAAAGCTTCTCGGTGCTCATCACCACCCCGATGGCCGCCAGCGGGGAGGAGGCCGAGGACCGGCTCGCCGACGCGCTCACCACCAGCCGGGCCACCCGCGACCTGGTGGCGGACATGCTGCTGGCCGCCGTCCAGGAACACCCCAGGAAGTGGCAGCTGCACGGGGCCCTGCTCGCAGAGGTGGACCGCATCCTGGACGAGCTGGACATCGAGAAGCGCGCCGAGCGGCTGGGCCAGGAACTCGACCGCCGTTCCGCAGACCTGCACGAGCGCCACCCCCGGCTGCTCACGTTCCGGCGCCGGCTGGGCCTCGTGAAGGGCGCGGGCCGGGAGAAGAGGACCGAGGCCGGGGCGGGGTGAGGCCGTTCAGCCGCGCGGGGCGTCGGGACCGATGCGCTCGACGACCCGGAACCGCTCAGCGACGATCATCGTGTCGTCGTCCACGGTGAACTCCGGGTCTCCGAGCGCGTCCCGCATCTCCTCGCTGTGCCAGAACCGCTCGTGGCCCGCCCGCCACTCCGCGACCGACGCGTAGCCCTCGCCCTCGTCCAGCGCGTGCTGGAGGCCGACGTCGGAGAGCCGCAGCACCCGCACCTCGGTCACTTCGAGCACCGCGATCTCCTGGCCGTCCGAGTCGATGAGGGCGGACCGCTCACCGACCGGAGGCAGCTCCTCCTTCTCGATCTCGTACTCCACGAGCAGGCCGGAGGTCGACACCTTGCGCCCGTCCAGGACCGCGGCGACCAACTGGTCGCGCAGCGGGCCGGGGAAGGCGAGCAGGAAGGGTTTGAGCGCTTCGCGGTTCGGCATGGCGCAAGTCTGGCATCCGTCCCGCGCCCGCCGCGCGGAGATTCTGACGGGTCGGTGACGTGCCCGCGCAGCCCCTGGCGTCCGGCGGCGCGGAGTGCTCGAATCGAGGAGTGAACAGTTCCCCTCCCGGCGACAGCCCCGATCCGGCGCCGCCCGGACCCGATCCGGATGCCACCGGCACCCCCGTCGGCCGCCGCCTGGTCCTGACGATGCTCGGCCTCGGCGCCGCCGGTCTCGTCGCCGCCCCGGTCCTGCAACGGACCCTGGAATCGGGCCTCGGCGCGGTCGCGGACAAGGACCCCACCGGGCTGACCGGCCTGCTGCCCAACGGCGGCGGCTTCCGGTACTACTCGGTGGCCTCCTCCGTACCGTCGAAGGGCGCGGCCGACTACCGGCTGACCGTCGACGGGATGGTCGACCACCCGGCCACGTACACCCTGGACGCCCTGAAGGCGCTGCCGCAGACCCGGATGGTGCGGGACGTCCAGTGCGTCACCGGCTGGCGGGTGCCGGAGACCCCCTTCGAGGGGGTACGGCTCTCGGCGCTGCTGGACGCGGCGGGGGTCAGGGCGGGCGCGAAGGCGATCCGTTTCACCTGCTTCGACGGCACCTACAGCGAGAGCCTCACCCTCGCCCAGGCCCGCCGCGCCGACGTGCTGGTCGCCCTGCGCATGCAGGACAAGCCGGTGCCCCACTCCCACGGCGGCCCGGTCCGGCTCTACGTGGCCCCGATGTACTTCTACAAGTCGGCGAAATGGCTCTCCGGGATCACCGTCACGGACTCCGTACGCCCCGGATACTGGGAGGAGCTCGGCTATGACGTCGATGCCTGGGTCGGCCGGTCCAACGGCCGTGACGACGCCCCCACGGCCTGAGGGGTCCGGCCGGGTACGTCGGTTCGCCCGGCCGGTGCGCTGGGTGCACCGCACCACCGCGGCACTGATGCTGGTGTGCGTGGCGTCGGCCGCCTGCCTGTACGTGCCGCAGTTCGCCGAACTCGTCGGCCGCCGCCATCTGGTGGTCACCGTCCACGAGTGGTCCGGGCTGCTCATTCCCGTACCGCTGCTGTCGGGGCTGCTGGCGCGGTCCCTGCGCGCCGATCTGGGCCGGCTCAACCGCTTCGGGCCGCACGACCGGCAGTGGCTGCGGGCGGTGCGCCGACGGGACCGGCGGCCGGAGTCGCGGCCCGCCGGGAAGTTCAACGCCGGACAGAAGCTGTACGCCGCCTGGATCGCGGGTGCGGTGCTGGTGATGGCCGGGACCGGGCTGCTGATGTGGTTCACCGGGCTGGCCCCGCTGATGTGGCGGACCGGGGCCACCTTCGTCCATGACTGGCTGGCCCTGGCGGTCGGTATCGTCCTGGCCGGTCACATCGCGATGGCGTACGCCGACCCGGAGGCACGCCGCGGCATGCGCTCCGGGTCGGTGGGGCGGGAGTGGGCCCGCCATGAGCACCCGCTGTGGCGGGTGCCGGAGGAGCCGCTAGAGGATCAGCGACAGCAGCAGGATGAAGACCAGTGAGACCACGGAGATGATGGTCTCCATGACCGACCAGGTCTTCACCGTCTGGCCGACGTCCATCCCGAAGTACTCCTTCACCAGCCAGAACCCGGCGTCGTTGACATGGCTGAAGAAGAGCGAGCCCGCGCCCACCGCCAGCACCAGCAGCGCGACGTGGGACGTCGACATGCCGTCCGCCAGCGGGGCGACCAGACCGGCCGCAGAGATGGTGGCGACGGTCGCGGAGCCGGTCGCGAGCCGGATCGCCACCGCGATCAGCCAGCCGAGCAGCAGCGCGGGGATCGACCAGCTCTCGGAGAAGTCCAGGATCATCTGGCCCACGCCGGCGTCGATCAGGGTCTGCTTGAACCCGCCGCCCGCGCCGACGATCAGCAGCACCCCGGCGATCGGGGCGAGGGACTTCTCGACGGTGGAGGAGAGCCGGCCCTTGGTGAACCCGGCCGCCCGGCCCAGCGTGAACATGGCGACGATGACGGCCGCCAGCAGTGCGATCAGCGGCGAGCCGATCACGTCGGTCACCCGCTGGAGACCCTGCTCGGGGTCGTCCACGACGATGTCCACGAGCGCCTTGACCAGCATCAGGACGACGGGCAGCAGGATCGTCGCCAGCGTGGCGCCGAAGCTGGGCCGGCGGTCCAGCTCCTCGGAGGGGCGCTGCGGGATCATCTTCTCCGGTGCCTTGATGTCCACCCAGCGGGCGGCGTAGCGCGAGAAGACCGGACCCGCGAGGATCACCGTCGGGATCGCGACCAGCACACCGAGGGCCAGCGTGACGCCGAGGTTGGCGCCGAGCGCGTCGATCGCCACCAGCGGCCCCGGGTGCGGGGGGATGAGCCCGTGCATCACGGAGAGGCCGGCCAGGGCCGGGATGCCGATCCGCATCAGGGAGTAGTTGCCGCGCTTGGCGACGAGCAGCACCACCGGGATCATCAGCACGATCCCGACCTCGAAGAACAGCGGCAGGCCGATGATCGAGGCGATCAGGACCATCGCCCAGGGCATGGCCCGCTTGCTCGTGCGCGCGAGGATGGTGTCGACGATCTGGTCCGCACCGCCGGAGTCCGCGAGCAGCTTGCCCAGGATCGCGCCGAGCGCGATGAGGACACCGACGCCCGCGACGGTCGAGCCGAGGCCCGCGGTGAAGCTCGCGATCGTCTTCTCCGGCGCGGCGCCGGCGAACGAACCGAGCGCCAGCGAGCCGATGGTGAGCGCGAGGAACGCGTGCATCTTGAACTTGGTGATGAGCAGGACGATGACGGCGATGCCCGCCAGGACGGCGATGCCCAACTGGGCGTTGCCGGCCGAGGTGATCGGTTCGACGGCGTCCGCTGCCAGCGTCTCGACGCTGAGACTGGTCACGGTGATGATCCTTAGTCTTCGAGCCGGCGCAGCGCGGCGACGGCTCGCTGGGTGATTTCCTCGGGCGTGCCGGCCACATCCACGGCGGCCCCGGCCTCGTCGTCCTCCAGGGGCTGGAGGGTGGCGTACTGCGAGTCGAGGAGCGCGGTCGGCATGAAGTGGCCCTTGCGGTCCGCCATCCGTTCCTCGATCAGGGACCGGTCGCCGGTCAGATGGAGGAACACGGCACCGGGGGCCTCCGCGCGCAGCCGGTCCCGGTAGGCCCGCTTCAGCGCCGAGCTGCTGACCACGCCGCCGAGCCCGGCCCGGCCGTGTGCCCACTGGCCGATCGCGTCGAGCCAGGGCCACCGGTCGGCGTCCTCCAGCGGAGTTCCGGCCGACATCTTGGCGATGTTCGCCGGGGGATGGAAGTCGTCGCCCTCGGCGTACGGAACGCCCAGTGCGGCGGCGAGCAGGGGGCCGATCGTGGTCTTGCCGGTCCCTGCGACGCCCATCACCACGACGACGTGGGGGGTGCTCATTACGGTGCCTCGCTGTTCTCTTCGATGTCTTCCTCGACATCGGGCCGTCGCGCTACTGAAACCCATACGTACGACTTATTCAAGATGCTGTGACATAAACGTCGTACTTAATGTTCCCGAGGGGTGCCCCGTACCCTTGATCCATGACCACACCTGCCCAGGGGCTGCATACGCATGTGCTGGACACCCTGGGCCTGGAGATCGCCGCGGGAGAGCACCCGCCCGGCCAGGTGCTGCGCACCGACGAGCTGGCCCGGCGCTTCGACGTCTCCCGCACGGTCGTACGGGAGGTCGTCCGCGTCCTGGAGTCCATGCACCTGGTCGAGTCCCGGCGCCGGGTCGGCGTGACCGTGCGGCCGACCGAGGAGTGGAACGTCTACGACCCGCAGGTCATCCGGTGGCGGCTGGCCGGCGCCGACCGGCCGCGCCAGCTGCGCTCACTGACGGTGCTGCGCTCGGCCATCGAGCCCGTCGCCGCCTCGCTCGCCGCCCGGCACGCCACCCCGGAGCAGTGCGCACAGCTCACCGAACGGGCCCTCGGCATGGTCGCCACCTCGCGCGGCCAGCAGCTGGAGGGGTATCTGGAACACGACATCGCCTTCCACCGCATCGTCCTCAACGCCTCCGGCAACGAGATGTTCGCCCGCCTCGGGGACGTGGTCGCGGAGGTCCTGGCGGGACGCACCCACCACCAGGTGATGTTCGAGGACCCCGACCCGGCGGCCGTCACCCTCCACGTCCGGCTCGCCGAAGCGGTGCGCGAGGGCGACGCCGCGCAGGCGGAGCGGCTGACGAAGGAGATCGCCGTGGGCGCCCTGCACGAGCTGGACGTACTCGCGCCCTGACCGGACGGCCCCGCCGGGCACCCCCGCGGGGATACGGTTGTCGGTGATCGATCTCAGTGAAAGTCGGGAAAGGGAGACCACGGGAATGGCGCAGCACGTACAAGGGGTCATCGCACCGGGAAAGAACGAGCCGGTACGGGTCGAGACGATCGTCATCCCGGACCCCGGCCCCGGCGAGGCCGTCGTGAAGATCCAGGCGTGCGGCGTGTGCCACACCGATCTGCACTACAAACAGGGCGGCATCAACGACGAGTTCCCCTTCCTCCTCGGCCATGAGGCCGCAGGTGTCGTGGAGTCCGTCGGGGAGGGCGTCACGGACGTCGCACCGGGCGACTTCGTCGTACTCAACTGGCGCGCGGTGTGCGGACAGTGCCGCGCCTGTCTGCGCGGCCGCCCCTGGTACTGCTTCGACACCCACAACGCCAAGCAGAAGATGACCCTGCTGGACGGCACGGAGCTGTCACCCGCACTCGGCATCGGCGCCTTCGCGGAGAAGACCCTGGTCGCCTCCGGCCAGTGCACCAAGGTCGACCCCGAGGTCGCCCCGGCCGTCGCCGGACTCCTCGGCTGCGGCGTGATGGCGGGCATCGGCGCCGCCATCAACACCGGTCAGGTCGGCCGGGGCGACTCGGTCGCCGTCATCGGCTGCGGCGGCGTCGGTGACGCGGCGATCGCCGGGGCCCGGCTCGCCGGAGCGGCGAAGATCATCGCGGTGGACATCGACGACCGCAAGCTGGAGACGGCGAAGAAGATGGGTGCCACGCACTCCGTCAACTCCCGCGCCCAGGACCCGGTCGAGGCCATCCGCGCCCTCACCGACGGCAACGGCGCCGACGTCGTCATCGAGGCGGTCGGCCGCCCGGAGACGTACAAGCAGGCGTTCTACGCCCGCGACCTCGCCGGCACCGTCGTC
Organism: Streptomyces sp. NPDC104307; assembly: GCF_055584045.1. Taxonomy (NCBI): domain Bacteria; kingdom Bacillati; phylum Actinomycetota; class Actinomycetes; order Kitasatosporales; family Streptomycetaceae; genus Streptomyces; species Streptomyces sp. NPDC104307. Next base: position 145,306 of record NZ_JBVJMU010000017.1, read on the forward strand.
CTGGTCGGTGTCCCGACCCCGGAGATGCAGCTCGAACTCCCGCTCCTGGACGTCTTCGGCCGGGGCGGCTCGCTCAAGTCCTCCTGGTACGGCGACTGCCTGCCCTCGCGCGACTTCCCGATGCTCATCGACCTCCACCAGCAGGGCCGGATCGACCTCGGCGCGTTCGTCACCGAGACCATCGGACTCGGCGACATCGAGCAGGCCTTCGGCCGGATGCACGACGGCGACGTCCTGCGCTCGGTGGTGGTGCTCTGATGACCGCCCGCATCGACCACCTGGTCACCTCCGGCACCTTCGCCCTGGACGGCGGCGAATGGGACGTCGACAACAACGTCTGGATCGTCGGTGACGACACGGAGGCGGTCGTCATCGACGCCGCCCACGACGCCGCCGCCATCGAGGCCGCGCTGAACGGCCGTACGCTGCGCGCCATCATCTGCACCCACGCGCACAACGACCACATCGACGCGGCCCCGGCGCTCGCGGACGCCACCGGCGCACCGGTCCTGCTGCACCCCGACGACCTGCCGCTGTGGAAGCAGACCCACCCGGACCGGGCCCCCGACGGCGAACTGGCCGACGGACAGGAGCTGACGATCGCCGGTACGGTCCTCAAGGTGCTGCACACACCGGGACACGCCCCGGGCGCCGTCTGCCTGTACGCCCCCGGACTGTCCACCGTCTTCACCGGTGACACGCTCTTCCAGGGCGGGCCCGGCGCCACCGGCCGGTCGTTCTCCCACTTCCCGACGATCGTCGCCTCGATCAGGGACCGGCTGCTCGCCCTGGACCCGGACACCGCTGTCCACACCGGGCACGGCGACTCCACGACCATCGGTGCGGAGGCCCCGCACCTGGACGAATGGATCGCCCGCGGCCACTGAGCCCGGGAGATACATCCCCCGTGGCCACTGAGCCCGGAAGATTCACCCCCTCGGCCACGCGGAGAGCCGCAGCCCGCTCTCGAAGCGGCGCGGCTCTCCCGTGACCGGATCGGTGAACTCCAGCACTTTCGCCAGCAGTTGGAGCGGGCGCGACCAGTCGTCCGGCGCCCCCTCCGCCTCGACCACGGGATAGACCGGGTCGTGGACGAGCGGCAGCCCCAGGCTGTTCATGTGGACCCGCAGCTGATGCGTCCGCCCGGTGGCCGGCAGCAACCGGTAGCGCCCGAGGTCCTCCCGGTGCTCCAGCAGCTCGATCCGGCTCTCGCTGTTCGGCTCGCCCGGCTCCTCGCGGGCGGCGATCACCCCGCGCTCCTTGACGATGAGGCTGCGCACGGTGCGCGGGAAGGCGAGCCGCGCGTCGTACGGCGCCACCGCCTCGTACTCCTTGCGCACCAGCCGGTCCCGGAACAGCGTCTGGTAGGCGCCCCGTTCCTCCGGCCGCACGACGAAGAGCACGAGCCCCGCCGTCAGCCGGTCCAGCCGGTGCGCCGGCTGGAGCAGGGGGAGGCCCAGCTCGCGGCGGAGCCGGGCCACCGCCGTCTGGGTGATGTGCCGGCCGCGCGGCGTCGTCGCCAGGAAGTGCGGCTTGTCCGCGACGACCAGGTGCTCGTCCCGGTGCACGACACCGACCGGGAACGGCACCGGCTCCTCCGGCGCGAAGTCCCGGTGGAACCAGAGGTACCGGCCCGCCGCGTACGGCTCCCGGCCCGTCACCGGGCCCCGCGCCGAGACGAACCGGCCGGCCGCGAGCATGGCGTCGAGCCGGTCCGCGCCGATCGCGCCGCCGAACCGCTCCAGCAGATGATCACGCACCGTGGGCCACCGCTCGCCGGGGTCGTCGGGGAGCCGCACCCGGACCGGATCGATCCCGTCGCGCTGCGGCAACGGCGACGGCGGCGGCTTCGAGCGCCCCCTCACCGGGGGCCGCCCGGCGCCCGGGTGCTGGTTCTCATGGTGCGGAGAATCCTTCCACAGCGGACGGGCCCCGCGCGCCGACGGGGCCCGTCCGGCATGCCGTCTCTCAGGCGGACGGGAGCGTCAGCTTCTGGGGGCCGCAGCCGATGCGCTCCGCCTCCGCCGCGACATAGCCCGGCAGCAGCTCATCCGTGAGTGTGAAGCCGCCCTTCGCTGTCTGCCGCAGCTGTTCCACCACGAACACCACGGGACCGGTCTGGCAGGACGCCCGGTACACCGCCCGGCCACCGGTCGTCTTTCCGTACCCCGTGGTGCCCTTGACGGAGGCACCGGACCGCAGCGAGTCCGAGGAGAAGATTTCGGCCAGCGCCGGGTCCACCACCGTCGTCATCCGCACCACCTGCTCCCGGTCGTCGCTGCCGACCTCGCAGATCCGGGCCGGCCCGACGCCGCCCGCACCGATCCTGGTGCGGGGCAGCTCCTTGCGGTACGCCTTCGGCAGGACGAACCCCTTGGTGCCGCAGAGCGCGGCCGCGTCGGTGTCCTGCCAGGTGTCGACGGACGGCAGCGCGCGCGGTGACGGGTAGCTGCCCGAGCAGCCGAAGGACCGGATGACCCCGTTGGTGGCGTCCACCAGGGCATCGGTGAGGGCGGCCCGGTCCTCCGTCGCGAGGTCCGAAGAGAAGTCGAGGCCCGCCCGTCCCATGCCGATCTCCACCACGGTGGGCCCGGAGAAGTCGCCGCGCCCCGTACAGCCCTGCGGCAGCGCCAGCCAGCCGCGTGACGCGGACACCATCCCGGGGAGTTCCTCGCCCAGCGACACCATGCCGGCCGCCAGGAACTCCTGGGGCCAGCGCGTCGAGTCGGTTCCCCGCAGCCCGTCCAACTGGTGCACGTTGACGGTCACCTGACGCAGGGCGCGGTCGTCCTTGAAACTGGTGATACGGCACTGCCCGTACGACAGGCCGTCACCCTCCCGGGCGTTGCCCAGCGACTGTTCGTCGACCTCGATCCTGCGGTCCCCGAAGAGCCCGGACACACTGGCGTCCCCGAGCGAGTCCCAGCAGGGAGCGGGCCCGAGCAGCGGCAGGGCATCGGTGCGCCAGGCGACCGCACCTGCGCCGAGCAGCGCGCCGGCCAGTCCGGCGGCGGTGACCGCACGGGCGGTACGGCTCCTGAGGAGGCGGCGCACGAAGGACGGACGTCCGCTGCCAACGTCCCCGGCGCTCGCAGGGCTCTCAAAGGTCTCGGGGCTCTCAGAAATCGCAGGGCTCTCAGGACTCGCAGAGTTCTCGGCGTCCTCGACCGGCACGTGCTGGTCCTCGCTCACGCGTCCTCACCGTCCCCGCAGCCGATGCGCTTGCCGACGGACTCCGCGAAGCGGTCGAACACCCGCCGGTCGCTGGGTCTGCCCCGGTCCTGGAGACCGGTGTCGACGTGTCCGTAGAACACCGTCGGACGTCCACCGCAGGTGGTGCGGAGCAGACCGTGGGACGAGCCGGCGGGCAGGCCGTCGAAGAGTGCGATCAGGCGCGGCCGGCGGGCCATCACATACTGCGCCGACGGCTCGTCGGGCGCCCGCGGCGTCTGCCACACCACCGAACAGGTCTGGAGCCGGTCGGTGACCGCGCCCACCTGCTGCTGGTAGCGCGAACCCTGACCGAAGTCGAAGGACATCCCGGGTATCCGGCACAGCGGATTCCCCGCCCGCTCGTCGTCCTCCGCCACCGTCACCAGGGGCGACGTCGTGCGCAGCGGTTTGCCCGGTGCGCAACCGGCCTTCTTCATCGTGGTGTTGGCGGCGTCGAGCAGCATCCGTCCGACCTCGGCGGTGTTGCCGATCGCGAACGGCATGGCCACCTTGCCGAGGTGGCCGTCGCCCGTGCTCTCGCTCCGGATCGTCACAGCCGACGGCCGTCCGTCCGCGTCGCACTCCGCGGGCAGCACCAGCATGGCCCGGTCGGCGGCGGCCAGCCCGTCGAGCCCGTCCGGGAGCGGCGAGGCCGAACCGTGGAAGTACTGGGCTATCCAGTCCCGGCGCTCCTTGGCGCCCTCGGGCACCGGCCCGTACTCCAGGGTGATCTGCTCCTTGAAGGTGAGCGGCTCGTCCGAGTCGCTGTCCTCGACCTCCGAGGTCACCGCCAGAGTGCAGGTGCCGTGCGGCCGGCCGGCCGAGGGCGGCGCGGACTCGGTGGCCCGCCGCTCGGAGCCGGACTTGCCGAGCGCTTCGTCGCCGAGGAACGACGCGCCGCTGTTCTGCTCCCACGCGCCCCAGCAGTAGGAAGCGCGGAACGGCCAACTGTCCGTCGCCCACAGCCCGGTGCCGGACACCAGCACCGCGCCGGCGACGACGCCGGCCCAGACCGCGACCCGCCGTCTGCCCCCGCTGACCATGGCAATTCCCCCTTGCGAACTTGCGACTTGCGAACCACGAAGATCATCGCGAACGCCCGATGCTACGTCGTCATCGGCGAGGCGTGAACCGTCTCAGCAGAGCCGTGAACGGTCTCGACAACTCGACAAGGGGCGTCGACTAGGCTGCGTGACCATGACTACCGGGACGGCCTCGCGCCACACACGGATCGGTTACCCGGCGCTCCTCTGAGCGCCGTACGGGCCGCCGCCGGCCCGCTGTCCGACCGGGGACCCGGCGCTGCCGCGCGGGCCCCGCCTCCTGTCGTGCCGCTCACCGCTCGACACGTCAACCACGACAGGAGAACCCATGCTCACCACAATGCTCCGGATCCCCACCCCGGACGGCCTGGCCGACGCCTTCGCCGCCTTCCCCGACAGCGACCGGCGGCACCCCGGGGTGCTGATGTACCCGGACGGCTTCGGCATCAGGCCCGTGCTGCGGGACATGGCGGTCGAACTGGCCGGACACGGGTACTACGTGCTCGTCCCCAACGTCTTCTACCGGCACGGCCCCACGCCGGTCATCGGACTTCCCGAGCACATCGGTGAAGAGGCCCGGCCGGGGATCATGGCCCAGGTGATGCCCCTGATCGGAGCGCACACCGCCGAACGCGCCCGCAGCGACGCCGATGCCTACCTGGGGTTCCTCACCGGCCGCCCCGAGGTGAGTGACGGCCCGGTCGGCGTGACCGGATACTGCATAGGCGGCCTGCTCGCGATGCGTACCGCCGCGGCCCACCCGGACGAGGTGGCCGCCGTCGCCGCGTTCCACGCCCCCGTGGGCGCCGACGGTCCGAAACTCTTCTCCACGGTCGCAGCCCAGGTCCACCTCGGCCACGCCGAGGGCGACATCACGCCCGAGGAACTGGACGAGCTGAACCGGTCCCTGGACGCCGCGGGAGCCGGCTTCACCTCCGAGATCTACCCGGGCACCGTCCACGGATTCACCATGTCCGACACCGACGCGTTCAGCGCCTCGGGGCTGCGGCGCCACTGGGACCGGCTGCTGCCCCTCCTGGGCGGCTCCCTGAACGTCGGCTGAGTCGCCGGAACGGGTGAGGTGCGGCCGCGTCGCTCTGCTGCCCGCGCCACAACATGCCGGGACCTGCCCTTCTGGGGTCCGGTAGATTCGACCGACAGCCGATCAGCGAATGGGAGTGGCCGGGGGCCGCGCGTGTGACGGGGGGCAGGGGGTGCGGAGCCGACAGGGGCGGGACCACCGCCGGGAAGCACTGCTGGAGTGCTGGCGAGCCATCGAGCTGTTCGGTCCGCCGAGCATTCCGGCACTGCCCCGACGGCGCTCCGCCGCACGGTCCGGGCCGAGCGACGAGTACATCGTCGATCTGACGCCGCTGCCGGGACAGGTACCGGCGCTCCTGCCGTGGGACGGCGACCATCCGGACACAGGCGCGCGCCGGGCACCCCGCGGCCGGATGTGGCGTCATGAGGTCTACTGCGGGGTCTTCGAACTGGAGCTGCTCCGGCAGGCCATGATCGCGGTACTGCCCGCGGGGACCGATCCGGATCCCGGTGTGCCGCAGTCCGAGCTGACGCTGGCGGGCGAGAGCGCCATGTTCGCCCTGATCCTGGACGACGAGGGGCGACCGGTCGAGGACACGTCCGTGATCTCCGCCTGCGCCTGGGCGACCGGCCGGCTCTTCGATCCGGGACCCTCCGCGCGGGGCTGGCTGGACGGATTCGAGGACCTCGACGACGCGTTCGGCACGGCGATCGACGAACTGACAGCCACCACGATTCCCTACGGCTCCGCCGCCCAGCCCCCCGGCACGAGGCGCGAGCAGCGGCCCGGCGCCGCCCAGGATTGCTCCGACCGCCCGAGCTGGCAGCGGCTGCTCGGCGAAATCCTCGGCGGCGCCGCCGTCGGCGCGGTCGAGGCCCTGTTCGGTGAGGTCGCCGGCGCCGCCCTGCAGGGCGCGGCCGAACCTCTGGTGAGCCGCGCCGCCGACTGGGCAGCGGCCCGCCGGCGCGTAGCGGGCGAAGGGGAGCCCGGGGATCCGGAGAGCGCCGGAATCGCCCCCGGGCCGGCGCCGGTCGACTCCGGGACCACGCCGGAGGCGTCCCGGGGCGGGTCCGGCCCCCGTGCGCTCGGGCTCGCCGATCTCGTTGCCCTCACCGCGCAGATCGCCGACCTGTGCGGGGTGCGGGACCGACTGCGGCCCCGAGCGGTCCGGGTGCGCAGCAGGCTCGTCCACCGGCCCAAGGACCCGCAGGCGAAGGTGTCCGCCGCGGCCCCTTTCCTGAACAGCCTGCTTCCGCCTGATCTCGACCGGGTGGCAGGGGCGGTCGGCAAGGGGATCGGCCCGGCTCTGGACGCGTATCTGACCGAGCACGATGCCCTTGCCGTGGGGAGGCGGACGGATGTGCGCCAGGAGCGCGGAGCCGTCCTGGCAGGTGTGGATCCGGAGCTGGTTCCGTCGGGGCGGTGGCCCTCACCGGCGCGGTTCCCGCTCGCGCTGAGCCAGCAGTTCGCGGTCGACCGAATGCTCGCCGACCGTGCGGGCACCGGGGGCGGGATGTTCTCCGTGAACGGTCCGCCCGGCACGGGCAAGACGACGATGCTGCGTGACCTGGTCGCCGCGCTGGTGGTCGAGCGGGCGGCGGTGCTGGCCACGTTCGACCGGCCCGGACAGGCCTTTGCCGGCCCGGCGTGGCGGGGCAGGGACCGCCAGGGCACGCACCCGCGGTTCGTGTCGCGGCTCGACCCCCGGCTGACCGGATTCGAGATCGTGGTCGCGTCCTCCAACAACGGTGCGGTCGAGAACATCACCGCCGAACTGCCCGGCATCAGCGCGCTCGATGAGCACTGGCACGGCGGCCCCGACCATTTCTCCGACCTCGCCTCGGCCCTCCTCGGCGGCCCCGCGTGGGGGCTGGTCGCGGCGGTGCTCGGGAACAAGACCAACCGCAAGGAGTTCGGCGACCGGTTCTGGTGGGGCCGGCTGCCCGAGCGGGAGGCCGCCGCCCGTTCCGAGGAAGGACGGCCACCACTGCGCGGTATGCGGGCCGTTCTGAGTGACTGGATTCCGCCGAGAACTCCGCCCGGCAGCCGGCGCCCCGCCGCCTCGGCGGCAGGCGGCGCACCCGCCGGACCGGCCGGACCCGCCGAGCCTGTGCCGTCGTGGTCCGACGCCGTCACCGCGTTCCGCGCCGCCCGGGACGAGGTGGAACGCCTGCGTGCGGAGCGTGCCCACCTGGCCTCGGAACTGGCAGCCGTCGACTCCCCCTCGGCCGGGCAGCGGATCGCGGACCTGGAAGCCGCCGTACCCCGCGCGGACCGGCAGGTCACCGCCGCGACGGACGCCGTGGAGCGGGCCGCCGCCGTCACCGAAGAAGCCCGGAGCGCCACCGAGGCCGCCGAGGCCCGGCACCGGGCGGCCACCGAGCACGTGCCACGAGCCCGGCAGGAGCTGGGCGCCGCCCGCGCGGATGTGTCGGCCGCCCGCGAACTGGCCGCCCACCACCGCGACTACGTCACCGCGCTCACTTCCCGCCAGGACGCACCACAGACCGTCGAGCCGGGCCTGCGAGGCGGGCTGCGGCGCCTCCTGCAGAGCTCTGCCGACCGGCAGGCCGCCCAACGCCGGCAGGAGCGTACCCAGGCCGAGATCACGGAACTGCTCGTCCAGCACCGCGCCGCCCTCGACGACTCCATGGCGCAGGTCGCCGCGGCCGTTCACGCCGAGTCCCTGGCCGTGGGCCGGATCTCGCAGTCCGCCTCCGCAGCCGACGAGGCGGCCGCCGGTCTCACCACCGCCCGCGCGCGAGAGCGGACCGCGCACGCCCGGCAGATCGCGGCGGACACCGCCCTGCGGCAGGCCCGGCAGGCCGTCGACACAGCCCTGGGTAACCTGCGGGCCGCCATGACCGAGCTCAACCGGCGCCACAACGCGTTGCGACGGGCCGCTTCGGACCTGCCCTCACTGCCGCTCGGCTGGCAGCATGACGACGAGGCCGTCCAGGAACTCGGCTCCCCCTGGTCGGACGAGGCGTGGTCCACCGCGCGCAGCGACCTGTTCCTGCGCGCTCTCGACCTGCACCGCGCCTTCGTGGCCGGGGCCGCGCAGAAGGTCCGAGGCAATCTCCAGGTACTCATGGAGCTGATGGCCGGAACCAATGGGCCGCTGCCCGACGAAGAGGTCGAGCGTGCCTGGCAGACCCTCTTCCTCGTGGTGCCCGTGGTGTCCACCACGTTCTCCTCCGTCGGCAGCATGTTCGCGCGCCTCGGCCGGGAGTCGATCGGCTGGCTGCTCGTCGACGAGGCCGGGCAGGCCACGCCACAGGCCGCCGTGGGCGCGCTGTGGCGTGCCCGCCGTGCCGTGCTGGTCGGCGATCCGCTCCAGCTGGAGCCCGTCGTCACCATGCCCACCGCTCTGCAGCGCAGGCTGCTGCGCGCCTACGGCGTCGACGAGCGGTGGCTGCCCTCGGCCACCTCGGCCCAGGCCGTGGCCGACCGGACCAACCGCTACGGCACCTACCTGCCGGCACCGGACAGCGACGACGGCCACGTCTGGGTGGGTTCACCGCTACGTGTCCACCGCCGTTGCGAGGAGCCGATGTTCACCGTCAGCAATGAGGTCGCGTACGGCGGCCTCATGGTCCACGGCACGGCGCGGCAGGCGTTCCCCGACAGCGAACGGGACGGGCTGCTGCCCAGCCGCTGGCTCAACACCGATGACCCCGCCCGCCCGGCCGACTCCCCGTGGGGCGTACGCGACCGTCGTGCGTTCGAGTTCGTCCTCGATCTCCTGGAGCGGCACGGCGTCGGCGTCGAGCGCATCCGGGTCATCGCCCCGTTCCGCGCCCTCGTCGCGGAGTGCAAGAAGGTCTGCCGTGGCCGCGAAGGCTGGACAGCTGAACTCCTGGACGAACGCTGCGCCACTGTCCACCGGGCACAGGGCAAGGAAGCCGATGTCGTCGTCCTCGTGCTCGGCGGCGGCCGTCGGGGAGCACGCGAGTGGGCGGCCGGCAGCCCGCACCTGCTCAACGTGGCCGCGAGCCGCGCCAAGCGCCGCCTCTACGTCATCGGTGAGCGCGGCCTGTGGGCCCCGCTCACCCACTTCGACGTCCTCGCTCGCGAACTGGCGGAATTCGACCACGTCAGTGACCGGGCGACCTGGCCACCGGACGGCGAGTGACCACCAACCCGCATATCGGCCGAAGGAGTCGCGCTGCGCGGCCGGCGCACACTCACACTGAGGGGCCTTCGGTGCGGTTCGGCCGCCCGGGGGGCGGGTCGGCGTAGACACCGTGCAGCATGCCGGTGGCCTGACCGACCTCGATCAGGTAGCCGTCCGGATCGCGCAGGTAACAGCGGATCTCGGCCTTCCGGTCGATCGGTCCGGTGATGAATTGAGCACCCTTGGCGCCCCAGTCGCGGTAGACGGCCTCGATGTCCGCCACCCGGATGTTGAGGAAACAGGATGTGCTGGTGACGTCCTGCGGTGGACGCAGGGTGATGCCTGGCTTGTCGGGGGTGGGCCCGCCGCCGGGATTCATGATGATCCAGCTGTTGGCCAGCCGGACCGTGCAGGGGTTCTCGGCGAGGACGACCTCGCCGCCGAGGACGTCCGAGTAGAAGGCACGCGAGCGGGGTACGTCGGCGACGCTGAGGAAGTAGCTGAGGAGCATTCCTGACTCGGGTGCGGGAAAGCCTTCAGTGGACATGTTTCACATCCCTGCTTCGTGGTCGGATCTGCGCCGGCCGACCGGAGCCGCGTCCATGGCCGGCTGATTCCCGGGTCACGTTCCGGGCCGAGGACGTGCCGCGACCGGTGCCTGGGGGTCGGTCACGCCCCCCGGGCAGAGCCGGTCGGTGTGCCAGCCCGCCAAGCGCGCGCCGGCCGCGTACGCGGTGTCGTAGAACTGGAGGATCTCGGCGGGCGCGTCGGGTGCGGTGCGCACGTCGTCGTAGGGCAGCAGGGCGAGGTGCGAACCGTTGCTCTCCGTCCACCGCGCGGCTGCCGGTTCCAGCGGCTGCCGCCGCATTTCGTCGGGTTCCGGCGCCGTGTACGAGTAGAAGGCGGGTTCGGGGTAGGACCGTTCGTCACCGAACCAGAAACCGCTGCTGATCACCTCACGCGAGTACGCCTCACGGGTCACGGGATCGACGGACAGCCCTTGCGTCACGTGCCGGTCGGAGAACCGGGTGACGGCGATGTCGAAGGTGTGCCAGAAATGGTGGACAGGGCTGGTCTTCCCGGAGTATCCGGCCGCGTACTTCTCCAGGACCAGCATGACCTGGGTGAGGACGGTCCAGTAGCGGGTCACGGCGACCGGATCGTACGCGGCGTGTTCGTCGTCCTCGGCGAACGGCCGGGCGGCGTCGGGCAGGTCGAAGGGATACGGGTGCTCCGGGAGCGTGCTGATGCCCAGGTGGGCGAGCGCGCCGGTGAACTCGCGGTAGAAGTCACCGACTGACAGGCCCATCAGGGGGAACGACACCTGACGCCCGGCGAGGGTGAGAACGCGGAGACGGTGGGTGGTGAAGTCGAAGTCGACGGTGAACACGGTGCCGTCGCCGAGCGGGCCGCTGGGCCGGGTGGTGATGCCGTCTCCGGTCAGGTGGAAGGGGACGTTCCACCAGTGGTTGCGCCGGACGCTGGCCGCCAGCCGTACCTTTCCGACGATTTGCAGGAACCGGTGCAGCGTCTCCTTCGTCGGGGCCCAGGACTCCCTGGGCAGCGGAGGAAACAAGTCCATCGGAGGTGCCTCCCGGAGGCCCGCCCCGACCCGGACGGCCGAGGACACGTGGATCCACTCTCGCGCCCAGTGCCCGGGGCCGCATCCGCTGGGCGCCGGGTGCCGGGTGCCGGGTGCGGGGTGCGGGACGCTGGGGGCGTACTGCGTTCGCCGCACTGCGATGGCCCTCCGCCTCCCGGTCTTCCAGGCTGATGTCACCAGCCACCGCGAAGGGACCCGCACCCGTGCCGTCCGCCAATGCGCCCCGTTACGACGACCTCCGCGCCCTCTACCTCAACTGCACCCTCAAGCCGTCACCGGAGACGAGCAATACCGAGGGAGTGATCGACCGCAGTACCGCGGTGATGCGTGCGGCAGGCGTGCGCACAGAGGTGATCCGCCCCGTCGACTGGGACCTCGCGGTCGGCGTCCAGCCCGACATGACCGAGCACGGCGCCGCCACCGATGCCTGGCCAGGTCTGCACGCCAAGGTGATGGCCGCCGACATCCTGGTGCTCTGCGGACCGATCTGGCTCGGTGACAACAGCTCCGTGATGAAGCACGTCATCGAACGGCTCTACTCCAACTCGGCCGAACTCAACGACGCGGGCCAGTCCGCCTACTACGGGCGGGTCGGCGGCTGTCTGATCACCGGCAACGAGGACGGCCTCAAGCACTGCGCCATGAACATCCTCTACAGCCTTCAGCACATCGGCTACGCCATCCCCCCGCAGGCCGACGCGGGCTGGATCGGCGAGGCGGGCCCAGGACCCAGCTACCTCGATCCCGGCTCCGGCGGCCCCGAGAACGACTTCACCAACCGGAACACCACCTTCGCGGCCTGGAACCTCATGCACCTCGCCGCCCTCCTGAAACACGCCGGAGGCATCCCCGTGTACGGCAACCAGCGCCCCGAGTGGAACGCCGGCTGCCGCTTCGACGCCCCCAACCCGGAGCACCGCAGCTGACGGACCCCCGCCCGGCCGGAGCGGTACCCGAGGACTGGCAGCAGCGGTTGATCTGAGCGCGAGCTCCCACAGACCTGGCGCGCCCGGGTCGACGCCCGCGCCTGCTCATCACGTTCTGCACAACAACAAAGCCGGTCAAAGCGACAAAGTGTCGCTTTGACCGGCTTCATTTGGTCAGTTGACCATGGTGTCCGAGGGGGGACTTGAACCCCCACGCCCGATAAAGGGCACTAGCACCTCAAGCTAGCGCGTCTGCCATTCCGCCACCCGGACAAGGTGTCTGTCTCGCGGGCCCTTGCCCGTTCCGACGTGGAAAACCATAGCAAACATTGGGAGGTGCTCGATCACGGCCCGGTCTGTGTGAAGGGCGGATGACGAGGGGTGGGGGGCCTTGGGTGTGCGGGCCGGGCGCGGGAGGATGAGGGGGAGCACCACAGCGACAGTGGAAGGAACCAGCGTGAGCGAGACCAAAACGGCCCGGACGGGCTCGGGTGAGACCGCCGAGAATGAGGTCGTGGACCTCTGTCGTGACCTGATCCGGATCGACACCAGCAACTACGGGGACCACTCGGGGCCGGGTGAGCGGCTGGCCGCCGAGTACGTCGCCGAGAAGCTCGCGGAGGTCGGGCTTGAGCCGCAGATCTTCGAGTCCCACAAGGGCCGTGCCTCCACGGTGGCGCGGATCGAGGGCGAGGACTCCTCCAAGCCGGCGCTGCTGATCCACGGCCACACGGACGTCGTGCCGGCGAACGCCCACGACTGGACGCACCACCCCTTCTCCGGGGAGATCGCGGACGGCTGTGTGTGGGGCCGGGGCGCGGTCGACATGAAGGACATGGACGCGATGACCCTCGCGGTCGTGCGCGAGCGGATGCGCAGCGGCCGCAAGCCCCCGCGGGACATCGTGCTCGCCTTCCTCGCGGACGAGGAGGCGGGCGGCACCTACGGGGCCCGGTATCTCGTCGACAAGCACCCCGGCCTGTTCGAGGGCGTCACGGAGGCGATCGGCGAGGTCGGCGGCTTCTCCTTCACGGTCAACGAGAACCTGCGCCTCTACCTCGTGGAGACCGCGCAGAAGGGCATGCACTGGATGCGGCTGACCGTGGACGGCACGGCCGGTCACGGGTCCATGACCAACGACGACAACGCGATCACCGAGCTGTGCGAGGCGGTCGGGCGGCTCGGACGGCACAAGTGGCCGGTACGGGTGACCAAGACCGTGCGGTCCTTCCTGGACGAGCTGTCCGACGCGCTCGGCACCCCGCTGGACCCCGAGGACATGGACGCCACGCTGGCCAAGCTGGGCGGCATCGCCAAGATGGTCGGGGCCACCCTGCGCAACTCCGCAGCCCCCACCATGCTGGGCGCGGGCTACAAGGTGAACGTGATCCCGGGACAGGCCACCGCCCACGTCGACGGCCGCTTCCTGCCGGGGTACGAGCAGGAGTTCCTGACCGACCTCGACCGGATCCTCGGCCCGCGCGTCAAGCGCGAGGACGTGCACGGCGACAAGGCCCTCGAAACCGACTTCGACGGCTCCCTGGTGGACGCGATGCAGATCGCGCTCAAGGCGGAGGACCCGATCGCCCGCGCCGTCCCGTACATGCTCTCCGGCGGTACGGACGCCAAGTCCTTCGACGACCTGGGCATCCGCTGCTTCGGTTTCGCCCCGCTGAAGCTCCCCCCGGAGCTGGATTTCGCGGGCATGTTCCACGGCGTGGACGAGCGGGTGCCGGTCGACGGCCTGAAGTTCGGCGTCCGGGTCCTCGACCGTTTCATCGACAACAGCTGACTCCGCGCCGAGTGATTCGACAGCGTGTACGTACAGACCGGAACGAGTGAAAGGGGCTTTCTGCTCGTAGCCCGATTGCTTTCTCCTCGTTACAGGTGGTGCGGTCCGCGGCTGGGACCGCACTTGCCAACTAGGAGGAACAATGATCAAGAAGATCGTCGCAGCTGCGGCTGTCACCGGTGGTCTGGTGCTCGCGGGCGCCGGTATGGCCGTCGCCGACTCGGGCGCCCAGGGTGCCGCCATCGGCAGCCCCGGCGTGCTCTCGGGCAACGTCGTCCAGGTTCCGGTCCACATCCCGGTCAACCTCTGTGGCAACACCGTCTCCGTGATCGGGCTGCTGAACCCCACCTTCGGCAACACCTGCGTCAACGCCTGACGTCGCACGTCAACCCGCAAGGGTTTGAGCCCGGTCGGCCTCGGAGCGCGCGCCATGTGCTCCGGGGCCGCCGGGTCCTTTGCCTCCGAACGCTCAAGTCCGGGGGTATTCCGGAAGGTAGAAGGCAGGAAACAACCTATGCGACAGGTCACGCGTAAAGGCCTGATCACCATGGCGGCCGCGGGCGGCGTACTCGCGCTCAGTGGCGGTTACGCGCACGCCGACGCGGGAGCGTCCGGCGGTGCGTCGAATTCCCCGGGGGTGCTTTCAGGGAATTCGGTACAGATCCCGGTCGAGGTACCGGTGAACGTCTGCGGTAACTCCGTGAGCGTCGTCGGACTGATCAACCCGACCTTCGGGAACGCCTGCGGAAACGGTTCTGGGGGTGCGGCCGCAGGCCGGACCGGATCGTCCGCAGGTACCGCCTCGGGCAGCCACGCCTCGGACAGCCGGGCCACCGGCAGCCGCGCGTCGCAGGACCGTGGCCAGGAGGCGCGGACGGGCACCGGCAAGCACCGTGCCGTCCCCACGGACAACGGGGGCGGGGCAACGGCACAGGGCTACGCGCAGGGCTCGCCCGGTCTGCTCTCGGGCAACCAGATCCAGGCCCCCATCGACATCCCCGTGAACGTCTGCGGCAACAGCATCGACATCGTCGGGCTGCTGAACCCCAGCTTCGGCAACGACTGCGAGAACGAGAGCACGCCGCAGGTCACGCCGCCGGTCACCCCTCCGGTGACTCCGGTCACCCACCCCAAGGCGCCACCGACGCCCGGACCCCGCACCGTCCCGAACGCGCCGGAGCCGCAGAGCATGCCCGAGGGCACTCCGCAGCTCGCACACACCGGATCGGGCGGGCTCGACCTGCTGATCCCGGCCAGCGCGGGCCTGCTGCTCGCAGGCGCGGGCACGGTGCTGTACCGCCGCGCCAAGGCCGCCGCCTAGGTTCTTTCGGCTGAATCAGGCTGGTCAGGCTGGACCAGAGAGCGGGCCCCGCGAGCAGCGGGGCCCGTTCCGTTTCACCAGGTGGCCCGCAGCTGGCGGATGATCCGCCGACGCAGCCGCACCCGGCGGCTGCCGTCCAGGCGCAGTGTCAGTCGGTCCAACTCCCAGTGCCCGTACTCGGCATGGTCGGTCAGCAGGCGGGTCGTCTCCTTCCGGGACAGCCCGCGCGGCACGTACACGTCGACAAATTCGTATTCCGGCATCGCATCTATTGTGCGGGCAGACCCCCGGTACGGATAGCGTCTGCTCTATGTCTGATGCTGCGCAGCCATCCGCTGCCGAGGTACGCGCCGCCGCTGATGCGGTCAAGGTCGCGCTCGACCGTCACCTCGACGCGGTCGAACGCCGGTCCGGGGACGACGACCCCGCTGTCTATGACGCGTTCAACGCACTGGCCGCTGCGGCGGAGGTCTATGACGAACTCCTCTACGACCGCCACGACGAGGTCACCCCCTTCGAGATTCCGGGCGCCGGGGACTCCCTGCCGCCCTACAGCGGTCCAGAGGAGCCGAACGCGCTCAGCGTGCTGATCCGCCGCGACTACGCGGTGGTGGAGCCGCAGCGGCTGCTCGCCCAGGCGCAGCGCCTCGCCGACCTGGACCCGGACGTCCGGGACACCGAGAGCACGGCCGCGGCCGGCAGCAGCGTCCACGCGGCGCTCGGGGTGCTCTTCGGGGAGTACGAGGCGGACGAGATCGCGTCCCGGCACCTGGAGTTCGGCCTTGAGGAGGGTGACTCCACCCTGTGGGTCGCGGCGGCGGACGAGCTGCCGGAGCCGGGGGAGTGGCTGGGCGCGCCCTTCGACGACGCGGATCCGGAACTGGTGGTCTGCCGGTTCGACGTCAGTGCCGTCTTCGACGAGGACGAGCTTGACGGAGAGTTGGACGGCGAACTCGACGGCATGGCGCGGGGCGGCTCCTGACCGGTCCGTCCTCTGCCGGAGCCAGTGCCCGGGGGCCGGGCGGATGCGTGCGTGACGCCATCCGCCCGGCCCTCGCCGGGTCTCACCCCTCGGACGCCTCGGATGCCTCCAGCAGGGTGCGCAGCCGGGTGGTGCGGTCCTGCGCGGGGGACTGGGCGACCGCGCGCGGCAGCGCCTGATCCACCCCGTGCACCACGGACAGGTGCCGCTCGCCCCGGCCGAACGCGGTATAGACCCAGGGGCGGCTGAGCCCCTGCGCGGCGTCACCCGGCAGTACGACGACCACCGCGGGCCACCGCATACCGGCTGCCTGATGGGCGCTGAGCGCCCAGGCATGGCGTACGGACGCCTCCACCCGCTCCTGCGGCACGACGACCGGGGTCCCCGCGCAGTCCAGGTGCAGGCCCTCCGCGTCGGCCGAGACGACCACGCCGGGCACCGTTCTGCCCGGTGCGGGGACATGGGCGATCCGGTCGCCGGGGTCGAAGCCGCCGAACCGGCCGGGGCCGGGGTTGAGCCGCTGCTTGAGCGCCTCGTTCAGCGCCCGGGTGCCCGCGGACCCGCCGTGGCCCACGGTGATCACCTGGGTCTCGGACGACGGGACGCCGATGGCGCGCGGCACCGAGTCGGCCACCAGCTGCACCGTGCGGTGCACCGCCTCGCCCGCGTCACGCACGGGCACGATCACCACTTCCCGGCCCGGCGCCGCCACCTGGTTCAGCTCCCCGATGCCGATGCCGGAGACGAGCTCCCCGATCGGCCCTGGGTCCGGCGTACGGGAGACGATCTGCGGGCACGCGCGGGCGGCCAGCACATCGGCGAAGACCCGGCCCGCACCCGCTGAGCCCAGCACGCCGGGATCGCCGCTGAGCACCAGCCGGGCCCCGTCCGCGAGAGCCTCCACCAGCATCGCGCCGGTCTCGACGTCGACCTGCGGGGCGTCCAGCACGACGAGCAGGTCGACGGCGAGGGCCCCCTCCTCGTCCCGTCCCGGGCCCTCGGCGCCGGAGAGCAGCCCGGCCAGCGTGACGGCCGCCGAGGGGTCGCCCACCGCCTCGGCCAGCCGCCGCGCGCCGTCCGTGCTGTGGGTGGTGCCGAGGGCCCGCAGGCCGAGGCCGTTCGCCGCGGCGATCAGCGCGGCGGGCTCGGCCCTCGCCGCCTCGCCACCGGTGTGCGCGACGAGCCCGTGGGCCGCGGCGGTACGGATCAGCTCCGCGGCCGAGGGGGAGGGCGCCGACTCGGCGGCCCCGGACCAGTCGGCGTCCTTCTCGACCGCGTTCACCAGCCGGGCCAGCCCGTCCGCGAGGCTCTCCTCCGCCAGGGCGTAGCGGTCGAGGCCCAGGAACACCTGCACCGGCTCCTGCGGGCCCGCTTCCCGGTCCCCGGCGGGCGCGTCGGCGGCTGCTGGCGCCTCCTCCTGCGCCGCCTCCTCCGGGCCGCCCTCCTCGCCGTCCTCCTCGTCGTCCTGGAAGACCAGGACGACGCCCTCGCCGACCGCGTGCTCCACGGCGGCCTCCGGGTCGGTCACCGCCCGTCCGGTGAGCGCGGCCCGCACCTCCGCGGCGTCCAGCGCGGTGTGGCCCCGCAGCGCCGCGCGCTCCAGCAGCCAGCCGATCAGGGCGTCGGTGCGCCGCTCGTCGTCCGGGCCGCACTCCGCGCCCAGCAGCGCCCGTGCGAAGCCGTCGGCCTGCTCCGGGCCGACGCCGGGAAGGGCGAGCAGCTGCCAGGGGTCCTCGCGCAGGACATCGTCCGCGTGTGCGCCGAGCCTCCCGGCGGCCGGGGCGGCCAGGTTCTCCGGGGCGCCGCCGGAGGCCAGCACGGCGGCCACGGCGGCGACCGCCTCCGGGGCGGCGCCCCGGTCCGCGCCGACGGGCTCCGGGGCCCGCTCCCGGACCGGGGCGGGGGCGGGCCTGCGGGGGGTGGCGGGCGCGGGGGCGTCGAAGAACGCGGCTCCCGGCTTCTCGCCGCTCTCCACGGCGCGTACGGCCGCCAGCAGGTCGGCGGCCGGTCCGCTCAGCTTCGTACCGGCGGGGATGGGGCCGTCCTTCTCGGCCTTGCGCTTCTCGATCCGCTCCAGCAGCTCGCGCTGGGCCGCCAGCTCCGCCTCCGCCTCGGAGAGGACCGGTGCGGCGGTGTCGCTGTCGGCGGCCGTGTCGGCCCCGGCGGGGGCCTCCTCTGCGGCGGCCTCCTCCGCAGGGGCTTCCTCTGCGGGGGCCTCCTCCGTGGGCGAGGGCACGGAGACGTCCGCGACGACGTCTTCGTCGTCGGGGGCCGGGGAGCCTGGGGTCTCCCCCCGGGGAAGCGCAGTCACAGCGTGCTCCAGTCCTGGTCGGGATAGCGGTGCACGGGCGCCGACACATCGTCGAGCGCGCGGCAGATCTCGTCAGGAAGACTAAGCGTCTCCACTGACAAAGCCTCCGTGAGCTGGTGCGCGTTGCGCGCGCCGACGATCGGGGCGACCACGCCCGGACGGTCCCTCACCCAGGCGAGCGCCACCTGCAGCGGCGTCGTGGCCAGCCCGTCGGCGGCGGTCGCCACGGCGTCCACGATGCGGCTCGCGGGGTCGTCGAGATACGGCTCCACGAACGGGGCGAGCAGCTCGGAGGCGCCGCGCGAGTCCGCCGGGGTGCCGGTGCGGTACTTGGCGGTCAGCACGCCACGGCCCAGCGGCGAGGACGGCAGCAGCCCCACCCCGAGGTCGAGCGCCGCCGGCAACACCTCGCGCTCCACGCCCCGTTGCAGCAGCGAGTACTCCATCTGCGTACTGGCCAGCCGGGTCCGCAGACCGGGCGAGGCGAGCTGCCAGGTCGCGGCCTTGGCCAGCTGCCAGCCGCAGAAGTTCGACACTCCCGCGTAGCGGGCGCGCCCGCTGGACACCGCCAGGTCCAGTGCCTGGAGCGTCTCGTCCAGCGGCGTCACCGGATCGAAGGCGTGCACCTGCCACAGATCCACGTAGTCCGTGCCGAGCCGGGCCAGCGAGGCGTCGAGGGCGGCCAGCAGATGCCCGCGCGAACCGTCGAATCTGCGGTACGGGTCGGGCACGCTGCCGGCCTTGGTGGCGATGACCAGATCGCGCCTCGGCACCAGCCCCTCGACGAGCCGCCCGAGCAGGTACTCGGACTCGCCGCCGCCGTACACGTCCGCCGTGTCGACCAGGGTGCCGCCCACCTCCCAGAAGGCCTTGAGCTGCTCGGCAGCGTCGTGCTCGTCGGTGTCCCGGCCCCAGGTGAGGGTGCCGAGCCCGATCCGGGACACTCGAAGGCCGGTGCGGCCGAGATGCCTCTGCTCCATGGGCGCTGAGATTACTGGCCATGGCTCCACTCGGTGCGGGGCTGTGGACAACCGGGGCCCGGGTCACCCCTGCCGGATCGTGTTCCCGCGCGCTAGAGTCCGGAGCACAGAGACGTTACTGATCAGTAAGGGGAGCGGCTATGCGGCTCGGCATCAATCTCGGTTACTGGGGCGCGGGTATGGACGGGGACAACCTCGCCGTCGCGCAGGAGGCCGACCGGCTCGGCTACGACGTCTGCTGGGCGGCCGAGGCCTACGGCTCCGATGCCCCGACCGTGCTGAGCTGGGTGGCCGCGCAGACCGAGTCCATCGACATCGGCTCCGCGATCATGCAGATCCCGGCCCGCCAGCCCGCCATGACGGCGATGACGGCCGCCACCCTCGACTCGCTCTCCGGCGGCCGCTTCCGGCTCGGCCTCGGGGTGTCGGGGCCGCAGGTCTCCGAGGGCTGGTACGGCGTCAAGTTCGACAAGCCGCTGGCCCGCACCCGCGAGTACGTCGAGATCGTCCGCAAGGCGATGAGCCGCGAGCGGCTCTCGTACGAGGGGCAGCACTGGACGCTCCCGCTGCCGGACGGGCCGGGCAAGCCGATCAAGCTGACCATCCACCCGGAGCGCGAGCACATCCCGGTGTACATCGCCGCGATCGGCCCGAAGAACCTGGAGCAGACCGGTGAGATCGGTGACGGGGCACTGCTGATCTTCCCCTCCGCAGAGCACCTGGAGGACACCGCGATCAAGCATCTGCGGGCCGGCCGGGAGAAGGCAGGCCAGACCATGGAGGGCTTCGACGTCTGCCCGACCCTGCCGCTCGCGGTCGGCGATGATGTCAAGGGCCTCGCCGACATGTTCCGGCCGTACACCGCGCTGTACGTCGGCGGCATGGGCAGCCCCAAGCAGAACTTCTACAACCAGCTCGCCCAGCGCATGGGGTACGAGAAGGAGGCCGCCGAGATCCAGGAGAAGTACCTGTCCGGCGACAAGAGCGGTGCCGCCACCGCCGTTCCGCACCAGCTGATCGACCAGACCACGCTGCTCGGCCCGGTGGAGCGGATCTCCGACCGGATGCAGGCCTACGCGGCCGCGGGCGTCACCACCCTGACCCTGGCCCCGGCCGGCTTCACGCTCGACGAGCGGATCGCCGCGCTGCGCGCCGGCACGGACGCGCTGGAGCGCTCCGGACTCGCGTAGCGAACCCGCCCCCGGGCAGCACTACGGCCGTGGTGGGGGCTCGGGGGCTCCCCGCCACGGCCGTCACGCGGAACAACGCGGCCGGGGCGGTCGGGTTACGGGGCCTGTGCGGAAACGGTTCGCCGGGCGCTGCGCGGCTCGCACGTTCGGCCCAGTTCGTGAGCCTTCCTGTTGCCCGCCGGGGCCGGGCGCATTTGACTGTCGCTCGGCGGACGCCGGCACGGAGGTGGCAGTGATGCTCTCGGCAAAGAACCTGTTCCAGGAGATTCTCGACGACGACGAGTCGTTCCGGCTGTTCTGCTCCATCGCCGCCGGCGGGGAGTCCCAGGGAGGCTGGGAGAACGGCCGTATCGCGGCTCTCGTCCCCGCGAGCCAGCGCGCCCTGGCCCCCAAGATCGCCCGGCACGGAGCCGATGAGGACAAGCACGGCAGGATCTTCAACGCCCTCCTGAGGAAGCGCGGTCTGGCGCCTGTGGAGGTCCCCCACGAGACCGACTACACGATGCTCCTGGAGAAGGACGGCATCGGCCTCGCCCATGAGCTGCTGGGGCGTGACGAGCCGCTCGCCGAGCGCGACATCATCACCTACCTCGCGCACAGCCGGGTGACCGAACAGCGCGCCTCCGAGCAGATGCGGCTGCTGCGGAAGTACTTCGCGGACCACCCGGAGCTGGGCCGCGCGGTCAGGATGATCTCGAACGACGAGGACAACCACCTGGCGTACTGCCACGAGGAACTGCTGCGCTTCGCCCGGTCCGGACACGGCCGCACGATCCAGAGCGTCCTGCGCGAGTGCGCGCTCGGTGAGATCCGGGTCTACCGCGACGTCAGCCTCGCCGTGATGGACCACATGGGCCGCATCCTGGGCTGGCCGAGGGCCAAGGCCGCGGTACTGGCGGCGGGAATCCACGCCGTCTACGCGTACGAGCGCCTGGTGGGCTGGCGGCGCATGGTCAGCCTGGCGCCGCCGGAGCGGCGCGACGCGCTGGGCGGTCCGGCCGTCCCGGCGCCCGAGTACGGCTGAGCGGAGAGGCCCGGGTCAGAGCCAGCCGCGCCGCTTGAACTGGCGGTACAGGCCGAGGACCACGCCCGCCATCAGCACGATCACCGCCGGGTACGCCCACACCCACTTCAGCTCCGGCATGTGATCGAAGTTCATGCCGTAGATCCCGGCGACCATGGTCGGCACCGCCGCCATCGCCGCCCAGGCCGAGATCTTGCGCATGTCGTCGTTCTGCCGCACCCCCATCTGCGCGAGGTGCGCGGACAGGATGTCGGAGAGCAGCCGGTCCAGGCCCTCCACCTGCTCGTTGGCGCGCGTCAGATGGTCCTGGACGTCCCGGAAGAACGGCTGCGACTGTTCATGGACGAAGGGCACCCCCGCGCTCGCCAGCCGGGCCAGCGGGGCGCCCAGCGGAACGGTCGCCCTGCGGAACTCCAGCACCTGGCGCTTGAACGTGTAGATGCGGGCCGCGGTGTTCTTCGAGTCGCCGGTCGCGGCCGGGGCGAAGACCTCGGTCTCCAGCTCCTCCAGGTCGACCTGGAGCTCGCCCGCGACATCGATGTAGTGGTCCACGATCGCGTCGCTGATCGCGTACAGCACCGCGGTGGGCCCGTGCTTGAGCACATCGGTCTCGGCCTCCAGCCGGCGGCGCACGGCGGCGAGCGGAGCACCCTCGCCGTGCCGGACCGTCACGACGAACGAGTCGCCTATGAACACCATCAGTTCGTCCGCGCTGACCGTGTCGCTCTCGTGGTCGTACACGACCGGCTTGATCACCGCGAACAGCGAGTCGTCGTACACCTCCAGCTTCGGCCGCTGGTGCGCGGCCAGCGCGTCCTCCACCGCCAGCGGGTGCAGTCCGAACTCGCTGCTGACCAGCTCGAACTCCTTCTCCGTCGGCTCGTGCAGACCGATCCACAAGAAGGCGTCACCGGTGGACCGGGCCTCTTCGAGGGCGTCGGAGAAGTCGGCGGGGCCGTCGGTGCGGCGCCCGTCCCGGTAGATGGCGCAGTCCACAATCACGGCGCGTATTGTGCCCTGCCCAGGTCCCGGGCGCACCTTTGCCGGGGCGTCGGCCTACCCTGGCCGGTATGCCCACCCTGATCCTCGTACGCCACGGACGCTCCACCGCCAACACGGCCGGGGTCCTCGCGGGCCGGACCCCCGGCGTCGCACTCGACGAGCGCGGCGCGGAGCAGGCCGCGGCGCTCCCCGCACGGCTGGCTGCGCTGCCGCTCGTCGCGGCCGTCAGCAGCCCCCTGCAGCGCTGCCGCGAGACACTGCGCCCCCTGCTCGACGCCCGGCCGGAACTGCCGCTGCACACCGAGGAGCGCATCAGTGAGTGCGACTACGGTGACTGGTCGGGCCGCAAGCTCGCCGAACTCACCGACGAGCCGCTGATGACGGTCGTGCAGCAGCACCCGTCGGCGGCGGCCTTCCCCGGCGGTGAGTCCATGCGGGCGATGCAGGCACGCGCCGTCGACGCGGTCCGGGAGTGGAACGCGCGGATCGAGGCGGAGCACGGTGAGAACGCCGTCTACGTGATGTGCTCGCACGGGGACATCATCAAGTCCCTCGTGGCCGACGCGCTCGGCATGCACCTGGACCTCTTCCAGCGGGTCCACGCCGACCCGTGCTCGGTCACCGCGATCCGTTACACCAGGCTGCGGCCCTTCCTGCTGAGGCTGGGCGACACCGGCGATCTCGCCCCCCTTGCCCCGCGCGAACCGTCCCCCGACGAGACGAAGGCCGCCGGTACGGAGGCCGATGCCGCGGTCGGGGGCGGCGCTGGAGCACCGTGATCGCTCCGCGCAGTAGGGTGGACGCGCCGTAGGCGCCTTTCCGGGAGAACTCTCTCCCGGGCCCCGGCCGACCCCCCATCCGCGTCAAATCACAAGGGAGACAGGACGTGTCCCGTCAGGTGTTCCTCTACGACCCCCCGGACCGTTTCGTGGCCGGTACGGTCGGGCTGCCTGGACGTCGTACGTTCTTCCTGCAGGCATCCTCAGGCGGACGTGTCACCAGCGTGGCCCTGGAGAAGACCCAAGTCGCCGCCCTCGCAGAGCGGGTGGACGAACTGCTCGACGAAGTGGTCCGCCGCACCGGGGGCAATTCCCCGGTGCCCGCCGTGGCCCCGATGGACGTCACCGACACCGCTCCACTCGACGTCCCCGTCGAGGAGGAGTTCCGCGTCGGCACGATGGCCCTCGCCTGGGACGGCGAGGAACAGCGCATGATCGTCGAGGCGCAGGCCCTGGTCGAGCTGGACGCGGAATCCGTCGAGGACCTCGCGGAGGCCGAGGAGCGGCTGCTCCAGGACGAGGAGAACGGCCCGCCGATGCTCCGGGTCCGGCTCAGCGGTGCCCAGGCCCGCGCCTTCGCCAAACGCGCCCTGGACGTCGTGAACGCGGGCCGCCCCCCGTGCCCGCTGTGCAGCCTCCCGCTCGATCCGGAAGGACACGTATGCCCGCGCCAGAACGGATACCGCCGCGGGGCCTGACCGACGCCGGGCGGATGACCCTGCTCGGCAAGGGCGAGCTCACCGTCCTCGGACAGGTTCGGGGGGCCTCCAACGCGGTGCTGTACTGCTCGGTCGCCTACGAGGGCGAGGAAGCGCACTGCGTGTACAAGCCGGTCGCCGGCGAACAGCCCCTGTGGGACTTCCCCGACGGCACGCTCGCCCAGCGCGAGGTGGCCGCCTACGAGGTCTCCGAGGCGACCGGTTGGGGCCTGGTGCCGCCGACCGTGCTGCGGGACGGTCCGTACGGCCAGGGCATGTGCCAGCTGTGGATCGAGGCGGCGCCGCAGGGCGAGGACGATCCGGGGCTGCTCGCGCTCGTCGAGGACGAGGAGCCGGGCGAGGGCTGGAAGGCCGTGGCGCTGGCCGAAGTGGGGGAGGGGAAGACCGCGCTGCTGGTGCACGCGGACGATCCCCGGCTGCGGCGGCTCGCGGTCCTCGACGCGGTGATCAACAACGGCGACCGCAAGGGCGGGCACCTGCTGCCCGCGCCCGACGGCCGGCTGTACGGCATCGACCACGGTGTGACCTTCAACGCCGAGGACAAGCTGCGCACCCTGCTCTGGGGCTGGGCGGGCGAGCCGCTGCCCGCGGAGGCCGTCGAGGTGCTGGACCGGCTGGCCGCCGGGCTGGAGCCGGGGGCGGCCCTGGTCACCCGGCTGGAGGAACTGATCACCGCGGCCGAGATCGAGGCGCTGCGGGCCCGGGTCGCGGGGCTGCGGTCCACCGGGCTCCACCGGGAGCCGAGCGGGGGCTGGCCGGCCATTCCGTGGCCGCCGGTGTAGGCGGGGCCCGGCCGGGCGGCCCCGCCGGGCTCCCCGGCCCGCACCCGCCCGGGTGCGGGTCCGGTCTCCGTGTCGGGGGGCGTGAAGCACGCTCCGGGGCCGGGCGCAAGAGTGCCTCTTCGGACAGGATCCCCCCTCCGGTTCGTATCCGGAAGGCGCGTCCGGTTACGCTCGTCGCATGCATGCCTGGCCCGCTTCTGAGGTCCCCGCCCTTCCTGGCAAGGGCCGCGACCTTCGGATCCACGACACCGCGACCGGCGGACGGATCACCCTTGACCCCGGTCCCGTCGCCCGCATCTATGTCTGCGGCATCACGCCGTACGACGCGACCCATATGGGTCATGCGGCGACCTACAACGCGTTCGACCTCGTCCAGCGCGTGTGGCTCGACACCAAGCGGCAGGTTCACTATGTCCAGAACGTGACGGACGTGGACGACCCGCTGCTGGAGCGGGCCGTGCGCGACGGACAGGACTGGACCGAGCTCGCCGAGCGCGAGACGGCCCTGTTCCGCGAGGACATGACCGCCCTGCGCATGCTCCCGCCGCAGCACTACATCGGAGCCGTCGAGGCGATACCCGGCATCGTGCCGCTCGTCGAACGTCTCCGGGACGCGGGCGCCGCCTACGACCTCGACGGCGATGTGTACTTCTCCGTCGACACCGACCCGCACTTCGGCCAGGTCTCCAACCTGGACGCGGAGGCGATGCGGCTGCTCTCCGCCGAGCGCGGCGGGGACCCGGAGCGTCCGGGCAAGAAGAACCCCCTCGACCCGATGCTCTGGATGGCCGCCCGCGAGGGCGAGCCGAGCTGGGACGGCGGCTCCCTCGGCGCCGGCCGCCCCGGCTGGCACATCGAGTGCGTCGCCATCGCCCTGGACCACCTCGGCATGGGCTTCGACGTCCAGGGCGGCGGCTCCGACCTCGCCTTCCCGCACCACGAGATGGGCGCCTCGCACGCCCAGGTACTGACCGGCGAGCACCCGTTCGCCCAGGCGTACGTGCACGCCGGAATGGTCGGCCTGGACGGCGAGAAGATGTCCAAGTCCAAGGGGAACCTGGTCTTCGTCTCGGCACTCCGCCGCGACGGCGTGGACCCGGCGGCGATCCGCCTGGCCCTGCTCTCGCACCACTACCGCTCCGACTGGGAGTGGACGGACCAGGTCCTCGCGGACGCGGTGGACCGGCTCGCCCGCTGGCGCGCCGCCGTCTCGCGGCCCGACGGGCTCGCCGCCGACGCGCTGGTCGAGGAGGTCCGGGCCGCCCTCGCCGACGATCTGGACACCCCGACGGCGCTGGCCGCCGTGGACCGCTGGGCCGAGCGGCAGAGCGCCGCGGGCGGCCCGGACGAGGGGGCGCCGGGACTCGTCTCGCGCACCGTCGACGCGCTGCTCGGTGTCGCGCTGTAACCGCCCGCCGTATTACGTCCGTTCACCGGCCCCGAACTTCTTGATGAAGTTCGGGGCCGGTTCCGTTTTGTCCATGGTCAAATGCTCGGTGCTGCGCTAAAAGCGCTCTATGCAATCATCAACACGCATCAGAACGGCGGTAGTTGCAGCGCTGCTGGGACTGTTCGCCGCCCTCTCCGGACCGGGCAGCGCCCAGGCGGATCCGGCCGCCCCCACCGAGTCGACGGTCGGCGATCTCACCGGCTTCTCGGCCGACGGACCCGTCTACCACCTGCGGGCGGGCACCGCACAGGCCCGGGTCAGCTTCGTGTCCGACGAGACCTTCCGGATCGAACTCGCCCCGGACGGAACGTTCACCGACCCGGCGGGCGACGCCATCGTGCTGCCCCAGGGGACCCCGCCCCGCACCCACTGGAAGGAGCGGAGCGACCGTTACGACCTCTCCACCGGCGATGTCACGCTGCGTGCCTACAAGTCGCCGCTGCGGTTCGCCCTGTACCGGGCCGACGGCACCGAGGTGTGGTCGGAGGCGAAGGGGCTCAGCTGGGACGGCGAGAAGACCACCCAGACCCTCGCGCGCGGCGGCGACGAGCAGTTCTACGGCGCCG
This sequence comes from Streptomyces sp. NPDC104307, assembly GCF_055584045.1. Classification (NCBI taxonomy): domain Bacteria; kingdom Bacillati; phylum Actinomycetota; class Actinomycetes; order Kitasatosporales; family Streptomycetaceae; genus Streptomyces; species Streptomyces sp. NPDC104307. The sequence goes on from NZ_JBVJMU010000017.1 coordinate 172,148, forward strand.
GTATGCAGAACGGCCGGGGCAACACCTCGCACCGGGGCCAGACCGTCGAGGTCGGCGTCGACTACAACTGGGACGACGGCGGCCACCCCAACTCGGTGCCCTTCTACCTCTCCTCGGCCGGCTACGGCGTGTTCCGCAACACCTTCGCGCCGAACACCTACGCGTTCAACGACCCGGTGGCCACCAGCGCCGAGGAACAGCGCTTCGACGCCTACTACTTCGCGGGTGACGCCAAGGACGTCATAGGCCAGTACACGAAGCTCACCGGCAAGCCGTTCCTGCCGCCGGTCTACGGCATGGAGATCGGTGACTCCGACTGCTACCTGCACAACGCCAACCGGGGTGAGCGCCGTACCAAGGACTCGCTGAAGGTCGCCGACGGCTACGTCGAGAACGACATGCCGAACGGCTGGATGCTCGTCAACGACGGCTACGGCTGCGGCTACGAGGACCTCGCGGAGACCGCCAAGGGCCTCCAGGACCGCGACATGGAGCTCGGACTGTGGACAGAGGACGGCATCGACAAGCTCGGTGACCAGGTCAAGGCGGGCCAGCGCGTCGCCAAGCTGGACGTGGCCTGGGTAGGTGACGGCTACAAGTTCGCCCTGGACGGCTGCAAGGACGCCTACAAGGGCATCGAGGACAACAGTGACGCCCGGGGCTTCACCTACGCCCCCGAGAGCTGGGCGGGCGCCCAGCGCTGCGGAGTCCAGTGGTCCGGCGACCAGTCCGGCACCTGGGACTACATCCGCTGGCAGATCCCGACCTACGCGGGCGCCACGATGTCCGGCCTCGCCTACACCACGGGCGACGTCGACGGCATCTTCGGCGGCAGCGCCAAGACGTACACCCGTGACCTCCAGTGGAAGATGTTCCTCGGGACCACGATGACCATGGACGGCTGGGCGGCCAGCGACAAGCAGCCCTTCCGCTACGGCGAGCCGTACACCTCCATCAACCGCGACTACCTCAAGCTCAAGGAGTCGCTGCTGCCCTACCAGTACTCCTACGCGCACGAGGCGACCAAGACGGGCGTCGGCATGGTCCGCCCGCTGGTGCTGGAGTACCCGGACGACCCGAAGGCCGCTACGGACGCGGCGAAGTACGAGTTCATGTCGGGCGAGGACTTCCTCGTCGCCCCCGTCTACCAGGACAGCACCGAGCGCGACGGCATCTACCTCCCCAAGGGCACCTGGACCGACTACTGGACCGGGCGGACCTACCGGGGGCCGACGACCGTCGACGACTACAGCGCCCCGCTCGACACCCTGCCGCTGTTCGTCAGGGGCGGCGCCAGTGTGCCGATGTGGCCGGGCATCCGCTCGTACCGGGACCGCACGGCCGGCTCCCCGCTCGCCTGGGACATCTACCCGCAGGGCGCGTCCTCCTTCACCCTGTACGAGGACGACGGCGTGACCCGTGAGCACCGCGACGGCGCGTACGCGACCCAGAAGGCCGATGTCCGCGCTCCGTCGAAGGGCGCGGGCGACATCACCGTGAACATCGGTGCGAGCAAGGGGAAGTTCACCGGCAAGCAGAGCAGCCGCCCGTACGAGTTCAGTGTGCACACCGGCTCGGAGCCGAGTGCGGTGAAGCTCACCGGCAAGCTGCCCCGGCTCGGCTCTGCCGCCGCCTACGCGAAGGCGAAGCAGGGCTGGTGGTACGACCGCGACGACCGGGGCGGCGTGGTGAAGATCAAGACCGCCCCGCTGTCCACGGGCAAGAAGTTCTCCGTGAAGCTGGAGAACACCAGCGCGGTCGGCGGACGGAACGCGGCCGCCACGGCCGCCGTCTCCGCACCCCGGGGCCAGGAGATCGGCGCGGGCACCCCGGCCACCGTCGCCGTCGACGTCACCGCAGGCCGCAGCGACGTCACGGACGCGGCCGTCTCGCTGGACGTCCCCAAGGGCTGGAAGGCCACCCCGGCCGCCGTGCGCCGGATCCCGGCGGGCACCACCCGGCGGGTCGAGGTGTCGGTGACCCCGGCGAAGGACGCGACCGTGGGCGAGGCGCGGCTGACCGCGCTGGCCCGCTACCGATCGGCGGGCGAATCCCGTACGGCGGTCCAGCGGATCGCCGCCTCCGTGATGCCGCCGCCGCCCACCGGTGAGGCGTGGGCGAGCGATCTGGAGTGGCTGAGCTCGGTCAACGGCTACGGTCCGGCGGAACGCGACCGCAGCAACGGGGAATCGGGCGCGGAGGACGGCAAGCCCCTCACGCTGGCCGGGAAGACGTACGAGAAGGGGATCGGCACCCACGCCGACTCCGACATCGAGTTCTACACCGGCGGGCAGTGCTCGAAGTTCACCGCGGACGCCGGGATCGATGACGAGATCGACGGATACGGCGAGGTGGCGTTCTCCGTCGAGGCCGACGGCAAGGTGCTCTGGACCTCGCCGAAGGTGACCGGGGCGTCGGCGGCCGTACCGGTCGACGTACCGCTGGACGGTGCGCGCCATGTGCGGTTGAAGGTCACGGACACCAACGCGTCCAAGACCGGTGACCACGCCGACTGGGGCGCCGCGCGCTTCACCTGCTCCTGAGTGTCAGCGGCGGAAGAAGGGAGCCGGGCGGGTGTCCACCCGCCCGGCTCCCGGCTGTCCGGATCAGTCCTCCGACGAATCGCCCGGCGCAGCGTCCGGCGGATCCGGCGGCGAGTCCGCGGAGGCGTCCCCCGGAGCGTCCTTCGGCGCCTCGCCCGGCTTCGAAGCCGGACCGGAACCCGGATCCGTGCCGCGCGTGGGGCCGCTTCCGGAGCCGCTCACCGGACCCGGGCCGGCATCCGGCCGGGTCGGCTTCGGCGGCCTGGTCCGGCCGCTCGACGTATCGCGCAGGTACGAGCCGTCGCCGCTCTCCGTCGCGTGCCCGCCCGGCCCGGCGCCCGGACCGGGGTCCCGGCGCCGCAGATAGCGCTCGAACTCCCGGGCGATGGCCTCACCGCTCGCCTCGGGGAGCTCCGCGGTGTCGCGGGCCTCCTCCAGCGTCTGCACGTACTCCGCGACCTCACTGTCCTCAGCGGCCAGTTGGTCCACCCCGAGCTGCCAGGCGCGTGCGTCCTCCGCCAGTTCGCCCAGCGGGATGCGCAGCCCGATGAGGTCCTCCAGCCGGTTCAGCAGCGCCAGGGTGGCCTTCGGGTTGGGCGGCTGCGACACGTAGTGCGGCACCGCCGCCCAGAGGCTCACCGCGGGCACACCCGCGTGGGTGCACGCCTCCTGGAGGATGCCGACGATGCCGGTCGGCCCCTCGTACCTGGTCTCCTCCAGGTCCATCGTCCGCGCCAGGTCCGGATCGGACGTCACACCGCTGACCGGTACCGGGCGGGTGTGCGGGGTGTCGCCGAGCAGCGCACCGAGCACCACCACCATCTCGACGCCCAGTTCATGGGCGAAGCCCAGGATCTCGTTGCAGAACGAGCGCCAGCGCATCGACGGCTCGATGCCCCGGACCAGGACGAGATCGCGGGGCTTGTCCCCGCCGACGCGGACCACGGAGAGCCGGGTCGTCGGCCAAGTGATCTTGCGCGTCCCGCCCTCCAGGAACACGGTCGGCCGGTTGACCTGGAAGTCGTAGTAGTCCTCGGCGTCCAGCGCCGCGAACACCTCTCCCTTCCACTCCCGGTCCAGGTGCGCGACCGCCGTGGAAGCCGCATCACCTGCGTCGTTCCACCCCTCGAACGCGGCCACCATGACCGGGTCGACCAGCTCGGGAACCCCGTCGAGCTCGATCACCCAGGCCTCCTTCCGAAGTTCCCTTGCGTACGGAACAACCTTACGGCTTCCGGCCACTGCCGCCGCAGCCCCCGCGCACGGCCGGGGCGAACCCGGGCCACGGGGGTGCATCACCGGTCGAATCAGGGCATCAAGCCCGTCATACATCCGAGCTGTGTGGGGGCAATTTCGGCTCAACCCTGGACGTTGGCCCCTTCGGGACGCTATACATCGGATGACCAGAGCAGAGGTCCGATGTTATTTCCCCTGGGGGCGCACATGAGTCAGACCGTCACGGACTTCGAGGTTCACGACATCCGTTTTCCGACCTCGGAGCAACTGGACGGCTCGGACGCCATGAACCCCGATCCCGACTACTCGGCGGCCTATGTCGTACTGCGTACCGACGCCGCGGGCGATGACGGTGGCGGCATCGAGGGACATGGCTTCTGTTTCACCATCGGGCGCGGCAACGAGGTGATGGCAGCCGCCATCCAGGCTTTGCGGCCCTATGTCGTGGGCCGTCCCGTGCCCCGCACCGCGGCGGACCTTGGCGCGCTGTACCGGGACCTCACCCACGATTCCCAACTGCGCTGGCTGGGGCCCGAGAAGGGCGTGATGCACATGGCGGCCGGCGCGGTCGTCAACGCGGCCTGGGACCTGGCGGCGAAGCGTGCGGACAGACCCGTCTGGCAGTTCCTGGCCGAGATGACGCCGGAGGAGCTCGTCTCCCTCGTCGACTTCCGCTACCTCAGCGACGCCCTCACCCCAGAGGAGGCGCTCGCGATCCTGCGCGCCGCGGAACCGGGCCGGGCCGAGCGGGCCGAGCGGCTCCGCGCCGAGGGATACCCCGCCTACACCACCTCGCCCGGCTGGCTCGGCTACTCCGACGACAAGCTCGTCGGACTGGCGAAGGAGGCCGTCGCGGACGGCTTCACCCAGATCAAGCTGAAGGTCGGCGGCGACCTCGCCGACGACGTCCGCAGGCTCGGGCTCGCCCGGCAGGCCGTCGGCGACGACGTGCGGATCGCGGTCGACGCCAACCAGCGCTGGGACGTCGCCGACGCGGTGGAGTGGATGAACGCCCTCGCACCGTACGACCCGCACTGGATCGAGGAGCCGACCAGCCCCGACGACATCCTCGGCCACGCCGCCGTGCGCGCCGGGCAGCCGGTCAAGGTGGCCACCGGTGAACACGTCGCCAACCGGGTCGTGTTCAAGCAGCTGCTCCAGGCCGGCGCGGTCGACTTCGTCCAGATCGACGCCGCACGGGTCGCGGGTGTCAACGAGAACCTGGCGATCCTGCTGCTCGCCGCCAAGTACGGCGTACCGGTCTGCCCGCACGCGGGCGGCGTCGGCCTGTGCGAGCTGGTGCAGCACCTCTCGATGTTCGACTATGTGGCGGTCTCCGGGACCTGGGAGGACCGGGTGATCGAGTACGTCGACCATCTGCACGAACACTTCGCGGACCCCACCGTGATCGAATCGGGCCGCTACCGGGCCCCTGCCTCCCCGGGCTTCTCCGCCCGGATGCTTCCCGAGTCGATCGCCGCACACCGTTATCCGGAGGGCCCCGTATGGCAGGCCCGCCGCACCACTGAGGAGGACAGCCGATGACCGGCACACGCGACTTCGAGGGGATGAACGCCCTGGTGACGGGCGGCGCCTCCGGTATCGGGGCCGCCGTCGCGACCATGCTCCTGGAGCGGGGCGCCCAGGTTGCCGTCCTCGACCGGGAGACCGCGGGCGCCCCGGCGGGCACCCTCGCGGTCAAGGCGGACGTCACCGACGACGCGGCCGTGCGCGACGCGGTCGGCCGGGCGGCGGCCGAACTGGGCTCCCTGCACACGCTCGTCTCGAACGCGGGCATCGGGTCCATCGGCTCCGTCGAGGACAACGACGACGACGAGTGGACCCGGGTCCTGGACATCAACGTCCTCGGCATGGTCCGCACCGCCCGGCACGCCCTGCCCCATCTGCGGCGCGCCGCCGCCGAGCGCCCCGGCGCCGTCTCGATCACCCAGACCTGTTCGATCGCCGCGACCGCCGGGCTGCCGCAGCGCGCCCTGTACAGCGCGAGCAAGGGCGCGGTCCTCTCGCTGACCCTGGCGATGGCCGCCGACCACGTCCGCGAGGGCGTCCGGGTCAACTGCGTCAACCCCGGCACCGCGGACACCCCGTGGATCGCGCGGCTGCTCGGCCAGGCCGGGGACCCGGAAGCAGAACGCGCCGCCCTCAACGCCCGCCAGCCGCTGGGCCGGCTGGTCTCCGCGGACGAGGTGGCCGCCGCGATCGTGTACCTCGCCAGCCCGGCCGCCGCCTCCGTGACGGGCACCGCGCTGGCCGTCGACGGCGGAATGCAGGGCCTGCGGCTGCGCCCCGCCGACAGCTGACCGCAGGGCGGGCGGCCCGAGCCGAACCACCGGGGCCGCCCGCCCCGTACCACCCGCACAAGGCACCCCAGCACATGCCAACAGATCTCCGAGCCGGTACTCCACAAAGGAACGGGACACCAATGAGAGTGCGTACGACGAGTGCGGCAGCCTGCGCCGTACTGCTGGCCGTCACTGCCCTCGCGGGCTGCAACCGCGAATCATCGGACGACGGCGCGGGTGGCGGGAAGGTCGGCATCGACCTGCCGCGCAGCGACAGCGACTTCTGGAACTCCTACCAGAACTACGTCCAGAAGGGGGTCAAGGGCGGCGAGGTCAAGGCGCTGCCGCTGACCAACTCGCAGAACGACATCGGCAAGCTGGTCGCCAACGTCCAGACCTTCGCCGACCAAGGCGCCAAGGCCGTGGTGATGGCGCCGCAGGACACCGGCGCGATAGCCGAGTCGCTGAACACGCTGAACGAGAAGAAGATCCCGGTCATCAGCGTCGACACCCGCCCCGACAAGGGCGACATCTACATGGTGGTGCGCGCCGACAACAAGGCGTACGGGACCAACGCCTGCAAGTACCTCGGTGAGCAGCTCAAGGGCAAGGGCAAGGTCGTCGAATTCCAGGGCGACCTGTCCTCGATCAACGGCCGCGACCGCTCCGAGGCCTTCAAGTCCTGCATGGACAAGGACTTCCCGGGCATCAAGGTGTTCGAGCTGGCCACCGACTGGAAGGGCGACGTCGCCTCCGCGAAGCTCCAGTCGACACTGGCCGCGCACCCCGACATCAACGGCATCTACATGCAGGCCGGCGGCGTCTTCCTGCAGCCGACCCTCGCGCTCCTGGAGCAGAAGAAGCTGCTGAAGCCGGCCGGTTCGCCTGGCCACATCACCATCATCTCCAACGACGGCATCCCGGAGGAGTTCGACGCCATCAAGGCCGGGAAGATCGACGCGACGATCTCCCAGCCCGCCGACCTGTACGCGAAGTACGCGCTGTACTACGCGAAGGCGGCGCTGGACGGGAAGACCTTCAAGGAGGGACCGACCGACCACGACTCCACCATCATCAAGATCCCGAACGGCTTCGAGGACCAGCTGCCCGCCCCGCTGGTGACCAAGGACAACGTCGACGACCCGAAGCTGTGGGCCAACCAGCTGGAGAAGAAGAAGTAGCCATGGACCAGGCACCACCACCTGCCGTACAGGCGGAAGGCGTCGTCAAACGCTTCGGACCGACCGTCGCGCTCGACGGGGTGAAGCTCACCGTGCTGCCGGGCGAGTCGCACGCGCTCGTCGGCCGCAACGGCGCGGGCAAGTCGACCCTGGTCAGCGTGTTGACCGGGCTCCACAAGGCGGACGCGGGCACGGTCACCTTCGGCGGGGAACCCGCGCCGGCCTTCGGGGACACCACGGCCTGGCAGTCGAAGGTCGCCTGCGTCTACCAGAAGTCCATGGTCGTCCCCGACCTGACCGTCGCGGAGAACCTCTTCCTCAACCGGTTCGACGACAACGCCCGCTGGATCAGCTGGGGACGGCTGCGCAAGCGCGCGGAGCAGCTCCTGGCGGACTACGGCGTCCAGGTCGACCCGAACACCCGGGCCCGCGATCTCGCCGTCGAGCAGCGTCAGTTCGTCGAGATCGCCCGCGCGCTGTCCTTCGGCGCGCGGCTGATCATCCTCGACGAGCCGACCGCCCAGCTCGACGCCCGCGGCATCGGGCGGCTCTTCGACAAGCTCAGGGAACTGCAGAGCCAGGGAGTGGCGTTCCTCTTCATCTCCCACCACCTCCAGGAGGTGTACGAGCTCTGCACGGCCGTCACCGTCTACCGCGACGCCCGGCACGTACTGACCGCCCCGGTGGCGGACGTGGCGAAGACGGAGCTGGTGGCGGCGATGACGGGCGAGAAGTCCGGCGGAGCCGTCGCCTGGCACGCGGCCGGCACCACCACCCCGCCCGACGCCTCCGCGGCGCCCGTCCTGAGCGTCGAGGGGCTCACCCTGGAGGACCGGTTCGAACCGCTGGACCTCCAGGTGCGCCCCGGCGAGGTGCTCGGCCTGGCCGGCTCCGCGGCCAGCGGCAACACCGCGCTGGGCGAGGTGCTCGCGGGGATGCGCAAGCAGGGCGGCGGCACGGTCCGGGTGCACGGGGAGACCGTGCGCCCGGGAAGCGTGCCGCACGCGCTGGCCGCCGGGATCGGCTACATCCCCGAGGACCGGCACGACCAGGGCCTGGTCCTGCAGCGCAGCGTCGCGGAGAACGCCACCCTCACGGTCGCCGACCAGCTCGGGCCGTGGGGGACCGTACTGCCCTCCCGTACGCGGGAGTTCGCCCGGGGCATGATCGACTCACTGGACATCAAGACCCAGGGCCCCGAGCAGCCCGTCGCCGGGCTCTCCGGCGGCAACCAGCAGAAGGTGGTGGTCGCCCGCGCGCTGGCCCGCAGGCCCAGCGTGCTGGTGGCCGTCCGGCCCACCGCGGGCGTGGACGTCAAGTCCAAGGACTCGCTCCTCGGGGTCGTCCGGCGGGTGGCCGACGAGGGCAATGCCGCGGTCGTCGTCTCCGACGAGCTGGACGATCTGCGGGTCTGCGACCGGGTGCTGGCCCTGTTCCACGGGCGAGTGGTCGCCACGTTCGCAAGCGGGTGGACCGACGGGGATCTCGTCGCCGCCATGGAAGGTGTGGGGGAAAGGGAATGACCGGCACGATACGGCCGTCCACGGCCGACGACATCGAGGCGGGACCGAAGGGCGGGCCCGGGGACGGCAGTCCGCTGAGCCGGCTCAAGCTGATCCGGTGGAGCGACTTCTCGCTGGTGCCGGTGATCCTGGTGCTGATGGTGATCGGCTTCATCGTGTCGCCGGTCTTCCTCACCTCGGACAACCTGATCAGCGTCGTCCAGCAGTCCTCCGAACTCAGTCTGCTGGTCCTGGGCCAGGCCCTCATCCTGATCTGCGGGCGGATGGACCTGTCGCTGGAGTCGACGATCGGCATCGCGCCCGTCGTCGCCATGTGGCTGGTGCTGCCCGGCGACGACGGCCGCTTCGCCGGCCTGGGAATCCTCCCCACCTGGATGGCGATTCCGCTCTGCCTGCTGGTGGGCCTCGTCATCGGGGCGATCAACGGCTTCCTGATGCTGAAACTGCGGGTCAACGGCTTCATCGCCACGCTCGGCATGCTGACCATGCTGCGCGGACTCCACATCGGCATCACCGAGGGCAAGTCCATCACCGACGTCCCGGAGTCCTTCCGCTACCTCGGCAAGACCTCCTGGCTCGGCGCGCCGGCCGCGGTCTGGATCTGCCTGTTCCTCTTCGCGGTCGGCGGCGCGGCACTGGCCTGGCTGCGCCACGGGCGCTCGCTGTACGCGATCGGCGGCAACCCGGAAGCGGCGCGCGCCGCCGGTATCCGGGTCGACCGGGTCACCTGGATCGTGCTCGCCATCGGCGGCCTGCTGGCCGCCTTCGCGGGCATCCTCTACACCGGCCACTACGGGGCGGTCGCCGCGACGCAGGGCAACGGCTGGATCTTCCAGGTGTTCGCGGCCGCGGTGATCGGCGGCATCAGTCTCAAGGGCGGCCGAGGCACCCTGTTCGGCGCGCTGACCGGCGTTCTGACGCTCCAGCTGGTGGTCAACGTGATGACCCTCGGCGGCGTCCCGGCCCTCTGGAACCAGTTCCTCAACGGCGCGATCATCATCGTCGCCCTGGTCATCTCCCGCTTCGCGAGCGGCGAGAAGCAGGACTGAGCGTTGCACGCTCGAAAAACGCCGGCGGGGCTGACCTTTTCAGCCCCGCCGGCGTTTGAGGCGCGGGGTGCGGGGCGGAGCCCCGGTTCACCCCGCACCCCGCGTCCCGCCTAAAGCGTCGACCGCAGCCACTGCTCCACGCTGGCCACATGCACCGTCGCCCACGACCGCGCGGCCTCCGCGTCGCGGTCCCGCAGCGCCGAGACGATCGCCCGGTGCTCGTGCAGCGTGCGGCTCACCGCGTCCTCCTGGGTCAGACCGCGCCAGACCCGGGCCCGGGTCGTCGGCCCCGAGAGTCCGTCGAGCAGTGAGCAGAGCACCGAGTTGCCGGACGACTGCACGATGCCCCGGTGGAACTCCAGATCGCAGGCCACCAGCTCCTCGACCGAGGGGCGGCTGCCCAGGGCGTCCAGCTGGGAGCTCAGCAGGTCCAGTTGCTCCTCGGTGATCCGGCTCGCCGCCATCGCGGTCGCGGCCGGCTCCAGGATCCGGCGGACCGCCAGGAACTCCAGCACCGTGTCGTCGCGGTGGAAGTCCACCACGAAGCTCAGCGCCTCCAGGAGCAACTGCGGATCCAGACTGGTGACATACGTGCCATCGCCCTGGCGCACGTCGAGAATGCGGATGAGCGACAGGGCGCGCACCGCCTCCCGCAGTGAGTTGCGGGACAGGCCGAGCTCCGCGGCGAGTTCGCTCTCCTTGGGGAGACGATCGCCGGGCCGTAGCGCACCCGAGACGATCATTCCCTTGATCTTCTCGATGGCCTCGTCAGTGACAGCCATGGGCGACCTCCAGACATCCGATGTATCGCTCCATTATGCGTCCCCGACGGCGGTCCACAGTCCCTTCGGGACAACCTGTGCGACGACCACCCCCGAGGCGCGGAGATTCGCCCGGTTTCGTGCACATGGGTTCCGTACATACGAGAGGGGGCGGCGTCCACGGATGGATGCCGCCCCCTCCCGGCCGGTCAGCTCCTGCGGTCCCCGAGCACGGACTCGACGCCGGCCCGGATCTCGTCCGTGGCCAGACCCCGGATGGTCAGCGTCGTGCGGCGCCGCAGCACGTCGTCCGCCGTCTCGGCCCACTCGTGGTCGCGCGCGTAGGCGACCTGCGCCCAGATCTCCGGCGCGTCCGGGTGGATGCGCTCCGCGAGCACCGGGTCCTCGTTGGCCAGCCGGGCGATGTCGAAGGACAGCGAACCGTAGTGCGTGGCCAGGTGCCGTGCGGTGTCGGCGGACATCCGGGGCCCAGGCGTGCCGCCGTCGACCAGCAGCCGGTGCGCCACCGCGTTCGGGTTGGCGATCCCCGGCAGCGGGAGCTTCTTCGGCAGCCGGGCCATCGGCTCCATGTCCTCGGCCAGGGGATGGCCGGGGAGCGCGGCCAGCTTGTTCATCACCGTCCGGCCGATGTGGCGGAACGTCGTCCACTTGCCGCCCGCGACCGACAGCATCCCGCCGCGGCCCTCCGTCACGACGGTCTCGCGCTTGGCCTTGGCCGTGCCGCCGGGACCGCCCGGCAGCACCCGCAGACCCGCGAAGGAGTACGTGATCAGATCCCGCGACAACTGCTGGTCCCGGACCGAGAACGCGGCTTCGTCCAGGATCTGCGCGGTGTCCTTCTCGGTCACCGCGACATCCGCCGGATCGCCCTCGTACTCCTCGTCCGTCGTGCCGAGCAGCAGCATGTCCTCCCACGGCAGGGCGAACGTGATGCGGTACTTGTCGATCGGGGTGGCGAGCGCGGCCTTCCACGGGCGGGTGCGCTTGAGCACCAGGTGCGCGCCCTTGGACAGGCGTATGGAAGGCGCCGCGTCCGGGTTCTCCATCTTGCGCAGGTGGTCGACCCACGGCCCGGTGGCGTTCAGCACCAGACGGGCGTTGATGCCGAACTCCGTACCGTCCACGGCGTCCCGCAGATCGGCACCGGTCACCCGGCCCTTGGTGAAGCGGAGCCCGGTGACGGCGGCGTGGTTGAGCACGGCGGCGCCCGCCTCGACGGCCGCGCGGACCGTCATCAGCGCCATCCGCGCGTCGTTCATCTGGTCGTCGCCGTAGACCGCGACGGCCTTCAGGTTGTCGGTCCGCAGCTCCGGAACATCGCGCTGCGCCTTCGCCGGGCTGATCACATGGCCGACGCCGTCGCCGAAGGCGGAGAGCGCCGAGTACGCGAACACGCCCGCGCCGAGCTTGGCGGCGCCGTGCGGCCCGCCCTTGTAGACCGGCAGGTAGAAGGTGAGCGGGTTGGCTAGGTGCGGTGCCACCTGACGGGACACCGCACGCCGCTCGAAGTGGTTCTCCGCGACCAGCTTCACCGCGCCGGTCTGCAGGTAGCGCAGACCGCCGTGGAGCAGCTTGGAGGAGGCGGAGGAGGTGGCGCCGGCGAAGTCACCGGCGTCCACCAGAGCCACCCGCAGTCCGGACTGCGCGGCGTGCCAGGCGGTGGAGATGCCCAGGATGCCGCCGCCGATCACCAGGAGGTCGTACGTCGCCTTGGAAAGCTGCTCCCGGGTCGCGGCGCGGCTCGGAAGGGAGCCGGAGGCCGGATGCGTCCCGAGGGCGGGGACGCTCTGCAGGGTGGTCATGTATCTCTACTCCTCGTCTTCGAGCCAGTCCATGGTCCGCTGTACGGCCTTGAGCCAGCTCTTGTACTCGCGTTCGCGGGTGTCCGCGTCCATGCGGGGGGTCCACTCGGCGGCCCGGCGCCAGTTGGCGCGCAGCGCGTCGGTGTCCGGCCAGAAGCCGACGGCGAGGCCGGCGGCGTAGGCGGCGCCGAGGCAGGTGGTCTCGGCGACCATGGGCCGCACCACGGGTGCGTCCAGGAAGTCGGCGAGGGTCTGCATCAGCAGGTTGTTGGAGGTCATGCCGCCGTCGACCTTGAGCGCGGTCAGCTCGACGCCGGAGTCCTTGGTCATGGCGTCGCTGATCTCGCGGGTCTGCCAGGCGGTGGCCTCCAGTACGGCACGGGCGATGTGCGCCTTGGTGACGTAACGGGTGAGACCGGCGATGACGCCGCGGGCGTCGGGGCGCCAGTACGGGGCGAACAGTCCGGAGAAGGCGGGCACGAAGTACGCACCGCCGTTGTCCTCGACCGACAGGGCCAGGGTCTCGATCTCGGCCGCGGACTGGATCAGGCCCATCTGGTCGCGCATCCACTGCACCAGCGAACCGGTGACGGCGATCGACCCCTCCAGGGCGTAGACCGGCTTCTGGTCGCCGATCTGGTAGCCGACCGTGGTCAGCAGCCCGTTGTAGGAGTTGACGGGCGTCTCACCGGTGTTCATCAGCATGAAGGTGCCGGTGCCGTACGTGGACTTGGCCTCGCCCTCGGAGTAGCAGGTCTGGCCGAACAGCGCGGCCTGCTGGTCACCGAGCGCCGAGGCGACCGGCACGCCGTCGAGCACGCCACCCTTGGCGTGGCCGTAGACCTCGGCCGAGGACCGGATCTCGGGCAGCACCGCGGCCGGGATGCCGATGGAGGAGAGGATCTTGTCGTCCCACGCCATCTTGTGCAGGTTCATCAGGAGCGTGCGGGAGGCGTTGGTGACGTCGGTGACGTGGACGCCGCCCTCGGTGCCGCCGGTCAGGTTCCAGATGACCCAGGAGTCCATGGTGCCGAAGAGGATGTCGCCCCGTTCGGCCCGCTCGCGCAGCCCCTCGACGTTGTCGAGCAGCCAGCGGACCTTGGGCCCGGCGAAGTACGAGGCGAGCGGCAGGCCCGTCTCGCGGCGGAAGCGGTCCTGGCCCACGTTGCGGCCGAGCTCCCGGCAGAGCGCGTCGGTGCGCGTGTCCTGCCAGACGAGGGCGTTGTGGACGGGCTCACCGGTGTTCTTGTCCCACATCAGCGTCGTCTCGCGCTGGTTGGTGATGCCGATGGCCTTCACGTCGGCGGCGGTGATGCCCGCCTTGACGATGGCGCCGGCCACGACCTCCTGGACGTTCTCCCAGATCTCGGTCGCGTCGTGCTCGACCCAGCCCGGCTTCGGCAGGATCTGCTCGTGCTCCTTCTGGTCGACGGAGACGATCCGGCCGTCCTTGTCGAAGACGATGCAGCGGCTGGAGGTGGTGCCCTGGTCGATGGCCGCGATGAACGGCCCGGTTCCGTGGGTGCCGGTGGTAGGTGCGTCGGTCACGGTGTGCTCCCGGAGGTCTGTGAGGTCTTGGGGTTACGGCTCTGGGTCCGGTGTCTCACGCGAAGGCCAGGTTGTAGAGCCCGCCCGCGAGCGCGCCGCCGATCAGGGGGCCGACGACCGGGACCCATGCGTAGCCCCAGTCGGAACCGCCCTTGTTCGGCAGCGGAAGCAGCGCGTGCACGATACGCGGACCGAGGTCGCGGACCGGGTTGATCGCGTACCCCGTCGGCCCGCCGAGCGAGAGGCCGATGCCGACGACGACCAGAGCGGTGATCAGCGCGCCGAGTGCGCCGAGGCCGTTGCCCTTGTCGTTGAGGCCCTGGGTGAGGATCGCCAGGACCAGCACGATGGTGGCGATGATCTCGGTGACGACGTTCTGTACGGCGTTACGGATCTCCGGGCCCGTCGAGAAGACGCCGAGCACCGGTCCGGCCTTGGGGGCCGCGGCCTGGTCGACCATGCCCTCGTCACCCGTGTGGGCCTTGAGGACCTCCGGATCCGTGAGATGCGCCCGGAACTGTCCGTAGTAGACCAGCCAGGCCAGCACCGCGCCGATCATCGCGCCGAGGAGCTGAGAGGCGAGGTAGAGCGGTACGTCGCTCCACTTGGTTCCGCCCTCGATCGCCAGGCCGATGGTGACGGCGGGGTTGAGGTGTGCGCCGGACACGCCGCCCGCGATGTACGCGCCGGTCAGGACCGCGAAGCCCCAGCCGAAGCTGATCGCGACCCAGCCGGCGTTCTGTGCCTTCGAGTGCTTGAGGGTGACGGCGGCACAGACACCGGCGCCGAGCAGAATGAGTACGGCGGTACCGATGGTCTCGCCGATGAAGATGTCGGAGCTGGACACCCGCGACTCCTTTGTCCTTCGTCCAGGAAGCCGAACCCCGGGTCCCTCCGGTGGTCCGCGCCCTCAGGTGAGGGCGTTACCGGCCCTAGGCACTTGTCACACCATAACGCTTGTTTCCGTTAAGTGTTCGACAATGCCGACCGATGCACGGCAGTGTTCCTCTCGGGTGAATGGGGCGTCAAGGGGTCTGTGGCCTACAACTCGATCGTGAGACCCATATCCGATGATTCCTTACGGGGCTCAGAAGCGCCTGGCGCCCAGATCCCGGGAGACCGCTCGGGCGCAGTCGCGTACCGAGGCGATCAGGTCGGGCCTGAGCTCGCCGTCCACGCAGACCCGCTCCACCGCGCCGGTCACGGCCACTGCGCCGACCGGCATCCGGCGCCGGTCGTGGATCGGCGCGGCCACCGAGGCGACGCCCTCCCAGGTCTCCTCCATGTCGGCCGCCCAGCCGCGTGCGCGGATCAGGTCGAGCATCGACTCGAACTCCTGCGGATCGGTGACGGTGCGGGGCGTGAACGACTGCCGCTCGGCCTCCATGGCCTCCGTGTGCGCCACCGGGTCGTAGGCGGACAGCACCTTGCCCAGGGCCGTGGAGTGCAGCGGCTGCATGGCCCCGACCTCCAGGACCTGCCGGCTGTCGTCGGGCCGGAAGACGTGGTGGACGATGAGGACGCCACGCTGGTGCAGTACGCCCAGATGGGTGCTCTCGCCGCTGGAGCGGGCCAGGTCGTCCGTCCAGACCAGCGCGCGGGACCGCAGCTCGTGGACGTCCAGATAGCTGTTGCCCAGGCGCAGCAGCTCGGCGCCGAGCTGGTAGCGGCCGGAGGTGTCGTCCTGCTCGACGAAGCCCTCGTGCTGGAGCGTACGCAGGATGCCGTGGGCGGTGCCCTTGGCCAGGCCCAGCGAGGAGGCGATGTCGGAGAGTCCCAGTCGCCGCTCGCCGCCCGCCAGCAGTCGCAGCATCGCGGCCGCCCGCTCCAGCGACTGGATGTTCTTGGCCATCGCGCCGTACTCCTCCACTGTGGTTCGACAATGCTGAACACTATCGGTCGATGCCGACCAGTGCTCGATCGTGGGAGAAGTCTGCGGTACCCCGCCGGTCCGGACAGCCCCCGGAACAGCATGCAGTCCGATTCGTGGGACAGAGTGACGGGTCAGGACGCCGCCCGGCTACGCTGGCCAGGTGCGGCCTCCGCCGAAGCCGCAAAGCCGACAGCCGTCGCATCCCAGGGAGTACATCCATGGCCCCGTCGCCGACCCCTTCCGCCGACAGCAGGACCCGATCCGCAGCACTCCGCGAGGCGCTCGCCACCCGGGTGGTGGTGGCCGATGGCGCGATGGGCACCATGCTCCAGGCGCAGGACCCCACGCTTGAGGACTTCGCGAACCTTGAGGGCTGCAACGAGATCCTGAATCTCACCCGGCCGGACATCGTGCGCTCGGT
This sequence comes from Streptomyces sp. NPDC104307, assembly GCF_055584045.1. NCBI lineage: Bacteria > Bacillati > Actinomycetota > Actinomycetes > Kitasatosporales > Streptomycetaceae > Streptomyces > Streptomyces sp. NPDC104307. The sequence goes on from NZ_JBVJMU010000017.1 coordinate 188,409, forward strand.
GCACGAGGAGTACTTCGCGGTCGGCGTGGACTGCGTGGAGACGAACACCTTCGGCGCGAACCACTCGGCGGCGAACGAGTACGAGATCGCCGACCGGATCCATGAACTGTCCGAGGCGGGCGCCCGCATCGCCCGCGAGGTCGCCGACGAGTTCGGGGCCAAGGACGGCCGCCAGCGCTGGGTCCTCGGCTCGGTGGGCCCCGGCACCAAGCTGCCCTCGCTCGGCCACATCGCGTACGACGTGCTGCGCGACGGCTACCAGCAGAACGCCGAGGGCCTGCTCGCCGGCGGCGCGGACGCCCTGATCGTGGAGACCACGCAGGACCTGCTGCAGACCAAGTCCAGCCTGATCGGCGCGCGCCGAGCCATGGAGGCGCTGGGCGTCGACGTGCCGCTGATCTGCTCGCTCGCCTTCGAGACGACCGGCGTCATGCTGCTCGGCTCCGAGATCGGCGCCGCCCTGACGGCCCTGGAGCCGCTCGGTATCGACCTGATCGGCCTGAACTGCTCGACCGGCCCGGCCGAGATGAGCGAGCACCTGCGCTATCTGGCCCGGCACTCGCGCACCCCGCTGATGTGCATGCCGAACGCGGGTCTGCCGGTGCTGACCAAGGACGGCGCGCATTTCCCGCTCGGTCCCGAGGGTCTGGCGGACGCGCAGGAGACGTTCGTCCAGGAGTACGGGCTGTCGTTGGTGGGTGGGTGCTGCGGTACGACTCCGGAGCACCTGCGCCAGGTAGTCGACCGGGCCCGTGACCTCGCCCCGGCCGTCCGGGAGCCGCGTCCCGAGCCGGGTGCCGCTTCGCTCTACCAGACCGTCCCGTTCCGGCAGGACACTTCGTACCTCGCCATTGGTGAGCGGACGAACGCCAACGGGTCGAAGAAGTTCCGTGAGGCGATGCTGGAGGCGCGCTGGGACGACTGTGTGGAGATGGCCCGTGACCAGATCCGCGAGGGCGCTCACATGCTCGACCTGTGCGTCGACTACGTGGGCCGCGATGGGGTCGCGGACATGGAGGAGCTGGCCGGCCGGTTCGCGACCGCCTCGACCCTGCCGATCGTGCTGGACTCCACCGAGCTGCCGGTGCTGCGGGCAGGGCTGGAGAAGCTCGGCGGGCGGGCCGTGCTGAACTCGGTGAACTACGAGGACGGTGACGGGCCCGAGTCGCGCTTCGTGAAGGTCACTCAGTTGGCCGCTGAGCACGGCGCGGCGCTGATCGCGCTGACCATCGACGAGGAGGGTCAGGC
>NZ_JBVJMU010000018.1:0-188395 GCF_055584045.1 Streptomyces sp. NPDC104307
CCCCCCCCCCCCCCCCCCCCCCCCCCCCCCCCCCCCCCCCCCCCCCCCCCCCCCCCCCCCCCCCCCCCCCCCCCCCCCCCCCCCCCCCCCCCCGGGCTCCGCCCCGGACCCCGCGCCTCAAACGCCGGCGAGGCTGGTTGCGCACCGCCGAGCCCGAACCGCTAGCGGCGTCGCAGGTCCGCCACCCTCGCCCGGTCCGACTGCCCCTGGCCCTGTCCTTGCCCCTGCTCCGACAGCACCGCGGCACCCCGCAAGGGCTGTGGCCCGCTCCCGTGCGTGCGCCGCTGCCCCGGGAGCGGCATGTCCCGGCGGTTGCCACGCCCGGACGAGCCCGGTTCGGAGGACGCCGGGGCCGGAGCACCCCCAGAACCCGCCACCGCGATCTGCACCCCCTGGTCGGCCAGGGCCTGCAGCTCCGCCGCTCCACGGTCGTCGTGCGCGGCCGGTTCGTCCGTCACGAGCCGGGTGATGAGGTCGGTCGGCACCGTCTGGAACATGGTGTCGGAGCCGAGCTTGGTGTGGTCGGCCAGGACCACCACCTCCCCGGCCGCCTGCACCAGCGCCCGGTCCACGCTCGCGGAGAGCATGTTGGACGTGGAGAGCCCGCGCTCGGCGGTGAGGCCGCTCCCGGAGAGGAACGCCCGCGACACCCGCAGCCCCTGGAGCGACTGCTCGGCCCCGCTGCCCACCAGGGCGTAGTTGGAACCGCGCAGGGTGCCGCCGGTCATCACCACCTCCACCCGGTTGGCATGGGCGAGCGCCTGGGCGACCAGCAGCGAGTTGGTGACCACGGTCAGGCCGGGGACCCGCGCGAGCCGGCGGGCCAGCTCCTGCGTGGTCGTACCGGCGCCGACCACGATGGCCTCGCCCTCTTCGACGAGACCGGCGGCCAAATCGGCGATGGCGGTCTTCTCCGCGGTGGCGAGATGGGATTTCTGCGGAAACCCGGACTCCCGCGTAAAACCGCCCGGCAAGACCGCACCGCCGTGCCGGCGGTCGAGGAGTCCTTCTGCCTCCAGTGCCCGCACGTCCCGCCGTACGGTCACTTCGGAGGTCTGGACGACGCGGGCGAGCTCACGGAGCGATACCGCCCCGTTGGCGCGCACCATTTCGAGGATCAATTGACGACGTTCTGCAGCGAACACGAAACTGACAGTAACGCGATCGCCGGAGAGTTCTCAGCAGTTTGCGCTGAATTGCAGAAGTTGTACATACAAAGGGCCGCCAAGTGGTATAGGCGGCCCTGTTGTTGTTCCCTACTGATCGCGGGTGGTCACAAGACCGCCCGAGTTGACGGGAGTTGCCGTGGAATGCCTGGACTGCCGGGGGTCCGGCAGTCCCCCTAGCCTTCGCCCGCCTGCTTACGGGTGTGCAACTGGCGGGCCACTTCCGCGATCGATCCCGACAGGGACGGATACACAGTGAAGGCGTTTGCGATCTGTTCCACCGTCAGATTGTTGTCGACGGCGATCGAGATGGGGTGGATCAGTTCGCTCGCCCGAGGTGCGACGACACAGCCACCGACCACGATGCCGGTGCCGGGGCGGCAGAATATTTTGACGAAGCCGTCCCGGATGCCCTGCATCTTGGCGCGCGGGTTGCGCAGCAGCGGCAGCTTGACGACCCGGGCGTCGATCCGGCCCGAGTCGACGTCGGACTGGCTGTAGCCGACCGTGGCGATCTCCGGGTCGGTGAAGACGTTCGAGGAGACCGTCTTCAGGTTCAGCGGCGTGACCGCGTCCCCGAGGAAGTGGTACATCGCGATCCGGCCCTGCATCGCGGCGACCGAGGCGAGCGCGAAGATCCCGGTGACGTCACCGGCCGCGTAGACCCCCGGCGCGCTGGTGCGGGAGACCTTGTCGGTCCAGATGTGGCCCGAGTCCTTGAGCCGGACCCCGGCCTCCTCCAGGCCCATGCCCGCGCTGTTCGGGATCGCGCCGACCGCCATCAGGCAGTGCGAGCCGGAGATGACCCGGCCGTCGGCCAGGGTGACCTCGACCCGGTCGCCGACGCGCTTGGCGGACTGCGCGCGGGAGCGGGCCATCACGTTCATGCCCCGGCGCCGGAACACGTCCTCCAGGACGGCGGCCGCGTCCGGGTCCTCGCCCGGCAGCACCCGGTCCCGGGACGAGACGAGCGTGACACGGGAGCCGAGTGCCTGGTAGGCGCCGGCGAACTCCGCGCCCGTGACACCCGAGCCGACGACGATGAGCTCCTCGGGGAGCTCGTCGAGGTCGTAGACCTGGGTCCAGTTCAGGATCCGCTCCCCGTCGGGAAGCGCGTCCGGGATCTCCCGGGGGTGGCCGCCGGTCGCGATCAGCACGGCGTCGGCGGTGAGGGTCTCCTCGGTGCCGTCGGCCGCGGTCACGACGACGCTGCGGGAGCCGTCGGCGGCCTGGAGGCCCTCCAGCCGGCCGCGTCCGCGCATCACCCGGGCCCCCGCACGGGTGACGGAGGCGGTGATGTCGTGGGACTGAGCGAGCGCGAGGCGCTTCACCCGTCGGTTGACCTTGCCGAGGTCGACGCCGACCACGCGCGCGGCCTGTTCTATGTGCGGCGTGTCGTCCGCGACGATGATGCCGAGCTCCTCGTACGAGGAGTCGAAGGTGGTCATCACCTCTGCCGTCGCGATCAGGGTCTTCGAGGGCACGCAGTCGGTGAGCACGGACGCGCCGCCGAGGCCGTCGCAGTCGACGACGGTCACCTCCGCGCCGAGCTGGGCACCCACCAATGCCGCCTCGTACCCGCCGGGTCCGCCGCCGATGATCACGATCCGGGTCACGAAAAGTCCGCCTCGCGTTTCTCGTCCCTCGGCCGTCTGCTGTCCCGGCCGGGGTCCGGGGGGTCGCCCCGGGGGAATGCAGTACGTACTTCATTGTCCCGCACGCGCCAAGGTGCTTCGCCCCGGGGCCCTCCATACGTGCACCGGACCCCTGGAGCCAGGGCGTGTCCACGGGCGGCGGACCCCCCGAGCGGGCGTCTTCCTCACCGGAATCGACCTCACCGGGGCCACCTCCCGTACCCTCGACCCCATGTCGCTCTACGCCGCATACGCCGGCAACCTCGACGCGCGGCTGATGACGCGCCGCGCACCGCACTCGCCGCTGCGCGGAACCGGCTGGCTGAACGGCTGGCGGCTGACGTTCGGCGGGGAGCAGATGGGCTGGGAGGGCGCGCTGGCCACGGTGGTCGAGGCGCCGCGCTCGCAGGTCTTCGTCGCCCTGTACGACCTGGCTCCGATGGACGAGGACTCCATGGACCGCTGGGAAGGCGTCGGCCTGGACATCTACCGGCGGATGCGGGTCCGGGTGCACACGCTGGACGGCGAGGAGCCGGCCTGGATGTACGTGCTGAACGGTTACGAGGGCGGGCTGCCCTCCGCCCGCTACCTCGGCGAGATCGCGGACGCCGCCGACTCGGCGGGCGCCCCGCACGACTATGTGATGGAACTCCGCAAGCGCCCCTGCTGACCCCTGCCGACCGGCCCTTCTGTGCGAAAGCACGAACGGATGCCGCGAGTCTCTGTACGGGAACATCTACGCGCGTAGGGAATCAGCGGTTACGCTCATCCGCGTGAACGCATCAGTTATTCCGGACCACATCCAGGGCGACCCGCGCGCCGCCGCCGACGACGCCGCCGCCCGCCTGCGCGAGCTGACCGGTGCCGAGACCCACGACGTCGCACTCGTGATGGGCTCCGGCTGGGCACCCGCGGGCGATGCGCTCGGCACCCCGGAGGCCGAGTTCCCGGTGACCGCCCTGCCGGGATTCCCGGCCCCCGCCGTCGAGGGCCACGGCGGCACGATCCGCTCGTACCTGATCGGTGAGAAGCGCGCCCTGGTCTTCCTGGGCCGCACGCACTTCTACGAGGGCCGGGGCGTCGCCGCCGTGGCGCACGGGGTGCGTACCGCCGTCGCGGCGGGCTGCAAGACCGTCGTGCTGACGAACGGCTGCGGCGGACTGCGCGAGGGCATGCGCCCCGGGCAGCCGGTCCTGATCAGCGACCACATCAACCTCACGGCGGCGTCGCCGATCATCGGCGCCAACTTCGTCGACCTGACCGACCTGTACTCGCCCCGGCTGCGGGCGCTGTGCAAGGAGGTCGACGAGACCCTCGAAGAGGGCGTGTACGTGCAGTTCCCCGGCCCGCACTACGAGACGCCCGCCGAGATCAACATGGTCCGGGTGATGGGCGGCGACCTGGTCGGCATGTCCACCGTGCTGGAGGCCATCGCCGCCCGGGAGGCGGGGGCGGAGGTCCTGGGCATCTCCCTGGTGACGAACCTGGCCGCCGGGCTGAGCGGGGAGCCGCTGAACCACGAAGAGGTGCTCCAGGCGGGCCGTGACTCCGCGACCCGGATGGGCTCGCTGCTGGCGCGCCTGCTGGACCGCATCTGACGGGCCCGTTCCCGGGGGCGCTGCCCCCGGGGCGGAGCCCGGTTGTGGCCTACCGCAGGCGCCCCACCCGCACCGCACCCACCCCGAAAGGCGGACACCGTGCAGCAGGACCTCATCGCGCGCGCCAGGACCTGGCTCGCCGAGGACCCGGACCCCGAGACCCGCGACGAGCTGGCCAAGCTCATCGAGACCGAGGACCTCGACGAACTCGCCGGCCGTTTCGCCGGCACCCTCCAGTTCGGCACCGCGGGCCTGCGCGGTGAGCTGGGGGCCGGTCCGATGCGGATGAACCGCGCCGTCGTCATCCGCGCCGCCGCCGGGCTCGCCGCGTACCTGAAGGCCCAGGGGCAGTCGGGCGGCCTGGTCGTCATCGGGTACGACGCCCGCTACAAGTCCACCGACTTCGCGCGCGACACCGCCGCCGTGATGACCGGCGCCGGGCTGCGGGCGGCGGTACTCCCCCGACCGCTCCCCACCCCCGTACTCGCCTACGCCATAAGGCATCTGGGCGCCGTCGCGGGCGTAGAGGTGACCGCGAGCCACAATCCGCCGCGCGACAACGGCTACAAGGTCTACCTGGGCGACGGCTCGCAGATCGTCCCCCCGGCGGACGGCGAGATCGCCGCCGCGATCGCCTCGGTCGGCCCGCTGGACACCGTGCCGCGCCCCGACGACGGCTGGCAGACCCTCGGCGACGAGGTGCTGGACGCCTATCTGGCCCGTACGGACGCCGTACTGGCCGACGGTTCGCCGCGCACGGCCCGCGTCGTCTACACGGCGATGCACGGCGTCGGCACCTCGGTCCTCACCGCGGCCTTCGACCGGGCGGGCTTCCCCGCCCCGGTCCTCGTCCCCGAACAGTCCGAGCCGGACCCCGCGTTCCCCACCGTCGCCTTCCCCAACCCGGAAGAGCCCGGCGCGATGGATCTCGCCTTCGCCACCGCACGCCGCTCGGACCCCGACCTCGTCATCGCCAACGACCCGGACGCCGACCGCTGCGCCGTCGCCGTCCCGGACCCGGCGGCCGACGGCGGCTGGCGGATGCTGCGCGGCGACGAGGTCGGCGCGCTGCTCGCCGCCCATCTCGTCCGCCGAGGGGTCACCGGCGTCTTCGCGGAGTCGATCGTGTCGTCGTCCCTCCTCGGCCGGATCGCCGAGAAGGCGGGCCTCGGCTACGAGGAGACGCTGACCGGCTTCAAGTGGATCGCCCGGGTGGACGGTCTGCGCTACGGCTACGAGGAGGCGCTCGGCTACTGCGTCGACCCGGACGGGGTCCGCGACAAGGACGGCATCACCGCCGCGCTGCTCGTCGCGGAACTCGCCTCCGTACTCAAGGAACAGGGCCGCACCCTGTCCGGCCTGCTGGACGACCTCGCGGTCGAGCACGGTCTGCACGCCACGGACCAGCTGTCGGTCCGGGTCGAGGACCTCTCCCTCATCGCGGACGCCATGCGCCGCCTGCGCGAGCAGCCCCCGGCCGCCCTCGCCGGACTCACCGTCACCTCGGCCGAGGACCTCTCCCACGGCACCGAACTGCTGCCGCCCACCGACGGACTCCGCTACCAGCTGGAGGGCGCCCGGGTCATCGTCCGCCCGAGCGGCACCGAGCCCAAGCTCAAGTGCTACCTGGAGGTCGTGGTGCCGGTCGCCTCGGCCGACGGACTCCCCGCGGCCCGCGCACGCGGCACGGAACTGCTCGACGGCATCAAGCGCGATCTGGCGGCCGCCGCCGGGATCTGAGGCGGCGAGAGCTACGCAGGGGCGGGAAGCCGAACGCTTCCCGCCCCTCCCCGTACTCCCCCGGTGCGTTCAGCCCGCGAACCGCGCCATCCAGGCCTCGACCTCGTCGGCCGAGCGGGGCAGGCCCGCCGAGAGGTTCTCGTGGCCGTCCTCCGTGACGACCAGGTCGTCCTCGATCCGGACGCCGATGCCGCGCCACTCCTCGGGCACGGTGAGGTCGTCCGGCTGGAAGTACAGGCCGGGCTCGACGGTGAGCACCATGCCGGGTTCCAGCGCGGCGTCCACGTAGGCCTCGTTGCGGGCGTGGGCGCAGTCGTGGACGTCCAGGCCGAGCATGTGACCGGTGCCCGCCATGGTGAAGCGGCGCTGGAGGCCGAGTTCGTACGCGCGCTCGGCCGGGCCCTCGATGAAGCCCCACTCGACCAGCCGGTCCGCGAGGTGGCGCTGGGACGCCTCGTGGAAGTCGCGGTAGGCGGCGCCCGGCTTCACGGCGGCCATGCCCGCCTCCTGGGCCTCGTACACCGCGTCGTAGACCTTGCGCTGGAGCGGCGTGAAGGTGCCGTTGATCGGGAGGGTGCGGGTGACGTCGGCGGTGTAGAGGGTGTGGGTCTCGACGCCGGCGTCGAGCAGGAGGAGCTCGCCGGGGCGTACCGGGCCGTCGTTGTCCGTCCAGTGCATGATCGTCGCGTGCTCGCCCGCCGCGCAGATCGAGCCGTAGCCGACGGCGTTGCCCTCAAGGCGGGCGCGGCGGAAGAAGGTGCCCTCGATCCAGCGCTCGGACGAGGCGACCGCGCGGGAGAGCTCACCGATCACGTCGGTGAATCCGCGCACGGTGGAGTCGACGGCCTTGCGGAGCTCGGTGATCTCCCAGGCGTCCTTGACGAGGCGGAGGTCGCTGAGGGCCTCCTCCAGTTCGTCGTCGCGCTCCTCTTCGGTGGTGACGGCGTCCTCAAGGGAGGGGTCGATGCCCCGGACGATCCGGGTCGGCGCGCCGGAGCCGGCGGCCAGGGTGTCGGCCGCGGTGCGGACGTCGCGGCAGGGCAGGCCGAGTACCCGCTCCGACTCCGCGAGCGAGCGGCGCCGGCCCATCCACAGCTCCGCCGTGGGGCCGGTCCAGAACTCGTCGTTGTCCCGGCTGTCGCGGGGCAGCTGGAAGCAGTAGGCGTCGTGGCCGCCGTCCGCGCGGGGTTCGAGGACGAGGGCGCCGTCGCGGACCCGGTCGCCGGTCATGTGCACGTAACCGGTGTAGGGGCGGAACGCGTAGCCGTCGTCGTTCGACCGGACCTTGAGGTTGCCCGACGGGATCACCAGGCGTTCGCCCGGGAAGCGGGCGGAGAGCGCGGCGCGTCGGCCGGCCGCGTACGGGGCCTGCTCGTCGGGCTGGAGGTCGTGCCGCTCGGTGTCCGCCCAGCCGGTCCGCATGAGCGCGGACAGTTCCTCGGATATGCCTGCGTAGAGACGGTTCTTCCGGCCTTTCGCCACGTCGTACACCTTCTTCTGGTGGGTTCCTCGGCGGCGAGGGGCGCGTGCCCCGCCGGGTGCGGCCCGGGGCGCCCTCGCTGCCGCCGGTCGGCGGCACCCGGACGGTATCCCGCGCCGCGCGCACCCGGGGCGAAGGAGTGCCAGTGGCACAGATCGGCCATACCTGGATGAGGGCGTTGGACAATGAGGGCATGACGAACGAGAGACTCCGTGCGGCGCTGCGGCTCCTGGGGCTCGGCCACCCGTCGGCCGACGTCTATCTGGCGCTGCTCGATCTGGCCCCCGCACCGCTGCCCGCCGTCGGGGCGGCGGCCGGACTGGCGGGGCCGGAGCTCGACACGGCGTACGGCGCGCTGGTGGACGCCGGTCTGGCCAGTGCGGCGGGGGACGGCGAGGACGTGGTGGCCCCGGTGCCGCCGGCCGCGGGCCTGGAGATCCTGGCCCGGCACCGGGCGAGCGAGGTCGAGGCATCACGGATCGCGGTGGGGGGCGCGTTCGACTCGTTCCGGCGGCAGCGGCTGGCGGCGTACAACGACCATCTCGTCGAGGTCGTCACCGGCGACGCCGTCGGCCCCAGGATCCGCCGGGCCTGGGCGAGCGCCCGCGAGCAGATCCGGCAGTTCGAGTCACCGCCGTACTTCCCGCTGCCGGGCGCCACGGACGACGCGCTGGCCACCCTGGCGCGCGGGGTGACGCAGCGCGTCGTCTACTCGCGGGAGTCGCTGGAGCACCCGGGCCATCTCAAGGACGTCATCGAACCGTGCGTCAACGCCGGTGAGCAGGCCCGGGTGCTGCCGTCCGTGCCGGTCAAGCTGGTGATCATCGACGACGCGTACGCGCTGGTGTCGCTGTCGATCAAGGAGGCCGACGTGCACAACACCATGCTGGTCGTGCAGCCGTGCGGACTGCTCTCCGCGCTCACGGCACTGTTCGAGCAGTCCTGGCAGAACGCCCTGCCCTTCCACGGCCGCACCACCCGCCCCGGCGGCCTGCCACCCGCCGACCGCCGCCTCCTGTGGCTCCTGGCGGGCGGCGCGAGCGACGAGACCCTCACCCGCGAACTGAGCATCAGCCGCCGCACCCTCTTCCGCCGCCTCCAGGTCCTGATGGCCCGCCTAGGCGCCGCGAACCGCTTCCAACTGGCCCTCCAGGCGCAGCGCAGCGGCTGGCTGTGAGCGGCCGGGCCACCCCGACCGGCAGGCCGCTCAGCCCGTCGCGCCCAGAATCACCAGCAGGATCGCGCCCACGGCTGCCGGGGCGATGACCTCGTACGCCCAGCGCACCGATGCGGTGACGTCGCCGGCTACGGGCTTGTCGCCCGCCCCTTCGGCCAGCTCCCGCAGGTCCACCACTGTCTGGTCGGCGCCCGCGGTCAGCGCCCTGGTGGCCTGGACGTCGGCGGTCACCGAGGTCCGGCCGTACGGGTCGTCCGTCGCCTGGCGGGTCTGGCGGCGGGCGGCCTTCTTGCGTTGCCGCAGCGAGACCGGGACGGCCCAGAGCTGGTACTTCGTGCCCTCCTGCGTGAACAGTTCGCTGGAGTAGCTCGCCCGCACGTTCGCGACGCCGGTCCACGGCAGCGTGATCGTGCGGAACGGGTTGCGGATCCGGATGCGCCGGTCGTTGGCGAAGACCACGGGGCGCAGGGTGAAGGCGATCACCAGAGGGACCACGGTGAGCAGCCCGGCCAGCGCCAGCCACGGCACCCGGCCCTCGCCCCGGACCGCGGCGTCCACGCCGATCCAGAGGATGAGCAGGAGCAGCAGGGCGCCCCCGACCAGCCCGGCGGGCGACCGGAAGGTCCGGTCGGCGTAGGTGGGCTCTGCGGGTGGCGTGGGGCTCGTCATGAGCCCGATTCTGCCTCAGAAGCTGCAAGCGATGCGGAGCGGCTTCCCTGCCACCCGGGTGCGCCGGGCCGTGGGGCGGGCGATACGCGAACGGGATGGGCCCCTGTACAGGCCGCTACGCGCGTAGATATGCTCATCTGGTGACCATGCCCACCACTGCTCCCGCATTCGCCGACGCCACGGCGTCCGACAGTGCGCTGCGCCGCTTCCTGCACGGGCTGCCCGGCGTCGACGCCGTCGGCCTCGAAGCGCGCGCCGCCTCGCTCGGAACCCGTTCGATCAAGACGACGGCCAAGGCGTACGCCATCGACCTCGCCATTTCGATGATCGACCTGACGACGCTGGAAGGCGCGGACACCCCGGGCAAGGTCCGGGCACTGGCCGCCAAGGCCGTCCATCCCGATCCCACCGACCGCACCTCGCCGCGCACCGCCGCCGTCTGCGTCTATCCGGACGTGGCGGCGACCGCCGTCGCCGCCCTGGCCGGTTCCGGCGTGAAGGTGGCGTCCGTCGCGACGGCCTTCCCGGCCGGCCGGGCCGCGCTCGACGTGAAGCTCGCGGACGTCCGTGACGCCGTGGCCGCCGGGGCCGACGAGATCGACATGGTGATCGACCGGGGCGCCTTCCTCTCCGGCCGGTACCTGAAGGTGTACGAGGAGATCCTCGCCGTGAAGGCCGAGTGCGGCTCGGCCCGGCTGAAGGTGATCTTCGAGACCGGCGAGCTGTCCACGTACGACAACATCCGGCGGGCCTCCTGGCTCGGGATGCTGGCCGGCGCGGACTTCATCAAGACGTCGACCGGCAAGGTCGGGGTCAACGCCACCCCCGCGAACACCCTGCTGATGCTGGAGGCGGTGCGCGACTTCCGGGCGCAGACCGGCGTCCAGATCGGCGTGAAGCCGGCCGGCGGCATCCGCACCTCCAAGGACGCGGTCAAGTTCCTGGTCCTGGTGAACGAGACGGCGGGCGAGGACTGGCTGGACAACCACTGGTTCCGCTTCGGCGCCTCCAGCCTGCTGAACGACCTGCTGATGCAGCGCCAGAAGCTCAGCACCGGCCGTTACTCCGGCCCCGATTACGTGACGGTGGACTGATACCCCATGGCATCCGCATTCGAGTACGCACCCGCCCCCGAGTCGCGCTCCGTCGTCGACATCGCCCCCTCGTACGGGCTGTTCATCGACGGTGAGTTCACCGACGCCGCCGACGGCAAGGCCTTCAAGACCGTCTCGCCGAGCAGCGAGGAGGTCCTCTCCGAGGTCGCCCGCGCGGGCGCGCAGGACGTGGACCGGGCCGTGAAGGCGGCCCGCAGGGCGTTCGAGAAGTGGTCGGCGCTGCCCGGCTCCGAGCGCGCCAAGTACCTGTTCCGGATCGCCCGGATCATCCAGGAGCGCTCACGCGAGCTCGCCGTCCTGGAGACCCTGGACAACGGCAAGCCGATCAAGGAGACCCGCGACGCGGACCTCCCGCTGGTCGCCGCGCACTTCTTCTACTACGCGGGCTGGGCCGACAAGCTGGACCACGCCGGCTACGGGGCGAATCCGCGTCCGCTCGGCGTGGCCGGGCAGATCATCCCCTGGAACTTCCCGCTCCTGATGCTCGCGTGGAAGATCGCCCCGGCGCTCGCCACCGGCAACACGGTGGTGCTGAAGCCTGCGGAGACGACCCCGCTCTCCGCGCTGTTCTTCGCCGACATCTGCCGCCAGGCCGGGCTGCCCAATGGCGTCGTCAACATCCTCACGGGCTACGGGGACGCGGGCCAGGCGCTCGTCGTGCACGGGGACGTCAACAAGATCGCCTTCACCGGCTCGACCGCCGTAGGCAAGGCCATCGCGCGCAGCCTCGCCGGTACCGACAAGCGGGCCACCCTGGAGCTGGGCGGCAAGGGCGCCAACATCGTTTTCGACGACGCGCCCATCGACCAGGCCGTCGAGGGCATCGTCACCGGCATCTTCTTCAACCAGGGCCAGGTCTGCTGCGCGGGCTCGCGGCTCCTCGTCCAGGAGTCGGTCCAGGACGAGGTGCTGGACGCCCTCAAGCGCCGGCTGACCACGCTGCGCCTGGGCGACCCGCTGGACAAGAACACCGACATCGGCGCGATCAACTCCGCGGAGCAGCTCGCCCGGATCACCGCGCTCGTCGAGACCGGCGAGGCCGAGGGCGCGGAGCGCTGGTCCGCCCCCTGCGAACTCCCCTCCTCCGGCTACTGGTTCGCGCCGACGCTGTTCACCGGCGTCACCCAGGCGCACACCGTCGCGCGCGACGAGATCTTCGGCCCGGTGCTGTCCGTGCTGTCGTTCCGCACGCCGGACGAGGCGGTCGCCAAGGCCAACAACAGCCAGTACGGCCTCTCGGCCGGCATCTGGACGGAGAAGGGCTCCCGCATCCTCGCGGTGGCGAACAAACTCCGGGCGGGCGTCGTCTGGGCCAACACGTTCAACAAGTTCGACCCGACCTCGCCGTTCGGCGGTTACAAGGAGTCGGGCTTCGGCCGCGAGGGCGGCCGTCACGGTCTGGAGGCCTACCTCGATGTCTGACGGGCGACTGAGCGTCTTCAAGACCTACAAGCTGTACGTCGGGGGCAAGTTCCCCCGCTCCGAGAGCGGCCGGGTGTACGAGGTGACCGACTCCAAGGGCAGGTGGCTGGCGAACGCGCCCCAGTCGTCCCGCAAGGACGCCCGCGACGCGGTCGTCGCCGCGCGCAAGGCGTTCGGCGGCTGGTCGGGCGCGACCGCGTACAACCGCGGCCAGGTCCTCTACCGCGTCGCGGAGATGCTGGAGGGCCGCCGGGAGCAGTTCGTCCGGGAGGTGGCGGAGGCCGAGGGGCTCTCCAAGTCCAAGGCCGCCGCCGTCGTGGACGCGGCGGTGGACAGGTGGGTCTGGTACGCGGGCTGGACGGACAAGATCGCCCAGGTGGCGGGCGGCGCGAACCCGGTCGCGGGCCCCTTCTTCAACCTCTCCACGCCCGAACCGACCGGTGTGGTCGCGGTCCTGGCCCCGCAGGAGTCCTCGTTCCTGGGCCTGGTCTCCGTGGTGGCCCCGGTGATCGCAGCGGGCAACACCGCGGTCGTCATCGCCTCCGCGGAGGCGCCGCTGCCCGCCCTGTCGCTGGGCGAGGTGCTGGCCACCTCCGACCTGCCGGGCGGAGTCGTCAACATCCTGTCCGGAAAGACGGCGGAGATCGCCGCGCCGCTCGCCTCCCACCAGGACGTGAACGGCATCGACCTCACGGGCGCCGACGCTGAGCTGGCGAAGGAGCTGGAGATCGCGGCTGCCGACAACCTGAAGCGCGTCGCCCGCCCGCCCGTGCCGGGCACCGACTGGTCAGCCGACCCCGGCACGCACCGGCTCACCGCGTTCCTGGAGATCAAGACGGTCTGGCACCCGACGGGCGCACTGGGCGTGTCCGGCTCCTCGTACTGACGGCTGAGATAACGACACACGGGCGTGGCCCGTCCCCCGGACTCCCCGGGGGACGGGCCACCTCCGGGTCAGCTGTGCAGCAGCCCCGTGACCTGCCCCACCACGGGCAGGTCCTTCAGCGCGCCCCCGCTGGTCAGCGGGTCTGTGACCAGGGCCGTGGAGACCGGCTTGAAGTCGGCGATCTGCGTCCCCACCGCGTTGTCCAGCGGGTCCGTACCGGTGCCGGCCAGCGGGTCGAGCCGCAGATGCGTGACGGGGGCGATGCTGTTGTCGAGCGCGGGGCCGAGCGCCCCGGTCAACGCCCCGCCGGCGGCGTCCGTGGCCGCACCCAGGCCGCTGCTGCCGCTGTCGCTGCCGGTCACCGGTGCGGCGGGCAGCGGCGCCGCCTGGGCCGCCGCACCCCCCGCGCCCAGTGCGGCTCCCACCGCGGTGACGGTCAGCCCCGCCCGCAGCAGAGCGCGGCGCGGGGACTTGGAAAGTGCGTGACGAGCCATGGATTTCCCACCTGATCGGGCCGATCGAACCATCGATCGAGTAATCGTCTGGGCGCACAGCGTAGTTGAGGTGTGATGCTCGATACCAACAAGACCTCCGGGGGGTCCCCTGTGCGGGTCAATGCCTCACACTCATGTCCTGTGAGTTCCCATGCGCATTCGACCCGCGTCGTCCTCCTTGCGGGCCCCTCCGGCTCCGGCAAGTCCTCCCTCGCCGCCCTCACCGGTCTTCCGGTGCTGCGGCTGGACGACTTCTACAAGGAGGCCGGCGACCCCACCCTGCCGCTCGTCCCCGGCAGTACGGACATCGACTGGGACTCCGCGCAGTCCTGGGACGCAGACGCGGCGGTCGCCGCGATCGCCGCGCTGTGCCGCACCGGCCGCACCGATGTGCCGCTGTACGACATCGCCACCAGCTCCCGGACCGGGCACGAGGTGCTCCACATCGAGCGCACCCCGCTCTTCGTGGCCGAGGGAATCTTCGCCGCCGACATCGTGGCGCGGTGCCGGGCGCTCGGGGTGCTCGCGGACGCCCTGTGCCTGCGCGGCCGTCCGTCGACGACGTTCCGCCGGCGACTGCTGCGGGATCTGCGCGAGGGCCGCAAGTCCGTGCCGTTCCTGCTGCGGCGGGGCTGGCGGCTGATGCGCTCCGAGCGGCGCATCGTGGCACGCCAGGCCGAACTGGGCGCGCACCCCTGCAACAAGCCCGAAGCCCTGGGCCGCCTGGCCGCAGCGGCAGCGGGCCGCTGCCGCACACCCGCGACGGCGACGGCGACCGCGAAACCAAGCCCCTCCGGCGATTGAGGAGCGGGGGTCCGGGGGCAGCGCCCCCGCAACGCACCGCAGGCCCGGACGCCCCCGCAACGCACCGCGGGGCCGGACAGGACCCCCCGGCCCGTCCGACCCCACAGCTTCCCCCGTGCGCCGCCGCCTCCCCCGAAGCGACGACCCCGTTTCCCCCGTTCCCCGTTACCCCGTTCCCCCGTCGCCTCAGGCCACCAGCTCGCCGAAGGACTCCTCCTCGTCACGGCCGAAGCTGAGGACCTCGTCCTCACGCAGCCGGCGGAGTGACCGCCAGATGCTGGACTTCACCGTGCCGACACTGATGTCGAGGATGGACGCGATCTCCGGGTCCGTACGGCCCTCGTAGTAGCGCAGGACCAGCATCGTGCGCTGGAGCTCCGGCAGTCGCGCCAGCGCCTGCCAGAGCACGGCACGCAGCTCCGTACCACGCATCGCGTCCGTGTCGCCCGCCGTCTCCGGCAGCTCCTCTGTCGGGTATTCGTTCAGCTTGCGCCTGCGCCAGGCGCTGATGTGCAGATTGGTCATGGTGCGGCGCAGATAACCGCCGACCGCCGCCTTGTCACTGATCCGGTCCCACGCCCGGTACGTGGAGAAGAGGGCGCTCTGCAGCAGGTCCTCGGCCTCGAACCGGTCGCCGGTCAGGTGATAGGCGGTGGCGTACAGGGAGGCGCGGCGTTCCCTGACGTAGGCCGTGAACACCGCTTCGGCGTCCTCGTCCCGCGCCGGGGCCTGCCGCTCCCCCGTGGCCTCCCCGTACGTGCTTCCCCCGTTGCTCCCGCCCGTTGAGGCGGTTGCGTCCACAACCGTCATGTAGGGCTTGCGCCCTTGCTCCCCAGCTGACGGGTGCTGACGCCCAGCGCCGCGAACGCACCCCCGCCCGTTCAATGCGGCGCCGGACTTCTCCGCGGTCCGCCCGACGTCGTGGAGACGCGTGACAACTGCGCTTGCGGTGATGTTGTGTGTTGCGTTCATCTCGCGCCCCCCGTCGGTGGAGTCCGTCCGTTCCTTGTGACAACGAGCTTGCCGGGGCAGTTTCATGGCGCTGTCCCCCGACTGTCACAGGCCTGTCACAGGCCCCTGTGAGGACACGATCAAGGGGTGCTCGACGCATAAGAGGGGACCAACTGTCGAACTAGGGCTCCCCCATGGGTCAGAATGACCAGCGTGCCTTTCCTGTTGCTGATCGAGGACGACGACGCCATCCGCACGGCCCTCGAACTCTCGCTGTCACGCCAGGGCCACCGTGTGGCCACCGCGGCGACGGGAGAGGACGGCCTCAACCTGCTGCGAGAACAGCGGCCCGACCTGGTCGTACTGGATGTGATGCTGCCCGGAATCGATGGATTCGAGGTGTGCCGGCGCATCCGGCGCACCGACCAGTTGCCGATCATCCTGCTGACCGCGCGCAGCGACGACATCGACGTCGTGGTCGGCCTGGAGTCCGGTGCCGACGACTATGTGGTGAAACCCGTGCAGGGCCGGGTGCTCGACGCCCGGATCCGTGCCGTGCTGCGCCGGGGCGAGCGCGAGTCCACCGACTCCGCGACGTTCGGGAACGTGGTGATCGACCGGTCCGCGATGACCGTCACCAAGAACGGGGAGGATCTTCAGCTCACGCCGACCGAGCTGCGTCTCCTGCTCGAACTGAGCCGCCGCCCCGGCCAGGCCCTGTCCCGGCAGCAACTGCTGCGACTGGTCTGGGAGCACGACTACCTCGGTGACTCCCGGCTGGTGGACGCGTGCGTCCAGCGGCTGCGCGCGAAGGTGGAGGACGTGCCGTCCTCACCGACCCTGATCCGTACCGTGCGGGGCGTGGGATACCGGCTGGACTCGCCGCAGTGAGCACGGCTGTGCGGCGGGGCCTGCTCGCCGGGCTCCGCTGGACCAGCCTGCGGCTGCGGCTCGTCGTCGTGTTCGCGCTGGTGGCGCTGACCGCCGCGGTGTCCGCGTCCGGGATCGCGTACTGGCTGAACCGCGAGGCGGTGCTGACCCGTACCCAGGACTCGGCGCTCGGGGACTTCCGCCAGGAGATGCAGAACCGGGCGGCCTCGCTGCCGCCCCGTCCCACCAAGGACGATCTGGAGCACGCCGCCGCGCAGATGGCGAGCAGCAGCCCCGGTTACAGCGTGCTGCTGATCGACGAGCGCGATCCGGGCAAGCCGATCGTCGGCACCTCCGACGTGGACACCTTCACCCGGGACGACGTGCCGCAGTCGCTCCAGAATCAGGTCGCCAAGAAGCAGCCGGTCAAGGCGGGCAACAAGTACCAGTACCACCTGTTCTGGCAGCGGACCTCGATCCGCGGCACCCCGTACCTCGTCGGCGGTACGAAGATCATCGGCGGCGGCCCGACCGGGTACATGCTCAAGTCGCTCGACCAGGAGCGGCAGGATCTCAACTCCCTCGCCTGGTCGTTGGGGATCGCCACCGCGCTCGCCCTGGTCGGCTCCGCGCTGCTCGCGCAGGCCGCCGCGACGACCGTGCTGCGTCCGGTACAGCGGCTCGGTGACGCCGCCCGCAAGCTGGGCGAGGGCAAGCTCGACACCCGGCTCACGGTGTCCGGCACCGATGAACTGGCCGATCTCTCGCGGACGTTCAACAGAACGGCGAGTTCGCTGGAGAAGAAGGTCGCGGACATGACCGCGCGGGAGGAGTCCAGCCGCCGGTTCGTCGCCGACATGTCGCACGAGCTGCGCACCCCGCTCACCGCGATCACCGCGGTCGCCGAGGTGCTGGAGGACGAGGCCGACAGCCTGGACCCGATGATCGCGCCGGCCGTGCACCTGGTGGTCAGCGAGACCCGGCGGCTCAACGACCTGGTGGAGAACCTGATGGAGGTCACCCGCTTCGACGCGGGCACGGCCCGGCTCGTCCTGGACACCGTGGACGTGGCCGACCAGGTGACGGCCTGCATAGACGTGCGGGCCTGGCTGGACGCGGTGGACCTGGACGCGGAGCGCGGCATGATGGTCCGCCTCGACCCGCGCAGGCTCGACGTCATCCTGGCGAACCTGATCGGCAACGCCCTGAAGCACGGCGGTTCGCCGGTCCGGGTCACGGTCAGGACCGAGGGCGACGAGCTGGTCATCGAGGTCCGCGACCACGGTCCCGGCATCCCCGAGGACGTACTGCCCCATGTCTTCGACCGCTTCTACAAGGCCAGCGCCTCCCGGCCGCGTTCCGAGGGCAGCGGTCTCGGCCTGTCGATCGCCATGGAGAACGCGCACATCCACGGCGGTGACATCACCGCCGCGAACTCACCGGACGGCGACGGCGCCGTGTTCGTACTGCGCCTGCCGCGCGACGCCGAGGGGCTGAACAGCACCGCAGAGGACGACGACGCCCAGACCCCGGACCAGGAGGACGACGCGACGTGATGTCCAGCGAACGCCGGAAGCGGCGCCCCGTCGCGGCGGTGGCCGGGGCCGCGCTCTGCGCGATACTGGCCGCGGGCTGCGGGATCAGGACGACCTCGGTACCGGTGGACGCCGGGCCCGCGCCGTCCCGGGTGCCGTGCGACATGCCCGCGCAGGACAGCAGCGCGCAGCCGGGGCAGAGCATCGGCGCGGAGGTCTACCTGGTCTGCAACTCGCAGCTGGTCGCGGTCGACCGCACGGTCCCGGTCAAGGAGGCGGAGGCCGGCCGGCTCACGCTCGCCGGGGCTCTCCTGGACGAACTGAGCGAGGAGCCCCCGGACCCCGAGCGGCAGGCGGGCTTCGCCACGGACGTCCCGTCGACACTGCGGGTGAGCGGCCCCCGTGCGGGCGACCCGAAGGACGCGCTGCGGCTCAGCGAGCAGCCGGAGGACCTGACGGCCGAGGCGCTGGCCCAGATCGTCTGTACGTACACGGAGAGCGAAGCGCTCGTCCGGGGCGGCACGGTGCTGCTCGGCGGCCCGGGGGCGTACGCGCCGCGCGGCTATCTGTGCACCGCGGAGACGAAGGCCAGGCCCAAGGCCGTACCGACGCTGGGCGCGCTCCGGCTGCCCTGAGCGCGCCGCCTTGACCTGCCGCACGGTGAGCCATGTCTCCCCCGGGGGAGCGGAACCGATCCTGCCGCTGCCCGCGTCTTGGGGAACGTGCGTCAAGGTTCGGACGGCCAGGCCGTCATCCGCTTCCGCGCGGCCGGAGTATCACTCCTCCTCGCGCATCTGCTGCTCGTCGGGTGGCTCACTCTCCGCCCGCTGGACGTGCCGTGGATGACCGCCGCCAACCTCCAGCCGTTCGCCGGTATCAAGGCGGACCTGACTCTGGGCCCGGTGACCGCCACCCGTCGGATCGGCGGGGGCCTGCTGCTGCTGGCGCCGCTGGGCGTACTGCTCCCGATGGCCGGCGGCCGGCTGTTCGTCTCGCCGTTGGCCTCGCTCGCCCGTACCGTCGCGGCCGGGGCACTGATCTCGCTGGCCATCGAGCTGGGCCAGACCGGTGTGCCCGGCCAGGTCGTCGACGTCGACTCGCTGATCCTGAACACCGTCGGCGTGGCACTCGCCCACGCGCTGTTCGTCCCCGCCGGCCGGGCCCGGCTGCGCCGCCGCGAGCAGCGCCGGATCCGGGTTCCGGTGCCGGCAGGGCGCGAGGTCCCTCAGGGGTCGACCCCGACGATTTCCGGGGTCGGCATCGCCCCGTAGAGCGATGCCCGGCCCCGTCGTAGGAGCCATCCTGGATACATCGGGAACGGACAGGCCGCTCCCGGCACGGGGAGCGCGACAGGCCGCTCCCTCCAGCAACGGTTCGCGAAGGAGCCCACCATGGCCGCACTTGCCCGCCCCCGTGACGGACGCATGATCGGTGGAGTGTGCGCGGCGCTGGCCCGGCGCTTCGGCACCTCCGCGGGGACCATGCGCGTCATCTTCCTCGTCTCGTGCCTGCTGCCGGGCCCGCAGTTCCTGCTCTACCTGGCGCTGTGGGTGCTGCTCCCCCAGGAGCGCTCGTCGTCGTCCACCGCGGCCTGGTAGCCCCCGTACACATGCCTGTGGGCGGGCACCCCGGTCGGGGGCCCGCCCACAGGCGTGTGCGGTACGGGTCAGCGGCCGAGCGGCACGCCGTTGAGGTTCAGGCCGCCGGTCTTCATGCCGCCGGTGGGGAGACCGCCGAGGAGACCCTTGGCGGGGGCGGTGACGTCCTTGACGGTCTTGGCCTGGCTGGTGCCGAGGAGGTTCGTGGCGGTGTCCGTGACCGGCAGCGTCGAGGTGGCGTTGGCCAGAGAGCCGACGACGGGCAGGGCGCCGGTCGCGGTGTCGAGCGGCAGTGCGGCGGCCGACGCGGTACCGGCGGCGGCAGCGGCGAACGCGGCACCGAGAGCGGCGACGCCGAGAGTCCTGGCAGCAGACTTCTTCATGTGAATTTCATCCTTGGGGAAGGGGATGTGAGCGGCTCTGCAACGTAGCCAGCTCCGGGCCTTCCCGCAAACATCGAAAAGACGCGAAAACGGCCGGGACATACCGTCCCGGCCGTGTGTCGTGGAGCGTTCGTTCAGCCGGCCACGGACGTGGACACGCTGGTCGCAGCGGTCTGCTCGAAGAGCCATTCGGACTTCAGCTCGGCATATCCGGGCTTGATGACGTCATTGATCATCGCCAGACGTTCATCGAAAGGAATGAATGCTGATTTCATCGCATTGACTGTGAACCACTGCATGTCATCGAGCGTGTATCCGAAAGTCTCGATCAGCTTCTCGAATTCCTGGCTCATGCTGGTGCCACTCATAAGTCTGTTGTCCGTATTGACCGTGGCCCGGAAGTGCAGCTTGCGCAGCAGCCCGATGGGGTGCTCGGCGTACGAGGCGGCGGCGCCGGTCTGCAGGTTCGAGGTCGGGCACAGCTCCAGCGGGATGCGCTTGTCCCGTACGTAGGAGGCGAGGCGCCCCAGCTTCACGCCGCCGTCCTCGGCGACCTCGATGTCGTCGATGATGCGGACGCCGTGGCCGAGCCGGTCGGCGCCGCACCACTGGATGGCCTGCCAGATCGACGGCAGCCCGAAGGCCTCGCCCGCGTGGATGGTGAAGTGGTTGTTCTCGCGCTTGAGGAACTCGAAGGCGTCGAGGTGCCGGGTGGGCGGGAAGCCCGCCTCCGCGCCCGCGATGTCGAAGCCGGCGACGCCCTGTTCCCGGTAGCGGTTGGCGAGTTCGGCGATCTCCAGCGAGCGGGCCGCGTGCCGCATCGCGGTGAGGAGGGCGCCGACCCGGATCCGGTTGCCGTCCCGGCGGGCCCGCGCCTCGCCCTCCCGGAAGCCCTCGTTGACCGCCTCGACGACCTCTTCGAGGCTCAGCCCGGCTTCGAGGTGCTGCTCGGGGGCGTAGCGGATCTCGGCGTACACGACCCCGTCGGCGGCCAGGTCCTCCGCGCACTCGGCGGCGACCCTGACGAGCGCGTCACGGGTCTGCATGACGGCGCAGGTGTGGGCGAACGTCTCCAGGTACCGCTCCAGCGAACCGGAGTCGGCGGCTTCCCGGAACCAGTTGCCGAGCTTGTCCGGCTCGGTCTCCGGGAGTCCTTCGTATCCGGTCGCCGCGGCGAGGTCGACGATCGTCCCGGGGCGCAGGCCGCCGTCGAGGTGGTCGTGGAGAAGGACCTTGGGCGCACGCCGGATCTGATCCTGGCCGGGCACATTGAGGGTCGGGCTCATCATTCACGCACTCTAGCGCCTACGCGCGTAGAGCGCCGCTGCGTGCCGCTTGCCGATACGTAACGGTGACCGCGAATACGGGTGGCGTACACCCTTCCTTCTGAGACTGTTACGTCATGGCACAGCGCGCACTACCCCTGCCTGCTGCGAGGCTGGGACGGGCCGTCAGAACGGCCGGAGCACCTACCGAGGTCAGCGGCGTGGTTCTGCTGCTCCCGGACGGCGAGCCCCACTCGTACCGCCGCCCCTCCGCCGTCTCGTACGTCCGCCAGCTGCCGCTGGCCCGCGCCCTGACCCGGGCGGCCCGGGACGACGGCCTCACCGCGCACGTCGTCCACTACCGCTGCCGCGGCTGGAACACGACGGAGGCGCGGCTCGCGGCGGACGCCGAATGGGCGGTGGACGAGGTGGTACGCCGCTACGGCGACGTCCCCGTCTGCCTGGCCGGCCACGGCATGGGCGGCCGCGCGGCCCTGCGCGCGGGCGGCCACCCGGCGGTCGGCGCGGTCCTCGCGCTGGCCCCCTGGCTGCCCGCGGAGCCGGACGCGGAGCCGGAGCCGGTGAAGCACCTGCTCGGGCGTCAGGTCCTGCTGGTGCACGGCACCACCGACGCGGGGGCCGACCCCGAACTCTCCTTCCGCCTCGCGGAACGCGCCAAGAAGTCCAACCGCGACACCTGCCGCTTCGAGGTCCACTCCGACGGCCACGGCCTGCGCCAGCACCGCGGCGAAGTGGCCGCCCTCGCGGCGGACTTCGTCCGGGGCGCGCTCTTCGGGCACGCCTACGCCCGCCCGGTGGCCGACGCGCTGGCGGCCCCGCCGCCGCTGGGGCTGCGGATGCCGCTGGCGGCGGGGTTCGGGAAGTCGCTGGGACGCTGAGGAACCGACCGGTTCGAAAGAGGTGGGGGCGGCATGAGTTTCCGGCTGGCGGCGTACGCCGTTTGTGTCGAGGACGGGCGGGTGCTGGTCGCCCGTCATGTGTCCTCGGACGGGAAGAGCACCTGGACCCTTCCGGGCGGCGGGGTCGAGCACGGGGAGGATCCGTTCGACGCGGTGATCCGGGAGGTCGCGGAGGAGACCGGCTGCACGGCGGTGGTCGAGAGCCTGCTGGGGGTGGACTCACGGGTGATCTCCGCGGCCGAGGCACGGTACGGGGGCAGGCACCAGAACGTCGGTGTCTTCTACCGGGTCCGCATCACCGGCGGCCGGCTGCGGCCCGAGCCGAACGGCGAGATCGCCGAGTCCGTCTGGACACCGTTCCCCGATGTCGCCGCCCTGCGCCGGTCCTCGCTCGTCGACATCGGCCTCGCCCTCGCGCGCACCGCCCCCGCGACCGGCCATGTGGGTCCCGTCCCGGTCGGCGGCCTGGTCCAGCACTGAGC
Organism: Streptomyces sp. NPDC104307; assembly: GCF_055584045.1. Classification (NCBI taxonomy): domain Bacteria; kingdom Bacillati; phylum Actinomycetota; class Actinomycetes; order Kitasatosporales; family Streptomycetaceae; genus Streptomyces; species Streptomyces sp. NPDC104307. The sequence continues at coordinate 22,190 of NZ_JBVJMU010000018.1, forward strand.
CACCCGCTTGACCTGGCCCCGCGAGCCCTGTCCCACGGGCCCTGCCCCGCGATATGGACCCCGGGATGTGGGCCCCGCGTTTTGGGCCCGGGGATGGGCCTTCGGGCACTGTCCGTGGGCCCCCGTGCCGTCGTTACCGTTCGGGTCCCGGCGGGTGTCCCGCCCACGGGGACCCGGGCGAGGCACGACGAGGTGACGCGTGGAACGCAGCGATCGGATACGCCGAGGCGTACGCACGAGCACGGGGCAGAGCGCGATCGAGTACCTGGCCGTGCTGGGCATCGTCGTCGCGGTGGTCGGCTCGATGGTGGCCGTCAGCATCGGCGGCGACGTCACCGGCTCCGCGCACGAGCAGATCTGCCGCATCGCGGCGACGACGGGCGGCGGCGGCGAGTGCGGCGATGACAACGCTGTCAGCGACAGCGGGACCGACACCACCGGCGCCACGGATGGCGGGCCCGACGACGAACCCGACGACGAACCCGACGACAAGCCCTCCGAGAAGCCCGACGAGAACAAGGGGAACGCGCTCCCCAGCCTCTGCTTCGAGCCGAGGGAGCGCTCGTCGAACTCCTCGGTCTCCGTCCCCGGCAACGGCCCCGTCAGCACGGCCGCCGCCTGGGGCTACTCGTACCTCGTCAACTTCATCATCGACAAGATCAACAACGAGAAGAACAAGGAGAAGCGGGTCAAGCAGGCGCTCGACGACCTCTCCTACTGCCTCCCCGACTACAACATCGTCATCGCGCAGCCGCACGAGGGAAACCTCCAGCAGATGGACGGCGCGGCGATGATCCAGACCGTCGAGATCAGCGGCACGACGTACCGCGTCTACGCTTTCAGGACCGGCACGTTCACCTGGGCGGACGACGCCGACCTCGGATGGAAGAACCGGGCGTTCAAGGGCGTGTTCGACGTCAGCGAGGACAAGCGCACGGTCACGTTCGGCGAACCGCCCCGCCCCAAGCGGAAGAAGGACTGGAAGCCCGGTGACGAGGGCTGCCAGATCGAGGGCCAGGAGCCGCCCGACCGGAGCCGCTACTACGACACGTACTCCCCGCTGGACAACGAGGGTTCGGCCCAGGCGGTCCGGATGCTCGTGAACGACATGCGCCGCTGCTACCCGGACTACAACGTGGTCGCCATGCACTCGGAGCAGTCGTCGCACTGGGTCGACAAGCCGGACTCGTTCATCAACGAGAGCAGGTACCGGCTGAACTCCAACGAGTACCACGACGAGGAGACCGGCGACGACATCGCCTCGGGCCGCGCGGTGTTCGACGTCTACGTCTTCGACAAGGGGACGTATCGCAACGACGGCGACGGCGGGTACACCAACTGGGCGTACTACGGCGACTTCACCCGCGACGGCTCGGAGGCCACCTTCGAGAAGCCCGAACCCGCCGACCTGGACGCCGACTCGATCACCACCGGATCGGAGTCCGTCGACTTCAACGACGGCGCCCCGAAGTACACCGACGGGACGTACCCCGGCACCGACTACGACGGCAAGGCACCGGGCGACGACGCCGAGCTGAACCAGTCGCTGATCGACGAGTACAGCCGCGCCTTCCCCGACACGAACATCATCGCGGTGAAGAACTTCAACGACCTCTCCTTCTCCGGGGTTTCCGGCCTCGAACACCTCGCGGTGGTGGACGGCGTCGACATCTTCTCGATCAAGAACGGCACGATCATCAACAACGGCGACGGCGGCTGGAAGAACTGGGGCTTCGCGGGCACGTACGACCGCGACAAGGACTCGAAGGAGGTGACGTTCAAGCGGTAGCGAGGGCGGCGGGACAGACGTGACGGCACGGGATGGAACTCGAATCCGGCCTGCGGCGAAGTACAGGTGTAAGAACCGATCAAGCCCGAGCCTTCGAGGTATTCAGACCGATGAATGGAGCCCCGATGACCGTCGAACCCCCGGGCGTCCGCACCCGCGACGCGGAGCGCGAGGAGACCGACGCCCAGGTGATCGAGCGGTCCCGGGATGAGCCCGAGCTGTTCGCCGTCCTCTTCGACCGGTACGCCGACGCCGTGCACCGCTACGCGGCGCGGCGGCTCGGACCGGAGGCGGCGGAGGATCTGATGGCGGAGACGTTCACGACCGCCTTCCAGCGACGCCATACGTACGACCTCTCGCGCGGCGATGCCCGGCCGTGGCTGTTCGGCATCACCACCAACCTCGTGAGCCGGCACCGCAGATCGGAGGCGCGCCGCTTCAAGGCGCTCGCCAGGGTGCCGGAGCCGGTGGAACACGAGGAACCGGTCGCGGACCTCGCGGTCGCCAGAGCCGGCGCTACAGGGGTGCGCCGGGAACTGGCGGCCGCGTTGTCCGGGCTTTCGGCCCGGCACCGCGATGTCGTACTGCTGGTGGCCTGGGCCGACCTCGACTACGAGGAGGCGGCCCAGGCCCTGGGGGTGCCGGTCGGCACCGTCAGATCACGGCTGCACCGGGCTCGCAGCAGGCTGCGCGAAGCGCTGGGTGGATGCGATCCGACAGGTCCGGCAGATCCGGGCCGTCCGGCAGATCCGGCAGATCCGGCAGATCGGGCTGCACACGCCCGATCACGCCGATCGGGCCGATCACGCCGATCCGACAGCTTCCGAGAGGCAGACACCCCATGAGTGACCGTGGCATCGATGAACTGCGCACGTTGAGGGAGTACGACGCGGAGGCTCCTCCGCTCGACAACGCCACCCGCGACCGGGCGCGGGCCCGGCTGTTCGCCGCGATGAGCACGACATCCGCGACAGACCGGACCGCCGCGCGCCCCGGCCGCCGGCCCGTCCTGCGCATCGCCCTGACCGGCGGCATCGCGGCGGCCGTCGCCGCCGGTGTGCTGATCGGCGTGCCCGACCACGACAAGGACGGCGACGGGGCGCGGGCGGCCGGGCCCGGCACCAGTTCCCCCGTCATGCGCAACGTGAGCGCCCGGACCGTGCTCAACGACGCGGCGGCGTACGAGCGGAAGCACGAGAAGGCGGTCAGCCCGCGCGACGACCAGTTCGTCTACACCAAGGAGATCATCCAGGAGACGAACCAGGAGACCGGTGCCAGGAAGAGCTACGTCGACGAGGACTGGCGCTCGGTGGACGGCTCGCAGCGCTCCTGGGTCATGGAGATCGGCCACGGCTGGTGGTCGCCGCCGCTCCAGAAGGACGAGAGCATGTGGCCGCCGCAGGACTGGGGCACGCTGCGGAAGCTGCCGACCGACCCCGAGAAGCTGATCCTCTCGTTCCTGCACAAGACCGGGCCCGACGACAGGAACGACTCGCTCGACGACATCACGGAGCAGGAGTGGTCGGACATCCACTTCTCACTCGCCGGGCTGCTCAAGCTGGTCCCGGTGATGCCCGAGGGGCTGCGCCCGGCGGCGTACGAGGCACTGGGCATGGTGCCCGGCGTGCGGGCCGTGCCGAACCAGAAGGACGCCAAGGGCCGTACGGGGGTGGCCATCACGTACGACGACCCGACGATCCCCTCGGGAAAGGGCGGGTACGGCGGATTCTTCATCTTCGAACCACGGACGCACCGGTTCCTGGGCTTCCGTGACGAGCGCACCTCGGGTGACGGTGCGGACATGAAGCGGTACGTCCAGCTCTCGTACCTCGACAGCTGGGCCGTCGTCGACAAGGCCAAGCAGCGGCCGTAGCGTGCGGGGGCATCCGCGGCCGGAGGGCCTCTTCACTCCGGCAGCAGGTGCCCCCTTCGCGACAGCAGGAACTTCTTGAACGCCGCGACCGGCGGGGTGTCCGGGTGGCCGTCCAGCCAGGCCACGCCGATCTCCCGAGCGGCCCGCGGTGCCGTCACCGTCAGCTCCACGACCCCCGGGCGGGCCACCGCCGGAGGGGGCAGGAGGGCCACGCCCAGTCCGGCCGCGACCAGGCCGCGCAGGGTCTCCGCCTCCTCGCCCTCGAAGGCGACGCGAGGGACGAAGCCCGCCTCCGCGCAGAGGTCGTCCGTGATGCGGCGCAGGCCGTAGCCGGGTTCCAGGGTGACGAACGTTTCGTCGGCGGCCTCCGCCAGGCGGACCCGGCGGCGGGTGGCGAGGCGGTGGTCGTCGGGGACGACCAGGCGCAGGCGTTGTTCGTCCAGGCGTCGGGCCACCAGGTCGGGGGCGTCCGGGACGGGTGAGGTGAGGCAGAGGTCGAGGCCGCCCGCGCGGAGGCGTTCGATCATGGCCTCGCCGTAGTTCTGGACGAGCTGGAAGCGGACCAGGGGGTGGTCGGCGCGGAAGGCGCGGATCAGGGCGGGGACGGTCTCCGAGCCCATGGTGTGCAGGAAGCCGAAGGCGACCTTGCCCGCGGTGGGGTCGGCGTCCGCCCGTACCGAGTCGGCGGCCTTCTCCACCTCCGCGAGGGCCCGTTCCGCGGAGCCGAGGAAGGTGCGGCCGGCCGGGGTGAGGGAGACCGTGCGGCCCTTGCGGGCGAACAGCGAGACCCCCAGGTCCTGTTCCAGTCGGACCATGGCCCGGGAGAGCGTGGACTGCGGGACGCCCAGCTCCTGTGCGGCCCGCGTCACATGCTCGTGGCGGGCGACCGCCTCGAAGTAGGCGAGGCGTGGTGCGAGGACCGCGCGGATGTCTTCTTCGTAACTGCTTGGTGACAGCCGCGGCTGTGAGCTGTGCTGATGCGCCATGGGATTGATTATCGGCTGTTTGTGCATTGGACGCATGAACGGGGGGCGGCCTACGTTCTGTGCATGCCTCCCGCCAGTACCGGGGCGTCCACCATCGTCGTGGCCGCCTCGACCCAGTCGTCCCCCGTAAGCACCGTGACCGCAGACCGGACCGCCACCGCGGACCGGCTCGAACCCGGTGGGCCCGGCTACCGCCGGATGAGCTTCGCGCTCTTCGCCGCCGGGGTCGCGACCTTCGCGCTCCTCTACTCCACCCAGGCGCTGCTGCCCGCCGTCTCCGCGTCCTTCGGCGCCACGGCCGGGCAGGCGAGCTGGACGGTCTCGGCGGCGACGGGTGCGCTGGCGCTGTTCGTGCTGCCGCTCAGCGCGCTGTCCGAGCGGTTCGGGCGGCGGCAGATGATGACCGCCTCGCTGACGGTCGCGGTCGTGGTCGGGCTGTTCGTGCCGTTCGCTCCGTCGCTCGGCTGGCTGATCGCGCTGCGGGCCGTGCAGGGCGCCGCGCTGGCCGGACTGCCCGCGTCCGCGATGGCGTACCTCGCGGAGGAGGTCCGGCCCAAGGCGCTGGTCGCGGCGATCGGACTGTTCGTGGCCGGCAACAGCATCGGCGGGATGAGCGGCCGCATCCTCACCGGCTGGGTCGCCCAGCTGTGGGGCTGGCGGGCCGCGCTCGGCTCCGTCGGACTGCTGGCCGTCGCCTGCGCCGTCGTCTTCCACTTCATGATCCCCAGGGCCCGGCACTTCACCCCCGGCTCGCTGAACCCGAAGGCCCTCGCCAGGACCGTCGGCGGGCACCTCGCCGATCCGCTGCTGCGCCGGCTGTACGCGATCGGCGCGCTGTTCATGACGGTGTTCGGCGCGGTCTACACGGTGATCGGCTACCGGCTGGTGGAGGCGCCGTTCAACCTTCCGCAGGGCGTCGTCGGCTCGATATTCCTCGTCTACCTGGTCGGTACGGTCTCCTCCGCCGCTGCGGGGAAGCTCGTGGCACGGATGGGACGCCGGGGCGCGCTGTACCTCGCCGTCTCCACCACCGCCGCCGGCCTGCTGCTCTCGCTGGCCGACCAGCTGGCGGCGGTGCTCGGCGGACTGGTCCTGATCACGGCGGGCTTCTTCGCCGGGCACGCGGTCGCCTCCTCGTCCGTCAGCCGTACGGCGACCAGGGGCCGGGCCCAGGCGTCGGCGCTCTACCAGTCGGCGTACTACCTCGGCTCCAGCGCGGGCGGCACGCTCGGCGCGGTCGCCTTCCACGCGGGCGGCTGGGCGGGCACGGTCACACTGGGGTTGCTCGCGGTGCTCGGTGTCGTCTCGATCACGCTGTACGGGACGCGGGCGGCGCGGGTCGAGCAGCGCCGGTCCGCAGCGGTTCTGTCCGTCCAGCACTGAGACGCACAGAACCGAGCCGTACAGAACTGAGACATACGGCGCACAACCAACCACTCCCCTCCGCACGTCTAGCAGGCGGAATCACCGCACTGCGCGCGAAGGGGAGTTGGGGCATATGAGAGTCAAAGGGAACATGAAGAATATTAAGGGCATATCGGGCGTCCGGCTGCGGCGTGGGCTCGTGCTGTCCGTCGCGGGCCTGACCGCGATACCGGCGTTCGTCCTCGGCACCGGCACGTCCGCGCAGGCGGCGTCCTGCACGGCGTCCAAGGGCCCGTACCAGAAGCAGGTCGAGAAGTACCTGCACCGGACCGTGGACGGCAAGCAGTCCGCGGCCGACTGCAAGGCGATCCGGTCGTTCCAGAGCACCTACGGGGTCACGCCCACCCTCGGGTACGCCGGGCCGGTCACCTGGCGCACCATGCAGACGCTCACCGCCCAGAAGGCGGCCGGGAAGAACCCGAACAAGGCGAAGAAGTGCCCCACCAACAAGGGCCGCATCGCCTGCGTGGACCTGACCCGGCAGATCAGCTGGATCCAGGACGGCAGCAAGCTGAAGTTCGGGCCGGTGCCGGTGCGGACCGGGCGGGACGGATACGAGACCCGTACCGGCGCGAAGAAGATCTACTGGCGCCACATCAACCACGTGTCGTCGATCTACCACTCCGCGATGCCGTACTCCCAGTTCTTCGACGGCGGGGAGGCGTTCCACGCGGTGGGCGTGAAGATGTGGAACCCGCCGGGGTCGCACGGCTGCGTCAACATGCGCACCGCCGACGCGAAGTCATACTGGAAACTGCTCAAGAACGGCGACGACGTCTTCGTGTACGGGCGCAAGCTCGGTACGTGACCGCTTTCCGCTCTTCCCGCCCCCGTTGTCAGTGCCCTGGGGTAGCTTCCGAAGTGCTGGAGTGAGCGGTGTCACGGCGCGACAGGGGTGGAGCGACGCAATGGGTGATCTGACGGCGACGGCGGGCGATGTCGACAGCCGCCTCGAAGGACACCGGACCGAGCTGACCGGGTACTGCTACCGGATGCTCGGTTCGGCCTTCGAGGCGGAGGACGCGGTCCAGGACACGCTGGTGCGTGCCTGGCGCAACTTCGACAAGTTCGAGGGGCGTTCCTCGCTGCGGTCCTGGCTGTACCGGATCGCGACGAACGTCTGTCTCGACATGCTGAACGCGGGCAACAAGCGGGCCAGGCCGGTGGATCTCTCCGGTCCCACGCCGCTCGCGCAGGCCGCGCTCAATCCACTGCCGGAGAACACCTGGCTGGAGCCGATGCCGGACGGGCGGATCCTGCCGTCCGTCGCGGACCCGGCGGAGGCGGCGGTGGCGCGCGAGTCCGTACGGCTCGCGTTCGTCGCGGCGTTGCAGCATCTGCCGCCCAAGCAGCGGGCCGTCCTCATCCTGCGCGAGGTGCTCGCGTGGAAGGCCAGCGAGGTCGCCGAGCTGCTCGACACCTCGGTCGCCTCGGTCAACAGCGCCCTCCAGCGGGCGCGGGCGACGCTCAGTGAGCACCAGGGCACCACGGCCGACGCCGCCGACCCGCTGGACGAGGAGCAGAGCAAGCTCCTGGAGCGGTACGTGGCGGCCTTCGAGGGCTACGACATGAAGGCGCTGACGGCGCTCCTCCACGAGGACGCGATCATGACGATGCCGCCATTCGACCTCTGGCTCCAGGGGCACGACGACATCACCGGATTCATGACCTCGATCGGTGCGGCCTGCGCGGGCTCCCGGCTGGTGGCCACCTCCGCGAACGGCACCCCCGCCTTCGCCCACTACAAGCCGAATCCGGACGGGCCGGGGTTCGTGCCGTGGGCGGTACAGGTCATCGACATCTCGGACGGTGCGATCACCGGGATGCACTGCTTCCTGGACACCCCGCGCTGGTTCCCGCTGTTCGGGCTGCCCGATCACCTCGACGCCGACGCGGCATGAGCCGACGGCTCGGCCGGGGTGCGACGTACGGCCTGGTCGCGGCGTGGGCCGTGGCCGTGGCGGGCGGCTGGGGGGTCAGCCAGTGGCTCGGTGAACCGGCCGCCACCTCCGGTCCCGGCCGTGTCGCGCCACCGGCCTCCGACGCGGAGCCGGGACCGCAGCCGGAGATGGGGGACGCCGGCTTCTGCGACGGGGCCCGATCCGGGGCCGGTTCCGGTGTCGGTCCTTCCTCGTCGCCCTCCCCGTCGCCGTTTCCGAGCGTCCCCTCGAAGACCGTGAGCGCCGAGGCCCGTCTGTCCGTGGTCCAGTGCTCGACGGTGACCGTCAGGGACGGCTGGCGCGAGGCGGACGAGTAGGCGGGCGGTGTTCCGGTCCCCGGGGCGAGCTGTTCGCCTCAGGCGCGGTCATGGAGGGTGATCCGGTATCCGTCGGGGTCGGCGAAGGTGAACGTCCGGCCGAACGGGCCGTCGACCGGCGCGGTGACGATGGTCCGGCCGTCGGCGACGAGAGCGTCGTGAATGGCCTGGACATCGGTGGCGTGGAGCCAGATCGCGGCACCGATGCCGGGCTGAGCGACGGATGCCAGATCGGTGCCGGGAACGATGTCCCGGAGTGCGAACGCGATCGGCTTCGTCTCGAAGACGACGGCGTGCGGAGGTCCGGCCTGCGAGCGGACGAGTCCGAGGTACTGCTCGTAGAACGCCTGCGACGCGTCGAGGTCGCGGACCTGGAGCGAGATGAAGTCGGGGCCGGTGGCGGGCATGGGGTACTCCTTCTCTTCGTGTCAGATTCCTGACATAGACCAATGTATGTCAGACTCCTGACATGAGTCAAAACGACACCGGCATCGACCTGGACAAGTCACTGGGCTACCTGCTGAAAGAGGCTTCGAGCGCCCTGCGCATAGCCATGGAGGAGGTGCTGCGGCCACTCGGGATGACCGTGACGCACTACTCCTGCCTGGAACTGCTGGCCCAACGGCCGGGCCTGTCGAACTCCGAGCTGGCACGGGGCGCGTTCGTCACGCGGCAGTCGATGAACGTGCTGCTCCAGACCCTGGAGCGCGAGGGCCACGTGACCAGGCCGCAGGAGGAGCGCGTCGGGAAGGTCCTTCCGGCGCGGCTCACACCGAGCGGCCGCCGGAACCTGGAGAAGGCGACCGTGGCGGTCCGGTCCGTCGAGGTCAGAATGCTGGCCGGCATGACAGAGGAAGAGCAGTCGGGTGCGTTCCGGATTCTGCGGAGCATGGTTCGTTCCCTGCGCGACGGCGACGGCGACGTCGGCGCCTGAGGACTGTCGCGCAACCCCAGCGGGCACCCGCGATGCCCGCACGCGGGTGGCGTGGTCGCGTCAGGAAGGGCCGAGTCCGGCGAACAAGGACCGGGCCGCTACGTCGGCCCCGCCGGCAGAGGTCAGCTCCTGCACCTCACACCCCGCCCCGTCTACCACCTTCGCCCTGCTCGCGGACGCCATCGGGCCGCAGCCCCCCGGGTCCAAGCGGCCGTTGTGCCGGACCCGGTCGGGGCGCGCGAGGGGCTCCTGAATTCTTCCCGTGGGTGTCCGTGGTTGTGCGGGGTTTTTGCCGTCGCTACTGCCGTCAGGCGGTTCAGCCCAGGTACGGCCTCTCGCGCTGTTCCAGGAAGTGCTGGAGCCTGAGTCGTTGGGTGTGGTGCATCGGCAGCTGTTCGATCTCTTCCGTCGGCACAAACCGGAGTTCGGTGGATTCGTCGGAGATCTCCAGTTGGCCGCTGGTGATGCGGGCGGTGAAGCAGACGTTGAACTGGCGGCGGACCTCGCCGTCGGTGTAGGCGATGATGTGTTTGGGGTCGGTGTAGGTGCCGACCAGGCCGGTGATCTCCACGTCGAGGCCGGTCTCTTCCTTGACCTCGCGGACGGCCGTGCCTGGCAGGGAATCGGTGAGGTCCATGCCGCCCCCGGGCAGCGCCCATAGGTCGTTGTCGCGGCGGCGCTGGAGGAGGATGCGCCCGTGGTCGTCGGTGACGACGGCGGATGCGGCGACGACCATGCTGTTCGGCTTGGGCGCGTTGGGGTCGTCGTAGTACTCGGTGCGGGCCACGGTCAGCCTTCCTCTCGTACGGGGGTTGCGGTCGCCCACACGGCGTCGAAGCTGTCGGCGTAGGTGTCGAACATGCCGCCTGTCTCGTGTCGGCGAAGATGCCACACGGGCGCGGCGTAGGCGTTGACCCCCCAGACGTGTGCGTTGACGAGTTGCTGGTCGTCGGCGCGGTAGAGGGAGTTGTAGAGCGTGGTGCTGTGGGTGCGGACTTCGATGCCGAGGGTGGCGGCGAGTGGGCTGTAGTGCATGAGGGCGAGGCGGCAGCGGGATTCGATGCCGTGGCCGAACCGCTCTTCCTGGCCGCGGGCTTGCACGTTGTCGCTGTCGGGGTCCCCGATCGCGATGCGGACGGTGCAGCCTTCGGCGGCGCGTTCGGTGAGGAGTTCGTTCAGCCGCGGGTACGCCTCGTGGAGGAAGACGGCCGCGTAGACGAGGATGTCGATCCGTTCCCGGGCCTGGGCCATCAGGTCGGTGAACGTCGACACAGGGAGGTCGGCCCGCTGTTCGTAGAGCGCGACCAGTTCGGGGCTGATGGCGCGGGCGGGGCGGGCCTGGCGGAGTGCCGGCCAGAGTGCGTGCACGTCTTCTCCCAGGGCCTTGGCCGCCTGGAGGGCGGTGGCACGGCGTGGGATACGCCCGAGGTTCACCCAGCGCTCGACCGACTTGGGGTCGACCTCGACCTCCTGGGCAAGGGTCGCGTACGTCCAGCCTCCCGCCGCCATGACGGCTCGTAGCTTCTCGTTCGGCACGAGTCTCCCCCTTCGCCTCAGGACGGCACTAGGGACGTTCTACACGGCGTGGGACGTCCCGAAGTGGAGTTTGGTGGAGGTTCCTTCGTCCCGGTGACCGGCGTGAGGATCGGGTGCCGACCCTGCGGCACCAACAGGCCCAGGGGCATCAACGCCGCCGAGGAGCGTCACCGTGCGAATGAGTGCCACCCCCCGTGTTCCCGCCCTGCGACTGGACGCCCGGTCGCGCGCCGCCTTGCCGGGGTGGTCACGATGACGGCCCCCACCCCTGATGCCGACGGGCACACCGTCTCGCCCGATGCCGGCGCCCTGGTGGTCGACCGGCGGAACGGCAAGGTGGGCGTGGTGATGGGGCATGTGGGGACGCGCGTGCAGCTTCGGCCGCCGCACGGCGGCCGGGAGTGGGACGTGCCGCACGAGGACGTACGTACGCCGACTCCGGCGGAGGAGCTGAGCGCGAAGGTGGCCGTGGCCAACCGGAGGTGGGGACGGTGACCCCTCGCTCGGTCCTGCGATACGAGACCTGGACGCTCCAGCCCGACCGCGAGCCGGACGCGGAGCCGGTCCTGTATGCGATGCAGTGCGCCGTGGACGGAGAGACCTCAGCGGCAAGCGAGGACTTCGCCGAACCGCAGAACTGGGTACTGCGGCACTGCGGCAAGAACCCGTCCCACCACACCTACCGGGAGATCATCACCCGCCCCTGGCGGACCTGGCGCCAGACGTGACCCGCGTCGATCGCCCAGGTGCCGCACCGCGCTGACCCACCCGACTCCCGTCCCTGTCGGGCGCAGCCGATCGAGGCTCCCCCGCACACGTCAGCCCCGGCAGGGACGGGCCCTCACGCGCGTGCCGGGCCCATGGCTGTGGGAGTTCTGGCCCCTGCCACAGAAAGTCAGCCACGACGGCGGGCGCGCCGACCGATCACCCGCCACGTGTGTCTCGCTCAACCCCGCACCGGCATCAGCCCCGTTGTCTGCATCGCCACGGCCCCCAGCCAGGCAGCAAGCATGGTCGATTCGACACGCTGAGTAACTCAAGGTCGACGCGCAGGGCATGTGTCCCACGACATAGGGGCGACGCCTGCCCGATGTCTGTCTGGCTCACGACGACGTATCTGCGAGACCTGCCACGTCACTCAACCCCACCAGATCGATCAGCAGCCGCAGTTCGGGCGGCGTCCCGCACAGCCGCAGCCGCCTGCCGCCCGATCTGCGGGCGACCAGCGACAGCCGGGCGACGGCCTCCACGGCGGCCAGGTCCGCCCGTTCGAGCCCGGCCACGTCGCAGTCCACGACGGCGGCGTCGGAGGCGGCCAGTATCGCTTCGAGTTCGGCGCAGAGGCGCGGCACACCGGCCCGCGTGACGCGTCCGGTGACGACGAGGGCGGCCGGCGGCAGGGGGTCCATACCAGGGAGACCGCCGCGACGGCTGAAACTCATCGCGGCGGCGCCGGGCGGCTCAGCTCAGTCATCGCGGCCGTGCTGCGCGTCTCAGCTCACGGGGAAGATCCCGGTGTCCAGCTCCAGGCCGAAGGGCTCGGGCAGCGTCAGCTTCTCGCCGTACTCGACGGTGTCCAGCACGCGGTACGTGCCGCCCGCCGGTTCGCCGTACAGCGTGGCGGTGGGACGGCCGGAGTGCCAGGGGTCGAGGAGGAGGAAGAGCTCGACGCCGGCCTGCGCGTAGCCGTGGGTCTTGCCGACCCGGTCGTGGGCGGCGTTGGCCCGCGAGGTGATCTCGACGACGAGCCGCACCTCTTCCGCCGGGACGCGGTTGCCCGGCCCGGTGGCCGCCGCACGCTCCAGCACGACCAGGTCGGGGATGTAGAGCCCTGCCCGGCCGGGGACCGAGACGCCGAGCGTCTGGTAGATCCCCCAGTCCTCCGGGATGACGGTGTAGAGCCTGCGCTGGAGCAGAGCGGCTGTGGTGTTGTGGTCCTTGGAGGGCGGCGGCGACACGGTGACGATCCACTCGATGATCTCCACCTTGCAGCCCTCGGGCGCGTCCGTCTCCTCCCAGATCCGGACGAGGTCGTCCCAGTCCTGGCCGAAGACCGGTGCGGGGTCGACAGGGAGTGCGCTCATGGCGGTCTCCTCCTATCGGTGCGTCACCGAGTCCAGCATGCCGAACGGGACCGGCGGCAGCCCACCGGTCCCGTTCACCCGCACGAGGAACCCGTACGAGGATGCTGTACGGAAAGCCGCAGGTCAGGCGATACGTTCCCGCACCACGGGGGTGGCGGTGAACGGGGTGCCGGAGGGGGCGATGTCGTACGAGTCGGGTAGCGCCTTCAGCGCGTACTCGAACTTCTCCGGGGTGTCCGTGTGCAGCGTCAGCAGCGGCTGGCCGGCCGTCACCGTGTCGCCCGGCTTGGCGTGGAGCTCGACGCCCGCGCCCGCCTGGACCGGGTCCTCCTTGCGGGCGCGGCCCGCGCCGAGGCGCCAGGCGGCGACGCCGATGTCGTACGCGTCGAGGCGGGTGAGGACGCCGGAGGCGGGGGCCGTCACGATGTGCTGTTCGCGGGCGACCGGGAGGGTGGCGTCGGGGTCGCCGCCCTGGGCGGAGATCATCCGGCGCCAGACGTCCATCGCGGAGCCGTCCGCGAGGGCCTTCTCCGGCTCCGCGTCCTTGAGCCCGGCCGCGTCCAGCATCTCGCGGGCGAGGGCGAGGGTGAGGTCGATGACGTCCTTCGGGCCGCCGCCGGCCAGTACCTCGACCGACTCGCGGACCTCCAGGGCGTTGCCCGCGGTCAGGCCGAGCGGGGTGGCCATGTCGGTGAGGAGGGCGACCGTGCGCACACCGCTGTCGGTGCCCAGCGCGACCATGGTGGAGGCGAGTTCGCGGGCGTCCTCGATGGTCTTCATGAAGGCGCCGGAGCCGACCTTGACGTCCAGGACAAGTGCGCCGGTGCCCTCCGCGATCTTCTTCGACATGATCGAGCTGGCGATCAGCGGGATCGCCTCGACGGTGCCGGTGACGTCGCGGAGCGCGTACAGCTTCTTGTCGGCGGGGGCCAGTCCGTCGCCCGCCGCGCAGATGACGGCGCCGGTGGTGTCGAGGACGTTCAGCATCTCGGCGTTGGTGAGGTGGGCGCGCCAGCCGGGGATGGACTCCAGCTTGTCGAGCGTGCCGCCGGTGTGGCCGAGGCCCCGGCCGCTGAGCTGCGGCACGGCCGCTCCGCAGGCGGCGACCAGCGGGGCGAGCGGCAGGGTGATCTTGTCCCCGACGCCGCCGGTGGAGTGCTTGTCGGTGGTGGGGCGGGAGAGCGCGGAGAAGTCCATCCGCTCGCCGGAGGCGATCATGGCGGCGGTCCAGCGGGCGATCTCCGTACGGTTCATGCCGTTCAGCAGGATCGCCATGGCCAGCGCGGACATCTGCTCGTCGGCCACCTCACCGCGGGTGTACGCGTCGATGACCCAGTCGATCTGCTCGGGGGTCAGCTCGCCTCGGTCCCGCTTGGTGCGGATGACGGAGATGGCGTCCATGGTCTGGAGTCCTTCCGGCCGGTACGTACGTGCGTGCGCGTGGGTCCGGTTGACTCTACGCGCATAGAGGAGGAGAGCGCCGCCGGACGGGCCCCTGATGCCGCAGGGCCCGTCCGGCGGGGTGCTACCCGAGGTGCGGGGGTGCTACCCGAGGTGCGAGGGTCCGAACGCCTGCGGCAGCATCTCGTCGAGGGTGCGGAATCCGTCCGGGGTCTCCAGGACGAGTTCCGGTCCGCCGAACTCGTACAGCAGCTGCCTGCACCGGCCGCACGGGACCAGGATCTCGCCCGCCCCGTCCACGCAGGTGAAGTGGGTCAGCCGGCCGCCGCCGGTGGCGTGCAGCTGGGAGACGAGTCCGCATTCGGCGCAGAGGCTGATGCCGTACGAGGCGTTCTCGACGTTGCAGCCGACGATCATGCGGCCGTCGTCGACCCGGGCGGCGACGCCGACCGGGTAGCCCGAGTAGGGGGCGTACGCCCGGGACATGGCCTCCCGGGCGGCACTCCGCAGGGCGTCCCAGTCGGCCCCGGCCACGGCGGTGGCGCCCGCTCCGGCGGTGGGCGTCACTTGCCCTGCCCCTTGCGGTAGCGCATGCCGTCCGCCTTCGGCATCCGCAGCCGCTGCGCGGAGAGCGAGAGGACGAGCAGCGTGACGACGTACGGGGTCGCGCTCACGAACTCGGTGGGCACGGTGTCCGTGGCGAGGTACCAGACCAGGATGGCGGCGGCGACGACCGCGCTGGCGGCGCCCTGTACGAAGCTCTTGCGGTAGAGCTTCCAGGCCGCGATACCGGCCAGTGCGACGACGAGCAGCAGGAGCAGCGCGTGGACGGACTCGCCGCCGTTGCGCAGCTGGAGCGCGTCGGCGAAGCCGAACAGGCCCGCGCCCATGGCGAGTCCGCCGGGCCGCCAGTTGCCGAAGATCATCGCGGCGAGACCGATGTATCCGCGGCCGCCGGTCTGTCCCTCGTTGTAGATGTGCGAGGTGACCAGGGAGAGGAAGGCGCCGCCCAGTCCGGCCATGCCGCCGGAGACGATCACCGCGATGTACTTGTACGTGTACACGTTGACGCCGAGCGACTCGGCGGCCACCGGGTTCTCGCCGCAGGAGCGCAGCCGCAGGCCGAAGGCGGTCTTCCACAGGACGAAGAACGTGAGGGCGAAGAGGACCACGGCGACGATCGTCAGCAGCGACACGTTGGTGACGAGTCCGCCGAGGACTCCGGCGAGGTCGGAGACGAAGAACCAGTGGTGCTTCTCGACGCTGTGCAGCCAGTCGGAGAGGCCCGGGATGGTCACCGAGGTGATGTCGTCGGCCGGTGGGGACTGCTTGGGCGAGCCGCCCTTGGTCGCCGCCTCGCCCGAGTTGAACCAGAGCTTGGCGAAGTAGGTGGTGAAGCCGAGCGCCAGGATGTTGATCGCGATGCCGGAGATGATGTGGTCGACGCCGAAGGTGACGGTCGCCACCGCGTGCAGCAGGCCGCCGAGCATTCCGCCGACGACACCGGCGAGCACGCCGAGCCAGGGGTTGGTCTGCCAGCCGGCCCAGGCACCGAAGAAGGTGCCCAGGATCATCATGCCTTCGAGGCCGATGTTGACCACGCCGGCCCGCTCGGACCAGAGGCCGCCGAGACCGGCGAGGCCGATCGGCACGGCCATCGCGAGGGCCGCGCTGATCTGTCCGGCCGAGGTGACGTCCTGCGCGCCGGTGATGGCGCGCACGGCCGACAGCGCGAGCAGCACGCCCGCGATGATCAGCAGGACGACGGGGAAGGAGAGGCGGGTGCGGCCGCCCTTGCCGCCGGAGACCTTGCGGGCCGCGGGGGGCGGGGTGGAAGTCGCCGTGACGGTCACGCCGACACCTCCTGCTGGTCGGAGTTACGGGCGGCCTGTGCGGCGAGTTCCGCGCCGACCTTGCTCTGCTGTCGCTTGAGTCCGTAGCGGCGGACGACTTCGTAGGCGATGACGACGCACAGGACGATGACGCCCTGGATCACGCCGACGATCTCCTTGTCGTACCCCTCGAACTCCAGCTTTCCGGTGCCGCGTTCCAGGAAGCCCCAGAGCAGCGCGCCGAGCGCGATGCCGACGGGGTGGTTGCGGCCCAGGAGGGCGATGGCGATACCGGTGAAGCCGATGCCGACGGGAAAGTCGCCGCTGAACTCGTGGCTGTCGTTGAGCAGCGTCGGCATGCCGATCAGACCGGCGACGGCGCCCGAGATGAGCATCGAGGTGACGACCATCTTCTTGACGTTCACCCCGCTGGCCTCCGCGGCGGAGCCGGACTGGCCCACCGTGCGCAGGTCGAAGCCGAACCGGGTGCGCGAGAGCGTGAACCAGTAGGCGACGCCCGCGACGACCGCGACCACGATGAAGCCCCAGACGGGCGTCGGGGTGGTCGGGAACTCGAAGAAGTACGAGGACTCCGGGAGCGGCTTGGTGGAGATCTTGGTGCCGGCCTCGTCGAGGTGGCCGAGGCGGTTCTGCTGGAGCAGGTAGCCGATGACGGCGGTCGCGATGGAGTTCAGCATGATCGTCGAGACGACCTCGCTGACGCCCCGGGTGACCTTCAGGAGGCCCGCGATACCGGCCCACATCGCGCCGACGATCATCGCGGTGAGGATGATCAGCGGGATCTGGAGGGCGCCCGGCAGGGTCAGCGCGCCGCCGACCGCCGCGGCGAAGAAGGCGGCCAGGCGGTACTGGCCGTCGACGCCGATGTTGAAGAGGTTCATCCGGAAGCCGACGGCCACCGCGAGACCCGCGAGGTAGTACGTCGTCGCCTTGTTCAGGATGTAGACCTGGCTGTCCGACTTCAGCCCGTAGTCGAACATGATGCCGAAGGCGCTGAACGGCTCCTTGCCGGTGGCGGCGAGCACGAGTGCCGTCACCAGGAAGGCGACCACGATCGCGAGTACGGGGGCCGCGATCCCCAGGAGCAGCCGCTCCTTGTCGATCTTCTTCATCGGTCCTCTCCCCCGTTCCGGGGGTCGGTGTCGTCGTCGTCCGCGCCGGGGGCGGCGGACGTGCCGGGGGCGGCGGACGTGCCGTCGCTCCCGGGCCCGGCCTCTGCGGGCGTTTCGAGGTGGCCCTCGGCCGCGCCCGTCATCGCGGAGCCGAGCTCCTCCGGGGTGACGGTCGCCGGGTCGGCGTCCGCGACGAGGGCGCCGCGGTACATGACGCGCAGGGTGTCGGAGAGCCCGATCAGCTCGTCCAGGTCGGCGGAGATCAGCAGCACCGCGAGCCCTTCGCGGCGCGCCTCGCGGATCTGGTCCCAGATCTGGGCCTGGGCGCCGACGTCCACGCCCCGGGTGGGGTGCGCGGCGATCAGGAGCTTGGGCGAATGGCTCATCTCGCGGCCGACGATCAGCTTCTGCTGGTTGCCGCCGGAGAGCGAGGCCGCGGTGACCTCGATGCCGGGAGTGCGCACGTCGTACTCGCGCACGATCCGCTCGGTGTCGGTACGGGCCGCCTTGAGGTCGAGGAAGACGCCCTTGCTGTTGGGGCGCTCGGTGACGTGGCCGAGGATGCGGTTCTCCCAGAGCGGGGCCTCCAGCAGCAGTCCGTGCCGGTGGCGGTCCTCGGGGATGACGGCCATCCCGTCCTCGCGGCGCTTGCGCGTCGGGGTGCGGGAGATGTCCGCGCCGTCCAGCGAGAGGGAGCCCGCGTCGAGGGTGCGCATGCCCATGATGGCGTCGACCAGTTCGGACTGGCCGTTGCCCTCGACACCGGCGATGCCGAGCACCTCGCCCTTGTGGATGGTGAAGGTGATGCCGTCGAGCACGGCACGCACCACCCCGTCCGGGTCGGTGGCGGTCAGCCGCAGTCCGTCGACGTCCAGCATCGGCGTCTCGGTGACGGTCGACTCGCGGGTCTCAGGCGACGGCAGCTCGCTGCCGACCATCAGTTCGGCGAGCTGCTTGGTCGTGGTGTGCGCCGGGTCGGCGGTGCCCACGGTCGTCCCGCGCCGGATGACGGTGATCTCGTCGGCCACCGACAGCACCTCGCCCAGCTTGTGCGAGATGAAGATGACGGTCAGGCCCTCGGCCTTGAGCTCGCGCAGGTTGTCGAAGAGCGCCTCGACCTCCTGCGGTACCAGGACGGCGGTGGGCTCGTCGAGGATCAGGGTGCGGGCGCCCCGGTAGAGGACCTTGAGGATCTCCACGCGCTGGCGGTCGGCGACGCCGAGGTCCTCGACCATCGCGTCGGGCCGGATGCCGAGACCGTACGAGTCGGAGAGCTGCTTGATCTTGGCGCGGGCCCGGTCCCCGATGCCGTACAGCTTCTCCGAGCCGAGTACGACGTTCTCCAGGACGGTGAGGTAGTCGGCCAGCATGAAGTGCTGGTGCACCATGCCGATGCCCCGGTCGATGGCGTCGCCCGGGTTGGAGAACGAGGCCTGTTCGCCGTCCACCGCGATGGTGCCCTCGTCCGGCTTCTGCATGCCGTAGAGGATCTTCATGAGCGTGGACTTGCCGGCGCCGTTCTCACCGACGAGGGCGTGGACGGTGCCGCGGCGCACGGTGATGTCGATGTCGTGGTTGGCCACGACCCCGGGGAACCGCTTGGTGATGCCGCGGAGCTCCACGGCATGAGGACTGCTGGACGCGTTGATGGCGCACTCTCCTTGACAGGAGCGGAGGGCGGAGGCGGTGGGTGCCGATTGCGGGGGCGGAAAAAGGTACCGCGCCCGAGCGGGCGCTACGCGCGTAGCGCTCCCGAATCGTTGGCCACCCGTTTACAGGTGGCGTACCGGGGCCGGTGACCCCCGTCGCGGGGGTACGTGAATCGGGGCCCGGGTGAGCGGTGGAAGCCGCTCCCCCGGGCCCCGATCGACGGGCCGGATCAGGTCGTGGACTTGACCTTGATGGTGCCGTCGACGATCTTCTTCTTCGCGGCGTCCAGCTGGGTCTGGATGTCCTTGAGGTGGTCACCCGTGGGGGTCAGGCTGACGCCACCCTTGGCCAGGGAGTACGTCGTCGTGCCGGTCATCGGCTTGCCGTCCTTGACGGACTTGACCAGGTCGAAGACACCGGCGTCGACGTTCTTGACGACCGAGGTCAGGATCGTGTCCTTGTACTTCGCCAGCGCCGGGTCCTTGGCCTGGTCGGAGTCGACACCGATGGACCAGGCGCCCTTCTTGCCCGCGACGGCCTCGATCGAACCGGCGCCCGAGCCGCCCGCGGCGGCGAAGATGACGTCGACACCCTTGTCGAGCATGCCCTTGGCGGCTTCCTTGCCCTTGTCGGGGCTACCGAAGCCGGACAGGTCGGAACCGGTGGACAGGTACTGGATCTGCACCGTGGCCTTGGGCTTCGTGTCCGTGACGCCCTGCCGGAAGCCGGCGGCGAACTTCTTGATCAGCGGGAGGTCCACACCGCCGATGAAGCCGACCTTGCCGTCCTTGGACTTCAGCGCGGCCGCGACTCCGGCGAGGTAGGAGCCCTGCTCCTCGGTGAAGACGATCGAGTTGACGTTCTTCACGTCGGACACCGAGTCGACCAGGCCGAAGTTGACCTTCGGGTACTTGGGAGCGATCTTGTCGACCGCTTCCTTGTACGCGAAGCCGATCGCGATGACCGGGTTGTAGCCGCCTTCTGCGAGCGACTGGAGACGCTGGTCGCGGTCGGCCGAGCTCTCACCGGTCTTGGCGGTGAGCTCCTTGGTCTCTGCGCCGAACTCGGCCTTGGCCTTGTCCAGACCACGGGCCGCGGAGTCGTTGAACGAGTTGTCACCCCGGCCGCCCACGTCGTAGGCCATGCCGATCTTCATCTTGCCGTCGGAGCTGCTGGACTCGTCGGACGAGCTGCCGCAGGCGGTGGCAGTGAGGGCGAGCGCCGCGGCAATGGCACACGCGGCGGTGATCTTGGATACCGGGCGCAAGGGAAGGCTCCTTCAAACCTGACCGAAGCGCCTCTTCCGGCGCTGGTTTCGCGGCGATCGTAACGCGCGTAGATGTCAGATAAAGCCCTGTACGGAAGCCGTTATCGGATCGTCGCGAACCGGGAGTGACCTGTCCGGTTACAGATGATTGCCGTCGAGCAACGCAGCGGCGGTGAAGAGCTCCACTCCAACGGTGATCGCCTCCTCGTCCGCGTCGAAATTGCCCCGGTGCAGGTCCAGACCGCGGGGGTCGCCGGGGGTACGCACCCCGAGCCGTGCCATCGCGCCCGGCACGTGCTCCAGGTACCAGGAGAAATCCTCCCCGCCCAGGCTCTGTTCGGTGTCCTCGATCGCATACGATCCGCGGCGGGCGGTCATGGCACCGGTGAGCAGATCGATCGTCGCGGCGTCGTTGACGACGGGCGGGACGCCCCGGATGTAGTTGATCACCGACTTGGCCCGGTGCATTCCGGCCACCTCGTCGATGGCGGCGTGCACCAGGTCGGGGGCGTCCCGCCAGGCGGCCAGATCCAGGCAGCGAACCGTGCCGGAGAGCTCGGCGTGTTGCGGGATCACGTTGCAGGCGTGCCCGGTCTCCAGCCGCCCCCAGGTCACCGCGAGCCCGGCCCGCGCGTCGACCCGGCGGGCCAGCAGCGCGGGGACGTCCGTGGCCACCCGGGCGGCGGCGGTGACCAGGTCGGTGGTCAGGTGCGGGCGGGCGGTGTGGCCGCCGGGCCCGTCCAGGGACAGCTCCAGCCGGTCGCAGGCGGAGGTGATCGCCCCGACCCGCAGCCCGATCCGCCCCACGTCGACCTTCGGGTCGCAGTGCACCCCGATGATCCGGCCGACGCCCTCCAGCACCCCGGAGTCGATCGCGTCGGGCGCCCCGCCGGGCAGCACCTCCTCGGCCGGCTGGAAGATCAGCCGCACCGGGTTGGGCAGCAGCCCGTCCCGGTCGAGGGCGGCGAGCACGAGGCCGGCGCCGAGCACGGTGGTGGTGTGGATGTCGTGCCCGCAGGCGTGCGCCCGGTCGGGCACGGTGGAGCGGTACGGGACGCCCGTCTTGGTGTCCGGGATCGGCAGCGCGTCGATGTCGGCCCGCAGCGCCAGCATCGGCCGGGTGTCCCCGCTCCTGGTCCCCACGTCGCACATCAGCCCGGTCCCGGTGGCGAGCACCCTCGGCTCCAGGCCCGCCAGCTCCAGCCGGGCCTTGATGGCCGCGGTGGTCCGGAACTCCTGGTTGCCGAGCTCGGGGTGCATGTGCAGGTCACGCCGGAAGGCGATCAGTTCGGCGCGCAGCGCTTCGGGCAGCGTGCCGGGCAGGACCTCTCCTGCGGGCGGCCGGGCTTCACGGAGGCGGGACGTCGAGTGGTTCACCCGGTAAAGGGTAAAGCCCTTCCCCCTCCAACTGACCATGAAACAAGAAAAGTTCAGCCACATAGACGAATAAATGACTGGAGCACGGCGTGTGAGCCGATGCCGGGGTGGGTACACTCGCGCGCTCCACCGCAGCTCTGCCACGACTCCGCCGCCGCTCCACCACGAGTCGGCCCCGGGCAACAACGGCGTGCCTGCGCCTGGCTCAGCCACGTCAGGTTCGCCGAGTACCTGCGGGCGGGGACGGTCGCGCCGCCGTCGTGGGCCGCGCCGTCATCGCGGCAGGCGAGCACCCAGTCAGTTCGGCAGCCCCCGGCGCATCGGGAAGAGGGCCAGTCCGATGCACAGGGCTCCCACCGCCAGCAGGTCCAGACTGATGGCCGCCATGACGACTCCGGCCAGCACCAGCAGTGGGGACCAGGCCGGGACCTCGCCGCGCCGGAAGAGCGCGAGCAGCGTGACGAGCGCCAGCAGGCCCAGCCAGAACAGCAGCGGCACCACCGTGTAGACCACCGGCATCACACCGGGCACATCCTGCACCTTCTCGAATATCTCGCTCATGGCCCGGTCATCCGCCGCGACGAACCCGGCCACCAGGTCGATGACCGCCTGGACCGCGACCGCGGCCGCCCCCAGCAGCCCGGCTCCGGAGGCCACCCGGAAGGCCAGCCGTCTGCCGCCACGTAGCCCGCCCGGCGGACGCAGACCGAGGAGGACCGGAACGAACGCGATCACGGCGGCCAGGAAGAGCAGATGAGCCGCCGACCACCACACCCCGGGCCCGTAGTCGCCCACCGCCCGCCCTGCCAGCCGCACCAGCCCGTAGCCGGCCATCAGGGCCGGTGCCACAAGGAAAACCGTTACGGTCGAATTGTTTTGACGCTGCGTCATGTCTGTCTTCTGCATGCCTCGATGATCAGCTCGGCGCGACCCTGCCCGCTATCGGGGATGACCCCGGGCCGACCCCGATCAGGACGCACTGACCACCTCGGGGCGGACTCGGGGTCGGCGCCCGCGACCACGGGCACGGCTGTGCGGTGGCGGCGCTCCCGCGCCGCCACCGCTTCAGGGGCCCGGGGTCAGTTGAGGGTCAGGACGGTGCCCGCGCCGTTGGCGTACTCGATCCAGGCGGTGGACCGGGCGTCCGACGGGATGCCCGACCAGGCAGCGGTCAGATCGGTCGGGGTGCCGGGGGTCGCGTGGGCGTGGTCGGGCGTGACGGTGACCTTGCCGGTGGCCGCAGGGGCGTCGGTGACGTTGTTCACCTGGTAGGTGTACGGGATGACGCTCTCGCCGGTACCGCTGCCGTCGACCGAGACGAGGGCCACGAAGATCTTCCCGGCCTCGGGCTGCCGCAGGGTGAGGGTGACGGTTCCGTCGCTGTCGGGGTCGGCCAGCGCGAGGTCCGTCGGGGCACCGTTGACCATCCGCCCCCAGACGACACCGGCGATGTCGCCCTCCGCGACGTCGAAGTGGGCCGAGATCTGGGTGGCCCTGGTACCGGCCGGGATGACCGCTTCGTAGTCGGCCTCACCGTTTCCGGTCAGGGTGCCCCTGGTGAGGGGCGCGGAGACGGGGCCGCGGGCGGTGGCCACCAGGGTCTTGGTGGCCGGGGTGACGGAGTAGGTGCTTTCGCCGTGGGTGCCGGTGCCCTTGATCTCCTCGGGGGCGTGAATGCTCTGCGGGGTGACGACGATCGGGCTGCGGACCGTGGTGCGGCCGGACGTCCAGGTCAGGGAACCGGTGTCGACGGCGCCCGCGCGTGCGGTGGTCACCTTGAGCTTGACGGTGAAGGTGCGCTTCTGCCCGGCGTGGCTGAAGCGCAGGACGGACGGGGAGACCGTGGCCTTGATGCCGGGGAGGTCGACCTTGGCGCGGTAGGTGCCGGCCGAGGTGGCGGTGACGGTGCGGGTGACGGTCTGACTGCCGAACAGCTCACCGATGGCGATCGAGGGGTAGTTGAGGTCGCTGGGGTCGATGGCCCTGGTCCCGGTGCCGGTGTCGACGCCGGAGCCTTCGAGGTAGCCGAGCCAGTCCCGCTCCGAGGAGTCGTAGACGAGTCCGGGCCGGAGCATGTCCGTGGCCTCGACCTCGCCGGAGCCCTGGGCGAAGGCGTCGGTGCTGTTCTTGCCGTCGGAGGTCTTGGTCGGCGAAGCGGTGGTCATCATGGCCGACTTGACGCTCATGGGCGACCAGTTCGGGTGCTCGGAGAAGTAGAGCGCCGCGAGGCCCGCGATGTGCGGGGCGGCCATGGAGGTGCCGGAGTAGAAGTCGAAGTCCCGGCCCTGGTTACCGGGCGGGGCCACCGCGGCGAGGATGGTGGCGCCGGGCGCGGTGATGTCGGGCTTGAGCAGGTCACCGTTGCCGACGAGGGAGGGGCCGCGCGAGGAGAAGCTCGTGACCTGTGGGTAGGGGGTGCTGCCGGTGGCGCCGCGGGTGAGGGTGGCGGTGGCGTTGTCCGTGGCGGCGTAGTCGCGTACGGCGGTGGCGTCGGACCCGGTCAGGTGGACGGTCGGCACGGAGTGCAGGTCGCCGTCGGTGCTCTCGCCGTGGAGGTTGGCCAGGACCATGCCGATGCCCCCGGCCCGCTCGACCTCGGCGGACTTCGCGACGCGGTCGACGGTGCCCCGGTCGCAGACGACTATCTTTCCGGCGGTGCGTGCGGGGTCGAGGGTGTCCTTGACGCAGACGTCGGCCTCGGTGGCGTCGGCGCCGTCCGCCTTGACGGCGGCGGCACGGACCAGGGGCGCGGAGCCGACGGTCCTGCGCACGCTGGTGCTGATACCGGCGTAGCTCTTCCCGTTCCCGAGCGTGACGGTTCCGCTGTACGGGGCGATGGTCCCGGCGGCGACCGTGGTGGTCCAGGGGGCGGTGTTGTCGAGGCTGGAGGCGTCGGGGCCGGTGTTGCCCCCGGCGGTGGAGACGAAGATCCCGGCGGCGGCGGCGTTGCGGAGCGCGGTCTGCGCGGGGTCGTCGTAGTCGCTCTCGAACTGGGCGCCGAGGGAGTAGTTGATGACGTCGACGCCGTCCGCCGTGGCCTGGTCGATGGCGGCGACCAGGTCGCTGGTCAGGCCGCCGCTCTGCGTGCCGTCCTTGCTCTGCCAGAGCGCCTTGTAGACGGCCACGGCAGCCGCGGGCGCGACGCCGGAGACGGTGCCGAAGTCGGTGCCGCCGACGGTGGCCCGGACATCGGCGTTGCCGGCCGCGGTCGACGCGGTGTGGGTGCCGTGGCCCTCGCCGTCACGGGCGGAGAAGTAGTCGGGGTCGAAGTCGGGGAACGCCTGGACCCAGCCGTCGGCGAAGTAGCGGGCGCTGATGATCTTCTCGTTGCAGTCGGCGGCCGTGAAGCTGTCGCCGGTCTGGCAGGTGCCGGTGAATTTGGTGCCGTCCGCCTTGGGCATCACCGTGGTGGTGCCGTCCAGGTAGGGCCGGTAACGGTCCTTCTCGGCAGGCTTCTTGACCGGCTTTCGGGCCTTGAGCGCGGGGGCCTTGAACGAGGCGCTCTCGGGCCAGATGCCGGTGTCGATGTCACCGATGACGACGCCCCGGCCGGCCTTGGCGCTGCCGCCGAGCGAGGCCCACAGGCCCTTGCGGCCCGAGAGCCCGAGGAAGTCCGTGGAGTTCTTGTCGTCGGTGGTGTGGTGGAGCCGGTCGGGGGCGATGCCGGTGACGCCCTTGGTGGCGGCGAGCCGGACGAGCTGACGGGCGGTGAGCCGCGCGCTGAAGGTGTTGGTGGTGACGGCGTAGTGCTGGCGGACCGTGGCGCCGACCTCCTTGGCGACCTGGGCCTGTTCGTCGACCAGGTGGGTGCGGTAGCGCTTGGCGTTGGCGGCGCCGACGTCGAGCTTGCGGCCCTCGGCGGGCCGGGTGGCGGGGATGCCGTCGACCCTGCCGTCGTAGGTGACGAGCGGCTGGCCGGCCAGGGTGACCAGGTAGACGCCGGCGGCGAGGGGATTCGCGGAGCCTGCGGCGGCGGTGGCGGGGGTGGCGAGGGGCAGGCTGACAGCGGCGAGGGTGGTGGTGAGCAGAGCGCCGATGGTGCCGCGTCGTATGCGGGTGCGGGACGCTCTTCGTGGCCGAGGTGACACGAGTTTCCTCACAGGGGTCCGGGCATGCCGGGCAGGCGAGCGGGGGTCGCTCGCCTCGCGGGGCGTGGGCCGAGGGCTGGGGTGGTCGGACCGCCGTTCACGTGGAGCGATCGACCGGCGGTCCCTCAGGAGTGAACGCTGTGCGATCACTTGCTGTCCAGATAATCTGTTGGCGTCTTTGGCCTGGTGACCAAACGCGCCACCTGGGAGAGGACGGTCGGCCGTGACTGACTGCCGTACCTGTCCGGGGGCTCCCCCACACGTAGGACTGGGGAGGCTGGTTGTGCTGGAAGCGGTGGGCGTGAGCCCGTTCGACGAGGGTGTGTACCGAGCGGTGCTGTCGGGATCGCAGAGCGCGGTGCGCGATCTCGCGGAGAGCGCGGGGGCCGGGGTGGCCCGGACGGGGCAGGCGCTCACGCGTCTGGCCGGCCTGGGGCTGGTACGGCGGGTGGGGCGGGGCCAGTGGGAGGCGGTGAGTCCGCGTGCGGCGCTGGCGGCACTGCTGCACCGGCGCCGCTCGGAGGCGGAGACCGCGTTCGCGGATGTGGAGACGGGCTTCGCCGATCTGAGCCGCCTGCACCGGGCCGGACAGCTGGGGTCTGACCCGGGCTCTCTGGTGCAGGTGCTGACGGGGCGGGAGGTGATGATGCGGAAGATCGAGGAGCTGAGCCGGTCCGTCACCACGCACCAGTGGACCCTGGACAAGCCGCCCTATCTGGAGCAGGTGGGTCAGCCGCAGGTCGACGAGCGGGAGGCGGCGACGACCCGGGCGTGGGTGGAGCGCGGGGTGGACATCCGGAGCGTGTACTGCCTGGAGTCGATCGAGCCGCCCGGACGGCTGGGCACGATCCTCAATCTGACGGCGGCCGGGGAGCAGTCGCGGCTGTTGCCGCACCTTCCGCTGAAGGCACGGATCGTGGACCGGCGGGTCGCGGTGGTGCCGCTGACGGGGGGCAGCAAGGACTCCATCGTGCTGGTGCATCCCTCGCACCTGCTGGACGGGCTGATGGAGCTGTTCGAGGCGTACTGGGAACGGGCCGAGCCCCTGGTCGCGGAGGCGCCGGACGCGGTGGAGGGGCCCAGCGAGGAGGAGCTGATGCTGGTGCGCCTGTTGCACTCCGGCTACAAGGACCAGGCGATCGCGCGGCAGTTGGACGTCAGCGTCCGGACGGCGACGCGCCGGGTGGCCGCGCTGATGCAGAGGCTGGACGCGGGCACGCGGTTCCAGGCCGGGGTGCGGGCGCGGGAACGGGGGTGGGTGTGAGGGGCGCGGCGCTGCGGGCGGAACTCTCCGGGGCGCGGGGCGTCCTGGCGCGCCGCGTCCCGAAGGGCGGATAGCCCGGCGCGGGGGCGTGGCGGCCCGGGCTCGTCGGGTCAGGGAGCCGGATCGCGATGTAGGGTTAGTCCAGTGGTTAGTCCACCTACCGCTCCGCCCCTGCGAGGCAGCCATGGAAGCAGCGCGCCAGTACAACGTCCATGAGGCCAAGACGCACCTCTCCCGCATCCTGGAGCAGGTGGCCACCGGCGAGGAAGTGGTGATTTGCAAAGCCGGGGAACCGGTGGCCAAGGTGGTGCCGCTCCGGGCCCGGGTGAACCGGAGCGGGCGCGGGTCACTGCGGGGGCAGATCCGCATCGGGGCCGACTTCGACGAGCTGCCGGACGATATCGCCGGCGCCTTCGGGATGCGCGGATGAAGATGCTGCTCGACACCCATGTCGTCCTGTGGTGGCTCGACGACTCCGCCGAGCTGTCGGACGAGGTCAAAGGCCTGCTGGACACGGAGCCCTCGGTCTTCGTCAGCGCGGTCAGCCCGTGGGAGATCGCGATCAAGCAGTCACTCGGGAAGCTCGAAGGGCCGCATGACCTCGCGGAACGGGTGCGGGACAGCCAGTTCCTCTCGCTTCCGGTCACCGCGGGCCACGGCGTACGGGCGGGCAGGCTGCCGGAACACCACCGCGATCCCTTTGACCGGATACTGATCGCGCAGGCTCAGACCGAGGGGATGACCATCCTGACCCGGGACAAGTGGATCCCCTCCTACGACGTGCGGGTCATGCCCGTCTGACCCTGCCCGGACGGCCGGGCAGGGGCCGCCAGGCCTCACGCCTCCCTGACCACCGCCGTAGCCCGCCAGGGCGCCAGGCGCTGGACGTCGCGGGCCGTCTCCGTGACGCCGGACAGGAAGCCCTGGGCGCGCGGGGACGCCGTTTCGTGGAGCCACTCCGGGGCGATGTCGCAGACCGCGACCTTCACGTCGGTGCCGACCAGGGCCAGCGGCAGGGTGTGGACCACCGTGGAGGGGAAGCTCAGGACCGTGCGGCCGATCGGGCCCCGACGGGCGATGAGTTCCAGCGGGAGGTCGGGGCGGACGATCTCCAGGCCGGTGGCGGCCTCCAGGGCGTGGAGCTTCTCGGTGGACTCGCGGCGGTGGGCGAAGTAGCGGGTGGCGCCGTGGGTGCGGGCCAGCTCCGCGACCGCCTCCAGGTACGGGGCGCGGTCGACCACGCCGGTCTCCACCAGGGAGGTGCCGACCAGGTCCGCGCCCTTGGTGAGCAGCGGCGGGCCGAAGCGGGAGCGGGTCCAGGAGAAGGTGTTGGGGATGAGGGAGATGCCGGGCGGCGGGATCACCGGCATCGCGGTGAACAGCTCGACCTCGCGGGCCGCCGACGGGGTGAAGCGGCGGCGCGCGGTGGCGGTGACCGGGGCCAGGGCCAGGTCGCGGGGGTTCGTTCCGCCGCGCCGGTGCCAGCGGGTCAGGCGTTCGCCTCGGGTGAGCTGGGCGACGAACTCCATGGTGGCGGTGCCGTCGTCGACCACGGTGAGGCGGCGGGGCCTGACCAGGGTGAGCAGTAGCTGTACGTAGCGGGAGAACGGGTCCCCGATGACGATGTGGTCGGCGTTGCGGACGAGCCGGGTCAGGGCGCGCAGCGACTTCAGGGGGGTGCCCGAGTCGCCGCGCGCCTCCTGCCAGCGCACGGTGACGCCCTCGTCGCGGGCCAGCTCCGCCATCCGGCGCAGCTGACCGCGCGACATCGGGTCGACCGGAGGGAGGACGACGACGGTGACGTCCGCGAGGACGCGGCCGCCGCCTCCCTCTGTGTAGGCCCACTCCAGGACGTTCAGGAGCTGGACCGGGCTCTCGACGAAGGCGAGGTTCACCGGTCGGCCCGTCAGACCGTGAGCGGCTCGGCGGCCTGGGCCGTCTCACCGCTCTCCGCGACGACGCCCGGGACCCGGCGGAGCTTCTTCATCGGGCCGAGCTCCGACTCGTACACCTTCTTGACGCCGTCGCCGAGGGAGGCCTCGATGGTGCGGATGTCGCGGACGAGGCGGGTGAGGCCCTGCGGCTCGACGGAGGCGGCCTGGTCGGAGCCCCACATGGCGCGGTCGAGGGTGATGTGGCGCTCGACGAAGGCCGCGCCGAGCGCGACGGCGGCGAGGGTGGTCTGGAGGCCCGTCTCGTGGCCGCTGTAGCCGATCGGGACGTTGGGGTACTCCTGCTGGAGGGTGTTGATGACCCGCAGGTTGAGCTCCTCCGCCTTCGCCGGGTACGTCGAAGTGGCGTGGCAGAGCAGGATGTTGTCCGAGCCGAGCACCTCGACCGCGTGGCGGATCTGGCGCGGGGTCGACATGCCGGTGGAGAGGATCACCGTGCGGCCGGTGGCGCGCAGCGAGCGCAGCAGCTCGTCGTCGGTGAGGGAGGCGGAGGCGACCTTGTGGGCGGGGACGTCGAACTTCTCCAGGAAGGCGACGGCCTCGGTGTCCCACGGGGAGGCGAACCAGTCGATGCCGCGCTCGGCGCAGTGCTCGGAGATGGCGCGGTACTCGGTCTCGCCGAACTCGACGCGGTGGCGGTAGTCGATGTACGTCATCCGGCCCCAGGGGGTGTCGCGCTCGATGTCCCACTGGTCGCGCGGGGTGCAGATCTCCGGGGTGCGCTTCTGGAACTTGACGGCGTCGCAGCCGGCTTCGGCGGCCACGTCGATCAGCGCGAGGGCGTTGTCGAGGTCGCCGTTGTGGTTGATGCCGATCTCGCCCGTGACGTAGACGGGGTTGCCGGGGCCCGCGGTGCGGGTGCCGAGGGTGCGCAGTCGGGAGGTGCTCATGAGGGTGTTCCTTAGCTACTTGGTGGGGGTGGTGGTGAGGGTGGGGCCGAGCAGCCAGGCCGCGATCTCGCGGATGGCGCCGGAGCCGCCGGGGGTGGTCGTCACGGCGCGCGCCGCGGCGCGTACCGAGTCGTGGGCGCTCGCGACGGCGACGGGCCAGCCGGCGAGGGCGAAGCAGGGGAGGTCGTTGACGTCGTTGCCGACGTACAGGACCCGTTCGGGGGCGATGGACTGCTCGTCGCACCACTGCTTGAGCGCGAGGTCCTTGCGGTCGATGCCGTGCAGGACGGGGACGCGGAGCTTGTGGGCGCGGGCGGCGACGACCGGGTTCTGTTCCGTGGAGAGGATCAGGAGGGGGACGCCCGCCTTGCGCAGGGCGGCGATGCCGAGTCCGTCGCCCCGGTGCACGGCGACCGTCTCGCGGCCGTCGGCGTCGATGAGGACCCGGTCGTCGGTCTGGGTGCCGTCGAAGTCGAGGACGACCGCGTCGATGTCCTCGCGGGTGGGCAGCGGCGCCGGGTCGAGCAGCGGCGCGAGCGCGCGGGCTCGGGCCAGGTCGTGCGGGTCGTCGATCTCCAGGACGCGTGCCGGGTCGGTGCGCACCAGTGCGGTGTGGCCGAAGAAGCGGTGCCGGTGGGTGCGGAATCCGGCCGCGTCCATCGCGTAGGCGGCGCCCGTCTCAAGCAGGTCCTCGGGCCGGTCCTGGCGGCGCGGGCGGACCGACTTGTCGTGGTTGACGCCGTAGTTGTGGTCCTCGACCGCGCTGCCGTCGCGCCACAGGAAGCCGTGGAACGGGGCGACGGTGACGGCCGAGTCCGCGCCTTCGCGGGCGACGGCGGCGGCGACGCCGTCGATGTCCTCGCGGGCGACGAAGGGGCTGGTGCACTGGACGAGGAGGACGACGTCCACGCTCCGGTCGTACGCGGCCTCGTAGCTGTCCATCGCGTGCAGCACGGCGGCCTCGCTGGTCGCGGTGTCCCCCGCGATGGCCTCCGGGCGCTGTACGCAGTGCAGGCGTGCGGTCTCGCCGAGCGCTTCTGCGGCGGCGCGGGCAGCCTCTGCGACGGCCGGGGCGTCGGTCGTCACGACGACGTCCGTCACCTCGGCCGAGGCGAGGCAGGCGCGGACCGCGCGGACGACCAGCGGTACGCCGCCGACCTGGGCGAGGTTCTTGGCCGGTACGCCCTTGGATCCGCCTCTGGCGGGGATCACCGCGAGCACGGTGGGCCGTGCGGTGGGCTGCGTCATCGCTGCTCCAGTGGGTGTCGTGGTGGTGGTGTTCACAGCTCGCCCAGTCGTCGGACGACCGGGGCGACGCGCTGGACGCCGTGCCGGTAGGCGCCCCTGGCGGCGTCGCGTACCGCTTCGCGTACCGCTCCCCTGACCCGGCCGCGCTCACCGGTCGCGGTGGCGCCCGGCAGCGGGTGGCCGTCGGGGGCCAGGTGGTGGCGGGCGAGGATGCCGGGGAGGTAGCCGGGGGCGGTGGCGGGCGTGTAGTAGGGCGTGAGGTCCGGCAGCCGGTCCCGCTCGGCGAGCAGGGCGGTGACCCGGGCCCGTGCGGTGTCGTAGGCGCTCCCGTAGCCGCCGTCGGCCGCGACGCCCTGGCCGGACAGCCACGTGGCGTCGGGTTGCGGATGGGCGCCGCCGTCCAGGTGGTCCCAGGAGGTGAGCAGTCCGGAGCCGATGAAGTGGTGGT
This sequence comes from Streptomyces sp. NPDC104307, assembly GCF_055584045.1. Lineage (NCBI taxonomy): Bacteria > Bacillati > Actinomycetota > Actinomycetes > Kitasatosporales > Streptomycetaceae > Streptomyces > Streptomyces sp. NPDC104307. Next base: position 53,624 of record NZ_JBVJMU010000018.1, read on the forward strand.
TGCCGAGGGTCTCGCGCACCCCGAGGTCGGTGAGGACGGCGGTGGGAATGCGCCGGTGCAGGGATTCCAGGGCGGCGGTCGAGGAGACGGTGACCAGCAGGTCGGTGCGGTCCAGGACCTCGCCCATGTGCCCGTACACCAGGCGGAAGTTGGGCGGGAGCCCGCCGGGCAGCCGCTCGGCGAGCCGCTGGTACGGGAGTTCCTCGATGTGCGTGGTGTGCTCGCCGGGCTTGGAGCGCAGTTTGAGGAGCACCTCGCGCTCCGGGTGCAGCCTGGCGTGCTCGACGAGCCTGCGCAGCAGGTACGTACGGTCGGCGCGGGAGGCCGGTACGGAGGGCTGCGCGGCGAACACGACGGTGTCGCGACCCGGTTCGGGTCGGTGCGGCTCGCCGCCGAGGAAGGGCAGCGCGGCCTCGGTGACGGCCGAGGCGTCGGCGCCCACTCCCTCGTACACCGCGCGGAAGCGCTCCGCGTCGTCGCGGGAGTTGGCGAGGACGACGTCGGCGCCGTGCCGCAGCAGCAGCCCGTCCGCGAGCTTCTCGTAGACGACGCCGACATAGCCGGTGACGACGACGGGGCGCGCGGGCGTCCGCAGTGCGGCGAGGCCGTGCAGCATCGCCTGGACGGCGCCGCCGACCAGCGCGAGGACCACCAGGTCGTAGCCCTCGTCCCGCACGGTGCGCAGGAACTCGGCGGCCGTCACCTCGCGGACCCGGCCGGGATCGATGCCGACGTCCCCGACCTCGGCCAGCTGGCGCGGCGTCGGGGTGGCCCGGCCGCGCAGCAGCAGTCCGCTGATCTCCGCCCGGGGCGCGTCCGCGCGGCCACCGCCCGAGGTCAGCCGGCGCGCGGTGAGCGCGCCCCACTTCCATCGGGTGTCGGAGTCCGCGAGCACGGCGACCCGGAGCACCGGGGGCGAGGCGCCTGCGGATTCCGGTTCTGCCGGCGAAGCCGAATTGCTTTTACTGGGGGGCACGTCCTAGAAGGTAGGAAGGTCCGGGGGTGCGCAGCCCAACGTGACAGCAACAAAGGGTTAACAGCCCGCCGACGATTACCCAACCCGCAGCCCGGCTGCTTGAACGGGCCCAGAACGCGCCCCTGGATGCTTACCGGTTCATCATTTCGACGGGCGCCGTTCACCTCGTGTCCGTACGGCCGAAAGGGCGAATGCCCGGCCCGGAACTAGCGTGACGCGGGTGGTTAAGCTCTCGGTCATCGTGCCGTTCTACAACGTGCAGACATACGCCCCCGACACCCTGAGAAGCCTGCGGGCGAACGCCCGCGAGGACTTCGAGTTCATTCTCGTCGACGACTGCTCGACCGACGGGACCGCGGACATGCTGCGCCGCGCGCAGGAGGAGATTCCGGGGGTGGTCGTCCGCAGCCATCAGCAGAACGGCGGACTGGCCACCGCCCGGAACACCGGTCTGGACGCGGCCCGCGGCGAGTACCTCGCCTTCCTGGACGGGGACGACTGGCTCGCCCCCGGTTACTACGCCGATCTGCTGGCCAGGACCGAGGCGCTGGGCTGCGACTTCGTCCGTACCGACCATGTCCAGGCCGACGGCAGGACCCGTACCGTCCAGCGCGTCCCGCACGGCCCCAGGAACGTGGTCTCCGCGCCCAGGGACGCGATCCTGCCCGCCGGGCGCTCCACCTCGGTCGACTACGCGTACGCCTGGGCGGGCCTCTACCACCGCAGACTGCTGGACCGGGGGCTGCTGCACTTCACGGACGGGCTGCGCACGGCGGAGGACCGGCCGTGGATCTGGCGGCTGCACCGGGAAGCGGATTCCTTCGCGGTGCTGGGACTTCTCGGAATCTTCTACCGACGCGGCGTCGCCTCGTCGCTCACCCAGATCGGTGACATGCGCCAGCTCGATTTCATTCGCTCGTTCGACCAGGTCATAAGGGAAACAGCGGCGGACCGGGATGCGGCGGAACTCCTGCCGAAAGCGGTCCGCAACTATTGCGCGATCATTTCCCATCACATGGGTTCGATCGAAAGGTTCGAGCCGGCCGTGGCGCGCGCCCTGAAAACGATGAGCGCCGGCGCACTGGGGCGAATGCCGCAGGATGTGCTGGACGCGGCCATCGACTCGATGGACGTCAAGCGGGCGACGCTGCTGCGCCGGCTGCGGCGGCGGTCCGCCGCGAAGGAGGTGGCGGCCGCGTGAGCAGCAGCCGGGAACGTACGACGCAGATCTTCTTCGCCTCCACCCTCTACGGCACGGCCACGCTCGCCGCCGCCCTGGACGCGGGGCTCTTCGAGGACGCCGGTCGCCGCGTCCTGCTCGTCTCAAACAACGCGGCGATCCCGGAGACGGCGACCGCCCTCGACGCGATGCCCGGGTTCGACGTGCTGCGCGGCCGGTTCGACGACGTCGTGTCGTGGAACGCGACGATCGCCCCGCACCACCCGGGCGCCTGGTCCCCGCGCCCGGACGACGTACCGCTGTGGGAACGGCATCTGCGGCTCGCCTGGGGACTGGGCGACGACGCCGTCGAGCTCGCCGTGGAGTCGATCCAGGTCGACCCGGCCATGGCGGTCGCCCAGATCTTCACCGGCGTACCGGTCGATGTGTACGCGGACGGGCTGATGAGCTACGGGCCGACCCGGAACAAGATCGACCCGCTGGTCGGCACCCGGGTGCGGCGGCTGCTCCACCTCGACCTGGTGCCGGGGCTGCGGCCGCTGCTGCTCACGGAGTTCGGCGTGGAGCCGGAGACCGTGCCGACCGACGCGTTCCTCAAGGTGCTCGGCGAACTGGGCGACGCGCCGGACGTCGCGGCGGGGGTGCCGTCCATCGAGGCGCCCGCGCTGCTGCTCGGCCAGTACCTCTCCGCGCTCGGCCTGATCAGCGCGGCCGAGGAGGAGGAGCTGCACCTGCGGATGATGCGCGGCGCGGTCCGGCTGGGCCACTCCCGGCTGGTCTTCAAACCGCACCCGACGGCCCCTGCGCAGTGGTCGCGCGGCATGGCGGCGGAGGCGGCGAGGCTCGGCGCGGAGCTGACCGTGCTGGACGCGGGGGTGCTCACCGCCCCGGTCCTGGCCGAGGTGCTGTACCGGCGGATGCGGCCCGCGCTGGTCGTCGGCTGCTTCTCGACGGCGCTGCTCACGGCGTCCGCGTTCTACGGGCTGCCGGTGGCCCGGGTCGGTACGGACACCCTGCTGGAGCGGCTGACGCCGTACGAGAACAGCAACCGGGTCCCGGTCACGCTGGTGGACGCGCTGGTGCCGGACCTGGAGGACCCCGACCCGGCCCCGGCTCCGGCAGTCCCCGCCGTGACGCCGGACGGGCTGAACGACCTGGCGGCGGACGGGCTGAACGACCTGGTGCGGGCGGTCGGCTTCGCCATGCAGCCGAAGATCTATCCGGGGCTCCGGCCGGTCGCGGAGCGGTATCTCGCCGCCCGTCCGGCGGCCGCGACCCGGCGCTACTTCAAGCGCAGGCGGCTGACCGCGCTCGCGCTGCCGGGCGGGGTGCCGCAGCAGTTCGGGTTCCTGCCGCGCAGTGCGGCGGTGCGCCGGGTGGCGCGGCGAGCGAAGGCGCTGCGGCCGGGCGCCAGGCGGTGAGGTCGCTTTAGGTACGGGTGAGGGGGCGGGGTGCCGGTCGGCGCCCCGCCCCCTCACCCGTACCGCCCGTCGTGGTGTCAGACGCGCACGCCCGCCTGGATCAGCCGGAGGTCCGCGGCGTTCGCCTCCGTGACCTTCCACAGTTCCTGCTGGCGTCCGTGCACATCGGCCACCGCCGCCGCGTGGTCGTCCAGCAGCCCGGCCGCCCGCTCCACCAGCCGCGCCCCGAGGTGCCGGTCGTGGACGGAGATGCCCCACTCGGGCCGCTCGATGTCGGCCAGGAAGTACGCCATCTTCGGGTGCGAGATCAGGCTGATGACCGGGGTGCCGCAGCCGAACGGGATCATGCCCGCGTGCCCGCGCATCCCGATGACCAGCTTCGTCCGGGCGTAGGTGTCCCGGATCGCGTCGTTGCCGAAGTCGTACATCGGGATCACCGGCAGCGCGATGCCGTGCTCGCGCCGCAGGTCGAACGCGATCCGCTCGTCGTCCAGCGAGTGGGCGACGCACTTCACCTCTGCGTACTTGCCGAGCCCCTGCACGGCGGTGGCCATCTCGGCGAGGAAGTGCCCGTAGTCGTGGCCGAAGCGGAGCCCGGCGCGGTCGTACGCGGCGTTGACGAGCACGGTGTTCTCGCGCTCCGCCGGATCGGTCCAGCCGTCCACCAGCTGCCGGGTGACGGTGGTCGGGCAGGGCTGGAAGCGGACCTTGTCGTGCAGCGAGGCGGGCAGCAGCTCGCGGACCTTCGCGATCGAGCCGTGGTTGCGGAGCCCGAAGAACGCGGAGCGCTCCACCAGCTTGCGCAGTGAGGAGAGGAACCGCTCCCGGCCGTGCCCGTACGCCTGGCCGTCGAAGGCGTTGAAGCCGACCGCGTACACCATGACGGGGACGTCGATCCGCTCCAGCAACGCGTCGGGGACGTTCCACTGCCAGCCGCTGTTGCCGTTCGGCGCGGTGTCCGGAATGAACAGGCCGCCACCGCCGATGACGAGACCGCGCCTCGCGTTGACCCGTTCCAGCGCGGCCTCGTCGAACAGCCGGTGGGCGTGGACGGAGTGCCAGCGGGCCGGCCCGGTGTCGCGGCCGAAGGCGAGGCGGACGCTTTCCGGGAGGAGCTTGTCCCCGGCGTTGCCCTGCCGGTCCATGTAGAAGGCGACATGCGCCAGTTGGTCTTCGGGCGCTCCCTCCGCGGGCGCCTCGGCGTCCCGGGTGCGCTGGTACATCAGCCGGTTTCCCCGGTGGGTGGGGTCGACGCCGAGCCCGTCGAGCGCGTACCGCGCCGCGCTCGTGTCGTCGCCGTGGATCCAGGCGATCTGGGCGAGCCGCGAGAAGGCGGTGGCGGCCCGGTTGGGGGCGGCGGCGGCCAGCAGGAGCTGGGCGCGGGCCTCCTCGTAGCGGGAGACGCTCATCAGCGCGTGGCCGAGCACCTCGTGCGGCCAGGCCTCGTCCACCGGGATCCGGACGGAGCCGAGGAGTTCGGCCGCCTCCTGGTACTCACCGGCGACGATGTGCGCGGTGGCGACCCGGCGGGCACTGTCGGGATCGGCGGTGCGGCGGACGTGCGGGGTGCCGTAGTGCACCAGCAGGTCGTGGTGCTTGGTGCCGGGCCGGGCCAGGTAGGCGGCGTGGAACTCGGCGTCGGACAGCTCGAACTCGCGCCAGCGGTCCTCGGCCTGTCCGTATCCCGCCTCGCCGCCCTGCCAGGGCTTGTGCCGGCCGGTGAAGTGCAGGATCGCGGTGGTGTCCGGCACCGGGAGGTCGCCGGAGAGCCGCCGCTTGACGAAGTTGTAGCGGGAGTCGAGCTGTACGAAGTCGCCGTCGAGCACGGCGTTCAGGATGCCCTGGTCGTGCTTGTCCAGCTCGTACGCGCCCGAGCGGCCGGTCTCGTCGATCCGGGCACAGAACGCGTCGCTCAGGTACTCGCGCTGGATGACCAACAGCCCGCTGTTGAGCTTGTGCTGACCGTAGAAGAACTGAGGTACGGCGGCGAGTCCCTCGCGCAGCCGAAGCAGTTCGTCCAGCGCGCCGAGGACCACCATGTCGGTGTCCAGCGTGATCACGGTGTCGTAGTCGCGCACCCGGAACACGTCCAGGATGAAGTAGGCCTTGCGCACGAGGTAGTTGTCCTGGTCGCCCTTGGCGTACGAGTCGTAGTGCGCGGCGTCGACCCGGCGGAACTCGACGCGCGGGTGCAGCTCCCGGATGCGGGCGACGGAGGCGGGGCGCAGCCCGTCGTGCAGCACGATGAAGTCCTCGCAGACGCCCGGGTTGGACAGGGCGAGGCTGCGCAGCAGGGTGAGGAAGCCGGGCAGGTAGTTCTCGTCCACGAAGCTCGCGAAGGCGACCCGGCGCTTGCCGGTGAGCGCGTTGGCGGGCGCGGGCACGTGGGGCACGGGCGCGGGGGGCGTGGTCGTCATCGCAGTGAGATCCTCGTATCGGTGACGCTCTGGGCGCGTTCCATGACCCACGCCTTTTCGCTGGTGTACTCGTGCACGGAGGTGATGGGCATCTTCATCGCGGCGGGCAGCCGGTAGGCCCCGCTCTCGTAGAAGTCGAAGCCGATCAGGTCCAGTCGCGGGCTGACGTCCAGGTGGTCCAGCAGCCAGAGCATGTTGAAGCCGCTGGTGGGGATGGACGGCCAGACGTCCGTACCGACCTTGCCGATGTCGCGCAGCGGCCAGCGCAGCGACTCGTCTCCCAGGTACCGCTGGGCGCCCGGCACCAGCCGGGTGCGCAGCGAGTACTTCCAGTCGCCCGCGAGCCCGCCGAACACCAGCCGGGTGTGCACCTGTTGGTCCCAGTTGAAGCCGTGTTTGTGGATGCTGGCGTGGATGTCGGTGCGGCTGCCGGTGGCGGCCGGGTCTATCCGGTACGAGTTGAAGCGGACGACCAGTTCGTACGCGTCGATCTCGGCGCCCAGCGAACCGGTGCCGACTCGCTGGGAGTTGGCGATCAGGCAGATCGACTTCCCCGCGATGTGGTTGCGGAACTCGCCGAGCGTGACCCACTCGACCCCGCCGAAGGTGGGGTCCGCCACCGGTCCGCGCATCCGGCTCCGGCGCTGTCCGGCGTAGAGCGCGATCAGCTCGGTGAGGTGGGCGGCGTCGCCGTTGGCGTTGCCGTCGCGGTTGCCGTTGGCGTCGCGGTTGCCGTTGGCGTCGCGCGGGGCGGTGCGCGCGGTGGCGCCGCTGCCCGGTGCGCCGCCGGCCTCCAGGGCGAGGCCCAGGTAGTGCGCCAGGGCCTCCTGGATCTCCGGTACCGGGGCGCCGGACCGGTCCTGGGCGAGCAGTGCGCCGATCAGCCGGGACCGCGCCCGGTTCCAGTTGCCGCCCGCGTGCAGGGCGAGGCCCTCGGCCCAGGTGTCGGTGACCGGTGCCCCGGCGAAGCCCGCCGCCTCCGGGCAGTCCCGTTCCAGCATCCGCAGCAGTTCACCCTGGCGCTCCGCCCCGGCGCGCAGCCCGGCCGTCCTCGCGGCGATCCCGAAGCCGTCGTCGTCGGTGAGCGCGAGGTAGCGCCCGTACGCCTCGACGGCGTCGGCCTCCGCGCCCATGGCCTCCAGGACCCGGGCCCGCAGCCGCCAGGCCGCGCGGGAGCGGGTGCGCTGGGTCAGCACGGTGTCCGCGACGAGGGCCGCGAGCTTCAGCTCGTCCTCGTAGCCGCAGTCCAGCGCCTTGTTGCCGACCGCGAGCAGCGGGTCCATCAGCCGGTCGCCGATGATCAGCGCGGAGGCGGGGCCGGTCCTGGCGGTGCGGCGCAGCAGGGGGGCCGGGGCGGCCTGGGCGGGTGTCTGCTCCATGGCGGCGTGGGTGGCCAGCAGGTTGCGCAGGGCCTCCGCGAGCGCCGTGCGCCGCCGGTCGAGACCGGCGACCAGCTTCCCGCTGTGCGCGGCGCAGGCGCGCAGACAGGTCTCCAGTTCCGTCGGACGGACGGCGGCGAGGGAGGACGTGCCGCCGTCGGTCGGTGCCGGTTCCTCCGCGTCACGCTGCCGTGGCCAACGGGTGCGGGCTTTCGTCATGGCGCTCCAAGCGTCTGCTGCCCGTGGGGGGAAGGGGCGTAGGGGGGAGGTACGGATGTTCCTCAACCGTTCGTGGTTCCGTGGCACGCTAGGAAACCTGAACGGCCGCCGGGTGAACTCACCCTGTCGGCGCGGAGAACGGCTTCCCTTGTCGTCCGGCCCCGGTGACCCGGCGGGGACCGGCACGTGAAGGGCGGCGGTCCATCAGGTGAACCGCCTTTTCCCGCAAGGGATTTCACGATGTTCGATGACATATTCGAGCCACCATGAGGACTCCGCCGCTTCTCCGATCGCCTCGCGCCGCGGCCGCCGCCCTGGCCGCCGTGCTCACCGTCGTCACCGTCTGCGTGGGCGACGCGGTGGCCGGCGGCTACCCGTTCGGCCCGCGCACGCGCAGCGTGAACGACCTGGGCAACCAGTTCGTACCGTTCCACGCCCATCTCTGGGACCTGCTGCACGGCAGCGGGGACGGCGGGCTGCTGCTGAACTGGCAGTCCGGCTTCGGCACCAGCTTCCTGCCCGATTTCGGTACGTATCTGAGCAGCCCGTTCGCCCTGCTCGTCGGGGTGTTCCCGAGGGACCGCGTCGACCTGGCCGTCTACGTGGTCACGCTGGTGAAGACGGGGGTGGCGGCGGCGGCGATGACGTGGCTGCTCACCGCGTTGCGCCGGGGGCGCGGCCGGGAGTGGGCGGCGGCCGTGCTCGGCGCCTCGTACGCGCTGTGCGGCTGGTCGGTCGCGGAGGCGGTGTACAACCCGATGTGGCTGGACGGGCTGATCGCCTTCCCGCTGCTGTGCCTGGCCGGTGAGTGGGCGCGGACCGCGCGGCGGCCGGTGCTGGGGACGCTCCTGGTGACGCTCGCCTGGGTGTCCAACTTCTACACCGCGTACATGGCCACGCTCGGGGCCGCGCTGGTTCTGGTGGTGCGGCTGCTGCTGGAGGACGGGGAGTCGCGGGAACGGGTGCGGGGGCTGGTGCGCGCGGCACGGACGGTGGTGCTCGGCATCGGTCTGGCCGCGCCGGTCCTGCTGCCGGTCTTCCTCGGCACCGAGCACGCCTACCCGGGCTGGACGCGGGAGTTCGCCCCGGCCGCCTGGCCCGATGTCGCGGCCCGGCTGCTGCCCGCCACGTACGGATTCTTCAGCCCGGCGGTCTTCCTGGGCACGGGCGCCCTGCTGCTCGCCTGCGTGCTCGCGTTCCACCGGGGCGTGCCGCGCGCCGAGCGGTGGGTGTGGCCGGGGCTGGTGGCGGCGGTCGCGCTGTCCATGCAGTGGGGGCCGACCCATCTGCTCTGGCACGCCTTCGCGACGCCGAACGGCAGCCCGTTCCGGCAGACGTTCGTCTTCTCCGGCATCGTGGTGATCGCCGCCTGGACGTCGGTCGCCCGGAGCTGGCCGGACCGGCGGGCGCTGCTGGCCGGCGGCGGGGTGCTGGTGCTGATCGCGGCGGCGGCCGCGCCCAGCGCGCTGGTCACCCGGTGGACGTATCCGCTGTTCGCGGCGGGCCTGGTGGCGGCGGTCTGCGCGCTCGCGCTGGTGCGCGGCGGCAGGTTCCTCGCGCTCGCGGCGCTGCTGCTGGTGGGGGCACAGGCCGGGCAGGCCGCCGCCACCACGGCGTACGCCGACCGGCAGCGGCTGAAGCAGCTCGACGACTACGCGCCCTGGGGCGAGCGCCAGCGCCTCCAGGCCGACGCGGTGGCGGGCGTCGACGGCTGGCCGCGCTACCGCACGGACCCGGGTCTGGAACAGAGCACCGCCAACGACCCGTTGACGGTCGGCGGCCAGGGCGGGGCGTACTACAGCAGCCATACGCCGGACGTGACGACCCGCACCTTCCTCGCGCTCGGCGGCGGTTTCACCTCACGCGGCCGGGCCCTGCAGAGCCTGGACAACCCGGTGACCGACGCGGTGTTCTCGGTCGGCGCCCGGGTGCACATGCCGCGCGACCCGCACCAGGTCTGGAACCGCCCCGACGACCGGCCGGTGACGGTGACCCGGCGGGACGTCCCGCCGCTGGTGACGGTACGGCCGTCCGCCGGGCCTGCCGCGCCTTTCGGGCGTTCGCCGTTCCGGAACCAGGAGGAGCTGCTCGGCGCGCCGGTGTACACGCTGCCGAAGACCGTGCTGCGAAGCGCGGACGGGGCGGCCGTCACGGACCGGAACGCCTACGCGTACGAGGTGCGGTCCGGCACGTACACCCTGAGCGCGAGCTGCCCGGCCGGCAGCGAGGTGTTCCTGTGGGCCCCCGATCTGTTCGGCACCGCGCGGCTGGGCGGTGCCGGTGAACCGGCCGATCTGCGGGGCGACCTGCCCGCCCGCCGGGCCGGGATGCTGCCGCTGGGGCCCGGTGCGGGCCGGATCGCAGTGACGTTGCGGGCGGAGCGGGACGGGACCGTGCCGCACGAGGCCGTCGGCTGCCTGGATCCGGGGCGCCTCGCCGCAACGGTGGCGGGGCTGCAGCGCACGGGGGCGACGCGGGTCACGGTCTCCGGCAGCGGGGTGCACGCCGAACTCCCGGCGGGCACCGAGGGGGTCGCCGTGCTGGCCGCGCCCCGGATCGCGGGCTGGAGCTGCGACGGGCGCCCGGCCGGCTCGTACCTCGGTCTCGTCGCGGTGCCGGTGGGCGGGGGCCGGACGACGGTGGACTGCTCGTTCCGGCCGCCGGGGCTCCGCGCCGGGACGCTCACCGGGGCGGCCGCGCTGGTGGCGCTGCTGGCCACGGCGTTCGGTCCGGCGGCGCTGACCCGGATACGGCGGCGGCACGCCCGCCGGTAGCCCCGGGGCCTCAGCGCCCCCCGTACCGCGCCTCGATGCCCGCGATGATGAGCCGAAGGCCGTCCTCGAAGCGTTCGTCGTAGTTGGCGAAGATCTCGGAGCCGGCCGCCGCGGCGAGCGGGTAGCGGGCCAGCCGCTCGGCGCGTTCGGCGACGTCGAAGCCCTCCCGCCGCTGGTCCGGCATCGGGCGCACGCCCTGTTCCTCGCTGACGAAGCCCATCGTGTAGGAGTACGCGGTGGTGCCCGCTCGGACCGCCTGCCACAGCTCGAAGCCCGCGTCGACCATGGTCCGCAGATGCCCTTCGAGCCCGTCGGCGTGGTCGGTGCCGGTGAACTGCGCGCCCCCGTAGACCTTCGCCCCGTCGCGGTAGCGCAGCAGGCCTCGGCGCAGTCCGCTGTTGTAGGCGACGAGCTGCTCCTGCCAGCCCTGCGGCGTCGGGCCCGGCAGGTCCTCCTCAAGCATCCGGCGGTACATCACGGTGGCCATCTCGTCGAGCAGTGCCTGCTTGTCCTTGAAGTGCCAGTAGAGCGCGGGCGCCTTGACGTCCAGCTCCCTGGCGATGGCGCGCAGGGTGAGCCCGTCCAGGCCCACCTCGTTCAGCAGCCGCAGCGCCGTGTCGGCCACCCGGGACCGGTCGATCTTCGTCGTACCCACCCGGTCAAGTTAACAGCCCCGCCTTGACAACTTAACAACGTTAAGCGCAGACTCCCGACATGGAACTTAACAGCGTTAAGGAAACTGAGGTGCTGATCGTCGGCGCCGGTCCGTGCGGTCTCGCCCTCGCCTGCGACCTGGCCCGCCGGGGCGTGCCCGCCCTCCTCGTGGAGCAGGCCCCCGCGCTCTTCCCCGGCTCGCGCGGCAAGGGAATCCAGCCCCGCACCCGGGAGGTCCTGGACGACCTCGGGGTGGGCGACGCGGTCCGCGAGCACGGCGGTCCGGCCCCGGTCGGGATGGTCTGGCAGAACGGCGAGCGGACGGACGAGCACCGGATGTTCCGGGTGGCGGCGCCGACGGAAGCCGAGCCGTACGGGGAACCGTGGCTGATGCCGCAGTGGCGGACCCAGGAGATCCTGCTGGCCCGGCTGCGGGAGCTGGGCGGCGACGTGGTGTTCGACACCGCGCTGACCGGCCTCGACCAGGACCCGGACGGGGTCACCGCCCAGTTGTCCACCGGCCCGGTCCGCGCCTCCTACCTGGTCGCGGCGGACGGCGGGCGCTCCACGGTGCGGCGGGCGCTGGGCATCGCGATGACCGGGGAGACGGTGGACCCGGCACCGATGCTGGTGGCCGACGTACGGGTCGCCGGGGACGCGCTCGACCGCCTCAACTGGCACATGATGAACACCGGCTCCGGGTTCATCGCGCTGTGCCCGCTGCCCGGCACCGAGGACTTCCAGCTGGCCGCCCAGTTCAAGGAGGGCGAGCCCGACACCTCTGCGGAGGGGGTGCGCGCGCTGGTCGCCGCACGCACACACCTGGAGGCGGCGGACGTCACCGAGGTGCGCTGGTCCTCCGACTTCCGGCCGCGCGCCGCCCTGGCCGACCGCTTCCGCGAGGGCCGGGTCTTCCTGGCGGGGGACGCGGCCCACGTCCACTCCCCGGCGGGCGGACAGGGGCTGAACACCAGCGTCCAGGACGCGTACAACCTCGGCTGGAAGCTCGGCCAGGTGCTCGGCCACGGCGCGTCCCCGGCCCTGCTGGACACGTACGAGCAGGAGCGCCGGCCGGTCGCCGCCGAGGTGCTCGGCCTGTCCACCCGGATCCACCGGGGCGAGCAGGAGCGCGGCGCGGCCGCCCAGCAACTCGGCGTCGGCTACCGGGGCGGCCCGCTCTCCTCGGGCCGCGCGGGCGTGCTGGAGGCCGGTGACCGCGCCCCGGACGGGCCCTGCGGCGACCGGCGGCTGTTCGACGTCTACCGGGGACCGCACTTCACGCTGCTGGCGGTCGGCACCGACGCGGAGCCGGACGGGTCCGCCGTTCCGGAAAGGGTCCTGGTACACCGTGTCGACGCGTACGAAGCGTACGGCGAAGGACTGTTCCTGGTCCGGCCGGACGGCTACATCGGCTGGGCGGGCGAGGACGTCACCGGGCTCGCCGGGTACCTGGCACCGCTGGGCCTTGACCTCAAGCGCGGTTGAGTTCCTACCTTCGGCGTCATGGACTACTCACATGACGACGAAGGTCTCGCCAGGCAGCCGATCGGCTACTGGAGCTGGGCCGCACACACCGCGACCGTGGGCCACATCCGGTCCGCCCTCGCCGAACACGGCCTGACGCAGCCCCGCTGGTGGGTGCTGAACCAACTGGCCGACGCGGACGAATCGGGCCGCCCCCGGGCGGAGGTGGTCACCCTGCTGCGCGGCTACCTCGACGTCGGGGACGGCATGGAACCCGAGGTCGACGCCCTGATCGAGCAGGCCCTGATCACCCAGGACGACGCCACCCGGCTGCGGCTGACCCCCGAGGGCGGCGAGCTGCGCACCCGGGCCCACGCACGCGTCGCGCGGGCGAGCGCGGAAATCCACGACGGCATCCCGCCCGAGGAGTTCGTCCGCACCATGAAGGTGCTCCAGCGCATGATCCACAACGTCGGCGGCAAGGCCTGGCACCACTGACGGCACCGAGCCGGTCCGGGCCGGACCCGCGCGTCCGGTCAGACGCTGCTGAGCGACAGCTTCGCGGCGAAGCCCAGGAACAGCACGCCCGCCGCCGAAGTGGCTCCCGCCGAGAGCCGCTTGCGGCGGCGGAACGCGGCCGACAGCCGGGTACCGCCGAAGATCAGCGCGGAGAGGTACAGGAAGCTGGCGACCTGGAGCAGCGTGCCCAGCAGCAGGAAGGAGAGCGCCGGATAGGCGTATCCCGGATCGACGAACTGCACGAAGAACGAGATCAGGAACAGGATGGCCTTCGGGTTGAACAGGCTGACCACCAGCGCCCGCCGGTACGGCCGCTCCATGGTGCCGATCGCCTCGGCCCCGTCCGCGGACTCGCCCGTCAGCTCGGCCACCCGCCGGTGCCGCTCACGCCACATGGACACCGCGGCCCGCAGCATCCCGAAGGCCAGCCAGGTCAGATAGCCCGCCCCGGCGAACTTCACCACGGCGAACAGCACGGGCGTCGTCTGCAGCAGCGACGACGCCCCCAGCGCGGACAGGGTCATCAGCACGGTGTCCCCGGTCCACACCCCGGCCGCGGCCACATAGCCGGTCCGCACCCCGCGCCGGGCGGCGACGGACAGCACGTAGAGCGAGTTCGGGCCCGGCAGCAGAACGATCAGCACGAGGCCGGCGAGATAGGTCGGAAGGTCAGTGACACCCAGCATGAAACGGAGTGTCGCACGCGGGTACGACACTCCGGATACGGGGTTCAGGTCCTGGGACGGAGCGCCCCGTCAATCCTCGTCGCCGTTGAGCAGACGGTCCACGGAGAGCTCCATCTCGAGCTTATCCAGGGCCACGGACAATCGGCGAGAGATCACCCTTGCGAGTGCTGTCGCGCCCAACGCTCCGGCCACTGACCGGTAACGATCAATCTCGATAACGCTTTCGCCGTCATGCACAGGATTCGGCAACCGGGCAGGGCGGGAATCCGTCCCATGAGATAACGGAGACCCAGGGGGCCGAGATGATACGCACCAGAAGGACCGTGCACGGCCGCGCGCACCGTCACAGCCGTGCCGCGGCGACGGCCGGCGCCGCCGTCGCCGTCCTCGCGCTGACCGCCGTGACCGCGGGGTGCGAACCGCAGGCCGCGGGCAGCACGCCGTCCGCCCCGTCACCCGCGCCGACGAGCGGCAGCCCCACCGACGACGCCAAGCCCGGCGCGGACGAGCCGGGGACGCCGACGCCGTCCGCGAGCACGGCGCCCGGCAAACCGGCGAGCACACCGCCGAAGCCCACGGCGACGCGCGCACCCGCACCCGACCCGCAGGGCAAGGTGCTGATGGCGAGCGGCGCGCAGGGCAAGCAGGTGCGCGAGCTCCAGGCCCGGCTGCGCCAGATCGGCCACTTCAACCGCACCCCCACCGGCTACTACGGAACCGTCACGGTCACCGCGGTGCAGTCGTTCCAGGGCAAGCGCGGACTGTCCCGCACCGGCAAGGCGGACACGCTCACCTGGCAGAAGCTGCTCGGCATGACCCACGAGCCGACGGCGGCGGAGCTGAACCCGCCGACCACCCGGCCGGTCGCGAAGCCGGACAAGCGGTGCATGAAGGGCCGGGTGATCTGCATCAGCAAGAACAGCCGGTCGCTGTCCTGGATGATCGACGGCAAGGTCATCTCGTCGATGGACGTGCGGTTCGGCTCGCAGTACACACCGACCCGCGAGGGCACCTTCTCCGTCTACTGGAAGTCCCGGCACCATGTGTCGACGCTCTACGACTCCCCGATGCCGTACGCGATGTTCTTCAGCGGCGGGCAGGCGGTGCACTACTCCTCGGACTTCGCGGCCCGCGGCTACAACGGCGCCTCGCACGGCTGCGTCAACGTCCGGGACGAGGGGAAGATCGCCTCGCTGTACGCCCAGGTCCGCAAGGGCGACAAGGTCGTCGTCTACAACTGAACGGCCTGAACGGTCTGAACGGGTGAGGGGCGCGGGCGGGACCGGGGGAACGTGTCCCGCCCGCGCCGTTGCGCCGAGCCGAAGGTACGGGGGGAACCCCGGCTCAGGACGCTGCCGATGACCAGTCGGCTCACTCTGTACTGCGTCCGCGTGCCGAAAAACGTCACACCCGGTGGCGGACGGGGTCAGCGGGCCTCGGCGGGCACCAACGGCGGCGAGGCACCGGCGTCCGTTCCGGGGTCCGCCGCGAGTTCCGCACCGGGGTCCGTCGCGGGTTCCGGTCCGGCGAACGCGGCCGACGGCTGCGGGGCCACGGGGGAGAAGCCGATCGACGGGAGGGAGCCGAAGCCGCCGGAGGTCGACCGGCCGTCGCCGTCCGAACCACCGCCGCTGCCGCTGTCGCCGCCGTCGTCGCCGTCCTGGCCGCTGCCACCGCTGCCACCACTGCCGCTGTTGTCGCCGTCGCCACCCTTGCCGTCGGCCGCGTCGAGCATCCGCTCGCAGAACCGGTCCAGGTTGCGGGCGCCCTTGGCCAGCGCTTCGAGGCGGCCTCTGCGGTCGTCGTCGAGCTTGCCGTCGCGGTAGTCGCGGCAGGCCTTCAGCGTCTTGGCGTACCAGGCGCCCGAGGTGTCGGGCGGCGAGGTACCGGGCTGCCCGGAGCCGTCGTGGTCACCGCCCGTGCCCTTGGTGCTGTCCGGGACGCCGCCGGCCGGGTCCTCGTGCGTTCCGGCGCCGGTCCCGCCGTCGGTGGCGGTTCCGGTGGGTCCTGGCCCCTCCGTGCCGCTGCCGCCGGGGCGGGCGGAGTCCCGGGCCTCCGGGGGCGAACTCTTCGGGCTCGGCGTGCCGGACGGCGACTCCGGCGTCCCGTCGTCGGTCGTGAGACCCGAGC
Organism: Streptomyces sp. NPDC104307; assembly: GCF_055584045.1. Taxonomy (NCBI): domain Bacteria; kingdom Bacillati; phylum Actinomycetota; class Actinomycetes; order Kitasatosporales; family Streptomycetaceae; genus Streptomyces; species Streptomyces sp. NPDC104307. The sequence continues at coordinate 69,443 of NZ_JBVJMU010000018.1, forward strand.
CGAGCTCCTCGGGCGAGGCGGCGGCCGACACCGACGTCGCCGGACCGGGGGCATGCCGGCCGAAGGGTCCGGGCAGCACCCCGGTCCCGGCGGCCACCGCCACCCCGCCGATCGCGCAGCAGGCGAGGGAGGCGACCAGACCGAAGCGGACGGGCCGGCTCCAGCTCGGCGGCCGGGCGCCGGCACCGGCGCCCGACCCGTTGCCGGAACCGGCCCTGCCTATGTGCACGGGTGCGAGCATGCCGCCGCCCCCGTCCGGACCGGCGGCGGACCCGCGGCCGGAACGCGCGGACCCGGAGCGGGCACGGGCCGCGGAGCGCGGGGCGGCGCGGAAGGCGGCCAGGGCGGCGGCCTCACCGGGGAGTTCACCGGCGGCCGGGCGGGCGGACCGGGCCGCGGCATCCAGCGCGGCCGCGAGCCTGTCGGCATCCTGTCCCTGCTGGCCGTCGACGGGATCGACCGGTTCACGGCGGAGAAGTTTCTCCGCCGCTTCCTTGTCAAGCCATTCGTACTGCTCGTCGGCCATCACATGTCCTTCTGCGTCCAAAGACGCGAATGCGTCACACCGGCGGGCGCCACCAGGCCGGTGCGGGAGGGGCGCTGCGCGGGTACGGCGCCCAGTTCCGCCGTCCGTCCGGCCGCACTCCCGTGCGGTGCCTGTACGGGGGCCGGCCCGTCGGCCTGCCTGGGGACGCCGCCGTCCGTCCGGCCCTCCTCCGCGTGGCCCGGACCGCCGCCGTCCCCGTCCCTTTCCCCGTCCCCGGGATGCGCGGTGCCGTCCGGCACGTCCGCGCTGTCCGCCCGCAGCAGCTCGGCGAGCCGCTTCAGCCCGCGATGCGCGGCGGTCCGTACCGCACCCGGCCGCTTGCCCAGCGTCTGCGCCGCGCTCTTCGCGTCCAGCCCGACCACCACACGCAACACGACGGCCTCGGCCTGGTCCTGCGGCAGCTGGGCGATGAGCGACATGGTGCGCCCGGTGGACAGGGCCTCGATCGCCTCGGCCGCGGTGTCGGACTCGGCGGGCTTCTCGGACAGTTCGGCCTCGTCGCCGCCGGCCGAGGGGCGCCTGCCGCGCATCCGCAGATGGTCCAGGGCACGGTTACGCGCTATGCGCGCCGCCCATCCCCGGAACCGGTCCGCGTCCCCGCTGAACCGGTCGAGGTCGCGCGCTATCTGGAGCCAGGACTCGGACGCCACGTCCTCGGCGTCCGGCTCCCCCACCAGCGTCCTTATGTAGCCCAGCAACCGCGGCTGCACAGCGCGGTACACAGTCCGGAAGGCGTCCTCGTCCCCGTCCTGCGCCGCGAGCACCGCGGCGGTAAGCCCCGCGTCGTCCCCCAGCACTCCCTCAACCTGCCCTGCTGTCCTGAATCGCAGCTGGTCACCACTGCCGCGCCACCCTGCGCGAATCAGCACGCTACGTCCTTCGCGGGCATCACGTCCATGACTTGTACAACCCGCAACATTGTGCGGACGCGAAGCGGTGTGACAGAAATCGCGGTCCCGACGCTGAGATGAGTACGGGGTCGTTCCGCGGCCCCGCGGAAGACGACCGGGGCCTCTCCTGTGGGGGGTGGCGGCCCCGGTCGTCGTTCCGACACGTGGTCGCTTGACCAGGCGCTTTGTGGGCCGCCTACCTCCTTTGTGACCAACGGCGTGACCAACGCGCCGGCGAATCCTCTCGGGCGAGCGCGTTCTCGGACGCCAGGTCCCCCGGTGACCAGCACTTTCCAACGCTCACCCGACCCAGCGGCGTTCAGTCGTTGCGGGAGCCCAGGACAAACTCCTGACACCTTCCCTACGGCGCCGGAGGGAGTCCACGCGAAGATCGCGCCCGAAAGGGCAACCCGGGCGCCTCCGTCGCCGAGACGATCGCGAACGATCACCGGACAGCAGCCATTAGAGTGCTCAGCGTGAACACCGCGCCTCAGCAAACGGCCGTTTTCCGCCTGATCGTGACGGGCGGTGGCACCGGCGGTCACACGTACCCCGCTCTCACCGCGATCCGCACCTTGCAGGCACGCCTGGCGGCTTTCGGCCGCACCCTCGACGTCCTGTGGATCGGAACGGCCGAGGGCCTGGAGGCCCGGGTCGCCGGCGCGGAGGGCATCCCGTTCACCACCGTCGCCACGGGCAAGATCCGGCGTCACGCGAACCCTCTGAAGATGGTGTCTCCTGCCAACGTCCGGGACATGGCGCGCGTGCCGCTCGGGGTCGCCCAAGCACGCAGCGCTGTCTCCGCCTTCGGGCCGGACGTCGTGCTCGCCACGGGCGGTTACGTAGCCGTGCCGGCCGGGCTCGCCGCCAAGATGTGTCGGGTCCCTCTGGTCCTGCACGAGCAGACAGTCCGCCTCGGCCTCGCCAACCGGAAGCTCGCCGGCTCCGCCGCGCGGATCGCCGTGTCCTCGGAGTCGACCCTGCCGCTCCTGCCGGAGAGCGTCCGGTCGGCGGCGGTGGTCACCGGCAACCCCGTACGTCCGGAGGTCCTGACCGGCCACCCGGACAAGGCCGTGACCGCGCTCGGCCTCCACAGCTTCGACCGGCGGCTCCCGACGGTGTACGTCACCGGGGGCGCGCAGGGCTCGCAGCAGATCAACGACGTGGTCGGCGGCGAACTGCCGTGGCTGCTGGAGCGCGCCAACGTGGTGCACCAGTGCGGCCCGGCCCACCAGGAGGCGCTGTCCGCGCGCGCCGCAGGGCTTCCCGCCTCCCTCGCCGCCCGGTACCACCTCACGGCCTTCGTCGGACCGGAGTTGCCGGACGTCCTGGCCCTGGCCGATCTCGTGATCTCCCGCAGCGGCGCGGGCACCCTGGCCGAGCTGACCGCCCTGGGCAAGCCCGCCGTCTTCGTCCCGCTCGCCACGGCAGCCGGGAACGAACAGTCCCACAACGCCCGCCACCTGGAGGAGTCCGGGGCGGCGGTAGCGCTCCTCGGAGACGTCAATGGCCGGCACCTGCGCGAGGCGGTCGGACCGCTCCTCGACGAACCGGAGCTCCGGGCCACGATGGCCGCAGCGGCCAGGGCCCACGGTCGTCCGGACGCTGCGGAAAGGCTCGTGGACGTGATCCTTTCCGCAGCGTCCCGGTAACAGCGCGGCCCGCAGTGGGCTACGTGATCCGTCCACCGGTATGGAGCATGGTGCCGACTTCAATGAGCACAGCGCAGTCATGGAACGCGGCGTCGTCCTGGCCCATCGGGTCGGGCACGTCCCGGTCGGCCAGGTAGAGGCGCAGTTTGTTCTCGTTCTCCGGACCGCAGACGGCCCGGAGGGTGGCGAGAACGGAGGCGTCCATGGCGAGTACCGTGTCCGCCCACTCCAGCATGTCCAGGCTGATCTGCTGGGCGCGGTGGGCAGTAAGGTCGTAGCCCAGCCGCCGCGCGGCGTTGATCATGGCGGAATGGGCTGGCTGATCCTGCCATTTGCCGATCAGTCCGGCCGAGCGGACGGTCATATGTGGTCCGCCCCGTCGAGCGAGAGCAAGCTGGGCGAAGGGGCTACGGCAGTAGTTCCCCAGACACACGACGAGCAGATTCGACATTATGAGCCGCCTGTGGCCTTGAGTGCTTGTCCGAGGGTGGTCACCACTCGGTGGACGTCTGCCTCGGTGAGGTGCTGGTGGAAGGGCAGGCTCAGGACTTCCCGGCTGACCCGTTCGGTGGCGGGCAGGTCACGCGTCCAGCGTGCGAAGGCGGGCTGAAGGTGGTTGGGCGGGTAGTGAACGCCGACGCCGATGTTCCTTGCCCGTAGGTGGGCGAATACGCGGTCCCGGTGCGGTACGCGTACCTGACACAGGTGCGGCACCGTGTGGTCGAGGTCGACATCGACGAGCGTCACCCCCTCCAGCGCCTCCAGGGCATCGCTGTAGGTGCGCCACAAATGCCGCCGGGAGCGCACGGTGGCGTCAAAATGGTCGAACTGTGCGAGCCCGATGGCGGCGTTGATGGACGAGAGCTGATACCGCAGGCCGAAGCCTTCCACCCGGTAGCTGGTGGTCTCAGCGCGTTCACTCTGGGACTGCGTGACGCCCAGCATGCGAAGTCGGCGGACAGTGGCGGCCTCCTCGGGCGTACGGGGGACGACGGCCCCGCCCTGGCCACACGTCAGATTCTTGACCGGTCCGAAGGAAAGGCACGTCAAGGCCGTGTCGTCGGCGCCGACGTGTTGGGACCCGCAGTGAGAGCCGAAGGCATGGGCGGCATCCTCGATGACCACGATGCCCCGCTCCGCCAACTCCTCGTGAGTGGAACTGAGGTCGACGGCCCGGCCACCGAAGAGCACCGGCAGTACGGCGGCCGTGTCATCAGTGACTGCGCCCATGACGAGTCGCGGGGTGACGCACAACGTCGCCGGGTCTACGTCGATGAACCGCGGGGCAGCTCCTACAGCCCGGATGGCCTGCACAGTGGCGCAGAACGTCATGGACGGCACGATCACCTCGTCGCCAAGGCCGATGCCTGTGGCCAGCAGGGCACTGTGCAGGGCAGCGGTACCGGAACTGACGGCCACCACGTCGGGTACGCCGAGGTACACGGCGACCCGCCTCTCGAATTCGGCGGTGAGGTCAGTGTGTCCGTACTGGCCGGCCTCCAGGACTCGGGCGACAGACGCCGCTTCTCTTCCGTAGAGGTACGGGGATGCGTTGCGCCGGGCGTCGGGGATGGTCAGGCTCATGTGGTTACCCCGTTCATGGCGATGCGCTTCAGGTCGGCCGTCTCACCGACGGCCAACGTCTCGACGTAGTTGGTCAGGAACACCCCTGTCCGGTAGGCCAGGCGGTCATGGTCGACCGGGAGGCCGAACAGTCCGTTGACCATTTGGCCGACCAGGTCGGCTCCGGCCGCCTCGGTCAGCGGGAACCCGCCGGCGATCCGGACGTTCAGTTCGGTGATGGTGACCTGCCCGTCCGCCTGGACGAAACCTTGTACACAGCACAGGCCCTCGGCGCGTACAGCACGTAGGGCGGCCAGTACGAGATCGAGCACGATGGTGTCGCGGAAGGTGGTGGAGACTGCGGCGAGTCCGGCCTTCACCAGGTCCCGGCGGCGCAGGATCGCCGACGCTCGGCCGGTGCGGTCCACCAGGCAGTCTGCCGTGAACTCGGTTCCGTACAACCGCTCCTGCACCATGGCGTCAGGGATCACCTCGCTCAGCAGCAGGGCGTGCTCCTTCCTCTCGACGAAGTGGACGTGCTGGGCGCCGTGGCCGCGCCGGGGCTTTACCACCAACTGTGTGTTCCCGGGGACCCGGTCGAGGGTGTCGCCCCACCATGACCGAGGGGTTGGCACCCCCTGCTCGGTGAGCACACGATGAAAGGCTGCCTTGTCGATGCATGTGTGTACCGATGAAGGTTCGGGCAGCCACATACGCACACCGATCTCCTCCAGCCGAGAACTCATGCGCAGCAGCGGCGGAAGATCGTTCTCGATGGCGGGTACCACCGCGTCTACCGCCAGCGCCCGGCACAGCCCGGTCATGCGGGCCCGGTAGTCCTGGTCGTCAGCTGCCGGAATGACCTGAGGCACGACTTGTGGGAGCAGGAAGCCTGGGGCAAGAGGGTTGGCGTCGGCGGCGATGACTCGGTGGCCGAGGCGGGTAAGGCTCCGGGCCAGCCCAAAGCCGGGGTTGGCTCCCGTACCGGTGACCAGGATCCGGCGCGGTGCGATCGGGTCAGCAGGCACGGTCGCCCTCCAGAGGTGCGAGCGCGGGGCGGAAGGCCGGAGCGGTGCGCCGCAGACCGCCGCTCGCGAGCGGGGCCCACCGGTCGGGGTTGCGGCGGTACCACTCGGCGGTTTCAGCCAGCCCATCCTCCAGGCCGCGAGTCGGCCGGTATCCGAGTTGGTTGCGAGCCTTGGACCAGTCGATCGAGTAGCGGACGTCGTTCGAGGGTCGGTCGGGGATGTACGTGACCGCGTCCCACGTCGCGCCGCAGATGTTCAGCAGGTGGCCGGTCAGCTCCTTGCTGGACAGGTCAGTGCCTCCACCGAGGTTGTAGATCTCCCCCGGCTCCCCACCACGCAGCACCGCTTCGATCCCGGCACAGTGGTCTTCTACGTGCAGCCAGTTACGTACGTGCTGTCCCCGGTCGTGGAGAGTGACGGGCGCTCCTCGCAAGAGCCGGGTCACGAAGAGCGGGATGATCTTTTCCGGGTACTGGTAGGGCCCGTAGTTGTTGCTGCTGCGAGTTACACACAGCGGGAGCCCAAGGGTCTGGTGAGCACCCAGGGCTACCAGGTCGGCGGCCGCCTTCGACACCGCGTACGGGACCGAGGGGCGCATGGGTGAAGCCTCGGTCGCTGCTCCCTTCGGCAGCGGGCCGTAGACCTCGTCGGTCGAGACGTGGACGAATTTGGCAATGCCGTGTCGGTGAGCCGCGTCGACAAGCACCCGGGTACCGAGAACATTCGTGGAGAGAAAGCCGTCGGCCGCGTCATAGGAGCGATCGACGTGGGACTCGGCCGCGAAATGCACCACTGCTGTGGGACCGGACCCCATCAAGTTGTCGACGGCAGTCGCGTCTCGGATGTCACCGTGGACGAACCGGAGCTTGTCTGACAAGAACGCCATGCCCAGGTTCTCGATGTGACCGGCGTAGGTGAGGGCGTCGAGGACGGTCACACGGGCGACGTCCTCAGTCTGGATGATCCGCTTGACGAAGTGCGAGCCGATGAAGCCCGCACCTCCTGTGACGAGTACGTGTTTCATGCACGCCTCCCGGAAGAGTGGCGGCCCGGCACATCACGCAGGGAGCCGATGTCAGCAGGCCGTCGAGAGATGCCCGGAACGTCGCCGAGCTGCCCCCACGGTGGGCCGCACACCCCATCGAAGTCTGTATCCCCGATGTGGGCCCGATCTGTGCATCGGGTAGCTACGGTGCCGTACAGACACCAGAGTCGGGGGGTGTGCATGACGACTGAAGCGGTACGCCATCCCCTGACCTACGTGCGCCTGCAACGCGGGTGGAGCATGGAAAAGCTTGCCTATCACCTGAACCTGGCCGCGCAACGCCGCGGTCTTCGCATCGCTGCCGACCGCAGTCGCATCTACCGGTGGGAGCACAGGCGGGTAGGCGCCCCCAGCGACCTCTATCAAGAGCTGCTGGCCGACGTCCTGGGCATCGATCCCGCACGGTGGCGCGCCATGGCATGGCCATGGTGGCTCCCCGCCTACGATCGTCCATTCCCCTTCAGCCCAGCCGGCGTCCGCGCCGCCCACACGGAGTTATTGGTGGATCTCGACCAGCCTGACCGCCGTACCTTCCTCGCCCTCGCCGCCGGATCCTTAGTCGGAATGGCAACCGAATGGGCCCGCGTCGAACCCGAACGTCTGGCCGGGGCTCTGGCCGGGCGCCGCGTCGACGGAAGCTTGCTCACCTGGCTGGAGAGCAGCGTCGAACGTCTCCCCGGACTGGCGAACACATCCCCTCAGGAGTGTGCTGACCTCCTCGGCGCGGCGATGCGCGTCACCATCAACCTGCTCGACTCAGCCCGCTACGACGAACCCACCGGCCGCCGACTGCGTACCGTTCTGGCTCAGGCAGCCCAGAGCGCCGCCTGGCTCCACTTCGACCAAGGCCGCCACGCCTCGGCGCAACGCCACTGGCGCACCGCCCTGCACTCAGCCCACAGCGCGGACGACCGCGACCTCGGAGCCGGAGTCCTCTCCGACCTCGCCTACTCCGCCACCTGGCTCGGCCATCCCGGTGAGGCAGTCGAGATCCTCGCCCTGGCCCGTACCCGGACCCGCCACGCGACCGCCCGCTCCCTGCTGGACGTACGCCGAGCCCGCGCCCTCGCCGTCCTTAAGGACGACGTGGGCACCGCCCGCGCCCTCAACGACGCCGAACACCAACTGGAGCGCGGGCGGGCGCAATCCGCGCCCGCATGGGTGTCCTGGATGTCATCCGCCGACCTCACCGTTGACGCCGGGCGCTGCTGGCTGGACTTGGACGATCCGCGGCGAGCCACAGCCGCGTTGGAGGAGGGCCTGAGCATGCTGGTCCCCGAACGGGAGAGAACCCGCGCCATCATGCTCACCTACCGTGCCCACGCTGCGCTCGCCGCCCACGACGTCGAAGCCGCCGTGTCGGATACCAGAACAGCGCTGGACACCGCCCTGGGGACAGGCGCATCACGGTGCCTCGACCTGGTGCGCAGCACCCTGCGGGAGTCACTCGAACCCCACAAGGGCGAGATCGTCGTTCGCGACCTGCGCTCGTACGCACACCAGCGGCTGACGTCCGTACATGCGTGAACAGCCGGCCCGGACAACGGACAAGCTGGATTCATCGCATGACCAACGCGTGACCAACAGCGCTCAGGAACAGACAGGGACACCTGTGAACAGGCCGAGGCTTCCGGAAGCCACGAACCAGAACCTGGGCCGCAAACTTGCAGGTCATAGGCTCTTGGCGCGCCTGACCGGCCAGGGGTGGCGGCCCCGGTCGTCCTCTTTTCTGCTCAACGCTTGACCTGCCGTTATGTCATGCGTAGGTCACTCACACGGGCGGTGGCCGACCGCGGCCGGCAGTGCCGAGCCGGCAGCGCACGTCTCTTGCCCCCCGACGCGTGCGCGCCGCGAGGCCGCCGCGCGCAGCACGCGCTGTCCCTCGGCCGACACGTCCAGGACCTGACGGAGCCCGGCGCCCGCCGGGGCCGTGTCGGCGATCTCCGCCAGCATCTCCAGGATCCGGGCCTGGCGCGCGGTCTCCCCGGCCAGCAGCGGTCCCGCCCCTCGCGGGTCGCCCGCACGGCAGCGGGCCACCAGCTCCGCGGGGCCGGTGCGTTCGGCGTCGTGGCCGAGGTGGATCTCCAGGGCCAGCACCGAGCAGTCGTCGGCCCAGTCGCGCAGCCCGGCGCCCGCCCGGACCGAGGGGGCCTCGCCGAGCAGTTCGCGGATTCGCCGTACGGTCGCGTCCCCGCCCGGCAGGGCGTCCAGCGCCGCGCGTGCCTCGGCCAGCCGGTCCGGCCAGGCCGCCCCGTCCGCGCAGCCGGCCCAGAGGGGGCGGAGCGGATCGGGGTCCGCGCCGTCGGCGGTCTGCGGCAGGCAGCGGTCGAGGCAGGCGGCCCCGCTCGCGGTCAGGCCCCGCTCGTCGGCGGCGGCGATCAGTTCCAGCAGGCTCATCGGCAGTCTCCCGTCGGCCCTCCCCACGCCGGGACGCATGGGGACGCAGTGCTTCCTGTTACCGCGTTCAGCGCCGAATGGCCGAAAATCGTCACTGCGGGCGGCCGAAACCGCTTGCTGTCCGTAGGGCGTTGCTAAAGCCGGGCGTTGAGCGGAACCGGCCAATGACGGCCCGCTCCCCCTGCATCCTGGTCAGCTTGCGCACGAACAGGATCGCGAAGACCGCGGCCACGATGTCGAGCAGATCGGACACCATCACCATCGAGACGGCGTGCACGATGTCCTGCGGCAGCTCGGCCCGGTCGTAGCGCTGGGTGGCGATTCGGCCGAACACCATCGCGGCCACCCACGCGCCCCACCACAGGTTGACCGGGGCGTGGGAGACCTGGCGCCAGGTGCCGTCGGTGTTGGTCTGCGCGCTCGCGGTCCAGATGCCGCCCGCGATCCGGCGCGGCAGCCACAGCCCGGCGACCGGAACGAACCAGCCACCGATGGCCCAGCCGGGCCTCATCGGCTGAGCGCTCGCGTCGAAGATCTCGGCGTTCGCCCGGACCCGCCAGAACCACAGGAGGAAGCCGACGGCGGTGGCGACGGTGGCGAGGCCCTGAAGGACTCCGGCGGCCCCGTAGAGCGTGTCGGCGCGTTCGGCCTCCGCCTGGTCGATCGCCAGGAAGCCGCCGTAGGAGTCGCCGTCAAGACCGTTGTCGAGCAGCGAGCGGATGTTGAGGTCTGCGGCCACCGCCAGCAGGTCCGCCACGGCGGCCACCACCAGCAGGACAACAACGGCCTTCGCGAGCCCCTCGGGCGACCGCAACCCCTGCTGCGGAGCGGTGAAGGCCGGTGCGGACGAGCCCTGGGCCCTGGCCCGTCCGGCGGTCGGCTGGACGACGGGTGCGGCGGCCCGTCCGGCGGTCGGCTGGACGACGGGTGCGGCGGCCCGTCCGGCGGTCGGCGCGCAGAGCGCGCAGCGTCCGTCGGAGTCGGCCGACGGTCTGGTGCCACAGGTGGAGCACAGCATGGAGAAACCCCCCAGGGTTGTGGGCGCACGGAGATCCCGGGCGCTGACGAGAGCGGATGGCAGAGGCCGCGCGCTCCTCCCCAAGTGCGCGCGGCCTCCGGAACCTAGCTCCCGGCCACTTTCCTGTCCACACGGAATCCACAGGTGCTTCACCAGTTCGGCACTTCTGCCCCGGTTCGGTGCTCAGCCCTTGTCGATCTCCCCGGCCAGCTTCCGGAACCCGTCCCAGCTCAGCTTCGGCATCCCCGGGTCCCACAGCTTCTGGGAGGTCGCCCGCAAGGGCATCCGGATGCCCTTCGCGACCTGCGCCGCGGTCTGGGCGTTCGGCAGATCGCCCCAGACGGCGAACCGGCCGCCGAGGATCTGGCGGGAGTAGCGCGCCGGGACCGGGGTGGTGCCGCGCATGACGAGGGGGGTCCACTGCTCGTAGATCCGCTTGCCGGTGGGGTAGACGAAGTCGTTGGGCTGGCCGAGCACGTAGTAGAGGAACTCGTCGTTGAGATTCAGCATCTGGCGGCCCTCGCGCAGGTACTCGTCCGGCTGCCGGGCGCCGTACTCCTTGCCCGTCCAGTACTCGATCTCGATGTTCTTCTCCGCCTTGACGACGCTGTCGCGGAAGAGGCCGTCGTTCCATGCCTTGGGCTGCTTGCCGTGCGGGCGGACCACCGCCGCGCGGTCGTTGAGCCAGCCGGTGGCGAGGTCCGCGATCCCGGCCTTGGCCCCGTATTTCTTTACGGCCGCCGCCTGGAGCTGCGGGTAGGAGGCGGCCGGGTCCCGCGCCATCAGCGCGAGGTACTCGTCGGCGCCCAGGTGCCAGTACGTGCCGGGGAAGAGCTCCGTGTACTCACCGAGCAGTTCGTCGACGAGTTTCGCCGCGCCCGGCTTGGAGATGTCGAGCGACCCCTGCGAGGCCACGCCGGAGACATTGCGCAGCTGGAGATCGGGGTGGGCGCGCAGGACCGCGCCGAGGTGGCCCGGGGAGTCGATCTCCGGCACCACCTGGATGTGCAGCCGGCCGGCCAGGGCGACGATCTGCCGCACCTGCGCCTTGGTCAGATGCTCGGGCGACACGATCTCGGGGTGAGTGTCGGACTCGACGCGGAAGGCCTGGTCGTCGGAGAAGTGCAGGCCGAGCTGGTTGAGCTTGAGGTCGGCCATGTCGCGCAGCCGGTCCTCGATCCAGCCGACGCTGTAGAACTTGCGTGCGATGTCGAGGTTGAGCCCGCGCTGCGGGCGGTCGGGGCGGTCGCGTACCTCGCCCTCCGGCATGACGCCGTCGGCCCGCACCGACTGCTTGAGGGTGCGGGTCCCGTAGAAGACACCCGCCTGGCCGGGTCCGCTGATCGTGACGCGGCCGTCGTGGGTCTTGAGGGTGTACGACTCGGGCCCACCCTCGGCCGTCGGGGTGAGGGCCAGTTCCACATCGCCGGCCCGCGCCGCCGCCGCGCCCCGGTAGCCGATCTTGAGCTCGCCCGCGAGCAGCCGCCCCTCGTCGGCCAGCCCCTTGCTGCCGTCCGCGATCACCACCGCACTGCCCTTGCCCGGCCGCCAGCCGGGACCGTGGGCGGCGGTGTGCTCACGTACGGCGGGGATGGCGCGGGGCGTCTTGGACAGCGGGTAGCTGCGGGTCCGGGAGGGGGTGGGGGCGGCGGACGTGGCCCCGGGCGCGGTCTGGGAGCCGGACCCGCGTGCGGGGTCGGAGCTGTCGGGCCACAGGACGACGGTGAGCGTCACCGCAGCGGCCGCGGTGACGGCCGCTCCGGCCGCGAGGGCGCCGCGTGAGAGCGACATCGGTCAGAAACCTCCGTTTTTAGCGGGAAAAGGAGCAGAAGTAAGGAGATAGCCGGGCGTTCTCCTCACTATTTCGTACAGCAGCCATTCCGAAACTCTCCGGCCCGCTCTCCCGTCCGGGTGAAATTCGCACATCCGCCGGACGGCCGTTGCCCGGCCTCGATACCTTTGAGGCACATTCGTCTCTCCCTTCACCCTGCATCCACCTGGTCACTCCGATTCCTCTCCACTCCAGGTTCACAGATGCCGCTGATTCGAGGAGCCCACGCTGTCCAGGTCCAGCGAGTCCCACGCCGGCCTGCCGGAGCAACCGCACCGGCCCGTCCGGCGGACCGCCGTGCCCGTACAGAGCTGCGGGCAGGCCCCCGCCCGGCCCGGCCCGTACGCCTTCGGCCTGGGGCATTTCAACACCGCGCCCGCCGCCGACGTCGAGTCCGCCCTGCTGGACTGCTTCGGCAGCCACCGCTGGGCGCAGCGGCTGGCCGCCCACCGCCCCTACCCGGACCTGGACGCCCTGCTGGCCGCCGCTGACGAGGCGGGCTACGACCTCTCCCTCACCGAACGCGCCGAGGCGCTCGCCGCCGAGGTCTCCCCGGCGCTGGCGCCCGACGCGGCCCCCTCCGCGCACCTCGCGCTGGCCGCCGCGCACGCCGCGTACGAGTCGAAGTTCGGGCATGTCTTCGTCATCTGCCTCGACGGGGTCCTCCCGGCCGAGCACCCCGACCAGGTACTGGCGGGCATCCGGGCCAGGCTGGGCCACGATCCAGACCAGGAGCGGGTGGTGACGGCGGACGAAATGCGGCGACTCGCCCGGGGCCGCATCATCGGTCTGGTATCGAGTCAGTAACGGGTTATGGGCGGGTCCGGATGGCCCCTGCCCTGCGGACAGGCCTCGGCCCAGGGCCTTTCGTTTGGATCAGGCCGGATCAGGGAGCGGGGTGTGGTGCGTGTAGCTGCAAGGCGGAGGATTGAGGCAACGCGGAGCGTTGGTGATTGACGACAACGCCGCAGATGCGCGTGCCACACCCCGCGAGCCCGGCCTGATCCAAACGAAAGGCCCTAGCCCGTCCGTGCCTGATTGGTTGCCACTTTGATCACACCAGAGGCCCCGCCGCGAACGAACCGACAAACCGTCGCTACGATGGCCGGGGCCGGTGGACCGTACCCGGCCGGGTCAGACCGACAGTCAAGCCGGCCGACCCCAATCCCCGCTCCCGGAGGGTTCTTCCGTGCCGGCTGGAACGCTGTACCGCGGCCGGGAAGGCATGTGGTCCTGGGTGGCTCATCGAGTCACCGGTGTCCTCATTTTCTTCTTCCTGTTCGTACACGTCCTGGACACCGCTCTCGTCCGTGTCTCCCCCGAGGCCTACGACGAGGTCGTGGCCACGTACAAGACATGGCCCGTCGCGCTCCTCGAATACGGCCTCGTGGCCGCGATTCTCTTCCACGCGCTGAACGGTCTCCGCATCATCGCTGTGGACTTCTGGGCCAAGGGCCCGCGACTCCAGAAGCAGATGCTCTGGACCGTGCTGGGCATCTGGATCGTGCTCATGGTCGGGGCCCTGTACCCCGTCCTCGGCCACGCCGTCCGTTCCATCTTCGGGAGCTGAGGCCCATGTCCACCGAGACTTCCGCGATCGGCGCAGTCGAAGGCGTCAGCCTCTACGATGTCGACAATCCGGCCCCCGTGATCGAGCCCCCGCGTACGCGGACCGGCAAGACGCCCAAGGGGTCGCGCACCAATTTCGAGATGTACGCCTGGCTCTTCATGCGCCTGTCGGGCATCGTCCTGGTCGTCCTGGTCATCGGCCACCTGCTGATCCAGCTGGTGCTGGACGGCGGCGTGTCCAAGGTCGGCTTCGCCTTCGTGGCCGGCCGCTGGGCCTCGCCGTTCTGGCAGATGTGGGACCTGACGATGCTGTGGCTCGCCATGCTGCACGGCGCCAACGGTCTCCGTACGGTCATCAACGACTACGCCGAACGGGACAACACCCGCTTCTGGCTGAAGATGCTGCTGTACACCGCCACGGTGTTCACCGTCCTGCTGGGCACGCTGGTGATCTTCACCTTCGACCCGAACATCCGCTAGGCGCCGGGCCCGAAGGACCAGAGGTAAACCATGCAGATCCACAAGTACGACACCGTCATCGTCGGCGCCGGCGGCGCCGGCATGCGCGCGGCCATCGAGTCGACCAAGCGCAGCCGCACCGCCGTGCTGACCAAGCTCTATCCCACCCGCTCCCACACGGGCGCCGCGCAGGGCGGTATGGCCGCCGCGCTCGCCAACGTGGAGGAGGACAACTGGGAGTGGCACACCTTCGACACGATCAAGGGCGGCGACTACCTGGTCGACCAGGACGCCGCCGAGATCCTGGCGAAGGAGGCCATCGACGCCGTTCTCGACCTGGAGAAGATGGGCCTGCCGTTCGGCCGTACGCCCAAGGGCGAGATCGACCAGCGCCGGTTCGGCGGTCACACCCGCAACCACGGTGAGGCCCCGGTCCGCCGCGCCTGCTACTCGGGCGACCGCACCGGCCACATGATCCTCCAGACGCTGTACCAGAACTGCGTCAAGGAGGGCGTGGAGTTCTTCAACGAGTTCTACGTCCTGGACCAGCTGGTCGTCGAGGAGGACGGCGTCAAGAAGTCCGCCGGAGTCGTCGCCTACGAGCTGGCCACCGGCGAGATCCACGTCTTCCAGGCGAAGTCGGTCATCTACGCCTCGGGCGGCACCGGCAAGTTCTTCAAGGTGACGTCGAACGCGCACACCCTGACCGGTGACGGCCAGGCCGCCTGCTACCGCCGGGGTCTGCCGCTGGAGGACATGGAGTTCTTCCAGTTCCACCCGACGGGCATCTGGCGCATGGGCATCCTGCTGACGGAGGGCGCCCGCGGTGAGGGCGGCATCCTCCGCAACAAGGACGGCGAGCGCTTCATGGAGAAGTACGCGCCCGTCATGAAGGACCTGGCCTCGCGTGACGTCGTCTCGCGCTCCATCTACACGGAGATCCGCGAGGGCCGCGGCTGCGGTCCCGAGGGCGACCACGTCTACCTCGACCTGACGCACCTGCCGCCGGAGCAGCTGGACGCCAAGCTTCCGGACATCACCGAGTTCGCGCGTACGTACCTCGGCATCGAGCCCTACACGGACCCGATCCCGATCCAGCCGACCGCGCACTACGCCATGGGCGGCATCCCGACCAACGTCGAGGGCGAGGTGCTGGCCGACAACACCACCGTCGTCCCGGGCCTGTACGCCGCCGGCGAGGTCGCCTGTGTCTCCGTGCACGGCGCCAACCGCCTCGGCACCAACTCGCTGCTCGACATCAACGTCTTCGGACGCCGCTCCGGCATCGCCGCCGCCGAGTACTCCACGAAGCACGACTTCATCGCGCTTCCCGAGAACCCGGCACAGCAGGTCGTCGACCAGGTCGAGCGGCTGCGCAACTCCACCGGCACCGAGCGGGTCTCCACGATCCGTCTGGAGCTGCAGGAGTGCATGGACGCCAACGTGATGGTGTTCCGCACCGAGCAGACCATCAAGACGGCGGTCGACAAGATCGCGGAGCTGCGCAGGCGCTACCTCGACGTGTCCATCCAGGACAAGGGCAAGCGGTTCAACACGGACCTGCTGGAGGCCGTCGAGCTGGGCAACCTGCTCGACCTCGCCGAGGTCATGGCGACCTCGGCGCTGGCGCGCAAGGAGTCCCGCGGCGGTCACTACCGCGAGGACTACCCGACCCGCGACGACGTCAACTTCATGCGCCACACCATGGCGTACCGCGAGGTCGCCGACGACGGCACCGAGTCGATCCGGCTGGACTACAAGCCGGTCGTCCAGACCCGCTACCAGCCGATGGAGCGTAAGTACTGATGGCTACCCCCACGATGGAAAAGGCCGACAAGGTCCCCGAGCCCGAGGCCGGCTTCGCCGATTCCCCGTACATCACCGCCACCTTCCGGATCCGCCGGTTCAACCCGGAGGTCTCCGAGGAGTCCGAGTGGCAGGACTTCCAGATCGAGATCGACCCGAAGGAGCGTGTTCTCGACGCCCTTCACAAGATCAAGTGGGAGACCGACGGAACGCTGACGTTCCGCCGCTCCTGCGCGCACGGCATCTGCGGCTCGGACGCGATGCGGATCAACGGCAAGAACAGGCTCGCCTGCAAGACGCTGATCAAGGACCTGAACCCGGAGAAGCCGATCTCGGTCGAGGCCATCAAGGGCCTCACGGTCCTCAAGGACCTCGTGGTCGACATGGACCCGTTCTTCCAGGCCTACCGCGACGTCATGCCCTTCCTCATCACCAAGGGGAACGAGCCGACCCGCGAGCGTCTGCAGTCCCCGGAGGACCGCGAGCGCTTCGACGACACCACCAAGTGCATCCTGTGCGCCGCGTGCACGTCCTCGTGCCCGGTGTTCTGGAACGACGGGCAGTACTTCGGCCCGGCGGCGATCGTCAACGCGCACCGCTTCATCTTCGACTCGCGCGACGAGGGCGGCGAGCAGCGGCTGGAGATCCTCAACGACCGTGACGGGGTGTGGCGCTGCCGCACCACCTTCAACTGCACGGACGCCTGCCCGCGTGGCATCGAGGTCACCAAGGCGATCCAGGAGGTCAAGCGCGCGCTGATCACGCGTCGCTTCTGACCCGTAGGACGCAGGCAGCAGAGGGGCCCCGGCCCGCGCGGACACCGCGCGGACCGGGGCCCCTCTGCCATGCGCGCGGGCCCGTCAGTCCCAGGCGGCGCCGCCCCGGTCCTCGGCGACCACCATGATGCGCCGCAGCATGGCGTTGAGCAGCCGGCGTTCGTCCTTGCCGAGGACGCCGAGCAGCCGCTCCTCCTCGTTGCCGAGGACGTCCATCGCGCCGAGCCACGTCGAACGTCCCCGGTCCGTCAACTCCACGTCCACGCGCCGCCGGTCGGTGGTGGAGGGCGTCCGGCGGATGAATCCGCGACGCTCAAGGGCGTCCAGCCGGCCGGTGACGGAGGCGGGCGCGAGGTCGAGGTCGGCGGCGAGATCGGACGGCGCGGCCGTGCCGCCGCGCCCCGCGAGCTTGTGCAGGGTGTCGAACTCCTGGCGGTCCAGGTCGAAGTCGAGGAGGGACTGTTCGCGCACCCGGCGCAGATGGACGGAGAGCTTCTTCATCCTGGTCACCGCGCCCTCGACGTCCGGGTCGAGTTCGGGGAGCACCGGCTTCCACCGCTCCACGTGTCCGTCGGTCCAGTCGCGTCGCTCCATGGTCCACAGCCTACGCCGAACCCCAACTACCGTTCTTCGCCTCATATTTCGTTGACGAATACTTCGGAAACGAAATAGATTCCGCGCCATGTCTCATCCTCTGCGCACCCGCTCCTTCCGCCTGCTCTTCATCGGGCGCAGCCTCTCGATGCTCGGTGACGCGGCGATCCCCGCGGCCCTCACCCTCGCCGTCTACCTCGCCACCGGCTCGACCGGCGCACTCGCCCTGGTGCTCGGCTGCGCGATGGTGCCCAAGCTGCTCCTGCTGCCGCTCGGCGGCGTCGTGGGCGACCGCTTCAACGCCCGCACCGTCGCGCTCACCACCGATCTCGTACGGTGCGCGAGCCAGCTCTTCGTCGGCGCCGAACTCCTCTCCGGCGCACCGGCCCTGTGGCAGATCGCGGTGGCGGAGGCGATCGGCGGCGCCGCCGGGGCGTTCGCGATGCCGACCGTCTCGCCGCTGATCCGGGGCACCGTGGCGGAGTCCGGGCTGCTGCGCGCCAACTCCCTGATGGCGGTGGTCAGCAGCGCCACCCGGATCGGCGGCCCGGCCGTCGCCGGAGCGCTGGTCCTCACCGCGGGGCCCGGCTGGGCGTTCGTGCTGGACGGCGCCAGCTTCGCGGTCAGCGCGGCCCTGCTCTCCGCGATCGACGTCCGGCACGTCCCGGTCGCCCGCAGCTCCGTGCTCAGCGACCTCAAGGAGGGCTGGGGCGAGGTCCGCGGCCGCGACTGGTACTGGACGAGCCTGATCGCGCACTCCGTCTGGAACGGCGCGGCAGCCGTCCTGATGACGCTCGGCCCGGCGCTCTTCCTCCACCACCTGGGCGGCAGGGGCATGTGGCTCGCCTTCCTCCAGACCGGCGCCGTCGGACTACTGCTCGGCTCGCTGCTGGCCGGCCGGGCCCGCCCCCGCCGCCCGGTCCTGATCGCCAACCTGGGCCTCGCCCTGTACGCGCTGCCGCTCTGCCTGCTGGCCACCCACGCCCCTGCGCTCTTCGCCATCGCCGCGTACGGCCTCTCCCAGGCCGGGCTGGGCTACCTCAACCCGGTCTGGGAGACCGCCGTCCAGTCCGCCGTGCCGGCACACGCGCTGGCCCGGGTGACCTCGTACGACTGGCTGCTCTCGCTCGGGGCGATGCCGCTGGGGTACGCCCTCGCCCCGCTGGCGGCCTCGGCCTGGGGCGCCGAACTCCCGCTGGCCGCAGCCGGGATGGCGGTCGGGGCCGCCTGTCTGGCCACCGCCGCGGTACCGGGCGTACGACGCTTCACCGCGCCTGCGGAGAAGGTGACGCGCACCACCGGAGCATCGGCTTGAACCTGTTCAAAACCAGGTCTACAGTCCATGACAACAGCAATTGAACGCGTTCAAGGGAGGGTGGGGCATGGACCTCACTGTTGTCGCGTACGTCATCTACCTGCTCATCAGCGTCGCGCTCACCATCTGGGTGGCCCGCACGCTCAGCCGCAACGGCAAGGTGTTCCTCGCCGATGTGCTGCACGGGAACGAGAAACTCGCGGATGCCGTCAACCACCTGCTGGTGGTCGGCTTCTACCTGGTCAACCTGGGGTTCGTGACGCTCTATCTGAAGAACTCCGATGGGGTCACCGACGCCCGCGGCCTCTTCGACGCGCTCTCGGTGAAGGTCGGCGTCGTCCTGCTCGTCCTCGGGGTCATGCACCTCGGCAACGTCTACGTACTGAACAGGATCCGCCGCCGGGGAATGATGGAGCGCGAGCACACCCCGCCCGTGGCGCCGCAGGGGTGGACGCCTCCGGGCCCCGGGCCGTGGACCGCTCCCGCCGGCAAGGCGTGAGGGCGGGCCATGACAGCCCGGACAGCTGGGCGGCGGCCGTCCGTCAGCCGGCTCACCGTGCTCTACGACGCGCAGTGCTCGCTCTGCGTCCATCTGCGGCAGTGGCTGATGAGGCAGCGCCAGCTGGTCCCGCTGGACCTGGTCCCGGCCGGCTCCGCCGAGGCGCACCGCCGCTTCCCCGTTCTCGACCACTCCGGGACGCTGGAGGAGATCACGGTGATCGGTGACGGGGGCCAGGTCTACCGGTCCACGTCCGCGTGGATCGTCTGCCTCTGGGCGCTGGCCGAGCACCGGCCGAAGGCCCACTGGCTGACCACCCCGGCCGGCCGCCCCTTCGCCAGGGCGACCGTCCTCGCCGCCGCGAAGTACCGCTCGCTGACGGCGGCGCCCTGCGGGGCGGACGGGGGCGGAGTCGGGGAGTGCGCGGTGCGGGGGCCGGAGCCCGGCACGCGGTGATCCCGGATACCCTCGGGACCGTGGTGAAGGAAGAGAAGGACGTGAAGGAAGTCAAGGCTCCCAAGAGCGAGCAGACCCGCACACTCATCCTCGAAACCGCGCTCCGGCTCTTCCAGGAACGCGGTTACGACAAGACGACGATGCGGGCCATCGCCCAGGAGGCCGGGGTCTCCGTAGGGAACGCGTACTACTACTTCTCGTCCAAGGAACACCTCGTCCAGGGCTTCTACGACCGGATCGCCGCCGAGCACGAGGCGGCGGTCCAGCCGGTCCTGGCCGGCGACCAGGACCTCGCGGTACGCATTCGCGGGGTCCTCCTCGGCTGGCTGGACGTGGCGGAGCCGTACCACCGCTTCGCCGCCCAGTTCTTCAAGAACGCCGCCGATCCGGAGAGCCCGCTCAGCCCCTTCTCCGAGGACTCCGTCGCGGCACGGGACGCGGCGATCTCCATCCACCGGCGCTGCCTGGCGGGCGCGGACACCAAGGTCGATCCCGAACTGGCGGAGCTGCTGCCGCAGCTGATGTGGCTGAACCAGATGGGCCTGGTGCTGTACTGGGTCTACGACCGCACGGACAACGCCGACCGCAGCCGCCGCCTCGTGGAGCGCACCGCCCCGATCATCGCGCGGGCCATCGCGCTGTCCCGGTTCCGGGTGCTGCGGCCGCTCGTGCGCCAGGTCCACTCGGTGCTGGAGGAGTTCCTGCCGGGCGCGACGGGGCACATGACGGCGCACACGCCGGAGCGGCCGCCCCGTTGACGCCGGGGCGGCCGCTCATGTTCGTTCCGGCAGACGGTCCGTGACCGCCCGTCAGATCCAGCCGAGTTCCCACAGCCGCCAGATGCCGGTGCCGTCCGAGAGGTACTGCGAACCGGCCACGTCGGGCTTGGCGAGGACGTAGTCCTTCTTCTGCCACAGCGGGACGAGCGGCACGTCCTCGCCGACCAGCTTCTGGAGGTCCTTGAAGTCGGCCGAGGTGCGGCTGCGGTCGCTGAACTGCAGCGTGTCGCTGATCAGCTGGTCCATCTTCTTGCTGCTGTAGCCGTTGTGGAGGCTGGTGTCACGGCCCACGAGCGGCTGGCTGAAGGTGTCGGGGTCCGGGTAGTCCGGGAGCCAGCCGACGGTGTACATGTCGTACTTACCGGCCGCGTAGCCCTTCTGGAACGCCGTCCACTCCACGGACTTGATCGTCACCTTGAACAGCCCGTCCGCGTTCAGCTGACGCTGGATCTCCTTGCTCTCCGGCGTGTACGAGTCGCCGGTGCGGTAGGCGAAGGTGATCGGGAGCGGCAGTTGGACGCCCGCTTCCTGCAGCAGCTTCTTGGCGCGCTTGGGGTCGGGTGCCGGGTACTCGTCGAAGAACGGGGTGCTGTGCCCGATGTAGCCCTGCGGGATCAGCGAGTAGAGCGGCTCGACGGTGCCCTGGTAGACCTTGGTCACCAGCGGCGCGCGGTCGATGATCGACGCGATGGCCTGCCGGACCCGCTTGTCGGCGAGCGGCGAACCGGCGCGGACGTTGAAGACGAGGTTGCGGATCTCGGCGCTGTCCGCCTCCGTGACGCGCTGATCGGCGTCACCGGGATTCAGCTCCGCGAGCGCGGACGGCGGGAGCTGACGGTGCGTGACATCGACCTGCCCCGACTTCCAGGCCGCCAGGAGGTCTTCCGACTGCTTGTAGTAGTGCACGGTGACCGGTCCGCCGGTCTTCTTCAGCGCGCCCCGGTACTTGCTGTTCGGCACCAGTTCGGCCTTGGAGCCCGGCTCGTACGATTTGAGCACGTACGGCCCCGAGCCGCTGACCTTGCTGTCGGACCGCAGCTTGCTCTCCGAGTAGGCCTCCCGGTCGACGATCGAACCGGCCCCGGTGGCGAGCTTCTGCGGGAAGGTCGCGTCGCGCGAGGAAAGGTTGAACGTGATCATCCGGCCCTCGGTCGCCACGTTCTTGAGGGTCGGGAACAGCACCGAGGGGCCGACGTTCGTCTTGATCCTGAGCATGCGCTCGAAGGAGTACTTGACGTCCTCGGCGGTGATCTTCCGGCCGTTGGAGAACGACAGGTCGTCACGGAGCTTGCACTGGTACGTCTGGAGCTTCCCGCCGAGGAAGCCGCAGCTCTCGGCCGCGTCCGGCTCGGGGACGATCGCCCCGGACTTGAACGTCATGAGGGACTGGTAGACGTTGCTGTACATCGCCCACGAGCCGGCGTCGTACGCTCCCGCCGGGTCGAGCGAGGTCACTATGTCGGTCGTGCCGACGGAGACCGGATCCTCCTTCGCTCCGTCCGAAGGAAGCAACTGCCAGGCGCCGACGCCTGCGATGACCAAAACCGCGAGAATCGCGAGAATCCGTATTCGGATCGACCGCATTGCCGTGCTCTCCCTTAACAGCCCCACCTCGGTGTCGCGCTCAGATACGCAGATCACCGCACGTTCGCGCTCAGCCAATCACACGATTTTCACATCTGGAAGAGGAAATCAGGGATACATAGCCTTTTGTTCGTTACTTGAAACCTTCGACGATAGGTCGAATACAGAGGGTTGGCGACCGGTCACTGAATTCGCCTGCGGGCACGGCTTACGCCTGCTTGGAGGCGAGTTGGACGACGGTGATGTCCGAGGGGGCGCCGACCCGTACCGGCGGACCCCAGGCACCCGCGCCGCGCGTGACGTACAGCTGGGTGTCGCCGTAGCGTTCGAGACCGGCGACCGTAGGGTTGGACAGTTCCGCGATGTAGTTGCCCGGCCAGAGCTGGCCGCCGTGGGTGTGCCCGGAGAGCTGCAGGTCCACGCCGTGCGCGACGGCCTCGTCGATGAGGACGGGCTGGTGGGCCATGAGGACGGCGGCCCGTGAGCGGTCCCGGTCGTCCAGCGCGCGGCCGAAGTCCGGGCCCTGCCCCTCGCTCTCGCCCCCGATGTCATTGACCCCGGCCAGATCGAAGCCGTCGATCTCCACCCGGGCATTCTCCAGCGGGTGCATCCCCAATTCCCTTACGTGGTCCACCCATTGGGCCGCACCGGAGTAGTACTCGTGGTTGCCGGTGACAAAGAACGCGCCGTGCCGGGAGCGGAGGCGCGCGAGCGGCTCCGCGGCCGGACCGAGATCCGCGACCGATCCGTCGACCAGGTCCCCGATGACCGCGATCAGGTCGGGCTGGGTCCGGTTGACCGTGTCGACGATCCGCTGGGTGTGCGCCCGGCCCAGGATCGGTCCGAGGTGGATGTCGCTGACCACGGCGATCCGGAAACCGTGCGCGGAGCGGGGCAGCCGGGCGAGCGGGATGGTGACGCGCTTGACCCTCGGGCCGCGCAGCACCCCGTACGTGCCGTACCCGACCGTGCCGAGCCCGGCGACGGCCGCGGCACCCCCGACGGCCCGCGCGACGAAGAGCCGGCGCGAGGCGAAAGCGGCGGAGGCGGAGGCGGGCTGCGGGGAGGGAGGCGCGGCTGTCCTGGTGGCGGGGGCGGCTCCGGCGCGCTCGGGCTCCGATGCCTGCCCGGTCTCCGGTGCCCGCCCGGTCTCCGGTGCCCGCCCGGTCTCCGGCGTGTGCGCCGGCTCGGCCCCGGCCGTCGCCGCCCGGCGCCCGAGCAACCGGCGCAGGAGCGGCCGTACCGCCTCGCCGACCAGCAGGGCCAGCGTCAGGTAGAGCAGCGCGGCCAGCCACAGGTAGCCCGGCCAGGCCAGCACCCGCTGGAGCCAGAACGGCGCACCCGAACGGCCGGAGACCAGGGCGGCGACGCTCAGCAGCGGGAGTACGTACGCCGCCACCGTGCCCGCCCGGCGCAGCCGGCTGCCCGCAGCGGTCGTGTCACCGACGAAGCGGCGCCACACATAACGGTGCACGGCGACGAGCAGCGCGAGGGCCACGATCGCCAGCAGAGCGAATCCCATGACTGCCACGTGCACTGCCCCGCCCTGTTTGTCCGTATCCGGTCCGTACGAGGTACCGAGTCGCTACGCGGACCGGTCGCGCGACGCCCTGACGCCACGGAACCCGATCACGCCAACCGCCGTCCCCAGGAGAAAGGACGTGATGGCGAGCAGCAGATGCACCCAGAAGTACGCAGTAGGGTCACCCGCGTCGTCGAAGGCGAGACCGCTGCCGTCCTTCCACAGGTTTTTGACGAAAGTGACCCAGATCACCCAAGACCAGACGCCGAACGCCGTGAGGAACCAGGAAACGGGGCGTGTGAGCTTCATGGAGTGTCGGTGTCCTTCGCTGCGGCAGGGTGGTCCCTGCCAGTATGTGACTGGCACCCGACTGACCAGCCAAGGGGGTCGACGGAATCCTCCCCTTCCTGGCTGTCTTCCGCCTTCTTGCGCCAGCCGAGCATCACGCGCGCTTCAACGGGGATCAGCTTCCGCGTCTCGGGGTCGCGTCCCGGGCCGACGGATACGCCTTCGAGGAACAGCGCCAGAAATTCGCGCCGCTTGACCACGTCCCACTCGGCCCACGGCGCTCCGGAGCCCGTCGGCTGTTCGGCGTCAGCGGCGAACCACTCGGATGGGATGCTGACCGAGTCAGCGGTTCGGGCGTCGAGTTGCACGATGCGTTGTTCACACGCCGCCTCATACGCCCGGTATTGCTGCATGGTCGCACGCCATGTGGCGAGTTCGACTGCTCCTCGGTAGAGCCCCGCCTTGCGGTCCGCTTGAAGCTCTGTGATGGACGCCCGCACGTGTTCGAGGTGTGCGGCTGTCTCCTCCCGTTCCGCCTGGACTCCGGCCAGATCTTGCTGTGCCGCGAAACGCCTTGCCGCGGCTTCGACCCAGTCGCGGTCTTCCTCCTTGCCCATGTCGGCGCGAACCAGGCGGGCCCACACACGTTCGGCGACGTACTCATCCGCGTCCTTGCGTTTGATGGAGAGTCCGCCGTGACCCTTCGGGTTGGCGCACATGTAGTAGTCCTGTCCACCATTGTTTTTGCTCTGCCCCATAGAGCCGTCGCACAGTCCGCAGCGCGTGAACCGCCATCCGCTGAGGAGGGTTGGCACCGTTTCCCCTCCGGGCTTCCTGTTGGTGGGGGTGCGGGCTCGCCGTAGCTCTTGCAGCTCAAGCCACATGCCACCGCTGATGATGCCCGTGTGCGGGGTGACGGGCGCTCCTGTGGTGTCGCGCTGAATCACGTTGATGTGATGCTTCCCGCGCGGGACACGCTCACTGGCGAATCCGCCGATGGCAGGGTGATTCAGGATCCACGCGACTGTCTGCGCGCGCCAGCGGATGGGGCTGTCGTCGCCTGCGACGCGCCGTTTCCTGATGGACTCCAACCGCTTCGGGGTTGCCCGTCGTTGGGCGAGTCCGGGCGCCGGCACTCCGTCGGCGTCAAGCTCGGTGGCGATGGCGTTGTCCGACGTGCCCTCGAAAGACATCTTCACCATGCGTTCCACGGTGGCGACGTGGTCGGGATTGCCTGCGTCCGGTTCGAGAACCGAGATCACGAGGTTGTCCACTTGCCTGCGTACGGCGTGCATGCCGTAGGGGGCACTTGAGGAGTGACGCCCACCGACGGCCGAGATCTCGCCTTTGGCTCCCTTGAGTCGTTCGGCCTTGATGTCGCTGTCCTGCTTTGCGAGTGCTGCGATCAGCGCGAAGATCGCGACGCCGATGGGGATGCTTGTGTCCAGGAAGGGTTCTTGTACGGAGACGAAGCGGACTCCGTACCTCTTGAGCTGCTTGTCGATCTCCAACGCGTCGTGGGCGCCCCTCCGTGTGAGGCGCGACAGTTCGTTGACGACGACTACGTCGACTTCGCCCGCGCGTACGGCGGCCATCAAGTCGTCGAACCCTGGCCGTACCGCCTTGGGGTCCCAGCCGGATCGGCCAATGTCCTTGAACCGGCGCACGACTCGCCACCCGCGCGAGTCCGACAGCGCCTCGCCCTTGTGAAGCTGATCCTCGGGAGACGCTTCGGAGGAGTCGAGACGCGCTTTGGACTGCCGTGCATACAACGCTACGCGTACGGTGTCTAGCTTCTGGGGGTCCACGGGGGACAGGAAAGGGGTCACGCCACCATGCTGCTTGCTGTCATGGGCTCTGACCTGCACTCTCTGAAGGTTCCCTCGCAAGGGTTAATTACGCATGGAAAGTGATCCAGATGAACCAGCTCCACACCCCGAACGCGAGCAGGAACCAGGAGACGGGGCGGCTGAGCTTCATGGACTCAGAGTCTCCGGCTCGCCGGGACCGGCTCGCCCGGGGTGGGCTGTCCTGGCGGTACGCACGGCGGGTCATACCGTCGGTGCCTATTTTCACATCAACTGCATGTACGTTTTCGACCGTGTCAGCTCTCAAAAAGACCGCGCTGGCGGTCACCTCTGCCGCTCTGCTGTCCACTTTCGCCGTAGTCAGCCCTGCCTCGGCGGCCGCCAAGGACACCACCGACGACGCGCCGAAGCCGCCTGCGGGCATGTCGCAGCTCGGTGGCGAACAGCTCGGCCTGTCAGGCACCCAGGTGAATCTCGGCCCCGGGGCACCGGTCCTGCCCAAGGACCTGACCGGCAGATCGTGGATGGTCTCGGACGCCGAGAGCGGTGAGGTGCTCGCCTCGCACAACCCGCACTGGCGGCTGCCTCCGGCCTCCACCCTGAAGATGCTGTTCGCGGACACCGTGATGCCGGCGCCGGCCCTGCAGCCGAAGACCCGGAAGTACACGGTGAAGGACGAGGACCTCGCGGACATGGGCGAGGGCAGCAGCCTGGTGGGGGTGAAGGAGGACCTCAGCTACACGGTGCACGACCTGTGGCTCGGCGTCTTCCTGCGTTCGGGCAACGACGCGGTGCACGTGCTGTCCGCGATGTACGGCGGCGTTCCGAAGACCGTCGACGACATGAACAGCCACGCCGAGGAGCTGCAGGCCCTGGACACCAACGTCGTGTCGCCCGATGGATACGACTCTCCCAAACAGGTGTCCAGTGCGTACGACCTGACCCTGTTCGCCCGCAGTGGGCTGCAGAACGCGGACTTCCGCGAGTACTGCTCGACCGGCACGGCGGAGTTCCCGGGCAAGAAGGAGAAGGGCGAGAAGCGGGAGGAGTTCGGCATCCAGAACACCAACCGGCTGCTCACCGGCGCCGACGGCGTCACCCCGTACAAGGGCATCGCGGGCGTCAAGAACGGCTACACGACGCACGCGGGCAACACCTTCACGGGTGTCGCCGAGCGCGACGGCAAGGTGCTGCTCGTCACCGTCATGCACCCGTCGTCCGACGAGACGCACGCCGTCTACAAGGAGGCGGCGAACCTGCTCGACTGGGGCTTCAGCGCGAGCGGCAAGGTCACACCGGTCGGAGAGCTGGTTCCCCCGAAGTCCGAGGTGCCCGACAGTGGTACGGGCAAGGGCGCGGAGGGCGACGGACCCGCCGCCAAGCCCCAGCACGGCGCGGCGAAGACCACGAAGGCCGCCGCCACGAGCGGTTCCGGCGGGGTCGGGACCGCGCTGGGCATCGTCGGCGGGGCGCTGGTGCTCGTCGCCGGGGCCGTGTACCTGGTCAACCGGCGCTGGCCGCTGCCGGACCTGGTGCGCCGCCGTCCCCGGCCCTGACCCGGCCGGCCCTGACCCGTCCGGCCCTGCCCTGGCCGGTCCTGACCCGGCCGCCCGGGGCGACGCCGCCCCGGGTTCGCTGCGCCCGGGTGCTCCCGCCCGGGGCCTCGCCGCCGGCGGCCGGGGCGCCCGAGGCCTGTGCGGCGCCCGGGGTGTCCGAGGCATCCGGGGCCGCGTCGCCCTCCACGGGCTGCGGCTCCTCCGCGTCCTTGCTCGGCGTCGCCGTCCAGGCGGCGCAGAACAGCAGCAGCTTCGCGGTGAAGTTGATCCACAGCAGCAGGGCGATCGGCACACCGAACGCGCCGTACATGCTCTTCGACGCGACGCCCTTCATATAGCTGCCGAGCAACAGCTTCAGCAGCTCGAAGCCGACCGCGCCAACCAACGAGGCGACCACCAGACGGCGTCGCGGCGGCTCGACGCCGGGCAGCAGCGTCAGCAGGTAGAGCAGCAGCAGGAAATCGGCGCACACCGCCACCGCCAGTGCCGCGATCCGCAGCAGCACACCGCCCGCGCCGTCTTCCGGGATGTTGAGCAGATCAGCGACCCAGCCGACCGCGACGGAACCGACCGAGGAGATCGCCAGGGTCACCAGGGCCGCCCCGCCCAGGCCGAACAGCACCCCGGCGTCCTTGAGCTTGCGGATGACCGGATTGCCCTCGTCCAGATCGTCCATCCCCCAGACCGCGCGCAGGCAGTCCCGCATCGAGCCGATCCAGCCGATGCCGGTGAAGAGCAGCAGCGCACCGGCCACCAGCCCGACCGTGCCCGCGTGCGCCACCAGATTGTCGATGCCCAGCTGGTCGGAGATGCCGGGGACCTGCTCGGCGACCTTGTCCTCGATCTTGTCGAGCTGACTGTCGGAGAGCAGCGCGGCGCCGATCGCCGCGGCGACCGCGATCAGCGGGAAGAGCGCCAGGAAGCTGATGAACGTGATCGCCGCGGCGAGCCGCGCCCAGTGGACCCGTACCAGCGTTTCGTAACTGCGCCAGACGTGCGTCTCCATCAGCCGGGAGACGAGCGGACCGATGACGGGGAGTTTTTTCAGCCAGTCCATGAAGTACGACTACCCTCCCCGCCACCGAAAACCGGCGTCCGGTCGGCCGCGTAGGAGATGGCACCCTTTCAATCACCCATTTCGGTGAGTGTTGTAACAAATCCCTCAAAGGTGTTTTCTCGGGCGATACGGTCACCCTCATGTCTGTCGACACCGTGTCCCTGACCGGCTGGGGCCGCACCGCCCCGACGACCGCGCTGCGCTTCCGCCCCGGTAGTTACGAGGAGGCGGCGGCGACGGTACGCGGCTGCGGGCCCCGTGGCTCGATCGCCAGAGGGCTGGGCCGGGCGCACGGCGATTCGGCGCAGAACGCGGGGGGTTCCGTCCTCGACATGACGGCGCTGGACCGCCTCCTCGCCTTCGACGCCGGGACGGGTGAGGTGGTGTGCGAGGCGGGTGTGAGCCTGCACCGGCTGCTGGAGGTGCTGCTTCCGCTCGGCTGGTTCCTGCCGGTGACGCCCGGCAGCCGGTACATCACGGTGGGCGGCGCGATCGGCTCCGACGTCCACGGCGACAACCACCGCGCCGCGGGCTCCTTCTCCCGCCACGTCGTGCGGTTCGAACTGCTCACCGCCGACGGCGGGATCCGTACGGTCCGGCCCGGCACCCCGCTCTTCGACGCGACCACCGGCGGCATGGGCCTGACCGGGGTGATCCTTTCGGCCACGCTCCGGTTCCACCCCGTCGCGACGTCCCTGATGTCGGTCGACACCGAACGGGCCGCCGATCTGGACGACCTGATGACCCGCCTCGCCATGGCCGGCGACCGCTACCGCTACGCGTCCGCCCGGGTCGACCTGACCTCACGCGGCCGGGCGACGGGCCGGGGCGTACTGACCAGCGGGGAGCACGCCCCCTTGGACGCGCTCCCGGCGCACGCCCAGCGCAGACCGCTCTCCTTCCGCACCGCCCGACAACTCCCCGCCACCCCCGGGCCGGTACCGGGTCTCGTCTCGGATCTCGTCCCGGATCTCGTCCCGGGTCTCTTCCCCGGCGGGCTGCTCGGCCGCGTCTCGGCTGCCGCTCTGGCCGAACTCCGCCACCGCCGGGCGCCCCGGTCCCGCACCGGCGAGCTGCGGCGGATCTCCGACTTCCTCCACCCGCTGGACGCCGGGCCGCACTGGAGCCCGGTCCTGGGGCGCGGGGGTCTCGTGCACTACGAGTTCGCCGTCGGCCACGGACAGGAGGAGACGCTGCACCGGATCGTCCGGCAGCTCTCGCGGCGGCGCCGCGCACCGTTCCCCGGCGTACTCCGGCGGTTCGGTGCGGGCGATCCCGGCTGGCTGTCGTTTCCGGTGCCCGGCTGGGCGCTCTCCCTCGACCTGCCGGCCGCCCTGCCGGGGCTGGCCCGCTTCCTCGACGGCCTGGACGAGGAGGTGGCTGCCGCGGGCGGCCGGGTCTGCCTGACGAACGACTCCCGGATCCGCCCGGACGTGCTGGCCGCGATGTACCCGCGACTGGGCGATTTCCGTTCACTGCGTGCCGAGTTGGACCCGGACGGCGCGTTCAGATCGGACCTCTCGCGCCGACTCTCGCTCTGACCGACGCGCGCCCGCGGCTCTCTGTTTCCCCGCTTTCCCCTTCCCCCGCCTTCTCCCCCTCCCCCAAGGAGCGTTTCCGTGAAGGATGCATTCGGTGCCCCGCAGTCCTTGCTCGTCCTAGGCGGCACATCGGAGATCGGGCTCGCCACCGCACGCCGCCTGATCGCCTGCCGCACCCGCACGGTCTGGCTCGCCGG
The DNA here is from genome assembly GCF_055584045.1 of Streptomyces sp. NPDC104307. NCBI lineage: Bacteria > Bacillati > Actinomycetota > Actinomycetes > Kitasatosporales > Streptomycetaceae > Streptomyces > Streptomyces sp. NPDC104307. The sequence goes on from NZ_JBVJMU010000018.1 coordinate 99,220, forward strand.
GCGCCCCTCCCCCGCCCTGGAGGCGGCGGCGACCGAGCTGCGCGGGCGCGGCGCGTATGTCCGTACCGTCGACTTCGACGCGCTGGACACCGAGTCGCACGAGACCACCCTCGGCAAGATCTTCACCGAGGGCGACATCGACATGGTGCTCCTGGCCTTCGGTATCCCTGGCGACCAGGAACGTGACGAGGAGGAGCCGCTCTCGGCGGTCCGGGTCGCTCAGACGAACTACACGGGAGCCGTCTCCGCCGGGCTGGTGTGCGCGGGCGCACTCCAGGCGCAGGGGCACGGCTCGCTGGTGGTGCTGTCGTCGGTGGCCGGGGAGCGCGCCCGGCGCGCGGACTTCATCTACGGGTCGAGCAAGGCGGGTCTGGACGCGTTCGCCCAGGGGCTCGGGGACGCGCTGCACGGCACGGGCGTGCACGTGATGGTCGTACGCCCCGGTCCCGTGCGGTCGGCCGGTACGGCGGCCGAGGTGCCGCTCGCGACGATCCCGTTCACCCGGACGCCCCTGGTGACCACGCCCGACGCGGTCGCGGCCGCGATCGTGACGGGTCTGCGCCGCCGCTCGGAGACGGTGTGGGTGCCGGGGGCGCTGCGGGCGGTGATGTCGGCGCTGCGTCATGTGCCGCGCCCGCTGTTCCGGCGGCTGCCGGTCTGATCCGGGGGCTGCCGGTCTGATCCGGGGGCTGCCGGTCTGATCCGGCCGGCCCCGGGGTATCGGCTGAGCCGGACCCGGGTTGTCAGCCAGGCCGGCCCCGGGCTATCGGCTCAGGGGTGGAGCGAGGGCGCGTCCACGGAGCTGCCGCTCTGCGTGGGGAGGGCGGGCGCGCCGCCACCGCCCGCGAACGGGAACTCGTTGATCTTGCGCCAGACGCTGTCCGGGCCCTGCTCGTACAGCGCGAAGGAACCGCAGGTCCAGGCGGCCTCGTAGTCGCTCAGCTCCGCGTACGCCCGGTCCATCGCCTCTTCGGAGATGCCGTGCGCCACGGTCACGTGCGGGTGGTACGGGAACTGGAGCTCGCGCACCAGCGGCCCCGACGCGTCCCGGACCCGCTTCTGCAGCCAGGAGCAGGCAGAGGCGCCCTCGACGACCTGGACGAAGACGACCGGCGAGAGCGGGCGGAAGGTGCCCGTTCCGGACAGCCGCATCGGGAAGGGGCGGCCACCGGACGCGATCCCGGCGAGGTGCGCCTCGATCGCGGGCAGGCGGGCCGCCTCCGCCTCGGTCGGCGGAAGGAGGGTGACGTGGGTGGGAATGCCATGTGCGGCAGGGTCCCCGAAGCTCGCGCGCCGCTGCTGGAGCAGGCTGCCGTAGGGCTCCGGGACCGCGATCGAAACGCCGAGCGTTACGGTCCCCACGTCGTTCTCCTCAATCCTTGATGGTCTATTTTCAGCCACTGACGGCCACAAGCTTTACGCCGCCAGTGTGCCGCCTGTGGAGGTGGTACCGCCAGGGTCCTTGGACTCAGTGCTTCGCGGGCAGAAGACCCATGCGGTCGTAGGTCCGCGCCAGGGTCTCGGCGGCGACGGCCCTGGCCTTCTCCGCTCCCTTGGCCAGGATGGAGTCCAGCGTCTCGGTGTCGTCGAGATATTCCTGGGTGCGGGTGCGGAACGGTGTGACGAAATCGACCATGACCTCCGCGAGGTCGGTCTTCAGCGCACCGTAGCCCTTGCCCTCGTACTTCTGCTCCAGGTCGGCGACGGACGTGTCGGTGAGCGTCGAGTAGATGGACAGCAGATTGCTGACGCCCGGCTTCTCCGCCGGGTCGAAGCGGATCACCGTGTCGGTGTCGGTGATGGCGCTCTTCACCTTCTTGGCGGTGACCTTCGGTTCGTCGAGGAGGTTGATCAGGCCCTTGGGGTTCGCGGTCGACTTGCTCATCTTCGCGGACGGGTCCTGGAGGTCGTAGATCTTCCCCGTCTCCTTGAGGATGTACGGGTCCGGCACGGTGAACGTGTCGCCGTAGCTGCCGTTGAACCGCTCCGCGAGGTTGCGGGTCAGCTCCAGGTGCTGGCGCTGGTCCTCACCCACCGGGACCTGGTCGGCCTGGTAGAGCAGGATGTCCGCGACCATCAGCATCGGATAGGTGAAGAGCCCGACCGTCGTGCGGTCGGTGCCCTGCTTGCCGGACTTGTCCTTGAACTGCGTCATCCGGGCCGCCTCACCGAACCCGGCCAGACAGTTCATGACCCAGCCGAGCTGGGCGTGCTCGGGAACATGGCTCTGGACGAAGAGCGTGCAGCGGTCCGGGTCGACCCCGGCGGCGAGCAGCTGGGCGACGGCGAGCCGGGTGTTGGCGCGCAGTGCCGCAGGTTCCTGCGGGACGGTGATCGCGTGCAGGTCGACGACCATGTAAAAGGCGTCGTGGGACTCCTGCAGGGCCACCCACTGGCGGACCGCGCCGAGGTAGTTGCCGAGGTGGAACGAGCCTGCGGTGGGCTGGATTCCGGAGAGCACACGGGGACGTTCAGAGGCCATAGAAATCATTGTCTCAGGTACGGAACCGATCTCGGGCAGCCGGTGTATGAAAGGTGTGAGGACGCAGGAGGGGGCTCTGCAGCCGGGCCGGAAGGGGGGCCGCGCCATCGATGACGAGGGTGCGGGCCGCGCTTTCGCGCCCGCCGGGGGGCGGAAGGACGGGGCGCCGGCCGGGCCGGTCTCCGAGGCGGCGGTGATCGCGCGGGTGCGCTCGGGCGAGGCCGAGGCGTACGCGGAGCTGGTGCGCGCGCATACGGGCGCCGCGCTGCGTGCCGCGGTCGCCTTCGGCGCCGGGGCGGAGGCAGAGGATGTGGTGCAGTCCGCGTTCTTCAAGGCCTACCGCTCGCTGGGGAGTTTCCGCGAGGACGCGGCGTTCCGGCCGTGGCTGTTGCGGATCGTCGTGAATGAGACCAGGAACACAGTCCGCTCGGCCGGCCGGCTGCGCGCGGTGGCCGGCCGCGAGGCAGGGCTGCGGGAGGCCGATCCGCTGATACCGGAAGCGACGGATCCGGCGGCGGCCGCACTGGCCCAGGAGCGGCGGACGCTGCTGATAGCGGCGCTGGACGGGCTGGGCGAGAAGCAGCGCCAGGTCGTCACCTGCCGCTATCTGCTGGAGATGGACGAGGCGGAGACGGCCCGGACGCTGGACTGGCCGAGGGGCACGGTGAAGTCCCGGCTGAACCGCGCGCTCAAGAAGCTGGAGAAGAGCCTCGGGGCGCTGGGCCCGCACGGCCCCTTCGCCCCGCCGGGCGCGGCGGACAGGCCCGGCGAGGTCGATACGCACGAGGTGGGCCCGGCGGTGCCGGCACAGCCGACGGAAGGGGGTGACGGGAAGCGTGAAGGACGCCGGGGATGAGGGTGAGCCGGAGCCGCAGAACGGCCGGGCACGGCTGCGGGCCGAACTTCTGGCGCTGGGGCGCGGTCTGGAGGTTCCGGAGGGCGACGGGCTGACGATGGCGGAGCGGGTGCTGGCACGGATCGTCGCCGAAGGGGTGCCCGCTCCCGCCGCCCCGGACCGGCGGGAGCGGGCCCGGGTGTGGGTCCGCCACCGCGCCCGGCTGCTGGCGGCCGCGCTGTCGGGGCTCCTGGTCGTGCTGGTGCTGACGCCCCCGGTGCGGGCCGCGGTCATGGACTGGTTCGACTTCGGCGGGGTCGAGGTGCGGTACGACCCGTCGGGGCCCGCCGCCGGACGGGCGGGTGAGCCGGTGCCGGGGTGCGCCGCCGAGCCGGTGGCACCGGCGCGGGCGGGCGAGCTGGCCGGTTTCGGCCCGCTGGTGCCGAAGGAGCTGGGCGCGCCGGACGCGGTCTCGCTGACCCGGCTGCCGGAGGGCCGCTCCATGATCACGCTGTGCTGGCGTGAGGACGGCCGGACGGTCCGGCTGGACGAGTTCGCGTCGGCCCTCGATCCCTACTTCACCAAACAGGTGCGTGAGCAGCCGGAGTGGCTGAAGGTGGCCGACGGGCGAGGCGGCGAGGTGGACGGCCTCTGGTTCGCGCGTCCGCATCTGCTGAGCTTCACCATGATCGCCCCGGACGGCACGCGGTGGAAGCAGTCGCAGCGGACGGCCGGGCCGACGCTGCTGTGGGTCGGGGACGGGCGGGTGACGCTGCGGCTGGAAGGCGTGTCATCGCCGGACCGCGCACGGGAGATCGCCGACTCCACGCATTGATTTTCGGGCCATTGATTTTCGGGGAGCCCGATTCGGGACCGATTCGGGGGCTGCAAAGGGGAACCCACGGGCGCCGAGCGGTGTATCAGAGGTGACGCGGTGCGGACGAGCCGCACCGGCGGGAACGATCAAGACGACTGGGGAACATCATGCGGCTATTAATGGGCCGGATCTCACGAGGGGCGGCCGTGCTGGCGGCCCTGCTGACGGCAGTGCTCGGGCTCGGCCTGGTCCTGGCGCCGAGCGCGTCGGCAGGCGGTCCGACGAGCATGCTGGTCACGTCGCCCGACACCGGGCACACCACCGCACTGGCCGTCACCGACAAGCGCTTCGACGAGCTGGCCCGACTGCTCGGTCCGTCCGTCCAGGGGGACACGGGGCGCCCCCCGAGCCTGGACGAGTCGGTGGGCACGAGGCAGATCAACATCACCTGGATGACCCTCGACGTCACACCGGCCAGGATCGACCGCGTCTTCCCCGGCGACGATCCGGAGACCGTATGGATACACACGGCAACGGAGATGCCCACGACCTATCGCGGGTACTGGCACCGGGCGGCGAAGCCCAAGGAGTTGCTCGCGCTCTTCACCGATCTCGAACTGCTTGGGAAGCGGAGCAACAAGTCGGGTTACACGGCGCTGTTCCCCCAGCAGTGGGAGGACACCGCCGCCTACCCGGCCCAGGACGCCGGAGACACGGCGACAGCCCCTTCATCCGCCTCCTCCTCCACTTCCTCCTCCGCCTCCGGTGGCCACGGTCCGTCCGAGCCCGATGGCTGGTGGTGGGCGATCCCCGGACTGGCTGCGGGCGGGGCACTCGTGCTGGGCGGCCAGTGGTGGACGCGGCGGCGGGAGGGCGGGCCGGGAGCGGGTGGCCTGGGCGGAGGGGCTGCCGGGACCGGGCCGCGTCAGCAGCTGCTCGATCTCTGACATCGCGGCCGCTTGCACGGAAGGTGGACAGCGTGATCAGCCAGGGACGACCCACCGAAGCGATGCGGATAGACATCGACGACAGCAGGCACAAGTTCCCCGGCAGGAAAGGACGGCAATGATTCTGGAGCTGCTGCCGGAGGTGGGGGTTTCCACACTCAGGCTGGGCCTGTCACCCGATGAGGCGGTCCGGGCCGCACGCGACCTGGGGTTCGCCCCGTCCGGCCCGGACTACGGCGACACGCCGGGACAGGTGCTCTGCGAGCACGAACGGTCCCAGACGGATTTCAACCTCGGTTTCACCAAGGGCGCGCTGACCGACATCCACGTGTCCCGGTTCCGGGTCGAGAGCGCGGACGTCACGCTCGTCCTCGACGGCCTCGATGTCTTCCGTACCCCCAGTGACCTCCTGCTGGAGCGGCTTGAGGAGCGGGGGCACACGGTCGAACAGAACGATGACGGGGTCGACACGCTCCCCGACCTCAAGGTGATCCTCTCGAACGAGAGCAGCTTCGAGTATCCGGTGGACGAGGAGGGGGACCCCCTCTTTTTCGACTACGTCCTGGTCACCTCGGTGGACTTCCGGGGACCGCGCGGGGACTGACCTCGTCGCCCCCGCCGGTCGCCCTCGGCCCGGCGAGGGCACGGGCGCGCCGTGAAGTGTGGGTTTCGTCGTGGGGGATCCGACCGACGATACAAAGTGGGCACACCAACCCGATCCGCACGACGAACGGAGATCCCGTGTCGACCACGGAAGACGCTATCGCCTCCGCCGATGCGCACAGCGCACACAACTACCATCCGCTGCCCGTCGTCGTCGCGACGGCGGAGGGTGCCTGGATGACCGATGTCGAGGGGCGGCGCTATCTCGACATGCTCGCGGGCTACTCCGCGCTCAACTTCGGCCACGGAAACCGCCGTCTGATCGACGCGGCCAAGGCGCAGCTGGAGCGGGTGACCCTGACTTCGCGGGCCTTCCACCACGACCGCTTCGCGGATTTCTGTACGCAGCTGGCCGAGTTGTGCGGCATGGAGATGGTGCTGCCGATGAACACCGGGGCGGAGGCCGTGGAGACCGCGGTGAAGACCGCCCGCAAGTGGGGCTACCGGGTCAAGGGCGTCCCGGACGGCATGGCCAAGATCATCGTCGCCTCGGACAACTTCCACGGCCGGACGACGACGGTCATCAGCTTCTCCACGGACCACGAGGCCCGTGCGGACTTCGGCCCGTACACGCCGGGGTTCGAGATCGTGCCGTACGGGGACCTGACCGCGCTGCGGGCCGCGATGACGGAGAACACCGTGGCGGTGCTGCTGGAGCCGATCCAGGGCGAGGCGGGGGTGCTGGTGCCGCCGCCCGGCTACCTCCCCGGGGTGCGGGAGCTGACCCGGGAGCGGAATGTGCTGTTCATCGCGGACGAGATCCAGTCGGGTCTGGGCCGGACCGGGAAGACGTTCGCGTGCGAGCACGAGGGCGTCGTGCCGGACATGTACGTGCTCGGCAAGGCGCTGGGCGGCGGCGTCGTGCCGGTGTCGGCCGTGGTGTCGTCTGCCGCGGTGCTGGGGGTGTACCGGCCCGGGGAGCACGGTTCGACGTTCGGCGGCAATCCGCTGGCGTGCGCGGTGGCGCTGGAGGTCATCGCGATGCTGCGGACCGGTGAGTTCCAGCAGCGGGCGACGGAGTTGGGCGACCACCTCCATCAGGAGCTGGGGCTGCTGGTGGGCGGGGGTGCGGTGGAGACGGTGCGGGGGCGCGGGCTCTGGGCGGGTGTCGACATCGCCCCCGGACACGGCACGGGCCGGGAGATCTCCGAGAAACTGATGGACCGCCGGGTGCTGGTGAAGGACACCCATGGTTCGACGATCCGGATCGCGCCACCGCTGGTGATCAGCAAGGAGGACCTGGACTGGGGCCTGGAGCAGCTCCGCGAAGTCCTGCGCGGCTGACGGGCTGCCGTCCGGTGCCCGGGGCGGGGGCGTAGCTGGTGTGTCCCCGTCCGGTGCCGGGGGCGGGGCCAGGGCGTCCCATCCGATGCCGGGGGGCGGAGCCGGTGTGTCCCCGTCCGGTGCCCGGGGGCGGTCGGAGCCATGGCGTCTCCGTCCGGCCGCCCCAGTAGAGTCCCCGTGTGCTTCTGGGGATGATCTGCGCGCTCGGTTCAGCGGTCTGCTTCGGCACGGCCTCCGTCCTTCAGGCCGTCGCCGCGCGGGCCGCGGCCGAGCCCGGGGCCGGGGCGGGGGTCGATCCGGCGCTGCTGCTGCGGGCGGTACGGCAGTGGCGTTACGTCGCCGGGCTCGCCCTCGACGGCCTCGGCTTCGTGCTCCAGATCATCGCCCTGCGCTCGCTGCCCATTTACGCGGTCGGCGCGGCGCTGGCCGCGAGTCTCGCCGTCACCGCCGTCGTCGCCGCCCGACTGCTCCAGGTGCGGCTGAGCTCCACCGAGTGGACGGCCGTCGCCGTGGTCTGCGCGGGCCTGGGCATGCTGGGGCTCGCCTCCGGCGGCGAGGGCCACCTGTCCGGCTCGGACGCGCTGCGCTGGTCGATGCTCGGGATCGCGGTCGCCGTCCTGCTCATCGGTACGGCGGCGGGCCGGCTGCCCGAGCGGGCCCGCGCACTGGTCCTGGGGCTCGGCGCGGGCTGCGGATTCGGCGTGGTGGAGGTCGCCGTCCGGCTCATCGACGACGTGTCACCGGCCGCCCTGCTGACCAACCCGGCCACGTACGCGCTGCTGGTGGGCGGCGGCTCGGCGTTCCTGCTGCTCACCTCGGCGCTGCAACGGGGCTCGGTGACGGCGGCGACCGCCGGAATGGTCCTGGGCGAGACGATCGGGCCCGCCCTGGTCGGCGTCATCTGGCTCGGTGACCGTACTCGCGAGGGCCTCGGCTGGCTGGCGATCACCGGCTTCGCGGTGGCCGTCGCGGGCGCCCTGGCCCTGGCCCGCTTCGGCGAGGCCCCGGCGGAGGACGACGCGAAGGGCGACGCGCCTGCGGTGAGCCCGAGGTAGGTCCAGGTAGGGACACGGCGGGGCCGGGGCCCCGCTTCCCCAGCTGCTTGTCCACGGCCTGCCCGGCTTCCGGTGCTCCCGGGCAGAGGCACTCCTGGCCTGCGGCTTCTTCGAGCGCCCCTGCCCTTCTGCCTCTGCCCCTCCGCCGCTGCCCTTCCACCCCTGCCCCTCTACCGCGCGAGTGTGTCCAGGGCTTCTGCGACCGGGAGGGGATCCAAGGGGCCGACGTGTGACGCTCCGGGAAAATCGTGCACCCGGAAGCGGTTTCCGGGGGTGAACGCGTCAGCTTCCGCGATCATTCGGTCCTGGAGCGCGGTGGCGATCGTCCGGTCCTTGCCGAAACGCAGGTAGGTGCGGGGAACGCGTCCCCAGCTACCGGCCCGGCCGACCGCTCGGGCCGCATACGCGGCGACGGGCTCGTCGGTCTGCATCCCGGCCAGGATCCGGCGGAAGTCGGCGTCGGGGTAGTCCGCACAGATCATCTCCTTCAGGAGGGCCAGCGCATGGCTGTCACCGGTCCGGAAGTTGAGTCGTAGGACACCGAGCCGGTCCGGGTCGCCCACGGTCAGCTCGACCGGGCTGACGGCGTTCGCGTTCTCGGGCGCCGCCGTGCACGCGTCCGCGGAGGGCATGGCCCGGCTGGGGCAGAAGGCCGCCATATAGCAGATGTGGTGCAGCAGATGCGGGACGGCGTCAGCGACCCGGCTGACCGATACGCCACCCAGACTGTGCCCGACCAGCACCACCGGGCCGTTCCGTGCCGCCCGCCGGACGATGCCTGTGACGCGCGCCTCGTAGTCGTCCAGCCCGAGACCCTTGAGCGGGGACGGCTCGGCCGCCATCGCCTTGAGGTCCTGTCGCTGGTACGCCTCCGGCACGAAAGCCTCCGCGCCGTGCTGAGGCTGGTCCACCATGACAACGCGGTGACCGCGCAGTGTCAGCTCACGCGCGATGGGAATCCAGAAGGCGCCCGCGCTGTGCGTACCGTGCACCAGCACGTAGGTGGCGGGCCCACGACGCGGGCCCGCTGCGGCCGGCGAGGTCCCCAGCCCGGTGGCCAGTGCCGCGCCCCCGACCGCGAGTCCCAGCCCCCGCAGTGCCGTCCGCCGGGTGGTGCCTGTTCGTTCTTCGTTCGTCGCTTTCGTCATGAGCAAGACGCTACGAAGGGGCCGTCCGGCCCACCAGCGGCCCAGCAACACCACGAGGGTGCGCCCAACACCCCCTCCCGAACACCGGTTCCGCCCGGTTCGTGTTCTCGGCACATGGATGGGCCCCCGGAGTTGTCCGGGGGCCCATCCATGCGACGAGATCGGTGTGTCAGAGGCCGCGGTGGCTCTGGTAGTAGCCGCCGAGCTGCTCGTGGTAACCGGCATCACCGACGTGCTTGTCCTTGTCGAACTCCGGGGAGCCCTTGATCTGGTTCTTGGTGAGATCGACGTAGATCTTTCGCTCCGCCTGGTCGATCGTCTTCACGGTGCCGGCCGGCAGCAGCACATGCTTGCCGAAGATCCAGACACCGGTGTCGACCACGAGATATGCGGAGTTGACGTCGTCCGAATGCTTGTCGACCTTTCCGATGCTTCCGTCGGTGGCCTCGACCTTGTAGCCGATCAGGTCGGTACCCTCAGCGTGACCGGCAGTCGGTGCGTAGCCCCAGATGCTCTCGCTCATATGCGTCTCCTCATTAGAAATGCTTTGCGGTCCGCGATCGAAAACCATCGCAATCCGCAATGGCCTCACCCAAATTCGGTGACGCGCTCTCAGAACGGCGCCTGCCCCTCGGATCGGATTCCAATCATGTCTGGCTGATCGGTACGCGACGTGGGGCGCGAACGACGAGGGAGCCACGGTAGAGGTGCAGATCAGCGAGACACAGCCCAGACACACCAGGGCATTAGCAGACAGAGAGGGCGCTGCGTCTCAGGTGGAGGCTGCCTGAGGGACCGACTCACCGCCCCCCTCACCTCCCGTCCTCAATTATTTCAGGAGAGTCGTGTGTGAGGTCGAATCCGCAGGGCACACGTTCCGACAGGACAGCATCCTGGCAGCTGACCATTCAGAATCCAGCCAGGCTGAACCTGTCCGATGTGCGGCGAGGCTGCCGCACCGCAGATTTCGTACACGCCAATAGAATTAACGATAGGAACTGACATGATTCTTCTGGGGCTTATTCTGCTCATTGTCGGCCTGCTCACCAGCCTGGGACTGCTGACGACCATCGGCGGTATTCTCATAGTGGTCGGCGCCATCCTGTGGATCCTCGGCTCGACCGGGCGCGCGGTCGGCGGACGGAAGCACTACTTCTAGGACGGGCCCTTGAGCGCCCAGTGCCCCTCCCGGCACCCATGAGCGTTGGGGCACGGGGCCACCAGGTCAACCCTGGTGGCCCCGTGCCCCAACGCTTCACTTATGCCATCGCCTGACTGCCCGCAGGACCCATCGCCCTCGCCCTCAGGGCCCCGGGGAAACGGCGGGATCCTCGGGCCACGCGTGCACCGCCTTCACGACGATGGGCGGCGACGGGGTACCCGCCGGCCCTACCGGGGTGCGTCGCCCGTCCTGTTCGAGCACTTCCGCAGCGCTGAGAGCCGCGTCGATACCGTTCTCGTAGTCGACGATGTGCGCCCACTCCCCGTCCGCGTCGATCGTGGGGCAGCCCCCGATCTCCTCACGCCCCGACCACGTGAGGTGCAGGATCGAGTAGCGAGCGGGTGTATCGCGGTGGCGGCAGAGCACGTCATCGTTCGACCACCGATGCGCGATCACCTCCAGCGCCGCCCGGAAGAACGGATGCGCGGGGTGCACCTCGGTCCTGAGCTCGCGCGACAGCGCCGTGTGGTCAAGGCCGCAGCCCTCGGCCATGTCACACCAGTCGTCACCGAGCCCCGCGACCCCGCTCGTATCTTTCGTCTCATCCATCGGCGCCCGCCTCCACGTCGTAGGCCTGGTCAGACGCTGCCGAACTCTCCGGCCTTCACGCCCGCCACGAAGGCAGCGAACGAACCGACAGGCACGTTCAGAGCAGGGCCGCTCACGTTCTTCGAGTCACGGACCGGGACAACGCCACGTGCAGCGGCGAGGTTCACGGCGACCTCGACGCAGTTGCCGCCGTTGTTGCTGTAGGAGGACGTGAACCACTGGGGGAGAACGGTCGTGGTCATCTTCACGAGATTCCTTTCCTCACCGCTCGGCCAAAGCCCCACCATGCGGCGCACAGTGGGGCGGTACTGCCTGCGTCTCTCAGATCCCGCCGAACTCGCCGGCCTTCACGCCCGCCACGAAGGCAGCGAACGAACCGACAGGCACGTTCAGAGCAGGGCCGCTCACGTTCTTCGAGTCACGGACCGGGACAATGCCGGGTACGGCGGCGAGGTTGACAGCTACCTCGACGCAGTCACCGCCGTTGGAGCTGTACGAGGACTTGAACCAACGGAGGGATTCGGTCGTCACGGAGTGCCCTTTCGTACCTCACGGATCATGGCTACGGAGTCCGCTTGAGACAGCGATGCAGCCTGTAGTTGATGGTAGCCCGTAAGCAGGGGCAGAACAGCGGAGCTCTCACGGTCAACGTGCCCCTGAGCATGAGACTCGGCGTACGCGACCATGGACCGGTCCGGCAGGGTGAGGAGGTTGACCGGTAGGTTGAAAGGTCGCCGCTCGCCTATGTCGAAGGGGGCCACCTGGAGCACACTATTCGGCAACTCAGCAAAGCGGCAGAGATGTTGAAACTGGGCGTCCATCACTTCGTCGCCGCCGATCGGCCGACGGATACAGCTTTCGTCCATCACCACAAGCATCATGGGCGGGCGGTCTCGCAACAGCGCCGCCTGTCGTTCCGCCAGGAACGCAACGCGCTCAGATGCTTGCTCGGCCGTGATGCTGCCACGCCGCACGTCACCGTCCGCCAGGGCTTGCGCGTACTCCGTGGTCTGCAACAGGCCTGGGACGATACCAATTTGGAACAGCCGGATCTCCACGGCCCGAGCCTCATAGCCCACGTACTCCGGGAAGCCCTCCAGCAAGATGCCGTGCTTGATCTCCCGCCACTCGCGCTCGAACGACTTGGTAGTGCCCGCCGTACCTAATGCCACGTCAGCCCGACGTGAGAACGGCAGGGTTGGCGACTTGCGACCAGTTTCGATTGCCGAAATGTGCCTGCCCGAGCAGCCAACCAACGTGCCCAGGTGGTCCTGGGTCCAGCCGCGCTCCTCGCGCAGTCTGCGCAAACGCGCCCCGAAGGCTGCCTGGGCGCTTGCTTCGGGGTTCAACTCTTTGCGGTTTACCAATGTGCTCTCCCTTGGAGCCACGTTGAAGACAGCCCCACCCTAGGCCACGCTGAACGCCCTTGGTAGTGGAATGACTACAGAGAGGTGCGGCGATGCCTGAACACAAGCGCGTCCAACTCCCGCCCGCCGGGGCACTCCTGGTGGACCGGGGCCGTAACGACCGCGTCGGGGAGTTCCGGGGCGCCTCCGGGCCCTACTGGTCGCTGCGGCCGGTCGGCGGGGGGCCCGAGTGGGAAGCCATCCCCGAGTACGTCCGGCCCGCCACCCGCGACGAGCGCCTCCACGCCCGTACCGCGTACGAGAACGCCAGGAGCCGGGGGGACGTGGCATGACCGCCAGCGACAACAGCGCAGCCGAGCCCGCCGAGCCCGCCGCGTGCCGGGTCTGCCAGGAGTTCGAGCTGGCCGAAGCCGTGGCCCGGAGCCAGCGGGACGAGAGCCGGGCGACCGACTGCCGGGTGCTGCGCAGGCGGCACCGGGCGGCCGAGCACGGAGAGCACCCCGAGCACCGGGAGCCGTCGTGAAGCGCGTCCCTGATCATGCGAGCGCGCTGCCCCCGGTGGGCGATCGTGTCCGCGCGGAACCGGAGTCCTGCGCACAGTTCTTCGCCGCGCTGGATGCCGCGATCGATCGGCGCGTCAGCGAACGCGAGGCCGAGGCGGCCGGGCTTGAGGTGCTCGCGGCCGCCGTCGAAGCGGCGGCCGCGATCCTGAAGGCCGAGCGGGAGAGCGCCGCGTGACCGGGCTGGGCTACGGGGCGGAGATCACCGTGACCGACGGGCAGCGCGCCGTTTCGCTGGGGGAGGTCGTGGTGCGCAATCGCCGGCTCGCCCTCCGGTGGCTGCGGCGGCGGGCGCCCCGGCTCGCGGAGGGGATCAAGGGGACGCTGGGGCATCGCGGGGGAACGGACGTACGGGCGGCCGTCCTCCGGAGCTCCACCGTGCTGGACGGACTCCGGGCCTGGGCCGAGGATCATGAGCAGCAGGAGGAGGCGATGGCGCGGCTGGAATCCGGGTGCCCCGACGCGTTCACCCTGGTCGACCCCGCCGCCGGACTGCTGGTGACACTCGCCGTACGGCGCGTCCGGTCGACGGCGGCCGCTCACGTACCGCGCGTCCGGTCGAGCCGGGCCGCTGCCCTGCCGAGCGTCCGGTCGACGGCGGCCGCCGACGTACCGCGCGTCCGGTCGAGCCCGGGTGCCGTGATGGCGCCGGTCGGCGCCCCCGCGCGCTTCGCCTCACGGCAGCACCCGTACGAGCGCGTCCAGTGTGCCCGCCCAGGCGCTGTCGGTCGGGGTTCCGTAGCCGATGACCAGCGCCTCGCGGCTCGCCTCGGCGTCCGGGTGGCGATAGCGGGACAGCCCCTCCACCGACAGTCCCTGCCAGGCCGCGGAGCGGACGACGTCCGCCTCGCTGCCCTCCGGGAGTTCGAGTACGGCGTGCAGTCCGGCGGCGATCCCGCTGACCCTGATGGACGGGGCCCGTTCCGCCAGGGCGGCGACGAGCTGGTCGCGGCGGCGGCGGTAGCGCAGCCGCATGGAGCGCACGTGCCGGTCGTACGCGCCGGAGGCGATGAACTCCGCGAGCGTCAGCTGGTCCAGCGCGCTGGACGACCAGTCGCTCAGCCCCTTGGCCTCGGTCACCTCGCCCACCAGTGCCTGCGGGACCACCATCCAGCCCAGCCGCAGCCCCGGTGCCATGGACTTGCTGGCCGTGCCGAAGTACACGACGTGTTCCGGGTCCAGTCCCTGGAGGGCGCCGACCGGCTGTCGGTCGTAGCGGAACTCTCCGTCGTAGTCGTCCTCCAGGATCAGGCCACCCGTGCTCCGGGCCCAGTCGACGGCGGCCGCCCGCCGGTCGGGGTGGAGCGGTACCCCGGTCGGGAACTGGTGCGCGGGTGTCAGCAGCACCGCGCCCGCGCCCCGTATGCCGGGTAGTTCGCCGGTACGGGAGCCGAGTTCGTCGAGCGGCAGGCAGGGGATGCGCAGCCCGGCCTCGGTGAGCAGGCGGGTGTGCACGTCGAGTCCGTACGATTCGACGGCCACCTCCCGCACGCGGCGCTCCCGCAGCACCTTGCCCGTCATCATCAGTCCGTGGACGAAGCCGGCGCAGATGACGATGCGTTCGGGGTCCGCGTACACGCCTCGGGCCCGTGACAGGTAGTCGGCCAGCACCGTGCGCAGTTCGACGCGGCCGCGTGGATCGCCGTAGCCGAGGGCGTCGTTGGGGGCCGAGGTGATGGCGCGGCGGGCGGCCTTGAGCCATTCGGCGCGCGGGAACGTCGAGAGGTCGGGCGAGCCGGGCATCAGGCTGTAGGCGGGGCTGGTGCGGGGCGGCCGGGAACGCGGCGCCCTGGTCGCCGCGCGGCGCGGCTCGGCGCGCCGGGCGACCCGGGTGCCGGAGCCCTGGCGGGCGGTGAGCCAGCCCTCCGCGACCAGTTCCGCGTAGGCGTCCGCGACGGTGTTGCGGGCGATGCCGAGGTCGGCCGCGAGGGTGCGGGACGACGGCAGCCGGGTGCCCGGTGCCAGCCGTCCGGTCCGGGCCGCCTCGCGCAGGGCGTCCATGAGCCCGGCCCGCAGTCCGGTTGCGCCGGTCGGGTCAATGTGCAGGTCGGCACCGAAAGTGGCCCAGGGATCCGTCATGAAAATGGACCATACCGCTGCGCCATCCCGCGCGTAGCGTCGTATCCATGACCACGAACGAGCACCACCACGCAACGTCCGAGTACACCGCAGAGCACACGCCCCGCATGCAGTGGGCCGAGCACGCCCCCGACGTCTACAAGGCGATGGCCCGACTGGAGGCCGCGTCCCGCAAGGGAACCGACCCGGTCGTGGCCGAGCTGGTGAAGATCCGGGCCTCGCAGCTCAACCACTGCGCGTTCTGCCTCGACATGCACACCAAGGACGCGCTGGCGGCGGGTGAGTCCGTGGAGCGGATCGTGCAGCTCAGCGCCTGGGAGGAGTCGCAGCACTTCTTCACGCCGAAGGAGATCGCGGCGATCGAGCTGACCGAGGCGGTGACCGTCCTGACCGACGGTTTCGTGCCGGACGAGGTGTACGCGAAGGCCGCGAAGCACTTCGACGAGACGGAGCTCGCCCACCTCATCGCCTCGATCATCACGATCAACGCCTGGAACCGGTTCGCCGTGTCCACCCGGATGGTCCCGGGCCACTACACCCCGGGCGACCACCGCTGACCGTCCCGCCCCCCTCCCCCGTCTGGAGCCCCGCGATGACCGCGTCCGAACTGCTCGCCCTGCACCACGGCCGAACCCCCGGCGATCCGCTGGTCCTGCCCGGCCCCTGGGACGCCGCGAGCGCCCGGGTCTTCGCGGACGCCGGGTTCCCGGCCCTGGCCACGCCGAGCGCGGGGGTCGCGGCGTCGCTCGGGTACGAGGACGGGGAGACGCCCGCGGCGGAGATGTTCGCGGCGGTGGCGCGGATCGCCCGCGCGGTCGCCGTCCCCGTCTCCGCGGACATCGAGGCGGCGTACGGGCTGGCGCCGAAGGAGCTGGTGGAACGGCTGCTCGCCACCGGGGCGGTCGGCTGCAACCTGGAGGACTCGGTGGACGGTGTCCTGATGGAGCCGGACCGGCAGGCGGACCGGCTGGCGGAGGTGCGGGCGGCCGCCGGGGACGCGCTCTTCGTCAACGCGCGGGTCGACACGTACGTGCGCGGCGTCCCGGCCGGTACGGACCAGGAGGCGGAGACCGTGCGCCGCGCGCTGCTGTACGTGGCGGCGGGCGCGGACTGCGTCTACCCGATCGGTGCCCCGGCCGAGTCGCTCCCCCGGCTGGCCGCCGCCGTGTCCGCACCGCTCAACGCGCTCGCCCGGCCGGACGGTCCGGGCCCGCGCCGGCTCGGGGAGCTGGGCGCCGCCCGGATCACCTTCGGCCCGGGGCTTCAACGCAGGGCCATGACCGCCGTACACGGGATCGCGGACGAACTGCGCGGCAACTGAGTTCCCGGTGCGCACGGAAGAGGCGTAAGGCCCTAACACCACGCCCCCGGCAGCGAGCGGCTGCCGGGGGCGTCTGCGTACCCGCGAACGGGCGGTGGATCAGATGAGGCCGAGCTCGCGGACCGCGTCGCGCTCCTCGGTGAGCTCCTTCACCGACGCGTCGATGCGCGCACGGGAGAACTCGTTGATGTCCAGGCCCTGGACGATCTTGTACGTGCCGTTCTCGGTGGTGACCGGGAAGGACGAGATGATGCCCTCGGGGACGCCGTAGGAGCCGTCCGACGGAATACCCATCGAGGTCCAGTCGCCGGCGGCGGTGCCGTTGACCCAGGTGTGCACGTGGTCGATGGCGGCGTTCGCGGCGGAGGCGGCCGAGGACGCGCCACGGGCCTCGATGATCGCGGCGCCGCGCTTGGCGACGGTCGGGATGAAGGTGTCGCCCAGCCAGGCCTCGTCGTTGACGAGCTCGGCGGCGTTCTTGCCCGCGATCTCCGCGTGGAAGATGTCCGGGTACTGGGTGGCCGAGTGGTTGCCCCAGATCGTCAGCTTCTTGATGTCGGAGACGGCGGCACCGGTCTTGGCGGCCAGCTGCGAGATCGCGCGGTTGTGGTCGAGGCGGGTCATCGCCGTGAAGCGCTCGGCCGGCACGTCCGGGGCGGCGGCCTGCGCGATGAGCGCGTTGGTGTTGGCCGGGTTGCCGACGACGAGGACCTTGATGTCGTCCGCGGCGTTGTCGTTGATCGCCTTGCCCTGCGGCTTGAAGATGCCGCCGTTGGCGGAGAGCAGGTCGCCGCGCTCCATGCCCTTGGTGCGCGGGCGGGCGCCGACGAGCAGCGCGACGTTGGCGCCGGCGAAGCCGACGTTGGCGTCGTCGGTGATCTCGATGTTGCGCAGCAGCGGGAAGGCGCAGTCGTCGAGCTCCATCGCGGTGCCCTCGGCCGCCTTGAGTCCCTGCGGGATCTCCAGGAGACGCAGGTTGACCGGCACGTCCGGGCCGAGCAGGTGGCCGGAGGCGATGCGGAAGAGCAGCGCGTAGCCGATCTGGCCGGCTGCGCCGGTCACGGTGACATTCACGGGAGTGCGGGTCATGGCGATCTCCGTTAGACAGCTGGCGGTGGGGGCTCCTGGCCCCTGGTGCTGGACATCCCTGAATCTTGATGTGAAGAGATATCCAGCGATCAGGCTATCCGACCCGGAACCCCATGGCCGCCCGGCCCCCTGTGGCACCGCACACAACTCACGGTCACGGTCACGGTCACCCGGTCGCTTCGGCCGTGCATCCCTTCGTGCCGGTGGTGAGGGTGGCGCACGCCTTGACGTCCGCGACCCGCTTCACGGCGACCATCGGGGTGTACGTGTCCAGCGCGGTGGACACCTTGCCGTCCTGGCCCGCACCGCCCGCGCTGATCCGCACGGTGTCGCCGGCCGCCGCCTTGGTGATCCGGGCCCACGCCGCCCCGCAGGGCTCGCTGTAGCGCACCTCGACGACGCTCGCGCCGACGGTGGCGCTGGCGACCGTACGGACGTGCGTGCCGCCGCAGCCCATGTCCTCGGGGTCCTGTCCGGCGCATGCGGAGCCGCTGCAACCGATCCCGGCCGGCAGTCCCGGGGCGCTGGTCTTCGGTGTCGGGGAAGGGGCGGCAGCCCGGTCGGCGTCGGAGTCACCACCGGGGCCGGTCAGCAGCACGGCAGCGGTCACCGCCGCCAGAACGCCCAACGCGGCCACGGCGATCACCAGCTGTTTACGGCGACTGCCGTCGCGGCCCCCGCCATTGCCCCGACCACCGCGGCGGCTTTCGGGCTCCGGGTGCGCGAACGGCGGCTGACCGGGCCCCGCGCCCGTGCCCATGGCCGTGCCCGTGCCCGTGCCCGTACCCACGGCCTGAACCGGCCAGGTCAGCGGCTGCGGCTGGGACTGCTGCTGGGATTGCTGCTGCGGCTGGGACTGCGGCTGTTGCTGTGACTGCGACTGCTGCTGCTGCTGCTGGGGAATGTGCGGAACGGTCCCGCGCTGGACGGGCACGGACGGCGAGCGGCGCCCGCCGCTCGCACCGGCAGCGTCCTCGGCCGTGCCGACGGCACCTGAGGGGCGGCTCCTGCCATGGCCGCGCGACGGCTGCCCGTTCTCACCGAGCGCCGCACGCGCCTGGATGATCCGCATGCCCTCCATCGTCATGTCGTGACGCATCTCGGCCCGGCTCCAGGCCCGTTCCGTCAGCTCCCACATGGTGTTCAGATGGACGTGGTTGGTGCCCGTCACCTCGGCCAGCGCGACGATCGCACCCCTGGGGGCGAGGAGCCGCCCGTTCAGGTACCGCTCCCACGACGTCTTGCTGTACCCCGTGCGGTCGGCCAGCGCGGCGATGCTCAGGCCGCTGCGGTCGACGAGTCTGCGCAGCTGGCCCGCGAATTCCCGTACCTGTGGGCCGAGATCCTCCGGCAGCGCCTTCCAACGAGGCATTACTTCCCCCCTGCTTCCCAATTCCCGCTTCACGTCGATTCGGCTTCCGCTTTCCCGTTTCCGGATGCGCCCCGCGCACCGCTCGCCCCCTGCCCGGAAGCAGTGGTCTTCCGTTCCGGGCTACCCAGGGAGATACGCGAACGCGGGCTGTCAGTTCCTCGCGAGGCAGCGCACGGTTGCACTCGTGCGTCCGGCACGCACCCTCGCGCGCCCCTGCCCCGCCGGCCCACGGCCATCCGTCGGCTGTCGTACACCGGCTGTCCGCCATCGTTGCCTGGCGATCACACCGTGGCGGAATGGTCACTTCCGTGCCACAGGCCACAGTCATCCCTTGAACAGACCTTCCCCAACCACAAGGCTGGGACCAGGACGGGGCAAGGCCGCTCAACTCGCCGCATTCCGGAGGATTTCGCTCCGGCGCGCCCCGCCCCCGGTGTCCGTCCCTTCTCGGGGGAGGGGGCGGGCACCGGTGAGCGGAACGGTTCAGCGGATCGTGAAGTGGACCGCGTTCTCCAGGAACGGGATGTCCAGCCACGGCTTGGGCTGGGCCATCAGCGAGAGCATCACGATGAGGACGCCGAGCAGTCCGTACGTCACCAGGTCCGTGAAGCGGGAACGCACCGCGAGCATGCCCACCGAGGGGATCACGAGCCGGAGCACCGCGCCCCCGATGAGGGCCACGCCGATCAGTATCGTGCCGATCCGGAAGGCCTCCTCGAAGGGGTCGGTGGCCACCACCAGCAGCCCGATCGCGGCCGTGCAGAGCACCGCGAGCAACGGCCACTGCCTGGCGGGCGCCGGCGCGTCTCCGCCCGCCGCCCGGCCGCCGCCCTCGGGGCGCGCGGTGTCCGTGGTGAGCGACGCCGCCTCGCGCGAACGGCCCGTCGTGGACCCCTCGGCGGGAGCGGGTGCCAGGTGGCTGCCGGTGCGGCCGTCCGCGGCGGTGTCGTCTGCCGCGCCACCCGGCGCCTCCACGGCTTCGGCTTCGGCTTCCGCTTCCACTTCCGCGTCATCGCTCTCGGCGGCCGGCCCGTCCGCGGCGGCGGCGCGGTCGGCCGGACTCGTACCAGCACCCATGGGGTTCCTTCCGGTTCGGATCAGCCCGCGGCCGGGGCGGAGTCGCGCTCGGCCGCCTCGACCACGTTGACGAGCAGCTGGGCGCGGGTCATCGGGCCGACGCCGCCCGGGTTGGGCGAGATCCACGCGGCGACCTCGGCCACGCCCGGGTGGACGTCTCCGACGATCTTGCCGTTCTCGTCCCGGCTGACGCCGACGTCGAGCACGGCCGCGCCCGGCTTCACGTCCTCGGGCTTGATGATGTGGGGCACCCCGGCGGCCGCGACGATGATGTCGGCCTGCCGCAGCTGGGCGGACAGGTCACGCGTACCGGTGTGGCACTGGGTCACCGTGGCGTTCTCCGACTTGCGGGTCAGCAGCAGCGGGATCGACCGGCCGATGGTGACGCCGCGTCCGACGACCACGACGTGCGCTCCGTTGATCTCCACACCGTGGTGGCGGAGCAGCTGCACGACACCCTGCGGGGTGCAGGGCAGCGGGCCCTTCTCATTGAGCACGAGGCGGCCGAGGTTCATCGGGTGCAGACCGTCGGCGTCCTTGGCCGGATCCATCAGTTCCAGGACGCGGTTGGTGTCGATTCCCTTGGGGAGCGGCAGCTGCACGATGTAACCCGTGCACTCGGGATCGGCGTTCAGTTCGCGTACGACGTCCTCGATCTCCTCCTGGGTGGCGGTGTCGGGGAGTTCGCGCTGGATGGAGCCGATGCCGACCTGGGCGCAGTCGCGGTGCTTGCCCGCCACGTACCACTTGCTGCCCGGGTCGTCCCCCACCAGGAGGGTTCCCAGGCCGGGGGTGATGCCCCGCGCCTTGAGGGCCGCCACGCGGACGGTGAGATCGGACTTGATCGCGGCTGCGGTGGCTTTGCCATCGAGAATCTGGGCAGTCATGGGGGGCATTCTCGCGGATGACCCCACCCGGGGACCAATCACAGGTAGCGGCCGTGGACACAAGGTTGCACTTGGACAACTTCTCACGCAGCGGCTGGACAAACTTACGTCCCGCTTATAACGATGAAGGCCGCAGTGCCGCAGAAGTACCCGGGGGGCGGACCACTGATGTTTTCTTCCTCCGCGCGGCCGCATTCGTCCCCGTATGTCCGTTGGAGGAAACACCCACATGAGCTTCGGCGACCCGAACCCGAACAACCCCTACGGGCAGCAGCCCGGCCAGCCGCCGCAGGACCAGCCGGGCTACGGCTATCCCCAGCAGGCTCCCCAGGGCGTTCCGCCGCAGGGCCAGCCGGGCTACGGCTACCCCCAGGCACCCGGCATCCCGCCGCAGGGCCAGCCCGGTTACGGCTACCCGCAGCAGCACATGGGCCAGCCCGGCGCCCCGGTGCCCGAGGGCTACGCGAACGTGCCCGGCCTGGGCATGGTCGAGGTCGGCACGTACGGAGCCCGCTTCGGCGCCCGTCTGCTCGACATGATCTTCGCGTACATCGTGGTGTTCATTCTCAACATGATCATCTTTGGCTCCGTCGCCGCCGGCGTCAGCGGGGACGATGACGGGTCGTCCGCCGGACTGGCCGTCGGGTCCTTCATCGGCGCCGCGATCCTCTCGGCTCTGACGGTCATCTTCTACGACGTCATCTTCGTCAGCACGATGGGCTCGACGCCGGGAAAGATGATCCTCGGCATGCGGATCGTCAGTTCCCGGACCGGCCAGAAGCCGTCCTTCGGCCCGGCGCTGGTCCGTTGGGGCTTCCCGATCGGCCTCGGGTACATCACCTGCTTCCTGGGCTACATCCTCATCGTGATCTCGCCGTTCTTCGACAACACCGGACAGCTGCGCGGCTGGCACGACAAGGCCGCGAACACCCTGGTGATCAAGAAGTAACGCCGTACGGCGACGCACGAAGGGCCGGTCTCCCCGAACTTGTTGGGGGAGACCGGCCCTTCGTGCGTCGGACTCAGTGGAAGAAGTGCCGGGTGCCCGTGAAGTACATCGTCACGCCCGCCTTCTTCGCGGCCTCGACCGCCAGCTCGTCACGGACCGAACCGCCGGGCTGGGCCACGGCCTTGACGCCGGCCCCGGTCAGGATCTCCAGCCCGTCGGGGAACGGGAAGAAGGCGTCGGAGGCGGCGTACGAGCCCCGGGCACGCTCCTCGCCCGCGCGCTCGACGGCGAGCTTCGCGGAGTCGACGCGGTTGACCTGGCCCATGCCGACGCCGACCGAGGCACCGTCCTTGGCGAGCAGGATCGCGTTCGACTTGACCGCGCGGCACGCCTTCCAGGCGAAGGCCAGCTCCCGCAGCTCATCGGCGGAGAGCGCCTCACCCGCGGCGAGCGTCCAGTTGGCCGGGTCGTCGCCCTCGGCCTGGAGCCGGTCGGTGACCTGGAGCAGCGCACCGCCGTCGATCGGCTTGACCTCGACCTCCGCGGACGGGGCCTCGGGACAGCGCAGCACCCTAATGTTCTTCTTGCGGGACAGCACCTCGACGGCGCCGTCCTCGTACGCCGGGGCGACGATGACCTCGGTGAAGATCTCCGCGACCTGCTCGGCCATGGCGACGGTCACCGGGCGGTTGACGGCGATGACACCGCCGTACGCGGAAAGCGGGTCGCAGGCGTGCGCGTTGCGGTGCGCCTCCGCCACGTCGGCGGCGATCGCGATGCCGCACGGGTTGGCGTGCTTGATGATCGCGACGCAGGGCTCGGTGTGGTCGTACGCGGCCCGGCGCGCGGCGTCGGTGTCCGTGTAGTTGTTGTACGACATCGCCTTGCCGTGCAGCTGCTCGGCACCGGCCAGTCCGCCGGTACCGGAGGTGTAGAGCGCGGCGGGCTGGTGCGGGTTCTCGCCGTAGCGCAGGACGTCCTGGCGCTCGTACGTCGCACCGAAGAAGTCGGGGAAGCCCGAGTCGTCGGCGGCGGCGTAGTCGTCCGCGAACCAGGAGGCGACCGCGACGTCGTACGCGGCGGTGTGCTGGAAGGCCTCGGCGGCGAGCCGCTTGCGGGCGGTCAGGTCGAAGCCGCCCTCCTTGACGGCGGCGAGCACGTCGGCGTAGCGCTCGGGGCTGGTGACGACGGCCACCGACGGGTGGTTCTTCGCGGCGGCACGGACCATCGACGGGCCGCCGATGTCGATCTGCTCCACGCACTCGTCGGCCGAGGCGCCGGAGGCGACGGTCTCCTTGAACGGGTAGAGGTTGACGACCACCAGGTCGAACGGCTCCACGCCCAGCTCCGCGAGCTGCTCGCGGTGGGCGTCGAGCCGGAGGTCGGCCAGGATTCCGGCGTGGACGCGGGGGTGCAGCGTCTTGACGCGGCCGTCGAGGCACTCGGGGAAGCCGGTGAGCTCCTCGACCTTGGTGACCGGCACTCCGGCGGCCGCGATCTTCCCGGCGGTGGAGCCGGTGGAGACCAGCTCGACACCGGCCTCGTGCAGTCCGCGGGCGAGGTCTTCGAGCCCGGTCTTGTCGTAGACGCTGACCAGGGCGCGGCGGATGGGCTTATTCACCGACATGATCGAGATGAACCTTTCGTCCCTCAATGCGATAGCCGTCACGGGCGAGCCGCCCCACGGCCTCGACGAGCAGCTTGCGCTCGACTTCCTTGATGCGTTCATGGAGGGCCGCTTCGCCCTCCGGGGTGTCCTCTTCGGTCACCTCGACCACGCCCTGCGCGATGATCGGACCGGTGTCGACGCCGTCGTCGACGAAGTGGACGGTGCACCCGGTGACCTTCACGCCGTACGCGAGCGCGTCACGTACCCCGTGGGCACCGGGAAAGCTGGGGAGCAGGGCGGGGTGGGTGTTGATGATCCGGCCGCCGAACCCGGCGAGGAACTCCTTGCCGACGATCTTCATGAACCCCGCGGACACGACGAGGTCCGGGCGGTGCGCGGCGGTGGCGGAGGCGAGCGCGGCATCCCACTCCGCACGCGTCGCGTGGTCCTTGACCCGGCACACGAACGTGGGGATTCCGGCCCGTTCGGCCCGCTCCAGGCCGGCGATTTTGTCGCGGTCCGCACCGACCGCCACGACCTGCGCGCCGTACCCCTCGGGGTCGTCACCGATCGCGTCGAGCAGGGCCTGGAGGTTCGTACCGGAGCCGGAGACCAGGACGACCAGTCGGGCCGGGGCGGCGGAGGAGAGCGGGGAGGCCACGGCTGGGCCCTTTCTCGCGTGTGGAGCAGTTCGAAGCGGCCGCGCCACGGCGGCCATGCTGTTTGTACGGTCGTACGAAAGAACCACGCCCCCCGATACGGGGAACTCTACGAACGCGCCGACCGTCAGCAACGATACCGGCACCTTGCGAGGGCCTTGCGTGACGGGGGTGAGGGACCGGTGGCGCTCCGGTCGGCGCCGGGAGCGGGTGCCGCGGGCGGCAGCTGTCGGCCACCGCGCGTGCACGCCCAGCTTTCGGCCCCTCCTCGCCGGGAGGTAGCGTCAGGGACAGCGAACCGTCCGCAGGGCGGCAATGACGAGATGGGGAAGACGTTCACCATATGCCGGACCGACGCCGCCGCACCGCCTTCCGCCACCCGCTGACCGAGCCGAGCTCACTGCTGATGCGGGAGCGCCAGTCCCCCACGCCGGGCTCCTCCTCTTCTTCGCCCTCCTCCTCTTCCTCGTCCTCTTCCTCGTCCTCTTCTTCGTCTCCTTCGTCCTCTTCGCCGTCGGGGCCCTCCGGGTCAGGGCCGCAGGACGACAATCCCTTCGCGCCGCCGCCGGAGGACCGCCCGGACCAGCCGTGGCAGCCGCGCCACCCGGTCAACGGCGGGAACGGCGGGAACAACGGAAACGGGGACGGTGGGGACGCGCCGGAGGACGGCTCCACGGACAACCGGCCCGTCTGGGGCAGCCAGTGGAGCAGCCAGCAGCCCGGACGCCAGAGCGGCGGCTTCGGCGGGCAGCCCGCCGGACCCACCGGACCGAACGGACCGGGTGGCGGCAAGGGCGGCCCCGAGGGCAAGCCCGGCGGGTTGCGCTGGGACCCGACCGACCCCGTCCAGCGCCGGGCGCGCTACTCCCTGCTCGCCGGCATGTGGGCCTTCTTCTTCGCGATCTTCGATCTGCCGGAGATCGCCCTGCTGCTGGGGGCGCTCGCGACCTACTGGTCGATCAGCGCGCTCCGGGCCAAGCCGAAGGACCCGTCAGCGACCGGCGACAAGGCCGCCGCGCAGCCGGCGGCCCCGGGCGCGGACGCCGCTCTCCAGGGGCCCGGTACCGCCGCAGGCCCGGCCCCCGCGCCGGGTTCGGCTGCCGCGCCGAGCGCACCGGGCGCAGCCGGTGCGCCGGGTTCCAATGTCTTGCAGCGCGGCAGCAGGCAGCAGACGACGGCCGCGGTCAGCGGTCTGGTGACGGCCCTGATCGCTCTGGCGATCGTCGCGACGTCGTTCACGGTGCAGCTGGTCTACCGCGACTACTACACCTGCGTGAACGACGCCCTCACCAAGTCGGGCCAGGTGGCCTGCAACGACCTGCTGCCGAAGCCGCTGGAGCCCCTCTTCGGCGTCAAGAAGTAGCGTCCGGAGCCGGCTTCAGGAAGTGGTGTCCGGCGGGCGGACCGGTCCGGCCTCGGCCGGCTGGTCCGCCCTTTCGCTGTCCGCCCGTTCGCTGTCCGCCCTCGCGTGCCAGGGATCGGTCGGCAGGAAGTCGTACAGCTCGGCGTCCTCGTCGTCCGCGCTGTCCTTCGCGTCCTTGGCGCCCTTGGTGTCTTTGGCGCCCTTGGCGTCCTTGTCACCCTCACCGTCCTTGGTCTTGGCGTCCGCGTTCCGCCCGGTGGTGCCTTCCGGGACGGGGACGGGGGCCGGTGCGGGTGCGGGTGCGGGCCCCGTGCTCTTCGCCGGCTGCTCGGGCTGCTCGGGTGCGGTACGTCCACGCAGCCGCCAGGCCCGCAGCAGCAGCGCCAGCGGTACGCCGAGTACGGCCGTCCACACCAGGGCCGCCGCCCCGATGCGCCACCACACCGGGCCGAACTCCGCCAGCGCCCGGGTCCCGAGCGGTCCGCCGGCCGCCGCCGCGAGGAGCGCCGCACCGGCCCCGCACCCCAGCGCCCCCAGCGCGGCGGTGAACGCGGTCTCCCGCAGGCTCCACGCCTCCTCGCGCTCACCGTGCGCGGGCGCCGCCCGTCGCACGGTGAACCAGGCGACCGCCAGCGCCGCCGCGACCGGGACCGCGGCCGTCGCCCAGTTCGGCGGCGTCCCCGCGCCCTCGGCCGGCATCGCGGCCAGCAGCGGGAAGTCCGGCACCGCCGGGCGGCCGGTGAACGCCATCGGGCCGACCGTGGCCCCCGTACCGAGCGCGAACCCCGGCCCGAGCCCGTACGCCGCACCCCACACCGCCGCGTTCGGCACCAGCAGCAGCGCCAGGAACAGCACCGCGAACCGGCCGGCCCAGTCGCCGGAGATCCGCAGGAACGAGTCCTGGACCGGGTCCGCGTGCCACACCAGCGCCACCGCGACCACCAGCGCGCCCCCGCCCAGCAGGACCATCACCCCGGCCGCCGCGGAGCGGCCCGCCGCCTCCGCCCGCCGGACGAACCGGGAGCGCGCCATCGCCTCGTGCAGCCGCACCGGCGCCCATGACGGTGGCGGCCCGACCGGGCGCCCGGCCGCCGTCCACACCCCGGCCGCCGCCGCGCCCGCCACCACGAGGAGCGAAGGGAACAGCAGGGACAGCGGCTCCGCAGACAGCGAGGCCCCGCGTGCGTAGAGCGCGACCGGCGCCCCGACCAGCAGGTATCCGCCCGTCACCAGGGCGAACGCGGCTCCGGGCGAGGGGGCTCCGCGCCCTTCGTCGGGCTCCAGCGCGTCCCTGACCGCGCGGTGCACCAGCCAGACCGGCATGGCGGCGAGCAGCAACGGGACGACGCCGACGGGGGCCGGGGTCCCGGTCAGGGTGTCGGTTCTGATCAGTTCGGCGCCATGGGCGAGCAGCCAGAGTCCGGCGGCCGTGTGGACAGCCTCGCCGGAACCGCTGCCGGAGGCCGGGGAACTGATCCACAGCACCATGACGAGCACCGCGATGGAGCCCAGCCCGAGCCCTGCGGCGAGCACCCCGCGCAGCAGCGCCGAGGCCAGTACGGCGGGCCGTCCCTGGTCTGCCGACAACGAGGGGCTGCGTTCGGTCACTTGGGTCACGCCGCAATGCTCCCAACGACACGCGCTTAATCCATGTAACGGGCGAATGACCGCTGTGTCGCTCAATATATGTTTATGTACTTTTTGACCCAGTGCAGACCGGGCGGGGAACCCTCATGACACAGAGCACGACCGGCACGGCCGCCGCCCAGCCGCTCCCCTCGCCCAAGGAGCGCCGCAGGCTGCGCGAGGCGAAGTCGCTGACCGAGGAGCAGGTCGCGGCGGCCGTGGGGGTCACCCGGGCCACGGTCCGGTCCTGGGAGACGGGCCGCACCAGTCCACGCGGGCGCAAGCGCGAGGCGTACGCCCGGCTCATCGGAATGGCGGACGCGACGTCCACGGCTACGCCTCCCCCGAAGCCCCCCGTGGAACCGCACGTCGAGGTGCCCGTCGAGGTGACCGGCCGGACGCCCGGCGAGAAACCCGGCGCGTCATCCGTCGAGCCTCCTGCCGACCCCCTTGAGGAGACGCCCACCGAGACACCCGGCGGGCCCCACGGCGAGAGGCCCGCCGAGCCGCCCAGCGCCTCCCCCGCCGAGGCGTTCGACGCGCTGTACCGGCACACGGCCGCCGCGCTGTTCCGCCAGACCTATCTGCTGACCGGCCGCCGCAACCTGTCCCGCGAGGCCGTCGGCAAGGCCTTCGACCTCGCCTGGCAGCGCTGGCCGGAGGTCGCCGTGGACCGCGACCCGGTGGGCTGGGTACGGGCGGCCGCCTACGAGCACGCGATGTCGCCGTGGCGGCGGGTGCGCCCCGAACACCGCCACGCCGATCCGCCGCCCGAGGCGCCCGGCCCCCGCGCGCTGCTCGACGCGCTGCTGTCCCTGCCGCCCGCGTACCGCCGCACGCTGCTGCTCCACGACGGGGTCGGGCTCGGGCTGCCCGAGACCGCAGCGGAGACGGAGGCGAGCACCCCGGCGGCGGCGGGGCGGCTGATGACCGCGCGGGCGGCCGTCGCGGAGAAGCTGCCCGAGCTCGCGACGGCGACGGCACCGGCCGAGCAGGCGGCGCTGCTGCACGAGCACCTGGGCGCGCTCGCCCGCGCCCAGCCCGCGACCTCGCTGCCGGTCCCGGAGCTGATCCGGACAGGCAGCGAGCGCAAGGCGCAGCTCTGGACGCGGGCGGCCATCGCGTTCACCGTGCTGCTGATCGGCCTGACCCTGATCACCCTGGCCACTGCCCCGAGGAAGTACGAAACGCCTCAGTCGCCCGCGCAGAAGGTCAGCGGGGTGCCGGCGCTGGGCGGGCCGCAGAAGCTCACGCCGCAGGACAAGAAGCTCCAGAAGAAGCTCGGCGGCGAGCTGGTGCGCGGCCCGGCCCGGCTGGTTCCCCGGGTGGGCTGAGCCCTGGGGCGTGTCCTGAAAGCCCCGTACACGAAAGACGCGGGCCCGTACCCCCGGCCGGGGGTACGGGCCCGCGTCTGTGCGCTCGGTGACGCGATCCTGCGGTGCTGCTCCGACGCGGTGAGGCGTCAGGCGCCGAGGATCTCGCGCGCCAGCTTGGCGGTCTCGGTCGGCGTCTTGCCGACCTTGACGCCGGCGGCCTCAAGGGCCTCCTTCTTCGCCTGCGCGGTGCCGGAGGAGCCGGAGACGATGGCGCCGGCGTGGCCCATGGTCTTGCCCTCGGGGGCGGTGAAGCCCGCGACGTAACCGACGACGGGCTTGGTGACGCTCTTCGCGATGAAGTCCGCCGCACGCTCCTCGGCGTCGCCGCCGATCTCGCCGATCATGACGATCAGGTCGGTCTCGGGGTCGGCCTCGAACGCCGCGAGGGCGTCGATGTGCGTCGTACCGATGACCGGGTCGCCACCGATGCCGACGGCGGACGAGAAGCCGATGTCACGCAGCTCGTACATCATCTGGTAGGTCAGCGTGCCGGACTTCGACACGAGACCGATGCGGCCGGGCTTGGTGATGTCGCCCGGGATGATGCCGGCGTTGGACTGGCCGGGGGTGATGAGACCCGGGCAGTTCGGACCGATGATCCGGGTCTTGTTGCCCTTGGCGTTGGCGTACGCCCAGAAGGCGGCCGAGTCGTGCACGGCGATGCCCTCGGTGATCACGACGGCGAGGGGGATCTCGGCGTCGATCGCCTCGACGACGGCGGCCTTCGAGAAGGCCGGCGGCACGAAGAGGACGGACACGTTCGCGCCGGTCTTCTCCATCGCTTCCTTGACGGAACCGAAGACGGGTACCTCGTTGCCGTCGAAGTCGACGGAGGTGCCGGCCTTGCGCGGGTTCACGCCGCCGACGATGTTGGTGCCGTCGGCGAGCATGAGCTTGGTGTGCTTCATGCCCGTCGCGCCGGTCATCCCCTGGACGATGACCTTGCTGTCCTTGGTGAGGAAGATAGCCATGGTGGTCTGAGTCCCTCTTCCTTACTTCGCAGCCGCGGCGAGCTCGGCGGCCTTGTCGGCCGCGCCGTCCATGGTGTCCACGCGCTGAACCAGCGGGTGGTTGGCGTCGGAGAGGATCTTGCGACCCAGCTCCGCGTTGTTGCCGTCGAGGCGCACGACGAGCGGCTTGGTGACCGCTTCGCCCTTGGTCTTGAGCAGTTCGAGCGCCTGGACGATGCCGTTGGCGACCTCGTCACAGGCAGTGATGCCACCGAAGACGTTGACGAACACGGACTTGACGTCCGGGTCGCCGAGGATGATCTCCAGGCCGTTCGCCATGACCTCTGCGGAGGCGCCGCCACCGATGTCGAGGAAGTTGGCGGGCTTCACGTTGCCGTGGTGCTCACCGGCGTACGCGACGACGTCCAGGGTCGACATGACCAGACCGGCACCGTTACCGATGATGCCGACCTCGCCGTCGAGCTTGACGTAGTTGAGGTTCTTGGCCTTGGCCGCAGCTTCGAGCGGGTTGGCTGCCGCCTTGTCCTCAAGAGCCTCGTGCTCCGGCTGGCGGAAGTCGGCGTTCTCGTCGAGAGAGACCTTTCCGTCCAGGGCCAGGATCCGGCCGTCCTTGGTCTTCACCAGCGGGTTGACCTCGACGAGGAGGGCGTCCTCCGCGACGAAGGTGTCCCACAGGGTCACCATGGCCTCGGCGACACCCTCGGCCACCTCGGCCGGGAACTTCGCCTGGGCCACGATCTCGCGGGCCTTCACGATGTCGACACCGTCAACGGCGTTCACCGGGACCTTCGCGAGGGCCTCGGGGGTCTTCTCCGCGACCTCCTCGATGTCCATGCCGCCCTGCACGGAGGCCATGGCCAGGAAGGTGCGGTTGGTGCGGTCCAGGAGGTACGAGACGTAGTACTCCGCCTCGATCTCCGGGGACAGCTCGGCGATCATCACCTTGTGGACCGTGTGGCCCTTGATGTCCATGCCGAGGATGTCGGTCGCACGGGCGACCGCCTCGTCGGGGTCGGCCGCCAGCTTGACGCCACCGGCCTTGCCCCGGCCACCGACCTTCACCTGCGCCTTGACGACAGACTTGCCGCCCAGCCGCTCGGTCGCCTCGCGGGCTGCCTCAGGCGTGTCGATGACTTCACCGGCCAGCACCGGTACACCGTGCTTGGCGAAGAGGTCCCTCGCCTGGTACTCGAACAGGTCCACGCGCGTCCGTCCCTTATCAAATGGTC
This sequence comes from Streptomyces sp. NPDC104307, assembly GCF_055584045.1. NCBI lineage: Bacteria > Bacillati > Actinomycetota > Actinomycetes > Kitasatosporales > Streptomycetaceae > Streptomyces > Streptomyces sp. NPDC104307. The sequence goes on from NZ_JBVJMU010000018.1 coordinate 129,756, forward strand.
TCGCGGTTGGTTTTCTGCGTGGGCGTGCCGCGAGGGGCAACGTGACTGCTCTGTCACTAGGAAGGCGCACACGGTGACCGAATACGCGGCATGTCCATCTCGCAGGTTATCCCCGCGCCCCGCAGGACCCTAAATCGCAGATCCCCCCTGGGCGGTGATTACGGTCACAGGCCGCCCTGGTGGCCGGGTCGCAGTGGACAAATCGGCCCCGGTACGACGGTCGGGGGACGGCCTGTCCGGGCCGGGAGACACCGCCGTCACGCAGGGGCCTCCCGGTCCGGCACGGGCACCGGTCGCTTCTCGATCGCGGCCGCCATCACCTCCGGGAAGAGGTCCGGCGTGCAGGCGAAGGCCGGAGCACCCAGCGCGGCGAGCGCCGTCGCGTGGTCACGGTCGTAGGCGGGCGCTCCCTCGTCGGAGAGGGCCAGCAGGGTCACGAACCGCACCCCGGACGCCTTCATCGCGGCGACCCGCTTCAGCATCTCGTCGCGGATGCCGCCCTCGTACAGATCGCTGATGAGCACGACGACGGTGTCCGCCGGGCGGGTGATCCTGGACTGGCAGTAGGCGAGCGCCCGGTTGATGTCGGTGCCGCCGCCGAGCTGGGTGCCGAAGAGCACGTCCACCGGGTCGTCGAGCTGGTCGGTGAGATCGACGACGGCCGTGTCGAAGACGACGAGTCTGGTCCGCAGGGCGCGCATGGAGGCGAGCACGGCGCCGAAGACCGAGGCGTACACGACGGAGGCCGCCATCGAACCGGACTGGTCGACGCAGAGGATGACGTCCTTGCGTACGGACCGCGCGGCGCGCCCGTAGCCGATGAGCCGCTCGGGCACGACCGTGCCCGTCCCGGCCGCCCCGTCCTCGCCGGGGAGGGTCAGATAGTTCTTGAGGTTGGCCCGGATGGTGCGGTTCCAGTCGATGTCGTGGTGACGCGGCCGGCTGACCTTCGCCGAGCGGTCCAGCGCACCCGTGAGCGCGGTCCTGGTGCGGGTGGTGAGGCGGCTCTCCAGCTTCTCGACGACCTTGCGCACGACGGCTCGCGCGGTCTCCTTCGTCGTTTCCGGCATGACCTTGTTGAGCGAGAGCAGGGTGCCGACGAGATGGACGTCCGGCTCGACTGCCTCCAGCATCTCCGGTTCGAGCAGGAGCGCGGAGAGGCCCAGCCGGTCGATGGCGTCGCGCTGCATGACCTGGACGACGGAGCTGGGGAAGTACGTACGGATGTCCCCGAGCCAGCGGGCCACGGAGGGCGCGGACGCGCCGAGCCCGGCCGAGCGGCCGCTGCCGCCCCGGCCGCCGGGCTGTCTGCCGCCGCTCTCGTACAGCGCGGTCAGTGCGCCGTCCATCGCGGCGTCGCGTGCGGTCAGGGTGCGGCCGGTGCTCTCCGCACTGTCCGCGCCCAGCACCATGCGCCAGCGCCGCAGCCGTTCGGCGTCCGCCGCCTTGGTGTCCGTGGCTGTGTGGGTGTCTACGTGGGTGTCCGTGGGGGTGTTCCTCTGTGTGTGCGTGTTCCTGGTCATCCCGTCGCCCCCAGTGTCTGTTCGTCGTTCCCGGTCGCCGCCGCTCCCTCGTCCAGGCCCAGCAGGAGGCGGAGCACCGGCAGCACCGCGTCCGCGCGTGGACCGTCCAGGACCGGGCCGAATCCGGGGGCCGTCGTCCCGCCGGGGACCGCGACCGCGCCGGCCCCTCCCCCGGCGGCCGGGCCGCGCCGGACGAGCTCGCCCAGCGTGCGCCGGACGCCCGATTCGTACGCCGAGAACGTGCGGCGCAGCAGGGGCAGCACGTCGGTGAAGGTGTCCGGGGCGACTCCGGACAGCCAGGTGTCGACCAGGGCGAGCAGCCTCTCGTCGTGGACCAGGAGCATGCCGCCGCCGGCCGCCCCGCCGACGAAGCCCTCGATCCACGCGGCGGCCTCTGCGGGCGGTGTGCCGGACGAGAGGGCCAGGCCCATCAGCCGGGCCGCGTCGTCCTGTTCGAGGTGTCCGTCGTCGAGCAGCAGTCGGGCGGACCGGCCCCGGATCACTCCCGCGACCGCGTCCCGGGCGGCGAGCTTGTGCAGGACCGCTCGCCAGCGCTCGCGCAGCCCGTCCGCGTTCGCCGGTACGGCGCCGGCGAGCAGGCCGACCGCTGTGTGGACGCCGTCCACCTGGCGGCGCAGCGCGGCGGCCCCCTCGTCGTCGAGTCCGGTGCAGGCGGGGGGCAGCCCGACGCAGATCCGCTCCGCGAGCCCCGCCGCGACCTCCCCGAGCGCGGCGGTGTCCGTGGACCGGACGTCTCCGTAGCGCAGCGCGCGGGCCAGGGACGGCAGGGCGTCCGCGAGGTGGCCGACGTCCGTGTCGAGCGCGGCGCGGTCCGCGAGCATCCGCATGACGACGGGCAGCGCGTCGGGCAGTCCGGCCAGCAGGCACCGTTCCGCGAGCGCGGTGACGTCGGCCAGGGCGGTGGCCGACAGGGCGTCCGACTCGGCGCGGGCGGTGGCGGCGGAGAGCACGGTGGTGCCCCAGATGCCCGCCTCCGCGACGCGTACGTACAGCTCCGGTTCCCAGCGCAGCCGCCAGCTCTCCCGGAAGGTGCCGGTGCTCCCCCGGCCCGCTGTGGGCTCGCCCCAGCCGACGCCGAGGAGCCGCAGCCGGTGCAGCAGCCGGCTTCGCGCCGCGTCGGTGTCCTTGCGGAGGTCGAGCTCGATGTCCCGTTCGGACGCCTCCGGTCTGAGCCGCAGGGTGCGCTGCCGGCGGGTGAGGTCGCGCTGGAGCGGCACGGCGGGGGCGGTGTCGGGTACCTCGCCGAGGGCGCCGCCGACGATCAGCCGGTCCCGGACGAGGGCGAGCGGCATGTCGGAGCCCTCGCACATCACGGCCCGCACGGCGTCGGTCGCCTCGCTCAGTCCGGCGAGCGGCCGGCCGCGCATGGCGGCGAGGGTCCCGGCGAGCCGGACGGCCTCGATGACGTGGGCGGACGACACGAACCGGTCCTCGTCGCGCAGGAGTCCGGCGACCTTGGTCATCCACCGTTCGACCGGGCGGTCCGGGGAGGCGAAGAGGTGTGCGTACCAGCCCGGTGAGTCGATCCCGGCCCCGTATCCGCTGTGCCGGGCGAGCCGCTGGTGGGTCCAGGGCACCCAGGTCAGCTCGGCCTTGACCTTGGGCAGTCCCTTGAGGAGGGCCCGGTCGGCCGCGAGCGTCGTCCTCGCTTCGAGCGCGGGTACGTGCCAGGCGCCGCAGACCACGGCGACGTCGTCGTCGAACTCCTTGCGGGCCGTGCGCAGCTGGATCCGCATGTACGCCTCGCGGACCGCGTCCCTGGGGTGGCCGCCGTCCCCGTACACCTCGCGCAGGGCGGTCATCGCCTCGCCGAGCGCGGCGAAGGGCGCCAACGGGTCGACGGGGGCCCCGTCGTGGGCGCGGTGTTCGACGACGTCCTCCCACCAGCGCTCGGGGTCGTCGTAGCCCGCGGTCTCGGCCAGCACCCCGATGGGGTCGACCGGGACGGGCGGCGGGACCGCTTCCCCGGCGTCCTCGGACGCCTCCCGGCGCTCCTCTTCTTCCCTCTTCCCCTCCTTCTCTTTCTTCTCCTCGTCCTTCTCCGCCATGGCCAGCGAGTGCGCGGCGGGGAGGTCGATGAAGCGGACCGGCACGTCGTGCGCGAGGGCCCAGCGGATCGCGACCCATTCGGGCGAGAACCCGGCGAGCGGCCAGAAGGCCGCCCGGCCGGGATCGTCCACCGCGTGGGCGAGCAGTGCGACGGGCGGCCGCATCTGCTCGTCGGCGGCGAGCGGCAGCAGCGCGTCGCCCTCGGGCGGGCCCTCGATCAGCACGGCCCGGGGCCGGGCGGCCTCCAGTGCGGCGCCGACGGCGCGGGCCGAGCCGGGGCCGTGGTGCCGCACCCCCAGCAGCAGCGGCCCGCCGGGGCGGCGCGGGGTGCCTGAGCGCGGGGCAGCTGAGCGCGAGATCCCGGGGCGCGAGATCCCGGGGCGCGGGGTGCCGGTCACGCGGAGGCCTCACGGCAGGCGCGGTAGAAGTCCTTCCAGCCGTCCCGCTCACGCACCACCGTCTCCAGGTACTCCTGCCAGACCACCCGGTCGGCGGCCGGGTCCCGCACGACCGCGCCGAGGAGGCCGGCCGCCACGTCACCCGCGCGCAGCACCCCGTCACCGAAGTGGGCGGCGAGCGCGAGGCCGTTGGTGACTACGGAGATGGCCTCGGCCGTGGACAGCGTCCCCGAGGGCGACTTGATCCTGGTGCGGCCGTCGGTGGTGACCCCGTCGCGCAGCTCGCGGAAGACGGTGACCACGCGGCGGATCTCCGCGAGGCCGTCGGGTGCGGGAGGCAGGTCGAGCGCGCGGCCGACCTGCTCGACGCGCCGGGAGACGATCTCGACCTCCGCCTCCGGGGTGGCCGGCAGCGGCAGGACCACCGTGTTGAACCGGCGGCGCAGCGCGCTGGACAGCTCGTTGACCCCTCGGTCGCGGTCGTTGGCGGTGGCGATGACGTTGAACCCGCGGACCGCCTGGACCTCCTGGCCCAGCTCGGGCAGTGGCAGGGTCTTCTCGGACAGGATGGTGATCAGCGAGTCCTGCACATCGGCGGGCATCCGGGTGAGCTCCTCGATCCGCGCGGTCATGCCCTCGGACATGGCGCGCATCAGCGGGCTCGGTACCAGCGCGTCGCGGCTGGGGCCGTGCGCGAGGAGCTGTGCGTAGTTCCACCCGTAGCGGACCGCTTCCTCCGGGGTGCCCGCCGTGCCCTGGACCAGGAGGGTCGAATCTCCGCTGACGGCGGCCGCGAGGTGCTCCGACACCCAGGTCTTGGCGGTGCCGGGCACCCCGAGCAGGAGCAGCGCCCGGTCCGTGGCGAGGGTGCTGACGGCGACCTCCACGAGACGGCGCGGCCCCACGTACTTGGGTGAGATCACCGTGCCGTCGGGCAGCGCACCGCCCAGCAGGTACGTGGCGACGGCCCAGGGCGACAGCCGCCAACGGGCGGGGCGCGAGCGGTCGTCGGCGGCCGCGAGCGCCTTCAGCTCGTCGGCGAAGGCATCTTCCGCGTGCGGGCGCAGCGCCTCTGCGCCCACGGCCGCGGTGGTTTCTGACACGGTCATGGATCCCCCTCCAGATCGGTCGTCCCGATGTGCTTCCCACCGTGCACCATGGCACTGACAATCAACGTTCGCGCAGGTCACATCAGTTGTCAGTGGTGCGGCCTACCGTCGTATGCATGCTGCTGACTGACGGGGGAGAACCCTTGGGCACCGCCGCTCCGGCGGTGCGCTGGACGGTGGAGCAGGTCCTGGCCCTGGCTCCTGACGACGCTTCACGCAAGGCAGGGAACAAGCTCGGTACGGCCGGTCCGTGGTCGGACACCGGCCGGGAGGAGCAGGGGGCGTTGTGGGGGCTGTGCAGAGGGAGCGGGAGTACGCCGTACCGGACGGTGGTCGACACCACGGGGCCCGCGTACACGTGCAGTTGCCCCAGCCGGAAGTTCCCCTGCAAGCACGCGCTGGGCCTTCTGCTGCTCCGGGCGTCCGACGAGGCGGCCCTGCCCTCGGCCGTTCCGCCGGACTGGGCCGGTGAGTGGCTGGCGGGCCGGCGCCGCCGCGCGGAGGCCTCTGCGGTGCGGGAGGAGCCGGACGGCGGCGCGGGCGCGGCCGCCGGGCCCGCCGATCCGGCCGCCGCCCGGCGCCGGGCCGAGCGCAGGGCCGAGCGGATCGGCGGCGGCGTCCGGGAGCTGGAGCGGCGCCTGACCGACCTGGTGCGCGGCGGGCTGGCGGCGGCAGAGCAGTCCGGGGACGGGCTGTGGGAGGAGACGGCGGCCCGGATGGTCGATGCCCAGGCGCCCGGTCTCGCCGGCCGGGTGCGGGAGTTGGGGGCGATGCCGACATCCGGGCCGGGCCGGCCGGTGCGGCTGCTGGAGGAGTGCGCGCTGCTGCATCTGCTGGACACGGGCTGGCAGCGCATCGACCGGCTGCCGCCGCCACTGGCGGCCACGGTCCGTACCCGCGTCGGGCTGCCGGCCGCTGCCGGGGGTGCGCCGGTCCGTGACCACTGGCTGGTCCTCGCCCAGTACGACACCCCGGAGGGCAAGATCGTCGCCCGCCGTATCTGGCTGTACGGGCGGGAGTCGGGCCGCACCGCGCTGCTGCTGTCCTTCGGGGCCCCCGGCCGCTCCCCCGGCCAGGCCCTGCCGGTGGGTGTCACGCTGGACGCGGAGCTCACCCCGCATCAGGGGGCGGGACAGCTACGGGCCGAGCTGGGGCCGCAGTTCGGCTCTCCGGTGCCGGCCGCTACCCCGCCGCCGGGTGTCACGGTCACCGGGGCCATCGCCGCGTACGGACGGGCCCTGGGCGACGACCCCTGGCTGGACTCCTGGCCGGTGACCCTGCGCGACGTCATACCCGTGCCGTCCCGGGACGGCTGGCAACTGGTGCACGCGGAAGGGGATTCGGCCCTGCCGGTCGCCCCGGCCGCGCTGTCCCGGCCCGCCCTGTGGAAGCTCGTCGCGCTGTCCGGCGGCGGACCGCTCACCGTCTTCGGGGAGTGCGGCCACCGCGGCTTCGACCCACTCGCGGCCTGGGCGCCCACGGACGCGCACGCGAGCAGGGGCGCGCAGTCGGCCACGGACGCGCGGCCGGCCCACGCCGAGACGGTTCCGCTCATCTGACTCCCGGCGGACCCGGCGGACCCGGCGGACCCGATGGACCCGATGGACCCGGCGAACTCCCCTGCTTCCTGTGACTCCTGATGGAGGAACGATGACCCGTACCAACCCACCCAGCACGCCCACCGCCCCCGCCGCCCCCGCCGCACCCGCCGCACCCGCCGCCCCGTGGGACGAGCTGGTCACCTCGGCGCTGCTCGGCACGGACCGCCGCCGGCCACCGGGTGTGCCGGACGGCGCCGGTCCGGACGGCGCGGCGGTCGCGCTGCTGGACGCGGCCGCCCTACACACCGTGCGGCGCCGGGCGGGACTGCTGCCCGCCCCTGCCGCGCCCCGGCCCGCTCCGGCGCCCGCCGACCCCCGGCCGGCCCTGCCGGGGCCCGCCCGGAGCCGGCTGGAACGGCTGCTCGCGGACCGGGCGGCCCCGAGCGGTTCCGCCGGCAGACGCGGCACCGCTCCCGATCTGACCGAACTGATCCCGCAGTGGCTGGCCACCGCCAATCTGCACGGATACCGAGCACCGGACGTGACGCTGCCCGCCCTGCTGGACGCGGCCCGCGCGCGGACCGACCTGCGGCCGCAGGCCCTGGCGTTCGCCGGACCGCGCGGGCTCTGGCTGGCCGGGCTGAACCCCGAGTGGAAGTTCGCGCTGCGCGGTGCGTCCGGCACCGCGCTGCTGCCGGCCGTGACCGACCGGGAGGCGGTCCACCGGCTTTGGGAGGAGGGCCTGTTCGCGGAGCGGGTCGCGCTGCTCTGCGCGGTACGGGCGCACGAGGCCGACGCCGCTCTCGCCCTGCTCGCAACCACGTGGGCCACCGAGCGGGCCGAGGACCGGCTGATGTTCGTCGACTCACTGCGCACCGGGCTCTCCGACGCCGACGAACCCTTCCTGGAGCAGTCCCTGACCGACCGCAGCCGCAATGTGCGGGCGACGGCAGCCGAGTTGCTCTCCGCGCTGCCCGGCTCCGCGCTCGCCCGCCGGATGGCGGACCGCGCCCTGTCCTGCGTGAGCCCCGGACTCACCGGTACCGGCCCTTCCGTCGCCGTGGAGGCCCCACACGAGTGCGATGCGGCGATGCAGCGCGACGGCGTGGTGGCGCTCCCGCCGACCGGGCGGGGCGAACGGTCGTGGTGGCTCGGCCAGTTGGTGGAGTCGTCGCCGCTCTCGATCTGGCCGGCCCGGTTCGGCGGCCGCGAGGCGCGGGAGATCGTCGCGCTTCCCGTGGCCGACGGCTGGAGCGAGGAGCTGCACGCGGCCTGGTGCCGGGCCGCCGCCCGGCAGCGGGACCCGGAGTGGGCGCGGGCGCTGCTCGGCGCCCCCTCTACACCGCCGTCGAACGGTCCGGGCACGGCCTCGCTCGCCGAGCGGTCGAAGCTCCTGATCGTGCTGCCCGCCGCCGAACGGGCCGCCTGGGTCGCCGAGTTCATCGCCGCGCACGGACTGTCGGAGGCGTTCCAGCTGCTGGGGGTCTGCCCGACCCCCTGGGCGGAGCCGCTCGGCCGCTCCGTCGTCGACGCCCTCGACATCGCCCGGGACGCCGGCAGCTACCCGTGGAGCTTCAGCGGAGTGATGGGCCTCGCGGAGCGCTGCCTGAATCCGGCGGAGGCCGACCGCCTGGAGGTCCTCACCACGACCCCCGACGAACCGGCGGACGCCTCCCCCGGCGCGAACGGCTACTGGTCGGAGGCGTTCCAGCGGCTGGTCTCCACCCTGCGGCTCCGCGCGGCGATGGACGCGGAGCTGGCACCGGGCGGGATCAGGCCTCCGCCGGCTGACGGACGTTCGCGTTGACCCAGGAGACGATCTCGACCGTCGTCGCACCCGGAGTGAAAATCTCCGCGACCCCCTGCTCCTTGAGCGGTGCGATGTCCGCCTCCGGAATGATGCCGCCGCCGAAGACCTTGATGTCCTCGGCCTCGCGCTCCTTCAACAGGGCGATGACCTTCGCGAAGAGCGTGTTGTGCGCTCCGGAGAGGATCGAGAGTCCGATCGCGTCGGCGTCCTCCTGGATCGCGGTGTCCACGATCTGCTCGGGAGTCTGGTGGAGCCCCGTGTAGATGACCTCCATACCGGCGTCGCGCAGTGCCCGCGCGATCACCTTGGCCCCTCGGTCATGGCCGTCGAGGCCCGGTTTGGCCACCACCACTCGGATCGGACCGGTCACACCCATCACTGCCTCCACACGCGTCTCCCGCCCCTGAAAGGCCGGGGATGTGAACGAACGTTATCCACAGCATCCCGCAAGCCGCTGTTTCGCGGTGGGCGGGGAGGGGGAAATCACACGTGGGACATGTTCACCGGGCGCCGTTTCCCGCAGCACGCGGCACACCTGCCGTGCGGGACCGACCGCCGGGGGAGCCGCACGAGGTCGTCGTACCACCGTGCCGTCAGCCGCACGGCACGGTGGTACGGCTCACCGACCGCCCCACCGGCCGGTCACCGAAGGTGATCCGGAAGGCACGGCGGGCGGCGGGTCCCGGACGGTGAACCGCCGCCCGGACGTCCGACACGGCGCCCCACGAGGGCATACGGGGCGGGAGCCGCCGCTCCCCGGGTGCCGGAAGCAGGAGGTCGGTCAATGAAGACCCTGCCTTTTCTTCCCCTACTGCCGCGCCGGACGGGCCCGCGCAACGCCTGGCTGTCGTCCGCACTGCTGAGAGCGACCGCGCTGGAACTCGTGGTGCTCGCCGGACACGCGCTGATCTACCCCACCGGCATCGCCGGCGAGCGGCGCCCTCCGCCACGCCCGGCCGCCGAACCGGCCCCCGCGCCTCCGGGGTCCACGGCCCTGCCCGGCGCACACGCCGGAAGCAGCGGAAACACCCGGCACATCGGCCGTCCGGACCGGCCTCCCGTCGTGCTCCTGCACGGTTTCATCGACAACCGCTCGGTCTTCGTGCTGCTGCGCCGCTCGCTGGCCCGGCACGGCTGGCGGCATCTGGAGTCGCTCAACTACTCCCCGCTGACCTGCGACATCCGCACCGCCGCCGAGCTCCTCGGCCGCCACGTCGAAGAGATCTGCGCCCGCACCGGACACCGCGAGGTCGACATCGTCGGGCACAGCCTGGGCGGCCTGATAGCGCGCTACTACGTACAGCGACTCGGCGGTGACCAGCGGGTCCGCACCCTGGTCACGCTCGGCACGCCGCACTCCGGCACCGCTGTCGCTCCGCTGGCCGGCGCCCTCCCGATCGTGCGCCAGATGCGCGGCGGCTCTGCGCCGATCGAGGAGCTCCGGCTTCCGGCACCCGGGTGCCGCACCCGGTTCATCAGCTTCTGGAGCGAGCTGGACCGGGTCATCGTCCCTGCCGAGGCGGCCTGCGTCGACCATCCCGACCTCGACGCGACCAACGTCCGCGTCAGCGGGATCGGCCATCTCGCGCTGCCCGTGCACCCGGCCGTGGCCGCCGGGGTCCGTCAGGCACTCGACGCACAGGAGCCCGGAAATAGAACGGATGTCGAACATAGAGCCAAGGCTGTGTGAGCGGTCCGTCGAAAGACAGCCGATTGCCCGATTCCTGATCGCCCGCGAGCCGTGGAAGATTGTCGGCGTCGCGTACCGCCGGGTACAGTCGCGGCCACTGCTTTCCCCCGAGGTCCCCCACGGGCCCCGGACCCAAGGTCCTGCTGCCGAGGCGAGAGAGAAGTTGGTGAACGACCAGCACCCCCACGCCGGGTATGTCGGATACGACAGCCACTCCATGAGCGGTTTCGACGACGACCCGCTCTTCGGCTCCCTCCCCAGCGGTTATGACGGCCCGTACGACACCACGGCCGGTTACGCCGCCCCGTACGACACCGGCCAGGCCGGTCACAGCGGCCAGTACGACACCACCCAGTGGGACACCGGCGCACACCGCACCGCCACGTACGACCACGCCGCCGACTACGCGGCCTACACCCCCCACTTCCAGCAGCACCCCCAGTACGAAGCGGCCCCGCAGTACGACGCGGCCCCGCAGCAGTACGGCACCACCGGCACCTGGGCGACAGCAGAGGCCCACGCGAACATCCCCGCACAGGGCGGCGCCCCCGACTCCTCCGGCCAGTGGGACACCTCCGGCTGGTACGCGAACGGCCAGTGGTCAACCACCGACACGGCGGGATACGACTCCGGCGCGTACGACGCCACCGCCTGGAACACCGGCGCCACGCCCGAGCACGCGCAGCAGACGCCGCAAAATCTGACGGCATCGCACGAGCCCGAACAGACACGGCAGCATCCGTACGAGACGTACGAGACGTACGAACCGTACGAGACGCCTGAGGCGTACGGGACGTACGAGCCCGCCCAGGCCGTGCCGACGACCCCCGGGGCCTCCGAGACCTCCGAGACCTCCGAGTTCAGCCTCCCCGAGGCGGACCCGGAGCCGGAGGCCCACCACCCCGCAGGCCGTCAGGTCTCCCGCGGTGGCAGCCGCAGCCGCAGGCGTTCGCCCGCCAAGCGCTCCGCCCTCCTCACCATCGCCGTCCCCTCCGCCTGCGTGATGAGCGTGGCGGGTATCGCCGCAGCTTCCGTGGGCGGCATGGGTGGCGGCGAGGAGAAGAGGGACGACACCACGACGATGGCGGCCGCGGACCCCGGCACGGTCAAGCCGGTGGCCGCGAACAACAAGCTGGACACCCAGCTCGCCAACCTCAGCGCCGACGCGGAGAACTTCGCCGGCCGCGCCAGCCGCACCCAGGAGCGCATCGACCTGAAAGAGCGGCAGGCCGCAGAGAAGAAGAAGCGCGAGGAGGAGGCCGCCCGCAAGGAGGCCCTGCGCCCCAAGTACGTCATGCCGGTCAAGGAACACGGACTCAGCGCGTACTTCGGCCAGGCGGGCGTCAACTGGATGTCCGTGCACACGGGCATCGACTTCCCCGTCCAGTACGGGACCCCGGTGATGGCGGCGACCGACGGCACCATCCGTACGCAGTACAACACCGCCTACGGCAACATGGCCATCGTCACGATGGCCGACGGCACCGAGACCTGGTACTGCCACCTCAGCAGCACCCGGATCCGCTCGGGCCACGTCAAGGCCGGAGACGTGATCGCGCACTCCGGGAGCTCCGGCAACTCGACCGGCCCGCACATGCACTTCGAGGTGCGGCCCGGCGGCGGCGCGGCCGTCGACCCGCTGCCCTGGCTCCGCAGCCACAACATCGACCCGACCTGATCCGGCCCGCCTCCAGAAGGATCCCGAAGGTACCGGGCCGGACCGGTACGCCCCGCTACAGCTTCTGGACCGGGGCGTACCGCAGCAGCAGCTTCTTCGGCCGCTCGTCCCCGAAGTCGACCGTGGCCTTCGCCTGGTCACCGATGCCGTCGACCGCCGTCACCGTGCCCAGACCGAACTGGTCGTGCGTGACCCGGTCACCGACCACCAGCGTGATCGTCGGCTTGTCCGACGTCCGCCGGGTCGCGAAGCCCGAGGGACCGGAGCGCGAACGGGACGCGGACAGCGATGAGGTGATGCCCGACGTCGGTCCCGCCGGAGCCGCCATCGGGCCCTTGCGCTTCCACTCCAGGTGCTGCTCCGGGATCTCCTCCAGGAACCGCGACGGCGGGTTGTACGAGGGCTGGCCCCACGCGCTGCGCATCGACGCCCGGGTCAGATAGAGCCGCTCGCGGGCGCGGGTGATGCCGACATAGGCGAGCCGGCGCTCCTCCTCCAGCTCCTTGACCTGGCCCAGCGCGCGCATGTGCGGGAAGACGCCGTCCTCCATGCCGGTCAGGAAGACCACCGGGAATTCGAGGCCCTTCGCCGTGTGCAGGGTCATCAGCGTGACGACTCCGGAGCCGTCGGTGTCCTCGTCGGGGATCTGGTCGGAGTCGGCGACGAGCGCGACCCGCTCCAGGAACTCGGCGAGCGTTCCCGACCCCTCCTCCTCGCCCCGGTCCTGCTCGAATTCGAGCGCCACGGAGGCGAGCTCCTGGAGGTTCTCGATCCGGGTCTCGTCCTGCGGGTCGGTGGAGGCCTGGAGCTCGGCCAGGTAGCCGGTCCGCTCCATGACGGCCTCCAGCACCACGGCCGGGCCCGCGCCCGACTCGACGATCGTGCGCAGCTCCTCCATCAGCGTGTTGAACCGCTTGACGGCGTTGGCGGAGCGGGCGGCCATGCCGTACGCCTCGTCGACGCGGCGCAGCGCCTGCGGGAAGGTGATCTTCTCGCGCATCGACAGGGCGTCGATCATCGCCTCCGCCCGGTCTCCGATGCCGCGCTTGGGCACGTTCAGGATGCGGCGCAGCGGGACGGTGTCCTCCGGGTTGGACAGCACCCGGAGGTAGGCCAGGACGTCCCTGACCTCCTTGCGCTCGTAGAAGCGCACCCCGCCGACGACCTTGTAGGGCAGGCCGACCCGGATGAAGATCTCCTCGAAGACACGGGACTGCGCGTTCGTCCGGTAGAAGATCGCGACGTCGCCCGCCTTGGCGTCGCCCGCGTCGGTCAGCCGGTCGATCTCGTCCGCGACGAACTGCGCCTCGTCGTGCTCGGTGTCCGCGACGTAGCCGGTGATCCGGGTGCCGGAGCCGGCGTTGGTCCAGAGGTTCTTCGGGCGGCGGCTCTCGTTGCGCTCGATGACGGCGTTGGCGGCGGACAGGATCGTCTGGGTGGAGCGGTAGTTCTGCTCCAGCAGGATCGTGGTCGCGTCCGGGTAGTCCTCCTCGAACTGGAGGATGTTGCGGATCGTGGCGCCCCGGAAGGCGTAGATCGACTGGTCGGCGTCACCGACGACGCACAGTTCGCCGGGGGCGTCGGCGGCGCCGGACGGGCCGACCAGCTCCCGTACGAGTGTGTACTGGGCGTGGTTGGTGTCCTGGTACTCGTCGACCAGGACGTGCCGGAAGCGGCGGCGGTAGTGCTCGGCGACGTCGGGGAAGGCCTGGAGCAGGTGCACCGTCGTCATGATGATGTCGTCGAAATCCAGCGCGTTGGCCTCGCGCAGCCGGGACTGGTACATCGCGTAGGCCTGGGCGAGGGTCTTCTCGAAACCGTCCGTGGCCTGTCCGGCGAAGGTCTCCTCGTCGATCAGCTCGTTCTTGAGGTTCGAGACCTTGGCCGTGAACGACTTCGGCGGGAAGCGCTTCGGGTCGAGGTCGAGATCGCGGCAGACCAGGGCCATCAGCCGCTTGGAGTCCGCCGCGTCGTAGATCGAGAACGAGGAGGTGAAGCCGAGCTTCTTCGACTCGCGGCGCAGGATCCGGACGCACGCGCTGTGGAAGGTCATGACCCACATGGCGTTGGCGCGGGGGCCGACGAGCTGCTCGACGCGCTCCTTCATCTCGCCGGCGGCCTTGTTGGTGAAGGTGATCGCCAGGATCTGGCCGGGGTGCACCCCGCGCTCGGCCAGCAGGTGGGCGATGCGGTGCGTCAGTACCCGGGTCTTGCCCGAACCGGCCCCGGCGACGATGAGCAGCGGGGAGCCCGCGTGCACGACGGCGGCGCGCTGCTCGGTGTTCAGCCCGTCGAGCAGCGCGGCGGCGTCGATGACCGGGCGGTGGGCCCCGTCGCGGTAGTACGCGTCGCGGGGCGGCGGGGGCCCGTCGAACACGCCTCCGAAGAGGTCCTCCGGCACCGCTTCGGGTGCGGAGTCCTCGGGGGGCGGCGGGGGCCCGTCCTCCGTGTGCTGGAGGCCGGCCAGGAAACTGTCGTCAAAGAGGCTGCTCATCGCTGTCAGAGTCTAGGCGGCCCTACTGACACCCCGGGCCCGCATGGCAGAACCCGTCCCTCCGGAGCCACAGACGGCGATGCCCGGACCACCCTGCGTAGGAAAATGGCGCGCCGCGCCCGGCCGTGCGGCGCGGGTTCCGCAAGGTCACGAAAATGTATCGGGCATATCGAACATCAACCTTCACAGCGGCACCATGAGTTGGCTAGCGTGCTCGTTCGGACGGCCGTACCCCCGAGGCGAACCACGCCGAGCGGGCGTCCACGCCGAATCCGGGCCGCCCGTACGGGGTCCGGAACCGGGGACCCACACGCAGCACCGGGGTGAATCGGTCCGCATCCCCCACCAGGACCGTAGGGCAGCCTTCCGTTCCGCCCGAACCCGACAGCTAACCTGGTAGGCGGTCCACGGAAGGAAATGCCGGTCTTGGCATCGCATCGCAAACCGCGCCCCCGGGTGCGCAGCACCGCCCCCGCCATCGGGTTCACGACGGCCGCACTCGCCTCCGTGACCCTGCTGTCCACGCAGAGCGCGCTGGCGGCCCCGGCCCCGAAGCCCAGCATCGAGGACGTCCAGAAGAAGGTCGACGACCTCTACCGGCAGGCGGGCACCGCGACCCAGCACTACGACGAGGCGAAAGAGGCGTCCGCCGCGCAGCGCACCAAGGTGGACGGGTTGCTGGACGACATCGCCAAGCGGGCCGACAAGCTGAACGACGCCCGCCGCACGCTCGGGAACTACGCGGCCGCCCAGTACCGCGACGGCGCGCTCGCGCCGACCGCCACCTTCTTCCTGGCCAACGACCCGCAGTCGTTCTTCGACCAGACCCACCTGATGAACCGGATGGCCACCAACCAGCAGCAGGCCGTCACGGACTTCCGTACGAAGCAGGCGGAGGCGTCGAAGAAGCGGGCGGAGGCGGTGACGAGCCTGGAGACGCTCACCGCGTCGCAGACCAAGCTGCGCACCAGCAAGCAGAACGTGCAGAACAAGCTGACAGAGGCGCGCACGCTGCTGTCGAAGCTGACCGCGCAGGAGAAGGCGCGGCTGGCCGAGCTGGAGGAGAAGAAGAAGGCCGAGGCCGCGCGCAAGGCCAAGGAGCTGGCGAAAAAGCAGGCGGCCGCGAAGGCGGAGGCCGAGCGCAAGGCCAAGGAGGCCGGCAGCGACAGCGGCACGGGCTCCGGTACGGGCACGGGTTCGGGCTCAGGCACCGGTTCCGACACCGGTTCCGGCACCAGTTCCGGTTCGGACAGCAGCGCGACGACGAAAGCCGGGAAGGTCCTCGCGTTCGCCAGGGCCCAGATCGGCAAGCCGTACGTCTGGGGGGCGACCGGCCCGTCCTCGTACGACTGCTCGGGGCTGACCCAGGCGGCCTGGCGCTCCGCAGGTGTCTCGCTGCCCCGGACCACCTGGGACCAGGTGAACGTCGGCACCCGGATCGCCACGGCGGACCTTCAGCCCGGGGACCTGGTCTTCTTCTACGACGACATCAGCCACGTCGGGATCTACAAGGGCGACGGCATGATGATCCACGCACCGAAGCCGGGGGCCAATGTGCGCGAGGAGTCGATCTACTACATGCCGATCTACGGGAGCGTGCGCCCCGGCTAGGACCTGTCCGGCGGACCGGGCCCCCGGGCGCTCGGGCCCCGGGCGCTCAGGTCCAGAGCGTGGCGATGAAGATGTTCACCATCGTCAGTCCGCCCACCGCCGCGAAGAGGCCCTTCTCGACCTTCTCCTCGTCCCGCTTGACGTAGACCAGCCCGAGGATGACGACGAGGATCAGCAGCTTGATGCCGATCTTGACGTTGTTCACGGGGTGGTCGTCGGCCTGGTCGAGCCCGACCAGGGCGATTCCGGTGACCAGCATGGTCAGCGCGCCGTGCAGCATCCCCGGGACGAACCGGGCCGTCCCCGCGCTCATCGCCTTCATCTGGGTGAGGAAACCTCCCAGCAGGGCGGCGATTCCGATGATGTGAAGAGCGACGAAGACATCGATGAGTACACGCATGGTTCCGCACCCTAGCCCCGGCCATACCAGGCATCGGCAGCCAGGTCAGGCTTACTGGATGCTTGACTCATGAATGCACCAATTGCCTGACTCTGGTGCAATTTTTCCTGTCATTCAGAAACAACGCACCGCCAAATTCGGGCAATAAGCGTCATTACGACTCTTCCCCGTGCCCCGGGTTTAGCGTCCCTACCAGGTGACCGGATCACCGCCGCTCCGCACCCGGACGGCGCCGCCCGGTCGCCCCGCCGAGAGATCCGGCGGCGGGCCGCTCCCCCTGTTGGTGACCCGCCGCCGGACCGGGCGGGTCCGCCGGTAGGCCCCGGCGGGCAGTCGACAGGAAGGACCACCGCCCTCGTGGCCGCGCACCGGAAACCAAAGCAGCGCCCGTACACCGGCTCTGCTGCTCGCACCGCAGCGACCCTCGCCCTCGCCGGGGCCGCGACCGCTGCCGCGCTGCCGGGATCCGCGCACGCAGAGCCGAAGCCCACCGCCGCACAGGTCAAGGCCCAGGTGGACCGGCTGTACCGGGAAGCGGAGGTCGCCACCGAGCAGTACAACGGCGCGAAGGTGAAGACGGCCGCCATCGCCAAGTCGATCGACGCGCTGCGCGACGAGGCCGCCCGCAGGACCGAGCGGCTCAACACCTCGCGCGAGGCGCTGGGCTCGTACGCCGCCGCGCAGTACCGCGCGGGCGGCCTCGACCCGTCCCTCCAGCTGGCCCTCTCCTCCGACCCGGACCAGTACCTCCAGCGCGCCTCCTACGTGGAGCGGGCCGCCTCCGGCCGGGCCGACGAGCTCCGCGCCGTGCGACGCCAGGTGGCGGACGTGGCGCAGCTGCGCTCGGAGGCGGCGGGGCAGCTGGCCGAGCTCACCGCCCGCCAGGCAGAGCTCCAGAAGCACAGGACGACGGTCCGGGCCAAGCTGTCGGAGGCCCGCGCACTGCTGGCCCGCCTCTCCCCCGCCCAGCGCGCCGCCTACGACGCCTCCGACGGCGGCGGCCGGGGCGCGGGCCACGCAGACCGCAGCGCCCCGCGCGGCTCGGCGCAGGCACCGAACGCCCGCGCGGCGGCGGCCGTCGCCTTCGCGTACGGGGCCCTCGGCAAGCCGTACGTCTGGGGCTCCACCGGCCCCTCCTCGTTCGACTGCTCCGGCCTCACCCAGGCCGCCTGGCGCTCAGCGGGTGTCTCGCTGCCCCGGACCACGTACACCCAGATCAACGCCGGGCAGCGGGTCGGAAGGTCCGAACTCGCGCCGGGGGACCTGGTGTTCTTCTACTCGGGCGTCAGCCATGTCGGCCTCTACATCGGCAACGGCCGGATGATCCACGCCCCGCGCCCCGGAGCCCCGGTCCGCATCGCGCCGATCGACGAAATGCCCTTCGCGGGAGCGACCCGGGTGGCATAGGCTCCCGTCCTTCCGACCCACCGGACAGAAGGACACCCGCGCATGCCCATGGACTTCGACGTCCAGACCCACGCCCGTACGCTCGCCCTCCGCTCCCCGGACCACTACCGGGTGGGCCCGTTCACGGTGCGCCACAACGTGAACTGGTCGCTGAAGTACGCCAACTACGCGATCCCGGACCAGGGCGCGGAACCGACACCCGGCGAACTCGACGCCCTGATCGCGGCGTTCCGGGAGCGGGACCGGATGCCGCGCCTGGAGTACCTGCCCGGCTGGGCGCCCTCGGTCGAACCCGCGCTGCTCGCCGCCGGGTTCACCGTCGAGAACCGGGCCCCGATCCTGGCCTGCGCCCCGGAAGGCCTGCTGCCGCCGAAGCCGGTGGACGGTCTGGTGACGGCCGAGCCGGTCACGGCGGCGGAGTTCGACGCCGCCGCGCTCGTCCAGCACCTGGGGTACGGCGGGACCGGCGAGCCCGAGGGCGGCGAGGCGGAGTGGCTTCGCAACGCGGCGGCGAACGGCGGCGTCGCCGCGCTCGCCACCCTCGACGGCGCCTCGGCGGGCGCGGGCGGCTGCTCGGTGCCGGTCGACGGGCTCAGCGAGCTGGTCGGCCTTGCCGTCGCCGCGGAGTTCCGCCGCCGGGGCATCGGCGCCGACCTCTCCGCCCGGCTCACGGCGACCGCGTTCGAGCGGGGCTGCCGGGTGGTGTGGCTGGAGCCGGGCGACGCCGATGTGGAACGGATCTACGCGTCCATCGGCTACCGCAGGGTCGGCGAGAAGCTGAACATCTCGCTCGATCCGGAACGGGAAGCCGGCTGACTCAGACCAGCCGTCGGGCCGTCGCCCAGCGGGTCAGCTCGTGCCGGTTGGACAGCTGGAGCTTCCTGAGCACCGCGGAGACGTGCGACTCGACCGTCTTCACCGAGATGAACAGCTGCTTGGCGATCTCCTTGTACGCGTAGCCCCGGGCGATCAGCCGCAGCACCTCGCGCTCGCGCTGGGTCAGCCGGTCGAGGTCCTCGTCGACCGGCGGCGCGTCCGTCGAGGCGAAGGCGTCGAGGACGAAGCCGGCCAGCCGGGGCGAGAACACCGCGTCGCCGTCCTGGACCCGGAAGACCGAGTCGACCAGGTCGGCGCCGGTGATGGTCTTGGTGACGTAGCCTCGGGCGCCGCCCCTGATGACCCCGATGACGTCCTCCGCGGCGTCCGAGACGGACAGCGCGAGGAAGCGCACCGGGTTCTCCACCGCGCCCATGAACGGGGCGCAGCGGCGCAGCACCTCGACGCCGCCGCCGCCCGGCAGGTGCACGTCCAGGAGGACGACCTCGGGGCGGGTCGCCGTGATGACGGTGACCGCCTGGTCGACGTCGGCGGCCTCGCCGACGACCTCGACGCCGGTCTCCTCCGTGCGGCCGATCTCGGCCTGTACGCCGGTGCGGAACATCCGGTGGTCGTCGACGAGCACGACTCGTACCCGGCGCTCCGGGTCCGCGTGGCCCCCGGTCGGCTCAGTGGTCCCGTTCATCGCTCGTCCTCTCCATCTCCAACTCGACTTCCGTGCCCCCGCCGGGCACCGAACGCAGCCGGGCGGTACCGCCGTTGCGCTGCATCCGGCCGATGATCGACTCTCGTACGCCCATTCTGTCCCCCGGTACGGAGTCCAGGTCGAATCCCGGCCCCCGGTCGCGTACCGAGACGAAGACCGTGCGGCCCTCGACCTCGGCGTAGACCTGTACGGCGCCGCCCTCGCCACCGTACTTGGCGGCGTTGACCATCGCCTCGCGCGCTGCCTGCATCTGTGCGGTCAGCCTCTCGTCGAGCGGGCAGTCGCCCACGACGACGACCTCCAGCGGGACGCCGTGCTTGTCCTCGACCTCTGCGGCCGCGCGTTTGACGGCCTCGGCCAGCGTCTCGGGTTCGTCGTCCTCGTCCTTGCCGGTGCCCTCGGGGTTGTACAGCCAGTTGCGCAGCTCGCGTTCCTGGGCGCGGGCCAGTCTGCGCACCTCGCCCGCGTCCTCCGCGTTGCGCTGGATCAGGGTGAGGGTGTGCAGCACCGAGTCGTGGACGTGGGCGGCGACCTCGGCGCGTTCCTGGGCCCTGATGCGCATCAGGCGTTCCTCGGAGAGGTCCTGGGTCATCCGGACGAGGTAGGGACCGGCCAGCAGGGCGATGCCGGTGAGCACGGCGATGGCCGCGGTGAGGACGTTGCCGAGCTGGGCGGCGGAGCCGCGTACCACCATGAAGCCGGCGAGGCCGAGGCCGACCAGGGCGACTCCGGCGAGCCCGCGGGCCAGGTTCAGGACCCGGCGGCGGCTGCCGACCTCCATCCAGCGGGCCCGGCGGGCGTTGTCCGCCTGCCGCCAGACCAGGACGGAACCGGCGCCGATCAGCAGGGTGGGCCAGATGTAACGGTCGGCCTTGCTGCCCATGTCGACGTTGCCGACGAAGATCACGGCGCCGATGAGGAGCGCGACCAGGGCGAAGACCTGGCCCCGGTCGGGTTTGCGGAGCCGGCGTCGGCCGTCGGGGGCGGTCTCGAAGACGGACCGGGGGCTGTCCACGCCGCCGACGCCGAGCGGGACGACGATCCAGAACACGGCGTACAGGAGCGCGCCGAGGCCGTCCGCGAAGAACAGTCCGAGGAAGACGAACCGCACCCAGGCGACCGGCAGCCCCAGGTGTCCGGCGAGTCCGCGCGCGACGCCGCCGAGCAGCCGTCCATCGGCGCTGCGGTACAGCTTGCGCAGCGGTGGCTCCTCCGGGTCCGGATTGAGGGAGCTGGCGGCTCGGGTGGTGGCGGCTGGCATGACCCGATCGTCACACGTGTGTGCGGCCGTTGGCATCAGGGTCGGCCCCCACTTCGACCCTGAGAGCCGGGAGGGAACGAAGGGGGCGGGCGCCGGGGCCCGGAACGGTCCCTTCAGGGTCGGGAGGGGGCGATCTCAGGGTTCGTCCAGGGTCGGGGCGGGTGCCGGAGGTGCCCGGCGCCCGTCACCATGGAGCCATGACCGTTCCCCAGGATGCGCCGCCCGGCGCCGTACCGTCCGCCGGGCCCGGCGGGAAGCTGCACCGCAGCTCGCGGCAGAAAGTGGTGGCCGGGGTCTGCGGCGGCCTCGGCCGGTACTGCGACGTCGATCCGGTGATCTTCCGGATCGTGCTCGGGGTGCTCTCCGTGACCGGCGGTCTCGGGCTGATCTTCTACGGCTTCGCGTGGCTGCTGGTCCCGCTGGACGGCGAGGAGGAGAACGAGGCGCGCCGGCTGCTGTCGGGCCGGGTCGAGGGGGCGTCGCTGATCGCGGTGCTGTTCGCGCTGGTCGGCTGCGGGCTGTTCCTGTCGATGCTGGGCAACGGCGGCACGCTGGCGTTCTCCGCGATGCTGGCCCTCGCGGTGATCGGCTTCTCCGTGTGGACGCAGCACCGCAGGACGGTCGATCCGCAGGGCCCGCTGCATCCTGCGGCCGCGCAGGCGGTCTCGGACGCGCCGCCGGAGGTGAAGGCGCCGCCGAGGCCCGACAGCCCGTCCTGGTGGCGGGACCCGATCATCAAGGACGGCACCACGGGCCCGGTAGGTCCCGGCTATCTGTGGGGTCCTGCGGACACCACGCTGGACGGCCGGGCGGCCGGGCCGCGCGGGGCGACGGCCACCGACCCGTTCCGGACGCCCAGGAAGTCGCGGCAGAACCCGGAGGCGACGTCGATCGCCGGGGCCGTCTTCCTGCTGGCGGTGCTGGCGGGCGCGGTGGGCGCGCAGGCGAACTGGGACTCCCAGCCGCTGGGGCTGAGCCTGCAGATCGGGCTGACCGCCGCGCTCGCGGTGTTCGGGGCCGGGATGCTGGTCAGCGCCTTCGTCGGGCGGACCGGCTTCGGTACGGTGCTGCTCTCGATGATCACCGCGGGCCTGCTGGCGGGGGCGTCCGCGCTCCCCGCCAACATCACCGCGCACTGGGTGCGCGAGGAGTGGCGCCCGGCCTCGGTCGCTGCGGTACAGCCGCGCTACGAGGTGGGCTCCGGGGTGGCTGACCTGGATCTCACCCGGGTCTCCGTGCCGAAGGGCGACACGCTCAGGACCCGGGTGGAGGTCGGTGCGGGCCGGGTCGTCGTGCGCGTGCCGAAGGCGGTCACCGTGCGGCTGAGCGCGCGGGCCGGTCTGGGTGACGTCACGCTGCCGGGCGAGGCGCCCGGCGGCGGATCGCGCCAGGGCGACGTGGACATCAGGGTCTCGGAGAACGAGCACCGCACGCTCTCCCCCGAGCCGGGCGGCCCGCCGGCCGGGACCGTGGAACTCGATCTGGAAGTCACCATCGGACAGGTGGAGGTCACCCGTGCTTCGTCATGAGATCCGGCCCGGACGGGCGGTGGCGGGCCTGGTGATGATGGGCCTGGCGGCCGGTTACGGGGCGGACGCCGCCGGTCTCTGGCACGTTCCGTGGGTGTTCTTCGTCGCGCTGTTCGCCGGCGGCCTCTTCATCGCCGTGCTGACCACCTGGGTCGCCTACCGGATCCGGCGCCGCCGCGGCGGGAGGACGCCGTCCACCGAGAACGACGTGGCCCCGCCGAGCAGCAGCGGCAGCCAGGCCATGAGGTAGATCAGGTCGTTGCCGAGGTAGTACGGCTCGGTCTGCCAGCTGACGGTCAGCCACAGGCTCAGCGAGATCAGCGCACCGCCGAGCGCGGCGATCCTGGTCCACAGGCCGAGGAGGGTGCCGAGCCCGACGAGGAGTTCACCGATCGCGATGGCGTAGCCGAAGCCGGACGGGCCCTTCAGCGCGAGGTCGACCAGGGCGGGGATCGCGGCGGAGTCCCGGACCGCGTTCATCGTCTGCCCGATGGAGCCATCGCCGGTGGCGTGGAAGAAGGCGCTGTCGGTCAGCTTGTCGAGCCCGGCGTAGACGAAGGTGGTCCCGAGGAAGATCCGCAGCGGCAGCAGGGCGTGCTCCCGTGCCAGCTCCCGCAGGCTCTTCGGCTCGCCCAGCCCGCGCCCGTTCATGCCGTAGTGCATTGGTGCCCCGCCTTCCGCAGCCCTGCGGCGGACCGCCCGGTCCCGCTCACAGGGCCATTCGACCCTCGCCGGACCGTTCGACCCGTCACCAGACCCTACGGCCTTCCGGGTAGCCGGTTCCCGGGGCCCCGGAGCCCGCCGGGGGCCCCGGGGCTCAGTCCGTCACGTCGATCTCGACCCGGTTCGACTCGGTGCCGGACGCCGTGACCACCTGCACCTCGACCACCCCGGGCTCCACCTCCACCGGCACCGGCACGGTCAGCACGGTGTCGGTCGGGTTGGCGAAGCCGCCCGGGACCGGGACCAGCGGTACGTGGACGTGGACCGGGCCGATCCGCACGACCATCCGGGCCAGCCGGTCCGGGGCTCCGGCGCCGGGCGGCACGAATCCCGCGCCGCGGATCTCGATGTCGTCACCGGTACGGATCGGCGCGTCCAGATCGCCCGCCTCCCGGGCCCTGACGACCGAAAGCACCACGGGCCGGCCGGACTCCGTGTACTTGCCCGCGAAGTACGCCGCCGCAGAGACGGCCACCAGCAGGGCCAGGCCCCATGGCAGATCGGGCAGCTGCTCGGGCCGCCGGGCGAGGCGCACCCCGGCGAAGAGCACGGCGACGGTGGACACCAGCACGTAACTCACGTCCGTGAAGCTGCCGCGCCCCGCGTCGTCGGTGAGCAGGTCGGCGGCGCGCGGCCGGTCGGCCCGCAGTTTCTGGAGCCGTCCGGACAGCACCCGTACGCCCACCACCCGCCGGACCACCACGGCGATGGCGCACACCAGCGCCAGCACGGTCACCACCCCGGCGCCGCGCGCCAGGTCCAGGCCCTCGATCAGCGCGTCGCGCTGCGCGTGGCCGGAGGCGACCGCCAGCTGGAGGGCGAGGACGAGTACGGAGAAGACCGCGAGCAGCACCCAGGACGCGGCGACCGTCCGGGAGGTGGAGAGCCGGTTGTCCTCACCGATCAGCGGGGCGAGGAGGCCGCCGCGCCCCCGGTGGATGTGGGCGGCCCCGGTCAGCAGCCCGGCGGTGACGAGTCCGGCGACCAGTCCGGCGGTGCGGGCGTGGCTCCAGCCCGCGCCGATCGCGGTGGCGGCCTCCGCGAGGGCCAGTACGGCGACGGCGCCCCACACGATGAGCAGGGTGCGCTGCCACACCCGGTACAGCCAGGCGTCGCCCGCCTCCCGGCCCCGGTCCGCGACGGCGCGCGCCGACTGGGTCAGCTCGTCGGAAACCCACTGCCGGGTCGCGGAGGGCGACTGGGCGACGGCGGCGGGCAGCCCCTGACCTGCGGCGAGTCCGTCCCGCTTGGCCAGGAAGGCGGCCACCGCGCGCCGGTGTCCCTCGCGCGCTCCGTGCGGGCAGTCGCCGCACGTACAGCCTCCGCCGTGCGCGCCTTGTCGTGCCTCGTCCAACGCCACGGAGAACGCCGCCCTTTCCCGCCCCGGTACAGCTGTGGTCAATTCAACTCAGCTGTGATTGCTGCGAATTGTGCCGTACCGGACGGGGTACTCCCGCATCGGGGCGCGTCTGCGGGTGGCTTCGTCAGAACGTTCGAGCGATGCGCTGCCACTGCGGCTGGTAGTTGATCCAGGCGACCAGGTCGCTGCCGAGCTGGTCCCGGGTGGTGAGTGCGTCCCGGTGCTCGATCAGCACCGGCTTCCCGGCCGCCCGCGCGGCCAGCTGCACCTGGCAGGACCGCTCAAGGGTGAGGAACCACCAGGCCGCCGCGTCCACCGAGTCGCCCACGGTCAGCAGCCCGTGGTTGCGCAGGATGACCGCCTTGCGGCCGCCGAGCGCGGCGGCGATCCGGCGCCCCTCTTCCTCGTCCACGACGACCCCCGTGTACGCGTCGTAGAGGGCGTGGTCCTCGTAGAAGGCGCAGGACTCCTGGGTGATCGGCTCGATGAGCTCCCCCAGTGCGGCCAGCGCGCGCCCGTGCACGGAGTGGGTGTGCGCGACGGCGACGACGTCCGGGCGGGCCCGGTGCACCTGGGCGTGGACGGCGAACGCGGCCTGGTTGACGTGGTGGCGGCCCTCGACGACCTGCCCCTCCCCGTTGACCAGGATCAGCTCCTCGGGGCGCAGCCCCTCGAAGGGGGCGCCGAAGGGGTTGACCCAGAAGCAGTCGGGGAACTCCGGGTCGCGTGCCGTGATGTGCCCGGAGACGCCGTCCTCGTACCCGTACTCACCGAACAGACGCAGCGCCCCGGCGAGGCGTTCCTTGCGGTACGCGCGTTCCTCGCCGAGGGAGGTGTGCACGGGCGGCATCGCGAAGTGGAGCTGGTCCACCGGTATGGGGGCGGGCTCTGGCATGGCGGCTCCTCTGGGCTCCCGGGCGTACGAAACCAGGCGTACGGGATCAGACGTACGGGACCGGAAGTTACCGCCGGTTGCCGCAGGTGGCCAGAGGTACGACGATGCCGCCGCCCGGAGGACCGGACGACGGCATCGTCATGAGGGGGTTGGGACTACTCCCACTCGATGGTGCCCGGGGGCTTGCTGGTCACGTCGAGGACGACGCGGTTGACGTCGGCCACCTCGTTGGTGATGCGGGTGGAGATCTTGGCGAGGGTCTCGTACGGCAGTCGCGACCAGTCCGCCGTCATGGCGTCCTCGGAGGAGACCGGGCGCAGCACGATCGGGTGGCCGTAGGTGCGGCCGTCGCCCTGGACGCCGACGCTGCGGACGTCCGCGAGCAGGACCACCGGGCACTGCCAGATGTCGCGGTCCAGGCCGGCCGAGGTCAGCTCCTCGCGGGCGATGGCGTCGGCCTCGCGCAGCAGGTCGAGCCGCTCCTTGGTGACGTCACCGACGATCCGGATGCCGAGGCCGGGGCCCGGGAAGGGCTGGCGCTGGACGATCTCCTCCGGCAGGCCGAGCTCCTGGCCGACCATCCGGACCTCGTCCTTGAACAGCTGGCGCAGCGGCTCGACGAGCTGGAACTCGATGTCGTCGGGGAGGCCGCCCACGTTGTGGTGGGACTTGATGTTGGCGGTGCCGGTGCCGCCGCCGGACTCGACGACGTCCGGGTAGAGGGTGCCCTGCACGAGGAAGGCGACCTCGGGGCCGTCCTCCTGGAGGATCTCCAGCTGGGCCTGCTCGAAGACGCGGATGAACTCGCGGCCGATGATCTTCCGCTTCTGCTCCGGGTCCGACACACCGGCCAGGGCGTCCAGGAAGCGCTTCTCCGCGTCGACGACCTTCAGCTTCGCGCCGGTCGCGGCCACGAAGTCCTTCTCGACCTGCTCCGTCTCACCCTTGCGCATCAGCCCGTGGTCGACGTACACGCAGGTCAGCTGGGAGCCGATGGCCTTCTGTACGAGAGCCGCGGCGACCGCGGAGTCCACGCCGCCGGAGAGTCCGCAGATGGCGCGCTTGTCGCCGACCTGGGCGCGGATCGCGGCGATCTGCTCCTCGACGACGTTGGTGGTCGTCCAGTTCGGCTCGATGCCCGCGCCCCGGTACAGGAAGTGCTCAAGGACCTGCTGGCCGTGCGTGGAGTGCAGGACCTCCGGGTGGTACTGGACGCCGTAGAGCTTCTTCTCGTCGTTCTCGAAGGCGGCGACCGGCACGACGTCGGTGGACGCGGTGACGGTGAAGCCCTCCGGGGCGGCGGAGCAGGCGTCGCCGTGCGACATCCACACCGACTGCTGGTCCGGGGTGCCCTCGAAGAGGGTCGAGCCGCTCTTGGAGACGGCGAGCGCGGTACGGCCGTACTCGCGGGCGCCGTTGTCGTCGACGGTGCCGCCGAGCGTGGTGGCCATCAGCTGGAAGCCGTAGCACATGCCGAAGACGGGGACCCCGGCCTCGAACAGCGCGCGGTCGAGCGAGGGCGCGCCCTCCGCGTACACGGAGGAGGGTCCGCCGGACAGGATGATCGCGCGGGGGTTCTTGGCCAGCATCTCGGCCACCGGCATCGTGGACGGCACGATCTCGCTGTAGACCCGGGCCTCACGGACGCGGCGGGCGATGAGCTGGGCGTACTGAGCGCCGAAGTCGACAACGAGGACCACGTCGGTGGTGGTGTCGGGGGCGGCGGGGGGTGCTGCTGGCACGGGGCGGCCTTCCGGCGGTGGAGAGGGGGTCGGTTCTTCCGATTCTACCGGCCGTGGGCCATCGCCCCGCCGGACTCCCGTCTCACCATCCGAGCCCGGTGTGAGCCCCGGCCGGGAGCGGGTCCATACTGTCTGCCATGCGTCAGCACACGACCTTCGTCTTTACCTATGGCACCCGGCCCGCCGGCTGCCATGGTCGTGCTGCTTGAGCAACTGACAAGCAACGTTCCAGGCGCCCCGGGCCGACAGGCCCGGGGCGTTCTGGCGTTCCGGGCCCGGTCGGTCCCGGGGAGCCGCAGCTACCCGGGAGACCCACCATGAGCAGCAGCACCGCAGCGGCCCGCCCCGCGACCTCCGCCTCCACCGCGGAGGCGACCGGCGCGCACACCGAGGAGGCCGCGTCCCTGATCGGCGACGCCCGTGCGCGCATCGACGCCCTGGACGACCGGATCATCGGTCTCGTCCAGGAACGGATGGCCGTCTCCTCCGTCATCCAGGAGGCCCGGATCACCTCCGGGGGCCGCCGGGTGAACCTCTCCCGGGAGATGGAGATCCTCGGCCAGTACCGGGACGCGCTCGGCAAGCCCGGCACCTCGCTGGCGATGACGCTGCTGGAGCTGTGCCGCGGCCGCGTGTGACCCGCCGCGGGGCGGACGGCCCTTGGCACCGCAGGGCGGTAGGGGCGTATCCCTGTTCGGGCGGAGTCTCACCCGTACGGCGCGTGACCGGGCCCGCGGCGGCTTCGTTGGTCCCGGTGTCCGTGCCAGCCAGGGGCGGCGGTGGCAGGAAACCACGCGTGGCTCCGCCGGGGCGTGTGGCGTACCGCAGGTACGCCGTGGGACCGCGCACCGGCGTGCGTGACCGGTCGGCAGGGGACAGCAGCCCGGTCACCCGCAGGGTCCGCCCCCGGACTAGACCCAGGGGCTGGATCCTCGAAAGAACGGCCGGCTCCGGGGACGCCCGGGGCCGGCCGTTCTTCCGTGTCCGCTCGCGCCCCAGGGTCAGTGGGCCGCGCGGCGGCGGGACACCGTGTAGAGGACCCCGCCCGCGACCAGGGCGACCGCGGCCGCGGCGCCGGTCATCAGGGCGACCGAACCGGTGGCGGCGAGGCCGCCGCCGGAGTCACCGCCGGTGCTGCCGGAAGAGGACGAGCCGGTGGAGCCGCCGCCGCTGGTGACTCCGGAGTCGCCCGAGCCCCCGGTGGATCCGGTGGATCCGGTGGAACCAGTGGTGCCGGTGGTACCTGTCGAGGACGAGCCTGTGTCACCGTCGCCGGTGGTGGCTCCGGAATCGCCCGTACCGGAGTCCTTGGCGTTCAGGACCAGCGAGGCGGTGTTGTTGGCGGGCTCGGGGTCGAACCGCAGCTTCGGGTCCTGGAGGAAGGGGTTGCGGACGACGACCTTGCCGGACGCCCCCTCGACCACCTTGGTGATCTTCAGCTCGAAGGGCAGCGCGAAGTCGGCGTCCTCGCGTACGGACATCGGGGTGGAGCAGAAGTAGCGCGGGGCCCCGGTCTGGTCCTCGCGGTACTCCCCGGCTGCCGTCACACCCCGGCAGGACTCGGGCTTGGCGACGACCGAGGCGCCCTCGGGCACGGTGACGTCGACGGTGGCGACGTCCTCGCCGGAGCGGATGTAGCCGATCCACGCCGGGCCCCGGTTACGGAATCCGACCTTCACCGCGACCGAGTCGCCCTCGGCGCCCTTCGCGCGGTCACCGTACGCCGCGAAGTCGGCGGTGTTGGAGGTCTGGAAGTCGACCTCCTGCTGGTTGTCGCTCGGGTCCAGGTCGGCGGCCAGGGCCGCCGGGGCCTTGCGCAGGGCCAGCGTGGCGCCCTTTCCGGCGCTGTACTTCGCACCGGCGCGCTGCCCGGCGCGGGCGGCGGAGCCGTCCTCCTCGACGCGGTAGAGGAAGGAGTCGTAGAAGGCGCGCTCCGTGGCCCTGATGGCGGGCGGCTCTGCCAGCGTGTAGGCGACGCCGGGCTCGTAGCTGCCGTCGAAGGAGCACAGGGCGGTGGTCCAGGCGCCGGGGCTGCCCATGCCCCCGTCGGACTCGCTGTACTCGCAGTTCCGGTACCGCTCGGTGAACTCCATGCCGCGCGTGTACCGCAGGGTGAGCAGCACGCCCTCGGCCGCGCGGGTGCCGTTGTTCGTGAAGGTGACGGGCACCGGCTGGGTGTCGCCGGTCTTCAGCTCCGTCCGGAACGGCAGCCGCTCCATCGACAGGTCGGGCCCGCCGATGCCGATCCGGGCGGTGAACGAGGTGAACGTGGCCCCGTCCGCCTCCGCGGTGACCTCGATGGCGCCCGTGTCGCCGTCCTCGCTGCCCTTGGCCGCGGTGACGTCGAGCTTCGCGAGGGTGCTCAGGCCGGGGAAGATGCCCCAGTCGTGGCAGACCGCGCTCGTCCCGGAGACCGAGCAGTCGGCGCTGCCCTCCTTGTCGAAGGCGACGTCCGCGACGCCCTTGATCCCGCTGAGGTCGAAGCGGACGGTGTACTCGCCCTCGAAGGCGCCGTTCTCCTCGTCCTCCGAAGGGTTGTTGACCGTGAAGTCGAGCGACGCCTTCTGCGGGGCACCCGTCGCCGGGTACGGGTGCAGCGCGGTCTCCGCCGGGCCACCGAGCGTGAACTCGGGGGCGGCGGCCTGCGCCGGAGCGGTCAGGGCGAGGGATCCGGCGGCCAGCAGACCGGCGGCGGCGAATCCTCCCGCGGCCCTGCGCAGAGCGGCTCTCGGGGTCGTGCTTCTCATATGGCGGGCTCTCCGGGGTGGTGAGGAGCTGAGTGATCGCCTTTGCGGCGACGTGGGTACGACCCCGGGCCCGGGTGAATAGTTGCGCGGCTCCAGATCACGGATCGAGCACACCGCGAGGCGTGACCGACGTCACATAAGGATTTCGTGAACTTCGGGACAACCATCGGGATGCCTTGCAGGTCATGCATGCGGAACCACCGGTCACATCCGTAACTCGGCTTCACCGGTAGAGCATGAGGGGGCTGCACTCGGAGGGGGGTGCAGCCCCTTCTGCTGTCCCGGTTCAGGTCCGCTGTCCCGGTTCAGGCCTTTCCGGTCTTCCCGGTCTTCTCGGTCTTCTTCTGCGGCATCGCGGGCATCCCCAGGAACGGCAGCCTCAGCGCGCCGAAGGCCTCCGCCGGGACGGCCGGCGCCTGCGGTTCGACCGCCGCCAGCCGCTCGTACGCCTCTCCCGCCGCCGGACGGGGATCCCGCTCCCCCTTGTTCGGCCAGAAGGACATGGCGCGCTCCGCCTGCGCGGTGATCGTCAGCGACGGGTTGACGCCGAGGTTGGCGGAGACCGCGGAGCCGTCGACCACCGAGATGCCCGGGTGCCCGTACAGCCGGTGGTAGGCGTCGATCACCCCGTCCTCGGGACTCGCACCGATCGGGCAGCCGCCGAGGAAGTGCGCGGTGAGCGGGGTGCCCATCAGCTCACCGATGTTGGAGCCCGCGAAGCCGTTGATCTCCTCCGCGAGCAGCGTGGCGCCGCGGGTGGCCTCCGCGATCTGGGTCGGGTTGGGCGCGCCGTGCCCCTGCCGGGCGGTGAGCAGGCCCTTTCCTATGCCGCCCGGCTTGCGGTAGGCGGTCAGGGAGTTGTCGAGGGACTGCATGACGAGCCCTATGATCGTCCGCTCCGACCAGCGCCGGTTGGAGAGCGAGCGCATGGCGAGCGCCGGGTGCCTGGCCATGCTGCCGAGCCAGCCGAGCACCCGGTGGGTGCTGTAGGGGACCTGGAGGATGGTCATCCCGCCCATCGCGTTGGATCCCTTGCCGTAACGGACCGGTTCGATGTGGGTGTTCTCGTCGGGGTGGATCGAGGAGGTGATGGCGACCCCCCTGGTGAAGTCGGCCTTGGTGCCGTGCTTCTTCCGGTAGCGCCGGTCGGAGGTCTGCGCCCCTACGAGCCCCTCGGAATTGGTCCGGGTCAGCTCGCCGAGCCGGGACGAGACGCGGGGCAGCAGCCCCCGGTCCTTCATCGTGTGCAGCAGGGTCTGGGTGCCGTACGTGCCCGCCGCAACGACCACCTGGCGGGCGCGCAGCCGGGTCGGCTTCGCCTTCCGGCGGCGGTCGGTGGGCACGGTGATGACGCGGTAGCCGCCCTCCGGGTGGTCGGTGACCGCGACGACAGAGGTCATCGGGTGGATGACCGCGCCGGCCTTCTCCGCGAGGTGGAGGTAGTTCTCGTTGAGGGTGTTCTTCGCGCCGTGCCGGCAGCCCGTCATGCACTCGCCGCACTCGGTGCAGGCCTTGCGGGCGGGGCCCGCGCCGCCGAAGTACGGGTCCGCGACCGTTCCGCCGGGCTTGGCCCGCGCCGTCCCGTCGGCGTCCTTGCCGTCGCCGAAGAAGACGCCGACCGGGGCGAGATGGAAGGTGTCCCCGACGCCCATCGCCTCCGCGGCCGCCTTGAGGTGGACGTCGGAGGGGGTCGTCGTCGGGTTGAGCCGGACCCCGAGCATGCGGGTGGCCTGGTCGTAGTACGGCTTCAACTCGTCCTGCCAGTCGGTGATGCCCGCCCACTGGCGGTCCTCGAAGAACGGCGCGGGGGGCACGTACAGCGTGTTGGCGTAGTTCAGCGAACCGCCGCCGACCCCCGCCCCGGCCAGCACCATCACCTTGCCGAGCAGATGCACCCGCTGGATGCCGAAGAGGCCGAGGGCGGGGGCCCAAAGGTAGTTCTTGAGGTCCCAGGAGTTCTTGGGCAGGGTGGCGGGGGTGAACCGGCGGCCGGCTTCGAGGACGCCGACCCGGTAGCCCTTCTCGCTCAGCCGGAGGGCCGACACCGCACCGCCGAAGCCCGAACCGACGACCAGTACGTCGTAGTCGTACGCGGCGTCGTCGTCGGCCGCGCCGCCGGGTCCGGCCTGATTCTGGGCAGGGCTGTCCTGGGACATGGCACTCCTCCGTACGAAAAGGACAGAAATGCTGAGGTGGTGCGGGGGCAGTGGGGCAGTGGGGTCAGCGCAGGCGGAAGGCCTTCATCGCCTTCAGGCTGCGGCTCATGAACGCCGCGTACTTCTCGTCGTCCATCCCGAAGGACGGGGCGAGCGGGATCAGCCGCTGCTGGGCGACCGTCTGGGCCTCGGTGTACTTGAGGATGCCCTCGGAGCCGTGCCGGCGGCCGAGACCGGATTCCTTCATGCCGCCCATCGGGGACTGCACGCTGCCGTACGCGGGGGCGTAGCCCTCGTTGATGTTGACCGTGCCGGTCCGCAGCCGGGCGGCGACGGCGTGGCCGCGCCTGCCGTCCTTGGTCCAGACACTGGAGTTGAGGCCGTACGGGGTGGCGTTGGCGAGGCGGATGACCTCGTCCTCGTCGCGGAAGCGGTAGATGGAGACGACCGGCCCGAAGGTCTCCTCCGTGCAGACGGCCATCGGCGCCTCGACGCCGTCCAGGATGGTCGGCTCGTAGAAGAGCGGGCCGATGTCGGGGCGGGCGACGCCGCCCGCGACGAGCCTGGCGCCCTTCTCGACGGCCTCCGCGACATGCCGGCTGACGGTCTCCAGCTGGCGTTCACCGACCAGCGAGCCCATGTCGGCCCCGTAGGCGAGGGAGTTGCCGAGCCGCATCGCCTTCGTACGGGCGGCGAACCGCTCCACGAAGTTGTCCGCGACCGACTCGTGCACGTACAGCCGCTCGATGGAGATGCAGAGCTGTCCGGCGGAGGAGAAGCAGGCCCGGACGGCGCCCGCGGCGGCCTTCTCCACGTCGGCGTCCTTGAGGACCAGCATGGCGTTCTTGCCGCCGAGCTCCAGCGACACCCCGACGAGCCGGGCAGCGGCGCCCTGGGCGACCTCGCGGCCGGTGCGGGTGGAGCCGGTGAACGAGACGTAGTCGGCGTGCTTGACGACCTCGGGGCCGACCACCGGCCCCTCCCCCAGCACGACCTGGAACACCTCGGCGGGCAGCCCGGCCTCGATCAGCAGGTCACGGGCCCACAGCGCGGTCAGCGCGGTCTCCGTGTCGGGCTTCATCACGACGGCGTTGCCGGAGACGAACGCGGGCAGCGCGTCACCGACGGACAGCTCGAAGGGGTAGTTCCACGGCGCGATCTGGCCGACGACACCGCGCGGCTGACGCAGCTCGGTGACCTTGGTGAGGGTCGGCACGACCCCGGTGTGCCGCTTCGGTTTCAGGTACGAGCCGGCCTTGCGGCCGTAGTGCCGGGCGGCGACGGCGACGGCCTGGACCTCCTCGTGGGCGTGCAGCCGGGCCTTGCCGGTCTCCAGCTGGATGAGGTCGAGGACCTCCGACTGGCGGCCGAGCACCAGGTCGTGGAAGCGCAGCAGCACGGCGGCCCTGGCCCGGACGGGCGTCGACGCCCAGGCGGGCTGGGCGGCGCGGGCCCGCTCGAAGGCGGCGGCAACGTCCTCGGGGGTGGACTCCGGCAGGTCGGCCAGCTTCTCCCCGGTGAACGGGGTGTGGTTGGCCGTACGGCCGGAACCGGCGACGCCACGGGTCAGCTGGGCGATCACCTCGGGGGTCACGACGTCGGCGGCCGTGCGCACGCCCGCGGGCGCGGCGGCCACGGGGTTCGAACCGGTGGGGGCAACAGGGGCCTGCGAGTCCGTCATGAGGGCGAGAGTACGTCCAGCCGGATGCTTTGGGTACCCGTGGGTAACGGCTTTTCACAGTCCCCACAAGAGCCCGCCGCGAGGACCCGCCGATCGAGCCAGTGTCCACTGGCTACATAAGCGCTGATCAGGGGCTATCTTCGCGGTCGCGCATCACGGCCGCGGTCAGGAGGAGCGGATCCGGTCGCGGACGGCCCCGAGCAGGCGGGGCCGGTCCCTGCCGTCAGCCGGTGTCCCCCGGCGCGCGCCAGCCGCGCAGCATGGTGTCGAACTGCTTCCGGGTGGTGTCCCAGTCCGCCGCCGGACCCGTCATGTACAGCGCATACTCCGGCCCGCCGTCGCCCGCGTAGTACATCTGGTCGATGGCGTGCCGCTCCTCGCCGCTGTTCTCGGTCCAGGTGAACTCCCAGAGCGATCCGGGGTGGTCACGGTAGAAGTTGGCGCGCAGGGCCAGGCCCCGGTACTGCGGCAGCCGCTTCCGCAGGCCCGGCTCCATGTTCTGCATGTGCAGGTACGGGGTCTCGAAGTCGGGGTTCTGGTCGATGCTGATCCGGAGGTAGCGCTTGCCGTTGTCCGGGGTGTAGTCGATGTTGGCTCCGTTCGTCCGGCGCTGCCAGCCGTCCGGTACGAGGAGCTTGAACCCCTCCGGGTCCTGGACCCGGTGCCAGCCGGCCGGTACGTCCTTGAGCGTCGGGTCCGGTTTCGGGCCCGGCTTCTTCGAGGGGGCCGACGAGGACTTGTGGGGAGCCGGGTCCTGCGACCGGTTGCCCGCGTCCGCGGTGCCGCCGCTCGCGGTGCCGGTGTCCGGGCGGTCGCGGTACTTCATCGCGGCGATCCCCGCGCCGCCGCCGAGCAGCGCCGCCAGGGCGAGCACCAGCAGGGCCGTACGCCACCGGGCGCGGCCGCGCCGGGCCGCCGGGGCGGGCCCTGCGGGCGGGACGGCACCGGGGTGGTGCGGCTGCCCCGTGGAGCCGGGGTGCGGCAGCTGACCCGTGGAGCCGGGGTGCGGCAACTGGGCCGTGGAGCCGGTCGCGCCGCCGGGGCCCATCGCACGCCGGGCCTCCTCCGACAGCTGCTGCGTCGGGACGAACTCCTGGGCCGCCCGGGGCTGGCGCCCCTCCATGGCCTCCAGCAGCATCCGCTCCGCCTCAGCCGCCGACGGCCGGTCGGCCGGCTCCTTGCGGAGCAGCGCCGTGATGACGGGGCCCAGCGCCCCGGCCCTGACGGGCACCGGGGGTTCCTCCGCGACGACGGCCTGCATGGTGGATATCGGGGAGGTGCGCCGGAACGGCGAGCTGCCCTCGACCGCGGTGAACAGCGTGGCGCCCAGCGACCACAGGTCGGACGCGGGGCCGGGATCGCCGCCGCGGACCCGCTCGGGCGCCAGGTAGTCGATGGACCCGACCAGCTCACCGGTCCTGGTGATGGTCGAGTCGCCCTCTATCGCCGCGATCCCGAAGTCGGTGAGCAGCACCCGGCCGTCCCGGGCGAGCAGGACGTTGCCCGGCTTCACATCGCGGTGCAGCACCCCGGCGCTGTGTGCGGCGCGCAGCGCGCCCAGCACGTGGAGGCCGATCCTGGCGGCCTCGCGCGGCACCAGCGGCCCGGCTTCCTTGGCGGCGTCGGCGAGTGACGGGCCGTCGACGTACTGCATGACGATCCACGGCCGGTTGTCGTACTCGATGACGTCATGGACGGTGACCACGCCCGGGTGCGTGATGCGGGCGGCGGCGCGGGCCTCCTTCTGCGTACGGGCGTGCAGCACCACCCGGTCCGCCTCCGCGACGTACAGCCCGGCGGTCAGCTCCTTGACGGCGACGGTGCGGTGCAGCACCTCGTCGTGGGCTCTCCAGACCTTGCCCATGCCGCCGCGCCCGAGGACTTCACCGAGCCGGTATCGCCCGGCCAGCAACAGTCCCGCATCCGTGCCCTGTGATCGATCCACGTATCCCTGCCCCGTTCCTTCGGATGACAGGTTACGGAGGGGAGGTGCGGCCACGGAACCTCGCACCGCCCACGAGATCGCACTGTGATGCTTGTCGCGTCATCCGGTCGCTCTGGGGTCCCGTCAGGTATCAGGGCGTCACGCGGTAGGAAGCGATGGCTTGTTGGTAGATGTCCGAAACCTTGTCGCGCCGGCTCTCCGGGCCGATGACCTGGATGAGGTGGTAACGGCCCTTGACGATCATCGCGAGGTTGCGTACGTACACCTCCCGGCCGGAGCTGTCCTGCCAGGTGAACTGACCCTCCGCCATGGCCTGTCGGCCGACGTCTATGCGGCGCAGCCCGCTCGCGGACGACCAGCTGGAGTCCCGGAAGGGCTTCAACTCGGGTTCCTTGTCGCGCTGGTAACCGAGCGGATCGGCGCCGTTCGCCTTGACGGTGTCGCGGCCGGGGACGATCAGCAGGGTGAAGCCGTCGCTGCCGTAGTGGACCTGTCGCTCCGTGTTGGCGGGGCTGCGCTGCCACCCCTTGGGCACCCCGACCTCGAAGCCCTCGTCGTCCTTGCGCAGCACGTAGCCGGACGGGAGCGCCACGGCGGACCGGCTGGTCTGCGGCTTCTGCTTGCCGGGGGACCGGGACGGGGAGGTGGAGGATTTGCCGGAGCTGCTCGGGCGGGCGGAGCCGGGCTCCGGCGATCCGGTCGCCGTACGGGACGGACTGGCGCCCGCGCCGGACTGCGAATCCGACTTGGGCATGAACTTCACGGCGTACACGATGGCCGCGACCAGCGCCAGCAGGATCAGCACGAGCAGCAGCCGGCCGAGCCGTCGCGGCGCGCGCCGCCCGTCCTGCTGCGGGCGCGGCGGGGTACGCAGCGCCTTGGGGCCCTTGGGCCCGCGCGGCGGCCTGACGGCCCGGGGTTCGCGCGGTTCCACGCGGACCGGCTCCGCCTCCGGCCGGCCCCTGGACTGGCGGTGGCGGCCGTGCGCGGCGCCGCCCCGGCGGCTGCGGCGCTTGCGGACGAGCTCGCCCCGGCGGCGCACGACGGGCAGCTTGGTCTCGTCCACGGACGGCAGCGGCACCACGTCGAGCCCGGCCTCGGGCTCTGGCGCGGAGCGCACGAGGGAGCGCAGCCAGCCGCGCAGCTCCTCGAAGTCCGGCCGCTCGGTCGGGTCCTGCCGCAGCAGCGATTCGACGACGGGCCGCAGCGCGCCGCACTCCTCCGCGAAGGCGGGCGGCTCACCGCAGACCATCTGGACGAGCTCGGCGGCGTTCTCCTCCGGGTACGGGGCGTGGCCCTGGACGGCGCGGTAGAGCAGCGCGCCCAGTGCCCAGAGGTCGGTGGAGGGGCCGATGGGTGGTGCGAGCTGCCAGTTCTCGTGGACCGGTCCGGCCTGCTCGGGCGCCCAGCGCTCGGTGACCGCGCCGACGACGGCGATCCGGGCCTGCCGTGCGCGTTCGGCGGCGAGGGTGGTGGCGGGGCCGCGGTAGGCGGAGGTGTCGCGGTTCCCGGCGACGATCTCGTCCCAGCCGCCCTGGGCGGCCGCCCGGGACTCCCCGGTCCCGGCGGCGGGCGGCGTGGGGCGGATGACGGCCGGGGTGGTGCCCTGGCGCCGGGAGTCGGCCCGCAGGGCGTCCTCGCTGGAGCCGCCGGCCGGGACCGGGCGTCCGGCGCCGGGGCCGTCGTCCCAGGAGCCGGTCAGATGCAGCCGCCGGGGCGGCGCCTGACCGCCGTCACCGTCCTCGCCGTACGTGGCGTCCTCGTCGTCGTACTCGTCGTCCTCGTCGTCGTACGGGACGGCGTCGTTGCCGTAGTCGTACGCGTAGTCGTCGGCCAGCGGGTCCAGCGGGTCGGACGGCCGCGGACCGGCCGGGCCGGTGCCTTCACGCTGGACCGGCAGCACGCCGGTGTCCCGCGCCTCGTCGGTACCGGCACGGCGCTCCTCCTCGCTGACGCGTGCGGCGGCGGCGCGGGCCCCCGCGCGGTACGCGGCGATGGCGCCCGCGCGCGCGGCACGCGCCTGGGCGGCGCTGCCGGGCTGGGGGGCGGGGAGGGGCTGCGGCGGCGGGCGGCGTACGGACTCCAGCTCGGCGGCGCCGTACGGATACCCGGAACCGCCCGCGTGCGGCCCGGACTCGATCGCCGCGGGGCCGCGCGAACCGGGCACCTCGGGCGGGCCCTCGGGGCCGGAAGGGGTCTCGGGGCCGGAAGGGGGCTCGTAACCGTCCCCGTACTCGGTCCGGCGATCGTCCCGGTACTCGTTCTCGTACTCGTACTCGCTCTTGTTCTCGTACTCGCGATCGGTCTCGTACTCGTTCTCGCGATCGGTCTCGTCCGCGTACTCGGTCCCGTACTCGGTCCGGGGCGTGGCCATCGGCAGCGCGTAGGGGTTGTGGTCGTGGTCGTCGTCCCCAGGCTTCCGTTCGGCCGTCGGCGGGACGTACGGGCCGGTGGGGCCCGACTCCACGGCGGGGCCGCCGTACTCCCCGTCCTCCTCGGCATCGTCCTGGCGCGGCACCGGTACGTAGCCGCAGAGGGCCTCCTCCGCCGCCCCGGCCGCCAGACCGGTCAGCACGACGCGTCCGTCGTCGCAGATGAGCACGGTGCGCACGGTGATGTTGCGGTGGGTCCAGCCGTGCGCGTGCAGCACGCGCAGCGCCGTCAGGACGTCGGAGCCGATCTCCGCGGCCCGGTACGGATTGAGCGGGCGCTCCGCGAGCAGCGCCGCCAGCGGGCGGGCCGCGACCAGTTCACTCACTATCCAGAGCGATCCCGCCTCCGCGAACACGTCGAAGACCTGGTCGAGCCGGGGGTGGTCGGGCACCTGGGCCGCCGCCTGGGCCGCCTCGATCGCGCGCCGGACCGCCGGCTCTGTGGAGCGCCGCACCGTACGCCCGCCGGTCAGCCGGGCCGGTGCGGGCAGTCCGTCGGCGTCGAGCACCTCGGCGTCCACGACTTCCGGTAACGGCACCTGCCGGACCAGGACTTCCTGCCCGCTATAGGTGTCGAACGCCCGGGTTTCCACCAGTTCGTACGCGTCGGACGGGGGCAGCGGAAGGCGGTAGCGGTCGGCAAGCACCCGACCCGCGTAGTCGTCCACGACGCCTCCCCAGAGCGCGCTGTCCCCCGGTCACACAGACCACACCGAACCAACCAATTGTGGTCACTCAACGTGCAATTGACACGCGGTTTCGGCTGCGTACGGTCTTCGGGCTCTCACAATACGTGGCAACGGGCGGCCGCGCGGCAGGGTCTGCGCAACCCGGCCCGGCAGCCGTCCTCAGTCGAGCGGTTTGAACGTGTCGAACGCGGTCTCGCGCAGCGTCTTGCACGCCTTGCCGTCCCACTCGTCGACCTTGCAGCTGATCATGATCGAGTAGCCGCGCTTCGCGTCGACCTTGAAGCCCCGGTCCAGTATCCGGCTGCGCTGCCCGTTCTCGTTGCGCTCGAACTGCCAGTCCGCGACGGTCGGGTACCCGTTGTACTCGACCTTCTTGATACCCAGGTGCTGGTACCCGCTGCTGCTGCCGGCAACCGCGCCCTTCAACCCGTTCCAGGCGGCGGCCGCGTCGTCGCCCGGCGAGCTGTTGTAGTCGATCTGGACGCGCGGGAAGCCCTTGTCGATGTTGTAGATGCCGCCGGAATTGCTGCCCGCGATGGAGTTGCGCTCGAATCCCTCGGGCATCGCCATGGTGAAGTGGAACCGCTTGTCGGTGACCGACTTGTACCCGGCGGGCAGCGCGCCCTTGCCGTCCGCGTCGCCTTCGGAGTCGTCCTTGCCCTTGCCGGAGTCGTCCTTCCCGGAGTCGTCCTTGCCCTTGCCCTGGCCGTCGTTGCCGTCCTGGCCCTGGTCCTTGCCGCTGCCGCCGCCCTGTTCCGTGCCGCCGGTTCCGGCGGAGGAGCCCGCTGTCGAGGCGCCGGCCGAGGCCGAGGTGTCGTCCTTGCCCTTGCCCGCGTTGTCCTTGCCGGTGTCGTCGCCGCCCAGCGAGAGCGCGAGGACCGTGCCGAGCACCGCGAGCACGATGACCGCCGCGATGATCGCCAGGGTGCGGCGCGGCACCACGTCGGTGAGCGAGGCCCGGGGCGGGGCGGGCGGGGCGGTGGCCGGACGCGGCGGCGGTACGGCCCCGGAGGCGGACGCCGTGGCCGTGGCGGGTACCGTGGCGGGCCGGGCCGGTGCGGCGGCCGGGGCCGCGGCGACGGGCGCGGCCTTCGCGTTCCGCGCGGAGCGCAGCGCGCCCCGCAGCCGGTCGCGGGTGCCCTCGCCCGGTTCGCCGCTCTTCGAGGCGGGCTTCGCGGGGGCGGGCACCTTGGGCAGCGCCATCACCTGGGTGGCGTCGGCCGGCGGCACCGGGGCGTCCGACTGCTCGGGGGCGTTGATCACGTCGTTGAGCAGGGCGCGCGCACCGGCGTCGTCGAGCCGCTGCTCGGGGTCCCGGGCGAGCAGACCGTAGATGACCTCTTCCAGCGGGCCCGCGTTCTTCGGCGGGTCGAGCGGCTCGGTCATCACCGCGGTCAGGGTCGCGATCGCGGAGCCCTTGTCGTAGGGCGGGCAGCCCTCGACGCTCGCGTAGAGCAGTCCGCCGAGCGACCACAGGTCGGCCGGCGGGCCCGGCTTGTGTCCGCGGGCCCGCTCCGGCGAGATGTACGAGGGTGCGCCGACGAGCATGCCCGTGGAGGTGACGGAGGGGTCGCCCTCCACCTGGGCGATCCCGAAGTCGGTCAGGACGACCCGGCCGTCCTCCGCGATCAGCACGTTGGACGGTTTCACGTCACGGTGCAGGATGCCCTCGCGGTGCGCGGAGCGCAGCACGTCGAGTATGGCCAGGCCCACCTCGGCGGCCCGTCTCGGCGTCAGGACACCGTCCTCGCGCACCGCCTCCGCCAGCGACTTGCCCTCGATGAGTTCCATGACGATCCACGGCCGGTCGTCCTCGTCGACCACGTCGTAGACCGTGACCGCGCCGTTGTTGCGAATCCGGGCGATCGCCTTGGCCTCGCGCAGCGTCCGCGTGATGAGACGGCGCTTCTCGTCGTCGTCGATGGCTGTCGGGAACCGCAGTTCCTTGACCGCGACCGTGCGTCCCAACGTCTCGTCGACGGCGCGGTGGACCGTGCCCATACCGCCCCGGCCGAGCACCTCCCCGAGCCGGTAGCGCCCCGCAAGGAGACGCCCGTCCTTGTCCCGTTGGGGCTCCCGTGCCTGCTCCGCCTCCGACATGCGTCCCCTCTGCGATCAACCCGCCCTGGCAGAGCGTTCATTGTCCCCTACCCCGGGACCGGTCCTGGTGCCGGGGCCCGGGTCCGCCCCGATGTGACCGGCGGAAGGGGCTCCCTGACGCGTGGACATCGTGGGCACCGCTCGTCGCCCTGTCGGTGACGGCGCCACCCGGTCCCGGAACAGCGAGCCTGCCCAGCGAACCACACCTCACGCCCGCAGCCTCCTACCTGCCACCGCTCGCCGTCCAGGGCGAAGCCCCCACTGCGGCACTCCTGATACACACGTGCGCGGCGGGCCCTGGCCGGGCGCCCTCGAACCGGCGCTCCTGGAAGCGGAGTTCCACCCGGCCGAGGGCACCATCGTCAGCCATCGGCAACAGACGCCCTGCGGACACCGCCACGGACACCGCCTGGATCGGCTGCTAGATCGGCTGGATGTCCGGCGCTCCGAGCCGTGCCGCGTCCGCCGTGAGGTCGTCGGGCTGGCGCTGCGACTCCCGTTCCGCCTCCACCCGCTTCTCGTAGTGCGTGACCTCCCGGTCGATCTGGCTCTTGTCCCAGCCGAGCACCGGGGCCATCAGCTCCGCGCAGAGCCGGGCGGAACGCGTGCCCCGGTCGAAGGTCTCGATGGAGATCCTGGTCCGCCGGGTCAGCACGTCGTCGAGGTGGCGGGCGCCCTCGTGCGAGGCCGCGTAGACGATCTCGGCCTTGAGGTAGTCGTCGGCGGACGGCAGCGGCTCGCCCAGCACCGGATCCCTGGCGATCAGCTCCAGGATCTCCTCGGTCATCGCGCCGTACCTGTTCAGCAGATGCTCCACCCGGGCGACGTGCAGCCCGGTCCGGGCGGCGATCCTGGCCCGCGCGTTCCACAGGGCGTGGTAGCCCTCCGCACCCAGCAGCGGGACGTCCTCGGTGACGCAGTCGGCCACCCGCTGGTCGAGGCCGTGCACCGCCTCGTCGACGGCGTCCTTGGCCATCACCCGGTACGTCGTGTATTTGCCGCCCGCGACGACGACGAGGCCCGGCGCCGGATGCGCCACCGTGTGCTCGCGGGACAGCTTGCTGGTCGCGTCCGACTCACCGGCCAGCAGGGGACGCAGTCCGGCGTAGACGCCCTCGACGTCGTCCCTGGTCAGCGGGGTGGACAGGACCGAGTTGACGTGTTCCAGCAGGTAGTCGATGTCGGCGCTGGACGCCGCCGGGTGGGCCTTGTCCAGGTCCCAGTCGGTGTCCGTCGTGCCGATGATCCAGTGGCGGCCCCACGGGATGACGAAGAGCACGGACTTCTCGGTGCGCAGGATCAGGCCGGTGGAGGAGTGGATGCGGTCCTTCGGGACGACGAGGTGGATGCCCTTGGACGCCCTGACGTGGAACTGGCCGCGCTCCCCGATCAGCGCCTGGGTGTCGTCCGTCCAGACGCCGGTGGCGTTGACCACCTGTTTGGCCCTGATCTCGTACTCACCGCCCGCCTCGACGTCCTCCACCCGGGCGCCGACGACGCGCTCGCCCTCCCGGAGGAAGCCGGTCACCCGGGCCCCGTTCGCCACCTGGGCGCCGTATCCGGCGGCGGTCCGCACCAGCGTCGCCACATAGCGGGCGTCGTCCATCTGGGCGTCGTAGTACTGCAGGGCCCCCACCAGCGCGTCCTTCTTCAGCGCGGGGGCGACCCGCAGGGCGTGGCGGCGGGAGAGGTGCCGGTGCACGGGCAGCCCTCGGCCGTGCCCGGAGGACACCGACATCGCGTCGTACAGCGCGACGCCGGAGCCCGCGTACAGCCGCTCCCAGCCCTTGTGCTGCAACGGGTAGAGGAACGGCACCGGCTTCACCAGGTGCGGCGCGAGGCGCCCCAGCAGCAGCCCGCGCTCCTTCAGCGCCTCCCTGACGAGCGCGAAGTCGAGCATCTCCAGATAGCGCAGCCCGCCGTGGATCAGCTTGCTCGACCTGCTGGACGTGCCGGACGCCCAGTCGCGCGCCTCGACCAGGCCGGTCGAGAGGCCTCTCGTGGCCGCGTCGAGTGCCGTCCCGGCGCCGACCACGCCCGCCCCCACGACCAGCACGTCCAGTTCGCGCTCGGCCATCGCTTCGAGCGCCTGGACGCGCTCCGCGGGTCCCAGTGTCGCTGTCCTCACTGCTGCCTCCCGGTAGATCGGGGTGGTCCTGGCACGGGGTGCGGTCCGACCGGGGGGTCGAATGCCCGTGCCCACCCCTCGATTCTGTCCGCGCTTCGCGACTTCAGCCACCGCCTGTGGACAACACCCGGACAATCACGGCCACACAATGCGACATATAGGTCATATTTACGCCTAGTCTGACATTGCGCTGTCCACAGCGGTTGCGCTTTCTGTCTTCATGGTCTTAGGGAAGGACGGCCACCCACGTGCCTGCAGACCTCGCCGTCATCGGACTCGGTCACCTCGGCC
This sequence comes from Streptomyces sp. NPDC104307, assembly GCF_055584045.1. NCBI lineage: Bacteria > Bacillati > Actinomycetota > Actinomycetes > Kitasatosporales > Streptomycetaceae > Streptomyces > Streptomyces sp. NPDC104307. Next base: position 172,709 of record NZ_JBVJMU010000018.1, read on the forward strand.
TGCCCCTCGCCCAAGCCGCCGTCTCAGCCGGCATCCAGACCGTCGGCTACGACACCGACCCCCGGGCCTTCGCGGAGCTGTCCGCGGGCCGCACCCCCGTCGAGGGATCACTCCCCGCGTCGGACATCCGGCGCATGCTCTCCGGGGGATTCCGCCCCACCACCAACGAGGCCGAGCTCGGCCGGGTCCGTACCGCCGTGATCTGCGCGCCCACCCCGCTCGGCCCGGACCGCACCCTGGACCTGAGCGCCGTCGGTGAAGCGGCCCGCGCCCTCGCCGCCCGGCTGCGCCCGCACACCACGGTGCTGCTGGAGTCCTCTGTGCCGCCCGGCACCACGGAGAACTTCCTGCTCCCCCTCCTGGAGAAGGGCTCCGGGCTGCGCGGCGGCCGCGACTTCCACCTCGCGTACTCCCCGACCCGGCTCGACCCCGGCAACCGCACCCACGTCTACGCCAACACCCCCAAGGTCATCGGCGGCCTCACCCCCGCCTGCACCGAGTCGGCCGCGGCCTTCTACAGCCGGCTCACCGACAAGGTCGTCCGCGCCAGGGGCCCGCGCGAGGCCGAGATGACGAAGGTCCTGGAGACCAACTTCCGGCACGTCAACATCGCCCTGGTCAACGAGATGGCCGTGCTCTGCCACGACCTCGGCGTCGACCTCTGGGACGTCATCCGGTGCGCGGAGACCAAGCCCTTCGGCTTCCAGCCCTTCCGTCCAGGGCCCGGCGTCGGCGGCCACGGAGCCCCGGTCGACCCGGGCTTCCTCCCGTACAGCAGCCGCACCCCGGGGCATCCGCTGCGGATGGTCTCGCTCGCCCAGGAGATCAACGACCGGATGCCGCAGTACGTGATCCAGCGCTGCGCCACCCTCCTCAACGAGCACGGCAAGTCCGTGCGCGGCGCCCGGGTACTGCTCCTCGGCGTCACGTACAAGCCGGACCTCGCCGACCAGGAGGCCTCCCCCGCCCGCGAGATCGCCACCCGGCTGATGGACATGGGCGCCCAGATCGGCTACCACGACCCCCACGTGCTGGACTGGCGGGTACGCGAACTCCCGGTCCCCCGGGCCGATTCGCTGTACGAGGCGGCCTCCAGCGCCGACCTCACGGTGCTGCTCCAGCACCACCGCACGTACGACCTCCAGGGGCTCGCCGTGAAGGCGCAGTTGCTCCTGGACACCCGGGGCGCGACCCCGGCAGGGGCCGCGCACCGGCTCTAGTTCCACTCCCTGCAAGCTTTTGGGCGCAATCCAGCCATGGAATCTTCTGGGCCGATGTCCGACGCGGCTGCTAGCCTGCGGCGTCACTTATCGCACAGCCGTGCGCATCGCCCAGGGGGGAACCCAAATGAGCCAGCCCGTACCACCGCCGAACCAGCCTTACGACGGCCAGCCGCAGGCCGGCGCCCCGAAGCCGGCGGACGGCAACCCGTACGCCGGACAGCAGCCGGGCCAGCCCCAGCCGGGCGCCCCGACGGGCAACCCCTTCGGCGGCCAGCAGCCGGGTCCGTACGGCCAGCCGGGTGCCCAGTTCGGCGGCGGCGCACCGTTCGCGCCGGTGGCTCCGGCGCGGAACAACCTCGCGCTCGGGCTGGTCGTCGCGTTCGTGGCGGCCCTGGTCGCCGCCGGGATCTACGGCGCGATCATCGGCGCCACCAAGCATGAGATCGGCTACGCGGCCGTGGGTGTGGGCGCCATCGTCGGCTTCGCCGCGGGCAAGGTCGGCGGCCGCAACCCCGTCCTGCCGGTGCTCGGCGCCGTCTTCGCGCTGATAGGTGTCTACGCCGGGCAGCTGCTCGGTGAGGCCATCATCATCAGCAAGCAGCTCCCGCTGTCCGTCACGGACATCTTCCTCGACCACTTCAGCGACCTGAACACGGTGTGGAAGGAAGACTCCGACTTCGTCAGCGTCCTCTTCTTCGTGGTCGCCGCCGTGGTGGCGTTCTCCACGGCGAAGAAGACGGCCGACTAGTCACGGACGTACACAGCGGAGGGCCTGGACGGCTGTCACCGTCCAGGCCCTCCGTCGTACCGGGTGCGCTCAGCGGCGGTGCTGCGAGTCCGCCACCGTGACCTCGACGCGCTGGAACTCCTTGAGGTCGCTGTAGCCCGTGGTCGCCATCGCCCGGCGCAGTGCGCCGAAGATGTTCATCGAGCCGTCGGGGGTGTGCGAAGGACCGGTGAGGACCTCCTCCGTCGTCCCGACCGAGCCGAGGTCGACCAGCTTGCCGCGCGGCACGTCCTCGTGGACGGCCTCCATGCCCCAGTGCCGGCCCCGGCCCGGCGCGTCCGTCGCGCGGGCGAGCGGGGAGCCCATCATCACGGCGTCCGCACCGCAGGCGATGGCCTTCGGCAGGTCGCCGGACCAGCCGACGCCGCCGTCCGCGATCACGTGCACGTACCGGCCGCCGGACTCGTCCATGTAGTCGCGGCGGGCACCGGCCACGTCCGCGACGGCGGTCGCCATCGGGACCTGGATGCCGAAGACGTTGCGCGTGGTGTGCGCGGCGCCACCGCCGAAGCCGACCAGGACACCGGCCGCGCCGGTGCGCATCAGGTGCAGGGCGGCGGTGTACGTGGCGCAGCCGCCGACGATCACCGGGACGTCCAGCTCGTAGATGAACTGCTTCAGGTTGAGCGGCTCGGCCGCGCCCGAGACGTGCTCGGCGGAGACCGTCGTACCGCGGATGACGAAGATGTCCACACCCGCGTCGACGACGGCCTTGGAGAACTGGGCGGTGCGCTGCGGGGAGAGCGCGGCGGCGGTGACGACACCGGAGTCGCGCACCTCCTTGATGCGCTGCCCGATCAGCTCCTCCTGGATGGGGGCGGAGTAGATCTCCTGGAGCCGGCGGGTGGCCGACTCGACGGGCATCTGGGCGATCTCGTCGAGCAGCGGCTGCGGGTCGGCGTGCCGGGTCCACAGGCCTTCCAGGTTCAGCACGCCAAGACCGCCGAGCTCACCGATGCGGATGGCGTGCTGCGGGGAGACCACGGAGTCCATGGGAGCGGCCAGGAACGGCAGCTCGAAGCGGTAGGCGTCGATCTGCCAGGCGATCGAGACCTCCTTCGGGTCGCGGGTCCGGCGGCTCGGGACGACGGCGATGTCGTCGAATGCGTATGCCCGGCGGCCGCGCTTGCCGCGCCCGATCTCGATCTCAGTCACGATGTGTGGCCTTTCCGTCTGCGTCTGCGCTGTCCAGTATCCCCGACACGCAGCTGAGGGGCGGTCCCGGCTTCCCGGGACCGCCCCTCAGCTGCGCTGATGCGTTACTTCCTGCTGTAGTTCGGTGCTTCGACCGTCATCTGGATGTCGTGCGGGTGGCTCTCCTTGAGACCCGCCGAGGTGATCCGGACGAAGCGGCCCTTGCTCTCCATCTCGTCGACGGAGGCGGCGCCCACGTAGCCCATCGTCTGGCGGAGACCGCCGACGAGCTGGTGCAGGACGTTGGCCAGCGGGCCCCGGTAGGGCACCTGGCCCTCGATGCCCTCGGGGACGAGCTTGTCGTCGGAGGACACCTCGGCCTGGAAGTACCGGTCCTTCGAGTACGAGCGGCCCTGGCCGCGGGACTGCATCGCGCCGAGCGAACCCATGCCCCGGTACGACTTGAACTGCTTGCCGTTGATGAACTGCAGCTCGCCCGGGGACTCCTCGCAGCCCGCGAGCAGCGAGCCGAGCATCACCGCGTCCGCGCCGGCCACCAGGGCCTTGCCGATGTCGCCGGAGTACTGGAGGCCGCCGTCACCGATGACCGGGACGCCCGCCGCACGGGCCGCGAGCGCGGCCTCGTAGATCGCGGTGACCTGCGGGACGCCGATACCGGCGACCACTCGGGTGGTGCAGATCGAACCGGGTCCGACGCCCACCTTGACGCCGTCCACACCCGCGTCGACCAGGGCCTGGGCGCCGTCGCGGGTCGCGACGTTGCCGCCGATGACGTCCACGCCGACGGCCGACTTGATCTTCGCCATCCAGTTGAGGGCGTTGCTGTTGTGGCCGTGCGAGGTGTCGACGATCAGGAAGTCCACGCCCGCCCCGGCCAGCGCCTGGGCGCGGTCCAGCGCCTCCGGGCTGGCGCCTACGGCCGCGCCGACGAGCAGCCGGCCCTCGGCGTCCTTGGCCGCGTTCGGGTACTGCTCGGCCTTCTTGAAGTCCTTGACCGTGATGAGGCCCTTGAGGATGCCCGCCTCGTCGACCAGCGGAAGCTTCTCGATCTTGTGGCGGCGCAGCAGCTCCATGGCGTCCACGCCGGAGATGCCGACCCGGCCGGTGACCAGCGGCATCGGCGTCATGACCTCGCGCACCTGGCGCGCCCGGTCCGACTCGAAGGCCATGTCGCGGTTGGTGACGATGCCGAGCAGCTTGCCCGCCGGGTCGGTGACCGGGACGCCGCTGATGCGGAACTTGGCGCACAGCGCGTCGGCCTCGCCGAGCGTGGCGTCCGGGCTGACCGTGATCGGGTCGGTGACCATTCCGGACTCGGACCGCTTCACCAGGTCCACCTGGTTGACCTGGTCCTCGACCGAGAGGTTGCGGTGCAGTACGCCGACGCCGCCCTGACGGGCCATGGCGATCGCCATACGGGCCTCGGTCACCTTGTCCATCGCGGCGGAGAGCAGCGGAATGTTCACGCGTACGTTGCGCGAGATGAGCGACGAGGTGTCGACCGCGTTGGGCAGCACGTCAGATGCGCCCGGCAGCAGCAGCACGTCGTCGTATGTCAGCCCGAGCGTCGCGAATTTCTCGGGCACTCCGTCGACGTTTGCAGTCATGACACCTTCCCCAAATGGCCTTGATCGGTGCGGATGTCCATGCTAACGGCCTCCGTGCGTGTCTCATTCCACGAGCAAGATCACCCGGAGGTTCTGTACCTTCCTACGGGACCGCGAAGGCCTGGACCACGGGACCTCGAAGGCTCCGGCTCACTGCTCCGCGAGGGCCCGCAGCCGGCTCAGCGCACGGTGCTGGGCGACCCGGACCGCGCCCGGCGACATGCCCAGCAGCTGTCCGGTCTCCTCCGCGGTCAGCCCGACCGCGACGCGCAGGACCAGCAGTTCGCGCTGGTTCTCCGGGAGGTTGGCGAGGAGCCGCTTGGCCCAGGCGGCATCGCTGCTGAGCAGCGCACGCTCCTCGGGCCCGAGTGAATCGTCCGGCCGCTCCGGCATCTCGTCGGAGGGCACCGCGGTCGATCCCGGGTGCCGCATCGCGGCCCGCTGGAGATCGGCCACCTTGTGGCCGGCGATGGCGAAGACGAAGGCTTCGAAGGGTCTGCCGGTGTCCTTGTACCGGGGCAGCGCCATCAGCACCGCGACACAGACCTCCTGCGCCAGGTCCTCCACGAAGTGGCGGGCATCACCGGGCAGCCGGTTCAGCCGGGACCTGCAGTAGCGCAGCGCGAGGGGGTGGACATGGGCCAGCAGATCATGGGTGGCCTGCGCGTCGCCCTCGACGGCGCGGTGCACCAGGGCACCGATCACCGTCGTTCCGTCGTCGCGCATCGGACCATGGTGCATCGGTGCCGCGTCATCCGCGGCACCGCGTCCGTAGTTGTGCACCGAAGCGTTATGAGCGGGTGCGCCGGAAGTCATGTCCTGCGCCCTCCCCTTCCGCTCGACCGAATCGTTCCCGAGGAACTCCACATCTCAAGGATGCGGCATCGGCCGGGAAGCGTCACATACCGCGGGGGCGGCGGACTCCTCGGGCGGGAAACCGCCGGGCCCCGGGTCGCCCCGTCCACCGGTGTGCGGACGGGGGGTGAATCGACTGCCGGCCGTGCCCGGACCTCAGCGGACCAGGCCCCAGCGGAAGCCGAGCGCGACGGCGTGCGCCCGGTCCGAGGCTCCGAGCTTCTTGAAGAGACGCCTGGCGTGAGTCTTCACCGTGTCCTCCGAGAGGAAGAGCTCCCGGCCGATCTCCGCGTTGGAGCGGCCGTGACTCATCCCTTCGAGCACCTGGATCTCACGCGCCGTGAGCGTGGGGGCCGCGCCCATCTCCGCCGACCGCAGCCGGCGCGGGGCCAGCCGCCACGTCGGATCGGCCAGCGCCTGGGTGACGGTCGCCCGGAGCTCCGCCCGGGAGGCGTCCTTGTGCAGATACCCGCGGGCCCCGGCGGCGACCGCGAGCGCGACACCGTCCAGGTCCTCGGCGACGGTCAGCATGATGATCCTCGCTCCGGGGTCGGCGGAGAGCAGCCGCCGGACCGTCTCCACACCTCCCAGACCTGGCATGCGTACGTCCATCAGAATCAGATCCGAACGGTCGGCACCCCAGCGGCGGAGGACTTCCTCGCCGTTGGCCGCCGTCGTCACACGCTCGACGCCGGGCACGGTCGCGACCGCGCGACGGAGCGCCTCTCGGGCAAGCGGGGAGTCGTCGCAGACGAGGACGGATGTCATGACCGCCCTCCGAAGCTGATGCGCGTCACCTTGAGCCTCCAGGCTGTTACAAGTCGTCACCTGTGCGGTTGACGCTCTCGGACACCTGCCCGATCGCTTTCTCTGTCAACCGCCTCCGCACTCTCAACGATGGTCACTCGAAAGAGTTACGGGTCGGAGAACAGGGTTCGGCACTCTACGTGAGGGCGCGGACACAGAGGAGAACGCCACGGGTTCGTCCAGTCGTCAACTGAACCTTCACAGGAACGCATGCCCCATTTAGCGGGTTTTCTTCCCTTTTGCTGGTGTCTGTGACTAGATTCGCAATCAGTCATATTTACATCTACTAACACCGTAGATGTACGGTCATGAACACGGCCGACGACGGACGACAACGACGTTTCCGACTCAGCACGGTTTCGAGGGGACAAGCAATGGCAGATTTCTCCCGCCTTCCCGGACCCAACGCCGATCTGTGGGACTGGCAGCTGCTGGCGGCCTGCCGCGGGGTCGACAGCTCGCTGTTCTTCCACCCGGAGGGCGAACGGGGCGCCGCCCGGAGCGCCCGCGAGAACTCCGCGAAAGAGGTCTGCATGCGGTGCCCGGTGCGCGCCGAGTGCGCGGCCCACGCCCTGGCGGTGCGAGAGCCCTACGGGGTCTGGGGCGGACTGACCGAGGACGAGCGCGAGGAGCTCATGGGGCGGGCCCGCAACCGGCTGATCTCCGCCACGGCGCCCGCAGGCCCGGCGTCACCCCCGGGACACGGCTGACGCCCGCCACCGCCCCAGTACGGCAGAAACGTTTCTCCAGATCCCCAGATCCCCGTTTCTCCAGATCCCCAGACCCCAGGCGCCCGCTCCGCAGGCGCCGCGCCCCGCGGGCCCCTCAGCGGGCGGCCGCCAGCGACAGCTGGTCCAGCGTGGCCGCCACCGCCGGGACCTGCGCCAGGTCGGGCAGGGTCAGCGCGACGATCTCGCGCTCGATGGCCGGTTCCACGGTGACCGTCACGGCGCCACGGGGGCGTACCGACTCGATCGCCAGCGCCGGCAGTACCGCCACCCCGAGACCGGCGCCGACCAGGCCGATCACCGCGGGGTAGTCATCGGTGGCGAAGTCGATCCGGGGGGTGAAGCCGGACTCCTCGCAGACCTCCACCAGCTGTCGGCGGCAGCGCGGGCAGCCGGCGATCCACGGTTCCGCAGCGAGTTCCGCGATGCCCACCGCCGTCCGGCCCGCCAGCTGATGCCCGTCGGGCAGCAGGCCGATGAGCCGGTCGGTGAGCAGCGGGCGCACCACCAGGTCGTCCCACTCGGCGCCCTGCGTGCCGTACCGGAAGGCCAGGGCGATGTCGCAGTCGCCGTCGCGCAGCATCTCGACCGAGCGGGGCGGCTCGGCCTCGACCAGGGAGACCCGGGTGCCGGGATGCGCCGCCCGCAGCGCCGCGAGGGCGCCCGGGACCAGGCTGGAGCTGCCACTCGGGAAGGACACCAGCCGGACCCGGCCGGCCCGCAGGCCCGCGATCGCGGCGACCTCCTCCTCCGCGGCGGTGAGCCCGGCGAGGATCCCGGAGGCGTGCCGCACGAGCGCCTGACCGGCCTGTGTCAGCCGCATCTCGCGCCCGGTCCGGATGAGCAGCGTGGTGCCGGCGGAGGACTCCAGGGCCTTCATCTGCTGGCTGACCGCGGGCTGTGTGCAGCCCAGCTCGCGGGCGGCGGCGGAGAAGGAGCCGGTGGCGGAGACGGCTCGCAGGACGCGGAGATGACGGGCTTCGATCACCCTTCGAATATAAGGCCCTCTTGGGGCATGAGCGAATTCTTCGCGTGTGACTTTGAGCGAAACGGTTTCCGCAGCTCGCAAAAGCGGTTTCCGCGCGTCGTCAGGGAGCCGTTAGCGTGCCGGAATGAGTGCGTCGAGAGTGCTGACCGTGAACACCGGCCGGCCCGTGGCGGTGCCGTACACCGACTCCCCGGGCGGGGTGACCGGGATCGACAAGCACCCGGTCGACGGTCCCGTGCAGGTCACAGAACCCGGCCCCGAGGGCACGGGCGGCAGCGGACTGGCCGGGGACGCGGTCTGCGATCTCCGGTTCCACGGCGGCTCGAACCAGGCCGTGTACGCCTACGCCCGCGAGGAACTGGACCGCTGGGAGCAGGCGCTCGGGCGTCCGCTGCCCAACGGGGCCTTCGGCGAGAACCTGACCACGAGCGGGGTGGACGTCAGGGGCGCGCTGATCGGAGAGCGCTGGCGGGTCGGTCCCGAGCTGGTCCTGGAGATCACCTCGGGCCGCGTCCCGTGCCGTACGTTCGCGGGCCATCTCGACGAACGGCAGTGGGTCAAGCGGTACACCCGGGCGGCCACCCCCGGTGCCTATCTGCGGGTGATCACGCCGGGCGCGGTCCGGGCGGGCGACCCGGTGGAGACCGTGCACCGGCCGGACCACGAGGTCACGGTGGAGCTCCAGTTCCGGGCCGTGACGACCCGTCGGGAGCTGCTGCCGCTGCTGCTCCCGGCCGGGGAGGCGCTGCACCCGGAGCCGCTGCGGCAGGCGCGGGAGTACGTGGCGCGGCAGCGGTGAGCGGGGAGCGCCGGGCGGCGCGGCGGGTGGCGCGCGCGGGGCACTAACGTGCCGCGTATGACGACTGCACTGATTACCGGCGCGACCTCGGGCATCGGGGCCGCGTTCGCGCGGCGGCTCGCGGCCGAGGGCCACAACCTGGTCCTGGTGGCCCGCGACACCGAGCGGCTGCGCGAGCAGGCCACCGAGCTGCACGACCGGCACGGCATCGAGGCAGAGGTGCTGCCCGCGGACCTGTCACGGGATGACGGGATCGCGGCGGTGGAGGCCCGGCTGAGCGACCGACTGCTGTCCGTCGATCTGCTGGTCAACAACGCCGGGTTCGGCAACAAGGGCAGTTATCTGGACGTCCCCATGGCCGATGAGCTGGCGATGCTGAAGGTGCACTGCGAGGCGGTGCTGCGGCTGACCTCCGCGGCGGCCACCGGGATGAAGGAGCGCGGCCGGGGCGGCGTGGTGAACGTGGCCTCGGTCGCGGCGTTCGTGCCGCGCGGTACGTACGGGGCGTCCAAGGCGTGGGTCGTGCAGTTCACCCAGGGCGCGGCCAAGGACCTGGCGGGCTCGGGAGTGCGGCTGATGGCGCTCTGCCCCGGCTTCGTACGGACCGAGTTCCACCAGCGGGCCGGCATGGGCACGGGCAGCATCCCGGGCTGGATGTGGCTGGACGCCGACAAGTTGGTGACCGCGGCCCTGGCGGACCTGGCACGGGGCAAGTCGGTCTCGGTCCCGGATCCCCGCTACAAGGCGCTCATGGGGCTGGTCAAGGTGACGCCGCGCGGACTGCTCGGGGGCGTCACCTCCAGGACGGGCCGCAAGTACGGGCCTCAGTGACGGAAGGTTCCCGGCAGCCGCGGGGCCTCCCCCGCACCGTGACGCCCTCGCCCCCTTGTGATCGAATGATCAGAACAGCACTACGTTCGATCATCCGCTAACCGCCTGAGGGGCTGCCACCGTGCGCGAAGGTGCCGCTGAACGTCATGACCGACTGCTGAAACTGGTGCGCGAACAGGGCACCGCACGGGTCTCGGACCTCGCGGACCGGCTCGGCGTCTCCCCGGTGACGGCGCGCCGCGATGCCGAGGCGCTGGCGGCGCGGGGGCTGCTCGACCGGGTGCACGGTTCGGTCTCCTGGCCCGCCGAACGCGGACCGGCCGGCACCCCGGCGGGCGGCGGCCCGGTCATCGGGATGCTGGCCCCGGCCGCCGTCTACTACTTCGCCGAGGTGATCCGCGGCGCCCACGAGGCCGCGGCCCGGCTCGGCGCCCGGCTGATCCTGCGGGTCACCGACTACCGCCCGGAGGACGACGCGGCACACGCCGCCGGGCTGCTGGCGGCCGGGGCGCAGGGGCTGCTGCTCGCCCCGAGCTGGACGGAACCGGGCCATCCGGCCGCCTACAGCGACTGGCTCGCCCAGCTGCCAGTGGAGAAGGTCCTGGTGGAGCGGACCGGGGTGCCGGGCGGGCCGCTGGACGGTTTCGACCGGGTCTGCTCGGACCACGCGCACGGGGTGCTGCTCGCCATCCGGTACCTGCTGGAGCTGGGCCACCGGGCGCCGCTGCTGGTCGCCAGGGCGGACAGCCCGACGGCGCAGGCGGTCCGCGCCGGGTACGCGCGGGGGCTTGCGGTGCTGGGGCTGCGCGCCCCGGGCCCGGTGATCGAGTCGTCCTCCGACGAGCGCGATCCGGTGCTGTTCGAGCAGGCCGCGCTCGGGCTGCGGGACGCGGTGCGGCGGGGGCGGGCGACCGCGGCCCTGATGCACAACGACGAGGACGCCATCAGGATGATGCGCCGGCTGGCCGAGCTCGGCGTCCGGGTGCCGGACGATCTGTCCCTGGTCACGTACGACGACGAGGTGGCGGCGCTCGCCGACACCCCGCTCACCGCGGTGGCGCCGCCCAAGCGGGAGGTCGGGCGCAGCGCGGCGGAACTGCTGGTCGAGCGGCTGTCGGGGGAGCGCTACGGGGTGCCCTCAGAGCTGGCGCCGAGGCGGCATGTCGCCCTGCTGCCGACGCTGCGGGTGCGGGACTCGTGCGGGCGGCCGTCGAACCGGACAGCGACCCCGGAGCCGTCCGGCAGCTGAGGCCGTACAACGGACCCAGCCTCCGGACGCCGGGCTCCGCACACCGGGCTCACGACCGCCCCATAAGTGATGTTTGACCACATCCACCACCTCCCCGTTCGATCATTTTTCGATCATTCAATCTTTCGCTCTTGACTTCGTTCACCAGGGATCGAACCATCACGGCCAATGCCTGTTCCCGCACGTACAGGAGCTGTCCCCGTGAGCCGCAGTTGGTCCCGTCCCATCCATGCACTGGTCGGCGCTGCCACCGCCCTCGCCGTCCTGACGGCGTGCGGCGGCGGCGCCGACGACTCCCCCGCCCATGGCACCGCGGAACACCCCGTGACCGTCTCCTTCTGGGCATGGACCAAGGGGTCGCAGGAGGTCGTGGACGCGTTCAACGCGACCCACGACACGATCAAGGTCAAGTTCGAGGAGATACCGTCCGGCGGTCTCGGCGGCTATCCGAAGATCGCCAACGCGGTGAAGGCGGGCATCGCCCCCGACCTGCTCTCCATCGAGTACCCGCAGCTCTCCGCGTTCGTCAGTCAGGGCTCGCTCCAGGACATCAGCGGCTACCTCACCGACGACATCAAGAAGAAGTTCCTGCCGCAGACCATCGAGATGACGACGCTCGGCGGCAAGAACTGGGCGGTGCCGTTCGACGCGGCGCCGCAGGTCTTCTACTACCGCAAGGACTTCTTCACCGAGCACCACATCGCGCTGCCGAAGACCTGGGACGACTTCAAGGCCGCCGCCGCCGACGTCAAGAAGGCGGCGCCGAAGACCCGGATCGCCACGTTCTTCCCGGACGACCCGACGTTCTTCCAGGCGCTGGCCTGGCAGGCCGGCGCCCAGTGGTTCAGCGCCGGCAAGGACGCCTGGAAGGTCGACACCACAGACCCCGCCTCGAAGCGGACCGCGGAGTACTGGCAGGGGCTGATCGACGACAAACTGGTGAGCACCGCCTCCTCGTTCAGCCCGGAGTGGACCAGCTCCCTGAAGCAGGGCACCACGGTCGGCTACCTGGGCGCCTCCTGGAGTGCCGGGGTGCTCGCGGGCATCGTCCCCGAGGAGAAGGGCAAGTGGGCGGCCGTGCCGCTGCCCAGCTGGGAGGCGGACAAGCCCGCCAGCGGGATGGTCGGCGGCTCCACCTTCGCCGTGAGCAAGAACAGCAAGAAGGCCGCGGCCGCCGTCGAGTTCGCGTTGTGGATGTCCACCAACCAGGACGCCATCAACGCCCGGATCGGGGCGAGCACGTCGAGCGCGCTGCCCGCCTCTCCCGCGATGGTGCCGATCGCCCGCAAAGCGTTCGACACCAGCTTCTACGGAGGCCAGGACCTGTACGGCCTGTTCACGAAGGCGGGCGCCTCGATCGGGCCCGACTGGGTGTGGGGTCCGAGCCCCGGCGCCACCAACTCCGCACTCGGCGACGAACTCGGAGAGGTCGTCGGCGGCAGCTCCACCCTGCCGCATGCGATCAAGACCGCCCATGACGCCACTGTCGCCGATCTCAAGAAGCGCGGCCTGAAGGTCGAGGAGCCCTCATGAGCACGCCTCCCACATCCGGTACCCGCCCCGGCGGGCTGAGCGCGAAGGCCCGCACCCGGATCGCGGCCGGTACCTTCCTCACGCCGTTCTTCGTCCTGTTCACCGTCGCGATGATCGTCCCGGTCTGCTACGCGCTCTGGCTGAGCCTGTTCACCGAGAAGCAGTCCGGGCTCGGCTTCGACGGTCCCCGTACGGTCTTCGACGGGCTCGGGAACTACGCCTCCGCCCTCGGGGACCAGGCGTTCCGCGACGGCTTCTGGGTGCTCCTGGGCTACTGCGCCTTCTACATCCCGCTGATGGCCGGCGGCGCGATCGTGCTGGCGCTGCTGCTGGACACCGCACTGGCCCGCGCCCGGCGCTTCTTCCAGCTGGCGCTCTTCCTGCCGCACGCCATCCCCGGGCTGATCGCCGCGCTGATCTGGATCTACCTGTACACGCCGCAGCTCAGCCCGGTCGTCAAGGCGATGGAGTCGGGCGGCATCGGCTTCGACTTCTTCTCGTCCCAGGGCACGCTGCCCTCCATCGTCAACATCGCCCTCTGGGAGTGGCTCGGCTACAACGTGGTGATCTTCTACGCCGCGCTGCAGGCCGTCGACCGCTCGCTGCTGGAGGCCGCGACCGTGGACGGCGCGGGGAACTGGCGGATCGCCTTCTCCATCAAACTCCCGCTGATCCGCTCCTCGCTGGTGATGGTGCTCCTCTTCACCATCATCGGCTCGCTCCAGCTGTTCACCGAGCCGCTGATCCTGAACCGGGGCTCGGGCTCGGCCGTGACCAGCACCTGGACCCCGAACATGTACGCCTACAGCGCTGCCTTCGAGCGCAACGACTACGGTCTCGCCGCGGCCGCCTCCGTGCTCATCGCCCTCGTCGCCGCCGCGCTCTCCTTCGTCGTCACGCGCTTCACCAACAACCGCAAGGAGGCACGGGCATGACCTCCCCCGTCATGATCGATCCGGCCGCCCCGGCCCGCACCCCCGCCCGCACAGAGGGCCGCGCGCCCGTCGGCGCGGGAGGGGCCCGGTCCAGCCGCTGGCTGTCGAAGACCGCGGTCAACGGCGTGCTGGTCATCGCCGCCGTCTACACGCTGTTCCCGCTGATCTGGCTGGTCACCGCGGCCACCAAGGACGCCGGGAACCTGCTGGGCGGTGACGTCTTCTCCTTCGAGGGCTTCAACCTCGGCGGCAACCTCTCCGCCCTGTCCACGTACCAGGACGGCGTCTACTTCCGCTGGTACGGCAACTCCCTGCTGTACGCGGGCATCGGGGCGCTCGGCTGCTCGCTGGTCAGCGTCGCCGCCGGGTACGCCTTCGACAAGTACCGCTTCCGGGGGAAGGAGAAGCTGTTCGCGCTCGTCCTGCTCGGGGTGCTGCTGCCCTCCACCGCGCTGTCCCTGCCGCTCTACCTGCTGGCCGTGAAGACGGGGACCGTCAACACCTACTGGGCGGTCCTGATCCCGTCCCTGGTGAACCCGTTCGGCGTGTACCTCTCCCGGATCTTCAGCGCCGGCTACATACCGGACGAGGTCCTGGAAGCGGCCCGGATCGACGGGGCGGGCGAGATGCGCACGTTCTGGTCGGTGGGTCTGCGCATGGTCATGCCGGGGTTCGTGACCGTCTTCCTCTTCCAGTTCACCGCGATCTGGAACAACTTCTTCCTCCCCCTGGTCATGCTCTCGGACAAGAAGCTCTACCCGCTGAGCCTCGGCCTCTACAACTGGCACAGCACCGCCAACGCCGACCCCAGCTTCTATCCGATGGTCGTCACCGGATCCCTCCTCGCCGTCGCTCCGCTGATCATCGCCTTCATCACCCTGCAACGTCACTGGAAGGCCGGTCTCACCGCCGGCAGCGTCAAGTGACATCCGAGGAGCCCGAGTTCCACCATGCCCCACACCACTGACACCCGGCCCGCCGCGCTCCTGGCGATGGGACCGGGGATCGCAGAACGGCTGCTCACTCCCGCCCACCGGAACCGGCTGACCGGCCTCGTCCGCACCGATCCGGATCTCGTCGCCCACCAACTGGCCGACCCGTCCCCGCAGGTCGCCGCCGCGCTGGACGGGGCCGAGGTCCTGCTCACCTGCTGGGGCGCGCCCCCGCTCACCGAGGCGGTCCTCGCGGCCGCGCCCCGGCTGCGCGCGGTCGTGCACGCCGCGGGCAGCGTCAAGCACCACATCACGGACGCGTGCTGGGAACGGGGCATCCAGGTCACCTCCGTGGCCGCCGCGAACGCCCGGCCGGTGGCCGAGTACACGCTGGCCGCGATCCTCTTCGCGGGCAAGAACGTGCTGGGCAGCGCCCGCCGCTACCGGGAGCTGCGCGCCGCGCACGACTGGCGCGAGGAGCTCGACGGCTGGGGCAACCACGGCCGCACGGTGGGCATCGTCGGCGCGTCCCGGACCGGGCGCCGGGTCATCGAGCTGCTGCGGCCGTTCGACTTCGAGGTCCTGCTGTACGACCCGTACCTGGAGCCCGCCGCGGCCACCCGGCTCGGTGCGGAGCCGGTCCCTCTGGACGAGCTCTGCGCCCGCAGCGGGATCGTCTCCGTCCACGCGCCGGAGCTGCCGGCCACCCGCCGGCTGATCGGCGCCGCGCAACTTGCGGCGATGCCGGACGGATCCACCCTCATCAACACCGCACGCGGTTCGCTGATCGACGAGCCGGCCCTGGTCACAGAGCTGGTACGGGGACGGCTGCACGCCGTCCTGGACGTGACGGACCCAGAGCTGCCGCCCGAGTCCTCACCGCTCTTCGACCTGCCGAACGTGCTGCTGACCCCACATATCGCGGGCTCCCTCGGCAACGAGCTGCACCGGATGGCGGACCAGGCCCTGGACGAGCTCCAACGCTTCGCCTCCGGCCGCCCGTTCGCGGACCCGATCCACGGGGACGCGCTGTCGCGCTCGGCGTAGTCGGCCGACCGCTTCCCGCCCCTCCGACGCATCCGGGCTCACCGGGTGACTCCAGCGCATCCGGGCTCACCGGGCCACGTCAAGCCCCTCCGGCGATTGAGGAGCGGGGGTCCGGGGGCAGCGCCCCCGGGGGGGCGCCCCCCACCCCCCCCCCCCCCCCCCCCCCCGGCGGGGGGTTTGGACCCCCCCCCCCCACAACCAACCCCCCACG
>NZ_JBVJMU010000019.1:0-183854 GCF_055584045.1 Streptomyces sp. NPDC104307
ATGCACAAGGTCATCGAGGAGCTCGTCGACGACGGCGACTACCTGGAGGTCCACGAGCGCTGGGCCCGCAACATCATCTGCGCACTGGCCCGCCTCGACGGCCAGGTCGTCGGCATCGTCGCCAACCAGCCGCAGGCCCTGGCCGGTGTCCTGGACATCGAGGCCAGCGAAAAAGCCGCCAGGTTCGTCCAGATGTGTGACGCCTTCAACATCCCCATCGTCACTCTTTTGGACGTACCCGGCTTCCTGCCCGGTGTGGATCAGGAGCACGGTGGAATCATCCGGCACGGGGCGAAGCTGCTCTACGCCTACTGCAACGCCACGGTGCCGAGGATCTCGCTGATCCTGCGCAAGGCCTATGGCGGTGCGTACATCGTCATGGACAGCCAGTCCATCGGCGCCGACCTCACCTATGCCTGGCCGACCAACGAGATCGCGGTGATGGGTGCCGAGGGTGCCGCCAACGTCATCTTCCGCCGCCAGATCGCGGATGCCGAGGACCCCGAGGCGATGCGGACCCGCATGGTCAAGGAGTACAAGGCCGAACTCATGCACCCCTACTACGCCGCAGAGCGCGGTCTGGTCGACGACGTCATCGACCCCGCCGAGACCCGCGAGGTCCTGATCGCCTCCCTGGCCATGCTCCGCACCAAGCACGCAGACCTGCCGTCCCGCAAGCACGGCAACCCCCCGCAGTAGTCCGCAAGCCTGCCGAGAAGACGGAGAACACCCATGACCACTGCCGCCGAGTCCGTGCTGCGCGTCGAGAAGGGTCTGGCCGACCCCGAGGAGCTGGCCGCCATAACCGCGGTCCTGCTCGCCCGCGCCGCCTCCCAGCCCGCCGCTGCCACCCCCGCCCACCGGGGCCGCGACACAGCCGGCTGGCGCCGCCTGGAACGCACCCCGGGCTTCCGCGCCCCCCACAGCTGGCAGGGCTGACCGCCACAAGCCAGACCAAGCCCGGGCCGGCCAAATCAAGCCCGTCCGGCGATTGAGGACAAAGCACGGCCGAAGGCCGGGCGCACCACAGAGAAAGGCCCCGCACCCCCAGCAAAGGGGCGCGGGGCCTCACGTATATCCGCGGAAGCGGGCCGCAGGCCCTACCGCAGGCGCGCCATCAACGCATGCTCCACCAACGTGATCAGCGCACTCTTCGCATCCGCCCGATGCCGCGCGTCCGTAGTCAGAATCGGCGTGTCCGGCCCGATCTGGAGCGCTTCGCGGACTTCGTCGGGGGTGTAGGGCTGGTGTCCGTCGAAGCCGTTGAGGGCGATGACGAAGGGCAGCCCGCTGTTCTCGAAGTAGTCGACGGCCGGGAAGCAGTCCGCGAGACGGCGGGTGTCGACGAGTACGACGGCGCCGATGGCGCCGCGTACGAGGTCGTCCCACATGAACCAGAAGCGGTCCTGGCCGGGTGTACCGAAGAGGTACAGGATCAGGTCCTGGTCCAGGGTGATGCGTCCGAAGTCCATGGCCACCGTGGTGGTGGTCTTGTCCCCGGTGTGTGTGAGGTCGTCGATGCCCGCGGACGCGGACGTCATCACGGCTTCGGTGCGCAGCGGATTGATCTCCGAAACAGCACCGACAAACGTGGTTTTACCCACGCCGAAGCCCCCTGCCACCACGATCTTCGCCGAGGTAGTGGAGCGGGCCGCTCCGCCGCTAGAGCTTGCGAAGTCCACTGAGCACCCTTTCGAGCAGTGTCACATCTGGCTGGCCGCCGGCGGACTCTTCGCCGCCGGGCTGGTGGATAGCGACGAGTCCGGCCTCAGCCAGGTCGGCTACGAGGATCCGGGCAACGCCGAGAGGGATCGAGAGCAGGGCCGAAATCTCGGCCACTGACTTGATCTCGATGCACAGTCGGCAGATCCGCTGGTGCTCGGGCAACTGCCCTTGCAGCCGGGACGGATCAGCCGTCGTACTGACCAACGCCTCAATGGCGAGTTGGTAGCGCGGTCGGGTCCGTCCACCTGTCATGGCGTACGGACGAACCAGCGGATTGTGCGCGGCGGGAGCGGCCGGCTCGGGGGTCCACCGCGGCTGCACCGGCTCGATGCGGGGCGGCGGCTGCGGGGAGTCGTACCGGTGCGGCCGCTGAGGCTGCTGCGGCTGCTGGGGCCAGTCGTCCGAGCCGCGCGCGTCCTGGTGCGGCCAGTCGTCGGAGCCCTGGGCGCGCCGAGACTGCCGGAACGGCTGAAAAGGCTGCTGTCCGCCCTGTCTGCCGGGCTGAGAGGGGAAGTCGAAGCCATCGCCCCTGTGCTCACCCGGTACCTGCTGACCACCGTTGAACTGGTGCTCGCCTGGGGGTGTACCCACGATTCCTCCTCCGCCTGCCGGTCCCGGTCCCAGTGGGTCCGCGCCACCGCACCCTATGGCGCGGTGACGCGAAACGCACTGTCTGTCTACTAGTTAAGAAGGCTTCCCTGAAGTTCGGCGCGGAGGTCCGGAGTGAGGACACCGCCGGCGCGATCCACCAGAAGCGCCATTTCGTACCCAACCAGACCGATATCGGCGTCCGGGTGTGCAAGGACGGCCAAGGAAGATCCATCGGAGACGGACATGATGAAGAGGAATCCTCGCTCCATCTCCACAACTGTCTGATTCACGGCGCCGCCCTCGAAGATCCGCGAGGCACCCGCGGTCAGCGAGGTCAGACCGGAGGCGACAGCCGCCAGCTGGTCGGCGCGGTCACGCGGAAATCCCTCGGACATCGCCAGCAGGAGTCCGTCGGCGGAGACCACCACCGTGTGCGACACCCCGGGGGTGTTGTCCACGAAGTTGGTGATCAACCAGTTCAGATTCTGCGCCGCCTGGCTCATCGGGCTCACACTAACGCTCCTGGTTGTAGGTATTACTGCTGTCCGAACCCGCGTTACGTCCCCGCAGGACTCCCCGCCGCAGGTTGCTCAACCTGCCACGCACGTCCTCCGGGGCGCGGGAGACCTGGGGGCCGCCCTGCTGGGTCTGCTCGGCCGTGCCCTCGACCAGGTTGGCCTTGGGGACGCGCCGGGGAAGACCGGAGGGGGTGACCCCGCCCGCCTTCGGGTCCCGGAGCTGCTCGGCCCGCTCCCAGCGCTCGTCGTTCGCCGACCGCCAGTCGTCCGTTCCGTCCGCCCCGTCCGTGCTGTCCGCGTCCTGCTGTGCGGACAGGGGCTGCTGCGGCGGCTCCTGCCCCTGCGGCTGCTCCTGCGCGGCGGCGGGCCGCTCGTTCCCGCGTCCGGTGGGCTGCCAGTGCTGCTGGCCGCCCCGGCGCGGCAGACCGGCCTCGGTCATCTCGTGGCCGGAGTTCGGCACGGGGCCCGAACGGTCGAAGCCTACGCTGTCCGGCGATTCTGCGGGGGCGCTCCCAACAGATTCCGGTTCGGCCTGGACCGGAGCTTCGTAACCACCCTGATAGCCGCCCTGATCCGGCCACTTCTCCTGCTGGGGCTGGGTGGCGTACTGCCCGTCGTAAGCCTGCTGAGGTGTCCCGGGGGCCGGGTATGCCGACTCCGGATAGCCATTCTGCCGCTGGTAGTCGGGCTGTTGGACGTAGCCGGTGTCACCGCGGAACGGGTCGTAGCCGCCCTCGTACGCCGGCTGTCCGTACTGCTGCTGTTCCTGCTCCTGCTGCTGCCCGTCCTGCTGCCGCGGCTCCGGGGCGTACTGGCCGTCCTGCCGGGGTTCCAGCGCGTACGGGTCCGCGGGGGCGTAGGGGGCCTCCTCGTACGCCGCCTGCGGGTACTGCTCCTGGGACTCCTGCTGCGGGAACGCCGTCTGCTCCCCGGCGCCGGTCTGCGTCTCCAGGGCGGCGCGGCGCTCCTCGCGCATCAGCGAGCGGCCCACCGGGTCGAGCTGTGCGGCTTCCTCCGACCCCTCGACGTAGCGGGAGTCGTCGAAGCCGAGCTCGGCCGCCGTACGCAGCTGGGGCTGGAGCGGCGGCGCGTCGAACGCCTGCTGCTGCGGAATGATCGAGGAGACCGTGAAGTCGTCCGGCGTGGGCGCGCCCTCGCCGCCGCCACCGTGGGTGATGGCGTCGGGCAGCATGACCAGCGAGGTCGTTCCGGCCTGCTCGCCGGAGGGGCGCAACTGGACCCGGATGCCGTGGCGGTCGGCCAGCCGGCCGACCACGAACAGGCCCATGCGCTGGGAGACCGCGGCGTCCACCGTCGGCGGGTTGGCCAGCTTGTGGTTGATGTCGGCGAAGTCCTCGGCGGTGAGGCCGATGCCCTTGTCGTGGATCTCGATCATCACGCGGCTGTCCGGCAGCCGGGTCGCGGTGACCCGCACCTTGGTCTGCGGCGAGGAGAACGTCGTGGCGTTCTCCAGCAGCTCGGCCAGCAGGTGGACGAGGTCGGTGACGGACTGGCCGTGGATCTCGCTCTCCGGCACCCCGGAGAGCTCGATGCGCTCGTAGGACTCCACCTCGGAGGAGGCGGCGCGCAACACGTCCACCAGCGGCACCGGCTGGTTCCAGCGGCGGCCGGGCTCCTCGCCGGCGAGGACGAGGAGGTTCTCGCCGTTGCGGCGCATCCGGGTCGCGAGGTGGTCCAGCCGGAAGAGGCTCTCCAGCTGGTCCGGATCGGCCTCGTTGTTCTCCAGGTCGGTGATGAGGGTCAGCTGGCCCTCGATGAGCGACTGGTTGCGGCGCGACAGGTTGGTGAAGATCGCGTTGACGTTGCCCCGGAGCATGGCCTGCTCGGCCGCGAGCCGGACCGCCTCGCGGTGCACCTGGTCGAAGGCGCGGGCGACCTCACCGATCTCGTCCTGGCTGTTGATCGGGATCGGCTGCACGCGGGTGTCCACCCGGCCCGGGTCGGTCCGGGACAGCTGGTCGACGAGCGAGGGCAGCCGCTGCTCCGCGATACCGAAGGCGGCGTTGCGCAGCCGGCGCATCGAGCGGCTCATCTGGCGGGCCATGAGCCCGGCCAGGACGAACGCGGCCAGCAGGGCGACGATCACGATCGCGGCGTTGACGATGGCGTCGGTGCGGGCGCCGGACGAGATGTCCGCGGCCTCGGTCACGGCCTTGTCGACGAGCTCTTCCTCGACCGTGGTGTACCCGTCGAACTTCGCGGTGGCGGCGGACATCCAGGTCTCCGGGGTGATCCCCTTCGCCTTGAGCTCGGCGGGCGTACGGCCCAGCCCGAGCTGCTGGGCCATGCCGTCGTAGACCGAGCCGTTCACGGTGGGCGGCGTCACGAACGGGGCGCCCGCCGCGTCGGCCTTCTCCTTGGCGGACTTGACCTGGGCAGCGCCCTCGGCCGCCTTGCCCGTCATGACCTTCTTCAGCCGGGCCGCGTCGGCCTCCGTACCGCCGGAGGTGAACTCACCGAGGGCGATCTGCTCCAGGTAGTTGTACGAGCCGAAGGCCTTGACCTGGTCGTTGAACTTGCCCTTTTCCTGGCTGGGCCGTACCAGCAGGTGCATGCCGATGGAGCGCTGAAGCGATTCTGCAGCCTTGGCCAGCTCGATCGCGTAGACGGTACGGCCGTAACTGGTGATGTTGCCGGTGCCGAGACCGAGCTCGTTGCAGAACTCCATGAGGGAGTGCTGGACCTGGACGTAGCCCTCTTCCGTCTTCACCGGGTCCATGGCCTCGGCATAGGCGGCCTTGCGCAGATCGGGAAGAGTGGGCTCCTCCAGCCGGAACAGCTTGAGGCGCCGCTCCAGTCCCGCCTTCTTGGGCATGCCCTTCACGGCCGTGTCGAACTTGTCGGCGGCTGCGTCGGTGGTGGCCCGTACCTCGGAGACGGCCGCCGCGTCGCGCTTGTTGGAGAGCAGCGGCTGAGCGCTGAGGTCGCGCTCGTTCAGCAGCGCCTGGCCGTACTCGGAGGCCGCCCGCACGATCAGCGCGGTCTTCTCGGCGTCCTGGGCCTCCTGCCAGGTGTCGATCGAGCCCTTCACCTGGAAGCCGCCCATGACCAGCCCGACCAGTACGGGGATCAGGAGGATCGCGTTCAGCCGGGTGGGCACCCGCCAGTTGCGTGGGGACATCCGGCTGGTGCTGCCACCGGCCGGGGTCCCTTCGGACACGTCGGCGGACGACGCCGCGGCGCGCGGCGGGGTGAAGTTGCCCCGCTCCGGCTGCGCCGTGGAGCCCTCGTTGTTACGCCTCACTCGACCAACAACCTCTCGGCGTCGGCACCTACGTTGTGCCGTGTTTGTTCAGGGCCGTGCTACTCGGGAGTTCGTCGAATTGCAGCACGTGGAACGGCCGCGTTCCAAACAGTCGGGACCGGCGATTCCAAGTGGCGCAGGCCTCAGATAAAACGGGCATAAAGAACGAGCCCCGCCAAAAGGCGGGGCTCAGTTGAGCACAGTGGTACCGCGCGTACGCATCGGGTGTCGACCGTGAGGTAATTCTCTTTCGAAACGTTATGAACACGGGGGCGGATCGTGTCAAAGGACACAGTCCGCCCCCGTGTGACTACTTTAACTGCCGTATGGCAATACCGACTTGTGCCTACTTGAGCCTTGCCATCAATGCGTGCTCCACCAGCGTGATCAGACCGCTCTTGGCGTCACCGCGGTGCCGGGCGTCGGTCGTGATGATCGGCGTGTCCGGCCCGATCTGGAGCGCTTCGCGGACTTCGTCGGGGGTGTAGGGCTGGTGTCCGTCGAAGCCGTTGAGGGCGATGACGAAGGGGAGTCCGCTGTTCTCGAAGTAGTCGACGGCCGGGAAGCAGTCGGCGAGACGGCGGGTGTCGACCAGCACGACCGCGCCGATGGCGCCGCGTACGAGGTCGTCCCACATGAACCAGAAGCGGTCCTGGCCGGGTGTACCGAAGAGGTACAGGATCAGGTCCTGGTCCAGGGTGATGCGTCCGAAGTCCATGGCCACCGTGGTGGTGGTCTTGCCTCCGGTGTGTGTGAGGTCGTCGATGCCCGCGGACGCGGACGTCATCACGGCTTCGGTGCGCAGCGGATTGATCTCCGAAACAGCACCGACAAACGTGGTTTTACCCACGCCGAACCCGCCTGCCACCACGATCTTCGCCGAGGTGGTGGCACGGGCGGCACCGCCACTAGAGCTTGCGAAGTCCACTGAGCACCCTTTCGAGCAGTGTCACATCCGGCGCGCCGCCGGCCTCTCCGTTGCCCGGCTGGTGGATGGCCACCATGCCGGCTTCCGCCAGGTCCGCTACGAGGATCCGGGCCACGCCGAGCGGCATCGACAGCAGGGCCGACACCTCGGCCACCGACTTGACCTCGCGGCACAGGTGGCAGATCCGCTGGTGCTCGGGGAGCAGCGTTCCCAGGTGCGCGGGGTCGGCTGTGGTGCTGACCAGAGCCTCTATCGCTAGCTGGTAGCGCGGTCGGGTCCGGCCGCCGGTCATGGCGTACGGACGAACCAGCGGCTGGTCGCCTTCACCTTCGTACGACGCGTGGTTCAGCGCGCCGTACGGATCGGGTGAGGCGGGTGGCGGGGTCATGAATCCTCCGGGCGTGACAGCAGGATGTCGGCTTGCCGTCGGAAGGGGCCGGTGGGGGGCTGTAAGCGGCCGGACGGGCGAGGGTTGATTGCAATACCTGGGGTAATCGTCTGTGTCACCGATTCACGGCCGCCTAGTGGAGCAGGCTGCCCTGGAGCTCGGCGCGGAGGTCCGGGGTGAGGACGGTGCCCGCCCGGTCGACCAGAAGCGCCATTTCGTACCCGACCAGACCGATGTCGGCGTCCGGATGGGCGAGTACGGCAAGTGAGGAACCGTCGGAGACGGACATCAGGAAGAGGAACCCGCGTTCCATCTCCACCACGGTCTGGCTGACGGCGCCGCCTTCGAAGATCCGGGAGGCGCCCGCGGTCAGCGAGGTCAGACCGGAGGCGACAGCCGCCAGCTGGTCGGCGCGGTCGCGCGGGAAACCTTCGGACATCGCCAGCAGCAGGCCATCCGCGGAGACCACCACCGTGTGCGACACCCCGGGGGTGTTGTCCACGAAGTTGGTGATCAGCCAGTTCAGATTCTGCGCGGCCTGACTCATCGGGCTCAACTAACGCTCCTGCTGGTGAGTGGGGCCGATGGGGAAACTGCCGGTCGACTGGCCGTTGTTGGCCTGACGCCCCTGCTGAATGCCCCGGCGGAGATTGGTAAGACGCCCGCGCACATCATCGGGCGCACGCGAGACCTGGGGACCGGACTGGTGATTCTGCTGCTGGGCGGTGCCCGGCACCAGATTGGCACGCGGTACCCGGCGAGGCAGACCGGAAGTGGTAATTCCGCCTGCTGCGGGCTTCTTCACCCGCTCCGCCTGCCGGCCGAGTTCGTCGTTCGGCGAGGCGCGCCAGGAGCTCGTGACGCCGTTGGTGTCGCCCGGTCCACGCTGCGGTGCGGGCGGTGCGGGACGCTCCTCGGCGGGCTGCTGCTGAGGGAAGCCGGATGCCTGCGGCGCGGCGGGCTGCTGCTGGTGGTTCGGCTGCTGCCCGTGCTGCTGGCCCTGCTGGTGGTTCGGCTGCTGGCCCTGCTGCTGGCCGTTCTGGTACTGGCCGTTCTGCTGCGGACCGTGGAACCAGTTGGTCTCCAGCGTGTCGTACAGCGGCGTACGGCCGTCGCCGGGCCCGGAGGCCGGCGGCAGCGCCTCTGGCTGCTGAGGCTGCTGCGGCAGGGCCGGCCGGTACTGCGGGTCCTGCGGCGCGACGGGCGGCCGCGGAGCACCGAAGTCCTCGTTGCCCCGGTCGCGCCGGACCGGTCCGGGCTGCCCCTGCCCCTGGCCCAGGCCCTGGTCTTGTCCCGGTCCCAGGCCCTGGCCCTGGTTCTGCGGCCGGCCGAAGTCGGGGCGGGGGAACTGCGCGGTGCTCGCCGGGTCCGGCGTCTGCGCACCCGGAGCGGGCGCCGAGAAGTCCGGGCGGGCGAACTCCGAGGTGGAGCCCGGTCCCTGCCGGTCGTCCATCGGACGGCGAGGGGTGAGCGGCGGCGGGCTCAGCGGCCGCTGGAACTGGTTGGTGGACTCGGGCTCCTCGTGGCCCCGGGGGGCGTCGAGCGGGGAGCGCTGCTGGGGTGCGGACTGATCCTCGGAGCCCCAGCTGGTGGCCTGCGGGCGCTGCGGAGCGGGGAATCCACCGTTCGGCGCGGCCGGTACGGGGTTGCCGCCGGGCAGCTCCGCACGCGGACCGCCGACCGGGGGCAGCTGGCGGCCGTTCTGGCCGGGACCGCCGGACTGCGGGAAGCCGCCGCCCTGGCCCGCCGGATTCTGCCGGCCGGGGCCGTTGCCCTGGCCGCTCTGCTCCGGACGCCGCTGACTGAACAGGCTGCCCTGACCCGGGTCCGTACGCCCGGCGCCGCCGCCCTGGCCGCGGGCGCCCAGCCGGGCACCGCCGCCGAAGGCGCCGGAGAGGCCGCCGCCCTGACGCGGCGGATCCTGGCGTGAGCCGTCCTGCGGCTGCCGGGCCTGCGGGCCGGTGCCGGAGAGCCCGGCGCTCTGGAAGTCGGAGCCCTGCTGACCGGGCCGGCCGTTCGGCGCACCCGGTCCGTTCTGGCCGGGCTGTCCCGGCTGGCCCTGCGGGTTCTGGGACCGGGCACCGGTGTCCCGGGCGGGCAGCGCGGCACGCGGACCGGAGCCCGCACCGACCTGACCGCGGGTGGCACCGGGACCGGCGGGGAGCCGGCCGCCGGGCGCCGACTGAGCGCTGTCGAGGCCGGGGCGCGGCGCGGGTGCGCCACCGGCGAGCAGTCCGCCGGGAGCGGGCTGCTGGCCCTGGGCCTGCTTCGGCACCGGCATCTTGCCGCCGTGCGCGACATCGACGGGGAGCATGACCAGCGCGGTCGTGCCCCCGGAGTCGGAGGGCCGCAGCTGAATGCGGATGCCGTGACGCAGGGACAGTCGGCCGACCACGAACAGACCCATGCGGCGGGAGACCGAGACGTCCACGGTGGGCGGCGAGGCGAGCCGCTCGTTGATCGCCGCGAGGTCCTCGGGGGAGAGGCCGATACCCGTGTCGTGGATCTCGACGAGCACCCGGCCGTCGGGCAGCGCGTGACCGGTGACCCGGACCTTGGTCTGCGGCGAGGAGAACGACGTGGCGTTCTCCAGCAGCTCGGCCAGGAGGTGCACGAGGTCGTTGACGACCCGGCCGGCGACCTCGGTGGCGGGCACCGCTGCCAGCTCGATGCGCTCGTACTGCTCCACCTCGGAGGCGGCGGCACGGAGCACGTCGACCAGCGGCACCGGACGGGTCCACCGGCGGCCCGGCTCCTCGCCCGCGAGGACGAGGAGGTTCTCGCCGTTGCGGCGCATACGGGTCGCGAGGTGGTCGAGCTTGAAGAGCGAGGACAGCTGGTCCGGGTCGGCCTCGCGCGACTCCAGCTCGGAGATGAGCGAGAGCTGACGCTGGATGAGGCCCTGCGAACGACGCGAGAGGTTGGTGAACATCGCGTTGACGTTGCCCCGGAGGAGGGCCTGCTCGGCGGCGAGCCGGACGGCCTCGCGGTGCACGTCGTCGAAGGCCGCGGCGACCTTGCCGATCTCGTCACGGGAGTGCACACCGACGGACTCGACCGAGGTGTCGACGTCCTGCGGGTCGGCCTCGGAGAGCTGCTTGACGAGCTCCGGCAGCCGGTCCTGGGCGACGCGGGTGGCCGTGTCCTGGAGCCGGCGCAGCGAGCGGATCATCGACCGGGCGACGACGAAGGCGCCGACCAGCGAGACACCGAGCACCAGCAGGATGAGCGCACCGGAGATGATCGCCTCGCGCTGGGACTCGTCGCGCAGTTCGCGCGCCTTGCCCTCCATGTCGCTGAGGAGCGTCTCCTCGATCTGCTTCATGGCCTGGATCTTGGTGGAGTCCTGGTCGTACCAGTCGAGGTACGAACGCCGGGCCGTCCCGGTCATGCTGGTCGGGCTGTCGAGCACCTTCTTGGCGTAGGTGTCGGCGGCCTTGATCTCCGGGTTGCCCTCGTCGAGCGTGGCGGTCAGCTCGGCCGCGCTGTTGCCGGTGGTCGTGTAGATCAACTCGAACGAGCGACGCGCCAGTTCTTCCTTGCGCAGCGCCGCCAGGCCGAACTGCCGGTCGTTCGAATCGAGCTTCGGCTGCTTGTCGTTGCCGCCCGGCAGCGCCGCGGCGATGACCGCGCGCTGGACCGAGGCGTACTCCTTGGCGGAGGAGAAGGCCGCCAGGGCGCGGGTCCGCTTGATCATCTCGGGGCTGCTGGTCGCCTGCGCCATGTCCTGCGAGAGGCTCAGCAGCGAGGTGATCAGCTGGCTGTACGCGTCGACGGTCTGAAGGCTCGGCGTGCCCTTGGCGAACGCCTGCTTGCGGATGTCGCGGATGCCGCCCAGCTGCGAGGCGATCTGCTGGACGCTGGAGTGGATGCTCTCCAGCGCCTCGTCGCCCTCGGTGTCGCCGATGTCGTTCGTCGCGTCGAAGAAGGCCTTCTTGGCCCGGTCGGTCTTCTTCCGGGGCTCGGTGACCTTGAAGTCGTCGGCCGGCACTCCATTGGACAGCGGGCCGGCCGACCGGTCGCGCTCCTCCTGGAGCGCCTGGGCCAGCGAGGTCGCCTGCTTGGTCATCTGGGTCAGCAGCTGCATGTGCTCCAGCTGCTGGATGTCGTTCATGGAGTCGTTGATGCGGAGGCCACCCAGGGTGGTCGCCGCGACCACGGGGAGGGCGAGCAGGGAGACCAGGCGCGTGCTGATGCGCCAGTTGCGCAGAGCTACCCGCGATCCGGTGTTGACCGGGCCCTGGGGCTTCGGTGACGCGACCGCGTCGGCGTTGTCGCCCGACGGTGCGCCGGAGCGCTTGGCGCGGTCCGTGGTGTCGCCGGCCGCGGCCGGTCCGGGGTTCTGGGCGTGCTGGGGCGAGGAGCCGCGGTCGGTCCCGCCGCGCGGCTCCTGTTCAGCCGCTGCGCTGCCATCCCTCTTGAAACGTCCCTGCACTAGCGTCGCAACCTCTGGACCAGGCGTTCCCCCCGTCATGGACGGATGGAACGGTGTCGGCGTCGTGGGGCGTTGTACCGCCCCATGGTGGTCGTGAGTGACCGGCGTTCTTCCCCTTCCCGCCGCCACTCGGATCGGCGCTGCGTTGCGCCCCCTGCGCGCCGGCCTGAAACCTGCGGCGGTGCGTGGAATTCCAGCACAACGCAGGATCTCCAACAAGGGCCAGGTACCGGGCTGTGACCTGGGTGACACGTTGTGATGGCTGCGTAACAAGCCGTGGAGCCGGTTCGCCGTCAAACCGGACTATTGAGGGTGAATCAGGTGAGGGTGACGGGTGTCCCAGACGACATGATCAGGAGCGGAATGGTCGATTCAGTGATGCAATGTCTGGTTTGGTCGGCCGGAGCGACCGTCCGGATTGAGGTAATTGTCGGGTCACTGGTGAGCAAACTCACATGATGATCGTCGTCTCTTCCGGGCTCCGGGAGGGAATTGGATGTTTAGCCTGACGCTTTACAGGGATGGCAGAACCGACAACCGGCGCCCCTCCGGCGGCGCCCCTACCGACAGGGTCCGAACGGCAGATGAAGACGACGATGATGTTCCGCAACATTGCCAACCCCCGGCGCACGACGCTGGCGCACCTCAAGGACGCCGAAGCGCTGCAGACGCCGGAGCGGCCGGAGCACGCGCTCGACCTGCCGACGCAGACGGCCAACCCCCGCCGCACGATCCTCATGGTCGCCCCCGCCTCCGCCACTGCCGCCGCGGAGTAATACGCGCGGCCTCTCCCCTCACGGGCGTTAGCCTGGAGCCTCAGTCTTCAGTCAGCCAGCAAGTGAGGGGCCACAGCTTCCCGTGCGCATCGCCAGGTTCTCCATCGACGGCAATGTCGCCTTCGGCGCCGTCGAGGGCGACGGGCCCGATGGTCTCGTCCTCGACATCATCAAGGGCATCCCGTACGCCGAGTTCGAGCTCTCCGGGACCAAGGTCCCGCTGAACAAGGTCCGGCTGCTGCCGCCCGTGCTCCCCAACAAGGTCGTGGCCATCGGCCGCAACTACGCGGAGCACGCCGCGGAACTCGGCAACGAGGTCCCCGACGTCCCCGTCGCCTTCTTCAAGCCCACCACCTCGGTGATCGGCTCCGGCGACGCCATCGAGTACCCCTCCTTCTCCGAAGAGGTGCACCACGAGGCCGAACTGGCCGTGGTCATCGGCCGGATGTGCCGCGAAGTGCCGCGCGAGCGGGTCAAGGACGTCATCTTCGGCTACACCTGCGCCAACGACGTCACCGCGCGTGACGCCCAGAAGCGCGAGAAGCAGTGGGCCAGGGCCAAGGGCTTCGACACCTCCTGCCCGCTCGGCCCCTGGGTGGAGACCGACCTCGACCCCAGCGACCTCACCATCCAGGCCACGGTCAACGGTGAGCAACGCCAGCTGGGCCGGACGAGCGAGATGATCCGCTCCATCGAGGACCTGGTCGTCCACATCACGGAAGCCATGACGCTGCTCCCGGGCGATGTGATCCTCACCGGCACCCCCGCAGGGGTCGGCCCCCTGCACGTCGGCGACGAGGTCGCCGTCTCCATCGAAGGCATCGGCACTCTCACCAACAAGGTGATCAAGCGTGGCTAACACCGACGTACGCGTACGTTTCTGTCCCTCCCCGACCGGCAACCCCCACGTCGGCCTGGTCCGGACGGCCCTCTTCAACTGGGCCTTCGCCCGGCACCACCAGGGCACCCTGGTCTTCCGCATCGAGGACACCGACGCGGCGCGCGACTCCGAGGAGTCGTACGAGCAGCTCCTGGACTCGATGCGCTGGCTCGGTCTCGACTGGGACGAGGGCCCCGAGATCGGCGGCCCGCACGCCCCGTACCGCCAGTCGCAGCGGATGGACATCTACCAGGACGTCGCCGACAAGCTCCTCGCGGCCGGCCACGCGTACCACTGCTACTGCACGACCGAGGAGCTCGACACCCGCCGCGACGCCGCCCGCGCCGCCGGCAAGCCCTCCGGTTACGACGGCCACTGCCGCGACCTGAGCGCGGAGCAGAAGGCCGCGTACGAGGCCGAGGGCCGCACCTCGATCGTCCGCTTCCGGATGCCCGACGAGGCGATCACCTTCACCGACCTGGTCCGCGGCGACATCACCGTCCAGCCGGAGAACGTGCCGGACTACGGCATCGTCCGCGCCAACGGCGCCCCGCTCTACACGCTGGTCAACCCGGTCGACGACGCGCTGATGGAGATCACCCACGTCCTGCGCGGCGAGGACCTGCTCTCCTCCACCCCCCGCCAGATCGCCCTGTACCGGGCGCTCATCGAGCTGGGTATCGCCAAGCAGACCCCCGCGTTCGGCCACCTGCCGTACGTCATGGGCGAAGGCAACAAGAAGCTCTCCAAGCGTGACCCGCAGGCCTCGCTCAACCTCTACCGCGAGCGCGGCTTCCTGCCCGAGGGGCTCCTCAACTACCTCTCGCTGCTCGGCTGGTCGATCGCGGAGGACCGCGACATCTTCGACATCGACGAGATGGTCGCCGCGTTCGACATCGAGGACGTCAACGCCAACCCGGCCCGTTTCGACCTCAAGAAGTGCGAGCACGTCAACGCCGAGCACATCCGCCGGCTCGACGTGAAGACCTTCACCGAGGCCTGCGGGCCCTGGCTGAAGGCGCCGTTCGCCCCCTGGGCCCCGGAGGCCTTCGACGCGGACCTGTTCGCGACGATCGCCCCGCACGCCCAGACCCGCGTCACGGTCCTCTCCGAGATCACGGCCAACGTCGACTTCCTCTTCCTTGACGAGCCGGTCACCGACGAGGCGTCCTGGGCCAAGGCGATGAAGGAGGGCTCCTACGCCCTGCTCGTGACGGCCCGCGCCAAGCTGACCGAGGCGGAGTGGAACACGGACGCCCTCAAGGCCGCCGTCCTCGCCGCGGGTGAGGAGCACGGTCTGAAGCTCGGCAAGGCGCAGGCCCCGGTCCGCGTCGCCGTCACCGGCCGCACGGTCGGCCTGCCGCTCTTCGAGTCCCTGGAGATCCTGGGCCGCGAGAAGACCCTCGCCCGGGTGGACGCCGCACTGGCGAAACTCACCGCCTGACCGTGCGAGCAGGCCGCTGACCACGCGAGCCGGCTCCTCACCCGCTACTGGTGCTTGGCCACCCGCAGCAGGTGAAGGGCCGGCTCCGGCAGTTCGTGGCCCTTGGGCCAGACCGCGTGCAGCACGCGTTGCAGCCGGACGGCCGGGGTGACCTCGACCTCGACCAGGCGGCCCGATGCCACGTCCTCCCGCACGGCGAGCGCGGAGAGGACGGCCGGCGCCAGCCCCCGGGCTGCGGCGCTGCGCAGCGGGGCGGTGGAGCCGAGCTCAAGGACCGGCACGGCGACGCCGTCGTACGCGCGCAGCGCCCGCTCCAGCGTCTCCCGGGTGCCGGAGCCCGCCTCGCGCAGCAGCAGCGGGGTGTCGGCCAGCTCGCGTCCCGTCAGGGCGCTGCGGCGGCGGGTCCAGGGGTGACCGGGGGCCACCACGACCGCGAGCCGGTCACGCCCCACCGCTGTTCGGTGCAGATCGTCCGGGACCCTGGGCCCCTCGATGAACCCCAGATCGCAGCCGCCACGCCGCAGTGCCTCGACCACGCCCCAGCTGTTGGTCACCGTCAGTCCGACATGGGCGTCCGGGGCGCTCTCCCGCAGGGTGACGAGCCAGCCGGGCATCAGCTCCTCCGCGATGGTCAGACTGGCGGCGACCCGCAGTCGGCTGTCCTGCCGGGAGCGCAGCGCGGCGGCCCCCTCGACCAGCGCGGTGGCCCCTTCGAGCACCGTCCGCGCCCAGTCGGTCACCACCGCCCCGGCCGGGGTCAGCCGGGACCCCGCGGTGGAGCGGTCCAGCAGCTGGAGCCCGAGACGGCGCTCCAGCGTACGCATCCGGGCACTGGCCGACGGCTGGCTGATGAGCAGCCGGGTCGCCGCCCGGCCCAGGCTGCCGGTCTCCGCCACGCTGACGAGCAGCTGCAACGACTGCAGATCGGGCAGTGGCAGCTGTCCGAGGTCCTGGTTCCCGCCGCGCTCGCTCATAGGAAAACCCTCATAGGAAAACCCTCATAGGGCAACCCTATGACCTGGGCTCCGGTTCGTGGCT
Source organism: Streptomyces sp. NPDC104307 (assembly GCF_055584045.1). Taxonomy (NCBI): domain Bacteria; kingdom Bacillati; phylum Actinomycetota; class Actinomycetes; order Kitasatosporales; family Streptomycetaceae; genus Streptomyces; species Streptomyces sp. NPDC104307. The sequence goes on from NZ_JBVJMU010000019.1 coordinate 15,989, forward strand.
ACCGGGCGGCGGGGAACCCGACCACGCTGGTGATCATGACTCTGGACACCGAACACTCCTGGTCGCCGCCCGTGCGACAGCCGGCGAAGCCGTCGTCCGGGGGCGCCGGGTCCACGCCGGGTCCGGTGCGCCGCAACGCCCCCGGCCTCGCGCTGGCCGGCATCGGGCTCGGGCTGGCCGAGGGGGTGCACGCCCTGCTGCCCGCCGTGCCGATGCTGACGGCGGCGGTGGTGCTCGGAGTCGTGGCGGCGCACCTTCCCGGCGTGCGGCCCTTCGTGCGCGGCCGGGGCCGGGCGGGGCTCTCGACGGCCGGGAAGCGGCTGATGCGCGCCGGCATCGTGCTGCTCGGGCTGAAGCTCAGCGTCGGAGACGTCCTCGGGCTCGGCTGGGCGACCGTGGCCATGGTGTTCGGCGTCGTCCTGGTGGCCTTCTTCGGGATCTGGTGGCTCGGCCGGAAGCTCGGGCTGCCCGGCGACCAGCCGCTGCTGATCGCCACCGGCTACTCGATCTGCGGAGCCTCCGCGATCAGCGCGGTCAGCGGCGCGCTCGGCAAGGAGGACGACGACGAGCGGCTCGCGGCCGACGTGGCGACCTCGGTCGCGCTGGTCACCCTGTGCGGGACCCTCGCCATCGCCGTACTGCCGCTGCTGCACCATCCGCTGGGCCTGGACACCGTGCAGTTCGGCCGCTGGGTGGGCGCCGGCGTGCACGACGTCGGCCAGGTCGTGGCCACCGCGCAGACGGCCGGGCCGACCGCGCTCGGTGAGGCCGTGCTCGTCAAGCTGATCAGGGTGGCGATGCTCGCACCGCTGGTCGCCGGGGTCGCCGTGGCCTACCGCCGTCGGGCGCGCGGGGCGGCCGGTGACCGGCGGGGCGACCGGCAGCAGGCGGGCGGGCGCCGCCCGGCCGTGGTGCCGCTGTTCCTGATCGGCTTCCTGGCGATGACGGCCCTGCGCAGCACGGGTCTGCTGCCCGCCGGAGCACTCGACGCCGCGGCCACCGCGCAGGAACTGCTGCTGGCCGCCGCGCTCTTCGGCCTCGGCACCGCCGTCCACCTGCCGACGCTCGCCCGCTCCGGAGCCAGGACCGCCGTTCTCGGCCTCGCCTCCTGGGTGGTCATCGCGGCGGCGAGCTACGGCGGTGTCCTGCTCACCACCTGACGTGGACACCATCGCGGGGCGGCGGCGCCCGCCCGGTCGGCGGTAGCGTGGCCGTATGCCGATCCGAGCAGTGCTCTGGGACATCGACGACACGATCTTCGACTACACGGGCGCCGACCGCGTCGGCATGCGCAGGCATCTGGAGAACGAGGGCCTGCCCGAGGGATACGCGTCCACCGAAGGGGCCCTCGACGCGTGGCGGGCGATCACCGATGTGCAGTGGGAGCGTTTCGCCGCGGGGGAGACCGACTTCCAGGGGCAGCGGCGCGAGCGGGTGCGTACGTTCCTGGGGCGGCGGCTCACGGACGCGGAGGCCGACCGCTGGTTCGCTCGGCACGCGGGTCATTACGAGGCCGCCTGGTCGCTCTTCCCCGACGCCGTGCCGGCCCTGGACCGGCTCGCGGACGGCTATCGCCATGCCGTGCTGTCGAACTCCAGCATCATCAACCAGGACCGGAAGCTGCGTGTTCTCGGTGTGCGCGACCGTTTCGAGGCCGTGGTGTGCGCCGTCGAACTGGGCATCTCCAAGCCGGAGGCCGGGGCGTTCCACGCCGCCGTCGACGCCCTCGGGCTGGAGCCGCGAGAGGTCGTGTACGTGGGCGACCACCCCGACATCGACGCGGCCGGTGCGGTGGCGGCGGGACTGAGCGGCATCTGGCTGGACCGGGACGGGCGTGGCGGGCGGCCCGAACTGGCCCGGATCACCGGTCTGGATCACCGGTCTGGATCAGCTCCCCGGGCTGTTGGCGCGCAATACCCGTTTTGGAGCGCCGGACACCTTCGGGTAATGTTCTTCCTGCGCCGCCCGAGCGGGCCGAAGGATCCGGTCGGGAAGCGCACACGGAAATAAGACCCCATCAAGGGTTGCGTTTCAGTGGGCTATGGTGTAATTGGCAACACTACGGTTTCTGGTACCGTCATTCTAGGTTCGAGTCCTGGTAGCCCAGCGCAGAGCTTCATCTGTACAACACGCCCCCGTTGTGTAGCGGCCTAGCACGCTGCCCTCTCACGGCAGTAGCGCCGGTTCGAATCCGGTCGGGGGTACAGATCCTTCCCGCGAGAACATCTGGGTCGCACCCACGCTCTCGATGCAGGATCGCTAGGGCCCCCGTTGTGTAGCGGCCTAGCACGCTGCCCTCTCACGGCAGTAGCGCCGGTTCGAATCCGGTCGGGGGTACTTGTAACACCATGGGCTATGGTGTAATTGGCAACACTACGGTTTCTGGTACCGTCATTCTAGGTTCGAGTCCTGGTAGCCCAGCGCAAGACAAGCAAATCGTAGGACACAGGCCCCCGTTGTGTAGCGGCCTAGCACGCTGCCCTCTCACGGCAGTAGCGCCGGTTCGAATCCGGTCGGGGGTACAAGAGCAACAGACAGAAGGCCCCTCACTCCGGTGAGGGGCCTTCTGCTTTTTCCTGCCTGCGTACGGGTTCAGAGCCCGAACCGCCGGGCGGACTCCTCCTCCTGGGCCAGCCGCCGCAGAGCGGCCAGCAGCGGTTCGTACAGGACCGCGGAGGCGACCGCGTGCTCCACCTGCTCCGCCTCGGTGGGATACGTCTCCATCATGTCCAGGTCCCGGACCGCCACTTGATGCATCAGCCGCGCCTGCTCCGCCAAGTAGTCGCCCTCGCAGGGGTATCCGAGGCGGATGAGCGTGGCCAGCGACGCCACCACGGACCGGTGAACAGGGGAGAGCGAACCGATCTCCTGGGCGGTCGTCCACCCCAACCGGTCCAGGAGCCGGTCGACTTCGGCCCGTGCGGCCACCGTCTCCGGCGCATCCTCCTCCGGTTCCGGGCCGTGCGGGAGCGACCAGAGTGCGGCGCCCAGGCGCATCGTCCGGCCCAGTGACTCGTCGTCGGCGTGCTTCAGCACCTCACGGGCGGTGGCGACCGGCAGCCGGCCGACCTGGATCGGGATGCGGATCAACCACTTCAGGGGAGTCCACCACTGGCTCCCGGTCCTCCTCGCGATGCCGCGCATGCTGCGGGAATTGAGCGGGGACAGGAGCAGGGGCCTGCTGGGGCACACCCTCCTGCTCGGCTCGCCCAGGACGTACTACGTCGTCCAGTACTGGGAGTCGAGGGAGAAGCTGTATGCGTACGCGGCGGCGTCCGACATGTTCCACCGCAAGGCGTGGGCGATGATCAACCGCAAGGAGAAGAAGTCCCGGCAGCACGTGGGGCTGTGGCACGAGGCGTACGTGGTGCCCGAGGGCGGCTACGAGTCCATCTACGCGGATATGCCGGCGTACGGACTGGCCGCGGCGACCGGGTCACTGCCGGTCGAGAGCCGGGGGCGCCGGGCGGCGGACCGCTTCGCGCACCGTTCACCGGCGAAGTCAGGTGAAGTGGGGTGAGGCGAGGCGGGGTGAGGCGAGGTGGAGCGAGAGGTGCCGTGAGGTTCTGAAGGGGCCGCCACGACGCTGGGGCGGCCGGTGCCGGAGGTTGTGCGGGGTGCGCCGGTTCAGCCGGTGCGGCGCAGCGCTTCGCTCAGCCGGGCGGCCGAGTCGATGATGGCCTGGGCGTGCATCCGGCCCGGGTGACGGGTCAGCCGCTCGATCGGACCGGAGACCGAGACCGCCGCGACGACCCGGTTCGAGGGGCCGCGTACCGGTGCGGAGACCGAGGCGACGCCCGGTTCCCGCTCGCCGATCGACTGGGCCCAGCCCCGGCGCCGTACGCCGGAGAGCGCCGTCGCGGTGAAGCGGGCGCCCTGGAGGCCCCGGTGCAGGCGCTCCGGCTCCTCCCACGCCATCAGGATCTGGGCGGACGAGCCCGCCTTCATGGTGAGCGTGGAGCCGACCGGCACGGTGTCCCGCAGACCGGACAGCCGCTCCGCCGCCGCCACACAGATCCGCATGTCGCCCTGCCGGCGGTAGAGCTGGGCGCTCTCCCCGGTGATGTCGCGAAGGTGGGTGAGCACCGGTCCGGCCGTGGCGAGCAGCCGGTCCTCGCCCGCCGCCGCCGCGAGTTCCGACAGCCGGGGGCCGAGAATGAAGCGGCCCTGCATGTCCCTCGCCACCATGCGGTGGTGTTCCAGTGCCACGGCCAGCCGGTGGGCCGTGGGTCGTGCGAGCCCGGTCGCCGCGACCAGCCCGGCGAGGGTGGCCGGACCGGACTCCAGGGCGCTCAATACCAGAGCTGCCTTGTCGAGAACGCCGACGCCGCTAGAGTTGTCCATACGACGATACTCGCGTCTCACTCTGTGAAACGCAAGTTCAATTTTCCAGGGAAGTTGCGAACCTGTACGGGCGGCCCCACAACGGCCCGTAGCCACCGCCCCGCACGGGGGTCCGGACGGCGGCACCCGATCTCTAGTTGGGCCGGCGAGGATGCCGGCCGGAGGGAAAGCGATGGGTAGGACACTCGCGGAGAAGGTCTGGGACGACCATGTCGTCCGGCGCGCCGATGGCGAGCCCGACCTCCTCTTCATCGATCTGCACCTGCTGCACGAGGTGACCAGCCCGCAGGCCTTCGACGGTCTGCGGCAGGCCGGACGCCCGGTGCGGCGCCTCGACCTCACCATCGCCACCGAGGACCACAACACCCCGACCCTCGACATCGACAAGCCGATCGCGGACCCGGTCTCCCGCGCCCAGCTGGAGACCCTGCGCAAGAACTGCGCGGACTTCGGCGTCCGGCTGCACCCGCTGGGCGACGTCGAGCAGGGCGTCGTGCACGTGGTCGGCCCGCAGCTCGGGCTGACCCAGCCCGGCACCACGGTCGTCTGCGGCGACTCCCACACCTCCACGCACGGCGCGTTCGGCGCGCTGGCGTTCGGTATCGGCACCAGCCAGGTCGAGCACGTACTGGCCACCCAGACGCTGCCGCTGGCCCGCCCGAAGACCATGGCGATCACCGTAGAGGGCGAACTGCCCGACAGCGTCACCGCCAAGGACCTGATCCTCGCGATCATCGCCCGGATCGGCACCGGCGGCGGCCAGGGCTACATCCTGGAATACCGCGGCTCCGCCATCGAGAAGCTCTCGATGGAAGCCCGGATGACCATCTGCAACATGTCGATCGAGGCCGGAGCGCGGGCGGGCATGATCGCCCCCGACCGGACCACCTTCGACTACCTCCAGGGCCGCGACCACGCCCCGCAGGGCGCGGACTGGGACGCCGCGGTGGCGTACTGGGAGACGCTGCGCACCGACGACGACGCGGTGTTCGACGCCGAGGTCGTCATCGACGCCGCCGAACTGGCGCCGTTCGTCACCTGGGGCACCAACCCCGGCCAGGGCGCGCCGCTGTCGGCCAGCGTCCCCGACCCCGCTTCGTACGAGGACGCCTCGGAGCGCAACGCCGCGGAAAAGGCCCTGGAGTACATGGGGTTGACCGCCGGGCAGCCGCTGCGCGAGATCAGCGTGGACACCGTCTTCGTAGGTTCCTGCACCAACGGCCGGATCGAGGACCTGCGCAACGCGGCCGCCATCATGGACGGCCGCCAGGTCGCCGACGGGGTACGGATGCTGGTCGTTCCCGGCTCCGTGCGGGTCGCCCTGCAGGCCGTCGAGGAGGGCCTGGACAAGGTCTTCAAGGCCGCCGGCGCCGAATGGCGGCACGCGGGTTGCTCGATGTGCCTCGGTATGAACCCCGACCAGCTGGCCCCCGGTGAGCGCTCCGCCTCCACCTCGAACCGCAACTTCGAGGGCCGGCAGGGCAAGGGCGGCCGCACCCACCTGGTCTCCCCGCAGGTCGCCGCTGCCACCGCCGTGCTGGGCCATCTGGCCTCGCCGGCCGACCTGTCCGACGCCCGTACGCCCGCCGGAGTCTGAGAATCATGGAAGCATTCACCGCACACGCCGGCCGGGCCGTCCCGCTGCGCCGCAGCAACGTCGACACCGACCAGATCATCCCCGCCCACTGGCTGAAAAAAGTCACCCGGGACGGCTTCGAGGACGGGCTCTTCGAAGCCTGGCGGAAGGACGAGAACTTCGTCCTCAACCGCCCGGAGCGCAAGGGCGCCTCGGTCCTGGTGGCCGGCCCCGACTTCGGCACCGGCTCCTCCCGTGAGCACGCCGTCTGGGCCCTGCAGAACTTCGGCTTCAAGGCGGTCGTCTCCTCCCGGTTCGCCGACATCTTCCGAGGCAACTCGCTGAAGAACGGGCTGTTGACCGTGGTCCTCGACCAGCAGGTCGTCGACGCCCTGTGGGAGCTGACCGAGGCCGACCCGACCGCGGAGGTCACGGTCGACCTGGAGAAGCGCCAAGTGCTCGCCGAGGGCATCACCGCCGACTTCGAGCTCGACGAGAACGCCCGCTGGCGGCTGCTGAACGGGCTGGACGACATCAGCCTCACCCTCCAGAACGAACCGGACATCGCGGCCTACGAGGCGACCAGGCCGGCCCACAAGCCACGTACAATTCACGCCTGAGCAGCGCATTTCCAGTACTGCGCCCCCTGCCTTCTGGTAGGGGGCGCAGTCGCTTGTTGAGACCCCGTCGGGCGACAACTCGCCCCAGATGGCACAATCGGTGCATGGAACGCGACAGCCAACTCAAGCTTTACGGCCAAGTCGCCGACCAATTGAAGGAAGCGCACTCACGAGTGCGTGCACTGCAAGTCCCGGAGAGCGTACGGATGGCGCTGTCCCGGAAGCTGCTGGTCGTCACGGCCGCGGCGAAGCACGATCTACCAGATGCGGCAAGGCGTCTGGACCGGTTGATGAAGGACCTCGATGAGGGCCGATTCCCCGAAGGTGACTGACTCTGCGGAACTGCGCAGCGGTCGACTTCGTTGCGGCACTAGGGTGATTAGCCCGTTTCGTGTTTGATTTGCGGTATATATCTGCCTAACGTGCGAAAAAGGCTTGAACACTTTCGTTCTGGCTATGTCTCCGAAGGGGAAGACGTGAACAAGGCGCAGCTCGTAGAAGCGATTGCCGACAAGGTCGGCGGCCGACAGCAGGCCGCGGACGCCGTCGATGCGGTGCTCGACGCGATCGTTCGTGCGGTTGTCGCAGGTGACCGTGTTTCGGTCACCGGCTTCGGCTCGTTCGAGAAGGTCGACCGCCCGGCCCGCTACGCCCGCAACCCGCAGACGGGTGAGCGGGTACGGGTCAAGAAGACGTCCGTGCCCCGTTTCCGTGCGGGACAGGGCTTCAAGGACCTGGTGAGCGGCTCGAAGAAGCTCCCCAAGAACGATGTGGCCGTGAAGAAGGCGCCCAAGGGCAGCCTCTCGGGCGGTTCTTCCACCCGTACGACGGCCAAGGCGGCCGCCAAGAAGGCCACCGCGAAGAAGGCCGTGGCGAAGAAGGCCACCGCCAAGAAGGCCGTGGCACCGGCGAAGAAGGCCACCGCCACCGCCAAGAAGGCGACCGCGAAGAAGACGTCCGCGGCGGCGAAGAAGACCACGGCGGCCGCGAAGAAGGCGACCCCCGCGGCGGCGAAGAAGACGACGACCGCCAAGAAGGCCGTCGCCAGCAAGACCGCGCCCGCCAAGAAGACCACGGCGAAGAAGGCGCCCGCGAAGAAGACCACCGCGCGCAAGACCACGGCCAAGAAGGCCACCGCACGGAAGAAGTGAGACCCAGCAGCACAGGGCTCATCACACGCGCCGGGCCGGGCTCCCCTCGGGGAGCCCGGCCCGCGGGCTGTTCAGGGTGCGATCACACGCGGTTCTGCGGGCCCGCGGGCTGTTCAGGGTGCGGTTGCGGGTTCAGAAGGTCTGCAGCGTCACCAGGGTGATCCGCAGCCCGGTCCCCTCACCCCGGCCCTCGATCCGTACCCGCTGGCCCGGCCGCAGCAGCCGCAGGCCGCCGGCGTCGAAGGCCTGGGCGTCGAAATCCATCGGGGTGCCGTCGTCGAGCAGCACGCTGCCGGTGCGGCTCTCGGGGTCGTACGTGTACGAGGTCGCCTGCATGAACGGCAGCCTATCGGTCCATCGCGGGGACCCCGGCGGCCCAGCGCCCGGCCGTGTAGGGGCCCACCCCGAGGGCGAGCGCCGCCCGCAGATCGTCGCCGGTGTCCACGTCCTGGCGGACCGAATCGATGCCGGAGAGCGTGATTTCCGCGGCCCCCGACGCGAGGTGCCGATCCCGGGACCGGCCACCGAAATCGGGGCGCAATTCCACTCCTGGCCCAGCGGACAGAAATGTTGTTCCGATTCCCGCCGCATCGGTCACAAATGCGCGCGTAAAAGCAGCCGAAAATTCGAGCACCCGGGCCAATTCATGGTGGCGCAGTGCCGGCAGATCCGCGTTGAGTGCGGCGACCGCCGCTCCGGGCCGGGCCGCGCGCACCGCACGCTCACCGTGCGCGAGGGCCGCGTTGAGCCCGGCGGCGGGGGAGTCGGGCACCACGCGGGCGCCGAGGGCCGCCAGCGCGGCGCCCGCCGTCGCGTCGTCCGTGACTACCACCACATCCGCGACGGCCCGGCAGGCCAGCGCGGCGTACACGGTGTCCTGGGCGAAGGCCAGGGCCAGCCGGGGGCGCAACAGGGCGCCGGACGCGGGTACCAGCCTGCTCTTCGCCCGCGCCAGCGGCTTCAACGGGACGACCAGGGACCAGCGGCCGGTCGGGTCGGTGTTCGTGGCGGTCTCCCCCTCGATGCGCATCACCGCCTATTCTCGCCTGCCGGTGCGACAACCCGGAGGGTCGGTCCCGAAGGTGAGGCGTACGGTGTTCTCGACAGAGCAGGGGCCTGGGGCGAGACTTGACCGTCGGTAGTCAGTCAGTAGAGCTCCACAGTCAGGTCCGTAGAGAAGGGTGTCCGGGTGTCCCGCCGCAGAATCGGCTTCTGGTACCGCTTTGCAGCGGTCATCGCAAAACCGCCGCTGGTGGTTCTGTTCAAGCGCGACTGGCGAGGGATGGAACATATTCCGGCCGATGGCGGCTTTATAACTGCGGTCAATCACAACTCGTATCTGGACCCGCTTTCGTACGGGCACTTCCAGTACAACACCGGCCGGGTGCCGAGGCTCCTCGCGAAGGCGGGGCTCTTCAAGACCCCCTTCGTCGGGATGATGCTGCGCGGCACCGGCCAGATTCCCGTGTACCGCGAGACCACCAACGCGCTGGACGCCTTCCGGGCCGCCGTCGCCGCCATCGAGCGCGGTGAGTGCGTCGCCTTCTACCCGGAGGGCACCCTCACCCGCGACCCCGAGATGTGGCCGATGGGCGGCAAGACCGGCGCCGCCCGCGTCGCGTTGATGACCCGGGCCCCGGTCATCCCGGTCGCGCAGTGGGGCGCCAACCTGGCGATGCCGCCCTACGCCACGGACAAGAAGCTGCGGCTCTTCCCCCGCAAGACCCTCCAGGTCCAGGCCGGTCCGCCGGTCGACCTCTCCCGCTTCTACGACAAGGAGCCGACGCCCGACGTCCTGCGCGAGGCGACCGAGGTCATCATGCTCGCGATCACCGAGCAGCTGGCGGACGTACGCGGGCTGCCGGCCCCCGCAGAGCTCTACGACCACCGAAAGGCCCGCGCGCAGCAGCGGCGCAAGTCCGAACGAGAGGGACCCAAGTGACGCACCCCGTAAAAGCAGCCGTCTTCGGAACCGGCTCATGGGGTACGGCCTTCGGCGTGGTCCTGGCCGACGCGGGCTGCGAGGTCACCCTCTGGGGACGCCGCGCCGAGGTCGCCGAGACCATCAACACGACCCGTACCAACCCCGACTACCTGCCGGGCATCGAACTCCCCGCATCGGTCCGGGCCACCACGGACGCGGCGGAGGCGCTGCGCGGCGCCGACTTCGCGGTGCTCGTCGTGCCCTCCCAGACGCTGCGCGCCAACCTCGCGGCCTGGGCCCCGCACCTGGAGTCCAAGACGGTGCTGGTCTCCATGATGAAGGGCGTCGAACTCGGCACCGCGAAGCTGATGAGCGAGGTCATCGAGGACGTCACCGGAGTCGGCGCGGACCGCATCGCCGTCATCACCGGGCCCAACCTCGCCAAGGAGATCGCGGAACGCCGCCCCGCCGCGGCCGTCGTCGCCTGCCAGGACGAATCGGTGGCCCGCCGCCTCCAGGCCGCCTGCCACACCCCGTACTTCCGCCCGTACACCAACACCGACGTGGTCGGCTGCGAGCTCGGCGGCGCCATCAAGAACGTCATCGGTCTTGCCGTCGGCATCGCGGACGGCATGGGGCTCGGGGACAACGCCAAGGGCTCGCTCATCACCCGCGGCCTGGCCGAGACCACCCGGCTCGGACACGCGATGGGCGCCGACCCGCTGACCTTCTCCGGACTGGCCGGCCTCGGCGACCTGGTGGCGACCTGCTCGTCGCCGCTCTCGCGCAACCACACCTTCGGCACCAACCTCGGCCGCGGCATGACGCTCCAGGAGACCATCGCCATCACCAAGCAGACCGCGGAGGGCGTCAAGTCCTGCGAGTCGGTGCTCGATCTGGGCCGCCGGCACGGTGTGGAGATGCCGCTGACCGAGACGGTCGTCGCCATCGTCCACGAGGGCAAGTCGCCGGTGGTCGCGGTCAAGGAGCTGATGTCGCGCAGCGCCAAGGCCGAGCGGCAGCACTGAGGCCGACGGCCCGCCACGGGGCCCGGTTCACCCGCCGGGCGGCACCGGCGGCGCTGACGCGACCCGTACCAGCAGGTACGCTCATCGCGATATGAGCAGCGAGAACCTCCCCCAGAGCACGGAGCAGCAGCTCCGCAAGCCGCGTGTGGCCGTCGTGTTCGGCGGCCGCAGCTCCGAACACGGCATTTCGGTGGTCACGGCCGGTGCCGTCCTGAACGCCATCGACCGGACGAAATACGACGTCCTGCCGATCGGCATCACGACGGACGGCCGCTGGGCGCTCACCGCCGACGAACCCGAACGCATGGCCATCGCGGACCGGAAGATGCCGGACGTGGCCCAGCTCGCCGAGTCCGACGAGGGCGGCGTGGTGCTCTCCGTCGATCCCGGCAGCCGCGAAGTGGTCTACAACGAGCCCGGCGCGGTCCCCAAGGCCCTCGGCGAGGTCGACGTCGTCTTCCCCGTACTGCACGGCCCCTACGGTGAGGACGGCACGCTCCAGGGCCTCCTGGAGCTCTCCGGGGTGCCGTACGTCGGCGCCGGAGTCCTCGCCTCCGCGGTCGGCCAGGACAAGGAGTACATGAAGCGCGTCTTCACCTCCTTCGGACTGCCCGTCGGCCCGTACGTCGTCGTACGCCCCCGTGAGTGGGACCAGGACCAGCAGGCAGCCCGCAAGCGCATCGTGGAGTTCGCCGGTGACCACGGGTGGCCGCTCTTCGTGAAGCCGGCCAGGGCCGGTTCCTCGATCGGCATCACCAAGGTCGAGGACGCCTCCGGGCTGGACGAGGCGATCGAGGAGGCCCGGCGCCACGACCCCAAGTTCCTCGTCGAGTCACTGCTGCGCGGCCGCGAGATCGAGTGCGGGGTGCTGGAGTTCGAGGACGGGCCGCGCGCCAGCGCGCCGGCCGAGATCCCGCCGGTCACCTCGCACGACTTCTACGACTTCGAGGCCAAGTACATCGACGCGGCGCCCGGCATCGTGCCCGCCCCGCTTACGGAGGACCAGACCGCGGAGGTCCAGCGGCTCGCCGTCGAGGCCTTCGAAGCGGCGTCCTGCGAGGGGCTGGTGCGCGCCGACTTCTTCCTCACGGAGGACGGCGGCTTCGTCATCAACGAGATCAACACCCTGCCGGGCTTCACCCCGATCTCCATGTACCCGCGCATGTGGCGGGAGAGCGGCGTCGATTACCCGCAGCTGGTCGACCGGCTCATCCAGGCGGCGCTGAACCGGCCGACCGGACTGCGCTGAGACTTCACCGACGGCCGAGGGCGTGCGCTCCGCACCGGAGCGCACGCCCTACAGCCTGTCGGGGACGGTCTTCCTGACCGCGGGGGCGAAGGCCGCCAGCGGACTCGCGTCATGCGCGTACGCCGCCGACAACGTCACCTCGACGTACGCCTTGCGGAGCGTGGTCGTGAACCGGGGCCGGCCGTCATCCAGCTGCTCCAGCATCCAGTTGACGCCGTTCGCGTCGACCGCCTTCGACTGGGCGTCATCCATCTTCGCCGGGCGCGGGACACCGCAGCGCAGTACGATCTCCCCGTCCCCCCACCCGGCGGTCAGGTCCGAGCCGGACCCCGGGTCACTGCGATCCTGACCGGCGACGGCACTCGGCAGCTCCTTGTGCAACGCACGGCAGTAGGCTGCGGCTTCCGGCGACGGGGTGGGAACCGTGACCGACGCCGAGGCATCTCCGGAGGAGCAGCCCGCCGCGGCCATGAGCACCAGGGCAGCGGACGGACCGAGGATCACAGGACGGGAAAGCCGGCGGCGGGAAGACGTCACCGGCCCAGCCTAGACGGGGGTTACAGGTGCACGACCGGGCAGGTCAGGGTTCTGGTGATGCCGTCCACCTGCTGGACCTTGGCGACCACCATGCGCCCGAGCTCATCGACCGTATCGGCCTGGGCACGCACGATCACGTCGTAGGGACCGGTGACGTCCTCTGCCTGGATCACTCCCGCAACTCCGGCGATGGTCCGGGCGACTGTCGACGCCTTGCCCACCTCTGTCTGAATAAGAATGTACGCCTGTACCACGGAACCTCCAGGGCGGCCACGAGGATCATGTGGGGGAAAGGGACGCCACGGTATCGCGTTGCCCCGGGCCACGGGGAGACCTGCGGGCCGGATGACGCCCACAGCGTGGCGTACAGAACACACAAGTTGACGTATCTCTTGACAGTACCGACAGCAGTGACGGCCCGCGACCGCAAGTCCAGCGGTGCGGACGGGGGACCCGCGTGCCCGTGACGACCAGGACGGACCGCCCCCGGGGCCGGTCCGCGGTCCGGACACCCGCAGGCCGCAGAGACAGGCCGGACGTCCGTCCGGCGCGACAGATGAGGGGTGAGACTCGGTGAAGGGAACCGTGGGCGAGTTGGGGGAGTTCGGGCTCATCAGAGAGCTGACATCCCGGCTCACCACCACTCCGGCGGTACGACTGGGACCCGGCGACGACGCCGCGGTCGTGACCGCTCCCGACCGCAGGGTCGTGGCCAGTACCGACATCCTGCTGGAGGGACGGCACTTCCGGCGCGACTGGTCGACGGCGTACGACGTCGGCCGCAAGGCCGCCGCACAGAACCTCGCCGACATCGCCGCCATGGGAGCCGTGCCCACCGCGCTGCTCCTCGGCCTCGTCGTGCCCGCCGAACTCCCGGTGACCTGGGCCGGGGAGCTCATGGACGGCATCCGCGACGAGTGCCAGGTCGCCGGGGCGGCCGTGGTCGGCGGCGATGTGGTGCGCGGCGACACCATCACCGTCGCGATCACCGCACTCGGTGATCTGCGCAACCACGAACCCGTCACCAGGGCGGGCGCCCAGCCCGGTGACGTCGTCGCCGTCACCGGCTGGCTCGGCTGGTCCGCCGCCGGGTACGCCGTGCTCTCCCGGGGCTTCCGCTCGCCCCGCGCCTTCGTCGAGGCCCACCGGAGGCCCGAACCGCCGTACCACGCGGGCCCCGCGGCCGCCGGACTCGGCGCCACCGCGATGACCGACGTCAGCGACGGACTCGTCGCCGACCTCGGGCACATCGCGGAGGCGAGCAAGGTCCGCATCGACCTGCGCTCTGGCCGGATCGACATCCCGTCCCAGATGTCCGACATCGGGCAGGCCGTCGGTGTGGATCCCCTCCAGTGGGTGCTCACCGGGGGAGAGGACCACGCGATCGTCGCGACGTTCCCGCCGGACGTGAAGCTGCCGGCCCGCTGGAAGGTGATCGGTGAGGTCCTCAACCCCTCCGCGCTGCCCCAGGTGACCGTCGACGGGGCGCCCTGGACCAGCAGACACGGCTGGGACCACTTCGGGGACATCGAGGACGCCCAGTAGATTGCGGGCCATGCCCATATCTCCCGCCGTACCTCCCCGTGTGCTCACCGTCGCCGGATCCGATTCCGGCGGCGGTGCCGGCGTCCAGGCAGACCTGAAGACGATGCTGGCGCTCGGCACGCACGGCATGAGCGTGCTGACCGCCGTCACCGCGCAGAACTCGCTGGGTGTGCAGGGCGCCTGGGAACTGCCCCCGGAAGCCGTCCGCGCCCAGTACCGCAGCGTGGTGGACGACATCGGGGTGAACGCCGTCAAGACCGGCATGCTGTCCTCCGCCGCCCTCGTCGAGACCGTCGCCGCGCTGATCGCCGGGACGGACGCCCCGGCCGTCGTGGACCCGGTGGGCGTCTCCAAGCACGGCGACCCGCTGCTCGCCGCCGAGGCACTGGACTCGGTGCGCACGAAGCTGCTGCCCGTCGCGACCGTGGCGACCCCGAACCTCGACGAGGTGGCACAGATCACGGGTGTGAGGGTCACCGACGAGGCCGGGATGCGACGGGCCGCCGCCGAACTGCTCGGCTTCGGACCCCGCTGGGTGGTGATCAAGGGCGGGCATCTGCCGGGCGATCCGGTGGACCTGCTGACCGACGGCTCCGAGGAGCACTGGCTGCGCGCCCCCCGCCACGACAACCGCCACACCCACGGCACGGGCTGCACCCTCGCCTCCGCGATCGCCTGCGGACTGGCCAGGGGCCAGGACGTGCCCACGGCGGTACGGGGAGCCAAGTCCTACGTGACCGGGGCGATCGCGGCGGGCTTCGCGCTGGGCGCGGGGATCGGCCCGGTCGACCACGGCTGGCAGCTGCGGAACGCCGGCTGACGGCCTCGGGAGGGTGCTGAAATCTTCAGCACCCTCCCGAGGCCGCACGGGCACAGCAAAAAGCCGGTCCACCGAGATGGACCGGCTTTTTGGGCAACCGGTAAGGCTGCGCTACGACGGGAACGTCAGCGCGCGACCTTGCCGGCCTTGATGCACGAGGTGCAGACGTTGAGCCGCTTCGGCGTCCGCCCGACCACGGCACGCACGCGCTGGATGTTGGGATTCCAGCGACGGGACGTACGGCGGTGCGAGTGCGAAATGCTGTTGCCGAAGCTCGGCCCCTTGCCGCAAACGTCGCAGTTGGCAGCCACGGGTCACTCCAAAACTTCAGATGCACTTACAGTGAATTCCGGCACGCCGGATTCATTGACTGAAGTGGCGGTACCGGGGGAATGTCCCGACTCTCGTCGGGCAACCGAAGCAGCATACAACGGCTGCGTCGGAGATACGAAACTACCATGGGATCCACAGCTGCCCGCCCCGCCCCTGACCCCGCCGGGGACCACCGGCCGGGGCTACCCTGCGGTGCAGCCCGCCGCCCCAGGCCCCGTTCGGAGGAGGACCATCAGGTGCCGCAGACCGCCGACGACCTGGACGCCGTCGCGGTGCGTACCTGGTGCTCACTGGCGCTGGACGCACTCGGCCGGGAGCGCGAGGCGATCGACGCGATCAACGTGTATCCCGTCGCCGACGGGGACACCGGCACCAACCTCTACCTGACCGCGGAATCCGCGGCGGCGGCCGTCGAGGCGGTGTTCGCCGCCCATGAGACCGGCACCTCCGCACCCTCCACCGCCGACGCGGTACGCGCCATGGCGCACGGGGCGCTGATCGGCGCCCGGGGCAACTCCGGCACGATCCTGGCCCAGTTGCTGCGCGGCATGGCCGGGGTGCTGGCGGCGGAGCCAGGTGACCGGGCCGGGGCGGAGCGGCTGCGCCTCGCGCTGACCCGGGCCGCGGCCTCGGCGCGCGAGGCCGTTGCCCACCCCGTCGAGGGCACGGTCCTCACCGTGGCCACCGCCGCCGCCGAAGCCGCAGGGCGCACCGAGGCCGGTGCCGGAGCGGGCGCGGTGGCGCGAGCGGCGTACGAGGGGGCGCGCATCGCTCTGGAGGCGACCCCCGGACAGCTCGCCGTGCTCGGCCGGGCCGGGGTCGTGGACGCCGGCGGGCGGGGACTGGTCGCGGTCCTCGGAGCACTGGTGGAGGCGGTCTCCGGCCGGGCGCCGGAGCTGGTGTACGAAGACCGGGACGCACCCGTCCCGGTCGCCGCCGCGCCCGGGGACTGCCCCGTGCCGGAGGACCCGCAGGACGGGCCCGCCTTCGAGGTCATCTACCTGCTGGAGGCCGGGGACGAGGCCGTGGAGCGGCTGCGGGCCCGGCTCGACGCGCTGGGCGACTCGCTCGTCGTGGTGGGCGGCGACGGGCTCTGGAACGTCCACGTGCACGTCGACGACGCCGGTGCGGCGGTGGAGGCCGGGGTCGAGGCCGGACGCCCGTACCGCATCCGGATCACCCACTTCGCCGCGGACCGGCTGCACGCCCGCCCCGAACCCGCCCAGCGCGCCGTCGTCGTGGTCGTCCCGGGCGACGGCCTCGGCGGCCTGTGCGCGGAGGCCGGGGCGACGACGGTGCTGGCCCGCCCCGGGGAGCCGCCCGCCAGCGGCGAACTGGTCGACGCGATCCGCCGCGCCCACGCCCGCGAGGTGGTGCTCCTGCCCAACGACGCGGACCTGCGCCACACCGCAGCGGCCGCCGCGGACCAGGCCCGCGCCGAGGGCATCCGGGTCGCCCTCATCCCCACCAGGGCCGCGGTCCAGGGCATCGCCGCGCTGGCCGTCCACGAGGCCGACCGCAGCTTCGACGAGGACGTGGTCGCGATGACGGCGGCGGCCGGCGCCACCCGGTACGCCGAACTGGCCGTCGCGGAGCGGCAGTCCTGGACCATGGCCGGGATCTGCCAGACCGGCGACATCCTGGGCCTCATCGACGGCGATGTCGCCGTCATCGGCCAGGACGTCCCGACCACGGCACGCAGCGTGCTGGACCGGATGCTGGCGGCCGGCGGCGAACTGGTCACCCTGGTCCTGGGCGAGGACATCCCCGACGCACTGGCCGCGACACTGGAGGAACACGTCCGCGAGGGCTACCTCGCGGTGGACACGGTGGTCTACCGCGGCGGCCACCAGTGCGCCCCGCTCCTGATCGGCGTGGAATAGCGCCGCGATCCGGCGGTATCAGGGACCGGGCCGGCGACATCAAGCCCGTCCGGCGATCGAGGACGGGACGGCGCGCCGGGCGGCCCCGGCGCCACACCTCCGTACGGCTCCCGCAACCCCGGTGACGGGACAACTGTCAGTCGCGTGGTGTGCAATGGACCACGTGTCTGCGTTCGACGAACCCCTCAAGAAGCTGCTCGGTGGCGCCACCGCGAAGGTGATGGCCGACCACCTCGACCTGCACACGGTCGGTGATCTGCTGCACCACTACCCGCGGCGGTACGAGGAGCGCGGCCGCCTCACGGCACTGACAGAGCTCCCGCTGGACGAGCACGTCACGGTCGTCGCCCAGGTCTCGGACGCCCGCGTGATGGCGTTCAACGGCGGCCGGGGCAAGCGCCTCGAAGTGACCCTCACCGACGGCCACGGACGGCTCCAGCTGGTCTTCTTCGGCCACGGCGTCCACAAGCCGCACAAGGAACTGCTGCCGGGCCGGCGCGCCATGTTCGCCGGCAAGGTCTCCGTCTTCAACCGCAAGATGCAGCTCGCCCACCCCACCTACCAGCTCCTCGACGCCGAACTCACCGACGAGGCCGGGGCGACCGAGGCCGTGGACGCCTTCGCCGGCAAGCTGCTCCCGATCTACCCGGCCTGCAAGCAGCTCGACTCCTGGCGGATCGCCAAGGCGGTCGACGCCGTGCTGCCCAGCGCCCAGGAGGCCGTCGACCCGCTGCCGCCCGCACTGCGCGAGGGCCGCGGCTTCACCGCGCTGCCCGAGGCACTGCTGAAGATCCACCGCCCGCACACCAAGGCCGACGTCGCGGCGGCCAGGGACCGGCTCAAATGGGACGAGGCCTTCGTCCTCCAGGTCGCCCTGGCCCGCCGCCGGTACGCGGACACCCAGCTGCCGGCCGTCGCCCGCAGACCCGTCCCCGGCGGGCTGCTCGACGCCTTCGACGCCACGCTCCCCTTCACCCTCACCGACGGCCAGCTCAAGGTCTCCAAGGAGATCTTCGACGACCTGGCGACCGAGCACCCGATGCACCGGCTGCTCCAGGGCGAGGTGGGTTCGGGAAAGACCATGGTGGCGCTGCGCGCCATGCTCGCGACGGTCGACGCCGGCGGTCAGGCCGCCATGCTCGCGCCCACCGAGGTCCTCGCCCAGCAGCACCACCGCTCCATCACCGAGATGATGGGTGAGCTGGCCGAGGGAGGAATGCTGGGCGGGGCCGAGCTGGGCACCAAGGTGGTCCTGCTCACCGGTTCCATGGGCATGCCCGCCCGCAGGCAGGCGCTCCTGGACCTGGTCACCGGCGAGGCCGGCATCGTCATCGGCACCCACGCGCTGATCGAGGACAAGGTGAAGTTCCACGAGCTGGGCCTTGTCGTCGTCGACGAGCAGCACCGCTTCGGGGTCGAGCAGCGCGACGCCCTTCGGTCCAAGGCGCACTCCCAGGGGGAGAAGAGGGCGCCGCATCTGCTCGTCATGACCGCCACCCCCATTCCCCGCACCGTCGCCATGACCGTCTTCGGTGACCTGGAGACCTCCGTCCTGGACCAGCTGCCGGCCGGCCGTTCGCCGATCGCCAGCCATGTCGTCCCCGCGAAGGACAAGCCGCACTTCCTCAGCCGCGCCTGGGAACGGGTCCGCGAAGAGGTGGAGAACGGGCACCAGGCGTACGTGGTCTGCCCCCGGATCGGTGACGACGAGGACGAGGCGGCTGCGAAGAAGGGGAAGAAGGCTGCCGAGGCGGACGGCGAGAAGCGCCCGCCGCTCGCTGTCCTGGAGATCGCGGAGCAGCTCGCCAAGGGGCCGCTGACGGGCCTGCGCGTCGAGGTGCTGCACGGCAGGATGCACCCCGATGAGAAGGACGACGTGATGCGGCGCTTCGCCGCGGGCCAGGTCGACGTCCTGGTGGCGACCACAGTCATCGAGGTCGGGGTCAACGTCCCCAACGCCACCGCGATGGTGATCATGGACGCCGACCGGTTCGGCGTCTCCCAGCTCCACCAGCTGCGCGGCCGGGTCGGCCGTGGCTCCGCGCCCGGACTCTGCCTGCTGGTCAGCGAGGCCCATGAGGCGAGCCCCGCCCGCGCCCGGCTCTCCGCCGTCGCCTCCACTCTCGACGGATTCGAGCTGTCCCGGATCGACCTGGAGGAGCGCCGCGAGGGCGATGTCCTCGGCCAGGCCCAGTCCGGGGTCCGCTCCTCGCTGCGGGTCCTCAGCGTCATCGACGACGAGGAGGTCATCGCCGCCGCCCGCGCGGAGGCCGTCGAGGTCGTCGCCGCCGACCCGGAGCTGGAGCACCTGCCCGAGCTGCGCCTGGTGCTGGACGCGCTGCTCGACAAGGACCGGGAGGAGTACCTCGACAAGGGGTGACGAGCCCCGGTCCCCGCGACGCCATATCGTGGGTGGCACGGCGCCCGCAGCACCCTGCGCGCCGCCCCGACCCGAGGATCAGACACCCATGACCCGCGTGATCGCCGGCTCGGCCGGCGGACGCCGCCTGGCCGTCCCGCCCGGTACCGGCACCCGCCCCACCTCCGACCGCGCGCGCGAGGGCCTGTTCTCCACCTGGCAGGCGCTCCTCGGCACCCTCGACTCCATCCGGATCGCCGATCTGTACGCGGGCTCCGGCGCCGTCGGCCTCGAAGCGCTCTCCCGGGGCGCGGCCCACGCGCTGCTCGTCGAGGCCGACGCCAAGGCCGTCCGCACCGTCCGGGACAACGTCCGCACCCTGGGCCTGCCCGGCGCGGAGGTCCGGGCGGGCAAAGCCGAGCAGATCGTGACAGGACCGGCGCCCGCGGAGCCGTACGACGTGGTGTTCCTGGACCCGCCGTACGCCGTCACCGACGACGATCTTCGCGAGATACTGCTCACACTCCGTACGCAGGGGTGGCTCTCAGCCGATGCGCTCGTCACCGTGGAGCGCAGCACCAGAGGCGGAGAATTCAGCTGGCCCAAGGGATTCGAGCCATTGCGGGCCCGTCGCTACGGCGAGGGAACGCTTTGGTACGGTCGCGCCGCCGCTACGTGCGAAGACGCACGATGACCGGACCGGAGAGCGAGGGAATCAAGTTGCGCCGCGCCGTCTGCCCGGGGTCGTTCGACCCCATCACCAACGGACATCTCGACATCATCGGCCGCGCCTCGAAGCTGTACGACGTCGTACATGTCGCGGTGATGATCAACCAGTCCAAGAAGGGTCTGTTCACGGTCGACGAGCGGATCGACATGATCCGCCGGGTCACCGAGGATTTCGGCAACGTGCAGGTCGAGGCCTTCCACGGACTGCTGGTCGACTTCTGCAAGCAGCGCGACATCCCGGCGATCGTGAAGGGCCTGCGGGCCGTCAGCGACTTCGACTACGAACTCCAGATGGCCCAGATGAACAACGGGCTCTCGGGCGTCGAAACGCTCTTCGTGCCGACCAATCCGACCTACAGCTTCCTGTCGTCCTCGCTGGTCAAGGAGGTGGCGACCTGGGGCGGCGACGTCTCGCACCTGCTGCCCCCGCTGGTCCGCGAGGCCCTGACCGAGCGCCTCGCCCAGCAGTGAAGCGCTGACAGTCCGTCACCAGGTTGTCGGGCGGGCGCCGACTGGCCTTACAGTCGTCCCGTCCGTCTCCAATCGGCAGTAGAGAGTGGCGAGCACACGGTGGACGTGCAGAAGAAGCTCGACGAGATCGTCGAAGCGGTCGGGAGTGCCCGGTCGATGCCCATGTCGGCGTCCTGCGTGGTCAACCGCGCCGATCTGCTCGCGATGCTCGAAGAGGTGCGCGAGGCCCTGCCAGGCTCCCTCGCGCAGGCCGCCGAGCTGATCGGCGGCCATGAGCAGCTGGTCGAGCAGGCCCGCCAGGAAGCGGGGCGGATCATCGAGACCGCCCACGCCGAGCGCGGCTCGCTGATCTCGGACACCGAGATCGCCCGGCGGTCCCAGGCGGAGGCCGACCGGATCCTCGGTGAGGCCCGCAAGGACGCCGACGAGATCCGCGCGGAGGCCGACGAGTACGTCGACAGCAAGCTCGCCAACTTCGAGGTCGTCCTCACCAAGACCATCGGCTCCGTCGACCGGGGCCGCGAGAAGCTGCTCGGCCGGGGCCAGGGCTTCGACGAGCAGGGCTACGAGGACCCGGACTTCGCCGAGGCCCCCGAGCGCAGCGCCGACCCGGCCACGCTCCAGCGCCGGGCCGACGAGTACGTGGACACCAAGCTCGGCGCCTTCGAGGCGGTACTCGCCAAGACCCTGGAGGCGGTGGGCCGGGGCCGGCAGAAGCTGCACGGCCGGGTCGCCACCGACGACCTCGGCGCGCACATGGCCGCCCAGGACGCCGCGGGCGGCCAGGGCCACACCAGTGACGAGGACCACTGGGCGGGGCTGGCCGAGATCGCCACCCCGCAGCCGCCGCAGGTGCCCCAGCAGGCCGATCCGCAGTACCCCGTGCAGCAGGAGCCCCAGTACCCCCTGCAGCAGGAGCCGCAGTACGCGCAGACGTACGCGTACCAGGACCAGCCCCAGCAGGACGTGTACGGCTACCAGCAGCAGCCTGACCCCTACGCCGGCTACCAGCAGCAGGGCTACGACCAGAACCAGAACCAGGTCCCGCCGCCCGCCCAGGGCTACGACGCCTGGCAGCAGCAGCCCGTCCAGGCCCAGCAGCCCCTCCAGCAGCACGGTGAGGGCGCCCTGGACGAGACCAGCCTGTTCGACACCAGCATGATCGATCTGGACCAGCTGCGCCGGTACGAACAGGAGCGCTGACCGGCCGGGAACCGGCGCGGGGCCGCTGTCCTGCGCCGGACCAAGGCCGGATTGGGAGCTGGGCGGCACGTCAAGTATCCTGGTTCTTCGGTCGCGCGTATGTCCGCGATCCTGGCTGCCCGCTTCGACTCCGGAGTCGGTCGGCCCCTCCCCACCACGCGTGATGCGCATGATTCGAAAGCAGGAAAAGCCCTGAACGGCCACCTCGACCACCGAAACCCTCTCGTGTTCGATACGCACGAGCTGGGTCGGCGTCCTGGTGCCATGAAGCGGCTGACCCGCTCGGCGGACGCCCCCAAGGACTTCGGTATCGACGGAGTCATCGGTGTGCCGGAAGGCGCACCCGTGGAGCTGGACGTTCGCCTCGAATCGGTCATGGAAGGTGTGCTCGTCACAGGCACCGCCCGTGCATCGGCCGAGGGGGAGTGCGTAAGGTGTCTGGAGCCGCTGAGCCTTGAGGTCGAGGCGGACTTCCAGGAAATGTTCTCGTACCCTGACGCCGATGACCGGAACCGCAGCAAGACGGCGGACCCGGTCGACGACGCCGAGGACGACGAGGACAGGTTCTTCCTTGAGGACGGCTTGTTCGACCTTGAGTCAGTGCTGCGTGATGCGGTAGTGCTCGCACTGCCGATGCAGCCGGTGTGCCGGGAGACCTGCGCCGGTCTGTGCTCCGAATGCGGAGTCAGGCTGGACGAGAACCCCGGCCACCACCACGAAGCCCTCGACATCCGTTGGGCGGCATTGCAGGGACTCGCCGAGACCGTTCAGGACGGCGAGAAGGACAACATGGGCGGCGCCGAACCTGGCGTCGACGAGAAGCAGGAGAAGTAGCCGTGGCTGTTCCGAAGCGGAAGATGTCGCGCAGCAACACGCGCCACCGCCGGTCGCAGTGGAAGGCTGCGGTCCCCACCCTGGTTTCGTGTGAGCGTTGCCAGGAGCCGAAGCTGCAGCACATCGCGTGCCCCAGCTGCGGCACGTACAACAAGCGCCAGGTCCTCGAGGTCTGAGCGGCTGGTGAGAGGCCCGATGTCTGAGTTGTCCCACGCCAAGAAGCAGGCAGACAACGTCAACACAGCCTCGTCCCACACGCTTCTGGAAGGGCGGCTCGGGTATCACCTTGAGTCCGCCCTTCTGGTGCGTGCGCTGACCCACCGTTCGTACGCGTACGAGAACGGCGGCCTGCCCACCAACGAGCGGCTTGAGTTCCTCGGGGACTCGGTGCTCGGCCTGGTGGTCACGGACACGCTGTACCGCACCCACCCCGACCTGCCTGAAGGCCAGCTGGCCAAATTGCGGGCCGCGGTGGTCAACTCGCGCGCGCTTGCGGAAGTGGGCCGCGGCCTCGAACTCGGCTCCTTCATCCGGCTCGGCCGCGGTGAAGAGGGCACGGGTGGCCGGGACAAGGCGTCCATCCTCGCCGACACCCTTGAAGCGGTGCTCGGCGCGGTCTATCTCGATCAGGGCCTCGGCGCGGCCTCCGAGCTGGTTCACCGGCTCTTCGACCCGCTGATCGACAGGTCCTCCAACCTCGGCGCCGGCCTGGACTGGAAGACCAGTCTCCAGGAGCTCACCGCGAGCGAGAGCCTCGGAGTCCCCGAGTACCTCGTCACGGAGACCGGCCCGGACCACGAGAAGACCTTTACTGCTGCTGCTCGCGTCGGTGGTGTCTCGTACGGCACCGGCACCGGCCGTAGCAAGAAGGAAGCGGAGCAACAGGCGGCGGAATCCGCCTGGCGCGAGATCACTGCCGCCGCGGAGGCGCGGAAGGCCGTGGCCGACAAGGCCGCTGCCGACGGAGGGGCCGCCGACACCCCTGCCGAACCGCCGTCATCCACGGACGTCGCTCCGGCCTGACCAGGAAAACCCCCCGGTGCCCCGCGCACCGGGGGGTTCTCTCTGTCCGGATCCCTTCCCGGATACCGGATCCTTTCCAGATACAGGAGCGACACCGTGCCCGAGCTGCCCGAGGTCGAAGTCGTCCGACGCGGTCTCCAGCGCTGGGTGACCGGGCGCACCGTCGGTGAGGTCGAGGTACTGCACCCACGTGCGGTCCGCCGCCACCTCGCGGGCGGCGTGGACTTCGCGGCCCGGCTCGACGGGGTGCGCTTCGGGCCCGCGATGCGCCGGGGCAAGTACCTCTGGGTACCGCTGGAGGACACGTCCAGCTCGCTCCTCGGCCACCTCGGCATGAGCGGTCAGCTGCTCGTACAGCCGCAGGACGCCGCCGACGAGAAACACCTGCGGATCAGGATCCGGTTCGACGACTCCCTCGGCACCGAACTCCGCTTCGTCGACCAGCGCACCTTCGGCGGCCTCTCGCTGCACGACAACACGCCCGACGGACTGCCCGACACCATCGCGCACATCGCCCGCGATCCGCTGGACCCGGAATTCGACGACGCCGCGTTCCACACCGCGCTGCGCCTGCGCCGCACCACCGTCAAGCGCGCCCTGCTCGACCAGTCGCTGATCAGCGGGGTCGGCAACATCTACGCGGACGAGGCGCTGTGGCGCGCCAAGCTGCACTACGACCGGCCGACCGCGACCCTGACCCGCCCCAAGTCGGCCGAGCTCCTCGGCCACATCCGCGAGGTGATGAACGCGGCACTGGCACAGGGCGGCACGAGCTTCGACAGCCTCTACGTCAACGTGAACGGTGAGTCGGGCTACTTCGACCGGTCACTCGATGCCTACGGCCGCGAGGACGAGCCGTGCCACCGCTGCGGTACGCCGATGAGGCGCCGCGCCTGGATGAACCGGTCCAGCTACTTCTGCCCCCGCTGCCAGCGCCCGCCGCGCCCCTAGGTTGTGCTCGACACGTCCCGTCTGGCCTCGTCGTAGCGGGCGCGGGCGGCCAGGACCTCGTCCATCCGGCCCTCGACGAGGTGGATCAGTCCGAGCAGCCGCTCGGCGACCTGCTGCCCCAGCGGGGTGAGCTCGTAGTCGACGCGGGGCGGATTGGTGAGCTGCGCCTCGCGGTGCACCAGTCCGTCCCGTTCCAGCGCGTGCAGGGTCTGGGAGAGCATCTTCTCGCTCACCCCGTCGACCCGGCGGCGCAGCGCGTTGAAGCGGAGACTGCCCTCGTACAGGGCGCCCAGCGTCAGGCTTCCCCAGCGGCCGGTGGCGTGCTCCAGCATGCCGCGTGAGGGGCACCGCTTGGAGAACACGTCGAAGGCCAGTTCCTCGTCCGGACAGCCGTCCGCCCCGCTGCCACCGTTCTCGTCCATATAAACCAGCGTACGCCCGCACAGCGCTCTCCACGGGATTGCGCTATCCGTGGGGGGGGGCTAGTGGGGCGTACGGGGAGGGAGCGGGTGGTGATGCGGGGCGGGTACGGCTCAGAAGCCGAAGAAGTGACGCGGCAGTTTCCTGACCTGCCTTCATGTAAGCGATCAAAGCTTTGACCTGGTGTTGAGACGTCGGCGGTTGTTAGCGCTTGTCATCCCTGAGCGTCCTCGGACGGCCCCGTGGCGGCCCGGTGTGTAGGGTGGCTGGCGTCCACCCTGGCGGAGGGCAGACATTAAACGGCCTGTGGAGTCTCTGTAGGTCCTCGAACGCTACGGCGGGCAAGGCAAGGGCAGTGAAGCAGGAAGGCCTGGATGTTCAGGTCAACCCAGTCAGGTAACTGACTGGCGTGCTGAGAGGTGCGGCCGTAGGTCGAGATTGCGAAAACCAAGCAGCGACCTTGCCCCTGACCATTGGTCGGGGGCGTCTGCTTGTGAGGCTTGTGCGACACCTGAACCCACCACTCACCCCGGCTCCCATCCCGTCCGCCTTCGACCCACACTCCGTGGAGCGGTCGCGGTTCAGGGCGTCAAGGTGGAGCGCGCCACTGTACGAACGACCTTGACGCCCTGAACCGCGACTGCTCGGCTCTGCCTGGGTCGAAGGTGGTCGGGATGGGAGCCCACGACGCTCGCCACGCTCCGGCCGGCACTCGCGAACGGTGCCCCGTCCATCCCGGAGTCTGAGCGCCCCCGCCGGAGGCATCCTCTTGAAGCCGCGGCTTGGTTCTCGACTCATGCCCCACGGGCCTACACAGCGGGCGCGCGTCGGCGGCGGCAGCGCCGAGCGGGCCGAAGGCAGGAGCGCGGGCGCAGCCAGAGCCGGGAAGCGCGCCCGGCGGAGCGGAGCGCAGCCGGGTGCTTGATGAGGTAGAGAAACCTGTAACCCGGCCTGCGTGCTCGCTAGGAGATCTGCTCGGCGGAGAGGGCGTCCGCGATGGCTTGCATCTCGTGGGTGATGGCGTTGGCACCCAGAGAAGCGAACGTCTCGGCCTTGGTGGGCTTGTTGGCGTAGCCGATCACGCTGGCTCCAGCAGCCCGTGCGGCTTGGATGTCAGTCACTGAGTCACCGATCAGAGCGCATCCAGAGACGTCCACGTGCATCAGTTCAGCGGCGTGGATCAGCGGATACGGGTTCGGCTTCATGAGATGCGGCTGCTCGGATGGGCGGCCCACGATCTCGGCGACGTATCCCCCCAACCTATGACGGTCCAAGAAGGCCCTCACGCATTGGGCCGAGTTGTTACTCACCACTGCAACCCCTCGGTTGGACTCCTTAGCCGCCAGCAGCGCAGCCACAGAACCCGGCGTCGGAGGTCCGGCAACCTCAACCGCCCGAACCTCTGCTGCCGTGAGGGCCTGCTCGATTCTCTGGCCCAAGGCCGCGTCCGCCTCGTGGGCAATGCTGAGTACCTCGATGGGGTCGGTCGTCCCCATAGCCTTCGCGCCCGCAGCTTCGTCTTCAGCCGACAGCAGCCGGGTCAGGTCGCTGGCAACTTGCGGTGCCGGCAGTCCGGCGAACACGTCGCAGAGAGGCCCGTCGAAGTCGAACAGTAGGACCCGGGCCCCGGTGAGTGCCTGACTGAGCGGGTCAGTGGGCATCGAGATCGAAGTCCCTTCCGATGGTTCCCCACACGCTGTCGAACCACATGCCAGCCTGCTGCACCTGCTGGGCACCGCTGGAGGATTCGCCGTCGTTGAGGGAGTGGTGGAACAGCACAGTGTCCTTGCCCACCAGGTCGTAGATCTCAATGGTTTCGCCTTGGGCGACGACCTTGTTGGGCCGGATCGGGTAGTACCCGAAGAAGGCGTCCTCGCCGTTGATGACGTACAGCTTGAAGAAGGGCGTCCCGCTGTGAACGCGCACCTGGATGCGAGTTGCTGAGACCAGGCCCAAGTGCTCCAGCTCAGCAAATGAGTCACGGATGCTGCGGGTGTAGCTGATCATGATCTCCCGCATGCGGTCACGGAGGCGCTGATCATCCTGGCCGTCCGTCATCCGGACCGGCGCGGCCTGGGGCACCGACATGTCCGGGACGAGTATCCGCATGGTGATGCTCTGCGGCGTCAGCCTGCCTACTCGGATCTTGTCCAGTGGTTCTTGGAGTGCACCGTGCAGGGTTTCGCTGGAGAACCCGGCGAAGTCGATGGTGACCTCATCCCGGCTGAACGCCTGCTCTACATACGGGCGAAGACCAGATGGACGCTCGGTGCGGTTGCGGACGTAGACCCCGCTGCCCTTTCGGGAGATGACAAGGCCCTCGTCCTCCAAGTCCCGCAAGGCCCGTTGGATCGTGGCCCGCGCGAAGCCGTACAGCTCGGTTAGCTCCTTGTGGGAGGGGAGCTTCTCTCCGGGGGCGATTCGACGGGTGCGGATGGCGGCGCTCAGGCTGCTTGCCACCTGCTCGTACGGCGGTCGGTCGTCGTCAGGGTCCAGCGGTTCGGGAACGAAGCTCATCCCCTGATGGTAGGGGACCACAAGCCCACAGGGACAGCCATGTCGGTCAAGTTGTTGACATGGCTAGCCATGTTCTTTAACTTGGGATGTGGCCAACCAAGCTAGTCAGGTTGGTCAAGTCGGGGCGGCACCCCTACGGCCAAGCAGATGTGCCGCCCCTCGTCCCCTGAGGGAGCTTCCATCATGCCTGCAACGCTCATTGCTCCGCGCACCACTCCGGACAGCCCCGACGCTGTTTCTCCTGTTTCGGTAGGGGAGCTGTCGATCGTGGAGCGGATGGTCGCGCTGTACGCCTCCGACATGCCGAACCGCTACCGCTTCGGCAAGGGCGACGATGCCCAGCTCGGGTCCTGGATCGTTCAGGGTGTGGCCCGGCTGGGGCTGGAAGAGGTGTACCGCTCGGCCGCGTACGCCCAGAGCTACCGGCTCCTGTCGCTGGCCAACCTCACCACGGCCGATCAGACCCGGGCCCACTCCGCTCGTTTCACCAACCTTCGTCGGCTGGACCGCGCGGAGTCGGTCGCTGGCATTTCCAGCATCGGTCCCGACAGCGTCCCCGTCTCCGCCTCGGCGGTCGCCCGCAGTCGACGCCCGATGGTCGAAGGCGGCTGCCCCTGCGGCGGTACCGGGTGGATGGAGCTCCAGGTACTTGACGGTGAGGCGCTCTCGCGGTCCTGCCCGGCACACAACCCGACCGGGAACCTCGTCAATCGGCGTGTGGCGGTGACCGGATGAGCTTCCCCGACGACGCCCTGCACGCCGCTGAATGGGCCGACGAGAAGCGGGCCGAACAGATCGGCATGTACCTCGACGCCCACGACGTACGCCCCTACACCCGCTTCTTCACCGTGATCGATGACGCCCACTACGCCGAGGAAGACGCCAAGGTACGCGGCCTCTACCCGCCCATCGGGCACGGCTACCCCAGGGAGGACGACCAGTGACCGTCTTCCCCGTCGCCCCCTCGGCCGTGGCTGGCACTGCTGCGGTCGTGGGCACCGACCCCCTGACCCTGGCCGACCTCTTACGCGTCGCCAACGCCCCCGGCTTCGACCGGTGGCAGGAACAGGTACGCCATACCGGTGGCTGCTCGGACCCGATCCACCTGGAGGGCATGACCACCACCCGCGACGCGAAGTCGGGGCAGGTGCTCTACTCCTACAGCACCCAGGGCGAACCCGGCGGACGCCTCCGCGTCGCGTGCGGAAACCGGCGTGCCTCCCGGTGCCCCTCCTGCGCCTGGACCTACGCCGGGGACACCTTCCACCTGATCCGCGCCGGACTGACCGGCGACGTGAACAAGGGCACCCCGGTCACGGTGCGCACGCACCCCAAGGCCTTCGCCACGCTCACCGCCCCGTCGTTCGGCCCGGTCCACAACCGCCCCACCCGTGGCGTCTGCCGGTGCGGCACCGACCACCCCGAGAACTCCCCGCTGCTGGGCTCGGCGCTGAACCCGGCCACGTACGACTACGCGGGCGCGGTGCTGTGGAACAACCACGCCGGAGACCTCTGGCGCAGGTTCACGATCTACCTCCGCCGGGAGGTCGCCGCCCGCGCCGGCCTCTCCCAGAAAGCCTCCGCCGAGGCCTGCCGGGTCTCCTTCGGGAAGGTGGCCGAGTTCCAGAAGAGGGGCGCGGTCCACTTCCACGCGATCGTCCGCCTCGACGGACCGGACGGCCCCGACACCCCGCCCCCGTCCTGGGCCAGCGTCGCCCTGCTCTCCGACGCGATCCAGGCCGCTGCTGCCCGCGTGAGCGTGCCCGTCCCGCCCTCGGGCGACCAACCCGCCCGGACCCTGCGATGGGGTGCCCAGGTGGACGTACGCCCGATCGGCGCGGACAACGCGAACGACGACCTGACCGAACAGGCCGTGGCCGCGTACGTCGCGAAGTACGCCACCAAGGCGGCCGAGACGACCGGCACCGTGGACCGGCGCATCGGAGAGCTGGCCGAACTCGACAAGCTCACCGACCTCCCCGACCACGCCCGGCGCCTCATCGGCGCGTGCTTCGACCTGGACGACGCCTACCCCGAACGCAAGCTCTGGCAGTGGGCCCACATGCTCGGCTTCCGAGGCCACTTCTCCACCAAGTCCCGCCGCTACTCGACGACCCTCGGCGCGCTGCGACAGGTCCGGGCCGACTTCCGCGCCCGGCAGGAACGCCGCGAACGCGGACTGCCCGACCCGGACGACTCCCCGGAGGGCTCCACACTCACCCTCGCCCACTGGACCTACGCCGGACACGGCCACACCCCCGGCGAATCCTGGCTCGCCGCCAACATCCACCGCGACATCCAGAGCAACCGCGACACCGTGCGCGAAGTACGCGCCGAACTCGAAGCGCTCGACGGACCGGAGGTGTGGGCATGAGGCGTCCGCTCCCCGATCGCTATCTGACGCCAGTTGATCTGGCTGACCTCCTTGGCGTCCCGGTCGAGACGGTCTACCAGTGGCGCCGCAAGGACACCGGGCCCCGCGGCTTCCGCGTCGGCCGGCACCTCCGCTACGACCCCGAAGACGTGCGCGTCTGGGTCGCCGCGCTGATGGACAAGGAAGCTGCCTGATGGCCGGACACATCCAAGACCGCTGGTACAAGACCGAGCCGGGCCCGAACGGCAAGACGGTCAAGGTCGCGACCGAACGTCACGGCATCGGTATGCGTTACCGCGCCCGCTACGTCGGTCCCGATGGCAGCGAGAAGTCCAAGAGCTTCCCGGACAAGCAGAAGCGCAAGGCCGAGACCTGGTTGGCGAACATCGAGGCCGACATGTCCCGTGGCGACTACATCGCCCCGGAGGCCGGTAAGGCCACCTTCGAGCAGTACGCCACGAAGTGGATGAAGACGCAGATGACCGACCCCTCCACTCGGGAGTCCGTCGAGATGCGGTTGCGTCTTCACGCGCTCCCGCACATCGGCAAGCGCCCCATCGGTTCGTTCAACCCGACACACATTCGACTGTGGATGCGGATCCTTGAGGACGCGGGACTCTCGCCTGCGTATCGGCGCGGCATCTTCGCTCACGTCTCGACCGTCTTCACGGCCGCTGTCGAAGACCGGGTGATCCGGGCCAATCCATGCAGCGCAAGGTCTGTGAAGGCTCCCCGCCTCGACCCGCGCAAGGTCAAGCCTTGGTCTGGTGATCAGGTCAAGGCTGTGCGGGCTGCCCTGCCTGAGCGGTATCGGGCGCTTGTCGACCCCGCCGCCGGGTGCGGCCTTCGGCAGGGGGAGGTGTTCGGCCTGGCTGTCGAGGATGTCGACTTCCTCGGCGGTGTCGTGCATGTGGTCCGACAGGTGAAGCTCCTGCGCAACCGGCCCGTGTTCGCACCGCCCAAGGGTGGCAAGGAGCGGGAGGTTCCCCTGCCGGAGTCCATCGCCTTCGCGTTGGCCGGCCACCTCACGCAGTACCCGGCTGCGGAGGTCACCTTGCCCTGGAAGTCGTTGGATGGCCCGCCGGTTACCGCTTCGCTGATCTTTCGGAGCCCCGAAGGCCTTTCCCTGAACCGGAATCGCTTCAACGATCGCCAGTGGCGTCCCGGGCTCCGTGCTGCTGGTATAGCCAACGGGAGGGATAACGGGATGCACGCGCTACGGCACTTCTACGCATCCGTGCTGTTGGACGCGGGGGAAAGCATCAAGGCCCTGAGCGAGTACCTCGGCCACCACGATCCGGGCTTCACGCTGCGGACCTACACACACCTCATGCCGGCCAGCCAGACGCGTACGCGAGCTGCCGTGGACGCAGTGTGGGCCGCCCCGGTCGCCAATGACGGCCCCGAGACGGCCCACGAGAGTTCATAGGTCGCTGACCTGCGGAATTCTTAGAAGCCGAAGTCCTGGGTCCACCAGGGGCCGCCGGAGCCGAAGTGGACACCCACGCCGAGCGTCTTGTAGTCGCAGTTGAGAATGTTCGCGCGGTGGCCGTCGCTGTTCATCCAGGCGTCCATCACGGCCTGCGCGTCGGCCTGGCCGCGGGCGATGTTCTCGCCGCCGAGCCCGTCCACGCCGGCCGCGGCGGCACGGTCCCAGGGCGTCTTGCCGTCGGGGTCGGTGTGGTCGAAGAAACCGCGGGCCGCCATGTCGTCGCTGAAGTTCTGGGCGAGCGAGGCCAGCGAACTGCTCGCGGTGACCGGGCTGCAGCCGACCTTGGCGCGTTCCTGGTTGACCAGGGAGAGCACGGCGGCCTGGGCCGAGGTGCCGGCGGCGGGCGGCGCCGTGGTCTGTGGGGCGGCCGGTGCGGACGTGGAGGGGGCCGGAGCGGTGGCCGTCGGGCTCGTGGTGGCGCTCTTCGCGGCTCGTGCGGCGGGGGCCTTCGAGGTGGAGGCCTTCGAGGCCGAGGCCTTCCGGGACGGCTGCGCGCTCGCCGTCTTCCCCGCGTCCTTCTTCTCGGCCTTCCCGGCCTTCTCGGTTTCCTTCGCCGGTCCGGATGTCCTGGAAGGGGACGAGGAGGGCTTGCCGTCGGCGGAGGGGCTCGACTTCGTCGGGCCGTCGGCGCGGCCGGTGCCGCGGCTGGCGGTGTCGGACGCGGTGTGCCGGTCGGCCGGCGGGGTCGTGGAGCCGCCCTGGGACAGCAGGTCCGGGGCGGCCTGGGAACGCACCTGGTCGGCGGCCGAACCTCCGCTCAGGTAGTTGTCACCACCGGGCAGCAGACCGGAGGCCACGGCGACGGCCCCGACGGCCATGGCCGCGGAGACACCGAGCAGTCCTGTGCGCACCGGCAGGCCGGACCGCTTCCTGCGGCGGTCTCCCCGGCTCCGGACGGCGTCCCATTCCGCGCTTTCCTCAGCGGTGGGAGCTGCGGCGGAGCGTCGATGGCGTCCCATCTGCTGTGCCCTTCTGACGACCTGGACGCCGTTTTCGACGTCACCATGACTCACCCGATCGAGTGAGCTTTTGCGACGGGACTGTACGCCATGAGCTTTCGCCGAGAAGTGCTCCGAGAGCAATTGGGCAGTTAGCGTTCGGGCATGAACGAAGATGTACGACTCACCGCCTGGGTACGCGGTCGAGTACAGCAAGTAGGGTTTCGCTGGTTCACCAGGGCAAACGCTCTGGAGATCGGGGACCTCACCGGATTCGCCCTCAATCTCGACGACGGCAGGGTGCAGGTGGTGGCCGAGGGGCGGCGTGAGAATTGCCACCGTCTGCTGGATTGGCTGCGCTCGGACGACACACCCGGCCGCGTTGACGGAGTCACTGAGATCTGGGACACGCCACGGGGTGGATACGAGGGGTTCGCGATCCGCTGATCCGGTACCCGGAGGGGCGCGCGGGAAGTGCCGTGTTCGGGCTGTGTTCGAGGGTCGGCGCGGGGTGACGGCGGGGGGCGTCGTCGCGCGTACACATGAAATGACCTGCGGAATGATCCGGTGGTTGCCAAGAATCGGCTGCCGTGCGAGGCTGCCGCGAGAAGGATGATCTCCGCGCCCCTGAGGGCCCCGCAGGAGAGTCGCGCCGCATGATCGCCAGGCCGCGCGCCCCCGGGACGCCCTTCTCTACAGGGTGTGATCGTGTTGACCGTCAAACTTTTTGGTGAGACGCTGAAAACCCCGCGCACCTTAGCTGTTCGGTAGAGCTGTTAGGCAGCAGAACAGCAGTGAACACAGAGCACTGCCGAGCACCGCGGGTGCGATTCCCTCACGACCCACACCGCATCGGTCGGTCACTCATTGTGGAGGACCATCCTCATGGCAAAGGCGCTTCTCGGTTACGTCGGCGGTTCCGACCCGCGACTCCTCGCCGAGATGCGACGGCTTCAGCAGCGCGTCCAGGATCTTGAATCCGAGATCGTACGGATTCAGGACGAGAACGACGCGCTCAACGCCGCCGCTCAGCACCAGGAGTCGCTGCTCGACAGCATCGACATCGACGTACCTCAGGCGGAGCCGGCGCTGACCTGACCGATGGCCCCAGGGCCGGTCGGGCTGTACGCGTCAGCCGCACGGAATCATCGCCGGATCGTCACCGGATCATTGAAGATCGATTGCGCCGGATCATCGCTTGCTCATTGATTGCGTTTGATCTGCGTCTTCGTCTGCCTGTCAATTGATCCGGCACGCGCGTCTCCACGGAGGCGCCGGATCCGTCGACAGAGCAATGCACAAGATTTACCGGGGACGCTTCGGCGTCCCTTCTTTCTTTTCCCCTCCGAACCGCGCCCGTCCCGCCCCGGACGTACACCCCTTCCCTTACCGTCTGATGTGCCCTGCACCTTCATCAGCGAAACCGAGAGCGAAAGGTAGAGTCCGGCGGCGTGCACCTCAAGGCCCTGACCCTGCGTGGTTTCAAATCGTTCGCCTCCGCCACGACCCTGCGGTTCGAACCCGGGATCACCTGCGTGGTCGGCCCCAATGGATCGGGCAAGTCCAATGTGGTGGACGCCCTTTCCTGGGTCATGGGGGAGCAGGGTGCCAAATCCCTGCGCGGCGGCAAGATGGAGGACGTCATCTTCGCCGGTACCACCGGGCGGCCCCCGCTCGGCAGGGCGGAAGTGTCGCTGACCATCGACAACTCCGACGGGGCGCTGCCCATCGAGTACGCCGAAGTGACGATCACCCGGATCATGTTCCGCAATGGCGGCAGCGAGTACCAGATCAACGGCGACACCTGCCGGCTGCTGGACATCCAGGAACTCCTCTCCGACTCCGGCATCGGCCGCGAGATGCACGTCATCGTCGGCCAGGGCCAGCTGGACTCCGTACTCCACGCCGACCCGATGGGGCGCCGCGCGTTCATCGAGGAGGCCGCCGGCGTACTGAAACACCGCAAGCGCAAGGAGAAGGCGCTGCGGAAGCTGGACGCGATGGGGGCGAACCTGGCCCGGGTCCAGGACCTCACCGACGAACTGCGGCGACAGCTGAAACCGCTCGGCCGGCAGGCCGCGGTCGCCCGTCGGGCCGCCGTCATCCAGGCCGATCTGCGCGACGCCCGGCTGCGGTTGCTCGCGGACGACCTGGTCAGGCTGCACACCGCGTTGCGCAGCGAGATCGCCGACGAGGCCGAGCTGAAGCGGCGCCGGGAGGCGGCGGAGGCGGAGCTCAAGGCTGCGCTGGGGCGCGAGGCGGAGCTTGAGGACGAGGTTCGGCGGCTCACCCCCAGGCTCCAGCGTGCCCAGCAGACCTGGTACGAGCTGTCGCAGCTGGCCGAGCGGGTGCGCGGCACGATCTCACTGGCCGACGCCCGGGTGAAGAGCGCCACCGCCCCGCCGGAGGAGGAGCGGCGCGGCCGCGACCCCGAGGACATGGAGCGCGAGGCGGCCCGGATCCGCGAGCAGGAGGCGGAGCTGACCGCCGCGCTGGAAGCCGCCGAACACGCCCTGGAAGACACCGCCTCCCACCGGTCCGAACTGGAGCGGGAGTTGGCGGCGGAGGAACGCAGGCTCAAGGACGCCGCCCGCGCCCTCGCGGACCGCCGCGAAGGGCTCGCCCGGCTCAGCGGCCAGGTCAACGCGGCCCGCAGCCGTGCCGGTTCGGCGCAGTCGGAGATCGACCGGCTGGCCGCCTCGCGCGACGAGGCGCGGGAGCGTGCGGTCGCCGCCCAGGAGGAGTACGAACAGCTCAAGGCCGAGGTCGACGGGCTGGACGCCGGTGACGCCGAGCTCGGTGAGCGGCACGAGGCCGCCCGGAGCGAGCTCAAGGAGGCGGAGGCCTCGCTCTCCGCCGCCCGGGAGGCCGCCACCGCCGCCGAACGCAAGCGCGCCGCCGTCGCCGCCCGCCATGACGCGCTGGCCCTCGGGCTGCGCCGCAAGGACGGCACCGGAGTGCTGCTGGGTGCCCGGGACCGGCTGACCGGTCTGCTCGGACCGGCCGCGGAGCTGCTCACGGTGGCCCCGGGGCACGAGGTCGCGGTGGCCGCCGCACTGGGCGTGGCGGCGGACGCGGTGGCGGTGACGGACCCGGCCACGGCGGCCGAGGCGATCCGGCTGCTGCGGAAACTGGACGCGGGCCGGGCCGCGCTGCTGCTGGGAGGCGGCGGTGGCGCTCACGTACCCGGGCAGGGCGCGGAGGCGGAGCCCGCGCTCGCGGTCTTCCCCCGGGGCGAGACGGACCTCGCGCCCCGGAGAGAGGAAGCGGAGCCCGCGCCCCGGAGCGAGGCCGCGCACGTCCCGGGCCAGGCGGCGGAGCGGCTCCCGGTGCGACAGAGCGCGGACGGAACCGACGGAACCGACGGAACCGACGGAACGGGGGCGGCTCCGGCCGGACACCCGGCCGCGCCCGCGCTCGACGGTCTGGAGAACCCCGCCGTCGCGGACCTCGTCAGCGGGGGCCTGGAGAACCCCGCCGTCGCGGACCTCGTCAGCGGCCCCGTCGAACTGGTGGCCGCGGTGCGCAGGCTGGTACGGGACATGGTGGTCGTCGGAACGCTGGAGGACGCGGAGGACCTGGTGGCCGCCCGCCCGGAGCTGATGGCGGTGACCGGCGAGGGCGACGTCCTCTCGGCGCACTTCGCGCACGGCGGTTCCGCGGGCGCGCCCAGCCTCCTCGAAGTCCAGGCGTCCGTGGACGAGGCCGCCGCCGAACTGGCCGAACTGGCGGTGCGGTGCACGGAGCTGGCCGAGGCCCAGCGGCTCGCCGCTCAGCGGCGCTCCACCGTCGCGGCGCTGGTCGAGGAGCTGGGGGAGCGGCGCCGGGCCGCCGAGCGGGAGAAGTCCGGGGTGGCCCAGCAGCTCGGCCGGCTGGCCGGCCAGGCGCGGGGCGCGGCCGGTGAGGCTGACAGGATGGCCGCCTCCGCCGCCCGCGCCGAGGAGGCGCTGGAGCGCGCGACCCAGGACGCGGAGGAGCTGGCCGAGCGGCTGCTCGTGGCCGAGGAGGCCTCGCAGGACGGCGGCGACGAGGAGCCGGACAGCGCCGTCCGCGACCGGCTCGCCGCCGACGGCGCCAACGCCCGCCAGACCGAGATGGAGGCCCGACTCCAGGTCCGTACCCATGAGGAACGGGTCAAGGCGCTGGCCGGCCGCGCCGACTCCCTGGACCGGGGCGCCCGCGCGGAGCGGGAGGCGCGGGCCCGCGTCGAGCAGCGCAGGGCGCGGCTGCGCCATGAGGCCGCGGTCGCCTCCGCCGTGGCGTCCGGCGCCCGTCAGCTGCTGGCTCACGTCGAGGTGTCCGTCGTACGGGCCGAGCAGGAGCGGGCCGCCGCGGAGGCCTCGAAGGCCGAGCGGGAACGGGAGCTGGCGGCGGAGCGGCTGCAGGGGCGCGCGCTCAAGGACGAGCTGGACAAGCTGACCGACTCGGTCCACCGGGGCGAGGTGCTCGGTGCGGAGAAGCGGCTGCGGATAGAACAGCTGGAGGCGAGGGCCCTGGAGGAGCTGGGCGTGGAGCCGGCCGGTCTGGCCGCCGAGTACGGGCCAGACCAGCTCGTGCCGCCGTCCCCGGCCGCGGAGGGCGAGGAGCTGCCGGAGGACCCGGAGCATCCCCGCAACCAGCCGAAGCCGTTCGTCAGGGCCGAGCAGGAGAAGCGGCTGAAGTCGGCCGAACGGGCGTACCAGCAACTCGGGAAGGTGAATCCGCTCGCCCTCGAAGAGTTCTCCGCACTGGAGGAACGGCACAAGTTCCTCTCCGAGCAGCTTGAGGACCTGAAGAAGACCCGGGCCGATCTGATGCAGGTCATCAAGGAGGTCGACGAGCGCGTCGAGCAGGTCTTCACCGAGGCGTACCGGGACACCGCCCGCGAGTTCGAAGGGGTCTTCTCGCGCCTCTTCCCGGGCGGCGAGGGGCGGCTCATCCTGACCGATCCGGACAACATGCTCACGACCGGTGTGGACGTCGAGGCCCGCCCGCCGGGCAAGAAGGTGAAGCGGCTGTCCCTGCTGTCCGGCGGTGAACGGTCGCTGACGGCAGTGGCGTTGCTCGTCTCGATCTTCAAGGCCAGGCCGAGCCCGTTCTATGTGATGGACGAGGTCGAGGCGGCGCTCGACGACACCAACCTCCAGCGGCTGATCCGGATCATGGTGGAGCTCCAGGAGAGCTCCCAGCTCATCGTGATCACGCACCAGAAGCGGACGATGGAGGTCGCCGACGCGCTCTACGGCGTCTCGATGCAGGGCGACGGGGTCTCCAAGGTGATCAGCCAGCGGCTGCGCTGAGCCACCCTCAGGCTTCGAGAACCGAACATCTGGTCGCTGCGCGGACGTTTCATCTTCGAGTGGTGGCACAGGTGAACGTATGCGCCACTGGGTACAGCTCGCCCCCCACGCCTGCGTCTGCGGCCAGGCACCAGGAGTTCACGTGACCAGCACATCGCAGGGACCAGAGTCCGGAGCCAGAGCCGCCCACCCGGACCACCTCGGCCATGTCATCTTCATCACGGCAGCCGCGGCGATGGGCGGCTTCCTCTTCGGTTACGACAGCTCCGTGATCAACGGCGCCGTCGAGGCGATCCGCAGCCGGTACGACATCGGCTCCGGCACGCTCGCCCAGGTCATCGCCATCGCCCTCATCGGCTGCGCGATCGGCGCGGCCACCGCGGGCCGCATCGCCGACCGGATCGGCCGAATCCGCTGCATGCAGATCGCCTCGGTCCTCTTCACCATCAGCGCCGTCGGATCCGCGCTCCCGTTCGCGCTCTGGGACCTGGCGATGTGGCGCATCATCGGTGGCTTCGCCATCGGCATGGCCTCGGTGATCGGCCCGGCGTACATCGCGGAGGTCTCGCCGCCCGCCTACCGGGGCCGCCTCGGCTCGTTCCAGCAGGCGGCGATCGTCATCGGCATCGCCATCTCCCAGCTGGTCAACTACGGCATCCTGCAGATCGCGGACGGCGACCAGCGCGGCAAGATCGGCGGCCTGGAAGCCTGGCAGTGGATGCTCGGCGTGATGGTCGTGCCCGCGGTTCTGTACGGTCTGCTGTCCTTCGCGATCCCCGAGTCGCCGCGGTTCCTGATCTCGGTCGGCAAGAAGGACCGGGCCCGTCAGATCCTCTCGGAGGTCGAGGGCGAGGGGGTCGACCTCGACGCCCGGGTGACCGAGATCGAGACCGCGATGCACCGCGAGCACAAGTCGACCTTCAAGGATCTGCTGGGCAGCCGCCTCGGCTTCCTGCCCATCGTCTGGGTCGGTATCGGCCTGTCGGTCTTCCAGCAGCTCGTCGGCATCAACGTGGCGTTCTACTACTCGGCGACGCTGTGGCAGTCCGTCGGCATCGACCCGACCGACTCGTTCTTCTACTCGTTCACCACCTCGATCATCAACATCATCGGTACGGTGATCGCGATGGTGCTGGTGGACCGGGTGGGCCGCCGCCCGCTGGCTCTCGTCGGCTCCTGCGGCATGGCCATCGCGCTGGCCTTCGAGGCATGGGCCTTCTCCGCCAACCTGGTCGACGGCAAGCTCCCCAACACCCAGGGCGTGGTCGCGCTAGTCGCCGCCCACGTGTTCGTGCTGTTCTTCGCCCTGTCGTGGGGTGTCATCGTCTGGGTCTTCCTGGGCGAGATGTTCCCGAACCGGATCCGCGCCGCGGCGCTCGGCGTCGCCGCGTCCGCGCAGTGGATCGCCAACTGGGCGATCACCGCGAGCTTCCCGAGCCTCGCCGACTGGAACCTGTCGGGCACGTACATCATCTACGCCTGCTTCGCCACGCTCTCGATCCCCTTCGTCCTCAAGTTCGTCAAGGAGACCAAGGGCAAGACGCTGGAGGAGATGGGCTGACCCCCACGGTCCGTGTCGCGCGGCTCAGGCCGCGCGGCACACTCCGTCAGCCGCCGGTCGCCTCGCAGAACAGCCGCAGACTGCGCCACCCCTCCTCGACCGGCATCCCGCCGCACAGCGGATGCAGCACCAGGCTGTCCAGCTCCCGGCCCAGATCGGCGCACGCCTGCGGGGTGACGATCCGGTAGATGCCCTCCTCGCGCAGTTCCGCCACCGTCGTGGCCGCCGAGCGGACGGCCGAGCGGATGTCCTTGGACTGCCAGGAGGCGTACGTACGGGCCTCGTGCAGGAAGTGCTCCCCGTACTCGGCCCAGGTACGGTCCGGGTCCTCCGAGACGTGCAGCAGGGGCGTCTCGGCCGCGGGCATCATGCAGAAACCCTCGGTGCCGTGCTCCGCGCGCTGCTCGTGGTAGTACGCCTCCAGCTCGGGGAGATGCGCGCTCGGGAACAGCGGCAGCCCCAGCCGTGCCGCCCGCCGCGCCGCCGCCCGGGAACTGCCGCCGACCAGCAGCAGCGGGTGCGGCCGGGTGAACGGCCGGGGGGTCACCGTGACCGTCCGGCCGCGGAACTCGAACGGTTCCCCGGTCCACGCCAGCAGCAGCGTCTCCAGCAGCTCGTCCTGGATCCGGCCCCGCCTGCCCCATTCGACGCCCGCCCGCTCGTACTCCTCCGGCCGGTAGCCGATCCCCGCGACCGTGACCAGCCGGCCCGCGCTCAGCAGGTCGAGCACCGCGATGTCCTCCGCCAGCCGCAACGGGTCGTGCAGCGGCCCGATCACCGCGGAGACCGTGACCGCGATCCGGCCGGTCGCGCCGAAGACGGCCCCGGCCAGGACGAAGGGCGAAGGCAGCCAGGAGTTGGCGGCCCCGTGGTGCTCCTCGGTCTGTACGGTGTCGATGCCGTGCTCGTCGGCATACGCGGCCATGTCCAGGGCCGCGCGGTAGCGGGCCGAGAGCGAGTCGGGCGTGGCGGCTGGATCGACGAGGTTGAACCGGACGACTGTGAAGGCCATGACACTGTCCCCTTCGCCGGGCGGGCTGGGCGAGGCCGGACAGTAGCTGACGTAGCGTCAGAAGTGTAGGGGTGTGTCCTGCCGCCCCACATCGGGGCGAGGCGCGCCGGGGGATCGTCCTTTACCGTCATGCGTGACATATCGCGCACCCGGCCCCCTGCGGAACGGCCATTCCCCGATTGTTCCCGCGCGTGACTGATACTGGGTGGGTTATGGAATTCGTCATCCTTGCTGTAGTCATCGCCCTGGTCGCGGTCGGCGTGATCAGCGGGCTCGTGGTCAGCAGCCGCAAGAAGAAGCAGCTGCCCCCGGCACCGTCGAGCACGCCGACCATCACTCCTCCCGCCGAGCCCCATGTCGGCGAGGAGGCCGAGACGCCGCGCGACGAATCGCGCCGCACCATCGAGGAGGTCGGGCTCCCGCCCTCGGAGGCCGAGGAGGAGCGGGCCCCGGAGGCCGTCGCGCCCCCCGAGCTCGACGTTCCCGAGCCCACCGCCGGCCGGCTGGTCCGGCTGCGGGCCCGGCTCGCCCGCTCGCAGAACTCCCTCGGCAAGGGGCTGCTCACGCTGCTGTCCCGGGACAACCTCGACGAGGACACCTGGGAGGAGATCGAGGACACCCTCCTCACCGCCGACGTGGGCGTCGCCCCCACCCAGGAGCTGGTGGAACGGCTCCGCGAGCGCGTCCGGGTCCTCGGCACCCGCACCCCCGAGGACCTGCGCTCGCTGCTGCGCGAGGAGCTCCTCACCCTGCTCGGCACCGACTTCGACCGTGCGGTCAAGACGGAGAGCGGCGTCGACACCCCCGGCGTCGTGATGGTCGTCGGTGTCAACGGCACCGGAAAGACCACCACCACCGGAAAGCTCGCCCGGGTGCTCGTGGCCGACGGCCGCAGCGTCGTACTCGGCGCGGCCGACACCTTCCGGGCCGCCGCCGCCGATCAGCTCCAGACCTGGGGCGAGCGCGTCGGCGCCCGCACCGTGCGCGGACCCGAGGGCGGTGACCCGGCCTCGATCGCCTTCGACGCGGTGAAGGAGGGCATCGCGGAGGGCGCCGATGTCGTACTGATCGACACGGCGGGCCGGCTGCACACCAAGACCGGTCTGATGGACGAGCTCGGCAAGGTCAAGCGGGTGGTCGAGAAGCACGGACCGCTCGACGAGATCCTGCTCGTCCTGGACGCCACCACCGGGCAGAACGGCCTGGTGCAGGCCCGGGTCTTCGCGGAGGTCGTCGACATCACCGGCATCGTCCTCACCAAGCTGGACGGCACCGCCAAGGGCGGCATCGTCATCGCCGTCCAGCGCGAGCTGGGCGTACCGGTGAAGCTGATCGGACTCGGCGAGGGGCCGGACGACCTGGCCCCCTTCGTCCCGGAGGCGTTCGTGGACGCCCTGATCGGGGACTGAGACCGCCCGGACAGGAAGCAGCCCGGTCGCCCGGACATCGGGGCGGCCGGGCTTTTCGCTGTGCGGAGCGAGCCGTCGGGCAGCTTCGCTGTACGGAGCCGCCGGGCGGGCTCAGCCGCAGAGGGACCAGCGGTGGCAGATGTACGCCAGCGTGCCCAGCAGCAGCCGCGCTTCCGGCGGCGCCGCCGCGGTGTCCAGGGCGGGCGGGCGGAGCCAGCGGACCGGGCCGAGACCGCCCTGATCGGACGGCGGGGCGGTGACGTGGGAGCCGAGGCCGAGCGCCCGCAGGTCCAGCTCCGCGTCGTCCCAGCCCATCCGGTACAGCAGCTGGGGGAGTCCGGCGGCCGCGCCCGGTGCCACGAAGAACTGCGCCCGTCCGGCCGGCGTCACGGCCACCGGGCCCAGCGGCAGACCCATCCGCTCCATCCGCACCAGCGCCCGGCGCCCGGACTGCTCGGCGACTTCGAGGACGTCGAAGCTGCGGCCCACCGGCAGCAGCATCGCGGCGCCGGGCACCTCGGCCCACGCGCGCGCCGCGGTGTCGAGGCCCGCCCCTGCGGGCACCTCCCGTGCGAAGTCCAGCGGATGCGCGCCGGGGGAGGGGCAGTCGGCCGCCCCGCAGGAGCAGTGGCCGTCAGAGGCCCGCGCGCCCGGAGCGACGGCCCAGCCCCATAACCCCGTGTACTCGGCCACCGCAGTGCCCTCGGTCGCACGGCCGCGGCGCCGTGCGCCCGATCGCAGTTCGCGGATGCCGCCGATCGTGAAGCCCATGCCCCCTCCAACGGGTCCAACTCGCGGTGGTTACGGAACGGGGTTCAATCGTGACACTCCGCCGTCCCTGCCGGTCCCGCCGGGCGCGGGGCGCACACCTGAGTGTCCGGGCTCATTCGCACGCCCCTGAATGCACCTTTGCGCCTAGCGCTGATCGTCACCTGTCAAGTGAATCGCGCTGGACTGCGGTGGCGTTCATCCGAAGGGGTGGCGAATGGTGGCGTTTCCGCAATCACCCTCCCCGAGGGGGTGATCGTAGGATTACCGTCGGTACACGAACCATGGAAGTATGTGCGCCCATGGGTATGCCGGAGGCAACTCGATTTTCTGTTCGATGGTGTCCAACCTCCGTACGGACAGGATCGGTTCACGGCATTCTGAGAATGGTTCGCGGGCGGTATTTCGGCGGGATGGGGGCGTTCCAGTGAGTGGCAGCGGCGCAGGCGATTCGAATGCCGGTAAGCGCCCCAACGGGCAATTGGGATCATGGTTCGTGCGCAGCGGCTGGTCGAAGGGCGAGCTGGCCCGCCAGGTGAACCGCAGGGCACGCCAGCTGGGCGCCCACCACATCAGCACCGACACCTCACGGGTGCGGCGCTGGCTGGACGGCGAGCAGCCGCGCGAACCGATCCCGCGCATCCTGTCCGAGCTGTTCTCGGAGCGCTTCGGCAGCGTCGTCGCCGTCGAGGACCTGGGGTTACGTGCCGCCCACCAGGCCCCGTCCGTGGCCGGTGTCGACCTGCCCTGGGCCGGACCCCAGACCGTCGCCCTGCTCAGTGAGTTCTCCCGCAGTGACCTGATGCTCGCCCGCCGCGGCTTCCTCGGCAGCTCCCTCGCCCTCGCCGCCGGTCCCGCCCTCATCGAACCCATGCAGCGCTGGCTGGTGCCCGTCACCGCCGCCGCGGCCGCCGAGCCGGATCCGGAGGCCGTCGCCCGCCGACCCTCAAGGCTCTCCGGCCCCGAGCTCGACCTGCTGGAGTCCACCACCGCGATGTTCCGCCAGTGGGACGCGCAGTGCGGCGGCGGACTGCGCCGCAAGGCCGTCGTCGGCCAGCTCCACGAGGTCACCGACCTGCTCCAGGAGCCGCAGCCGGCCGCCACCGCCAAACGGCTGTTCCGCTGCGCCGCCGAACTGGCCGAGCTCGCGGGCTGGATGAGCTACGACGTCGGCCTCCAGCCCACCGCCCAGAAGTACTTCGTCCTCGCCCTACACGCCTCCAAGGAGGCCGGTGACAAACCGCTCGGCTCGTACGTCCTGTCCAGCATGAGCCGGCAGATGATCCACCTCGGCCGGCCCGACGACGCCCTCGAACTGA
Source organism: Streptomyces sp. NPDC104307 (assembly GCF_055584045.1). Classification (NCBI taxonomy): domain Bacteria; kingdom Bacillati; phylum Actinomycetota; class Actinomycetes; order Kitasatosporales; family Streptomycetaceae; genus Streptomyces; species Streptomyces sp. NPDC104307. The sequence goes on from NZ_JBVJMU010000019.1 coordinate 59,658, forward strand.
TCCACCTCGCCCAGTACGGCAGCCGGGACTGCGCCACCGCGCGGACCCAGGCCATGCTGTATGCGATGGAGGCCCGCGCGTACGCCAACATGGGCCAGCCCAGCAAGTGCAAACGAGCCGTCCGGATGGCCGAGGACACCTTCCTCGACGCGGGAATCGACGGCGAGCCCGAGCCCGACTGGATCCGGTTCTTCTCCGACGCCGAGCTGAACGGCGAGAACTCCCACTCCTACCGCGACCTCGCCTATGTGGCAGGCCGCAGCCCCACGTACGCCTCGCTGGCCGAACCCGTCATGCAGAAGGCGGTCCAGCTCTTCGGGGAGGACGACGAGCACCAGCGCTCCTACGCCCTCAACCTGATCGGTCTCGCCACGGTCCACCTCCTCAAGCGCGAGCCCGAGGAGTCCACCGTGCTGGCCGAGAAGGCGCTGCGCGTCGCCAGGAAGGTCCGCTCCGAGCGCGTCAACACCCGGCTGCGCAAGACGGTCGACACCGCGGCCAGGGACTTCGGGGACATCCCCGAGGTCGCCCAGCTCACCGATCTCCTCACCGAACAGCTGCCCGAGACCGCGGAAGCGGTCTGAAGGCACCCAGGCCCCGGCCACGACGACCACCCCGCACAGACCGACTTCGGCTCCCCCGATTGCCAGGTCAGTGGGTGGTCGCCGTGGCCGGTTCGTGTGGTCGTTCCCGTACCGGAGCGTCGTAACCGCACCGTATGCGGCCCCGGCCGCAGAGTAGGTGCGAGCGCGGGAACAGCACGGGTGGTTCATGGGGACGTAACACGTCGCTCGCCTTCGTCACTGCGGCGAAACACCACGCGGCATCCATGGAAACGGCGCTGAGCGAATCTCATGGCGCATAAGGACGGCCCCTTTCCCCAGTGGTTCCGCACGTGGTTGTGCCCCCATCGCCCGCACGCGGCCGCACCGACGACGAGGAGACGCCGATGCCCCCAGGCATCACGACGTTCGCAGCAGACGCCCCGACGCTGTCTGCCGCCAATACCGGATTCATGCTCATCTGCTCCGCCCTCGTGATGGTCATGACCCCGGCCCTGGCCTTCTTCTACGGAGGCATGGTCCGCGTCAAGAGCACCCTCAACATGCTGATGATGAGCTTCATCAGCCTCGGGATCGTCACGATCCTCTGGGTGCTGTACGGATTCAGCCTCGCCTTCGGCTCCGACATCGGTTCCTTCATCGGCTGGAGCTCCGACTTCGCCGGCCTCAGCGGGATCGGCGTCACGGAACTCTGGGACGGCTACACCATCCCGGTCTACGTCTTCGCCGTGTTCCAGCTGATGTTCGCCGTCCTCACCCCGGCCCTGATAAGCGGTGCCCTCGCGGACCGGGTCAAGTTCACCTCCTGGGCGCTCTTCATCACCCTCTGGGTCACCGTCGTCTACTTCCCGGTCGCGCACTGGGTCTGGGGCGCGGGCGGCTGGCTGTACGAGCTCGGCGTCATCGACTTCGCCGGCGGTACCGCCGTCCACATCAACGCCGGTGCCGCGGCCCTCGGCGTGATCCTCGTCATCGGCAAGCGGGTCGGCTTCAAGAAGGACCCGATGCGGCCGCACAGCCTGCCGCTCGTGATGCTCGGCGCCGGACTGCTCTGGTTCGGCTGGTTCGGCTTCAACGCCGGCTCGTGGCTCGGCAACGACGACGGCGTCGGCGCGGTCATGTTCGTCAACACGCAGGTCGCCACCGCCGCCGCGATGCTCGCCTGGCTCGGCTACGAGAAGCTCCGCCACGGCTCCTTCACCACCCTGGGCGCCGCCTCCGGCGCCGTCGCCGGACTCGTCGCCATCACCCCGGCGGGCGGCGCGGTCAGCCCGCTCGGCGCCATCGCGGTCGGTGCCATCGCCGGTGTGCTGTGCGCCATGGCGGTCGGCCTGAAGTACAGGTTCGGCTACGACGACTCCCTGGACGTCGTCGGCGTCCACCTCGTCGGCGGCATCGCGGGCTCCCTGCTCATCGGCTTCTTCGCCACCGGCGGGGTCCAGTCCGACGCCAAGGGCCTCTTCTACGGCGGCGGGCTCGACCAGCTCGGCAAGCAGGCCGTCGGCGTCTTCGCCGTCCTCGCGTACTCTCTGGTCGTCTCCGCGATCCTCGCCTTCATCCTCGACCGGACGATCGGGATGCGGGTCGAGGAGGACGACGAGGTCTCCGGCATCGACCAGGTCGAGCACGCCGAGACCGCTTACGACTTCAGCGGCGCCGGCGGCGGTCTGTCCCCCCGCCCCACGCCTCCCGGCCCCGGCACCACGGCAGCCCCGACGAACAAGAAGGTGGACGCATGAAGCTCATCACCGCAGTCGTGAAGCCACACCGGCTTGACGAGATCAAGGAGGCCCTCCAGGCCTTCGGCGTCCAGGGCCTCACGGTCACGGAAGCCAGCGGCTACGGGCGCCAGCGCGGCCACACAGAGGTCTACCGGGGCGCCGAGTACACCGTCGACCTCGTCCCGAAGATCCGCATCGAGGTGCTCGTCGAGGACGAGGACGCCGAACAGCTCATCGAGGTTGTCGTCAAGGCGGCCCGGACCGGCAAGATCGGTGACGGCAAGGTGTGGAGCGTGCCCGTCGAGACCGCCGTCCGAGTCAGGACCGGCGAACGCGGCCCCGACGCACTCTGACCGACGATTCCGTGAACGGAAAGGCAGCCGGGTGACGAGTACCGAAGTGACCACCGAATCCGAGGACTCGGGACCCAGCGGCTATGCGGCGGCCCGGCTGCGCCTCCTCCAGGGAGAGGCGCGGTCCGGGCCGCCGCGCCGTGCGGCCCTCGCCTCGCTCACCGACGACTGGCTGAGCGCCCTCTTCGCCTCCGCCACCGCACACGCCGGAGTCCGCGGCGCCGCCCTCGTCGCCGTCGGCGGCTACGGACGGGGCGAACTCTCCCCGCGCAGCGACCTCGACCTGCTGCTCCTGCACGACGGCAGCGCCGACGCCGGAGCCGTCGCCACCCTGGCCGACCGCATCTGGTACCCCGTCTGGGACCTCGGCCTCGCCCTCGACCACTCCGTACGCACCCCCGCCGAAGCCCGTAAGACAGCGGGCGAAGACCTCAAGGTGCAGCTCGGCCTCCTGGACGCCAGGCCCGTCGCCGGTGACCTCGGCCTCGTCGCCTCGCTGCGCACCGCGATCCTCGCGGACTGGCGCAACCAGGCCCCCAAGCGGCTGCCCGCACTCGACGAGCTCTGCCGCGAACGGGCCGAACGCCAGGGCGAGCTCCAGTTCCTCCTGGAACCCGACCTCAAGGAGGCCCGCGGCGGCCTGCGCGACGCCACCGCCCTGCGCGCCGTCGCCGCCTCCTGGGTCGCCGACGCACCCCGCGAAGGCCTCGCGGAGGCCCGCCGCGTCCTGCTGGACGCCCGCGACGCCCTCCACCTGACGACCGGCCGCGCCACCGACCGCCTCGCCCTCCAGGAACAGGACCAGGTCGCCGGCGCCCTCGGCCTCCTGGACGCCGACGCCCTGCTGCGCCAGGTGTACGAGGCCGCCCGCACCGTCTCGTACGCCACCGACGTCACCTGGCGCGAGGTCAACCGGGTGCTGCGGGCCCGCTCGGCGCGCCCCAGGCTGCGCGCTATGCTGGGCGGCGGCAGGGCCCCGGCCGTCGACCGCAGCCCGCTCGCGGACGGCGTCGTCGAGGCGGACGGCGAGGTCGTGCTCGCCCGCACCGCCCGGCCCGAACGCGACCCGGTGCTCGTCCTGCGTGCCGCCGCGGCCGCCGCCCAGTCCGAACTCCCGCTCTCCCGCCACGTCGTACGCCACCTGGCCGGTGCCGCCAAGCCGCTGCCGGTGCCGTGGCCGGCCGAGGCCCGGGAGGAGCTCGTCACCCTGCTCGGCGCGGGTGAGGCCACCGTGCCCGTCTGGGAGGCCCTTGAGGCGGAGGGGCTGATCACCCGGCTGCTGCCCGACTGGGAACGGGTCCACTGCCGCCCCCAGCGCAACCCCGTCCACACCTGGACCGTCGACCGCCACCTCGTCGAAGCGGCCGTCCGCGCCTCCTCCCTCACCCGCCGCGTCGGCCGCCCCGACCTGCTGCTCGTCGCCGCCCTGCTGCACGACATCGGCAAGGGCTGGCCCGGCGACCACTCCGTCGCGGGCGAGGTCATCGCCCGTGACATGGCCGCCCGGATCGGCTTCGACCAGCACGACGTGGGCGTCATCGCCACCCTCGTACGCCACCACCTGCTGCTCATCGAGACCGCCACCCGGCGCGACCTCGACGACCCGGCGACCGTCCGCTCCGTCGCCACCGCCGTCGGCAGCGCCTCCACCCTGGAACTGCTGCACGCACTCACCGAGGCCGATGCCCTCGCCACCGGGCCCGCCGCCTGGTCCACCTGGCGCGCCTCCCTCGTCACGGACCTGGTCAAACGCGTCGCGGCGGTCCTCGCCGGCGAGGAACCGGAGGAGCCCGAGCCCGCGGCCCCGAGCGCCGAACAGGAACGCCTGGCCATCGAGGCCCTGCGCACCGGCGAACCGGTCCTCGCCCTGCATGCCCAGACCGAGACCCCGCACGAGGACGACGCCCCGGAACCCGTCGGCGTCGAACTCCTCATCGCCCTCCCGGACCGGCCCGGGGTCCTCCCCGCCGCCGCCGGGGTGCTGGCCCTGCACCGGCTCACCGTGCGCGCCGCGGACCTGCGGGCCGTGGAGCTCCCCACCGAGCTGGGCGGGAGTGCCGACGTACTCCTGCTCAGCTGGCGGGTCGCCGCCGAGTACGGGTCCCTGCCCCAGGCCGCCCGGCTGCGCGCCGATCTCGTACGCGCCCTGGACGGCTCGCTGGACATCCGGTCCCGGCTGGCCGAGCGCGAGGCGGCCTACCCGCGCCGCCGCGGGGTGAAGGCACCACCGCCCCGGGTGAAGGTCGCGGCGGCCGGCTCCCAGCTGGCCACGGTGATCGAGGTGCGCGCCCAGGACGCCCCGGGGCTGCTCCACCGGATCGGCCGGGCCCTGGAGCAGAGCGCGGTACGGGTCCGCAGCGCGCATGTGTCGACGCTCGGGGCCAACGCGGTGGACACGGTCTATGTCACCGGTCAGGACGGCCTTCCGCTGGCGGCCGACCGCGCGGCGGAGCTGGCCCAGGAGGTCGAGAAGGCGCTCGGCTGAGCGCTTTCACCCTCTGCGGCAGCCCTCGTCCGTCATGAGAACCGGGCGAGGGCTTTGCGTTCCACGGCGTCCGGATACCCTGGGGAGCGACTGACCCATCCCGCCCCCGACCCTGAGGACCGACGAGCGCCGTGTTCGATACTCTCTCCGACCGCCTTGCCGCGACTTTCAAGAACCTCAGGGGCAAGGGCCGCTTGTCCGAGGCGGACATCGACGCCACGGCTCGCGAGATCCGTATCGCCCTGCTGGAAGCCGATGTCGCCCTGCCCGTCGTCCGGTCCTTCATCGCCAACGTCAAGGAGCGGGCGCGTGGCGTCGAGGTCTCCCAGGCGCTGAATCCGGCCCAGCAGGTCGTCAAGATCGTCAACGAGGAGCTCGTCTCCATCCTCGGTGGCGAGACCCGGCGGCTGCGGTTCGCCAAGACCGCGCCCACCGTGATCATGCTCGCCGGCCTCCAGGGCGCCGGTAAGACGACCCTCGCCGGGAAGCTCGGCCTCTGGCTGAAGGGCCAGGGCCACTCCCCGCTGCTCGTCGCCTGTGACCTCCAGCGCCCCAACGCCGTGAACCAGCTGAGCGTCGTCGCCGAGCGCGCCGGCGTCGCCGTGTACGCGCCCGAGCCGGGCAACGGTGTCGGGGACCCGGTCCAGGTCGCCAAGGACTCGATCGAGTTCGCCAAGACCAAGGTCCATGACATCGTCGTCGTCGACACCGCCGGCCGCCTCGGTATCGACCAGGAGTTGATGCAGCAGGCCGCGGACATCCGCGACGCCGTCAGCCCCGACGAGATCCTCTTCGTCGTCGACGCGATGATCGGCCAGGACGCGGTCAACACCGCCGAGGCCTTCCGCGACGGCGTCGGCTTCGACGGTGTGGTGCTCTCCAAGCTCGACGGCGACGCCCGCGGTGGTGCGGCCCTGTCGATCGCCCACGTCACGGGCAAGCAGATCATCTTCGCGTCGAACGGCGAGAAGCTTGAGGACTTCGACGCCTTCCACCCCGACCGGATGGCCTCGCGCATCCTCGACATGGGTGACCTGCTCACCCTGATCGAGCAGGCGGAGAAGACCTTCAGCCAGGACGAGGCCGCCAAGATGGCCTCCAAGCTGGCGTCCAGCAAGGGCAAGGACTTCACCCTCGACGACTTCCTCGCCCAGATGGAGCAGGTCCGCAAGATGGGCTCCATCTCCAAGCTGCTCGGGATGCTGCCCGGCATGGGGCAGATCAAGGACCAGATCAACAACATCGACGAGCGCGACGTCGACCGCACCGCCGCGATCATCAAGTCGATGACCCCGAAGGAGCGCGCCGAGCCGACGATCATCAACGGCTCGCGCCGCGCCCGTATCGCCAAGGGCTCCGGCGTCGAGGTCAGCGCCGTGAAGAGCCTGGTCGAGCGGTTCTTCGAGGCCCGCAAGATGATGTCGAAGATGGCACAGGGCGGCGGGATGCCGGGCATGCCCGGGATGCCGGGCATGGGCGGTGGCCCCGGTCGGCAGAAGAAGCAGGTGAAGCAGGCCAAGGGCAAGCGCAAGAGCGGCAACCCGATGAAGCGCAAGGCGGAGGAGGCGGCCGAGGCCGCCCGCCGCGAGCAGGCGGCGCAGGGTGGCGCGCTCGGTCTGCCGGCCGGTCAGGAAGACAAGAACTTCGAGTTGCCGGACGAGTTCAAGAAGTTCATGGGCTGACCTGTCCTGCGGGGTTCCGTCCTCGGGCTTGGGTGGTGCGGGTGCTCCGCCGGGTGCGGGGTGCGCCTGCCTGGTGGGTGGGGGTTCGGGGTCCCTCCGGGGCGTCTCCTCAAACGACGAACGTGCGGGGGGTACGCATTGCGTACCCGGGTCTGTGTTCGTCGTTCTGCGGGGACTCCCCTGCACGCCCCCGAACCCGCCCGTCGCGCGTCTGCGGCAGTCGTGGGGCCGGTGTGCAGACGCGACTGGGCCTGGGGTGGGGACGTGCAGGGGAGTCCCCGCAGAAAATGGCGTACGACCCGGGTCTCTTACGTACCCGGGTGAACACGCCATTTTTGAGGAGACGCCCCGGAGGGGCACCACCCCCCACCCACCGGGCAGGCGCACCCCCACGAACAAGCCGCACCCCGTCAGGGTCCCCCCATGGGCCCATCAGGCCAGCACTCCGAGCGCTTCGCCCGTGTTTCTCCCTTAATGTCGGCTCAACGGCTGTCGGCAGAGGAGCGCGCGTGACCAGTCCGGTACCTCCCCGCGACCGCACCGACCAGCCCTGGCGCTCCGAGGGCGCACCACCGCCACCGCCGCCCCGCCGGAAGATGCCCGGCGGCTGGGGCGGACTGCTGCTGACCGCCCTGGTCGTCTATCTGATCGCCAACCTGCTGCTCTCCTTCTTCAACGGCGAGGAGGAGCGGACGATCGCGTACACGGAGTTCAGTAAGCAGGTCACCTCGGGCAATGTCTCCAAGATCTACTCCAAGGGCGATGCCATCGAGGGGCAGCTCAAGAAGGAGGCGAAGGTCCCGGGCAAGAAGGACGACAAGTACACCAAGTTCGTCACCCAGCGGCCCGCCTTCGCCGACGACAACCTCTGGGCCGAACTGGTCAAGGACGACGTCACGGTCACGGCCGAACCGGTCGTCAAGGAGCGCAGCTTCCTGGCCAACCTGCTGATCTCGCTGGCGCCGATGCTGCTGCTCGTCGTGCTCTGGGTGTTCATCGCGCGGCGGATGTCGAAGGGCGGCATGGGCGGCGGGATGGCCGGCTTCGGCCGCAAGGCCCCGCCCAAGCCGGTCGAGCTGGAGGGCGGCAGGCGCACCACCTTCGACGACGTGGCCGGCATCGACGAGGTCGAGGGCGAGCTCGACGACGTCGTGGACTTCCTGAAGAACCCGGACGCCTACCGCGAGATGGGCGCCAGGATGCCCGGGGGCGTACTCCTCGCCGGTCCTCCCGGCACCGGGAAGACGCTGCTCGCGCGGGCCGTCGCGGGGGAGGCGGGGGTGCCGTTCTTCTCGGCCTCGGCCTCCGAGTTCATCGAGATGATCGTGGGGGTGGGCGCGGGCCGGGTCCGCGAGCTGTTCGCGGAGGCGCGCAAGGTCGCCCCGGCCATCGTCTTCATCGACGAGATCGACACCATCGGACGGGTCAGAGGCGGCGGCTCGGGCATGGGCGGGCACGACGAGCGCGAGCAGACGCTCAACCAGATCCTCACCGAGATGGACGGCTTCTCCGGCTCGGAGGGCGTGATCGTGCTCGCGGCGACCAACCGCGCCGACGTCCTCGACCCGGCACTCACCCGGCCCGGCCGCTTCGACCGGATCGTCCAGGTCAGCCCGCCGGACAAGACCGGCCGGGAGGCGATCCTGGAGATCCACACCCGGCAGATCCCGATGGCGCAGGACGTGGACCTGGGCCAGGTGGCCCGTACGACTCCGGGGATGACCGGCGCCGATCTGGCCAACCTCGCCAACGAGGCCGCCCTGCTCGCCGTCAAGCGGGGGCAGCGGGAGGTCAGCGGCGCCGATCTCTCGGATGCCCTGGAGAAGGTCCAGCTCGGTGCGGAGCGCTCGCTCGTCATGTCGGACGAGGAACGCCGCAGAACCGCATTCCACGAGAGCGGGCACGCGCTGCTGGGGATGCTCCAGCCCGGCGCCGACCCGGTCCGCAAGGTCACCATCGTGCCGCGCGGCCGGGCCCTCGGGGTCACGCTCTCCACGCCGGACGCCGACAAGTACGCGTACACCGAGGAGTACCTGCGCGGCCGGATCATCGGCGCGCTCGGCGGGATGGCGGCCGAGCAGGTGGTGTTCGGCGTCGTCACCACGGGTGCGGAGAGCGATCTGGAGCAGGTCACCGGTCTGGCCCGGGGCATGGTGGGCCGCTGGGGCATGAGCCACAAGGTGGGCCGGCTGACGGCGATCCCGGCCGATGCCCAGCAGGCGTACGGCCTGAGCGCCGCGCCCGCCACCCTGGACGCGGTGGACGGCGAGATGCGCCGCATCGTCGACGAGTGCTACGAGGAGGCGTGCCGGCTCCTCGGGAACAACCGGGACCGGCTGGACTCGCTTGCCGGGGCGCTGCTGGAGCACGAGACGCTGGACGAGGTGGCCGCTTACCGGGCCGCCGGCGTAACCCGGCTGGACAAGCCGTAGCGATCCCGGCGGACGACGCGATGCCCGGCGGCAGGCCCGGGGCCGCCCCTGAGCCGTGCAGCGTGCGGACAGGACCCCGGGGCCCGCCGCTACGTCGTGCAGACGAGATAGCGGAACACATTGGGCATCCAGACGGTGCCGTCCCGGCGCAGGTGCGGGTGCAGCGCCTCCGCCACCTCCTTCTCCACCTGGGTCCGGTCCGTCGCCCGTACCGCCGCGTCGAAGAGCCGGGTCGACAGCAGGCCCCGGACCGCGCTGTCCAGGTCCGCGTAGCCGAACGGGCACGCCACCCGCCCGGAGCCGTCCGGCCTCAGCCCGGTCCGGAACGCCACGTCCTCCAGATCGTCCCGCCGCGCGCCCAGCCAGCCGCCCGCCCCGGGGGAACCCGTCCCCTCCGCGAGCCGGGCCGCCACCCGCAGTACCGCCGCGGTGGCGCACCGCTCGGGCGGGCCCCAGCCGGTGAGTACGACGGTGCTGCCCCGGGCCGCCAGCGGCACCGCGGAGCCGAGCGCGCCCACCAGCTCCTCCGCGTCGTCGGCCGAGCAGCCGATCGGCGTGAACGCGGTGATCAGCCCGTACGACCGGTGGCCCGCCGCGACGTCCGGGACGCCGTCCAGGAGCCACGGCCCGGTGGCCGGTGGCCCGGCGTCGCCCACGGGGGCCGGGTCCGGCAGCAACCGGGCGCGGGCGAGCGCGAGGCGTTCGGGGTCGGTATCGATGCCGGTGACGTGGGCCCCGCGGCCGGCCGCGATCAGCAGCGCGAGCCCGGAGCCGCAGCCGAGCGAGAGCATCCGGGTGGCGGCCCCCACCTCCAGCCGCCGGTACACCGCCTCGTAGAGCGGCGCGAGCATCCGTTCCTGGATCTCGGCCCAGTCACGGGCCCGGGACCCGGTGTCCACCGGGGCGGAAGGTTCCGCGTGCCTGTGGTGCCGGACGAGCGTTGGTGTCATGGAATGCGCCCCAATCCGCCGAGATGTCGGTGATTACGGTGATGCCGGTGCTGCCGGTCGGTCCCGTCCGAGTGGACGATTCCCCCCGTGCCTGCGGCCACGCTTCCCCCGTATGCCAGGGAACTGCGCATCCGCCGCCGCGTCCAGGGGGCTACGGGCAATGGTTGCCTCTGGTACCGCTCGCCGGTCCAGTCTCACCCGGCGGGCGGAGCCGGGCACGTCGAGCGCCGGCCCGGGGCGCCGAACTGCCAGGGGGAGGGGGCGGGCGGTACCGGGGCGGGCCCCGGTACTGTCGGTTTCCGCGGCCCGCGCCCGCCGGCGCTCCGGGCGCCCCGGTGGTGCGAGGCCCAGGGGGCGTACGCGCCGTCTACGCGCTCGGGCGTACACGTCGCTACGTACCACCTTGGTGCGAGCTGTGAGAGTTCTCCGCAGATCAGCGCACCCGCCCTCGTCAGGACGCATGAACGGCAACTGACTGGTACGTGCAAATTATTTGGGATGGCCCGGAATCGGAACACCGGGGCACTCGCGCTCGTTGTCACGACGTGAGCACGACACCACCTGTACTTGCCGCAGAGCTGGCACAGGCGTGGGCCGACATTCAGCGGTACCACCCCGAGCTGCCCGATCTTGCCGCGCCCGAGTCCCTGATCGGAGAGTCCTCGTCCGCCTGTGGCGCCGAGCTCTCCTTCGAACGGCTGCTCCATGAGGCAGTCCATGGCATCGCCGCCGCGAGAGGTGTCCGAGACACCTCACGCGCCGGCCGCTATCACAACCGTCGATTCCTCGCGATCGCCGAGGAGCTGGGCCTCGACCACGCCGAGGAGCCCCACCCCAGCAGTGGCTTCTCCCTGGTCACGCTCAACCCCGAGGCCAAGCGCCGGTACCGGCCGACGATGGAACGGCTGCAACGCGCCCTCAAGGCGCACACCGTGGCCACCGCCGCCGACACCAAGCGCTCCTTCCGCGGCCCGGCCGCCCGGCACGGTTCCTCCGGAGGGGGCGTGCGGGTCAAGGCCGTCTGCGACTGCGGTCGCAATGTGCGCGTGGTCCCCTCGGTCCTCGCACAGGCCCCGATCGTCTGCGGCGGCTGCGGAAAGCCGTTCCGGATCCCGGAGGCAGTGGTCGCGGTGGGGTGAGCCGATGTGGTGTGGCACAATGGCTAGCTGTACTCGACAGTCGCATAGGACCCCTCTCTCCTCCGGCTGACGCGTCCATCGGGCACCCGAGTACCGCAACCCCACGTGGCATCTTCGTTGTGCCCAACCACGTCATAGACCAGGAGACACCACTTCCGTGGCAGTCAAGATCAAGCTGAAGCGTCTGGGCAAGATCCGTTCGCCTCACTACCGCATCGTCGTCGCCGACTCCCGTACCCGCCGTGATGGCCGGGCCATCGAGGAGATCGGCCTGTACCACCCGGTACAGAACCCCTCGCGCATCGAGGTCAACGCAGAGCGCGCGCAGTACTGGCTGTCCGTCGGCGCCCAGCCGACCGAGCCGGTCCTCGCGATCCTGAAGCTCACCGGTGACTGGCAGGCCCACAAGGGTCTCCCGGCCCCCGCGCCGCTTCTGCAGCCGGAGCCCAAGGCTGACAAGCGCGCCCTGTTCGAGGCCCTGACCAAGGACACCGCTGAGGAGTCCAAGGGCGAGGCCATCACGCAGAAGGCGAAGAAGGCCGACAAGAAGGCGGACGAGGCTGCTGACGCGGCCGCGCCCGCCGAGTCGACCGAGGCCTGATCGTGCTCGAGGAGGCTCTTGAGCACCTCGTGAAAGGCATCGTCGACAACCCCGAGGACGTGCAGGTCGCCTCGCGCACCCTGCGTCGTGGCCGTGTGCTTGAGGTCCGGGTCCACCCCGATGACCTCGGTAAGGTGATCGGCCGTAACGGCCGCACCGCACGCGCGTTGCGTACCGTCGTCGGAGCAATCGGCGGCCGTGGTATCCGCGTCGACCTCGTCGATGTGGATCAGGTTCGCTGACAGAGTTGAACACCGGCACGGGCCGGGGAGGGCCATGCGCCCGCCCCGGCCCGTCGTCGTATGACAGGAGAGACACAAGGTGCAGTTGGTAGTCGCGCGGATCGGTCGCGCCCACGGCATCAAGGGCGAGGTCACCGTCGAGGTGCGCACGGACGAGCCGGAGCTCCGGCTCGGCCCCGGCGCGGTACTGGCCACCGAGCCGGCCTCGACGGGACCGCTGACGATCGAGACCGGCCGGGTGCACAGCGGCAGGCTGCTGCTGCGTTTCGAGGGCGTACGGGACCGTACGGCCGCCGAGGCGCTGCGCAACACGCTGCTGATCTCCGAGGTCGACCCCCAGGAGCTCCCGGAGGACCCCGAGGAGTTCTACGACCATCAGCTGATGGACCTGGACGTGGTGCTCGCCGACGGCACCGAGATCGGCCGGATCACCGAGATCACCCACCTGCCGTCCCAGGACCTCTTCATCGTGGAGCGCCCCGACGGCACCGAGGTCATGATCCCGTTCGTCGAGGAGATCGTCTCCGAGATCGACCTGGAGGAACAGCGCGCGGTGATCACACCGCCGCCGGGTCTGATCGACGAGAGCGAGGCCGTCGTGGCCTCCTCGCGCGACGACGAGGCGGCGGCCGACGCCGCCGAGGGCGGGAAAGACGACTGATGCGCCTCGATGTCGTCACGATCTTCCCCGAGTACCTCGAACCGCTGAACGTCTCGCTCGTCGGCAAGGCCCGCGCCCGCGGCCGGCTCGACGTGCACGTGCACGATCTGCGGGAGTGGACGTACGACCGCCACAACACGGTCGACGACACCCCCTACGGCGGTGGCCCTGGCATGGTCATGAAGACCGAGCCGTGGGGCGACGCCCTGGACGAGACCCTGGCCGGCGGCTACGAGGCCGGTGCGCACTCCCCGGTGCTCGTGGTGCCGACGCCGAGCGGCCGGCCGTTCACCCAGGAACTCGCCGTCGAGCTGTCCGAGCGGCCCTGGCTGATCTTCGCCCCGGCCCGCTACGAGGGCATCGACCGGCGGGTGACCGAGGAGTACGCCACCCGGATGCCGGTCGTCGAGGTGTCCATCGGCGACTACGTGCTGGCCGGCGGGGAAGCCGCGGTGCTGGTGATCACGGAGGCGGTGGCGCGGCTGCTGCCCGGCGTGCTCGGCAACGCCGAATCGCACCGGGACGACTCCTTCGCACCCGGCGCGATGGCCGATCTGCTGGAGGGGCCCGTCTACACCAAGCCGCCCGAGTGGCGCGGCCGGGGGATTCCGGACGTGCTGCTCAGCGGCCACCACGGCCGCATCGCGCGCTGGCGCCGGGACGAGGCCTTCCGCCGTACCGCGCTCAACCGGCCCGATCTGATCGAGCGTTGCGAGGCGGCGGGCTTCGACAAGAAGGACCGCGAGATGCTCTCGATCCTCGGCTGGTCGCCCGAGCCGGGCGGCCGATTTTGGCGCAGGCCAGAGGCCGTGGAAGAATAGGCCGCTGCTGTACGTCCGCGTGCGCCCCTGCCACAGGGGGAAAGACGCCCGTCCGACGCGATCAGCACCCGAATCTCATCACTCTCCCGTCGATGACCTGTGGCATCGGCGAAGAAAGCAGACAACATGACTTCCCTGCTCGATGGCGTCAACGCCGCCTCGCTGCGTACCGACGTCCCGGCGTTCCGCCCCGGTGACACCGTCAACGTTCACGTCCGCGTGATCGAGGGCAACCGCTCCCGTATCCAGCAGTTCAAGGGCATCGTCATCCGCCGCCAGGGCGCGGGCGTCGGCGAGACCTTCACGGTCCGCAAGGTCTCCTTCAGCGTCGGCGTCGAGCGCACCTTCCCGGTGCACAGCCCGATCTTCGAGAAGATCGAGCTGGTCACCCGCGGTGACGTCCGTCGCGCCAAGCTGTACTTCCTCCGTGAGCTGCGCGGCAAGGCCGCGAAGATCAAGGAGAAGCGCGACCGCTGAGCTGGCTCCCAAGTCCGCGGCACGGCCGGATAAGCTCTGGCCCCGATGGACACGGAAGCAAGAACCACGGAGCGCGACCGCTCCTCCGCAACCCCCATGGGGCCGGAGGAGGGGTCGCGCTTTTCGCGTATCCCGCACCGTTTCGCCGCCGCGATGTCATGGCGGCGCACGGTCGCGCTCGGCGCTGTCTGCTCGGTCTTCGTCCTGCTCTTCAGCATCTTCGTGGTGCAGCCCTTCCTGATCCCGAGCGGCTCCATGGAGTCCACGCTGCGGGTCGGGGACCGGGTGCTGGTCAACAAACTGGCGTACCGTTTCGGCTCCGAACCCCGGCGCGGGGACGTGGTGGTCTTCGACGGCACCGGCTCTTTCATGCAGGAGGCGCCGCCGGAGAACCCCGTCACCGGGCTGCTGCACGGGGCGGCGGCTTCCCTGGGGCTCGCGGAGCCGGCCGAGACCGACTTCGTGAAACGGGTGGTGGGCGTGGGGGGCGACCGGGTGGTCTGTTGCGACAAGCGGGGCAGGATCCAGGTGAACGGCCGGCCGCTGGACGAGGGCTACCTGTTCGCGGGTGACGCGCCCTCCCGGGCCCCGTTCGACATCGTCGTGCCGGGCGGCACGCTCTGGATGATGGGCGATCACCGCAGCCGTTCCCGGGACTCCCGCGATCACCTGGGCGAACCGGGCGGCGGCATGGTGCCCGTGGACAAGGTGATCGGCAGGGTGGACTGGATCGGCTGGCCGCTGGGGCGGCTGGCCTCGTTCCCGGGCACCGTGGCCTTCGACGGCGTGCCCGCGCCGGGGGCGACGCATGGGTAACCGCGGGCGGCGGCAGGGCGCCGCCGGTCCCGGGGTGCGGCCGTCGTCGGGCGGCGACACGGTGTCCCGCTCGTTGCCCACCCGGGCGGAGCGGCGCCGGCTGGCCCGCAAGGTGAAACGGAAGCGGCGCAGATCGGCCGTCCAGGAGATACCCCTGCTCATCGCCGTCGCGGTGGTGATCGCGCTGGTCCTCAAGACGTTCCTGGTGCAGGCCTTCGTAATCCCTTCGGGGTCGATGGAACAGACCATCCGGATCGGTGACCGGGTCCTCGTGGACAAGCTCACCCCGTGGTTCGGGAGCAGGCCGCAGCGTGGCGACGTGGTCGTGTTCAAGAACCCCTCCGACTGGCCGCCGCCGAATCCGGTGACGGCGAAGGAGTCACCCGTCGTCATCAAGCAGGTGAAGGAGGTGCTGACCTTCATCGGTCTGCTGCCGTCGGACGACGAACAGGATCTGATCAAACGAGTGGTCGCCGTCGGCGGCGACACAGTGAAGTGCTGCGACGCGGACGGCCGCCTCATGGTCAACGGGCAGGCGATCGACGAGCCCTATCTCTTTCCCGGCAATCCCCCTTCCACGATCAAATTCGAGGTAAAGGTTCCAGCCGGACGAATCTTCGTGATGGGTGACCATCGCTCCAATTCCGCCGATTCACGTTTCCACCTGGACAAGACGGCCGACGGCACGGTTTCCGAAGATGCCGTAGTGGGACGGGCCGTAGTGATCGGCTGGCCCGTCGGGCACTGGACGAAGCTTGAGGAACGTTCCGCGTTCTCCTCGGTCCCGGACCCGCGCGCCGGGACGGCGGCTGCCCCGGGACCGTCGAATAGTGTGTCCCAGGATCCCAACGGAATGATCCGGCTCCCGACCCCTGCGGAACTCCCGCTCGTTATGGGAGTGGTTGGCCTGCACCGGCTGGGGCGCAGGCGGTGGCACGGAATAAGGAGCAGATGTGGGGGATTTGGCGGTGGGCGCACGATCCGGACACGACGAACCCGAGGACCGGCCGGACATTCCGGGGAACACCGAGCCGGCCGGGACGACAGCGGACCGGACGGAGAGTGACGGCGACGCCCGGGGCAGTGGCAGTACGGCCAGGAAGAAGCCCCGCTCCTTCTGGAAGGAGCTGCCGCTCCTCATCGGTATCGCGCTGGTTCTGGCGCTGCTGATCAAGACGTTCCTGGTGCAGGCGTTCTCGATTCCGTCGGATTCGATGCAGAACACCCTCCAGCGCGGTGACCGGGTGCTGGTCGACAAGCTCACCCCGTGGTTCGGCTCGGAGCCGGAGCGCGGTGAGGTCGTCGTCTTCCACGATCCGGGCGGCTGGCTGGAGAACACCCCGACGGCCAATCCGAACGCGGTGCAGAAGTTCCTGAGCTTCATCGGGCTGATGCCGTCCGCCGAGGAGAAGGACCTGATCAAGCGCGTCATCGCGGTCGGCGGTGACACGGTGGAGTGCAAGAACAACGGCCCGGTCACGGTCAACGGCAAGGCGCTGGACGACAAGTCGTTCATCTTCAAGGGGAACACCGCCTGCAACGACGAGCCGTTCGGCCCGGTCAAGGTGCCCAAGGGCCGTATCTGGGTAATGGGCGACCACCGTCAGAACTCCCTCGACTCCCGCTACCACCAGGAGCTGCCGGGCGGCGGCACCGTCTCCAACGACGAGGTCGTGGGCCGGGCCATCGTGGTGGCGTGGCCGGTCAACCGCTGGGCGACCCTCCCCGTCCCGAAGACCTTCGACCAGCCGGGGATCAACGCCGCGGCAGCGATGGCTCCGGGCGCGCTGGGCTTCGCGGGCGCGGTGCCCCTCGTGCTCTGGCGCAGGCGCAGCAGGGCCGCGGCGGCGCGGCAGAAGTAGCCCGGGGAACCCCCGCTCGTTGTCCAGGGGGGTGGGTTGGTGATCGGCGGGCCCGGGTGGGCCGTCGTTGGCGCAGAGTGAGGAATGAATGTGAGCGACGTGGCAGACGGAGCGCGATCCGGGCACGGGCAGTCCACGGAGAGGACCGAGCAGCCTGCCGACGCTGCGCTCGATCCCGTGGGAGGGACGCCGGGTCCGGCCGCGCCGGAGGCCGCGCGCATCCCGGAACAGGGCGGCAAGCGGGCGAAGAAGCCCCGTCCCCTCTGGAAGGAGCTGCCGCTCCTCATCGGTATCGCGCTGGTTCTGGCGCTGCTGATCAAGACGTTCCTGGTGCAGGCGTTCTCGATTCCGTCGGATTCGATGCAGAACACCCTCCAGCAGGGCGACCGGGTGCTGGTCGACAAGCTCACCCCGTGGTTCGGCTCGGAGCCGGAGCGCGGTGAGGTCGTCGTCTTCCACGACCCGAGCGGCTGGCTGGACGGCGAGCCGACGCCCGAGTCGAACGCGGTGCAGACCTTCCTCAGCTTCATCGGCCTGATGCCCTCTTCGCAGGAGAAGGACCTGATCAAGCGGACCATCGCCGTCGGCGGCGACACCGTGTCCTGCAAGAAGGGCGGTCCGGTCGTCGTCAACGGGAAGCCGCTCGACGAGCCGTACATCTTCCCCGGCGGCACACCCTGCGACGACATGCCCTTCGGCCCGTTCAAGGTGCCCGACGGCAAGATCTGGGTGATGGGCGACCACCGGCAGGACTCCTCGGACTCCCGGTACCACACCAACGACGTGAACAAGGGCTTCGTGCCGGTGGACGATGTCGTGGGCCGGGCCGTCCTGGTCGCGTGGCCGGTCAACCGCTGGGCGACCCTGCCGGTCCCGGACACCTTCGACCAGCGGGGCATCAACACCGCGGCCGCGGTGGCTCCCGGCGCGCTCGGCATCGCCGGAGCCCTCCCGCTCGTGATCCGGCGCAGGCGGAAACTGACCGGCGGGCGTACCGCCGGGTAGGGTGCCGACTCGGATCAGCGATTGTCGATCTCCGATGGGGGACGCTGGGATGAGTGGATCAGGACGTACGGATGACGGCCGCGGCCGGCTCGGCAGCAAGCTGTCAGGGCTGGCGGTGGCCGTCGGCTGTGTGCTCTTCCTCGGCGGGTTCGCCTGGGCGGCCGTGGTGTACCGGCCGTACACGGTGCCGACCGAGTCGATGACCCCCACGGTGAACGCGGGCGACCGGGTCCTCGCGCAACGGGTGGACGGCAGCGAGGTGCGGCGGGGTGACGTCGTGGTCTTCACCGATCCGGCGTGGGGCGATATGCCGATGGTGAAGCGGGTCGTCGGCGTCGGCGGCGACAAAGTCGCCTGCTGCGAGAAGGACGGCCGGCTCACGATCAACGGCATACCCGTTGCCGAACCGTATCTGCGCTCCGGCGATCCCGCCTCCGCGAACGGCTTCACGGCCCAGGTGCCCAAGGGGCAGCTCTTCCTCCTGGGCGACGACCGCACGGTCTCCCTGGACTCCCGGGTCCACCTGGAGGACGGCGGACAGGGCTCCGTGCCCCGCAGCGCCGTGACGGCCAGGGTGGACGCCGTGGCCTGGCCGCTGGGCAGCATGGTGGAGCGCCCCAGCGCCTTCGCCGCCCTGCCCGGCGGAGTGTCCTCCGCGGGGCCGGTCAAGCTTCAGCTCGCAGCGGTGATCGCGGGCGTGCTGCTCATTCTGGGCGGGTCCGTGTACGGACCGCTCGCGGCCCGGTCCGGCCGGTCGAAGCGGAACAAGCAGGGCAAGGCGGCTGCCGGTGTCCGCTGAGAAGCGCAAGGTCTCCCGCCTGGTTCTCCTCGATCCGGATGACCGCGTCCTGCTGATGCACGGGTTCGAACCGGAGGATCCGGCGAGCGACTGGTGGTTCACCCCGGGCGGAGGGCTGGAGGGCGACGAGACCCGCGAGCAGGCGGCGCTGCGCGAACTGGCGGAGGAGACCGGGATCAGGGATGTCGAACTGGGCCCGCTCCTCTGGAAGCGGATGTGTTCCTTTCCGTTCGACGGCCGGCGGTGGGAGCAGGACGAGTGGTACTTCCTCGCCCGTACGGCACAGACCCTGACGGACACCAGTGGGCAGACCGGGCTGGAACGGCGCAGTGTCGCGGGCCTGAGGTGGTGGACCTCCGCCGAACTGTCGGCGACGCGTGAGACGGTGTACCCGACCAGACTCGCCGGGCTGCTGCACACGCTGCTCGCTGAGGGTCCCCCGCGTACGCCGTTGGTTCTGGCTCCCGAATTCGCCTGAGCGTCCTGGGCGCCCGGACTGGCGCACAATGGGGGCACGCACGGCTGAAGGGGAACATGCCAATGAGCGCCGAGGACCTCGAGAAGTACGAGACCGAGATGGAGCTGAAGCTCTACCGGGAGTACCGCGATGTCGTCGGTCTGTTCAAATATGTGATCGAGACCGAACGGCGCTTCTACCTCACCAATGACTACGAGATGCAGGTGCACTCGGTCCAGGGCGAGGTGTTTTTCGAGGTGTCCATGGCGGATGCCTGGGTCTGGGACATGTACAGACCGGCACGGTTCGTCAAGCAGGTCCGGGTGCTGACGTTCAAGGACGTCAACATCGAGGAGCTCAACAAGAGCGATCTCGAACTTCCGGGTGGCTGAGTTCTCCACATCCGCCCACTTGTCCACCAAGATCCACTAGCTGGGGGCGGACGCGTCAGAGTCGGTGCCGGAGGTGGTGCCGATATGAACGCACGGGGGGCACTCGGGCGGTACGGCGAGGATCTGGCGGCGCGGCTGCTGATTGAAGCAGGCATGTCCGTACTGGAACGGAACTGGCGCTGTCGCACCGGCGAGATCGACATCGTCGCGCTGGACGGCGACGCGCTCGTCATCTGTGAGGTGAAGACGCGCAGGGCGGGTGGGTTCGAGCACCCGATGGCCGCCGTGACACCGGCCAAGGCGGACCGGCTGCGCCGACTGGCCGAACTCTGGCTGGACCGGCACGGCGGTCCGCCGCCCGGGGGCGTGCGGATCGACCTGGTTGGCGTGGTGCTGCCCAGGCGCGGCGCGCCGCTGGCCGAGCACGCGCGGGGGGTGGCCTGATGGCGTTCGCGCGGGCCTGCTCGGTCGCCCTGGTCGGCGTCGAGGGCGTGGTGGTGGAGGTCCAGGCGGACCTGGAGGCCGGGGTGGCGGCGTTCACCCTGGTGGGGCTGCCCGACAAGAGCCTGGTGGAGAGCCGCGACCGGGTGCGGGCGGCGGTCGCCAACTCCGGTGCGGAGTGGCCTCAGAAGAAGCTCACGGTGGGTCTGTCCCCGGCGTCGGTACCCAAGGGCGGTTCCGGCTTCGATCTCGCCGTGGCGTGTGCGGTGCTCGGCGCGGCCGAGCGCATCGACCCCGCGTCGATCGCGGATGTCGTGATGATCGGCGAGCTGGGGCTCGACGGCCGGGTGCGGCCGGTACGCGGGGTGCTGCCCGCCGTGCTGGCCGCCGCGGAGGCCGGCTACCGGCAGGTGGTCGTCCCCGAGCAGACGGCGGGCGAGGCGGCGCTGGTACCCGGGGTCTCCGTGCTCGGGGTGCGGAGCCTGCGGCAGCTGATCGCCGTGCTCTGCGACGAACCGGTGCCAGAGGAACAGCAGCCCCACGACCAGGGGCGCCCCGACACCATGCTGGCCGGTCTGATGGTGCCCGGCGCCGGTATGGGCACCGGCATCGCCCGTGGCCCGGCCCAGGGCGAGGGGAACCGGCCGGACCTGGCGGACGTCGCGGGCCAGGAGCGGCCGCGCAAGGCACTGGAGGTCGCGGCGGCGGGCGGTCACCACCTCCTGCTGTCCGGACCGCCGGGCGCGGGCAAGACCATGCTCGCGGAACGGCTGCCCGCGATCCTGCCGGACCTGACCAGGCAGGAAGCCCTTGAGGTCACCGCGGTGCACTCGGTGGCGGGCATCCTGCCGCCGGGGCAGCCCCTGGTCTCCCGGGCGCCCTACTGCGCCCCGCACCACTCCGCGACCATGCAGTCGCTGGTCGGCGGGGGCAACGGACTGCCCAGGCCGGGCGCGGTGTCGCTGGCCCACCGCGGCATCCTTTTCCTGGACGAGGCACCGGAGTTCTCGGTACGGGCCCTGGACGCGCTGCGCCAGCCGCTGGAGTCGGGCCATGTGGTGGTGGCGCGCAGCGCGGGGGTGGTCCGGCTGCCCGCCCGCTTCCTCATGGTGCTGGCCGCCAACCCGTGCCCGTGCGGGCGGCACACCCTGAGCGGGGCCGGCTGCGAATGCCCGCCCGCCTCGGTCCGGCGCTATCAGGCCCGGCTCTCCGGTCCGCTGCTCGACCGGGTGGATCTGCGGGTGGCCGTCGACCCGGTCAGGCGCGCGGACCTGATGGGGCAGGGCGGTCGCGGCGAGTCCACGGCGACGGTCGCCGCCCGGGTGCGGGAGGCGCGGGCACGGGCGGCGGAGCGGCTGGCCGGTACCCCCTGGACCACCAACAGCGAGGTGCCCGGCCACGAGCTGAGGACCCGACTGGTGGCGGCGCCCGGGGCCCTTCTGGCGGCCGAGCGCGACATGGAACGGGGAATGCTCACCGCGCGCGGCCTGGACCGGGTCCTGCGGGTGGCGTGGACCCTCGCGGATCTGCGGGGCGCCGACCGGCCGGACGCCTCGGACATCGCGGTGGCCCTGGAACTGCGCACCGGCATTCCGCGCGGGGCTCCGATGACGGCGGGGGCGGCATGACGGGGCACCGGGCGGGGGAGCCGCTGCCACTGCCGGGGCGGGGCCGGGGGCCGGGGCCGGAGCCGAGCGACGGGGAGCGGCTGGCGCGGGTCGCGTTGACGCGGGTCCTGGAGCCGGGGGACGAACGGGGCGGCCGCTGGCTGCGGGAGTGCGGCGCCGGGGAACTGCTGCGGCGGATCACGGCCCGGGACGGATCGGCCGAGCGGCTCAGCGGTATGACGGCGCGTCGGCTGGCCGGCTACCGGCTGCGGGCGGAGGCGGCGGACCCCGCGCGGGACCTGGCGGCGGTGGCGTCGGTCGGCGGACGCTTCGTCTGTCCGGGCGACCACGAGTGGCCGAGCCAGCTGGACGACCTGGGGGACACCCGGCCGACCGGGCTCTGGGTGCGGGGGAGGCCCGATCTGCGGCTCTGGGCGCTGCGTTCGGTCGCGGTGGTCGGCGCCCGCGCCTGCACCCCGTACGGGGCGCACATGGCGACGACCCTCGGCGCCGGTCTCGCGGAGCGCGGGTGGGTGGTCGTCTCGGGCGCGGCGTTCGGGGTCGACGGGGCCGCTCACCGGGGTGCTCTCGCCGCCGGCGGGGCCACGGCGGCGGTGCTGGCGTGCGGGGTGGACGTCGTGTACCCCCGCGGACATGCCGAACTGATCGGGCGCGTCGCCGAGCAGGGGCTCGTCATCGGTGAGCTGGCGCCGGCCGAACACCCCACACGCAGCCGGTTCATCCTCCGGAACAGGGTGATCGCCGCGTTGACGAGGGGAACCGTCGTGGTGGAGGCCGAATACCGCAGCGGTTCCCTGGTCACGGCGCGGTGCGCCCAGCGGCTCGGCCGCTTCACCATGGGCGTCCCCGGGCCCGCCACCAGCGGTCTCTCGGCAGGCGTCCATGAACTCCTGCGGGGCGAGGGGGTGCTGGTGACGGATGCCTCGGAAATCGTCGAACTGGTCGGTGACATGGGCGAACTCGCCCCGCCCAGACACGGTGCGGTGCTGCCCAGAGACCTGCTGGACACCGGCTGCGCCAAGGCTCTCGACGCGCTTCCGGCCCGTGGCACCGCCGATGCGCGCGAGGTGGCCCGTACCGCCGGAACGAGTGCCGACGAGGCGCTCGCCAAGCTGTACGAACTGCACTCACTGGGGTTCGTCGAACGTCATGGCGATGGATGGCGGTTGACGCGGTGGCCGACTTGCAATGACGACGCGCGGCGAGGCGGTACTTGACCTGGAGCATTCGGGTGAAAAGGTGATGCCGATGACCTCGGCGGATCGTTCGGCAACGTCTCCGGGGCCGGCGCGCGACGTGTCGGCCCCGGCCGCCAGCCATGTCCTCGTCCTGGTGCGCGGACGTCTCCGTAACCGGGTCCGGTGCCGCGTCCGGTGCCGTGTCCGTTCTCCCGCAAGCGCGCGGCTCCGATCCCATATCCTGCGCGCACCGCGACACTTCAGTCACGCTACGCTCACAAGGACCCCGCCCCAGACGCACATTCCCCAGCACTTCACTGCAGAACGGCTCAAGGCACCACATGCCCCAGCACACCTCCGGGTCTGACCGCGCGGCAGTACCACCGGCTGCGCGTGGCACTGTGCGCCCTCCCGCTCCCTCCTCCCTCGACGAGTTGTGGCGTTTGTACAAGACCACGGGCGACGAGCGGCTGCGGGAGCAGCTGATCCTGCACTACTCACCGCTGGTGAAGTACGTAGCCGGCCGGGTGAGTGTGGGTCTTCCGTCCAACGTCGAGCAGGCGGACTTCGTCTCCTCCGGGGTCTTCGGACTGATCGACGCGATCGAGAAGTTCGACATCGAGCGGGCGATCAAGTTCGAGACGTACGCGATCACCCGCATCCGCGGCGCGATGATCGACGAACTCCGGGCGCTGGACTGGATCCCCCGCTCCGTGCGCCAGAAGGCCCGTGCGGTGGAACGCGCCTACGCCACGCTGGAGGCGCGGCTGCGGCGCACCCCGTCAGAGGCGGAGGTCGCCGCGGAGATGGAGATCGGGCTGGAGGAACTGCACGCGGTTTTCAGCCAGTTGTCGCTGGCGAACGTGGTCGCGCTGGAGGAGCTGCTCCATGTGGGCGGCGAGGGCGGCGACCGGCTGAGCCTGATGGACACGCTGGAGGACACCGCCGCCGACAATCCGGTGGAAGTGGCCGAGGGCCGCGAGCTCCGGCGGCTGCTCGCCCGCGCGATCAACACCCTCCCGGACCGCGAGAAGACCGTGGTCACGCTCTACTACTACGAGGGCCTCACCCTGGCCGAGATCGGCAACGTCCTCGGGGTCACCGAGAGCCGGGTCAGCCAGATCCACACGAAGTCCGTGTTGCAACTGCGCGCGAAACTGGCCGACGCCGGACGCTGAGACCGCCTCGGGCGGCGTCCGGCGCCGGCCGATCGGGGCCACCCGCCCCCCTCCGGGCAGCGGTCGCCGTAGAGTGGAGGCGTGCCCAGGATTCGAGCGGCCTCCGTGGCCGAGCACCGGACCATGCAGCGCGGCGCCCTCCTGGACGCAGCGCGTTCCCTGCTGTCCGAGGGAGGCACGGAGGCGTTGACCTTCCCCGCCCTCGCAGAGCGCACGGGCCTCGCCCGGTCCTCCGTCTACGAGTACTTCCGTTCCCGCGCCGCCGTCGTGGAGGAGCTCTGCACCGTCGACTTCCCCGTCTGGGCGGCCGAGGTGGAGAACGCGATGGAGCGGGCGGATACGCCGGAGGAGAAGATCGAGGCGTACGTACGACGGCAGCTCGATCTCGTGGGGGACCGGCGCCACCGCGCCGTCGTCGCCATCTCCGCGAGCGAACTGGACGCGGGCGCCCGGGAGAAGATCCGCGCCGCCCACGGCGGGCTGATCGCCATGATCGTCGAGGCGCTCGGCAACCTCGGCCACGAGCAGCCCCGGCTGGCGGCGATGCTGCTCCAGGGCTCCGTGGACGCGGCCGTGCGGCGTATCGAACTCACTGTGGCGGAGGAGCCCGCCGTGATCGCGGACACCGCCGTCGCCATGATCCTCTGCGGCGTCCGAGGCGTCCCCGGCGAGCAGACCTCCTGACTCCGGCGCCGCACCACGGCCCCGTACGGGGTCGCGGTCGCGGCACCCCCGCCGCCCGCCGCTCCCACCGGGTCCCCGCCCGGAGGCGGCGCTGGTTCGAGTTCGGGCACACCGGCCACTGGCAGCAGCCGGGACGGTCCGCGCCGCAGCAGCGCGGGCGGCAGCAGTGACAGCGGGTCCAGATACACCGCCGCGCGACGCAGCCCCCAGTGCAGGCAGCCGGACGCGCAGTGGAACGGCCCCGCCGCCATGACCGCCACCACCTGCCCCGCGGTGACCTCTTCCCCCTTCGCGACCAGCGGGCGCACCGGTTCGTATGTGGTCCGCAGCGGCGGATCGCCCGTCTCCGCGAGCTCGATCGCCAGCACCCCCCGTCCCGCGACGCCGCCCGCGAACGAGACCCGGCCGGACGCGGCCGCGAGCACCTCCGTACCCGGTTCGGCCGCGAGATCCACCCCGCGGTGCCCGGGCCCGTAGTCCGTGGCGGGCGGCTCCCATCCCCGTACGACCACGGGCCGGCCCGCCAGCGGCCAGACCCGTCCGCGAGCGGGCGGCGAATCCACCGGCACAGGTGCAGGTGCAGGGGCACGAGTGGCCGGGGGCGCCGTCACGGGCGGGGGCGGCCGGTCGGCGGCGGCCGACGTCCCGCACCACCACCCCGCCGCGAGAAGCGCCGCGGCGGCCACCGCCGACACCGCCCGCGCCAGGCGCCCCGGCCCGACGCCCGGCCTGCCGCCCGGCCCGCCCCGTTCACCGCCCGGTGCGCGGCGGCCTCCGGACCGGACCCGGGATCCGTCCTGGTCAGATGTGTTTCGCATGGCACAACCGTCCCCCGGCGGCCCGGTCCGTGGGGATCATGGACCGGATCTGTGGAGTACCGGCCGGTTGTGGACAGCGCCGTCACCCGGCACTCAGTGGGTCCCGTACACTTCTTGTGGCGATCCGGGTCACCGGGTCGACTTCGCACGCCCCGCCATCTCCCTCTCAACGGAGGTGGCCGCGCTCCTCGGTCCCTCGTGGCACGGCGCGTCGGGGCGTCAGGCGCGACAGCAATCCTGCGGTCGCGATAACCGAGTACCTCAAGGAGTACGGCCATGGCCGTCGTCACGATGCGGGAGCTGCTGGAAAGCGGCGTCCACTTCGGTCACCAGACCCGTCGTTGGAACCCGAAGATGAAGCGCTTCATCTTCACGGAGCGCAACGGCATCTACATCATCGACCTGCTCCAGTCGCTGTCGTACATCGACCGCGCCTACGAGTTCGTCAAGGAGACCGTCGCCCACGGCGGCTCCATCATGTTCGTGGGTACGAAGAAGCAGGCCCAGGAGGCCATCGCCGAGCAGGCGACGCGTGTCGGCATGCCGTACGTCAACCAGCGTTGGCTCGGTGGCATGCTCACCAACTTCTCCACCGTCTACAAGCGCCTTCAGCGTCTGAAGGAGCTTGAGCTCATCGACTTCGAGGACGTGGCCGCCTCCGGCCTCACCAAGAAGGAGCTCCTGGTCCTCTCCCGCGAGAAGGCCAAGCTGGAGAAGACCCTCGGTGGTATCCGCGAGATGCAGAAGGTGCCGAGCGCCGTCTGGATCGTCGACACCAAGAAGGAGCACATCGCCGTCGGTGAGGCGCGCAAGCTCCACATCCCGGTCGTCGCGATCCTGGACACCAACTGCGACCCCGACGAGGTCGACTACAAGATTCCGGGCAACGACGACGCGATCCGCTCCGTCACCCTGCTCACCCGCGTGATCGCCGACGCCGTCGCCGAGGGCCTCATCGCCCGCTCCGGCGCTGCGACCGGCGACTCGAAGCCGGGCGAGAAGGCCGCCGGCGAGCCGCTCGCCGAGTGGGAGCGGGACCTGCTGGAGGGCGACAAGAAGGCCGACGCCGAGGTCCAGACCTCCGCCGAGACCGAGAAGGTCGCGGACGCCGAGGCCGCTGACGCCCCGGCCGCCGCCGAGGCCGCTGCCGAGGCGCCCGCCACCGAGACGCCGGCCGTCGAGGCCCCCGCCGCCGAGGCCCCGGCCGCGGACGGCGAGCAGGCCTGACACCCGTCACGGCTGACGACGGCGGGGGCCGGTGCCGCACAGGCACCGCCCCCGCCGTTCACCCGTAGATCTTTCAGACTTCGAGAGAGAAATTCAGACTCATGGCGAACTACACCGCCGCTGACGTCAAGAAGCTCCGTGAGCTCACCGGCGCCGGCATGATGGACTGCAAGAAGGCGCTCGACGAGGCCGACGGCAGCGTCGAAGGTGCCGTCGAGGCCCTTCGTATCAAGGGCCAGAAGGGCGTCGCCAAGCGCGAGGGCCGTTCGGCCGAGAACGGCGCCGTCGTCTCCCTCATCTCCGAGGACAACACCTCCGGCGTCCTTCTTGAGCTGAAGTGCGAGACGGACTTCGTCGCCAAGGGCGAGAAGTTCCAGGCCGTCGCCAACGCGCTGGCCGCGCACGTCGCCGCCACCTCCCCGGCCGACCTGGCCGCGCTGCTCGCCTCCGAGATCGAGGCCGGCAAGACGGTTCAGGCGTATGTCGACGAGGCCAACGCCAACCTCGGTGAGAAGATCGTCCTGGACCGCTTCGCGCAGTTCAACGGCGCCTACGTCTCCGTGTACATGCACCGCACCATGCCCGACCTGCCGCCGCAGATCGGTGTCCTGGTCGAGCTCGACAAGGCCGACGCGGAGCTGGCGAAGGGCCTTGCCCAGCACATCGCCGCCTTCGCGCCGAAGTACCTCTCCCGCGAGGACGTCCCGGCCGAGATCGTCGAGACCGAGCGTCGTGTCGCCGAGGAGACCACGCGCGCCGAGGGCAAGCCCGAGGCCGCGCTCCCGAAGATCGTCGAGGGTCGCGTCAACGGCTTCTTCAAGGAGGCCACCCTCCTCGGCCAGCCGTACGCGCTGGACAACAAGAAGTCCGTCCAGAAGGTCCTGGACGAGGCCGGTGTCACCCTGAAGCGCTTCTCGCGCATCAAGGTCGGCATCTGAGTCCGTCCGCGAAAAACGGTGGACCCCGATAGGGTCTGGTGCAGTCGACGGCCGCACACCGCCGTACGACCGCAGATCTGACGAGGAGGCCATTGCCGCTGAGGGACATCGGACCCACCGGCAATGGCCTTCTTCGTATGTGCACGAGGAGAATCTCCATGAACAAGGGCGCGGACGCCGCACAAGGTGACCACAGGCGCGACGACGGCAAGGTGCCCGGACGCTTCATGCTGAAGCTGTCCGGAGAGGCGTTCGCCGGTGGCGGGGGTCTCGGTGTCGACCCCGATGTCGTACACGCCATCGCACGCGAGATCGCGGCGGTCGTCCGGGACGGCGCGGAAATCGCGATCGTCATCGGCGGCGGCAACTTCTTCCGCGGCGCCGAGCTCCAGCAGCGCGGTATGGACCGGGCCCGGTCCGACTACATGGGCATGCTCGGCACGGTCATGAACTGCCTGGCGCTCCAGGACTTCCTGGAGAAGGAGGGCATCGACTCCCGCGTCCAGACCGCCATCACCATGGGCCAGGTCGCGGAGCCGTACATCCCGCTGCGCGCCGTACGGCACCTGGAGAAGGGCCGCGTCGTCATCTTCGGCGCCGGTATGGGCATGCCGTACTTCTCCACCGACACCACCGCGGCCCAGCGCGCCCTGGAGATCGACGCCGAGGCGCTGCTGATGGGCAAGAACGGTGTGGACGGGGTCTACGACTCCGACCCGAAGGCCAACCCCGGAGCGGTGAAGTTCGACGCGCTGGAGTACAGCGAGGTGCTCGCCCGCGATCTCAAGGTCGCCGATGCCACCGCCATCACGCTCTGCCGTGACAACCAGCTGCCGATCCTCGTCTTCGAGCTGACGACGGCGGGCAATATCGCCCGCGCCGTCAAGGGTGAGAAGATCGGCTCGCTCGTGAGCGACCGGAGCACCCGGGCCTGAGAACCGGGGGACCGGACCGGGGAGACCCGGTGGTTCCCGGGGCCCGAGCAGGGCCCGAAGGATGGACAACGGCCTGCCGGTCGGACACCGTGCAGGTGAGGACGCGACGCAGGACCCGCCGGGCCCGAGCACGCCGGGCCCACTCAAGACGCAGGAGCACGTGGTGATCGAAGAAACCCTCCTTGAGGCCGAGGAGAAGATGGAGAAGGCCGTCGTGGTCGCGAAAGAGGACTTCGCCGCGATCCGTACCGGCCGTGCGCACCCGGCGATGTTCAACAAGATCGTCGCCGACTACTACGGCGCGCTGACCCCGATCAACCAGCTGGCCTCTTTCTCGGTGCCCGAGCCCCGGATGGCCGTCGTGACGCCGTTCGACAAGACGGCGCTGCGCAACATCGAGCAGGCCATCCGCGACTCCGACCTCGGCGTCAACCCGAGCAACGACGGCAATATCATCCGGGTGAACTTCCCCGACCTCACCGAAGAGCGCCGTCGCGACTACATCAAGGTCGCGAAGACCAAGGCCGAGGACTCCAAGATCTCGATCCGCGCGGTCCGCCGCAAGGCCAAGGAGACCCTCGACAAGCTGGTCAAGGACAAGGAGTCCGGCGAGGACGAGGTCCGTCGTGCCGAGAAGGAGCTCGACGACACCACCGCGAAGTACGTCGCGCAGGTGGACGAGCTGCTGAAGCACAAGGAAGCCGAGCTGCTCGAAGTCTGATGAACGACTCTTCCTGGGGCGTCCCGCAGGACGCCGGCCACGGGGCCGCTTCCGAGATGCGGTCTGTCCCGGCGGGTCCTGCATACGATGTGCATAACGCCCAGCAGACTCGGCCCATGCCCATCGTGCCGGACGTTCCCGACGCAGGTAGAGACGCTGAGAGCCGTGATGACCGGGACCAGGGGGCCGCACGCCTGAGCGGCGGCCCCTTGTTCCGCGACGAGAAGCCGCAGGAGCCCATGTCCACCGCGCCGCCACCTCCGCAGAAGAAACGTGCGGGCCGTGATCTCGGATCCGCCATAGGGGTCGGCGTGGGGCTGGGCGCCGTCGTCGTCGCCTCGCTCTTCATCGTCAAGGCCGTCTTCGTCGGTGTGATCGTGGTCGCCGTCGTCGTCGGCCTCTGGGAGCTCACCTCCCGGCTGGAGGAGCGCAAGGGCATCAAGGCGCCGCTCGTACCCCTCGCGGTCGGCGGCGCCGCCATGGTCGTGGCCGGTTACGCGCGAGGTGCAGAGGGGGCCTGGGCCGCGATGGCGCTGACCGCTCTCGCGGTGCTCGTCTGGCGGATGACCGCACCGCCGGACGGCTACCTCAAGGACGTCACGGCCGGCGTCTTCGCCGCGTTCTACGTACCGTTCCTGGCCACCTTCGTCGCCATGCTCCTGACGGCGGACGACGGGCCGATGCGGGTACTGACCTTCCTGCTGCTGACCGTGGTCAGCGACACCGGCGCCTACGCCGTCGGCTGGCGGTTCGGCAAGCACAAGCTCGCGCCCCGGATCAGCCCCGGAAAGACCCGCGAGGGCCTCTTCGGAGCCGTGAGCTTCGCGATGGTGGCCGGTGCGCTGTGCATGCAGTTCCTGATCGACGACGGCTCCTGGTGGCAGGGCCTGCTGCTCGGCCTCGCGGTCGCCGCCAGCGCCACCCTCGGCGACCTGGGTGAGTCCATGATCAAGCGGGACCTCGGCATCAAGGACATGGGCACGCTGCTCCCCGGGCACGGCGGCATCATGGACCGGCTGGACTCCCTGCTGCCGACCGCGCCGGTGGTCTGGCTGCTCATGGTCCTCTTCGTCGGCTCCGGCTGAGCGTCCGTACGCGTCACCACGGGTGAGGGCCCACCGTTTTCGGACGGTGGGCCCTCACCCGTGTCCGGTGATGTCAGCCACGTTCCCGCAGGGCCGAGCGCATGTGGTGATGGAGCTCCATCGCCCGCTTGCGCATCCACAGGATCCAGGAACAGAACACGACCACGCCCACGGCGAAGACCACAGGAAAGGCCAGCGAGCCCGACGTGGCCCCGAGGACCACCATGCCCACCGCGATCAGGCCCATGAAACCCAGCCAGTAGGGCAGCCACCGGCTGCCCCGCTCCATCTTCCCGAGCTGGTCCTCGACCAGCCGGCGCATGACCGCCCGCTCCTCGGGGTCCGCAGGCACGTCGCGGTGCCGGATCCTTCGGTTGAGGTCGACGACCGTGCCGGGCCTGGCGCCGGTCGCGCGGGCGGTTCTGCGGCGCTGGTACGCCAGGATCCCGATGATCACGGCGGTGTAGAGCAGACTCTGGACCGCCCATAACGCCGGATGATCGCCCCGGCGGAACACGGCTCCGAAGCCCAGTCCCAGGACGAAGAGCACCAGGGCCTGTGCGGCGAGGCTGTGGTTGAACCAGTTCTTCACGGTGTGCACGGCTGGTACCTCCTGCTGAGTCGGCGGGCTGTTCCCGTCTCTCCGGGTACCCCGTCCGGGCATGTTCAGCGGTGCTCCGGGGGCCCCACCGGCGGTGGGCGGGGGCATCGCCGCGTGTCTGCGACACTGGAAGAACCATGCCTAAGCCCGGAGAACTCACTTTCGTCGCGCCCCGCGGAGCCAAGAAGCCGCCGCGGCACCTCGCCGACCTCACGCCCGCCGAGCGCAAGGAAGCCGTCGCCGCGACCGGCGAGAAGCCCTTCCGCGCCCAGCAGCTCTCGCAGCACTACTTCGCCCGGTACGCGCACGACCCCTCGGAGTGGACCAACATTCCGGCCGGGTCGCGGGACAAGCTCGCGGAGGCGTTGTTCCCCGAGCTGATGTCCGTCGTCCGCCACATCAGCTGCGACGACGACACCACCCGCAAGACCCTGTGGAAGCTGCACGACGGGACGCTGGTCGAGTCCGTCCTGATGCGCTACCCCGAGCGCGTCACGATGTGCATCTCCTCGCAGGCCGGCTGCGGGATGAACTGCCCGTTCTGTGCCACCGGGCAGGCCGGTCTCGACCGCAACCTCTCCACCGCGGAGATCGTCCACCAGATCGTGGACGGCATGCGGGCGCTGCGCGACGGCGAGGTCCCCGGAGGTCCGGCGCGGCTCTCCAACATCGTCTTCATGGGCATGGGCGAGCCGCTCGCCAACTACAACCGGGTGGTCGGCTCCATCCGGCGGCTGACCGACCCCGAGCCCGACGGCCTTGGGCTGTCGCAGCGCGGGATCACCGTCTCGACCGTCGGCCTGGTGCCGGCGATGCTGCGCTTCGCGGACGAGGGCTTCAAGTGCCGTCTCGCCGTCTCGCTGCACGCCCCGGACGACGAGCTGCGAGACACCCTCGTCCCGGTGAACACCCGGTGGAAGGTGCGCGAGGTACTGGACGCGGCCTGGGAGTACGCGGAGAAGTCCGGTCGCCGTATCTCCATCGAGTACGCGCTGATCCGGGACATCAACGACCAGGCCTGGCGCGGTGACCGGCTCGGCCGGCTCCTCAAGGGCAAGCGGGTACACGTCAACCTGATCCCGCTCAACCCGACACCGGGCTCGAAGTGGACCGCCTCGCGGCCGGAGGACGAGAAGGCGTTCGTCGAGGCCATCGCCGCCCACGGGGTGCCGGTGACCGTGCGGGACACCCGGGGCCAGGAGATCGACGGGGCCTGCGGACAGCTCGCGGCGTCCGAGCGCTGAGGCCTGCGGCAGCTCGCGGCGTCCCAGCGCTGAGGCCGGAACCGGCCGTGTAGCCTGGGCGTGAAATCAACTTCATATTCCGACAGGGGAGCGCCACAGCGCTGAGAGTGCGGCACCAAGGACAGGTTGGCCGCAGACCCTCTGAACCTCGCCCGGGTCATTCCGGGTAGGAAGTTCGGACCTTACTCAAGCTGTTGCGCCCTGCCCGCTTCCGGTTCTCCACCGGCGCGGGCAGGGCCGCGTCTCTTCCTGGTCACCCCCAGGAGGAATCACATGAGCACCACCAAGAAGATCGCGGTGACGGCCGTCGCCGCCGCGATCGGCGCGACCGCGCTCGCCGGCTGCGGCAGCTCCGACGACGCGTCGTCCGGCTCGTCCGGCACCAAGGGCGCCGGCTCCAAGACCGTCACGCTCGTCAGCCACGACTCCTTCAACGCGTCCAAGGGCGTGCTGAAGGAGTTCACCCGGGAGACCGGCTACACCGTCAAGGTGCTGAAGAGCGGTGACGCGGGCGCCGCCCTCAACCAGGAGATCCTGACCAAGGGATCACCGCGCGGTGACGTGTTCTTCGGCGTCGACAACACCCTGCTCTCGCGCGCCCTCGACAACGGCCTCTTCACGCCGTACGCCGCCAAGGGCCTCGGCCAGGTCGCGTCCGACGTCCAGCTGGACGCGGAGAAGCACCGGGTCACTCCGGTCGACACCGGCGACATCTGC
The DNA here is from genome assembly GCF_055584045.1 of Streptomyces sp. NPDC104307. Taxonomy (NCBI): domain Bacteria; kingdom Bacillati; phylum Actinomycetota; class Actinomycetes; order Kitasatosporales; family Streptomycetaceae; genus Streptomyces; species Streptomyces sp. NPDC104307. Next base: position 92,511 of record NZ_JBVJMU010000019.1, read on the forward strand.
GTCAACTACGACAAGAAGTACTTCGCCGAGAAGAAGCTCGCGCCGCCGAAGACCTTCGGCGACCTGGCGAAGCCCGCGTACAGAAACCTCCTCGTCACCGAGAACGCCGCGACCTCCTCGCCCGGCCTCGGCTTCCTCCTCGGCAGCATCGCCACCTACGGCGAGGACGGCTACCAGGACTACTGGAAGAAGCTGAAGAGCAACGGCGTCAAGGTCGTCGACGGCTGGGAGCAGGCGTACAACGAGGAGTTCTCCGGCTCCGCGGGCGGCAAGAAGGCCAAGGCCGACCGGCCGCTCGTCGTCAGTTACGCCTCCAGCCCGCCCGTCGAGGTGCTGTACGCGGACCCGAAGCCCAAGACCGCCCCGACCGGGGTCGCCACCGGGACGTGCTTCCGGCAGATCGAGTTCGCCGGTCTGCTCGACGGCGCGAAGAACGAGGCGGGCGGCAAGGCCCTGCTGGACTTCATGATCGGGAAGAAGTTCCAGGAGGACATGCCGCTCAACATGTTCGTCAGCCCGGTCACCAAGGGCGCGAAGGTGCCGGAACTCTTCACCAGGTTCGGGGCCACCTCGGACAAGCCCGCGACCGTCGCCCCGGACGCGATCGCCAAGAACCGTGAGCAGTGGGTCCAGTCATGGTCCTCGCTCGTAGTGAAGTAGCGAAGCCTCCCGTACGCGGACCGGGCGCGCGCGGGAAGGCCGCGCGCTCCCGGTCGCGGCGCGGGAGCGCGGTGCGGCTCGGCCTGATGGCCGTGCCCGTCGCCTTCTTCGCGGTGTTCTTCGCCTACCCCGTCGTCGCGATCGTCGGACGCGGGCTCAAGGACGGCGGGGTGTGGCAGTTCGGACGGATCGGCGAGGTGCTGAGCCGGTCCGACATCCAGGACGTCCTCTGGTTCACGCTCTGGCAGGCGCTCGCCTCGACCGCGCTGACCCTGCTGATCGCGCTGCCGGGCGCCTATGTGTTCGCCCGGTTCGACTTTCCGGGCAAGCAGCTGCTGCGGGCGGCCGTCACGGTGCCGTTCGTGCTGCCGACCGTCGTCGTGGGCACCGCGTTCCTCGCGTTGCTGGGGCGCGGCGGCTTCCTCGACGACCTGTGGGGCGTCCGGCTCGACACCACGGTGTGGGCGATCCTGCTGGCCCATGTCTTCTTCAACTACGCGGTCGTCGTGCGCACCGTCGGCGGGCTGTGGTCGCAGCTCGACCCCCGGCAGGAGGAGGCCGCTCGCGTCCTCGGCGCCGGACGGTTCGCCGCCTGGCGGCGGGTGACGCTTCCGGCGCTCGCCCCCGCCGTGGCGGCGGCCGCTCTGATGGTCTTCCTCTTCACCTTCACCTCCTTCGGCGTCGTTCAGATCCTCGGCGGCCCCGGATTCTCCACGCTTGAGGTGGAGATCTACCGCCAGACCGCGCAGCTGCTCGCCCTCCCGACGGCCGCCGTGCTCACGCTCGTGCAGTTCGCCGCGGTCGGCGCGATCCTCGCCCTGCACGCCTGGACCGTACGGCGCCGGGAGACCGCGCTGAAGCTCGTCGACCCGGCGCAGACGGCCCGCAGACCGCGCGGCGCGGGCCAGTGGACGCTGCTCGGAGGCGTCCTGCTGACCGTGCTGGTGCTGATCCTGTTGCCGCTCGCCATCCTGGTGGAGCGCTCGCTCGACCTGCCCGGCGGCCACGGCCTCGGCTACTACCGGGCGTTGGCCTCTGCGGACGCGAACAGCGGTACGTTCCTGGTCGCGCCGCTCGAAGCGATCGGGAACTCGCTCCGGTACGCCCTGGTCGCGTCCGCCATCGCGCTGGTCGTCGGGGGCCTGGCCGCGGCGGCGCTGACCAGGCGGGCCGGGCGGCTGGTCAGGGGCTTCGACGCGCTCCTGATGCTGCCCCTCGGGGTCTCCGCCGTCACCGTCGGCTTCGGTTTCCTGATCACCCTGGACAAGCCGCCGCTCGATCTGCGGACCTCCTGGATCCTGGTCCCGCTCGCCCAGGCCCTGGTCGGGGTGCCGTTCGTCGTACGGACCATGCTGCCGGTGCTGCGCGCGGTGGACGGGCGGCTGCGCGAGGCGGCCGCAGTGCTCGGCGCCTCGCCGCTGCGGGCCTGGCGCGAGGTGGATCTGCCACTGGTGCGCCGGGCGCTGCTGGTGGCGGCGGGCTTCGCGTTCGCCGTGTCGCTCGGGGAGTTCGGCGCCACCGTGTTCATCGCGCGGCCCGACAACCCGACGCTTCCGGTCGCGGTGGCGCGGCTGCTGGGGCGGTCCGGGGATCTCAACTACGGCCAGGCGATGGCCCTCAGCACCATTCTGATGCTCGTGTGCGCGGTCTCCCTGCTGCTGCTCGAACGCATCCGCACCGACCGATCCGGGGAGTTCTAAGGATGCCGACACGATGCTGACACTCGAATCGGCCACGGTGCGCTTCGGTGACCGGGCGGCGCTGGACGCGGTGGAACTGGAGGTCGCGGACCACGAGATCGTCTGTGTGCTGGGACCGAGCGGCAGCGGGAAGTCGACGCTGCTGCGGGTGGTGGCCGGCCTCCAGCACCTGGACGGCGGCCGGGTACTGCTCGACGGCGCGGACCAGGCCGGGGTGCCGGTGCACCGGCGCGGGCTCGGCCTGATGTTCCAGGACCACCAGCTGTTCCCGCACCGGGACGCCGGCGCCAACGTCGCCTTCGGGCTGCGGATGCGCGGCGTGGGCCGGGGTGAGCAGGACCGCAAGGTCGCCGAACTCCTCGATCTGGTGGGGCTGCCCGGCGCCGAGCGGCGGGCCGTCGCCGCGCTCTCGGGCGGCGAGCAGCAGCGCGTCGCCCTGGCACGCGCGCTCGCGCCCCGGCCCAGGCTGCTGATGCTCGACGAGCCGCTCGGCCAGCTCGACCGCAGTCTGCGTGAACGCCTCGTCGTCGAACTGCGCACGCTCTTCGCCCGCCTGGGCACGACCGTGCTCGCCGTCACCCACGACCAGGGCGAGGCCTTCGCACTGGCCGACCGCGTCATCGTGATGCGCGACGGACGCATCGCCCAGGTGGGCACCCCGCTGGAGGTCTGGCAGCATCCCGCGTCGGCCTTCGTCGCCCGCTTCCTCGGCTTCGACAACGTGGTGGAGGCGACGGTCACCGGCGAGGCCGCCGACACGGACTGGGGCAAGGTGCCGGTGCCCGCCGGATCACGGCAGGGGGCCTGCGACCTGCTGGTGCGGCCGGCCGGAGTCCTGATCGGCGCCCCGGAGGACGGCCTGCGCTGCACCGTGGCCGCCCGCACCTTCCGGGGCAACCACGTCGCCGTGACCCTGAACCCGGAGCACGGTCCGGCCCTGGACGCCGAGTGCGCCCTGCGCGGTACACCGGAGGAGGGCGCGGTCGTCGGCGTCACCTTCGACGCGGCGGAGAGCGTCGTACTGCCCGCCGTCTTCTGACTGCCCCGGGGTCACTGGCCGGCGCCCGGCCCCGCCGGCCGTGTCCCGCCCGAGCCGGTCCCGGCCACGACCAGCCCCAGTTCGTACGCCAGGATCACCGCCTGGGCCCGGTCCCGCAGCTCCATCTTCGCGAACAGCCGGTTGATATGGGTCTTGACCGTGTGGGCGGTGATGGTGAGCCGGTCCGCGATGTCGGCGTTCGACAGACCCCGGGCGATCAGGACGAGGACCTCTACCTCCCGGCCGGTCAGGCCATCGACGGAGCGCGCGGGCGGAGCGGCGACCCGCTGGCGGGTGAACTCCGCGATCAGCCGGCCCGTGATGTCCGGGGAGAGCAGCGCCTGGCCGTCGGCCACCACCCGTACCGCGTGGAGCAGTTCGGGGAACGTCGCGTCCTTCAGCAGGAATCCGCTGGCCCCCGCCGTCAGCGCGTCGTACACGTACTCGTCGAGCCCGAACGTCGTCAGCATCAGCGCCCTGGTCGCACCGCCGGAGCCGGTGATGATCTCGCGCGCCGCGTCGATCCCGTTCAGCCCCGGCATCCGGATGTCCAGGAGCGCCAGATCGGGCCGGTGTTCGGCGGCCAGCCGGACCGCCGCGGTGCCGTCCTCCGCCTCGCCCACCACCTCGATGTCCGGCTGGGTGGCGAGCAGCCCGGCGAACGCGGTCCTTACGACGGCCTGGTCGTCGGCGACCATCACCCGGATCACCACGGGAGCTCGGCCTCGACGAGAAAGCCGCCGCCCGGACCCCGGCCCGCGGTGAGCCTGCCACCGAGCAGCGCCGCCCGCTCGTTCATCCCGACCAGCCCGTGGCCGGTGCCCTCGGCCAGCGGCCCGCGCGGCCCCGGCCCGTCGTCCCCGACGCGGACGGCCAGCAGACCAGTCTTGTAGACGAGCTCCACCACCGCCCGAGCCCCCGGTGCGTGGCGCCGCACATTGGTCAGCGCCTCCTGCACGATACGGAAGGCCGACAGCTCCCAGGAGGGTGGCAGCTCCGGCCGCTCACCGCTGATCCGCAGCTCGGCCGTGCCCCCCACCGCCCGGTGCTGCTCCACCAGTTCGTCCAGCCCGGCCAGTGTCGGCTGCGGGGCCGTCGCCGTACCCGGCGCCCGGTCGGTGCGCAGCACACCGAGCATCCGCCGCAACTCGCTCATCGACGCACGCGCCGTCTCCGCGATCTGCTGGAAGGCGTCCCTGGCCTGCGGGGACAGCCCGGGGGTGGTGTAGGTCGCCCCCTCCGCCTGCACGGCGATCATGGACACGGAGTGGGCGATCATGTCGTGCAACTCCCTCGCGATGGCGGCCCGTTCCGCCTCCGCCGCTTGCCGTCGCTCCATCACCAGCAGTCTGGACTGGGCTGCCGCCCGCTCCTTGCGGGTCTCCTCCCGTGCACGCACCGCGTCCCCCATGCTCACGGCCCCCAGGATCACGACCGTCAGGGCCAGCGTCTCGGCGTACAGCCCGAGGCTGAACCGGTCGGTTCCCTGGATCATGGGCAGCCCCGGTGAACCGGCGCGTGCCCAGCGGTCGATGTGCACGAGGTTGACGGTGAGCGAGGCCAGCGCACCGCCGAGGACGAGCAGGGCCGGGTGCTGCACACGATGGCGGCCGAGCGTATAGCTGCCTATCAGAGTGCCGGCCACGGTCGCGTAGGCCATGTTGCCGTCGGTCCCGAAGCTCAGCAGGGCCGCGCCGACGGTCAGGAAGCCGACGGCGGGCCGCGTGCCCCGCCACATCAGGGAGGCCGTACAGACCAGCACCCCGAACGTGGTGATCACCGACCCCGGAACGGCGATCAGCTCCCCCGTCGCGAACAGCGTCAGCGCGCCCCCGGTCAGCCATGGGTAGGCGGGCGCCGCCGCCCACCGGCGCGCCCACAGGCGCACCCGCTGGACCCGTGCGCGCGGCGTGATCGTGCTGTTCATACAAAGGATTGTTCGGTACGAGCGGCCGTCAGCGCATCGGAGCAGGGGTGGAATTCCCCGTCGCATCTCATGCCACGGGTTGAGAACGAACACCGGATTCCGGTGTGACGTGCCGTCGGAGCCGCGTTCCTAGCCTCGGTTCATGGACGTGACAGCAGGTCCCGCGGCGGCAGCGGTGGCCGTATCCACCTCGCAACGCGGAGCCCGCGCCGCCCTGTTCGGTCCTGGCCCCGCTCGCGCCGCGGCCGGGTGGGCCGGCTGTACTGCGGCGGCCCTGCTCCTCGCGTTGTGTTCCGGACTCGCTCCGCACCGGATCTGGGGTGCCTCGGCCGCCGTCGGATACGCGGGCGCGGTGTGGCCCGCCGCCCGGGGGAGGCACCGCATGGCGGCCGCGCTCGCGGCCGTCGGTGCGGTGGGGCTGCCGCTGCTGGTCCTTGTGCTCATGGGCCGGGCGCAGCTGGAGGTGGAAGTCGTCTCCCGCTCGGCGCGGTTGCTGCTGACGACCGGAACTCCGTACGCCCCCGATCCCGTGGCGGTGGCGGACTTCGACCCCTACCTCCCCGCGATGGCGGTCTTCGGGATTCCGCGCGTGCTCTTCGGCGCGGGGCCGCTGACCGATCCCCGGCTGTGGACCGGGGCCGCGTTCCTCGGGGCACTCGCACTCTGCGCCAGGCGTCCGTCGCTGCTCGCGCTGGCCGCCTGCCCCTTCGTCGCGCTGCCGCTGGCGGTGGGCGGCGTCGATCTTCCGGTGGCCGGGCTCATGTGCCTGGGCCTCTCACTGGCCGGACGGGACAGGCCGGTTGCCGCCGGAGTGGTGACGGGGCTGGCCGCGGCCCTCAAGTGGACGGCCTGGCCGACGTTCCCGGTGGCCGTCGTGCTTCTGATGTCGATGCGCAGGGGTGGCACCGCGCGGCCCGGATCGCCGCTGCGCTGCGCTCTGGTGGCATTGCTCACCACCGCCGTACTCGTGCTCCCGGCAGCACTGCGTGATCCGGCGTCCTTCGCCACGCACGTCGTCGGCTACCCGCTCGGCCTGACCGACGCCGTGTCACCGGCCGCCAGCCCCTTCCCAGGACATCTGCTCGCCGCCGGGCTGCCCGGAGGCCGGGCCATCGCGCTCGTGCTGCTCCTCTGCTGCGCCCTGGCGCTGGCCGGTTCGCTCGTCGTCCGGCCGCCCGGCACGGCATCCGCCGCCGCACTGCGGCTGGCTCTCGGGCTGGGCCTCGCCACCGTCCTCATGCCCGCCACCCGATTCGGCTACCTCGTCTATCCGCTGGTCCTCGCCGTCTGGGCCGTGTCGCAGCACGGCACAGCGACCCGGCCCGAACCCGAAGGAACGCTCCGATGGCCCGCACTCTCGTCGTCACCAACGACTTCCCGCCCCGGCAGGGCGGCATCGAGACGTTCGTCCATGCGATGACCAGCCGGTTTCCCGCTGGTTCAGTGGTCGTCTACACCTCGTCCGAGCCCGGGGCCGCCGCGCACGACGCCGCGCTGCCCTACCCGGTGATCCGCGACCGGGCCCGGACGCTGCTGCCCACGCCGCGCGTCGCGGGCCGGGCGGCCGCTCTGGCCCGGCGGTACGGTTGCGACCGCGTCTGGTTCGGCGCCGCCGCGCCGCTGGCCCTGATGGGCGACCGGCTGCGCCGGGAGGCCGGGGTGCGGCGGATCGTGGCCACCACTCACGGCCACGAGGTGTGGTGGGCGCGCACCCCCGGTGCCCGGTCGCTCCTGCGGCGGATCGGGTCGGTCACGGACACCGTCACCCATCTCGGAGAGGCGACCCGGCTGCCGATCGCCGCCGCCCTCGGACCGGTTGCCGCGCGCCGGATGGTGCGCCTGGTGCCCGGGGTGGACGCCGACGCCTTCCGGGTCCGCCCGGGGGCGAGCACGGTCCGGCGGCGGTACGGGCTGGACGACCGGCCGGTGATCCTCTGCGCCGCGCGGCTCGTTCCCCGCAAGGGCCAGGACATGCTGGTACGCGCGCTGCCCGAGGTCAGGCGGGCAGTGCCGGGAACGACGCTGCTGCTGGTCGGCGACGGCCCCGGCGCGCGCTCGCTGCCCCACGCGGCAGCCTCGGCCGGGCTCACGGACGCGGTGGTCCTGGCCGGCGGGCACCCGCATGCGGCGATGCCGGAGTTCTTCGCGTCGGCCGATGTCTTCGCGATGCCGTGCCGCACCCGGCGCCGGGGCCTGGAGGTGGAGGGCCTCGGCATCGTGTTCCTGGAGGCCGCCGCGGCGGGACTGCCGGTACTGGCCGGGGACTCGGGCGGCGCGGCCGACACGGTGTGCGACGGGGTGACCGGGCACCTGGTCGACGGGCGGGACGTGGCGGCCATCGCGGCCCGGCTCATCGGCCTCCTCCACGACCGCGTCACGGCTGCGGCGATGGGGGAGAGGGGGCGCGACCGGGTGCGGGCGGAGTGGGGCTGGGACGGGACGTACGAGAGGTTGGCGGGGCTGCTGGCCGACGGTGCGCGGCGGCGCGACGGCGGTGCGCGGTGAACGGTGTCCGCAGGGCGAGCCCGGCTGCCTCACGGACAGCCGGGCGAGCTTCCGGCTGCTTCCTCCGCCGTGCCGACGAGCGCGCTACGGGACCGCATCGGCCGGGGCGGCGAGTGCCCGCAACGGCGGCCACGCGGGCGGTCCCCGGGGCGGCGGCCACGCGGGCAGTCCCGGGGGCGGCGGCCACGCGGGCAGTCCCCGTGGCCAGTGCTCCGGCACGCCGAGCGGCCTTGCCCCAGCCAGGAGTTCCTCCAGCGCCAGGCCCGGAACCGGCGAGGAGAACGAACGTCCGGTGCCGGCCGTTCAGCCGGTCAAACGTCCGGTGTCGCCGTTCAGCCGGTCAGCGGCAGAGCGGCCAGCTCCGCGATCGCCCAGGTCAGCGGCGCGAAGACCAGGAGCAGCGCGGCAGCGCGCAGCGCTGTCGCGGCCCGCAGTGCCGAGGCCGGGGCGCCGAGCCGCAGCAGGGCCTGTGCCGTTTCCGCGCGGGCCTGCCTCGCCTCCAGAGCCGAGGTCAGCAGCGTCGCCGTCGTGCAGCCGATGACGAGTACGGCGCCGAGGGCGGTGAGCGGTCCGAAGGGGCGGGGGCCCGTCCCGTACAGCGCGAAGGCGGCGATGACCGCAGAGAGCACCGCGCAGACGACGCCCAGCGGCCGGCCGATCCGGCGCGCCTCGTCCATCAGCACCCGGCCCGCCAGCAGCCGTACGGCTCCGGGGCGCACCGCCTGGAGCAGCCGTCCGGCGAGATGGGTCAGCCCGGGGCCCGCCGTGGCGAGGCCGATCGCCGTCAGCGTCCACCCCACCAGGACCCAGACCGGGGTGGAGTCCAGCTTTCCGGGCAGCGGGAACGGGCTGCCGGACGAGCCCCGGCTCGCGTACGCCTCGACCGCGAGGCCGGCGGCCGTCAGGGCAACGCCCCACGGCAGCCCGGCAGGCGGCGCCGCCGGAGCCGGTACCTGCTCCTCGGGCAGCAGGTCCCGCGCACCGTCCCGTACGCCCGCCGCCCGCACCGGACTGGTGCGCAGCGCCAGCGCGCTCGCGGTCGCCGCCGCCGCGGGCACCAGGGTCAGCAGGACCACGACGGCGGCCAGTGGCAGCGACGCGTCCGCGCCCAGCAGCCCGGCCGCCGCGCCGTCGAACGGCAGCCCGGACAGGTCGCCGCGCAGATGGAGGAAGAAGAGCAGCGCCACCATGGAGCCGAGGGTGCACGAGACGGCGGTGGAGACCGCGGCGAGCACACTGAGCCGGACCGGGCCCAGGCCCACGGCGGACAGTCCGGGGCGCGGGCGGGTGCTCGGGTCGGTCCGGGCCACCGCGACCGCGAACTGCACGGTGGCGGCGAGCGGCACGAAGCACCACAGCAGCCGCAGCACAGAACCGGCGGAGTGCGCCGGGTGCCCGGAGGCGTAACCCAGGGTGCACAGCAGGAGGAAGCCGACCCCGGCGGAGGCGGCCGCGACCAGCAGCCGCCGCACCAGGACCAGCGGATGGGAACCGCGGGCTAGACGGAGAGCGAGCACGCCGCGCGACCCTCCGTGTCGGTCCCGGCGGCCGGCTTGACCGTGGCGACCCGGCGCCCGTCCAGCAGCGGCACCGTGCGGTCCGCGAGGCCGGCGATCTCCGCGTCGTGCGTGGCGAGGACCACCGTGATGCCGTGCGAGCGGGCCGCGCTGGTCAGGGTGCGCAGGACATGGGTGCGGTCGGTGCGGTGCAGGGTCGCGGTGGGCTCGTCGGCGAAGATCACCGCGGGGGCGGTGGCCAGTGCGCGGGCCACCGAGATCCGCTGCCGCTGGCTCTGCTGGAGGGTGTGCGGCCGCTTCCTGGCGCACATGCCGATGTCGAGGCGCTCCAGCCACTCCATGGCGGCCTTCTTGGCCTCCCGGTGCGAGACGCCGCGCAGCAGCAGCGGAAGGGCGGTGTTCTCCCAGGTGGTCAGCTCCGGGACGAGTTGCGGCTCGGGGGCGATCCAGCCGAACTTGTCGCGGCGCAGCCGTTCGCGCAGCCGGGGCCCCATGGTGTGGACGGGGACGCTGTTGAACCACACCTCGCCCTCGGTGGGCACCAGTTGGCCGGACAGGCAGTGCAGCAGGGTCGTCTTGCCGCTGCCGCGCGGGCCGGTCACGGCGAGGATCTCGCCGTCGCGGATCCCCAGGGACACCCCGCCGAGCGCGGGTGAGCCGTTGTGGGAGTGGTGCAGGGAGCGCGCCCAGATCACGTCGTTGTCCGGCGGGGCCACCATGGCGTACACCTCGGTTCAGATCAGATATCCCGTTCCCCCGTACGGGGGAACGAAGAGAGGGCCGATCGGTCACTCGGCACCGTAAGGATTCCGACCGCGGTGTGCGCACAGCACGCGGCCCGGGTGCGCTTCTTCCCACTCGATTGGGCGCATCCGGGCCGCGTGGACCGTATGAAATGACCGCTGGAGGACCGTCCGTGGAAGGTCAAGCGGTGGTCAAACCGGGCTCGCTCGATCAGCCGGTCGAGCGATCGGTCAGAGCTTCGTCCAGGCCTCCGTCAGGACGGACCGCAGGATGGACTCGATCTCGTCGAACGTGGACTGGTCGGAGATCAGTGGCGGCGCGAGCTGGACGACCGGGTCGCCCCGGTCGTCGGCCCGGCAGTACAGGCCGCTCTCGTACAGCGCCTTGGAGAGGAAGCCGTACAGGACGCGCTCGGTCTCCTCTTCGGTGAACGTCTCCTTGGTGGCCTTGTCCTTGACCAGCTCGATGCCGTAGAAGAAGCCGTTGCCCCGGACGTCACCGACGATCGGCAGGTCGTGGAGCTTCTGGAGCGTGGTGAAGAAGGCGTTCTCGTTGTCGAGGACGTGCTGGTTGAGGCCTTCCTTCTCGAAGATGTCGAGGTTGGCGAGGCCGACCGCCGCGGAGACCGGGTGGCCGCCGAAGGTGTAGCCGTGCAGGAAGGTGTTGTCGCCCTCGTAGAACGGCTCGGCGAGCCTGTCCGAGATGATGCAGGCGCCTATCGGGGAGTAGCCGGAGGTCATGCCCTTGGCGCAGGTGATCATGTCCGGTACGTAGCCGAACTTGTCGCAGGCGAACATCGTGCCGAGCCGGCCGAACGCGCAGATGACCTCGTCGGAGACGAGCAGTACGTCGTACTGGTCGCAGATCTCGCGCACGCGCTGGAAGTAGCCGGGCGGGGGCGGGAAACAGCCGCCGGCGTTCTGCACCGGCTCCAGGAAGACGGCCGCGACGGTCTCCGGACCCTCGAACAGGATCTCCTGCTCGATCTGGTCGGCGGCCCAGCGGCCGAAGGCCTCCGGGTCGTCGCCGAAGAGCGGGGCGCGGTAGATGTTGGTGTTCGGCACCTTGTGCGCGCCGGGGACCAGCGGCTCGAAGGGGGCCTTGAGGGCGGGCAGTCCGGTGATGGACAGGGCGCCCTGCGGGGTGCCGTGGTAGGCGACCGCGCGCGAGATGACCTTGTACTTGGTCGGCTTGCCCTTGAGCTTGAAGTACTGCTTCGCCAGCTTCCACGCGGTCTCGACGGCCTCGCCGCCGCCAGTGGTGAAGAAGACCTTGTTGAGGTCGCCCGGGGCGTAGTCCGCGAGGCGCTCGGCCAGTTCGACGGCCTTCGGGTGGGCGTAGGACCACACCGGGAAGAAGGCCAGCTCCTGCGCCTGCTTGTACGCGGCCTCCGCGAGCTCGCGGCGGCCGTGGCCGGCGTTGACCACGAACAGGCCGGACAGCCCGTCGAGGTAGCGCTTGCCCTGGTCGTCGAAGATGTAGGTGCCCTCGCCACGCACGATGGTGGGAACGGGCGCGTTCTCGTAGTCCGACATGCGGGTGAAGTGCATCCACAGGTGGTCGTACGCGGTCCGGCTGAGGTCCTTGCTCACGGCTATCGGGTTCCCCACATATAGGTCTGCTTCTTGAGCTTGAGGTAGACGAAGCTCTCGGTGGAGCGCACTCCGGGAATGGCCCGGATGCGTGTGCTGATCGTCTCCAGCAGGTGGTCGTCGTCCTCGCAGACGATCTCCACCATCAGGTCGAAGGAGCCCGCGGTCATCACCACGTACTCGCACTCGGTCATGGCCGACAGGGCCTCCGCGACGGGGTCGAGGTCGCCCTCGACGTTGATCCCGACCATCGCCTGCCGTCTGAACCCCACGGTGAGCGGATCGGTGACGGCGACGATCTGCATCACGCCCTGGTCGAGCAGCTTCTGGACGCGCTGCCGCACGGCCGCCTCGGAGAGGCCGACGGCCTTGCCGATCGCGGCGTACGGACGGCGTCCGTCCTCCTGGAGCTGTTCGATGATCGCGAGGGACACGGCATCGACCGTTGAGGACGATCCGTTCCCGGTCCTGGAGTCTGCGCTGCGACTGGCCACGGAGCCACTGTGCACCGGGACTCGTCTGTCTCGCAACCCTCGATCGATGAAATTCGTTGTTGAGGGACCTGAATCTCACCGAATCCGAAGTTAACGGCGGTTGGGTATGTCGAAAGCGTTACCCGAGCGACTACGCTGGGCGTCTCACCCATTGGACTTCAGAGCAGGAGGGCCGGCTGTGACCACCGAGGTGCGCCGTCTGCGCAACTACATCAACGGAGAGTTCCGCGACGCCGCCGACGGGCGGACCATCGACGTGGTCAACCCGGTGACGGAAGAGGTCTACGCGACGTCCCCGCTCTCCGGCGCCGCCGACGTCGACGCCGCCATGGAGGCCGCCGCTGCGGCCTTCCCCGCCTGGCGCGACGTCACCCCCGCCGAGCGCCAGCGCGCCCTGCTGAAGATCGCGGACGCCTTCGAGGAGCGTGCGGAGGACCTCATCGCGGCCGAGTCCGAGAACACCGGCAAGCCGGTCGGGCTCACCCGCACGGAGGAACTCCCGCCGATGGTCGACCAGATCCGCTTCTTCGCGGGTGCTGCCCGGCTGCTGGAGGGCCGCTCTGCCGGCGAGTACATGGAGGGGCTGACCTCCATCGTCCGCCGCGAGCCGGTCGGGGTCTGTGCCCAGGTCGCGCCGTGGAACTACCCGATGATGATGGCCGTCTGGAAGTTCGCCCCGGCGCTGGCCGCGGGCAACACGGTGGTGATCAAGCCGTCCGACACCACCCCGGCCTCCACCGTGCTGATCGCGGAGATCATCGGGCAGATCCTGCCCAAGGGCGTCTTCAACGTCATCTGCGGCGACCGGGACACCGGCCGCGCGATGGTGGAGCACCGGATCCCGGCGATGGCCTCCATCACGGGTTCGGTCCGGGCCGGCATGCAGGTCGCGGAGTCCGCCGCGAAGGACGTCAAGCGGGTCCACCTGGAGCTCGGCGGCAAGGCGCCGGTCGTCGTGTTCGAGGACACCGACATCGCCAAGGCCGTCGAGGACATCTCGGTCGCCGGCTACTTCAACGCCGGCCAGGACTGCACGGCCGCCACCCGCGTGCTGGTCCACGAGTCCATCCACGACGAGTTCGTCACCGCGCTGGCCAAGGCCGCCGCCGACACGAAGACCGGGCAGCCGGACGACGAGGACGTGCTCTACGGCCCGCTCAACAACGCCAACCAGCTCGCCCAGGTCAGCGGCTTCATCGAGCGCCTCCCCGCCCACGCCAGGGTCGAGGCGGGCGGCCACCGGGTCGGCGAGAAGGGGTACTTCTACGCCCCGACCGTCGTCTCGGGCCTCAAGCAGGACGACGAGATCATCCAGCACGAGGTCTTCGGCCCGGTCATCACCGTCCAGTCGTTCAGGGACGAGGCGCAGGCGCTGGAGTGGGCCAACGGCGTCGAGTATGCCCTGGCCTCCTCGGTGTGGACCAAGGACCACGCCCGTGCCATGCGGATGTCCAAGAACCTCGACTTCGGCTGCGTGTGGATCAACACCCACATCCCGCTCGTCGCCGAGATGCCGCACGGCGGGTTCAAGAAGTCCGGCTACGGCAAGGACCTCTCCGCGTACGGCTTCGAGGACTACACCCGGATCAAGCACGTCATGACCTCGCTCGACGGCTGACCGCCGCTCGAACGGTACGGACCTCGACGGCTGAGCGCCGCTCGACCGGTACGGATACGGCCCCCGGGCGCACTGTGCGAGTGCCCCGGGGGCCGTATCCGTGTTTCCGGGGAGCGCGGGGGTCGGTATCCGCGCTTGCCGGTTCCGCCCGCCCTCGACAGGGTGTGCGCGGCGGACGGCCACCGCTGGACGGTTGGTCCATTGCCCGCCGTACCCCCCGACGGGCATCCTGCGCAGGTGCGAGCGATCCCGAAGAACCCCATGTCCCGCCGGTCCCTGCTCCGCGCCCTCGGGGCGGGGGCGGCCGGTGTCACGCTGGCCGGCTGCGGAGTGCCCGCCGCCTATGTGAAGCCGGGCGACCGGGCCGGGCGCGACTCCTCCGCCAGTGACCACACCCTGCACTTCGCCAACTGGCCGCTCTACATCGACACCGACGACAAGAACCAGTCGAAGCGGCCCACCCTGGACGCCTTCAGCAAGCGCACCGGGATCTCCGTCACGTACACCGAGGAGATCAACGACAACGACGAGTTCTTCGGGAAGATCAGCCCCGCGTTGATGAACCACCAGCAGACCGGGCGCGACCTCATCGTCATCAGCGACTGGATGGCCGCCCGGTTCGTCCGGCTCGGCTGGGTCCAGGAGATGGACCGGGCCAAGCAGCCCAACGTGGCGAAGTACCTCGATCCGCAGCTGCGCTCGCCCGCCTTCGACAAGGGCCGTACCCACAGCGTCCCCTGGCAGTCCGGGATCACCGGCATCGCGTACAACCGCAAGCGGCTGGGCCGCGAGATCAAGCACCTGAGCGATCTGTGGGCGCACGATCTGCGCGGCAAGGTGACGCTGCTCTCCGGGCTGGACGAGTCCTTCGCGCTGCTGATGCAGGGCAACGGGGTCGACATCACCCGCTGGAAGCGCGACGACTTCTACGACATCTGCGAGCAGGTGGAGAAGCTGGTGCGGACGAAGCACATCCGCCGCTTCACCGGCAACGACTACATCAAGGACCTCTCCACCGGGGACGTGCTCGCCTGTCAGGCCTACTCCGGTGACGTCATCCAGCTCCAGGCGGACAACCCGGAGATCGAGTTCGTCGTGCCGGAGGAGGGTGCCGAGCTCTGGGCGGAATCGCTCATGATCCCCAACCTCGCCCACCACAAGCGCAACGCGGAGAAGCTCGTCGACTACTACTACGAGCCCGAGGTCGCCGCGGAACTGGCGACCTGGGTCAACTACGTCTGCCCGGTCCCGGCAGCCCGCGAGGTGCTGGCCTCCGCCAAGGACGAGGAGACCGCCGCACTCGCAGAGGATCCGCTGATCTTCCCCGACGACGCCATGCGCAAGCGGCTGGCGATCGCCCGCGACATCACCTCCGAGGAGCGCACCGAGTTCGCCAAGAAGTGGAACTCCATCGTCGGGTTGTGAGGGAACCGCTTCGATCGCCCGTGGCCAGGGCTTTCGGCGGGCACTGAAGACCAGGAACCGGCATCACGCGGAACGCGCGTGGTGCCGGTTCTTCGTGGTGCGGCCCGGGTCTCTTCACGCTGCGTCTGGGCGACAGTTGGTTGTTTCAACGTGCTGTCGAAAATTTGCAAACTCTGAGCGACATCTTGTGTTCATGTGTCCGTGATGCTTGAGTGACAGGCGCTTCCCCCGCCCCCCACCTCCCCCACCGGGAAGCACCAGTCACAGCAGAAATGGAGTGTCATGCGCACGTCATCCCCCACGCGCAGTTCGTACGTCCTCGCCGTCGCGGTCGCCCTCGTGGGCACGGTCATCGGCGTCACCGGCCAGGCCTCCGCCCAGCGGGCCCCGGAGCCGAGAGCGGCGGCAGCGGCCGGAGCGACCCTCCCGTTCAGCTCCACGGAGGCGGAGTCCGCCTCCACCACCGGCCAGAAGATCGGCCCCGACTACACCCAGGGCACCCTCGCCTCCGAGGCCTCGGGCCGGCAGGCGGTGCGGCTGAGCAGCGGACAGAGCGTCGAGTTCACTCTCGACCGGGCCGCCAACGCGGTGAACGTCGCCTACAACGTGCCCGACGGGCAGAGCGGTTCACTCGCCGTCTACGTCAACGGCACCAAGCTCGACGCGTC
Organism: Streptomyces sp. NPDC104307; assembly: GCF_055584045.1. Taxonomy (NCBI): domain Bacteria; kingdom Bacillati; phylum Actinomycetota; class Actinomycetes; order Kitasatosporales; family Streptomycetaceae; genus Streptomyces; species Streptomyces sp. NPDC104307. The sequence goes on from NZ_JBVJMU010000019.1 coordinate 108,400, forward strand.
GCTGGCCGTCACCTCCAAGTACAGCTACGTCGACACCCCCTGGATCGTCGGCGCCAGGACCCACCACCTCTTCGACAACGCCCGCCTCCTGCTCGGCCGCGACCTGGCCGCGGGCGACAAGGTGAAGCTGGAGGCCGCGTCCACCGAGGTCACCGTCGACGTCGCCGACTTCGAGCAGGTGGACGAGCCCGCCACCGCACCCTCCGGCGCGGTCTCCGTCGTCGACAAGGGCGCCGACGCCACCGGACAGCAGGACTCCACCCAGGCCTTCCGCGACGCGATCACCGAGGCCAGGGCCGGCGGCGGCACGGTATGGATCCCGGCGGGCGACTTCAAGCTGGACTCCGAGCTGAGCGGCGTCGAGAACGTGACGATCCAGGGTGCCGGCAGCTGGCACTCGGTCGTGCACGCCTCCCGGTTCATCAACCAGAGCAGTTCGGCCGGCAAGGTCACCATCAAGGACTTCGCGGTCGTCGGAGAGGTCACGGAGCGGGTCGACAGCAACCCGGACAACTTCGTCAACGGATCCCTCGGCCCGGACTCCCGGGTGAGCGGCATGTGGCTGCAGCACCTCAAGGTCGGGCTCTGGCTGACCGGTAACAACGACAACCTGGTCGTCGAGAACAACCGCATCCTCGACACCACCGCGGACGGACTGAACCTCAACGGCAGCGCCAAGGGCGTGCAGGTGCGCGGCAACTTCCTGCGCAACCAGGGCGACGACTCGCTCGCCATGTGGTCGCTGAACGCCGCCGACACCGACTCCACCTTCGCGAACAACACCATCTCCCAGCCCAACCTGGCGAACGGCATCGCCATCTACGGCGGCAGCGACATCACCGTCAAGGACAACCTGATCAGTGACACCAACGCGCTGGGCAGCGGCATCGCCATCTCCAACCAGAAGTTCGCCGACCCGTTCTTCCCCCTCGGCGGCACCATCACCGTCTCCGGGAACACCCTCGTACGCACCGGGGCCGTCAACCCCAACTGGGGTCACCCGATGGGCGCGCTGCGCGTGGACGCGTACGACAGCGCCATCGAGGCGAACGTGAACATCACCGACACCACCATCACGGACAGCCCCTACAGCGCCTACGAGTTCGTCTCGGGCGGCGGCACCGGCCAGGACGTCAAGAACGTGACCGTCGACGGGTCGGCCGTCGACGGCGTCGGCACGGTCGTCGTGCAGGCCGAGACGCCCGGCGCCGTGACGATGTCGAACGTCACCGCCACCGGGACCGGCGCGGCAGGCGTGTACAACTGCCCCTACCCCGAGGGCTCCGGCACCTTCACGCTCACCGACGGCGGCGGCAACACCGGCTGGGACACCACCTGGGACGACTGCTCCGCCTGGCCCGAACCGGACACCGGCAACTAGCAGCACCCCCTCCACAGGCACCATCCCCCACACGCACCATCCCCCCACACCGAGAGGAACGCACGCTGTGACAAGGAGAGACTGGAGCCGGCCGGGCATCGCCGTCGCACTGGGCGCCGCCCTGACCGCCGCATGGCTCGTACCGGCCGCGCACGCCGCGCCGGTGGCCCCCGAGCCGTCCGCCGCCGCGGCCGCCCGCGGCGCCGCATCCCCGTTCACCGAGTACGAGGCGGAGGACGGCGGCTACGACGGCACCCTGCTGGAGACGGACGCCACCCGCACCTTCGGGCACACCAACTTCGCCACCGAGTCCTCGGGCCGCAAGTCGGTACGGCTCGACTCCACCGGCCAGTACGTGGAGTTCACCTCGGCCGGCAGCACCAATTCCATCGTCGTCCGCAACTCCATCCCCGACGCGCCGGGCGGCGGCGGCCAGGACAAGACGCTGAGCCTCTACGCCGACGGCACGTTCGTGCAGAAGCTGGACCTCTCCTCCAAGCACAGCTGGCTGTACGGCAGCACCGACGACCCGGAAGGTCTGACGAACAACCCCGGCGGCGACGCGCGGCGGCTGTTCGACGAGTCGCACGCGCTGCTCGACAAGACCTACCCACAGGGCACCACCTTCCGCCTCCAGCGGGACGCCGGTGACGACGCCGCGTACTACGTCGTCGACCTGGTCGACCTGGAGCAGGTGGCGCCGCCCGCGAGCAAGCCCGCCGAGTGCACCTCGATCACCGAGTACGGTGCGGTGCCCGACGACGGGAAGGACGACACCGACGCGATCCAGGCGGCCGTCACCGCCGACCAGAACGGCGAGATCGACTGCGTGTGGATCCCGGCCGGGCAGTGGCGCCAGGAGCAGAAGATCCTCACCGACGACCCGGAGAACCGCGGGGAGTACAACCAGGTCGGCATCAGCGACGTCACCATCCGGGGCGCCGGGATGTGGCACTCGCAGCTGTACACGCTGACCGCGCCGCAGGACGCGGGCGGCATCAACCACCCGCACGAGGGGAACTTCGGCTTCGACATCGACGACAACACCCAGATCTCGGACATCGCGATCTTCGGCTCCGGCACCATCCGGGGCGGTGACGGCAAAGCCGAGGGCGGCGTCGGCCTCAACGGCCGCTTCGGCAAGAACACCAAGATCAGCAACGTCTGGATCGAGCACGCCAACGTCGCCACCTGGGTCGGCCGCGACTACAGCAACATCCCGGAGCTGTGGGGCCCCGGCGACGGACTCGAATTCACCGGGATGCGCATCCGCAACACCTACGCGGACGGCATCAACTTCACCAACGGCACCCGCAACTCCTCCGTCACCGACTCCTCCTTCCGCAACACCGGGGACGACTCGCTGGCGGTGTGGGCGAGCAAGTACGTCAAGGACCCCTCGGTCGACGTCGGCCACGACAACGTCTTCAGCGACAACACGATCCAGCTGCCCTGGCGGGCCAACGGCATCGCTGTCTACGGCGGCTACGGCAACAGGATCGAGAACAACCTGGTGTCCGACACCATGAACTACCCCGGCATCATGCTGGCCACCGACCACGACCCGGTGCCCTTCTCCGGGGAGACCCTGATCGCGAACAACGGGCTCTACCGGACCGGCGGCGCGTTCTGGAACGAGGACCAGGAGTTCGGCGCGATCACGCTGTTCGCCCAGGGCTCCGGCATCCCGGGTGTCACCATCCGTGACACCGACATCGAGGACTCGACGTACGACGGCATCCAGTTCAAGACCGGCGGCGGCGAGATCCCGGACGTCAAGATCAGCAACGTGAAGATCTCCGGGTCCGCCAACGGCTCCGGCATCCTCGCCATGGGCGGGGCGCGAGGCAGCGCCACGCTCACCGATGTGGCGATCAGCGGCTCGCGCGACGGGGACGTGACCGTCGAACCCGGATCTCAGTTCGTGATCAACGGGGCCGCGACCGGGTCCTCCGCCGGGGAACGGGGGAGTGGCCGGGGCCGTTAGCGGCTCGCGGCGCGGGCTCCCAGGGCGTGTCGTCGAACTGCCGTCTGCCGTGCGACCGCCATGCACGCACTCTCGCCCTGGCCCCGCCGCCGCTCACCGTGCCGCCCGGATCCGTGTCGCCGGATCCGGGCGGCATCCTGCTCCGCCTCGCCGGACCGAGGCCGAGCAGGCAGCGGCCCGCCGCACTCAGCGCTTCCGTGCCACCGCGCCGAACTGGGCGACCTCGGCCGCCCGGGTGCCGGGCGCGGGGCGCCAGTGCGCGCACGAGACGATGCCCGGCTCGACGAGATCGAGACCGGTCAGGAAGGCGGCGAACTCGAAGCGGCTGCGGGCGGTGATCGGAGGCGTGGCGTTCTCGTTCCAGAACCGCATCGCCGCCTCGTTGCCCTCGCCGCCCAGCTCCAGCGTGGGATGGGTGAGGACGAGGTAGCTGCCGGGCGGCACCGCGTCCATCAGCCGCCGGACGATGCGCAGCGCCTCGTCCGTGTCGAGGACGAAGTTGAGGATGCCGAGGAGCATGACCGCGACCGGCCGCCCCAGGTCGAGCGTCCGCCGGGCCGCCCGCAGGATCTGCTCCGGATCGCGGGCGTCCGCGTCGAGGTACTCGCTCGCGCCCTCCGGTGAACTGGTGAGCAGCGAGCGGGCGTGCGCCAGGACGATCGGGTCGTTGTCGACGTACACGACGCGGGCGTCCGGCGCGGTGTGCTGGGCGACCTCGTGGGTGTTGTCCGCGGTCGGCAGCCCCGTGCCGATGTCCAGGAACTGGCCGATGCCCGCGTCACCGGCCAGATACCGCACCGCCCGCCCCAGGAACGCCCGGTCGGCCCGCGCCACCTCTTTGATGCTGGGGTACATGCCGGTGACCCGGTCGCCGACGGCCCGGTCCACCGGGAAGTGGTCCTTGCCGCCGAGCCAGTAGTTCCAGACCCGGGCGTTGTGGGCGACATCGGAACGGACCTGGGCTGGCAGGGAGTTGCGGTGGGGGACGGGCACGTCTGCTCCTCTGGCGCCGGGCCTGGCATCGGGACGATGAGGTGGCGTCCATGATGCCGGACCGATCAAGAGGAGGCGTGGTCCGGGGAGTTGGCGATCAGCTTGTGCAGTACATCGACCCGGTTGGTGGTGATGGAGTCCACCCCGTGGAGCAGCAGCCTGCGCATGGTGCGACCGGTGTCCGCCGTCCAGGCCGAGACCAGCAGCCCGTCCCGGTGGTTGCGGTCGGTCAGCTCCCGGCTCACCAGGCCGAACCGGTAGTTCAGCCAGCGCGGCCGTACCGCCTCCAGCAGCGCCGCCCGTGGCGGCGCGAGGGTCGTCCAGGTCATCGCGATCTCGGCGGACGGTTCTGCGGCCCGTACCCGCAGCATCGCCTCGGGACCCGCGCAGTAGTAGGCCCGCTCGCCGGCCCCGCACTCCCGTACCGTACCGACGATCTTCCGTACCGAGGCCTCGGTGGAGCCGGGCAGATCGACCATGACGCGGTGCGCCCCGACGGCGAGCAGCGCCTCGCGCAGGGTCGGCACGCCGCCCGCCGTCAGCTCGGTCAGCTCCTGCCGGCTGAGCCGGTCCAGCCGCACGTCATGACCCCACAGCCGCTCCAGCGTGGCGTCGTGCAGCAGTACCGGCACACCGTCCCGGGTGACCCGGACATCGATCTCGACCGCGTCCGCCCCCCGTTCGAGGGCGGAGCGGATCGAGCGGAGGGTGTTCTCGCGGACGCGGTACGGATCGCCGCGATGCGCGACGGCGGTGACTGGGGTGGCCATGGGGCCATTGTCACCGCCCGGGGTCACCGGCCGGTGCCCGCCAGCCAGTCCGTCGTGTACGTGTCGATCTCTTCGGCCAGCCCGCGCTTGCCCGCCGGGTCGAGGAAGGATGCCTCGACGGCGTTCTTCGCGAGCGAGGCGAGCCCCCGCTCGTCGAGACCGAGGAGGCGGGCCGCCACTCCGTACTCGCTGTTGAGGTCGGTGCCGAACATGGGCGGGTCGTCGCTGTTGATCGTGACCAGCACACCCGCCTTCACCATCTCCTTGACCGGGTGCTCCTCGATGTCCGCCACCGCGCGGGTCGCGATGTTCGACGTGGGGCAGACCTCCAGCGCGATCCGGTGCTCGGCCAGGTGCTCCAGCAGCCTCGGGTCACGGACGGAGCTGGTGCCGTGGCCGATGCGCTCGGCGCGCAGCGCGGTCAGCGCGTCCCAGATCGTCTCCGGTCCGGTGGTCTCGCCGGCGTGCGGCACGGAGTGCAGGCCCGCCGCGATGGCACGGTCGAAGTACGGCTTGAACTGCGGGCGGTCCACCCCGATCTCGGGCCCGCCGAGGCCGAACGAGACCAGCCCCTCCGGCCGCAGGTCGACGGCGAGCCGGGCGGTCTCCTCCGCGGATGCGAGTCCCGCCTCGCCGGGGATGTCGAAGCACCAGCGCAGCACCACCCCGAGTTCGGCCTCTGCCGCCTTGCGGGCGTCCTCTATGGCCTCCATGAAGCCCTCCTCCGGGATACCGCGCCGGGTCGAGGAGTAGGGGGTGACGGTCAGTTCCGCGTAGCGGATGTTCTGCCGTGCCATGTCGCGGGCGACCTCGAAGGTCAGCAGCCGGACGTCCTCCGGGGTGCGGATCAGGTCCACGACCGAGAGGTAGACCTCGATGAAGTGCCCGAAGTCGGTGAAGGAGAAGTAGTCCGCCAGCGCCTCCGGGGCGGTGGGGACCTTGGAGTCGGGGTGTTTCGCGGCCAGTTCCGCGACGATGCGCGGCGAGGCGGAACCGACGTGGTGGACATGCAGCTCGGCCTTGGGCAGCCCCGCGATGAAGGGGTGCAGATCGGACATCGGATCCTCCGGGAGCAGGGGGTGGCGCGGGGCCCGGACATACGTGGGAACCGGGCGGCGGACGGAAGTCATCGTAGGACGGGGGCTGGCCGTAGCATGACGGGCATCACGATGGGGGAGGCCCATGTCAGACAACACAGAGCAGCCCGAGGACGGGGCCGTGGCACGCGATCCGTGGGCTCCGCCGGACAACAGGGTGCCGCTGGACAAGAAGAGCCCCCCGGAGACCGGCCCGCCGGCGGTGCACGACCAGCAGACCGTCACCGCGATGCCGGGCGTCGACGGGCCGCAGGACGCCCCGGCAGGACCCGCGCCCACGGCCGGTTTCGGCCCGACGGCGGGCTTCGGCCCCCCGGCCGGCACAGGGCAGCCGTCCGCCCCGTACGGCTCGGGGGCCGTGCCGCCGCCGCCCGTGGGCCCGAACGGTCCCGGTCAGCAGGGCCCGCCGGCCGCCGGCCAGTACGGCTACCCGGTGGGACCGGCCCAGCCGCCCGCCGGTCAGTACGGCTACCCGGCCGCCCCGCAGTACGGCGGCGGCTACCCGGGCTACAGCGGTCAGACGGCGTGGGGTGCGGCGCCCGCGAACGGCATGGGCACGGCGTCGATGGTGCTGGGGATCCTCGCCGTCTGCCTTTTCTGCATCTACGGGATTCCCAGTCTCATCCTGGGCACGCTCGCGCTGATCTTCGGCATCATCGGCCGCAAGCGGGCCTCGCGCGGGGAGGCGGACAACGCCGGCCAGGCGCTGGCCGGGCTCATCCTGGGTTCCATAGGCATAGCCATCGGCGTCATCATCATCGGCGGCCTCATCTGGCTCTTCGCCACGCACGCGGACGAGTTCGACGACGACACCTACAACGACACCTACGGGACGTCCCTGGTCATCGAGGACGCGCGCTGACATCCCCGCCAAGCGGGGGCGCCTGCTACGGGGCCTGCTACGGGGGCCCGCTAGAGCGTGGAGCACACTCCACGCTCTAGCGGGCCCGTCTCATATGCCGTCCGCGCCGTCGCGCAGCGCGGCCCGCGCGTCCATCAGCGCGAAGCCGAGCAGATTCAGCCCCCGCCAGGTCGCCGGGTCCTCCGCACGCGGATCGTCCGCCGCCAGCCCGATGCCCCATATGCGGTCCATCGGACTCGCCTCGACGAGCACCCGCTCGCCCGTGCCCAGCAGGAACGCCCGCAGCGCCGGATCCTGGCCGAACTTGTGCAGGCTGCCCGTCACCACCAGCCCGTACCGCTCGCGCTCCCAGAGCGCGTCGTCGAAACCACGGACCAGCCGGCCCGTCTTCTTCGCCTCGGCCGGGCTCTTCGCCGCCACCGCACGGGTCTCCGCCTCCGCGTCACCGAACAGCCGCGCCTTGCCGGCCATCATCCAGTGCTCGGCCGACGCGTACTGCACCCCGTCGACCGCGAACGGTGACGGCCACCACTGACTGAGGCAGCTCGCCCCGATCTCCCCGTCCGCCCGCGGCCGGTGCCCCCAGAACCTCAGGTACTTCACTTTCTCGCCCCGCCCGGCACGCGCCACGAGCTCTTCCATGTGTCCCATGACACGTGAGTCTGGCATCCGCCACTGACACTACGTACGGGGAATTCCGCACTGACACGACACATGGTCGACAGATTCCGTTGCGTAACCAAAAGGCAACAACGGAATCACTTGTTGGGCTCCGCCCCCTCTGCCAGGATCGGCACTCAAATCGAGCAGGAGCTACGCCGCCCCGCACTCCGGGAACAGCGGCGGAGGAGAGCGTGATGGGCAACAGCTTCCAGGTACAGGACCGCTTCGCGGACGGCGCGCAGTACATCGGCGGAAGACTGCGACCCGGCACATCGGGACGCAGCCACGACGTGGTGAACCCGGCTACGGGCAAGACCGTCCACACCTACGAACTGGCTGGTACCGCCGACGTCGACGCGGCAGTCGCCGCCGCGCGTGCGGCCTTCCCCGGCTGGTCCGGAGCCACCCCGGCCGAGCGATCCGAGGCGATGCACCGGTTCGCCGCGGTCCTCGCGGAGCAGGCGGACGACTTCGCGTACGCGGAGTCCCTCCAGTGCGGCAAGCCGGTCAAGCTCTCCACCGAGTTCGACGTGCCCGGCACCGTCGACAACGCGTCCTTCTTCGCGGGCGCCGCCCGCCACCTGGAAGGCAAGTCCGCCGCCGAGTACTCCGGTGACCACACCTCGTACGTACGGCGCGAGGCGATCGGCGTCATCGGCTCCATCGCCCCCTGGAACTACCCGCTCCAGATGGCCGCCTGGAAGGTCCTCCCGGCCGTCGCCGCGGGCAACACCATCGTGCTGAAGCCCGCCGAGATCACCCCGCTGACCTCGCTGATGTTCGCGCAGGCGGCCACCGAGGCGGGCATCCCCGACGGTGTGATCAACATCGTCAACGGCGCGGGCAAGGACGCCGGTGAACACCTCGTCGGCCACCCCGACGTCGTGATGACCTCCTTCACCGGCTCCACCGCTGTCGGCAAGCGGGTCGCGGAGATCGCCACCTCCACCGTCAAGCGCCTCCACCTCGAACTCGGCGGCAAGGCCCCCTTCGTCGTCTTCGACGACGCAGACCTGGAAGCCGCGGTCCACGGAGCGGTCGCCGGCTCCCTCATCAACACCGGCCAGGACTGCACGGCCGCCACCCGCGCCTACGTCCAGCGCCCGCTGTACGACGCGTTCGTCCAGGGCGTCGCGGAGCTGATGGCGACCGTCCGGGTGGGCGACCCGTTCGCCCCCGACACCGACCTGGGCCCGCTGATCAGCCACGCCCAGCGCGACCGGGTCGCCGCCTTCGTCGAGCGGGCCCGCGCCTACGCCACCGTCGTCACCGGCGGCGAGGCCCCCGGGGGCGAACTGGCCGACGGCGCCTACTACCGGCCGACCCTGATCACCGGAGCGGCCCAGGACAGCGAGATCGTCCAGGCCGAGATCTTCGGCCCGGTGCTGGTCGTACTGCCCTTCGACACCGACGACGAGGGCATCACGCTCGCCAACGACACCCCGTACGGGCTCGCCGCCTCCGCCTGGACCCACGACCTGTACCGGGCCAATCGCGCCACCCGCGAGATCAAGGCGGGCTGCGTCTGGATCAACGACCACATCCCGATCATCAGCGAGATGCCGCACGGCGGATACAAGGCCAGCGGCTTCGGCAAGGACATGTCGTCGTACTCCTTCGAGGAGTACACGCAGGTCAAGCACGTCATGTACGACAACACCGCGGTCGCCCGCAAGGACTGGCACCGCACGATCTTCGGGGACCGATAACCCGGCCGGTAAGGCCGCACACCCACCCGAAAGGGCAACGCGCATGGAGCAGTACGAGCCCGAGCGTCTCTCCGCGGCCCAGCTGGCCGCGATGCGTCGCACTCTGACCAGCGGCAGGGGAGCTCTCACCCGCCGATCACTGCTGCGCGCCTCCGGTACCGGCGCGCTCACACTCGGCGGCCTCGGCGTGCTCAGTGCGTGCGGAATCCCTCCCGCCAAGCGGGAGGGGGACGCCGCGGCCGCCTCCGACGACCACTCGGCCAAGGAGAAGCAGGTCAACTTCTCCAACTGGACCGAGTACATGGACGTCACCGACGACGGCAAGCACCGGCCCACTCTGGAGCAGTTCACCGAGCGGACCGGCATCAAGGTCAAGTACACCGAGGACATCAACGACAACGTCGAGTTCTTCGGCAAGATCAAGCCGCAGCTCGCGGCCGGCCAGGACACCGGCCGCGACATCATCTGCGTCACGGACTGGCTGGCCGCCCGCATCGTCCGGCTCGGCTGGGCGCAGAAGCTCGACCCCTCGAACCTGCCGCACGCCTACGCCAACCTCTCGGCCCAGTTCCGCTCCCCGGACTGGGACCCGGGCCGCGCCTACTCCTACCCCTGGGCCGGCATCCCCACGGTCATCGCCTACAACGTCAAGGCGACCGGCGGCCGCAGGATCGACTCCGTCAGCCAGCTGCTCGACGACCCGAAACTCAAGGGCCGGGTCAGCTTCCTCTCGGAGATGCGCGACTCCATCGGCATGACCCTGCTCGACATGGGCAAGGACCCCGCCACCTTCACCGACGCCGACTACGACGCCGCGATCGGCCGGATCCAGAAGGGCGTCGACCGGAACCAGATCCGCCGCTTCACCGGCAACGACTACACCGCGGACCTCGACAAGGGCGACATCGCCGCCTGCGTCGCCTGGGCCGGCGACATCATCCAGCTCCAGGCCGGCAACCCCGACATCAAGTACGCGATACCCGCCGCCGGATACGTCATATCCAGCGACAACATGCTGGTCCCGGTGAAGGCACGGCACAAGACCAACGCCGAGAAGCTCATGGACCACTACTACCGGCCGCCGGTCGCCGCCGAGCTCGCCGCGTACATCAACTTCGTCTGCCCGGTCGACGGCGTCCGCGAGGAACTCGCCAGGATCGACCGGTCGATGGCCGACAACCCGCTGATTCTCCCGGACAAGAAGATGGCGGCCGCCTCGCACGCCTTCCGGTCCCTGACCGCAGAGGAAGAGACGGCGTACGAGGAGAAGTTCGCCAAGCTCATCGGCGCCTGACACCGCCCCGTCCCGAAGACGCTCCGTCCCGAAGACGCCCCGTCCCGAAGAAACTCCGATCCCCCCGACACCACTGGGACCGCCCTCCATGACACAGCAGCAGACAGGCGGCGATGTCCGCCTCACCGGGATCAGCAAGAGGTACGGCTCCTTCGCCGCCGTCCAACCGCTCGATCTGACCGTCCCGCAAGGCTCCTTCTTCGCGCTGCTCGGCGCGTCCGGCTGTGGCAAGACCACCACCCTGCGGATGATCGCGGGCCTGGAGGAGGCCACCACCGGCACCGTCTCGCTCGGCGGCCGCGACATCACCGCGCTGCCCCCGTACAAGCGGCCCGTCAACACCGTCTTCCAGAGCTACGCGCTCTTCCCGCACCTCGACATCACGGAGAACGTCGCCTTCGGACTGCGCCGGCGCGGCATCAAGTCGGTCAAGAAGCAGGTCGACGACATGCTGGAGCTCGTCCAGCTCGGCGACTTCGCCCGGCGCAAACCGCACCAGCTCTCCGGCGGCCAGCAACAGCGCGTCGCCGTCGCCCGCGCCCTGATCAACCACCCCCAGGTGCTGCTCCTCGACGAGCCGCTCGGCGCCCTCGACCTCAAGCTCCGTCGCCAGATGCAGCTCGAACTCAAGCGCATCCAGACCGAGGTCGGGATCACCTTCGTCCACGTCACCCACGACCAGGAGGAGGCCATGACCATGGCCGACACCGTCGCGGTGATGAACGCGGGCCGGGTCGAGCAGCTGGGCGACCCCGCCGATCTCTACGAGAACCCCCGGACGACGTTCGTCGCCAACTTCCTCGGCACCTCGAACCTGATCGAGGGCGAAGTCGACTCCACCGGCACCGACATCGTCATAGCGGCCGGCGGCGGGAAGCTGCGGCTGCCCACCGGCCGATGTCCCGCGCCGACCGCGAAGGGCGGCAAACTGCTCCTCGGCATCCGCCCCGAGAAGATCTCCCTCACGCACCGCGACGACGCGGACGCGATAGCCGAGGGCCGCAACCGGGTCACCGGCCGGATCGTCGACTCCAGCTTCATCGGCGTCTCCACGCAGTACGTGGTGGAGAGCCCGGCCGGGAAGTCGCTCCAGGTGTACGAACAGAACATCGAGCGCGATTCCCGGCTCACCCCCGGGGCCGAGGTCGTCCTGCACTGGAACCCGGCGCACACCTTCGGCCTCGACGCCGATCAGGACATCGCCGCCGGTGTGGAGACGGTGGAGGACGCGGCGTGAGCGTCACCCAGGAGGCGCCACCCGCTCCCGCAGCGGAGCCGAAGGTGCGCAAGCCCTCCACCCGCAAGCGCCTCGTCCCCTACTGGCTGCTGCTCCCCGGCATCCTCTGGCTCGTCGTCTTCTTCGCGCTGCCGCTGATCTACCAGGGCTCGACCTCCGTCCAGACCGGATCCCTGGAGAAGGGGTTCGAGGTCACCTGGCACTTCCAGACGTACTGGGACGCGCTGGCCGACTACTACCCGCAGTTCGTCCGCTCCCTGCTGTACGCGGGCACCGCGACGATCCTGTGCCTGCTGCTCGGCTACCCGCTGGCCTACCTCATCGCGTTCAAGGCCGGGCGCTGGCGCAATCTGGTGCTGGTGCTGGTCATCGCACCGTTCTTCACCAGCTTCCTGATCCGTACGCTCGCCTGGAAGACGATCCTCGCGGACGGCGGCGCGGTCGTCGACGTACTGAACACCCTGCACGTCCTCGACGTCACCAGCTGGCTCGGCTGGACCGAGTCCAACCGGGTGCTGGCCACCCCGATGGCGGTGGTCTGCGGTCTCACGTACAACTTCCTGCCGTTCATGATCCTGCCGCTCTACACCTCGCTGGAGCGGATCGACGGGCGGCTCCACGAAGCGGCCGGGGACCTGTACGCCACCCCCGCGACCACGTTCCGGAAGGTGACGTTCCCGCTCTCGATGCCGGGCGTCGTCTCCGGCACCCTGCTGACCTTCATCCCGGCCAGCGGTGACTACGTCAACGCGGAACTGCTGGGCTCCACCGACACCAAGATGGTCGGCAGCGTCATCCAGACCCAGTTCCTGCGCGTCCTCGACTATCCGACGGCGGCCGCGCTCTCCTTCATCCTGATGGCGGTCGTCCTGATCGCGGTCACTGTCTACATCCGCCGCTCCGGGACGGAGGACCTGGTCTGATGCCCGTACTGCGCTGGCTGCGACGCCATCTGATCGTCATCGCGGGTCTGCTGACCCTCGCCTACATGATCCTGCCGAACATCGTCGTGATGGTGTTCTCCTTCAACAAGCCCAACGGGCGGTTCAACTACTCCTGGCAGCGCTTCTCGGTGGACGCCTGGAAGGACCCCTGCGGTGTCGCCGACATGTGCGGCTCGCTCTCGCTCTCCCTCCAGATCGCCGTCTGGGCCACGGTCGGCGCGACCGTGCTCGGCACGATGATCGCGTTCGCCCTGGTCCGCTACCGCTTCCGGGCGCGCGGCGCGATCAACTCGCTGATCTTCCTGCCGATGGCGATGCCCGAGGTCGTCATGGCCGCGTCCCTGCTCACGCTCTTCCTCAACATGGGCGCGCAGCTGGGCTTCTGGACGATCCTCATCGCGCACATCATGTTCTGCCTCAGCTTCGTGGTGACGGCGGTCAAGGCGCGGGTCATGTCGATGGACCCCAGGCTGGAGGAGGCGGCCCGCGATCTGTACGCCGGGCCCGTGCAGACCTTCGTCCGGGTGACGCTGCCGATCGCCGCCCCCGGAATCGCCGCGGGAGCGCTGCTCGCGTTCGCGCTCTCCTTCGACGATTTCATCATCACCAATTTCAACGCGGGCTCGACCGTGACCTTCCCCATGTTCGTCTGGGGATCGGCACAGCGCGGCACGCCCGTGCAGATCAACGTCATCGGTACGGCGATGTTCATCATTGCGGTACTGGTGGTTCTCGCCGGCCAGCTGATAGCGAACCGGCGGAAGAACAACGCACGACCCTGAAAGTCCCTAAGGAGTTGGAAAACATGGCCCCAGTTGCCATGAGTGCCGCCGCCCGGTCCATCGCAGGCGCCAAGCCGCTGTCGTTCTGGCTGGACGACCCCGGCAGGCCCGAAGCACTCCCCGCGCTCACCGGCGACGAGCACTGCGACCTCCTCGTCATCGGCGCCGGGTATAGCGGACTGTGGACCGCGCTGCTCGCCAAGGAGCGCGAACCGGAACGCGATGTCGTCCTCATCGAGGGCCGCGAGACGGGCTGGGCCGCCTCGGGCCGCAACGGCGGATTCTGCGCCGCCTCCCTCACCCACGGCCTGCCCAACGGCCTGGAGCGCTGGCCGGACGAGATCGAGAAGCTGGAGGAGCTGGGCGCCCGCAACCTCGACGCCATCGAGGAGGCGGTCGCCCGCTACGGCATCGACTGCGAATTCGAGCGCACCGGCGAGATCGATGTCGCCACCCAGCCCCACCAGCTCGAAGAGCTGCGGGAATGGCACCAGGAGCTGGAGCGGCGCGGCTTCGGCGGCGTCGAGTTCCTGGACGGTGAAGCGCTGCGCGCCCATGTCGACTCACCGACATTCCTGGGCGGCCTCTGGGACCGCCGTGGCGTCGCGATGCTGCACCCGGCCAAGCTCGCCTGGGGCCTGAAGCAGGCCTGCCTCGACCTGGGTGTCCGGATCTACGAGCACACCCGGGGCCTGGAGCTGGCCAGAACCGGAACCGGAATGGCGGTCCGGACCCCGGGCGGAAGGGTGCTCGCCCGCCGCGTCGCCCTCGGCACCAACATCTTCCCCTCGCTCGTGAAGCGGGTCCGCCCGTACACCGTCCCGGTCTACGACTACGCGCTGATGACCGAGCCGCTGACCGAGGAACAGCTCGCCGCCATCGGCTGGCAGAACCGGCAAGGACTGGGGGACAGCGCCAACCAGTTCCATTACTTCCGGCTCTCCGCGGACAACCGCGTTCTGTGGGGCGGATACGACGCGATCTATCCGTACGGGGGCCGGCTCAGCGCCGCGCTCGACCAGCGTCCGGAAACGTTCCTGAAGCTCGCCGGACAGTTCTTCGAATGCTTTCCGCAATTGGCGGGAGTGCGTTTCACCCATGCCTGGGGCGGCGCGATCGACACCTGTTCCCGGTTCTCCGCGTTCTTCGGCACCGCCCATCAGGGCCGGGTCGCCTATGCCGCCGGATACACCGGACTCGGCGTCGGGGCCACCCGGTTCGGCGCCGAGGTGATGCTCGACCTGCTGGCCGGCGAGGAGACGGAGCGGACCGCGCTGGAGATGGTCCGCGGCAAGCCGATGCCGTTCCCGCCGGAGCCCTTCGCGTGGGCCGGGATCGAGCTGACGAAGCGTTCCCTGGCACGGGCCGACGAGAACGGCGGCCACCGCAATCTGTGGCTGCGGACGATGGACCGGCTGGGGCTCGGCTTCGACAGTTAGTGCGTGCCGTCCGGATCCTGCCCGGCTCCGGGGCGTGACCCAGTTCACTACCGGTTGGTAGCCGAAGCCGCGTAATGGATCGGCTCCACCGCGCTCTCTCCCGTGAACGCACCCGCGACTCCCCGCGGGTGCGATACGGAACGGAGGCGGGTCATGGCTGGCTCGGGAGTCAGGGCAGCGGTCGAGTGGCTTGTGTCGGTGGCACCGGACCCGGACGCCTGCCGGTGGGAGTGGGAGCGCAATCCGCGGGGGATCGCGCTCCTTCCCGCCGGCCGGCGCTGGGACGTGCTGATTCTGCCGGGGGAGCTGGGCTATCCGACGCTCGACGTGCTCACCCGGCTCATCGACCGGCCGGGGCCGGTCCTCGCGGGCTTCGGTGACGCCCGCATGGGGTTCTTCGTGCCGCCGGGCACCGCCGACCGTTGGATCGGGACCGGGGTGCGGGGCGCCGGGCAGGGCACCTGGATCGTGGTGCCGTATCCGGGGCGGGTCGCGGGCGGAGTGCGGTGGCTGATTCCGCCGGACGGATCGGGCACGCTCACCGACGCCACGCTGCTGGAACTAGCGATGCACGAGGCCGCGGGAGGGGCCGCGGCGGGGGAGGGTCGGGAGTAGGGAGGAAGGCCGTTCCGCGGCAGGCTCCTGGCCGAAAAGCGAGGTGCCCCGGACTGCTGATCGTCCGCGTGGCGTGCCTGCTCGCCTCGGGTGAGGGGGAGTAATCAGGCTCCCGGCGGCAGGCGCGCGGGGCGTCGATTGCGCGCGTCCAAGGGTGAGTTCACGCCATTGACGGGTGACACGTTGTTGCGGGGGCGAGAGGTTCGTAGGGTTCCGTTGAAGCAAGGGATGGGAGCGCTCCCAAGCTCCCATGGACCCCCCACGGTCCACCCCCACACCCGCCCGACGGAAGGAACTCCCGTGACTGCCACGCCCCACCGTGCGCACCGCATCCGTACCCTGGCCGCCGCGCTCGCCCTGGCCGCCGGCTCACTCGTCGCCGTGACCGCCACGGCCGGCCCGGCCGGCGCCGATGCGCAGACCTGCGAACAGTTCGGATCGGCCACCACCCCCGGCGGCTACGTCGTGCAGAACAACGCCTGGGGCACCACCGCCCCGCAGTGCGTCAACCAGGTCGGCGACGGTTTCGAACTCACGACGGCCGACGGCTCCGTGTCCACGGGCGGTGCCCCCAAGTCGTACCCCTCGATCTACGCGGGCTGCCACTACACCAACTGCTCGCCGGGCACCGTGCTGCCCAAGCAGGTCAGTGCGATCGGGAGCGCGCCCAGCGAGATCGCGTACACGTACACCGACGGCGCCGTCTATGACGCCGCGTACGACATCTGGCTCGACCCGACGCCGAAGACGGACGGGGTCAACCGGACCGAGATCATGATCTGGCTGAACAAGGTCGGCCCCATCCAGCCGATCGGTTCCAAGACCGGCGTCGCGACCATCGCCGGACAGACCTGGGACGTCTGGAAGGGGAACAACGGCGGCAACGACGTCATCTCCTACGTCGCCCCCTCGGCGCTGACGGGTCTGAACTTCGACGTGAAGGACTTCGTCAACGGGGCCATCGCGGAGGGCCTGGCCACGCCGGACTGGTATCTCACCAGCGTCCAGGCGGGATTCGAGCCGTGGGAGAACGGTGCGGGCCTGGCCGTCACTAGGTTCTCCGCACGTTTCAACTGACCGGAAGCGGCCGGTAGCTCCCGTTCCCTTCGCGTGCGGCGCGCCGCTGTAGGCGAAGGGGGCAGGCCGGGAGCCGGTGTGCGGGCGAGGGGTTCGGCTGCCAGAGGTCTTGACAACCGGATTGGTCTGGACCATGTTGTGGCCACCCGATTCCCCCCTGCACGGAGGCCGTTGTGGAACGTACGGGACCCCCTGCCCGCATCACCGGACTGCTGGCCGCCTTCACGGCCGCCCTGCTGGCGGCGGGCGGCCTGGCCGCCGCCGCGCCGAGCGCCGCCGCTGCCGACGCCGATCTGGCCCGCAACGGAACCTTCGAGGCCGGTCTGGACGGCTGGAGCTGTACGGGCGGCAGCGGAGCCGTCGTCAGCACCCCGGTGCACGGCGGCACCTCGGCGCTGAAGGCGACCCCGGCCGGCAGCGACTACGCCAAGTGCTCCCAGGCCGTCACGGTCAAGCCCGGCTCCACGTACACGCTGAGCACCTGGGTGCAGGGCAGCTACGTCTACCTGGGCGCGGAGGGCACCGGCACGACGGACGTGTCCACCTGGACGCAGTCCGCCGGGGCCTGGCAGAAGCTCACCACCACGTTCAAGACCGGCGCGTCCACCACCTCGGTCAACGTGTACACACACGGCTGGTACGGCACCCCCGCGTACTACGCCGACGACCTCAGCCTCGTCGGCCCCGGCGGCGACCCGGTCGCCCTCCCCGCGGTACCGGCGGGCCTCAAGGCCGGCACCGCCACCGCGTCCTCCGTACCGCTGTCGTGGACGGCCGCCTCCGGTGCCACCGGTTACAACGTCTACCGGGGCGGCACGAAGGTCCTCTCCACCACCGGCACCTCCGCGACCGTGACCGGCCTCGCCGCCTCGACCGCGTACAGCTTCCAGGTCACCGCGACCAACGCGGCGGGCGAGTCCGCCAAGTCGGCCGCCGTCCCCGCCACCACCACGGCGGGCGGCAGCGGGGGAGAGAGCGGCTCGGACCTGCCGGCCCATGCCCTCGTCGGCTATCTGCACTCCAGCTTCGCCAACGGCTCCGGCTACACGCGCATGGCGGACGTGCCCGACTCCTGGGACGTCATCGACCTGGCCTTCGGCGAACCCACCTCCGTCACCTCCGGCGACATCCGCTTCTCGCTCTGCCCGGTGGCCGAGTGCCCGAACGTCGAGTCGGCGGCCGAGTTCAAGGCGGCCATCAAGGCCAAGCAGGCCAAGGGCAAGAAGGTCCTGATCTCCATCGGCGGCCAGAACGGACAGGTGCAGCTCGCCACCACCGCCGCCCGTGACACCTTCGTCTCCTCGGTCAGCAAGATCATCGACGAGTACGGTCTGGACGGACTCGACATCGACTTCGAGGGCCACTCGCTCTCGCTGAACACCGGCGACACCGACTTCCGCAGCCCCACCACGCCGGTCATCGTCAACCTGATCTCCGCGGTGAAGTCGCTCAAGGCCAAGTACGGCGAGAAGTTCGTCCTCACCATGGCCCCCGAGACCTTCTTCGTGCAGCTCGGCTACCAGTACTACGGCTCCGGCCCCTGGGGCGGCCAGGACCCGCGCGCCGGCGCCTACCTCCCGGTGATCCACGCCCTGCGCGACGATCTCACCCTGCTGCACGTCCAGGACTACAACTCGGGCTCCATCATGGGCCTGGACAACCAGTACCACTCGATGGGCGGCGCCGACTTCCACATCGCGATGACCGACATGCTGCTGGCCGGCTTCCCGGTGGCGGGCGACCAGACCAAGGTCTTCCCTGGCCTGCGTCCCGACCAGGTCTCGATCGGACTGCCGGCCTCCACCCAGGCGGGCAACGGCCACACCTCGCCCGCCGAGGTCACCAAGGCGCTCAACTGCCTGACGAAGAAGACCGACTGCGGCTCGTACGCCACCCACGGCACCTGGTCCGGACTGCGCGGACTGATGACCTGGTCGATCAACTGGGACCGCTTCAACAACTGGGAGTTCTCGAAGAACTTCGACGCCTACTTCGGGAGCTGAGCGACAGCGGGATCAGCAGCAGCCCGCACAGGAACCAGCTGCCCAGCACGTCCAGCGGCCAGTGATAGCCGCGCAGCACCAGACCGATGCCCGTCGCCGCCGTCAGCAGGACGGCGGCGACGGGCATCATCCATGAACGCCGCGGGTACGGGGCGAGCAGCAGCGCCGCCGCCCCGTACGCCACCGCCGCGGTCGCCGCGTGACCGGAGGGGTAGTAGCCGGTTGCGTCGGTCAGCGGTCCGGGGCGGGCGATCCAGTCCTTGAGCGGGACGACGAGCAGCGGCACCGCGGCCATCGTGAGCGCGGCGGTGACCGGGGCGCGGCGCTCACCGCGCAGCAGCGACCAGACGATCGCGCAGCCCAGCACCGGGAGCGCGACCTGCGTGTTGCCGAGATCGGCGAGGAATTCGGTGAGCCACCGTGGGCCGTGTCCGACGAGGGCCCGTCCGGTGCGTTCGTCGAACGTACGCAGCGGGCCCTCGGCCGCGATCTGCCAGGTGCTGAGCGCGAACAGGGCCAGCAGGCCGGACACCACGGAGAAGAGAAGAGCCGTCCGTCCCGGAACAGGGGGGGTTGTTCCGGGACGGACGGTCGGACCGGTGTGCCGCGCGCCCCGGGGGGTGTGGGGCGGGCGGCCATCCGATCGGTGAGGAGTTCCGGAGCCCGAGGCTCCAGTGGTGTGCGCGAAGGCACAACCAGGACGGTGCCGGGGAAGCTCCGACCCGGTGTCGCCGGCAGTCCCCTGCGGGCGGGGTGTTTCTCTCATCTGCGCAAACCGTACGTCAGGCGGTGGGGGGTCCGACAGCGGGAACGTTATCCCGCCATCGCCCCCGCACACCTTCTTCACAGGCCCTCAACCGGGCACCGGGCATCCCCGGAGGAAACACCGCGCCGCTCCGGGGGCCCGCACGGCTCAGACCCCGGCGAACGCCTGCTCGATGACGTCGAGTCCCTCGGTCAGCAGGTCCTCCCCGATCACCAGCGGCGGCAGGAAGCGCAGGACGTTGCCGTACGTGCCACAGGTGAGGACGAGGACGCCCTCGGCGTGGCAGGCCTTCGCGAGCGCGCCGGCCGCCTCCGGGTTCGGGTCCTTCGTGCCGGACTTCACCAGCTCGATCGCGATCATCGCGCCACGGCCGCGGATGTCACCGATGAGGTCTCCGTTGGGCAGCTTCGCCCGCATCTCGGCGAGCCGGCCCTTCATGACCTCCTCGATGCGCTTGGCCTTCCCGTTCAGGTCCAGCTCGCGCATCGTCTCGATCGCGCCGAGCGCGCCGGCGCAGGCGACCGGGTTTCCGCCGTACGTGCCGCCGAGGCCGCCCGCGTGCGCGGCGTCCATGATCTCGGCGCGGCCGGTCACGGCGGAGAGCGGCAGACCGCCCGCGATGCCCTTGGCGGTGGTGATCAGGTCGGGGACGATGCCCTCGTCCTCGCAGGCGAACCACTGGCCGGTGCGGCAGAAGCCGGACTGGATCTCGTCCGCGACGAAGACGATGCCGTTGTCCTTGGCGAACCGCGCGATCGCCGGGAGGAAGCCCTTGGCCGGCTCGATGAAGCCGCCCTCGCCGAGCACCGGCTCGATGACGATCGCGGCGACGTTGTCCGCGCCGATCTGCTTGGTGATCTCGTCGATGGCCTGCGCGGACGCCTCGGCCCCCGCGTTCTCGGCACCGGTCGGCCAGCGGTAGCCGTACGCCACCGGGACGCGGTAGACCTCGGGCGCGAACGGGCCGAAGCCCTGCTTGTACGGCATGTTCTTAGCCGTCATGCCCATGGTGAGGTTGGTCCGGCCGTGGTAGCCGTGGTCGAAGACGACGACGGCGGTGCGCCTGGTGTAGGCGCGGGCGATCTTCACCGCGTTCTCGACGGCCTCCGCGCCCGAGTTGAACAGCGCGGACTTCTTCGCGTGGTCGCCCGGCGTCAGCTCGGCGAGCTGCTCGCAGACCTCCACGTACCCCTCGTACGGGGTGACCATGAAACAGGTGTGGGTGAAGTCCGCGAGCTGCGCGGACGCCCGCCGCACCACGGCCTCCGCCGAGGCGCCGACCGACGTCACGGCGATACCGGAGCCGAAGTCGATCAGCCGGTTGCCGTCCACGTCCTCGATGATCCCGCCACCGGCACGGGCGGTGAACACCGGCAGGGTGGAGCCCACCCCCGCGGCGACCGTCGCGAGCCGGCGGGCCTGCAGCTCCACCGACTTCGGGCCGGGGATGGCGGTGACGACGCGGCGCTCCTGCGGAATTGCGGTCATGCGGGGCTCCTGGGGTGCTTCGGACGTTGTGTCTCGGACGCTTCTGTTTCTGCAGGCTAGGGGCGGGGGCGGGGCGCGGGCATGCTCCGATCGGGAGTGGTGGCGGGCGTGTCCTTGTCCGCGACGGACAGAAGGCGGTACGGGGACGGGGGCGGCCCGTTCCCCGTCACTATCCGGGCGCGTTGCTGAACTCCCCGTGTCCGCGCACTAGATTGACCGTGCAGCGGTCGGACCTGGCTGGTCAGGGGGCAACGGTTCATGGACAACGAAGGCACGCACGGCGCCCGGGGCACGCGGGGTGCGCAGCCGCCCGACGGCCGCCCCGGAGGCTCCGTGCCGCACCCGGCGGGACCGCCTCCCGCCCGGCCGCCCGGCCCGCCGCCGACGGCCCCGCCGGCGTTTCCGCCCGCGGTGCCGGTCCAGCACAGCCCCGCCGGAACGGGGGCGCCCACCGCGGACTGGCTGAACGCGCCGCGTCCCGAGAGCGATCCCGGCGTGTGGCGCTACGCCTACGTGCCCCGGCCCGCCGAGCGGCTGTCCCGGCCCTCCCTGGTGGGGCCGGCGGCCACTCTGGTGCTGTGGCTGCTGCTGTGGCTGCTGCTCGATCAGCGAAACGTCCCCTATGTGTTCAAACCGATCGAGATCATCACCGGACCCGAATGGTGGACCTTCGGGACCCTCAGGGACGGCGCGCCCCCCCTCGTCGAAATCTCCACGACGCTCTATTACCAGGCCCTGGTGGTCCTCCTGGGCTTCTGGGCCGCCCGGATCGGCAACTGGGCAGGGCTCTTCCACTACTACGCGGGAGAACGGCTGGGCCGGGCCAGAGCGGTGACCACGGTGCTGGCGGCGGCGCTGGCCCTATGGCTCTACTTCAGCCAGCGCGTGCCCCTGGTGGGCCTGCTGTACTCCCTCATTCCCCAGGGCATCCAGCAGGGCGGCGGCAACAAGTACCTGGCCGGGCTGATCTCCTGGATCCTCTACGCTGCGGCGGCCGCCCTGATCGTCTGGCCCTTCGCCCGCGTCGGCGCGTGGTCGAAGGAGCTGGGCCCCCTCCTGCCGAAGAGGCTGCGCCCCCTCCTGAGGCGCGGCGACCCCGCGCCCGACCGTCCCCGGGCGGCCCCCGAGCGGACCGGGCCTGCCCCGGCGGAGTGGCCCGAGCTGCGGGCCGCGGGCCGGACGGATGCCGCGGAGGCGCTGACGGCCGCCGTGCGCACCGGCCGGATGAACGATGTGGACTGCGTACGGCTGCGGCACGCCTGGGCCGTCGCCCGGACCCGCGCGGACCGCCTCGAATCCTTCACCGAGACCGTGCTGCGCAAGGGCCCGGCCGCCTACCTGCACCCCTCGGGCGACCACGATCTGCCGCTGCGCACCGCCCCGCACGACCCGCTCACCGGCCAGGTCCGGATCGGGGACTGCGCGGACGACCCGCGCAATCCCTATCCGCGCCGGGGTTCCGGCATGGCCCTGGAGCCCGCCTCGCTGGGCACCTCGCTGCTGGCCGTGGGCCCGCCCGGCTCGGGCAAGACCGCCAAAGTGGTCCGGCCGGTCATCGAATCCCTCGCCATCAGGGCGCTCACCGGCCAGGCCGCGGTGCTCGCCGTCGGCGGGGCGGGCGCACAGCTGGGCCCGGACGACTCCTACGACGTCGTCGTCCGGATCGGTGACCCCGCCTCGGTGCACGACTTCGACCTGTACGGCGGCACCACCGACCCCGACGAGGCGGCGGCCACCCTCGCGGAAGGGCTGGCCGGCGACCTCCCGGGCCTGGACAGCAGGCGCGCGGGCACCGTTCTCGGCCAGCTCCTCGGCCCCTACCGCGCCGCCCACGGCCGGTTCCCCGGGGTCCCCGAACTCCGCGAACTCCTTGAGGGCTCCATCACCGCGCTGACCGCCCTGCGGCAGGCCCTGGAGGCGGGCGGCGAGCACACGATGCTGCGCGAGCTGGACGCCCGCGCCCGGCAGGCGGGCGGCGCGGGGGATCCCGCCGCAGTCCTCGCCGACCGGATCGCCGTGCTCGACCGGCCGGCCTTCGCCGCCTTCTTCTCCACCGGCCAGGACGCCCGGCCGTTCTCGCTGCGCTCCCTGGAACAGCACCCGCTGCGGGTCCGCGTCGATCTGCCGGAGCGCGCGCACGCCGAGGCGTCCCACGTACTGGCGCGCCTCATCCTCGCCCAGTTCAACGCGATCACCGCGGCCCGCTCCGACCGCTCCCTGTTCGTCTGCCTGGTCCTGGACGACGCCACCCACACCGTCACCGCCGAGACCGTCCGGGGCATCCGACGCCTGCGGTCCGTCAACGCGGGAGCGGTCCTCGCGCTGCGGACCCTGGACGACGTGCCGGAAGAGCTGCACACCGCCCTGCTCGGGTCCGTCGGCTGCAACATGGCCTTCGCGGGCGTCTCCACCTGGGACGGCAAACGCTTCGCGGAGGCATGGGGCAAGGAGTGGGTGGAGGTCCGGGAGGTCGCCCAGCACGGTGTCTTCGCCGACCAGCCGCTCACCCGGGCCCTGCACGCCCTGCGGAAGCTGGCCACCGGCAAGGCCGTCACCACCGACGCCGTGACCGTTCGCCAGGTCGAGCGGGAACGCTGGTCCGCCTCCGGGCTCGCCTACGAGGTCGCCGCCGGCCACGCGGTGATCTCCCTCACCACGGTCGACGGCCGGCACGCGCCTCCGCTCCTGATGAAACTGGGTGCCTGAGACCGGCGGTACGGGAGAGGCGGCAGCGGTTACGGGAACCCTGCCGCCCTGGCAGAATCGATGGGAGTCGTTCATACGCGACGGCGCAATCGACGCCCCTCTCAGGCGCCCCGCCCAGACGCCCCCTCTCAAAGGTCGCCCGTCCCATGCCGCCCACGCTCGCCTCGCTCGTCCAGCACTCGGCGCTCAGACTCACGGTCCGTGCGGGGGCGGACCGGCTCGACACGCCCGTGCGCTGGGCGCACGCCAGTGAGCTGGCCGACCCCGTCCGCTACATGGAGGGCGGCGAGCTGCTGCTGGTCACCGCGACCAACCTCGACGCGGCGAGCCCGGAGGGCATGCGGCGCTACGTGCGACGGCTGGCCGGATCCGGGGTCGTCGGCGTGGGCTTCGCCGTCGGCGTCAACTACGACGAGGTGCCGGGGGCACTGATCGAGGCCGCGGAGGAAGCGGGGCTGCCGCTCCTCGAAGTGCCCCGCCGCACCCCGTTCATCGCCATCGCCAAGGCCGTCTCCTCGGAGATCGCCGCCGACCAGTACCGGGCCGTCACCGCCGGTTTCGAGGCGCAGCGCGAACTCACCAGGGCGGCGCTCGCAGGGGACGGCCCCGGCGAACTCCTCACCAGGCTCGCCGCCCACGTCGACGGCTGGGCCGCGCTGTACGACGCCGCCGGGGCCGTCGTGGCGGCCGCCCCCGACTGGGCCGCCCGCCGCGCCGCCCGACTCACCCCCGACGTGGAACGCCTGCGGGACCGCCCGGCCCCCGCCAGCGTGGTCGTCGGCGGCAGCGACGACCGGGTCGAGCTCCAGTCCCTGGGCACCGGACGCCGGGCCCGCGGCGCGCTCGCCGTCGGCACCGGGGCCGCCCTCGGCACCGCGGAACGGTACGCAGTGAACTCGGCGGTCGCCCTGCTCACCCTCATCACCGCCCGCTCCCGCTCGCTCCAGGGCGCGGAACAGCGACTCGGCGCCGCGGTGCTGCGCATGCTCCTCGCCGGCCAGCCCGACCACGCGCGCGCCGTCGCCGGAGACCTCTACGGCGGGCTGCTCGACGCGCCGTTCCGGTTGCTCATCGCGGAGGCGTCCGAATCCTCGACCACGGCGCAGCTGGCCGAGGCGATGGAGACCGCGGCCTCCCGGTCGGGCGAGACCGTCCTGATGGTGCCCGAGGGGGAACGCCTCGTCGTGCTGGCCGCCGACGGCGGCGCCGCGGTCGCCGCCTGCACCGCCTACGCCGAGACCCAGGAGGAACGCCCGGCGCACGAACCGGCGGACGACAGCCACGTCGTCGTCGGCCTTTCCGCCCCCGCGGGCCCGATCGCCGTCTCGGCCGCGTACAAGCAGGCGGAGCAGGCCCTCTCCGTGGCCCGCCGACGGGGCAGGGCGCTGGTCGAGCACGAGGAGCTGGCGACCGGCTCCGTGCTCCCGCTGCTCGCCGACGACGCGGTGCGCGCCTTCGCGGACGCCATGCTCCGCGCCCTGTACGAACACGACACCAAGGGCCGCGGCGATCTGGTCGCCTCGCTGCGGGCCTGGCTCTCCCACCACGGCCAGTGGGACGCCGCCGCGGCGGACCTGGGGGTGCACCGGCACACCCTGCGCTACCGGATGCGGCGGGTGGAGGAGATCCTCGGCCGTTCGCTGGACGATCCGGACAGCCGGATGGAACTCTGGCTGGCCCTCAAGGTCACCAGCCCGCCGACGACGCCGTAGAGACACCGGTCCACCTGCGACAAACAGGCGCACGCCGGGTCGCCTCTGCTCCACGCCGGACAAACGCCAGGCGGACGGCGCGCCCCTACGGTGGGGACGGAACACCCCACGACATCGAAGGGCCGGAACCTCCATGACCTCCACCCACGCCTTCTGGCTGGCCGGCCGCGAGGCCACCGGCGAAGAGACCTTCGACGTCACCAGCCCTTGGGACGGCCGCCTCGTCGGCACCGTCGCCGTGCCCACAGAGGCCCAGGTCGAGGAGGCGGTGGCCGCCGCCCACGCCGTGCGCGACGAGTTCGCCGCCACCCCGGCCCACGTCCGCGCCGCCGCACTCGACCACGTCGCCCGCCGCCTCACCGAGCGCACGGAGGAGATCGCCCAGCTGATCTCCGCCGAGAACGGCAAGCCCGTCAAGTGGGCGCGCGGCGAGGTCGGCCGAGCCGTCTCGGTGTTCCGGTTCGCCTCTGAGGAGGCCCGCCGCTTCAACGGCGGCGAGGCCCAGCGCCTGGACACCGACGCCGGCGGCACCGGCCGGCTCGGACTCACCCGCCGCTTCCCGCGCGGCACGGTCCTGGGCATCGCACCGTTCAACTTCCCGCTGAACCTCAGCGCCCACAAGGTCGCCCCGGCCATCGCCGTCGGCGCCCCGATCATCCTGAAGCCCGCCCCGGCCACCCCGGTCTCGTCGCTGATCCTGGGCGAGCTGCTGGCCGAGACCGAGCTGCCGGCCGGTTCCTGGTCCGTCCTGACGGTCCCCAACGACCGGATGCCCGCCCTCGTCCAGGACGAGCGGCTGCCCGTGATCTCGTTCACCGGCTCCGCCCAGGTCGGCTACTCGATCATGGACTCGGTGCCGCGCAAGCACTGCACCCTGGAGCTCGGCGGCAACGGCGCGGCGGTCGTCCTCGCCGACTACGCCTCGGAGGCCGACCTGGACTGGGCCGCGACCCGCATCGCGACCTTCTCCAACTACCAGGGCGGCCAGTCCTGCATCTCCGTACAGCGCGTCATCGCGGACGCCGCGGTCTACGACCGGCTGCTCCCGAAGATCGTCGCGGCCGTGGAGGCCCAGGTCACCGGTGACCCGTCCGACGCCGCCACCGACGTCGGCCCGCTGGTCAACGAGGACGCGGCCAAGCGCGTCGAATCCTGGGTCGACGAGGCCGTACAGGCCGGCGGCAAGCTGCTCACCGGCGGCGGGCGGGACGGGGCGACCTACGCGCCGACCGTCCTCACCGACCTCCCCGACGGCGTCAGCCTCTCCTGCGAGGAGGTCTTCGGACCGGTGCTCTCGGTACAGAAGGTGGACGGCGAAGCCGAGGCGTTCGCCTCCGTCAACTCCTCCAAGTACGGTCTCCAGGCGGGCGTCTTCACCCACGACCTGCAGACCGCCTTCCGCGCCCACCGCGCCCTTGAGGTCGGCGGCGTGATCATCGGCGACGTCCCCTCGTACCGCGCCGACCAGATGCCGTACGGCGGCACCAAGCAGTCCGGCACCGGCCGCGAGGGCGTCCGGTACGCGATGGACGACTACACCTACGAGCGGGTCCTGGTCCTCACCGGCCTCGCCCTGTAGTCCCGCGGCCCGCAGGGGCCGTAACCGAATGGCCGGAGCCCACTGTGCGGGGGCTCCGGCCGTTCCGGTTTTCCGCCAGCGGGCCGGGGCACTTGAGTGGCGGGCGACCCGATCGGCGTCCCGACGATGGTGGCACCGGCCGGAATCAGGTACATACGGACGAGTAGACCCATAGACGAGTAGAAGACTCCCGACGAAGCGGCGAGGTGAGCTCCTCATGTCCGCACCATCCGCACAACGGCCCTCCGCGCGACAGCACACCCCCAAGGTCTCGGAGCGCGAGGCGCGCCAGGTGGCAGAGGACGCGCGTGAACGGGACTGGCACAAACCCAGTTTCGCCAAGGAACTCTTCCTGGGCCGCTTCCGCCTGGACCTGATCCATCCGCATCCGCTGCCGGCCGGCGAGGACGTCCGGCGCGGCGAGGAGTTCCTCGCCCGGCTGCGCGAGTTCTGCGACAGCAGGGTCGACGGCGCCCTCATCGAGCGCGAGGCCAGGATCCCCGACGAGGTGGTCAACGGCCTCAAGGAACTCGGCGCGCTGGGCATGAAGATCGACGTGAAGTACGGCGGTCTGGGCCTGACCCAGGTGTACTACAACAAGGCCCTCGCCCTGGTCGGCTCCGCCAGCCCGGCGATCGGCGCCCTGCTCTCCGCCCACCAGTCCATCGGCGTGCCCCAGCCGCTGAAGACCTTCGGCAGCCAGGAGCAGAAGGACACCTTCCTGCCCCGGCTGGCCCGTACCGACATCTCGGCGTTCCTGCTGACCGAACCGGACGTCGGCTCCGACCCGGCCCGCCTCGCCACCTCCGCCGTACCGGACGGCCCCGACTACGTGCTCGACGGGGTGAAGCTGTGGACGACCAACGGGGTCGTCGCGGACCTCCTCGTCGTCATGGCCCGGGTACCGAAGTCCGAGGGCCACAAGGGCGGCATCACCGCCTTCGTGGTCGAGGCGGACTCCCCGGGCATCACCGTGGAGCACCGCAACGCCTTCATGGGCCTGCGCGGCCTGGAGAACGGCGTCACCCGCTTCCACCAGGTGCGCGTCCCCGCCGCGAACCGCATCGGACCGGAGGGCGCCGGGCTCAAGATCGCGCTCACCACCCTCAACACCGGACGGCTCTCGCTCCCCGCGATGTGCGTCGGCTCCGGAAAGTGGTGCCTGAAGATCGCCCGCGAGTGGTCGGCGGTCCGCGAGCAGTGGGGCAGGCCGGTCGCCCGGCACGAGGCGGTCGGCTCGAAGATCTCCTTCATCGCCGCGACCACCTTCGCCCTCGAAGCGGTCGTCGACCTCGCCTCCCAGATGGCCGACGAGGACCGCAACGACATCCGGATCGAAGCCGCGCTCGCCAAGCTGCTGGGCTCCGAGATGGGCTGCCTGATGGCCGACGAGCTCGTCCAGATCCGCGGCGGCCGAGGCTTCGAGACGGCGGAGTCCCTCGCCGCCAGAGGCGAACGGGCCGTCCCCGCCGAGCAGATGCTCCGGGACATGCGCATCAACCGGATCTTCGAGGGCTCGACGGAGATCATGCACCTGCTGATCGCCCGCGAGGCGGTCGACGCCCACCTGAAGGTCGCCGGGGACATCATCGACCCCGACAAGCCGCTCTCCGCCAAGGCGAAGGCGGGCGCCAACGCCGCCGGCTTCTACGCCCGCTGGCTGCCCAAGCTCGTCGCCGGACCCGGACAGCTCCCCGGCACCTACCCGGAGTTCAACCCGGCCGGCCACGCCGACCTCTCCGGCCACCTGCGCTACGTCGAACGCTCCTCCCGCAAGCTGGCCCGCTCCACCTTCTACGCCATGTCGCGCTGGCAGGGCCGGATGGAGACCAAACAGGGCTTCCTCGGCCGGATCGTCGATATCGGCGCGGAACTCTTCGCGATGAGCGCCGCCTGCGTCCGGGCCGAACTCCTGCGCACCGGCGACGACCACGGCCGCGAGGCCTACCAGCTCGCGGACGCCTTCTGCCACCAGTCCCGCGTCCGGGTCGAGGAACTCTTCACCCGGCTCTGGTCCAACACCGACGAGCTGGACCGGCGCGTCGTCGAGGGCGTCCTGTCGGGCACGTACACCTGGCTGGAGGAGGGCATCATCGACCCGAGCGGCGAAGGCCCGTGGATCGCCGACGCCACCCCCGGCCCCTCCACCCGGGACAACGTGCACCGGCCCATCCGCTGAGCGCCTGACGCCGGACCGGCGGGGCGCGTCCACTCGCTGGACGCGCCCCGCCGCCGTGCGCGCGGCACGGCAGGATGGGGGCCCGTGACCGTCATCCACGTCCCCGGTTCCAAGTCCGTCACCGCGCGCGCCCTGTTCCTGGCCGCCGCCGCGAACGGCACCAGCACCCTGGTACGTCCGCTGAGCTCGGACGACACCGAAGGCTTCGCGCAAGGGCTCACCGGCCTCGGCTACCGGGTGGACCGGGAACCGGACCGGTGGCGGATCGAGGGCCGGCCCTCCGGACCCGCCGCCACCGACGCCGACATCTACTGCCGCGACGGAGCGACCACGGCCCGCTTCCTGCCCACCCTCGCAGCGGCCGGTGCGAGCGGCAGCTACCGCTTCGACGCCTCCGCCCAGATGCGCCGCCGCCCCCTCGCCCCGCTCACCGAGGCGCTGCGCTCCCTCGGCGTCGACCTCCACCACGAGGCGGCCGAGGGCCACCACCCGCTGCGGATCAGGGCCGCGGGCATCAAGGGCGGCGAACTGACCCTGGACGCCGGGCAGTCCAGCCAGTACCTCACCGCGCTCCTGATGCTCGGGCCGCTGACGGAGACCGGACTGCGGATCACCGTCACGGAACTGGTCTCCGCGCCCTACATCGAGATCACCCTGGCGATGATGCGGAGCTTCGGCGTCGAGGTCACCCGGGGCGGCCCCAGCGGCAACATCTTCACCGTGCCGCCCGGCGGCTACCGGGCCACCAGCTACGCGATCGAGCCGGACGCCTCCACCGCGAGCTACTTCTTCGCCGCCGCGGCCCTCACGGGCGGCGAGGTCACCGTCCCCGGCCTCGGCACGGACGACCTCCAGGGTGATCTGGCATTCGCCGCCGTGCTACGGAGGATGGGCGCTCAGGTGCGCACCACCGCCGAATCCACCACGGTCCGCTCCACCGGCACGCTCCACGGCCTCACCGTCAACATGCGCGACATCTCCGACACCATGCCGACGCTGGCCGCGATCGCTCCGTACGCCTCGGGGCCGGTACGCATCGAGGACGTCGGCAACACCCGGGTCAAGGAGTGCGACCGGCTGGAGGCGTGCGCCGGGAACCTGCGGCGGATGGGCATCACCGTCGCGACCGGCCCCGACTGGATCGAGATCCTGCCCGGCACCCCGCGCGCAACCGAGATCGCCACCCACGGCGATCACCGCATCGTCATGTCCTTCGCCGTGGCGGGACTGCGTACGCCGGGCCTCACCTACGACGACCCCGGCTGCGTACGCAAGACGTACCCCCGCTTCCACGAGGAGTTTGCCGCGTTCGCGAAGGGCATCGAGAAAAGGGCGTGAGCCGACGGACGGACGCGCATAGGCTCCCGGCCATGATGTCCGCCACCGAGGTGCTGTCCGTCCTGTCGGTGCTCCGCGCGGCCGGTACGGATGTGGTGATCGCCGGCGGCTGGGGGATCGACGCCCTGATCGGCGCGGAGACCCGCGGCCACCGGGACCTCGACCTGCTGCACCGCGAGGAACAGGAACCCGCCCTGATCGCCGCCCTGACGGCCGTCGGCTACGCGGAGACGCTCGACTGGCGCCCCGCCCGGTTCGTCCTCAGCCACCCCTCCGGGCCCGAAATCGACCTGCACCCTCTGCGGTTCGCCCCCGACGGCTCGGCCCTCCAGTCCTCGCTTGACCCGCAGGAGCCCTTCCGCTACCCGGCGGAGTGCTTCGTCACCGGCACCATCGGCGGGACGCGGGTGCGCTGCATCTCGGTGCGGCAGCAGATCGAGTTCCACCAGGGGTACGAACCCGGCCCGGCCGACCTCCACGACATGGCCCGGCTGCGCGCGGAGTTCGGCGTGACCACGCACTTCTGAGAACCGCCGGCACCCGGCACGACCGGAGCACGACCGACGACGGGAGCCGGCGAATGGGCACCGGCGGCCACGGTGTGACGGAAGCTGTGTCCACGCACCCGGTGGATGCGGCAACAATGGGGGGCATGAGCGACAGCCCTGCCCCCCTAGCAGACCCGCACCTCGTCTTCGACGCCGTGGAAGGCCGCCGGGATCTCGTCATCCTCGGCTCCACCGGGTCCATCGGCACCCAGGCCATCGACCTGGTGCTGCGCAATCCCGACCGCTTCCGGGTCACCGCGCTTTCGGCGGCGGGCGGCCGGGTCGCCCTCCTCGCCGCACAGGCCCGCCGCCTGCGGGTGCGTACGGTCGCGGTCGCCGCCCCCGAAGCGGTCCCCGCCCTGCGCGAGGCGCTGCGGCAGGAGTACGGAAGCGCGGAGCCGCTCCCGGAGGTCCTCGCCGGTCCGGACGCGGCCACCGAGCTCGCCGCCAGTGACTGCCACACCGTGCTCAACGGGATCACCGGCTCGATCGGCCTGGCGCCCACACTGGCCGCGCTCAGGGCGGGCCGCACGCTGGCCCTCGCCAACAAGGAGTCGCTGATCGTCGGCGGTCCGCTGGTCAAGGCGCTGGCCGCGCCGGGCCAGATCATCCCGGTCGACTCCGAGCACGCCGCCCTCTTCCAGGCGCTGGCGGCCGGCAAGCGCGGCGATGTGCGCAAGCTCGTGGTCACCGCGTCCGGCGGCCCGTTCCGCGGCCGCACCAGGAGCGAGCTGGCGGACGTCACGAGGGAGCAGGCGCTCGCGCACCCGACCTGGGCCATGGGCCCGGTCATCACGATCAACTCCGCGACCCTGGTCAACAAGGGGCTGGAGGTCATCGAGGCGCATCTCCTCTACGACATCCCCTTCGACCGGATCGAGGTCGTGGTCCACCCCCAGTCCTACGTCCACTCCATGGTGGAGTTCGCCGACGGCTCGACCCTCGCCCAGGCCACCCCGCCCGACATGGGCGGACCGATCGCCATCGGCCTCGGCTGGCCGCAGCGCGTCCCCGACGCCGCCCCCGCCTTCGACTGGTCGAAGGCCTCGTCCTGGGAGTTCTTCCCGCTGGACACCGAGGCGTTCCCGTCCGTCGGCCTCGCCCGGCACGTGGGCACCCTGGGCGGCACCGCCCCGGCGGTGTTCAACGCGGCCAACGAGGAGTGCGTGGACGCGTTCCTGTCCGGACGCCTCGCGTTCAACGGCATCATGGACACCGTCACCGCGGTGGTGGCCGAACACGGAACACCCCCGACGGGAACTTCACTGACCGTCGCGGACGTCCTTGAAGCGGAGGCCTGGGCGCGGACCCGGGCCCGGGAACTCTCGGCCGAGGCCGCAGCGGAGGCGCGCGCATGAGTATGACGTCGGTCCTGTTGACCGTTCTGGGTATCGCCGTCTTCGTCGTCGGACTGCTCTTCTCCATCGCCTGGCACGAGCTGGGACACCTCTCGACCGCCAAGCTCTTCGGCATCCGGGTACCCCAGTACATGGTCGGCTTCGGCCCGACGATCTGGTCGCGCAAGAAGGGCGACACGGAGTACGGGTTCAAGGCCATCCCGGCCGGCGGCTACATCCGCATGATCGGGATGTTCCCGCCGGGACCCGACGGCCGGATCGAGGCACGCTCCACGTCACCGTGGCGCGGCATGATCGAGGACGCCAGATCCGCCGCCTTCGAGGAGCTGGAG
Source organism: Streptomyces sp. NPDC104307 (assembly GCF_055584045.1). Classification (NCBI taxonomy): domain Bacteria; kingdom Bacillati; phylum Actinomycetota; class Actinomycetes; order Kitasatosporales; family Streptomycetaceae; genus Streptomyces; species Streptomyces sp. NPDC104307. The sequence continues at coordinate 141,259 of NZ_JBVJMU010000019.1, forward strand.
CCGGGCGACGAGAAGCGCCTCTTCTACACGCGCAAGCCGTGGAAGCGCGTGATCGTCATGTTCGCCGGACCCTTCATGAACCTGGTCCTGGCCGTCGCGATCTTCCTCGGCGTGGCCATGACCTTCGGTTTCCAGACCCAGACGACCGAGGTCGCCGGCGTCCAGAAGTGCGTGATCTCCCAGAGCGAGAAGCGCGAGACCTGCAAGTCGTCCGACCCGGTCTCGCCCGCCCAGGCGGCCGGGCTCCGGGAGGGCGACAAGATCGTCGCGTTCAACGGCCGGCCGGTCGACGAGTGGTCCGTGCTCTCCGACAGGATCCGCGACACGATCGGCCCCGCCACCATCACGGTCCAGCGGGACGGCCAGGAGCAGACCCTGCACGCCGTGCTCAAGAAGAACGCGGTGGCGAAGAAGGACTCCGACGGCGAGGTGATCCCCGGCAAGTTCGTCTCCGCCGGCTACCTCGGATTCGCCGCGCAGACGAAGATCATCCCGCTCTCCTTCGGTGACTCGGTCGTCCGCATGGGCGACATGTTCGAGAACGGCGTCGACTCGATCGTCGCCCTGCCGTCCAAGATCCCCGCCCTCTGGAACGCGGCCTTCGACGGCGGCGAGCGCGCGGACGACTCCCCGGTGGGCGTCGTCGGCGCGGCCCGGATCGGCGGCGAGGTGATGACGCTGGACGTGCCGGCGCAGAACCAGATCGCGATGATGCTGTTCCTGCTGGCCGGCTTCAACCTCTCACTGTTCCTCTTCAACATGCTGCCGCTGCTGCCGCTGGACGGCGGTCACATCGCGGGAGCCCTGTGGGAGGCCCTGCGCCGGAACGCGGCGCGCGTCTTCAAGCGGCCCGACCCGGGCCCCTTCGACGTGGCCAAGCTGATGCCCGTCGCCTACGTGGTCGCCGGGGTGTTCATCTGCTTCACGCTGCTCGTCCTGGTGGCCGACGTCGTCAATCCGGTCAAGATCACCTGACCGGCGCGACGGACGCACCCGATGTATCCCGAGTGACGGCGGATGCGCGTGATGCGTCCGGTGGCCCACATTTTGTGCGGACGCCGGACGCCGTGTGCCTCATGTTGTCCTCGGTGCCGTAACCTCGAAGGTCGGAGCCCGCCGATCTCGGGACGTTGATCCAAACCTTGGGGATGCTCAGCGCATGACTGCGATTTCTCTCGGAATGCCTACCGTTCCGACCCAGCTCGCCGTACGGCGGGTCAGCCGCAAGATCCAGGTCGGGTCGGTGGCGGTCGGCGGGGACGCGCCGGTCTCCGTGCAGTCGATGACGACGACACGCACGTCCGACATCGGCGCGACGCTGCAGCAGATCGCGGAGCTGACGGCCTCCGGCTGTCAGATCGTGCGGGTGGCGTGCCCGACCCAGGACGACGCCGACGCGCTCAAGACGATCGCCTCGAAGTCGCAGATCCCGGTGATCGCGGACATCCACTTCCAGCCGAAGTACGTGTTCGCGGCGATCGACGCCGGCTGCGCGGCGGTGCGGGTGAACCCCGGCAACATCAAGCAGTTCGACGACAAGGTGAAGGAGATCGCGCGGGCCGCCAAGGACGCCGGGACCCCGATCCGGATCGGTGTGAACGCCGGTTCGCTGGACGCGCGGCTGCTGAAGAAGTACGGCAAGGCGACCCCGGAGGCACTGGTCGAGTCGGCCCTGTGGGAGGCGTCCCTCTTCGAGGAGCACGGCTTCCGCGACATCAAGATCTCGGTCAAGCACAACGACCCGGTCGTGATGGTCAACGCCTACCGCCAGCTCGCCGCGCAGAGCGACTACCCGCTCCACCTCGGCGTCACAGAGGCCGGACCCGCGTTCCAGGGCACCATCAAGTCCGCCGTGGCCTTCGGCGCGCTGCTGAGCGAGGGCATCGGTGACACGATCCGCGTCTCGCTGTCCGCGCCGCCCGCGGAGGAGGTCAAGGTCGGGCTCCAGATCCTGGAGTCGCTGAACCTCAAGCAGCGGCGCCTTGAGATCGTGTCCTGCCCGTCGTGCGGTCGCGCCCAGGTGGACGTGTACAAGCTCGCGGACCAGGTCACCGCCGGTCTGGAGGGCATGGAGGTGCCGCTGCGGGTCGCCGTGATGGGCTGCGTCGTCAACGGCCCCGGTGAGGCCCGCGAGGCCGACCTCGGCGTCGCCTCCGGCAACGGCAAGGGCCAGATCTTCGTCAAGGGCGAGATCATCAAGACGGTGCCCGAGTCGAAGATCGTCGAGACCCTCATCGAGGAAGCCCTCAAGATCGCGGAGCAGATGGAGAAGGACGGCATCGCCTCCGGCGAGCCCGAGGTCTCCATCAGCTGAGCCCATGACAGCCACGGACAGCGCCCCGCGGAGGCACCTCCGCGGGGCGCTGTCCGTGAGCGAGCTCACCGCCTTCCGCAGAAGCTGTTCAGGGCCACGAGCGGCGCCCCACGGGCTCTTTCGGTACAGTGCGGAAATCAGCAGACCGCATGGTGAGGCCCCCTCGTGTTGACGCAGACCACCACTCGGGTCCTCGAACCCAGCGACCTCGGCGCCGCCCTCGCGGTGCTGGAGAGCGAACCCGTAGCCAACGCCTTCGTGACCTCCCGGGTCCAGATCGCGGGCCTCGACCCATGGCGCCTCGGCGGCGAGATGTGGGGCTGGTACGCCAACGGGCGGCTGCGCTCCCTCTGCTACTCCGGGGCCAACCTCGTCCCCATCTGCGCCGGACCCGAAGCCGTCAGGGCCTTCGCGGACCGGGCCCGCAGGGCGGGGCGCCGCTGCTCCTCGATCGTCGGCCCCGCAGAGCCCACCGCACAGCTGTGGCGGCTGCTCGAACCGGGCTGGGGCCCCGCCCGCGAGGTCCGGGCCAACCAGCCGCTCATGGTCGCGGACAGCCCCTCCGCCGAGGTGGCGCCCGACCGGCAGGTCCGCCGCGTCCGCAAGGACGAGATGGACATCCTGATGCCCGCCTGCGTCGCCATGTTCACCGAGGAGGTCGGCGTCTCCCCGCTCGCCGGCGACGGCGGACTCCTCTACCAGGCCCGCGTCGCGGAGCTCATCGCCGCCGGCCGCTCCTTCGCCCGGATAGAGGACGGCAAAGTCGTCTTCAAGGCCGAGATCGGTGCCACCACCCCGCAGGCCTGCCAGATCCAGGGCGTCTGGGTGGCCCCCGAATCCCGCGGCCTCGGCTACTCGGAGACCGGTATGGCGGCCGTCCTGCGCCACGCGCTGACCGAGGTCGCGCCCATCGTCAGCCTGTACGTCAACGACTACAACACCCCCGCGCGCAAGTCGTACAGCCGGATCGGCTTCCGCGAGGTCGGCTCGTTCATGAGCGTGCTGTTCTGACCCCGCGGCCGGTACAGCCACCTTCCCTCACCGGTCCGTACCCCGCCCGCCGCGCCGGACAGTAGGGTCTGTCCATGGCAGCAGCTTCCGGGGGCGGCCCCCACACACCCAGCGTCCGGATCGCACCGGTCGATCTCGCCGCACGCGTGGACGAGGCGCTCGCCGTCCAGGCCGTCGCCTTCGGCCTCGGCCCCGACGAGATCGAAGTACGCCGCCACATCGTCCTCAGACACCTCGACCACCCCCACGCCCGCGCGCTGGGCGCCCTGACCCCCGACGACCGGCTCGTCGGCTTCGTCTACGGAATGCCGAACGAACGCGGCCACTGGTGGTCCACCGTCGTCGAGCCCTGTCTGCGCGCCACCGGCTCCGCGCACTGGCTCGACGACTCCTTCGTGATCACCGAGCTGCACGTCCACCCGGAGTTCCAGAACCGGGGGATCGGCCGCGCCCTGATCACCACCGTCACCGACGCCGTGGACCAGCCCCGCTCCATCCTCTCCGCGATCGACACGGAGAGCCCGGCCCGCGGCCTGTACCGCTCGCTCGGCTACCAGGACCTGGCCCGGCAGGTGCTCTTCCCCAGCGCTCCCAAGCCGTACGCGGTCATGGGAGCACCGCTCCCACTGCGCCGCCGCTGACGAATCGATTTCCGCCCGCGCGGGCCGCCCGGCTAACCTCGGGGCCATCACCCTTCCGAGCAGGAGTTCACCATGGCCCAGGTCCAGCGCATGTCCCGATTGATGATCAAGACACTGCGCGACGACCCGGCGGACGCCGAGACGCTCAACCACAAGCTGCTCGTCCGGGCCGGATACGTACGTCGCACCGCCGCAGGCATCTGGTCATGGCTGCCGCTCGGCAAGAAGGTCCTCGAAAACGTCAGCCGCGTCGTCCGCGAGGAGATGGACGCCATCGGCGGACAGGAGGTGCTGCTCCCCGCGCTGCTCCCCAAGGAGGCGTACGAGGCGAGCGGCCGCTACGACGAGTACGGCGACCTGCTCTTCCGCCTCCAGGACCGCAAGGGCGCCGACTACCTCCTCGGCCCCACCCACGAGGAGATCTTCACCCAGGTCGTCAAGGACATGTGCTCGTCCTACAAGGACCTGCCGGTGATCCTCTACCAGATCCAGACCAAGTACCGCGACGAGGCCCGCCCCCGCGCCGGTGTGCTGCGCGGCCGCGAGTTCCAGATGAAGGACTCGTACTCCTTCGACACCACGGACGAGGGTCTGGCGGAGGCGTACCAGCTGCACCGCGGCGCCTACATCCGGATCTTCGAGCGGCTCGGCCTCGACCACCGCATCGTCTCCGCCGTCTCCGGCGCCATGGGCGGCTCCGCCTCCGAGGAGTTCCTCGCCCCCGCCCCGGCCGGTGAGGACACCTTCGTCGACTGCCCGAACTGCGACTACGCGGCCAACACCGAGGCCGTGACCTTCAACGCCACCCCGGGCGACGCCTCCGCCGTCGGCGGAGTCGAGGAGCTGGACACCCCCGACACCCCGACCATCGAGACCCTCGCCGCCCACCTCGGCGTCCCTGCCTCCGCCACCCTGAAGAACCTCCTGGTGAAGGTCGACGGCGAGATCGTCGCCGTGGGCGTGCCCGGTGACCGTGAGGTCGACCTCGGCAAGCTCGGCGAGCACCTGGCCCCCGCCGTCGTCGAGCTCGTCACCGCGGAGGACTTCGTCGGCCGCCCCGACCTGGTACGCGGCTACGTCGGACCGCAGGGCCTGGAGAAGGTCCGCTACATCGCTGACCCCCGCATCGCCGCCGGCACCGCCTGGATCACCGGCGCCAACAAGGACGGCAAGCACGCGAAGAACGTCGTCGCGGGCCGCGACTTCGAGGTCGACGACTACCTCGACGTCGTCGTCGTCGAGGCGGGCGACCCCTGCCCCAAGTGCGGCACCGGCCTCCAGGTGGACCGTGCCATCGAGATCGGCCACATCTTCCAGCTGGGCCGCAAGTACGCCGACATCTTCTCCCTCGACGTCCTCGGCCAGCAGGGCAAGCCCGTCCGCGTCACGATGGGCTCGTACGGCATCGGCGTCTCCCGCGCGGTGGCCGCCCTCGCCGAGCAGACCGCTGACGACAAGGGCCTGTGCTGGCCCCGTGAGATCGCCCCGGCCGATGTGCACGTGGTCGCCGCCGGCAAGGCGCTCCAGACCGAGCTGGCCCTCGACGTCTCCGAGAAGCTGGGCGCGGCCGGTCTGCGCGTACTGGTCGACGACCGCGCGGGCGTCTCGCCCGGCGTCAAGTTCACCGACTCCGAGCTGATCGGCGTCCCGAAGATCCTGGTCGCCGGCCGCCGCTCGGCCGAAGGCGTCCTGGAGCTGAAGGACCGCCGCACCGGCGAGCGCGAGGAACTCACCGTCGAGGAGGCGATCGCCCGCCTCTCCGACCTCGCCTGAGGGACCCCGTCGGGGCCGGGTCGCCGTGTTTCGGCTGGCCCGGTCGGCGGTGGGGGTGGCCCCGGCGGGACGGGGGTGCGGGCGTCGAGCCACACGGGGCTGCCGCTCGTCCGGGGCGCGGGCTTCTGTCCTCAATCGCCGGACGGGCTTGGTGTGGGCGCCGAGCCCCGCGGGGTGCGCCTGCGCTTGTGGGTGGGGGTCCGGGGTCCCTCCGGGGCGTCTCCTCGAACGACGAACGTTTCCAGCCCGACGCAGCGGACCCGGGTATCTGTTCGTCGTCCTGCGGGGACTCCCCTGCACGCCCCCGGACCCGGCCGCCATGCGTCTGCGCCCCGGTTCTTCCACCGGTGGCGTCACCGGGCCGCAGACGCACTGTGGCGTCGGGTGGGGCCGTGCAGGGGCGTCCCCGCAGGAAAATGGCGTACTACCCGGCCCCCGCAACGGTTCCGGTTGCCACGCCAGTTTCTGAGGAGACGCCCCGGAGGGGCACCGCCCCCCACCCACCGGCAAAAGGCGCACCCCCACGGGAAACCCGCACCAAACCAAGCCCGTCCGGCACTTGAGGACGGAACCCCGCGCCCCGGAGCGGGGCGACCAACACCAGCTGACCCGGCCCCGCAGGGCCCCCGCTACAGCCAGCCCGCGAACTCCAGCGTCACTTCGCCCTCCTGGCGGCGGCCGGCGGCCAGCGCCCGGGTGCCGGACTCCACCGCGCGGAACAGCGTCCAGCCGTGCAGCCGCTCGCGGTCCACGTCCAGGGACTCCGCGAGCCGCTTGATCCTGCGCCGGGCGGTCATCGCGCCGCCGGGCGAGGCGATCAGATCCTCCACCCGGTCCCGCACCAGCCGTGCCAGATCGTAGGCCCGCTCACCGACCAGCGGCTCCGGCCCGACCGTCAGCCAGGGCGCGCGCTCACCGGAGAGCACCTTGCTCTGCCGGAAGTTGCCGTGGAGCAGCAGGGTTTCGGGGGAGCCGTCGACCAGTTCCCGGCGTGCCGCCAGGGCTGCGGAGACCAGCGGCTCAAGGTCCGGCTCCGCCTCCGCGGCCGCCAGCATCGGAGCGGTCCGCCGCGCGGTCCGCTCCGCGACCGTCTCGAAGGCGTGCCCGGCGGGCGGCTCGACCCACAGCCGCCGTACCGTGCCCGCCGCCTCCAGCAGGGCCTTCGCCTCCGGCAGCGAACGCAGCGACACCTCGGGGTGCAGCCGCTCCAGCAACAGGGCGCCGGCGCCGGGGTCCCCGGGGAGCAGCTCCTCACCCGGTGCGATCAGCTGGACCGCGCCCCAGCCGTTCCAGTGCGCCAGCGCCGCCCTTTCGAGCTCGGGCGCGGCCCCCGACGGAGAGATCTTCAGCGCCGCCGGAGCGCCGTCGGCGCCCCGCACCAGCAGGACCAGGCTGCTGCGCCCGCCCGGGGCGGCGACCCGGTCCACGGACAGCTCCCGCCCTGACCGGTCCAGCGCCTGGCCGGTCAGGGCGGGAAGCTCCGCGAGCCATTCCCCGGCGGCCGTATCCCCGTACGACTCGCCGAGCGCTCGCACCAGACGCTGCGGCGGTTCAAAACCCATACGTGCTGTGTTCCCTTTCAGAGCCTGCTTCAGCGCGTCGTGCCGGTCCGGCCCTTCGCGTCCGACCCGGTCTTCGCGTCGGCACCCGTCGCCTCGTCCTTCTCACCGGCGCCGTCCTTGCGGGAACCGTCGGCGGCCCGCTCGACGAGCCCGGGAAAGGGTACGCCGCTGCCCCGCCAGCGCACCGCGCGCACCGCGGCCTCCCGCAGCGCGTCCGCGGCATCCCGCCGCAGCGGCCCCTCGGCAGCCCGTACGAGGTCGGAGTAGACGTCCGCCACCCGGTCCTCCAGCACGGCGGCGAGCCGCACCGCCTCGGCCGGGCCCGGCACCGCGAACGGCAGAGCGTACGCGGGGTCCGCCGCCACCGGTTCACCGCCCAGGCCGCGCACCGTGCGCACCAGCGCGTCGCGGCGGGCCCGGTGGGCGTGGTGCGCGGCGGTGGCCTCGGCGCGGCGGCCCGCGGCGACCCGGCCGCCCGCCACCCCGTAGCCGTACACCGCGGCGTGTTCCGCGGCCAGCGCCGCCTGTGCGGCCTTGAGGGTCGCCTCGTCCTCGTCGCTCACGCCTTCGTCTCCTTGGCCAGTCCGGTCAGCAGGTAGGAGTGCGCAGAGGCGGCCCCCGCGACGGAGGCGAGCAGCCGGGCCAGCTCGGGGGGCGCGTCCATGAGGGCCTCCGTGTACGAGGCCGCGGCCCGGCGCTCGGCGGCCGCCAGTGCCTTGACGGCCTCCGGGGGGCTGCCGGCGGGCCGGGTCCGGACGAATTCGAGCGAGGCCTTGCCGGCCGGCGCGAGGGCCGTGACGTGGGCACGTACGGCGTCGCGCAGCGGGGTGAGCCCGGCCGAGGTCGCCGGATGGGCGGCGAGCACATTCTCGTACTGCCCCAGCAGGGACGTGGATACGCCGACGGCCTTCTTCCGCAGCGACGTCTCCGCCTTGACCGCGGTGGCGGAGGCGGTCCGGGCGTCGGCGTGCGCGGAACCCTTCCGGCCGCCGCCCCCGTCCTCCGCACCGTCTCCGCAGCCGGCCAGCACCGCCCCCATGGCGATCGCTCCCGTCGCGGTGAGCGCGCCCCTGCGCGTCGTCCCCGTGCGCCGCACCTGTTCTCCTTCGGGCTGGACCTGTCTTGACCGGATGTGTCCGGAAGTGATCACCGCAGGCGAGCGTACCCGCGCTCGCGGGGCCGGCGGACGGCAACACCCCTTGGGACCGGATACCCTTTGACCCAGACACGCGACGATCCACACAACAGCACACGCGGCCGAGGAGTCACCCGGATGAGCACCACCCAGAGCGAGAGGCTGCGCGGGCTGGTAGAACCGCTCGTCAGCGCCGAGCAGCTGGATCTGGAAGAGATCGAAGTGTCCCGGGCCGGCCGCCGCCGGGTGCTGCGGATCATCGTGGACTCCGAAGAGGGCGTGGAGCTCGACGCCTGCGCGGATCTGAGCCGCGCGATCTCCGAGAAGCTCGACGAGACCGACGCGATGGGCGAGGAAGAGTACGTCCTGGAGGTCAGCTCTCCCGGTGCCGACCGCCCGCTGACGGAGCACCGCCACTACGTACGCAACACCGGCCGCCTGGCCAGGCTGACCCTGAACGAGGGCGGCGAGCTGGTGGCCCGCGTTCTCGCGGTCGACGAAGAGGGCCTCGATCTTGAGGTACCGGGCGTCAAGGGCCGCAAGCCCACGTCCCGCCGGATCTCCTTCGACGAGATCGCCAAGGCGCGCGTGGAGCTGGAATTCAACCGCAAGGACAAGAAGGAAGAGGAGGCGTAGCCGTGGACATCGATGTGAAGCTTCTGAAGGGCTTGGCGCAGGACAAGGAGATCCCGTTCGACGTGCTCGTCGAGGCGATCGAGTCGGCCCTCCTCATCGCGTACCACCGCACGGACGGCAGCCACCGCAGGGCGCGCGTGGAGCTGGACGAGCGCGGCCATGTGACGGTGTGGGCCAAGGAGGACCCGGCCGATCTGGAGGAGGGCCAGGAGCCCAAGGAGTTCGACGACACCCCGTCGGGCTTCGGCCGGATCGCCGCGACCACCGCCAAGCAGGTCATCCTGCAGCGGCTGCGCGACGCGGAGGACGACCGCACGTTCGGTGAGTACGCGGGCCACGAGGGCGATGTCGTCACCGGCGTCGTCCAGCAGGGCAAGGACCCGAAGAACGTCCTGGTCGACATCGGCAAGCTGGAGGCCATCCTGCCGGTGCAGGAGCAGGTGCCCGGCGAGGAGTACACCCACGGGCTGCGGCTGCGCACCTATGTCGTACGGGTGGCCAAGGGCGTGCGCGGTCCGTCGGTGACGCTGTCCCGGACCCACCCCAACCTGGTGAAGAAGCTCTTCGCGCTTGAGGTCCCGGAGATCGCGGACGGTTCCGTCGAGATCTGCGCGATCGCCCGCGAGGCCGGCCACCGCACCAAGATCGCGGTCCGCTCCACCCGTTCCGGCCTCAACGCCAAGGGCGCCTGCATCGGCCCGATGGGCGGCCGGGTGCGCAATGTCATGGCCGAGCTGCTCGGCGAGAAGATCGACATCGTGGACTGGTCGGACGACCCGGCCGAGATGGTCGCCAACGCGCTGTCGCCCGCCCGGGTCAGCGAGGTCGAGGTCGTGGACCTCGGCGCACGTTCCGCCCGGGTCACGGTGCCCGACTACCAGCTCTCGCTGGCGATCGGCAAAGAGGGCCAGAATGCCCGTCTCGCCGCCCGCCTCACCGGCTGGCGCATCGACATCCGTCCGGACACCGAGACCGACGCCGAGCGCGATGTGGCCGACCGGGAGCGGGCCGAGCGGGCCCGGGAGCGCGCCGAGCGCAACTGATCCAGCGACGGGCCGGGGCGCGGTACGGAGTGCGCCGAGGCCCGTCCGGAGCAGGCCGCCAAGGAATAGATCTCGTCGACATTCCGCTGAGATCACGACAACATCCGTTCGATCGTTGCCCCAAACAGGTGAGGTCGGTACGGGGAGGTAGACTTAAACGTGTCTGGCCGGACGCACGCCCGCGCTTGCCCTGAGCGAACCTGTGTGGGTTGCCGGGAGCGAGCGGCCAAGAGCGAGCTGCTGCGCATCGTGGCGGACGGAGGCGCCTGCGTCCCCGACCCTCGCGGTACGCTGCCCGGCCGGGGTGCATATGTACACCCCGTATCTGTCTGTCTCGACCTGGCGGTCCGCCGCCGGGCATTCCCCCGGGCCTTCAAGGCCAAGGGGCCGTTCGACGCCGCAGCGGTACAGCGGTTCGTCGAACGGGCGACACCGTAGGAACAGGAAATTGAACGGCACGGGTCCCCGTACGGTCAGGTACCTCGCGAGTTGGAAGTAGGTCGAGATTGCGATGAGCACTCGATGAGTACGCGATGAGTACGCCCATGAAGTAGCGACGGTCCGGCGGTAACCCGGACCTAAAAGGAGCGAAGTGGCTAAGGTCCGGGTATACGAACTCGCCAAGGAGTTCGGAGTTGAGAGCAAGGTCGTCATGGCCAAGCTCCAGGAACTCGGTGAGTTCGTACGTTCGGCGTCCTCGACGATCGAGGCGCCGGTTGTACGCAAGTTGACTGACGCACTGCAGGGTCCCGGTGGCAACGCCGGCAAGTCCGCTGCAAAGCCTGGCGCGCCCCGCAAGGCCGCCCCCTCGAAGCCCGCAGCGCCCTCCCCGGCCGCTGCGGCACGTCCCGCTGCCCCGAAGCCCGGCGTACCGGCTGCCAAGCCGGCCGCCGCCGAGGCCCCGAGCAGCACCCCCGCTGCGGCCTCCACGCCGTCGGCGGGCCCGCGTCCGGGCCCCAAGCCCGCACCCGCGAAGCCCGCCCCGGTCACCCCGGTGCCCGCGGCCGAGTTCTCGGCCCCGGCCCCGGCACAGCCGGCCGCACCGCAGCAGCAGTCCCCGCGTCCCGCGGGTGCCACCCCGGGTCCCCGCCCTGCCCGTCCGGCTCCGGCCGCCGGTCAGCGTGACGGTGGCCGCGAGGGTGGTCAGCGTGACGGCGGCCGCGACGGTGGCCGTGGTGGCGACCGTCCGGCGCGTCCCGCAGGCCAGGGCGCCCCGCGCCCCGGCGCACGTCCGGCGGGTCCCCGTCCGGGCAACAACCCGTTCACCTCCGGTGGCTCGACGGGCATGGCCCGTCCGCAGTCGCCCCGTCCCGGCGGCGCCCCGCGTCCCGGTGGCGGCTCGGAGCGCCCCGGCGCCCCGCGTCCGCAGGGCGGCCCCGGCGGCGCCCCGCGCCCGCAGGGCCAGGGTCAGGGCGGCGCGCGTCCGTCTCCGGGCGGCATGCCGCGCCCGCAGGCTCCTCGTCCCGGCGGCGCCCCCGGCGCCGGCGGTAACCGTCCCAACCCGGGCATGATGCCGCAGCGTCCCGCTGCCGGCCCGCGTCCCGGCGGTGGCCCCGGCGGTGGCCGTGGTCCCGGTGGCGGCGGCGGTCGTCCCGGCGGCGGTGGCGGCGCGGGCCGTCCCGGTGGCGGCGGCTTCGCAGGCCGTCCGGCCGGTCCCGGTGGCGGTGGCGGCGGTTTCGCCGGTCGTCCCGGTGGCGGTGGCGGCGCAGGCCGTCCCGGTGGTGGCGGCGGCTTCGGCGGTCGTCCCGGCTTCGGTGGCCGCCCCGGTGGTCCCGGTGCCCGTGGTGGCACACAGGGTGCCTTCGGCCGTCCCGGTGGTCCCGCGCGTCGTGGCCGCAAGTCGAAGCGGCAGAGGCGCCAGGAGTACGAGTCGATGCAGGCCCCGTCGGTGGGCGGCGTCATGCTGCCCCGCGGCAACGGGCAGGCTGTCCGGCTGTCCCGCGGTGCTTCGCTCACGGACTTCGCGGAGAAGATCAACGCGAACCCGGCTTCGCTCGTCGGCGTGATGATGAACCTCGGCGAGATGGTCACTGCCACGCAGTCCGTCCCGGACGAGACGCTGAAGCTCCTCGCGGACGAGATGAACTTCGTCCTGGAGATCGTCAGCCCCGAGGAGGAGGACCGCGAGCTGCTGGAGTCCTTCGACATCGAGTTCGGCGAGGACGAGGGCGGCGAAGAGGCCCTGGTCTCCCGTCCGCCGGTCGTGACCGTCATGGGTCACGTCGACCACGGTAAGACCCGGCTGCTGGACGCGATCCGCAAGACGAACGTCGTCGCGGGCGAGGCCGGCGGAATCACGCAGCACATCGGTGCCTACCAGGTCGGCGCCGAGGTCAACGGCGAGGACCGCCGCATCACCTTCATCGACACCCCGGGTCACGAGGCGTTCACCGCCATGCGTGCACGTGGTGCGAAGTCCACCGACATCGCGATCCTCGTGGTGGCGGCGAACGACGGTGTGATGCCCCAGACGATCGAGGCGCTGAACCACGCCAAGGCGGCCGACGTGCCGATCGTGGTCGCGGTCAACAAGATCGACGTCGAGGGCGCGGACCCGACCAAGGTGCGCGGTCAGCTCACCGAATTCGGTCTGGTGGCGGAGGAGTACGGCGGCGACACGATGTTCGTCGACATCTCCGCCAAGCAGGGCCTCAACATCGAGGCTCTTCTGGAGGCCGTCGTCCTCACCGCCGACGCCTCGCTCGACCTGCGGGCCAACCCGGAGCAGGACGCTCAGGGTATTGCGATCGAGTCCCACCTCGACCGTGGCCGCGGTGCCGTCTCGACCGTCCTGGTGCAGCGCGGCACGCTGCGCATCGGCGACACCGTGGTGGTCGGCGACGCGTACGGCCGTGTCCGGGCGATGCTCGACGACAACGGTCAGAACGTCCAGGAAGCGGGTCCCTCGACCCCCGTCCTGGTCCTGGGTCTCACCAACGTCCCGGGTGCCGGCGACAACCTCCTGGTGGTCGACGAGGACCGTACGGCCCGTCAGATCGCCGAGAAGCGTGCCGCTCGTGAGCGCAACGCCAACTTCGCCCGCAAGGGTGTCCGGTTCTCCCTGGAGAACCTGGACGAGGCGCTCAAGGCCGGTCTGGTCCAGGAACTCAACCTCATCATCAAGGGCGACGCGTCCGGTTCGGTGGAGGCTCTTGAGTCCTCGCTGCTCCAGCTCGACGTCGGTGAAGAGGTCGACATCCGGATCCTGCACCGAGGTGTGGGTGCGGTCACCGAGTCGGACATCAACCTGGCGACCGGCTCCGACGCCATCGTGATCGGCTTCAACGTGCGCGCCGCAGGGCGTGCCGAGCAGATGGCCGACCGCGAAGGTGTGGACGTCCGGTACTACTCGGTCATCTACCAGGCGATCGAAGAGATCGAAGCGGCCCTCAAGGGCATGCTCAAGCCGGAGTACGAAGAGGTCGAGCTCGGTACGGCGGAGATCCGCGAGATCTTCCGCTCGTCCAAGCTGGGCAACATCGCCGGTGTGCTGGTCCGGTCCGGCGAGGTCAAGCGCAACACCAAGGCGCGCCTGCTTCGCGACGGCAAGGTCATCGCGGAGAGCCTCAACATCTCCGGGCTGCGCCGCTTCAAGGACGACGTCACCGAGATCCGCGAAGGTTTCGAGGGCGGTATCAACCTCGGAAACTTCAACGACATCAAGATCGACGACGTCATCGCGACGTACGAGATGCGCGAGAAGCCGCGAGGCTGACCCGTACCTCAACAGTCGGGGCCGGTCGACGGGTCGTATTTCCGTCGATCGGCCCCGGCCGTTCCGTGTACGGTTCTTGTGTCCCTGCCAATCACCGGCGGGGCACGAACCCGAACCGGCGGGACATCCGGACATACATGTATGTGGGGACACTGTCCTTCGATCTGCTTCTCGGCGACGTACGGTCGCTGAAGGAGAAGCGCTCCGTAGTCCGTCCGATCGTTGCCGAGCTCCAGCGCAAGTACGCGGTGAGTGTGGCGGAGACGGGCGGCCAGGACCTCCATCGCAGGGCCGAGATCGGCCTCGCCGTGGTCTCCGGGGACACCGGGCACCTCACGGACGTGCTGGACCGGTGCGAGCGGCTGATCGCCGGCCGGCCGGAAGTGGAGCTGCTGTCCGTACGGCGGCGGCTGCACAGCGACGAAGACGATTGAGCAAGGCGAAGGAGACGGACCAGTGGCCGACAACGCGCGGGCTAAGAAGCTGGCGGACCTCATCCAGGAGGTGGTCGCCGAGAAACTGCAGCGCGGAATCAAGGACCCGCGCCTGGGTACGCACGTGACCATCACGGACACCCGCGTCACCGGCGACCTGCGGGAGGCCACGGTCTTCTACACGGTCTACGGCGACGACGAAGACCGGGCGAGCGCGGCAGCCGGCCTGGAGAGCGCCAAGGGCATCCTGCGTTCGGCGGTCGGTGCGGCGGCGGGGACGAAGTTCACCCCCACGCTCGCCTTCATGGCGGACGCGCTCCCGGAGAACGCCAAGGCGATCGAGGACCTCCTCGACCGGGCACGGGCCTCGGACGCCAAGGTGCGCGAGGCGTCCTCGGGCGCCACGTACGCGGGCGGGGCCGACCCGTACCGCAAGCCGGAGGACGAGACCGACGAGGACACCGCCTCCGAATGACAGCGCAGAACCAGAGGACGCCGGACGGCCTTGTCATCGTGGACAAGCCGTCCGGCTTCACTTCGCATGACGTCGTCGCCAAGATGCGGGGCATCGCCAGGACCCGCCGGGTCGGCCACGCCGGCACGCTGGACCCGATGGCGACCGGTGTGCTCGTGCTCGGCGTCGAGAGGGCGACCAAGCTGCTCGGCCATCTCGCGCTGACCGAGAAGGAGTACCTCGGTACGATCCGGCTCGGCCAGGACACCGTCACGGACGACGCGGAGGGCGAGATCACCTCGTCCACCGACGCCTCCGGAGTGACCCGCGAGGGCATCGACGCCGGGGTCGCCGCACTGACCGGCGCCATCATGCAGGTGCCGTCCAAGGTCAGCGCCATCAAGATCGACGGCAAGCGGTCCTACGCGCGGGTGCGCGGCGGCGAGGAGTTCGAGATCCCGGCCCGGCCGGTGACCATCTCGTCGTTCAACGTCTACGACGTCCGCGAGGCCGTCGCAGGGGACGGCACGCCCGTGGTCGACCTGGTCGTCTCGGTGGTCTGCTCCTCCGGTACGTACATCCGCGCCATCGCCCGTGACCTCGGCGCCGGACTCGGCGTGGGCGGTCATCTCACCGCGCTGCGGCGTACCCGCGTCGGGCCGTACGGTCTCGACGGGGCGAGGACGCTGGACCAGCACCAGGAGGAGCTGGTCGTGATGCCGGTGGCCGAGGCCGCCGCCTCCGCGTTCCCGCGCTGGGACGTCGACGAGAAGCGGGCCAGGCTGCTGCTGAACGGGGCGCGGCTGGACATGCCCGCCTACCCGCCGGGGCCGGTCGCGGTCTTCGGGCCCGACGGGCGGTTCCTGGTCCTCGTCGAGGAGCAGAAGGGCAAGGCCAAGAGCCTCGCCGTCTTCAGCTGACGAACGGACCGGTCCACCCGCACCAGGCCGTAACCGCTGTTCCAGGCCCCCGTCGCCTCCTGTCTTCCGAATGCCCCTGATTCACCCCAATGGGCAGGCGCTCGGAGTGAATCAGGGGTGCGAACGGGGGCGCTTTTACTCCGATGGCCTCTTGTCGATCACGGCGGACCTACCGTCGGATCATGGGATGCGGGGACCTGGCGACGCTGGTACGACTGTGCGATCCGGCCGGCAGGACGAGGGGGACCGGGTTCGTCGCGGACGACCGGGGCACGGTCGTGACCAGCCACGAGGCGGTCGATGCGGTCGGCGGGGGCGGCCACCTCGTCCTGCACGGCGTGGACGGACGCAGTTGCCGCGTCGAGGCGGCGAACATCACCGCGCTGCCCGAGCTGGATCTCGCGCTCCTGCCCACCGGCGGACCGGAGGCGCTGGGCGCGCGGCCGCTGCCGATCGTGGAGCGGGAGCGGATCGAGGCCGGCAGCTATGTGAAGATCGCCGCGCACGGCTGGCGCGAGGCCCGCGTCCTGGGACCGGTCCCGGTGACGTACACGGCGGGCGGACCCGCCCACCGGATCGGCCGGGCCCTCGAACTGGCCCTCGGCACGGACGGCAGCGACGCGCTCCGGCTCGGTGGCGCCGCCGTGGGCGGGCCGGTCCTCGACCCGGAGACCGGCGCGGTCATCGCGGTGCTCGGCACCGCGCTGCGAGCCGGACACGCCGCCGCCGGATGTGCGGTGCCACTGGCCGGGGCGGGCGAAGGAGGGCCGCTGGGCGAGCTGCTGCGGCGCAACGCGATGAGCGTCCCCGGCTACGGCCGCGATCTGAACCTGGCCGGAGCGCTCCAGCTGACCGCCATGTCCGTCGCCTCCGCGGACGCGCCGGGCGACCGGCCCGATCCGGTGGAACGCTCCGAGGCCACCGCGGAGTTCAGCGCGTTCGCCGCCGCGGGACCGGCGATGCCCGGCGAGCGGGGCGCGGTCGTCCTCGGCCTCGTCGGGGAGCCGGGCACCGGCCGCACCACCGAACTGGCCGCGCTGGCCGCCCGGCGGGCCCGCGGCCAGGTGCCGGCCCTCACCCTGTGGCTGCGCGGCGCGGATCTGCTGGCCGACGACACCTCCGTGGCCGACGCGATCGTCCGCACGCTCGGGCAGGCCGGACGCATCGTCACCGCCGCCGGGGCCCCCGGAGACATGGCGACCGCCACCCCGGAGCGGGTGGCCCGGCTGGCGGCGGACGCGGGCAGCCCGCTGCTCGTCCTGCTGGACGGCCCCGAGGAGATGCCGCCCGTCCTGGCGCACCGGCTGGCCCGGTGGACCACGGGCACGGTCGACTGGCTGCGGGAGAACGGGGCGCGGCTCGTCGTCGCCTGCCGCGCCGAGCACTGGGAGACCGCCGGCGCACTCTGCCCGCCGGACGCGCTGCACCGCCCCGCCAGGCCCGCCGGGCGGCTGCCGTCCGCCCTGCGCATCGACGACCTCACCGTGGGCCAGGCCGAGCTGGCCCGACAGCGGTACGGGCTCCCGCCCGACGCGCTCGCCGCCGGCCACGACCGGCACCCGCTCACCCTGCGGCTGCTGGCGGAGGTACGCGAGGCACTGCCGCCGGACACCCCGGGGCGGCCCGGCACGGAGGAGGTCTTCGGCGCACACCTGGACCTGATGTGCCTGCGCATCGCGGTCCGGATCGCCGCCCAGTGGCGGCCGGCCCCGAGCGGCACCGCGGTACGGCGGCTGGCGGCGCAGGTGGCCGGACAGGTCCACGAGGCGGCCCGGCGCTGCCTCGGGCCGGGGCAGGGAGAGCTGGACCGGGCCGCGTTCGAGCACGTCTTCCCGTGGCGCACCGGCTGGGCCTCCGCCGTGCTCACCGAGGGCCTGCTGGTCCCGGCAGGAGCGGGCTACCGCTTCGCGCACGAGGAGCTGGGGGACTGGGTCCAGGGCGCGCACCTGGACCTGGACGCGGCGCTGCGGTCGCTGGTGCACCGCTGGCACGCTCCCGGCGCCTCCTCGGGCGAGAGCGACGGACGGGTTCCGCGACCCCGCCGCCCGGACGCGGCCGACAGCCCCGGCACCGGCTCCGCGGCTGCTGCGGCTCCCGTGGCCCCTGCGGGCCCGGCCGACCGGATGCGGAGGTCAGCTCCGGCCGCCTCTGCCGCCCGGACGCGGCCGCCGGCCCCGGCCGCCCCGGCAGCCGCAGCCGCCCACGCCGGGGGAGCCGAGGACGCGGAGCCACGCACCCTCCCGGTGCCGCGCC
Source organism: Streptomyces sp. NPDC104307 (assembly GCF_055584045.1). Taxonomy (NCBI): domain Bacteria; kingdom Bacillati; phylum Actinomycetota; class Actinomycetes; order Kitasatosporales; family Streptomycetaceae; genus Streptomyces; species Streptomyces sp. NPDC104307. Next base: position 159,150 of record NZ_JBVJMU010000019.1, read on the forward strand.
ACCGGATCGGCCCGGTGATCCAGGCGCTGCTGCTGCTCGGCCGCCGCCAGGGCCCCGCCGCGCTGGCCCACCGGCTGGCCGGCCTGATCGAGGCGCTGGACCGGCTGCCGACCGGACGGGACGGGGCAGCGGCGAGGACCGGCGCACCGGGCCCCTCGCGGAACGCCCCGGCCGCTGCTGATGCGCGCGAGGACGGGCCCGCACCCGAGGACGACGATCCCGCCGGACCGCCCGCCGCCGGAGGCTGCCCGCCTCCCGACGCCCGCTGGTGGGCCGCGCACCTGCTCGCGGAGACGCTGCAGCGGGTGCCCGACGCCCGACCGCACCTCGGCGTGCTCCGGCTGCTCACCGGGCGCATCGTCCGCAGCTCGGCCGAGGCGGACGGGGCCGGTGCGCAGGGGGTGTACGCGGAGTTCGGGCCGTGGTTCTGGCGGCGGCTGCGGCTGCCGGAGGCGGACCGGATGGACCTGTTCCGGCGGCTCGTCCCCGCGGACGGGCCGCCGCGCGGCGAGGGCGACACCGGCGGCGAGCGCTTCCTGGACGCGGTGGCACGGCGGCTCGCCGCCCATCCGCGTACGCTCCAGCCGCTCCTGTGCGCCTGGTTCACCGACGAACAGCCCCTGGGCCATGTCCGCGCGGGAAACGGCCTCGCGGCCGGCCGGGGAGCGGCGGAGCGCCCCACCGTCGCGGCAGCTGCCCAGGCCCTCCTCCACGCCCGCCGGGACCTCGCCGTGGACGAACTGGCCGACGCGCTCGTCTCGACCGATCACCCCCGCGCCGACGAACTGCTCGCGGCGCTGGCCGAGGACGAACCCTCCGCGCTGTGCCGGGCCGTCGAGCGCTGGTCCCGCGACGACGACCGCCGCGCCCGGCGGATCGCGGCCGCCTGCTACGGAGCGGTCCTCGCACCGAACCTCACCCGCGACGACGACCGGGACCTGCTGCGCCGCTCCGCCCTCGCCCTGCTGGCCCGCCCCGGTGACACCGATCTGCACGGACCGGCGCTGACCCGGCTGGTGGCCGATCCGCAGACCAGGGACCGCTATCTGCCGCAGGCGCTCCGTACCTTCGTCGCGGGCGGACCCCGGCTCTCCCCGGCCGCGCTCGCCGTCGCCCTGCCCAGCCACCCCGAGCAGGTGCTGACCGCGTACCGCGAGCGCCTCCTGCGGTCCGGGGACGGCGCGGGCGAGGTGCTGCGCGCCCTCGCCGGGATCGACGCCCCCGCGCTCGCCCTGCACGCCGCCGGGCTCGTACGGGCGTATGTCGACAGCCACCCGGAGGACACGGTGCACACCGCCGCGTACCTCGACCGCAGGCTGGAGCACGGTCCCGCGGCCCGCGCCCTGCTGCTCCCCCTGCTGACCGGGCTGCTCCGGGACCGGCCGGCGGCCGCGCCCGTGCGCGGATCGCTCGCCGCCGTGCTGGCCACGCCCGGCAGCCCGGCCTCGCAGCCGCTGCGGGACGAGCTGCTGGAAGTGCTGCTGGACTTCGAGCAGGGCGGTGCGCACCGGGACCCGGTCGTGCTCGACGCGCTGCTGCGGGCCGCCGCGGCGGGCAGTGCCGGGCGCGGCCGGGCCCGCACCAGGGCCCTGGTCCACCGCACCGGGATGCTGCTCGTGCGGACCCCGCAGGGTGCCGCGCGGTTCGACCGGCGGCTGGTCGAACTGGCCCGTGACGTGCCCGGATTCGCCGGCCTGGTCATCGGGTGGCTGGCGGACGCCCCGCAGGAGTGGGCGGCGGTCATCGGTCCCGGCGCACGGCGGACCGTGGAGTCCCTCGGGACCCCGATGCCCATGCCGATGCAGGCCGCAGAGCGTGAGCATGGCAGTCTTAGACCTGCGTAAGAGACAAACCCACGTACACAGGTTCGGGCGAGGAGCGGTCAGAGTGCAGCGCTGGCGTGGCTTGGAGGACATCCCCCAGGACTGGGGACGCAGCGTCGTCACCATCGGCTCCTACGACGGGGTGCACCGCGGACACCAGCTCATCATCGGCCGTGCCGTCGAGCGGGCCCGCGAGCTGGGCGTTCCGTCGGTCGTCGTGACGTTCGACCCGCACCCCAGCGAGGTCGTCCGGCCCGGCAGCCACCCGCCGCTGCTCGCCCCGCACCACCGGCGCGCCGAACTGATGGCGGAGCTCGGCGTGGACGCGCTGCTGATCCTCCCGTTCACCACCGAGTTCTCGAAGCTCGCCCCGGCCGACTTCATCGTGAAGGTGCTTGTCGACAAGCTCCACGCGCAGCTGGTCATCGAGGGCCCCAACTTCCGCTTCGGCCACAGGGCCGCGGGGAACGTGCAGCTGCTCACCGAGTTCGGCGGTACGTACGACTACCGGGTCGAGGTCATCGACCTGCGGGTGCGCGGCGAGGCGGGCGGCGGCGAGCCGTTCTCGTCCACCCTCACCCGCCGCCTGGTCGCCGAGGGGGACATGGCCGGCGCCCGCGAGATCCTGGGCCGCCCGCACCGCGTCGAGGGCATCGTCGTCCGAGGCGCGCAGCGCGGCCGCGAGCTCGGCTTCCCCACCGCGAACGTGGAGACCCTGCCGCACACCGCGATCCCCGCCGACGGGGTGTACGCGGGCTGGCTGAACGTGAACGGCGAGGCGATGCCCGCCGCGATCTCCGTCGGCACGAACCCGCAGTTCGACGCCACGGAGCGGACCGTGGAGGCGTACGCGATCGACCGCGTCGGCCTCGATCTGTACGGGCTGCACGTCGCCGTGGACTTCCTCGCCTACGTGCGGGGGATGCTGAAGTTCGAGTCGGTCGACGAGCTGCTCGTGGCGATGGCCGCCGATGTGAAGCGGTGCACCGAGCTGATCTCCGCCTACGACCGGGGCTGAGAACCGGCACGGTCGCCGCGCCGGGCTTCCCGCGCCGGGGCTTCGTCTAGGGTGGACCGGGCCGAAGGAGGTGGGTGCCGTGCGTGAACTGCTTCCCGAGCTGCGTGCCTGGCACGAGGCCGGCACACCGTTCGCCCTGGCCACGGTCGTCTCCGTCCGGGGCAGCGCCCCGAGGTCGCCGGGCGCCGTGATGGCCGTGACCGCCGACGGAGCGGTGGCGGGAAGCGTCTCCGGGGGCTGTGTCGAGGGCGCGGTGTACGAGCTGGCCGGCGAGGTGCTCGCCTCCGGCATCCCGCAGCTCCAGTCGTACGGGATCAGTGACGACGAGGCTTTCGGCGTCGGGCTGACCTGCGGCGGCACGATCGACATCCTGGTCGCGCCGTTCGCCTCCGCCGCCGACCGCGCATGGCTGCGGGGCGTCACGGACTCCATCGCGGCCGGCGAACCCGTCGCCGTGGCCACCGCCCTGCCCGGCTCTGCCGCGGCCGGGGCCCGCCTGGTGGTCCGGCCCGGCGGCGCACAGGGATCGCTCGGCAACGAGGGGCTCGACGCGGCCGTCACCGACGACGCCCGGGGCCTGCTCGCCCAGGGTGCCACCGGCCTCCAGTGGTACGGGGAGCGCGGGGAGCGCCGGATGCAGGACGTGTCCGTCTTCGTCCAGACGTACGCGCCGCCGCCCCGGATGCTCGTGTTCGGGGCCATCGACCACGCGGCCGCGACCGCGCGCATCGGCTCGTTCCTCGGGTACCGGGTCACCGTGTGCGACGCCCGTCCGGCGTTCGCGACCCGTGAGCGCTTCCCCACCGCCGACGAGGTCGTCTGCGCCTGGCCGCACACCTACCTCTCGGAGACGGAGATCGACGGGCGCACGGTCGTCTGCGTCCTGACGCACGATCCGAAGTTCGATGTCCCGCTGCTGGTCGCGGCGTTGCGGACGCCCGCCGCGTACATCGGCGTGATGGGGAGCCGGCGCACCCATCTGGACCGGATCGCCCGGCTGCGCGAGGAGGGCGTGGCCGAATCCGAGCTGGTCCGGCTCGCCTCACCCGTGGGCCTCGACCTCGGCGCCCGTACCCCGGAGGAGACGGCGGTCTCGATCGCCGCGGAGATCATCCAGCACCGCTGGGGCGGCACGGGGCGGCCGCTCGGCGAACTGACGGGCACGATCCACCACTGAACGGCGGCGGGCGGGCCCGCTGTCCCGGACCCGCCCGCCACCGCGCGTAACGCCTACGGCGCGGCCGCCACCGCCGCGTTCGCCCAGTGGCACGCCACCTGCGTCTCGCCGCCCCCCGCCAGTACCGGGAGATCCTTCGTACGGCACGCGTCCGCGACCCCCGCACGCTCCGCCTCGCCCGAGGCCAGCACCTGGCAGCGCGCGTGGAAGCGGCAGCCGGACGGGATCTTCGACGGGTCCGGCGGCTCTCCTGTCAGCACTACCGGCTCGCCCGGCGCCTCCGGCAGCACCGACAGCAGCGCCTGGGTGTACGGATGCCGGGGCGCCGTCAGGATCTGCTCGACGTCACCGGTCTCCACGATCCGGCCGAGGTACATCACCGCCACCCGGTCCGCGATGTTCCATGCCAGCCCGAGATCGTGCGTGACCACCAGCGCGGACAGCCCCAGTTCGTCCCGCAGCCGCAGCAGCAGCGCCAGGATCTCGCCGCGTACCGAGGCGTCCAGCGAGGCCACCGGCTCGTCGGCCACGATGAGTTCCGGTTCCAGGACCAGGGCGCCCGCGATCACGACGCGCTGGCGCTGGCCGCCGGAGAGCTCGTGCGGGTAGCGCAGGAAGAACCGCTCCGGAGGCCGCAGCCCCGCCCGGGAGAGGGCGTTGGTGACCGCCTCCCGCTCGTCACCGCCGTACCGGTGGATCCGCAGGCCCTCGGCCACCGCGTCGTACACCGTGTGGCGCGGGTTCAGCGAGCCGCTCGGGTCCTGGAGCACCAGCTGGACCCGCTTGCGGTACGCCTTGAGGGCCCGGTTCCCGTAGCCGAGCGGTTTGCCGCCGAAGGTGATCTGCCCGGAGGCCGGCGGGACCAGACCCAGCAGCGAACGGGCCAGTGTCGTCTTGCCGCACCCGGACTCCCCGACCAGGGCGACGATCTCGCCCGGCCTGATGTCCAGGTCGACGCCGTCGACCGCCCGCGCCGGCTCCGCGCCGTGCCGGCCGGGGAAGGTGACCTGCAGCGCCTGGGCGCTCAGCAGGTCCGTGGTGGTGCTCATGTGGTGCTCCTTGCTTCCTCTGCGCCCGGCAGGACCGGCGCCGCGGCCCCCTGCGGACCCACCAGCACACAGGCGGCCCGCCGCCCCGGCCCGGCGTCCCGCAGCTCCTGGTCCTGTGTGGCGCAGGAGTCCAGGGCCACCGGGCAGCGGGGGTGGAACGTGCAGCCGGCCGGCAGCGCCGACGGGTCGGGCGGATCGCCCGGCAGCCCCCGGGGAGCGAACCGGGAGGCCGGGTCCCCGATGCGCGGGAAGGCGCCCGACAGCGCCTTGCTGTACGGATGGGTCGCGTTCTCGTAGACCTCGGAGGCGGGGCCCTGCTCGACGACCCGTCCCGCGTACATCACCGCGAGCCGGTCGCAGGTGTCGGAGAGCACTGCCAGGTCATGGCTGATCATGATCAGTCCGAGGTCCTGCTCGGAGACCAGCTGCTCGATCAGGCGCAGGATCTGGGCCTGGATCATCACATCGAGGGCGGTCGTCGGCTCGTCCGCGATGATCAGGCCCGGGTCGCAGGCGAGCGCCATCGCGATCATCACGCGCTGCCGCTGCCCACCGGACAGCTCGTGCGGATAGGCGTCCACCCGGGCGGCGGGCAGGCCCACCTGCTCCAGCAGCTCGCCGGCCCGCTTCCGGGCGGCGGCCTGGGACGCCTTGCTGTGCAGCACGATCGGCTCGGCGATCTGGTCCCCGATGCGGTGCACCGCGTTGAGCGAGTGCATCGCGCCCTGGAAGACGATCGAGGCACCGGCCCAGCGCACGGCCCGGACCTGGCCCCACTTCATGGTCAGGACGTTCTCGCCGTTCAGCAGGATCTCGCCGGTGACCTTGGTGCCGGCCGGCAGCAGCCGCAGCAGCGCGAGCGCCAGCGTCGACTTACCGCAGCCCGACTCCCCGGCGATGCCGAGCTTCTGGCCCGCGTCCACCTCCAGATCCACCCCGCGGACCGCCTGGGCCCCTCCGGCGTACGTCACCGTCAGATCGCGGACTTGGAGAAGAGGCGTCTTGACGATGCTCGTCGTGCTCAACGGGCCACCCCCAGCTTGGGATTGAGGACGGTCTCGATGGCGCGGCCGCACAGCGTGAACGCCAGGGCCACCAGGGCGATGGCGATACCGGGCGGCGCCAGGTACCACCAGTCGCCCGCGCTGACCGCGCCGGCCTCGCGGGCGTCCTGGAGCATGCCGCCCCAGGAGACGATGGTCGGGTCTCCGAGGCCGAGGAAGGCCAGGGTGGCCTCGGTCAGGATCGCGCTGGAGATCACCAGCGTGGTCTGGGCGAGCACCAGCGGCATCACGTTCGGCAGGACGTGCCTGGTCATGATGTGGCCGTGTCCGCCGCCCAGCGCGCGGGCCCGCTCGATGTAGGGGCGGGACTCCACGGCGAGCGTCTGCGCCCGCACCAGACGGGCCGTCGTCGGCCAGGTGGTGACGCCGATCGCGATGATGACCGTCCACAGTGAGCGGTCCATCACGGTGGCGAGCGCGATCGCCAGGACAAGGGTCGGCATCACCAGGAACCAGTCGGTGACCCGCATCAGGACCGTCGAGTACCAGCCGCGGAAGTGGCCCGCGAGGATGCCGACGACCGTGCCGATGGCGACGCACAGGAAGGCGGCGAGCAGCCCCACCGTCAGCGAGACGCGCGCCCCCCACACCAGCAGGGCGAGCACGCTGCGTCCGAACTGGTCGGTGCCGAGCGGGAACTCACCGCTCGGGGACTCCAGCGCACCGCCGGGGGCGGAGGTGACGCTCTGCGAGTCGGTGCCGACCAGGACCGGCGCGAACAGGGCGATCAGTGCGATCAGGATCAGCCCGGCCAGCCCCCACAGCCCGCCCGGGTGCTTGCGGTACTCGCGCCAGAAGCGGGCCACGGAGCGGCGCTTGCGGGCCCGTGCCAGCGCGCGCGGGCTCTTGGCCGCCCCGGTACCCGTACCTTCGGGCGTGGGCTTCTCGGCCTCCGGGGTGGAGGCCGGCATGGATTCGGTCGTCATCGGCCCACCCGGGGATCGAGCAGCGGATACAGCACATCGGCCAGGGTGTTCGCCAGGATCACCGCGGTGGCGAAGACGAAGAACAGCCCTTGGACGAGTGGCAGGTCAGGGACGCTGAGCCCCTGGTAGAAGAGGCCGCCGAGACCCGGCCAGGAGAACACCGTCTCGACCAGGATCTGTCCGGCGACCACATGTCCCAGGTTGACGAACATCAGCGTGAAGGTCGGCAGCATCGCGTTGGGCACGGCGTGCTTGCGTCGTACCGCGTCGTCGCGCAGTCCCTTCGCGCGGGCCGTCGTCAGGTAGTCGCTGCCCATCTCGTCGAGCAGCGAGGAGCGCATCACCAGCAGCGTCTGCGCGTAGCCGACCGCGACCAGGGTGATCACCGGGAGCACCATGTGGTGCGCCACGTCCAGTACGTACGCGAGACCGGTCTCGTTGCCCGACTCCAGACCGCCGGTCGGGAACATCCCCGGGATCGGCCCGATGCCCACGGAGAAGACGATGATCAGGAGCAGCCCGAGCCAGAACGACGGCACCGAGTAGAGCGTGAGCGCCAGCGCGGTGTTGAACCGGTCGCTCGTGGAGCCGTTGCGCCAGGCGGTACGGGTGCCCAGCCAGATGCCCAGCGCGCTGTAGAGGACGTACGCCGTGCCGGTGAGCAGCAGCGTCGCCGGAAGCGCCTCGACGATCTTGTCCATCACCGGGGCGTGGAACTGGTACGAGGTGCCGAAGTCGCCGGTGAGCGCGTCGCCCACGTAGGAGGTGAACTGCTTCCACATCGGCTGGTCGAGGCCGAGCTGATGACGCAGCGACTGGAGCTGCTCCGCCGAGACCCGGCGGCCGCCCGTCATCTGCTTCACCGGGTCGCTGGGGATGAGCCGGAAGAGGAAGAAACTGGTGACCAGTACGGCGAACAGCGAGACGATCGCGCCGAGGATCTTGGCGGCCACATACCTGAGATAGGCCTTGGTATTGCGCGCCCGTGGGCCGCGGGCGGCCGCCGGACCGGCCGGAGCCGGGCCTTCGGTATCCGCATCCGCCTGTTTCACGAGCGCCGGAGTGCTGTCAGCTGTCATGAGGGAACTCTCGTTACTCGTGCTGCGCTTAGAGGGACCGGCCGGCGGGGCCGCAGTGCTTCGGGCCCCGCCGCCGCTCCCTCTCATCCCGTCCGCGGGAAGTACCCGCGGTCCATGGAACTACTCGCGGTCGTCCGCGGTGGTGCGACGCCGCCTCATGAGGAGGAATCCGCCACCCGCGAGGACTACGACGACGACCACGATGCCGATGACGACCCCGGTGGAACTCGATCCGCTGTCGCTGTCCGTGCCGTCGCCGCCGCCCGCCGGTACGGCCGACCACCAGCTCCAGTAACCGTCCTGGCCGTAGATGTTGCCGGCCGCCTCCGGCATGGTCGTGATCGACTTGATCTGGTCGGTGCGGTAGGCCTCGACCGCGTTCGGGTACGCGATGACGTTCATGTACCCGGAGTCGTAGAGCCAGGACTGCATCTGCTTGACGATGTCCGCCCGCTTGGCCGGGTCGTACTCGGCGAGCTGCTTCTTGTACAGCTCGTCGTACGTCTTGTCGCAGATGAAGTCGTCCGTGGTCGCGCTCTCCTTGGCCTTGACCGGCAGGGCGGCGCAGGTGTGGATGCCGAGGACGAAGTCCGGGTCCGGGTTGACGGACCAGCCGTCGAAGGCGAGGTCGTACTCACCGGCGAACCAGGGTACGGAGACGTCGTCGAGGCAGTCGACCTTGAGGCCGATGCCGAGCTTGCCCCACCACTCCTTCAGGTACTTGCCGACCGCCTTGTCATTCGGGTCCGTGGCGTGGCAGAGGATGCGCAGGTCGAGCGGCTTGCCGTCCTTGCCGACGCGCTGGTCACCCTTGAGCTTGTAGCCCGCCTGGTCGAGGAGCTTGGCCGCCTTGGCCGGGTCGTAGCCCAGCTTCTGGTCTGCGGAGGGTTCCCACTTGTACGCCGGGAAGCGCGGCGGGATGTAGCCGGCGCCGTTGACGGCGTGGCCCTGGAAGACCTTGTCGATCAGGGTGTCGCGGTCGATCGACAGGAACAGTGCCTGGCGGACCTTCTGGTCGAGCAGCGCCTTGTTGCCGTTGCCGAACTTCTTGCCGTCCTTGGTCTGCGCGCCGGGGTTGGTGGCCAGCGCGAAGAACCGGCGGCCGGGACCCTCGTTCACCTTGACGTTCTTCTCGCCCTTGAGCGAGTTGGCCTGGGCGGGTGTCAGCGCGGGGGAACCGGCGACGAAGGAGACCTCGCCCTTGCGGAGTGCGGCGACCGCGGCGTCCTGGTCCTTGTAGGTCTTGAAGACGACCTCGTCGAACTTGGGCGAACCGCGCCAGAAGTCCTTATTGGCCTTGAGCTTCACATACTGGTCGACCTTGTAGTCGGTCAGGATGAACGGCCCGTTGCCCACGATCGGGAACTTCGTGTCGTTGTTGAACTTCGAGAAGTCCCCGACCTTGTCCCAGAGGTGCTTGGGGACGATCGGGACATCGAGCGCGGCCATGGTGGCCTGCGGCTCCTTCAGCTCGATGACCAGCTTCGTGGGGCTCGGAGCCGTCACCTTCTTGAAGTTGGTGACGAAGCCGCCGTTGGCCTGGCCTGCGGCGTCATCGGTCATGATCTTGTTGAAGGTCCAGGCCGCGTCCTCCGCGGTGGCCTGCTGGCCGTCGGACCACTTGGAGTTGGACCGAATGGTGTAGGTCCACGTCAGCTTGTCCGCGGACGGCTCCCACTTGGTGGCCAGGCCCGGGATCGCGTGGTTGTCCTTGGCGTCGTAGTTCGTCAGGAAGTCGTACATGAGCCGGGTGAGGCTGGTGCTCATCAGCTTCTGGGCGAGGAACGGACTCAGTGAGTCGACGCTCTGCGCGACCGCGACGGTCAGTGTCGTCTTGCCGCTGTCGGCGGCCTGCGCCTGCTGGGGCGAGGCGGCCCCGAGCGGGACCCCCGGCACGACGGACGCGGCGGCGAGCCCGAGAGCGGCGGCACCGGAGGCCAGGAGGATACGCAGACGTGAACGTGGCTGGGCGGCGTGGGGTGGGACTCTTTCGACCATGGTCAGGGACCTCGCGTCATGACTCGCACGGAGAAGGCGGGTTGATCTGTGGATCGCCAGCTGGTGAAGCGAAGGTTTATCAGCGGTGGTCGAGCCGCGTCAACGGTCATCGAAACGGCGTGTGGGCTGCGGGAATGCGCAGAGGGTCCGCATCGTGGAGACGATGCGGACCCTCATTGGTTTAGACCTCTGACGCCTTACTGCTGAGGCGCTGACGGCGGCTGCTGCTGCCATCCGGCGGGAGGCACCGGGCCCTGCAGTCCGGGGTGAGCGGGCTGTCCCGGCTGACCGGGCCGGCCGGCCTGTCCGCCGTATTGCTGGTGCTGCGGCGGCTGACCGCTCGGGTCTGCGGGCGGCTGGGCCTGCGGGGGCTGCTGCTGCCAGCCCTGCCCGCCACCGGGAGCCCCCTGCTGGGGGTAGGGCTGCTGCCCCCCGTACGGCTGCTGGGGCTGCTGCCCGCCGTAGGGCTGCTGGGGCGGATACGGCTGGCCCGGCTGCTGCTGCGGGTAGGGCTGCTGGCCCGGCGCCTGCTGCTGGCCGGGCATCGGCGGTGCGTACTGCGGCGGTTGGTTGCCGCCGTTGGCCGTCCACAGCCCCTGCTGCTGCTGGGCGCGCGCGAAGTCCTCCGCGACGAGGGCGGAGAGGTTGAAGTACGCCTCCCGCGTCTTCGGACGCATCATGTCGAGGTCGACCTCGGCGCCGGCCGACAGATGCTCGTCGAACGGTACGACGACCACGCCTCGGCAGCGCGTCTCGAAGTGCTGCACGATGTCGTCGACCTTGATCATCTTGCCGGTCTCGCGCACGCCGGAGATCACCGTGAGCGACCGCTGCACGAGATCGGCATAGCCGTGCGCCGACAGCCAGTCCAGCGTGGTGGAGGCACTTGACGCACCGTCGACCGACGGAGTGGAGATGATGATCAGCTGGTCGGCGAGGTCCAGCACACCGCGCATCGCGCTGTAGAGGAGACCGGTGCCGGAGTCGGTGAGGATGATCGGGTACTGCTTGCCCAGCACCTCGATCGCGCGCCGGTAGTCCTCGTCGTTGAACGTCGTCGAGACCGCCGGGTCCACGTCGTTGGCGATGATCTCCAGACCGGAGGACGCCTGCGAGGTGAACCGCCGGATGTCCATGTACGAGTGGAGGTGCGGGATCGCGTGCACCAGGTCGCGGATGGTCGCCCCGGTCTCGCGGCGGACCCGGCGGCCCAGCGTTCCGGCGTCCGGGTTGGCGTCGATGGCGAGGATCTTGTCCTGCCGCTCGGTGGCCAGGGTGGAGCCGAGCGCGGTGGTCGTCGTGGTCTTGCCGACGCCGCCCTTGAGGCTGATCACCGCGATCCGGTAGCAGGAGAGGACCGGGGTGCGGATCAGTTCGAGCTTGCGCTGCCGCTCGATCTCCTCCTTCTTGCCACCGATCTTGAAGCGGGAGGCCGCGGACGGCCCGCGGCTGCTCTTCGTCTTCTGCTTGCCCCGGACCAGCCGGTCGGACGAGAGCTCCACCGCGGCCGTGTACCCCAGCGGCGCGCCCTGTACCGAACGCTCCCGCTGGTCGTGGGTGACGGGGGTGGGCCAGGCGGCTCCGGTGCGCGGGTCGACCGGCGCACCCTGCGGCGGAAGCTGCTGACCCGGCTGACCCTGCTGGGGCTGGGGCGGGGTGATCTGGGCGGGCAGGTTCGGGTTGCCCTGGTTGCCCTGGTTGCCCTGGGGGAAGCCGTAGCCGCCCTGCTGCTGCGGCTGGGCTCCGGGCGGTGGCAGCGGGGCGCCCCCGCCGCCGGGCTGCTGAGCGGGCCACTGCGCTGCCTGCGGCTGAGGGGCCTGCGGTGCGTAAGGGGAGGGCTGCTGCGTGTGCGGCATCGGGAGCGGGGCTCCGGGCTGCTGCTGGTGGAGCTGCTGCGGCTGCTGCGGTGCCGGAGGCTGCTGGGGGAAGCCGTAGCCCGCCTGCGGCGCGGGCGCTCCGGGCTGGGGCTGCTGAGGAAACGCGGGCTGCTGCGGGTTCTGAGGCGCCTGGGCGGCCTGAGCCGCCGGGTTCTGCGGAAACCCGTAGCCGCCCGGTGCCTCGTTCGCCGGGGGCTGTCCCGGCCACTGCGGCGCGGGCTGGGGCGCGCCGGGCTGCGGTGCGGCCGGCTGGAAGGAGGGCGGCAGCGGCGGAAGCCCGCCCTGCGGCGGCGCCGGTGCCCAGGGGGTGGGGGTGTTCTGCGGTGCGTTGGGGGAGGACGGGGCGCCGGCGTTCTGCGGGGCGTCGGTGGACGGCGCGTCGGCCTGCGGCGTGCTGTCGGAGCCCGCGCCGTTCGTCGCGTCGGCCGAGGGCTCGGTTGCCGCGGTGTCGGACGGCGCTGCCGTCTCGGGCTCGCCGCTCTCCCCGGTGGTCCCGTCCTGTCCGGCGGCCGGGTCCGTACCCGAGTCACCCGCGTCCGCGTCCGTACCGGCGTCAGCCGCGTCCGCGTCGGCACCCGGCGAACCGGCCGGCGTCTCGCGCTCCGCGATCTCCCGCCTCAGCGCGGCGGACGAGAACCGCACGGTCGAGCCGCTCTCCACATCGCCGTTCCCGGACGGATCGGCCGCACCGCCGACGTCCGCGGCGCCCGTCGGCCGCACCGGGGGAGCGGGCACCGGGGCGGGCTGGGCCGGGGCGGGCTGGGCCTGGGGGGGCGGGGTCGGCGCCCAGCCGGGTTCGAAACCGCCGCCCGCCGGCAGCCCGGGTGCGGACACCGGTGCGCCGTTGGGCGGCGGGGGCGGAGCCAGGTGTGTTCCTGCGCCACCCGAGGAGTCGCCCGGCGTATTCTGCGTGTACCAGGCGGGCGGGGTGTAGTCGATGGTGAACTCACCCGTCGTCTCGGCGGGCTCCGCGTCGGTCGACTCGTCGACGGGCCTGTCCCAGCTCCCGCGCATCTCGTCCCGATCGCCGTTCACTTTGCCTCCTGGTGTGGTCGAGCACCCTCTGTGCCGTGGTGGGTGGGGGCGACCGTTCCCACAGTGCGAACCGCCCGGCTCTCCCCCTGTAACGCGCATTGCCTGCCCGCAGGTTCCTCTGCCGCGTCCGGACCCACCCTAATCGTCATCGGGCCCGGTACGGCAGGCCGTACGGCACCGCGGGCACTGTCCCCTACGTCACGTACTGCCCCCAAGTGAACTGAGTACGGCAGAGAGTGAAGGGAGATGCGATCAAACGGGCACATCTACGCAGGGAAACCTGAACATTTCGCACACCACAGTGGGCACGTCCACCTGAACGTGCCCACTGTGCCCGCCGCGACCGGGGCCTGTGCCCACCGCGACAGCGGCTGAGTCCGCGTACCGCCGTACCGTCGCTCGCCCCGTTACTTGAGGTCGAACTCGCCGTCCCGGGCGCCCAGTACGAAGGCGCGCCACTCGGCCTCCGTGTAGCGCAGCACGGTCTCGGGATCCAGCGAGGACCTCATCGCCACCGCCCCGCCGGGCAGATGCGCGATCTCGACACGCTCCTCGGCATCCTCGGTGCCGGGCGCGCTCAGCCATTCCACCCCCGAGATGTCGAGTGCGTACAGCTCGTCCTTCTCCGCCTGCGTGCCCATCGTCAAGTCTTCCTCTCCGTACGGTGCCTCTGCACGGCACCGTACAGGCCAGGAACGGGCGGGGGACGCGGTCCGGAATTCCGCAGCGCCCGGCTCGCGTCCGTGCTCCCGTCGGGTGCGCTCCGGGCGGCTGGTAGTCTGGGTGTGGCCGTTTGTGTACGCGTTCCCGGTTCGTTCTGGGAACTGCGCTCATCGGACCTTCGCTCCCGAGTCACGCAAGCTCCCCTGAGATCAAGACCAGGGGCACTCGTGGGCGCATCGAACACCTAGAGGAGTACCGCGTGCCGCTCGACGCCGCTACGAAGAAGCAGATCATGACCGAGTTCGCGCAGAAGGAGGGCGACACCGGTTCCCCCGAGGTTCAGGTGGCCATGCTCTCCCGCCGCATCTCGGACCTCACGGAGCACCTCAAGACGCACAAGCACGACCACCACTCCCGTCGTGGTCTGCTGATCCTGGTCGGCCAGCGTCGCCGCCTTCTGCAGTACCTGGCCAAGAAGGACATCCAGCGCTTCCGTGCGCTCGTCGACCGCCTCGGCATCCGCCGTGGCGCGGCCGGCGGCGCCAAGTAAAGACGCTGTGAAAGGGAGCGGTGCCCGTATCCATGGGGCCGCTCCCTTTGCCGTACGTGCGGGACTGGGGTCAAGCTCAGTAACCTGGACGTACAACACCAGACGAGGAGAGGCGCCCCACGGCCGCCGCCGGTCCTCGGTAGTGGCCCCCGGGACAACGCCCGGGAGCTTCGATCGAAGACCGGCCCCGCACACACGGTGCGCCTCTCCGCACCGTCCTGCGCCACACGGGCGACAGGACGAAAGACGACGAGTATGGAGAAAACACTAGTGGAGAACGAGACCCACTACGCCGAGGCCGTTATCGACAACGGAACCTTCGGCACCCGCACCATCCGCTTCGAGACGGGCCGCCTGGCCAAGCAGGCCGCCGGCTCCGCCGTCGCGTACCTGGACGACGACACCATGGTGCTGTCGGCCACCACCGCTTCCAAGCGGCCCAAGGACCAGCTCGACTTCTTCCCCCTCACGGTGGACGTCGAGGAGCGGCAGTACGCCGCCGGCAAGATCCCCGGCTCCTTCTTCCGCCGGGAGGGCCGCCCCTCCGAGGACGCGATCCTCACCTGCCGCCTGATCGACCGCCCGCTGCGCCCCTCCTTCAAGAAGGGCCTGCGCAACGAGATCCAGATCGTCGAGACGATCATGGCGCTCAACCCCGACCACCTGTACGACGTGGTCGCGATCAACGCCGCCTCCGCCTCGACGATCCTGGCGGGCCTGCCCTTCTCCGGCCCCATCGGCGCCACCCGCGTCGCCCTGATCAAGGGCCAGTGGGTCGCCTTCCCGACGCACACCGAGCTTGAGGACGCCGTCTTCGACATGGTCGTCGCCGGTCGCGTCCTGGAGGACGGCGACGTCGCGATCATGATGGTCGAGGCCGAGGCCACCGAGAAGACCATCCAGCTCGTCAAGGACGGCGCGGAGGCCCCGACCGAAGAGGTCGTCGCCGCCGGTCTGGAAGCCGCGAAGCCCTTCATCAAGTCGCTCTGCAAGGCCCAGTCGGACCTCGCCGCCAAGGCTGCCAAGCCCACCGGTGAGTTCCCGGTCTTCCTCGACTACCAGGACGACGTCCTGGAGGCGCTCACCAAGGCCGTCAGCACCGAGCTCGCCAAGGCGCTCACCATCGCCGGCAAGCAGGACCGCGAGGCGGAGCTCGACCGCATCAAGGAGATCGCGGGCGAGAAGCTCCTCCCGGCCTTCGAGGGCCGCGAGAAGGAGATCTCCGGTGCCTACCGCGCGCTGACCAAGAAGCTGGTCCGCGAGCGCGTCATCAAGGACAAGGTCCGCATCGACGGCCGCGGCGTCACGGACATCCGTACGCTCGCCGCCGAGGTCGAGGCCATCCCGCGCGTGCACGGCTCGGCGCTGTTCGAGCGTGGCGAGACCCAGATCCTGGGCGTCACCACCCTCAACATGCTCCGCATGGAGCAGCAGCTGGACACCCTCTCCCCGGTGACCCGCAAGCGCTACATGCACAACTACAACTTCCCGCCGTACTCCGTCGGTGAGACCGGCCGCGTGGGCTCGCCCAAGCGCCGCGAGATCGGCCACGGCGCGCTCGCCGAGCGCGCCATCGTGCCGGTACTGCCGTCGCGCGAGGAGTTCCCCTACGCGATCCGCCAGGTCTCCGAGGCGCTGGGCTCCAACGGCTCGACGTCCATGGGCTCGGTCTGCGCCTCCACCATGTCGCTGCTGAACGCCGGTGTGCCCCTCAAGGCCGCCGTCGCCGGTATCGCCATGGGCCTGATCTCGCAGGAGATCGACGGCAAGACCCACTACGTCGCCCTCACCGACATCCTCGGTGCGGAGGACGCGTTCGGTGACATGGACTTCAAGGTCGCCGGTACGAAGCAGTTCGTGACCGCCCTCCAGCTCGACACCAAGCTCGACGGCATCCCCGCCTCGGTCCTGGCCGCCGCGCTGAAGCAGGCCCGTGACGCCCGCCTCCACATCCTCGACGTGATGAACGAGGCCATCGACGTCCCGGACGAGATGTCCCCGAACGCCCCGCGGATCATCACCGTCAAGATCCCGGTGGACAAGATCGGTGAGGTCATCGGCCCCAAGGGCAAGATGATCAACCAGATCCAGGAGGACACCGGCGCCGACATCACGATCGAGGACGACGGCACCATCTACATCGGTGCCCAGCAGGGCTCGCAGGCCGAGGCCGCGCGCGCCACGATCAACGCGATCGCCAACCCGACCATGCCGGAGGTCGGCGAGCGCTACCTGGGTACGGTCGTCAAGACCACCACCTTCGGTGCGTTCGTCTCCCTGATGCCCGGCAAGGACGGTCTGCTGCACATCTCGCAGATCCGCAAGCTCGCCGGTGGCAAGCGCGTGGAGAACGTCGAGGACGTGCTCGCCGTCGGCTCCAAGGTCCAGGTCGAGATCGCCGAGATCGACTCCCGCGGCAAGCTCTCCCTCATCCCCGTCATCGAGGGTGAAGAGGACGAGAAGAAGGACGACACCGACAAGTGACGTCCCGTAGTTCCGCGACGACGGCCCGCACCTCTTCGGAGGCGCGGGCCGTCGCCCGTACCCAAACGCTTCTCAAGGGCAGCAACGGCATCGGCACGGTCCGCCGCACGGTCCTCCCCGGCGGCCTGCGCATCGTCACCGAGACCCTGCCCTCCGTACGCTCTGCCACCTTCGGGATCTGGGCCAACGTCGGATCACGCGACGAGACCCCGACCCTGAACGGCGCGACGCACTACCTCGAACACCTCCTCTTCAAGGGCACCGGCAAGCGCAGCGCGCTGGACATCTCCTCCGCCATCGACGCGGTCGGCGGCGAGATGAACGCCTTCACGGCGAAGGAGTACACCTGCTACTACGCGCGGGTCCTCGACACGGACCTGCCGCTGGCCATCGATGTCGTCTGCGACATGCTGACCGGCTCCCTGATCGCCCCCGAGGACGTCGACGCCGAGCGCGGCGTCATCCTTGAGGAGATCGCCATGACGGAGGACGACCCGGGCGACTGTGTGCACGACCTGTTCGCGCACACCATGCTCGGCGACACCCCCCTGGGACGCCCGGTCCTCGGCACGGTCGACACGGTCAACGCACTGAGCCGCGGCCAGATCGCCCGCTTCTACAAGAAGCACTACGACCCCACGCACCTCGTCGTCGCCGCCGCGGGCAACGTCGACCACGCCACGGTCGTGCGCCAGGTCCGCAAGGCCTTCGAGCGGGCCGGCGCGCTCTCCCGCACCGACGCGACGCCGGTGGCGCCCCGTACGGGCTCCCGCACGCTGCGCACCGCGGGCCGGGTCGACCTGATCAACCGCAAGACCGAGCAGGCCCACGTCGTCCTCGGTGTGCCGGGACTGGCCCGCACCGACGAGCGCCGCTGGGCACTCGGCGTACTCAACACCGCCCTCGGCGGCGGAATGAGCTCCCGCCTCTTCCAGGAGGTACGGGAGAAGCGCGGCCTCGCCTACAGCGTGTACTCGTACACCTCGGGCTTCGCGGACTGCGGCCTCTTCGGGGTGTACGCGGGCTGCCGGCCCAGCCAGGTGCACGACGTCCTCAAGATCTGCCGCGAGGAGCTCGACCGCGTCGCGGCGGACGGACTGGACGACGACGAGATCGGCCGAGCCATCGGCCAGCTCTCCGGATCCACGGTCCTCGGCCTGGAGGACACCGGCGCGCTCATGAACCGCATCGGCAAGAGCGAACTGTGCTGGGGCGAGCAGATGTCGGTCGACGACATGCTGGCCCGCATCGCACAGGTCACCCCGGACGACGTCCGTGCGGTGGCGGGCGAGGTCCTCGGACACCGCCCCTCGCTGTCGGTCATCGGCCCGCTCAAGGACAAGCAGGCCGACCGCCTCCACGAATCAGTGGCCTAGTCACCCGAAAGAAGTAAGCATGAGCAAGCTGCGCGTAGCCGTTCTCGGTGCCAGGGGCCGTATCGGCTCCGAGGCGGTACGAGCTGTCGAGGCCGCGGAGGACATGGAGCTGGTGGCCGCACTCGGCCGCGGCGACAAGCTGGAGACCCTCACGGACACCGGCGCCCAGGCAGTCGTCGAGCTCACCACGCCCGCGTCGGTGATGGAGAACCTCGACTTCTGCGTCCGGCACGGCATCAACGCGGTGGTCGGCACCACCGGCTGGACCGACGAACGGCTCGCGCAGCTGAACACCTGGCTCTCCGGCTCGCCGGAGACCGGTGTGCTCATCGCGCCCAACTTCTCCATCGGCGCTGTCCTCACGATGAAGTTCGCGCAGCAGGCCGCGCGCTACTTCGAGTCGGTCGAGGTGATCGAGCTCCACCACCCGAACAAGGCCGACGCCCCCTCCGGCACTGCCGCCCGCACCGCCCAGCTCATCGCCGCTGCCCGCCGCGACGCGGGCAGCGCACCCCAGCCCGACGCCACCAGCACGGCGCTGGACGGGGCGCGCGGAGCGGACGTCGACGGGATCCCGGTCCACTCGGTCCGGCTCCGTGGCCTCCTGGCCCACCAGGAGGTGCTGCTCGGCAGTGAGGGCGAGACCCTCACCATCCGGCACGACTCGCTGCACCACAGCAGCTTCATGCCGGGCATCCTGCTCGGTACCCGCCGTGTCGTGACCACTCCGGGCCTCACGTTCGGCCTGGAAAACTTCCTCGACCTGAACTGACTGAGCCCACCGCCATGCGCGCAAAGATCACGTACACCGTCACCGCCGCCGTCCTGGTCTTCTACTTCGTCCTGGCCGGCAGCCGTGGCGTCCTGCTCATCCGGCACGGCACGCTGCTCACGGTGACCTTCGGGGTCGCGGTGCTGATCCTGCCGCTGATCGGCACCTGGTTCCTCTGGAAGAACACCCAGTTCGTCCGACGGGCCAACGTCCTGGCCGCCGAGCTCGACGCCGAGGGCGGGCTGCCGGTCGACGACCTGGCCCGTACCCCGAGCGGCCGCATCGACCGCGACTCCGCCGACGCGGCCTTCGCCCGCCGCCAGGCGGAGACGGAGGACACCCCGGACGACTGGCGCTGCTGGTTCCGCCTGGCGGTCGCCTACCAGGACGCCAGGGACACTCCCCGGGCCCGCAAGGCCATGCAACGGGCGATCGCACTGCACAACACCGGCACACCGCTCCGGACCCGGCCGGGCACCTCAGCCCCGGCAGACACCCCGAGCCTGAATGTCACTTCGGACCCGGCGAACACTCCGAGCCCGTCAGGCACCCCGAGCCCGAATGTCACTTCAGGCCCGGCGAACACTCCGAGCCCGTCAGGCACCCCGAGCCCGAATGTCACTTCAGGCCCGGCAGACACCCCGAGCCCGTCAGGCACCTCAAGCCCGTCCGGCGTTTGAGGACGATCTTTTGAGCCCGTCCGGCGATTGAGGACACAGAAAAGCCGCCCGGCGACCGAGGGACCCCGGTCGCCGGGCGGCAAGGCCACGGGCCCTACTGCTGCCGGTACTCGTCCCCCCACGCCTCAATCGTGTCGGCCGCCCGGTCAAACGCCTCGCCCCGCGTGAGGAAGTCCGCGTTGGAGTCCGTGAGCAGCGGCGGCACCGCGTCGCCACCCCGGCGCACGACGATCAGGGCCTGGCCCTGAACCGTCCGGGGGAACCCGAGCCACTTCACCGGCTGCTGCACCGTACGGACCGCGGTGGCGCGGTTCCACGGCACGGTCGTCGTACGGAAGAAGCCGACGCGGCGCACGCCGTGCCGGCTCACCCAGGCGCCGATCCGCAGCATCCGCAGGGCGCAGATGATCACGGCGAGCGCGAGCGCGAGACAGGCACCCGCCCCGGGCCCGGCTCCGGCGAACGCGATGATCATCCCCGCGAACAGGATGAACGAGGCGAGCAGCAAAAGGGTGGCCGCAGCCGCGACCCGCCACGGTCCGGGGCGGTAGGGACGCCGCCAGCTGTCGTGGTCGTCGAACGGCAGCGCTACATCCTCAGCGCTCGCGTCAAACGCGCGGTCGGCCGTCAGGAAGGGCAGGGGCACGACTGATCCTCACTCACAAGCACGCTCGATTGCTGTGCCCGGTGAGGCTACCGAGGGGGTGGCAGGGCGTACCACCCCAGGGGGCCCGTACGAGTCAGTGCCCCGGTGCTGCCTCGGTCTGCTGGCTGTGCGACGGCGACTGATCGGGTGCCAGGGCCGGAAGGCCGAGCAGCAGTGATCCGGCGAGGCCGGCGACCACGGCGAAGCCGACGAGGCTGCGGGCCGCCAGCTCGGAGAGGGTGGTGCGCTCCCGGGGCGGCGGTGTGACGTTGCTGCGGAATCGGTCGGCCTCGGCCACGAACGAGAACGGGACGGCTTCACGCCGGCGGAACATGAGGTAACTCTCCTTGAACTCTGTATCGGGTGGTGCTAATGAGTCAGACGCATGGCGGGCCCGATCGGTGCCCCGAATCGCCGAATTGGTCGAAAGAATCCTCGAAAGGGCGGTGCCGACCGCGTTGTCAGAGGCGGCCCGTAGAGTGGGCGCCGCCCGAGCGACGCCATTGGAAGGACCCCGCCGGTGACCGAGACCCCCGAGCCCGCAAAGCCCAGCTTCCGCAGTGATGTCACCGTTGAGCTGGTGAAACATGCCGCAGGCGACTCCGATGTGCTCTTCGCCGCCCGTGTCTCCACGGCCGGCGAACAGTCCCTGGAGGAGGTCACCAAGGATCCTGAGCGCTCCAAGGGGCTCATCAACTACCTGATGCGGGACCGGCACGGAAGCCCGTTCGAGCACAACTCGATGACCTTCTTCATCAGCGCCCCGATCTTCGTGTTCCGCGAGTTCATGCGGCACCGCGTCGGCTGGTCGTACAACGAGGAATCGGGCCGCTACAGGGAGCTGGAGCCGGTCTTCTACGTACCGGGGGAGTCCCGCAAGCTCGTCCAGCAGGGCCGTCCCGGCAAGTACGAGTTCGTCGAGGGCACCGAGGCCCAGCAGGAGCTCACGGGCCGCGTCATGGAGGACTCCTACCGCCAGGCGTACGAGGCGTACCAGGAGATGCTCGCGGCGGGTGTGGCCCGCGAGGTGGCCCGCGCGGTTCTCCCGGTCGGGCTGTTCTCCTCGATGTACGCCACGTGCAACGCCCGCTCGCTGATGCACTTCCTCGGCCTGCGCACCCAGCACGAGCTGGCGAAGGTCCCGTCCTTCCCGCAGCGCGAGATCGAAATGGTCGGAGAACGGATGGAGGCGCACTGGGCGGAGCTCATGCCGCTCACCCATGCAGCCTTCAACAAAAATGGACGCGTCGCCCCATAGGCGGTGTCCGTATTGCGGCGTTTCGTGAAGTTCATCTAGGCTGATCAAACGGACCCGGCACTGCTTGAACCCCCGAGCAGGCAGTGCCGGGCTCCTATCGCTTGTCCCCCCGAGGGGACACCCGGCGCCGAGCAACGAGTAGCGTGTTACCCATGGCTCCGATCTCCACTCCGCAGACCCCCTTCGGGCGGGTCCTCACCGCTATGGTCACGCCCTTCACGGCGGACGGCGCACTCGACCTCGACGGCGCCCAGCGGCTCGCCACCCATCTGGTGGACGCAGGCAACGACGGCCTGATCATCAACGGCACCACCGGCGAGTCCCCGACCACCAGCGACGCGGAGAAAGACCAGCTCGTAAGGGCTGTGCTCGAAGCAGTGGGAGACCGGGCGCACGTCGTCGCCGGTATCGGCACCAACGACACCCGCCACAGCGTCGAGCTCGCCCGCACCGCCGAGCGAACCGGCGCGCACGGCCTCCTCGCCGTGACGCCGTACTACAACAAGCCGCCGCAGGAGGGTCTGCTGCGGCACTTCACCGCGATCGCGGACACCACCGGCCTGCCGGTGATGCTGTACGACATTCCCGGCCGCAGCGGTGTGCCGATCGACACAGAGACACTCGTGAGGCTCGCGGAGCACCCGCGCATCGTGGCCAACAAGGACGCCAAGGGCGACCTCGGCCGGGCCAGCTGGGCCATCGCCCAGTCGGGCCTCGCCTGGTACTCCGGCGACGACATGCTGAACCTCCCGCTCCTCTCGGTCGGCGCGGTCGGCCTCGTCTCCGTCGTCGGCCATGTCGTCACCCCCGACCTGCGGGCCCTCGTGGAGGCCTTCCTCGGCGGCGACGTCCAGAAGGCCACGGAGATCCACCAGAAGCTGCTCCCCGTCTTCACCGGCATGTTCCGTACCCAGGGCGTGATCACCACCAAGGCCGCGCTGACCCTCCAGGGTCTCCCCGCAGGCCCGCTGCGTCTCCCCTTGGTCGAACTCTCCGCGCACGAAACGGCACAACTCAAGATCGATCTCGCCGCCGGTGGGGTACAGCTGTAACCACAGACTTCACAACTGAATACGCGAAGAAACCTCGCAAGAGGGCAACACCCCAAGACAACAGCAAGTGCACGATTGACATGCGCGCCACGTGCCCAAGCGGTACGTGGCGCGTGTGGTAAGGAGAGTCTTTTGAGTCATCCGCATCCTGAACTCGGCACCCCGCCGAAGCTCCCGAAGGGCGGCCTGCGGGTCACCCCGCTCGGTGGCCTCGGCGAAATCGGCCGCAACATGACGGTCTTCGAGTACGGCGGCCGCCTGCTCATCGTCGACTGCGGCGTCCTCTTCCCCGAGGAGGAGCAGCCCGGAATCGACCTGATCCTTCCGGACTTCACGACGATCCGGGACCGTCTCGACGACATCGAGGGCATCGTCCTCACGCACGGCCACGAGGACCACATCGGTGGCGTCCCGTATCTGCTGCGCCTGAAGCCGGACATCCCGCTGATCGGCTCCAAGCTGACCCTCGCGCTCATCGAGGCGAAGCTCCAGGAGCACCGCATCCGTCCGTACACCCTTGAGGTCACGGAGGGCCAGCGCGAACGCATCGGCGTCTTCGACTGCGAGTTCATCGCGGTCAACCACTCCATCCCGGACGCCCTCGCGGTCGCCATCCGCACCCCTGCGGGCATGGCCGTCGCCACCGGTGACTTCAAGATGGACCAGCTTCCGCTGGACGGCCGCCTCACTGACCTGCACGCCTTCGCGCGGCTGAGCGAGGAGGGCATCGACCTGCTGCTCTCCGACTCGACGAACGCGGAGGTGCCCGGCTTCGTACCGCCGGAGCGGGACATCTCGAACGTCCTGCGCACGGTCTTCGCCAATGCTCAGAAGCGCATCATCGTGGCGAGCTTCGCCAGCCACGTGCACCGCATCCAGCAGATCCTCGACACGGCTCACGAATACGGCCGCCGGGTCGCCTTCGTCGGACGGTCGATGGTCCGGAACATGGGCATCGCCCGTGATCTCGGCTACCTGAAGGTTCCCGCGGGTCTCGTCGTCGACGTCAAGACCCTCGACGACCTGCCGGACGACGAGGTCGTGCTGGTCTGCACGGGTTCCCAGGGTGAGCCGATGGCGGCCCTGTCCCGGATGGCCAACCGCGATCACCAGATCCGGATCGTCCAGGGCGACACGGTCATCCTGGCGTCTTCGCTGATCCCCGGCAATGAGAACGCGGTCTACCGCGTGATCAACGGCCTCACCCGCTGGGGCGCCAACGTCGTCCACAAGGGCAACGCCAAGGTCCACGTCTCGGGCCACGCCTCGGCCGGCGAGCTGCTGTACTTCTACAACATCTGCAAGCCGAAGAACCTGATGCCGGTCCACGGCGAATGGCGCCACCTCAGGGCCAACGCGGAGCTGGGCGCCCTCACCGGTGTACCGAAGGACCACATCGTCATCGCCGAGGACGGCGTGGTCGTCGACCTGATCGACGGCAAGGCCAAGATCGTCGGCAAGGTCCAGGCGGGTTATGTGTACGTCGACGGCCTTTCGGTCGGCGACGTCACCGAGACCTCCCTCAAGGACCGCCGGATCCTCGGTGATGAGGGGATCATCTCCGTCTTCATCGTGGTCGACAGCAACTCCGGCAAGATCGTGGGCGGCCCCCACATCCAGGCCCGGGGTTCCGGCATCGATGATTCGGCGTTCAGCGCGGTCGTACCGAAGGTCCAGGACGCACTGAACAAGTCCGCCCAGGACGGTGTGATGGAGCCGCACCAGCTGCAGCAGCTGGTCCGCCGCACGGTGGGCAAGTGGGTTTCCGACACCTACCGCCGGCGCCCGATGATCCTTCCGGTCGTCGTCGAGGTCTGATCTCGACGCGCACGAACAGGCACGAACTCCGGAGCGGGGCCCCCGATTTGCATCGGGGAGCCCCGCTCCAGTACGTTTACGGCTCCGCCTCACCGGGAAGCACCGCGCGCACTCGTGCGCCGTGTGACTCCCACGGAGGATGGAAATTCCGACTCAGAAGTTCTGATAAAGTCGGAACCGCCGAAAGGCAAGGCCACTTCAACGGCCACCGGAATTCAAATTCGAACCGGAAACGGAACGAAATCGAGTCTGGTAGGGTTGGGACCGCCGGAAAGGGAAACGCGAAAGCGAAGAACTGGAAAGCGAAAATGCGAGGCCCGCTTCGACCGGGAATCGGACACGAAAGAGTCTGATAGAGTC